>NZ_CP128187.1:2400000-3600000 GCF_035207705.1 Maribacter sp. BPC-D8
GTATGTAGACGTTTAAACAAGGCAAATATTTTATCAGAAAACTCCTGGTCAAAGCCTAGTCCATTATCCTTAAACGATAATTGAACTTTACCATTGACTTCTTTTGTTTCAATTTTTATACTAAGTTTTCTTTTAGGGTGCCTATACTTAAGAGAATTCGACATAAGAGTTTGAAGAACTGTCTCTAATTGCATCTTGTTATAATTGATCGAAGGGCATGCTGAATAATCTTCTTTTATGATTGTTCTACCTTCTATTATTTCTTTAGAATAACTAGCTTTTAATTTACTTACAACCTCAGAAAACTCTAATTCTATTTTAGGTGCTCCAAAATTAGACTTTGTAGCAATCACCATATTTAAGGCTGTAATTTTATCGCACATTACTTTGGTAACCACATTCATTTTTTCAACGATTGGCATAACTTCATTAGGACTAATATTAGTCTCTAAAGCCATTCGCAATAGACTCTTTAAATTGGTCAGCGGGGCTCTTAAATCATGTGCTGCTACATATGAAAAATCTTCTAACTCTTGATTCTTCTTTTTTAAATTTTCATTGACCTCTATTAATGAAGTTTTAGTGCTTTTTAATTTCTGAACGGTATCAATTACATTCGTTACATCTAGAGTTGTAATACCTAAGTAATCTCCAATTTTAAATGCCCTAGACATAAATGTTACTTCAGTAAATTCACCTTTAAATAACAACTCATCATAACCAAACGGCACGCCTGTATCTAAAACATTCTTATAAGCATCGTACCGCTCTGTCCCTTCTAAATAAGGGAATATGTCTAGCATGCTTTTACCTATAAAATTCTCTTTCTCAATACCAATAGTATCAACACTAGCTTGATTTACATCAACAAAATTCATATTTCTGTCTAAAATCACAAAAGGCGAATATGCATTTTCGAAAAAAGCACTTTTCAATTCACAATTAATTTCAAAATCACTTTCAATCATATTTATCAAATTTTGTTATGGCTATTTAGCTACACCACAAATTTGCAGCATTTAATATCTTATTTGAATTGATATATGATGGATAAAAGAAAGGTATAGATGAATGGTAAAAAACTATAGATGAACAGTTTAATAACACACATAACCTTAAGTATTAAACAAAAAAAAAGCCCATAAGGGCTTTTTTATTCAAATTATGTAAGAAAAACTATTCTTCTTCAGAAGCTTCTTCACTCTCAACCTCTTCACTAGAAAAGTCAGTAATCTTATTTTCAGTTAAAATGTTATACCATTGAATAACTTTTTTAATATCACTAACGTACACACGATCTTCATCATAGTCAGGTAGTACTTCAAAAAAGTATTCTTCTAATTTAATTTTCTCTTCTTTATGGCCTATAGATGTTTTACCACCATTTTCCTTCTCTTGTATTTTCTTGAACACATCTCTTAAAGGCACTTCTTCCTCAAGCGTATAAATAGCTATTTCAGACAATACACTAACGCTACTGCGTAAGCTTACTGTTATTCTTTTTCCATCTAACAAAGACTCAGCCACAAAACCTGTTCTGGTTTGTGTAATCAATTTATATAAACCTGGTTTTCCTGCAACTGATAAAATTTTCTCTAACCCCATAAACTATTTTAAAATTTCAAGTGGACAAATATTACACTTTTCTATTAATAATAAAGGCATTTTAACGTCCTTTTTTCATCGCAGGAAATTTCATGCGATAGTCAACGTTAATCTTTCCTTTAGAAATATTGGTTAATCTTCCTTTTAACATTCTCTTTTTTAGTGCAGATAATTTATCGGTAAACAACACACCTTCTATATGATCGTATTCGTGCTGAATAACACGAGCCAATAAGCCATCAAAGGTTTTTTCATGCTCTTTAAAATTCTCATCTAAATAAGTGATTTTAATGGTATCCTTTCTGCTTACATCTTCACGAACATCTGGTATACTAAGGCAACCTTCGTTAAAAGCCCATTCTTCCCCAGTTTCTTCTTCAATAGTAGCATTAATAAATACCTGCTTGAAACCGTCTAACTGTTTTTGTTCCTCTTCAGTTAAATCTTCATCACCTGAAAAGGGAGTCGTATCAACCAAAAATATACGAATTGGCAATCCTATTTGAGGAGCCGCAAGACCTACACCACTAGCATTATACATGGTCTCCCACATGTTAGCAAGCAAATCATTCAGTTTTGGATGGTCTTTATCAATATCATCCGCTACTTTTCTTAATACGGGATCACCGTATGCAATAATGGGTAAAATCATTTATACTGTTTTTAAAAAATCTTGTAATATAATAGTAGCACTGATCTCATCAATCAATGCTTTGTTTTTTCTTTGTTTCTTCTTTAATCCGCTATCTATCATAGTCTGAAAAGCCATTTTAGATGTAAAACGCTCATCATGTCTTTTAATCGGTATGGTTGGAAATTTCTCTGCCAACTTTACCAAAAACGGAGCAATATGCACTTCAGATTCAGATGCGGTATTATCCATTTGTTTAGGCTCGCCTACCACAATGGTTTCTACTTTTTCTTTGGAAATATAATCAGATAAATATTCAAAGATTTCGGCAGTGGCAACAGTCGTTAATCCGAATGCTATCATTTTCATATCATCAGTAACCGCTAAGCCAATACGTTTTTCTCCGTAATCAATTGCAAGAATCTTTCCCAAACTTAATTTTTGGCAAAAATAAAGGATAATTTGTTATATGTGCCCATGCGCATGGCTAATTACTGTACTTCAACTTATATTTGAGAAAATTTTATGAAAATGACAGAATTAAAAGCACAAATAGAAAAAGCATGGGACAACAGAGACCTTTTAAAGGAATCTGCTACCCAAGATAGCATAAGAGAGGTTATTAACCTTTTAGATATCGGAAAATTAAGATGTGCCGAACCAACTACGGACGGATGGCAAATTAACGAATGGGTAAAGAAAGCAGTAGTTATGTATTTCCCTATTCAGAAAATGGAAACTTTGGAAGCTGGTATTTTTGAGTACCACGATAAAATGCCCTTGAAAAGAGGTTACAAGGAAAAAGGAATTCGTGTTGTACCAAATGCGGTAGCAAGACATGGCGCATATATTGCACCAGGTACTATTTTAATGCCTAGTTATGTAAACATCGGTGCATATGTAGACGAAGGTACTATGGTTGATACTTGGGCAACTGTTGGTAGTTGTGCACAGATCGGCAAAAATGTTCACTTAAGTGGTGGTGTTGGTATTGGTGGCGTTCTTGAACCTTTACAAGCTTCACCAGTTATTATAGAAGACGGTGCCTTTATTGGTTCTCGTTGTATTGTTGTAGAAGGCGTTAGAGTTGAAAAAGAAGCAGTACTTGGAGCCAATGTTGTTTTAACGATGAGTACCAAGATTATCGATGTTACCGGTGAAACTCCCGTAGAAACAAAAGGTGTTGTACCTGCTCGTTCAGTAGTGATACCTGGTAGTTATACCAAGAAATTTCCGGCAGGAGAATTTCAAGTGCCGTGTGCATTAATTATCGGAAAAAGAAAAGAAAGCACAAACAAAAAGACATCATTGAACGATGCACTTAGAGAGTATGATGTTGCGGTTTAATTTTTAAACCAATTCTACTACTTTAGTAATAGCTTGAGAAAGGTAATGACCAGAGGCAACTTTGGTTTTTACCTTTTCTACATTAGAAACCATAGTTGCATAATCTTTTGGGTCAAGGTTTGCTAAAATAGCATCAAGTTCATCTAAAGAATTTAAAGTGATACCAACCTGTTCTTTTTCAATAAATTTGGCAACTGCAGCTTTTTTCCAAACAATAACAGGTAGTCCACACAAGAGATATAAAGATGTTTTATGCGGATTATTATATAACAGATACTTTCCGAAATCCCCTGAACATTCATTCAATGCATTACCGTTCCAAATTAAACCAAACGAACCTTGTATTTCATCAATTACCTCGTCCGGCGGGAAAACACCTTGGTAGTCTAAAATAGAATTATCTCTTTCAGCATCGGCCGCATTAAAACCGTTACCATATAACTTCAGTTTATAATTTGACGGATTTAGACTGTCCATACTATATAAAAATTCACTTTTCTCTTTACCCAATCCGCCAGCAAAAACTACATCATAAGGTGTGTTGAGTGTTGCATGCTTATTACTTGCATGTATATAATCGAACAATTCTAAGCTTACCAATTGTGCAGTACATCCATTTTCTTGAAACCACTTTTTCATAGATTCGTTATGAACGATGATAAAATCGGCTTTATTGAATTTTGCCATCTCACCTTTCAAATCAGTAGACTTTCCCATTAAAAACTTCACATCATGTATAATAATGATAAGGGTACATTTCTTTATAGAAACAATGCTAGTTATATATCCAAAAAACTTGCTTAACGGATATTGCATACAGAAAACTGATTTTCTTGGTAGTAGAAACAATCCTTTTGTTATTCCGAAAAAGCTGATAACAGCACCTATTGCCGAACTGGGGTGATTACTTTGCTTAAAACCCAAATTCTTGAATCCGTTCTTTTCTAGAACAGTCTCGCAATCCATTTTTGGTTTGGAAGCTGCATTTTTTGAAAATTTATAATTCCTAGAAATATAATAGAGATTATCAGAATTCATTCAGTTATTATTTATGGTTTAAGCATTGCAATTTTAACGATATAAAACTACATATGAAATATAAAATTTCAATTATAGTAAACCTTTTCGTGTTAACTAATTTCCTTCTCAAACAGTATCTTTGCGCTTTTAATATTGAAGGATGATGTCAACTAAAAAGTATGATTTTCTTATTGTAGGCGCCGGTTTATACGGAGCAGTTTTTGCCCATGAAGCCAAAAAAAGAGGAAAAAGCTGTTTAGTAGTAGATAAAAGAGAACATATTGGTGGAAATACCTTTTGTAAAAAGATAGAGGATATTAATGTGCATGCCTACGGAGCGCATATTTTTCATACCAATGACAAGAAGATTTGGAACTATGTAAATGACTTTGTTCCGTTTAATAGATACACCAATTCACCGGTTGCCAACCATAAAGGTTCATTGTACAATTTACCTTTTAACATGAATACCTTCTATCAACTATGGGGTACTAAGACTCCTGCAGAGGCTAAATCTATCATTGACGAACAAAGTAAGAAATATCAAAAAAAACAACCACAAAATCTCGAAGAGCAAGCACTTTCGCTAGTTGGCGAAGATATTTATTTTAAGCTCATCAAAGGATACACTGAAAAACAGTGGGGAAGAAAAGCCACTGAATTACCTGCATTCATAATTAAACGCCTACCCTTAAGATTCACCTTCGACAATAATTATTTCAACGATAGTTACCAAGGCATACCTGTAGGAGGATATAACGAATTAAGTGGCGGACTCTTAGAAGGTATCGACGTACAGCTAGGTGTCAACTATTTTAAAGATAAAATAGCTCTTGACAACATGGCTCATAAAACTGTTTTTACAGGTAAAATTGACGAATACTACAACTACGAATTTGGTAAATTAGAATATCGTGGGTTACGTTTCGATCATAAAATTTTAGACATAGATAACTACCAAGGTAATGCTGTCATCAATTATACCGAGGCAGAAATACCGTATACAAGAATTTTAGAGCACAAGCATTTTGAGTTCGGGCAACAGAAGAAAACAGTCATTACAAAAGAATATCCGTTAGAAGCTTCAACCGACTCTGAACCGTACTACCCAATCAACGATGACAAGAATAATAACAGGTATTTACAGTATAAGAACAAGGCTGCCAAAGACTTAGTGATTTTTGGTGGTAGGCTAGCAGAATACAAGTATTACGATATGCACCAGGTTATTGGCGCAGCGTTAGCAAAAACTAAAAAACTTTTTGATAATTGAACGCAACCATTCTAAAATACGCCCTCTTATAAACTGAACCATGCTATAACGTTGGATTTCAATCGTGTAAGAATTTTACTGCTTTACACAATTTTTTAATTCTTTTTTTGTTATAACTTTGTTCGCTCCGATTAGAGCAAACCTATCAAATTGGAAAGTATGATTAACAAAAAGGAACAACTTACCGCATTAGTAATTACGTATAACGAAATTGGGTACATTGAAAAGTGTATTGAATCAGTTTCTTTTGCCGATGAAATTATTGTAGTTGATTCTTTTAGTACCGACGGTACCTTTGAATATTTAAAGGACCACCCGAAAGTAAAAGTTATTCAAAATCCGTTTGAGAATTTTACCGCTCAAAAATCATTTGCATTAAAACAAGCCACTAATGACTGGGTTTTATTTTTAGATGCTGACGAAATTGTTTCTGATGCTTTACAAAATGAAATTTCAGAGACTGTAGCTAGTGATACTGATATTGCAGCATTTTGGTTTTATCGCCAGTTCATGTTCAAGAATGAAAAATTGAATTTCAGCGGATGGCAAACCGATAAAAACTACAGACTTTTTAGAAAAAGTAAAGCTATATTTTCTGACTGCAAAATTGTTCATGAAACATTAGACGTTGATGGTACTTCTGGTATTCTAAAGGAAAAACTGACTCATTATTGTTACAAGAACTACGAAGATTACAAAGGTAAAATGCTGAAATATGGTCGTTTAAAAGCTATTGAATCTTTTTATAAAGAAAAGAAGTTTAGCTATGTAATGATGGTTTTAAAAACTGGCTGGAAATTTTTCAACCATTACATCTTACGTCTTGGTATACTAGATGGTAAAAAAGGTTTTACAATTTGTTACTTAAATTCACTGGGTGTTTTAGAACGCTATAATGAACTTAAAAGATTAGAACAGAAAAATGAACTTGCGTATTACTTAGTAATGCCGTAAAACGTCCACACGCTTTTTTCCTTTTTAGTAGCATTTCTTATCCCCACATTCTTTGCAATAGATTCTGGTGTTTTATACCCTCTTTTATGGTCTAAATGCACACAAACAGCACTATAACGTAGTTGCTTAGACTTTAGTCCGAAATTGAACAAACGTTCACCTAGCTCTCTATCTTGACCGCCATATTGCATACGCTCATCGAAGCCGTTTACATTTTCAATATCTTTTTTCCACCCAGAAGAATTATGTCCGTTCCAACTTGCATTGGTCGGTGTAACCCTATTTAAAATTTTAGAAATAAATCCTTTAGCAGTAAGCTTGTTATTTTTAAAAGTCTGTGGTATTCCTTTATCCTTCAACCATTGAATATTGAAGCATCGTTGATTTTCTATATCGTCAAGAGTAATTAGTTTAGAAATATTCATGGGTAGCATGTAATATCCACCAGAAATAAAATAACCTGGTTCTTTATTAATGTAATGCACCTGAACAAAATCTTCTCGAGGTATACAATCACCATCGGTCATAATAATATAATCTGCAGAACAGGCAGTTACCGCTTTATTTAATATTCTAGATTTTTGAAAGCCATCGTCTTCTTGCCAAACATGCACAATTGGGTAATGCACCTTTTTAGCCATCTCTGCCAATAATTCTTTAGTAGGTGCCTTAGATCCGTCATCAGCAATAACAACTTCAAAATCTTTGAATATTTGCTGCTCAAAGCCCCATAGCACCTTCTTCAGCCACTCTTCGGCATTATATGTACTAACGATGATACTTATTTTAGGAATCTCCATGCTACGTTTCAAATTACTGCAAAAATATAAAACTCTTATCTATCTTTGAGCTAGAAAAGACGGTCTCTTAATAAAGGGACAAATTACAGCATTGTAAAATGAAGTTAAAAGAAATTCCTGTATCAATTTACAATTCGGTTAAACTTTTAGCCCTTTCGTCTAAAAGTATGATAACCGAGGACAAGAAAGAAATACCGGTAATTGTTTCTTTAACCTCCATTCCTTCAAGGTTAGGCACCCTTCATTTAACAATAAGAAGTCTCTTAAATCAAGATGCACGACCAAAGAAAATAATTTTATGGTTACATCATTCTTTAAGAAATGAAATACCCAAAAAACTAACTATTTTAGAAAGTGATTTATTTGAAATCATGTATTCTGATTTAACTTGTTCTCACAGAAAACTTATTCATAGCTTAAAATTATTTCCCAATGATATAATTGTTACTTGTGATGATGATATGCTTTATAGACCAAACTGGCTTCGACTATTGCATGAAGAACACCTATCACATCCAAAAAAAATCATAGCTAATCAGACTAGATATATTAGATATAATAATGACGGCGAATTACAATCGTATAAGAGCTGGGTCTTTGATAAAAACCTAAAATTTAGGGAATCTGCCGTAATACCAATTGGTGCCGAGGGTGTTTTATATCCACCAAAATCTCTTTCAGAAAAAGTAACCGATTCAACATTATTTTTAGAATTGGCACCAAAAGCAGATGACTTATGGTTTAAAGCCATGGCTTATTTAAAAGGAACTGTTTCTTTGCAAGCAAAGAACAAAGCTAAAACACCTATACCCATTATTGGGTCACAAAAGCAATCTCTAAAAAAATCGAATATTGGAGGAGATAAGAACAAGACCCAATGGCTAGCTTTAACTAACTACTTCAACATAACACCCAACAATTTTCTTTAATACAACCAAAAACAAATGACAGAGGAAATCAACAAATGCATAGAAGTTCTAGAAAACGGCGGACTCATACTCTACCCTACCGACACCATTTGGGGCATTGGCTGTGACGCTACTAATGAAGAAGCTGTTGAAAAGGTATATAAATTAAAACAACGCGAAGACAGCAAAGCATTAATATGTTTAGTTGCCAATGATGCTATGCTCGAAAAGCATGTTGAAAAGGTATCTGATCTTGCTTATGATATTATTGACCTTGCAACTAAGCCGACGACTATAATATTCGATAAACCCCGTGGTGTGGCTAAAAACTTAATAGCAGAAGACAATACTTTAGCCGTAAGAGTCGCTTCTGATAAATTCTGCCAATACCTAATTGGTAAGTTTAAAAAGCCCATTGTTTCTACATCTGCCAACGTATCTGGACAGCGTACCCCAAAATCTTTCCAAAATATAGATACAGCCATTTTAAAAGGTGTAGACTATGTGGTAAATTTGCATCGTGAGAAACAGAATAGCTCCGCCTCGTCAATTATTAGATTAGCTAATGATGGTACGGTGAAGATTATTCGAGATTAAGAACATGCAAGAGAGCTATACAGACGCTTTAAACAACCCAATTTTCAAGATTATTTCAGAAGCTGCAGAAGAACTTTCTGTAGATTGTTATGTTATTGGAGGTTTTGTAAGAGATTATTTTTTAAAACGTAACATACCTAAAGATATAGATGTCGTTGCCATTGGCAGCGGTATTAAACTTGCCGAAAAAGTTGCTTCTAAATTAGAAGGCAAACCTCAAGTATCGGTTTTTAAGAATTTTGGTACTGCCATGATTAAAAGTGATGGTATCGAACTTGAATTTGTTGGTGCACGTAAAGAAAGTTATCAGCGCGATAGTCGCAAACCTATCGTTGAAGATGGCACTTTAGAAGATGACCAAAAAAGACGCGATTTCACCATAAATGCTTTGGCGCTTTCCTTGAACAAATCGAACTACGGCGAGCTTCTTGACCCTTTTGGCGGTATTGCCGACTTGGAGAACAAGATTATAAAAACTCCCCTAGAACCAGGTATTACCTATTCAGACGACCCTTTACGTATGATGCGGGCCATTCGTTTTGCTACCCAATTAGATTTTCAAATCGCACTACCTTCTTTACAGGCGATTACAGAAAATAAAGACCGTCTAAAAATTGTTTCTAATGAGCGAATTTTAGACGAAGTTCATAAAATTATGCTGTGTAAAAAACCTTCTTTAGGCTTTTCGCTACTGCATAAAACAGAATTACTAGAGTTAATTCTACCAGAATTAACTGCCCTACAAGGTATAGAAGAAATTGAAGGTCAAAAGCATAAAGACAACTTTTGGCATACTTTAGAGGTAGTCGATAATATATCTGAAGCAACAGACGACCTGTGGTTACGTTGGGCTGCTTTGTTACACGATATAGGTAAAGCACCGACAAAAAGATTCCATAAAAAAATTGGCTGGACATTTCATGGACATGAATTCGTAGGATCTAAAATGGTCTTTAAATTATTCAAGCGTTTACGTATGCCATTGAACGAAAAAATGAAATTCGTTCAAAAGATGGTTTTAATGAGTTCAAGACCTATTATACTATCTGAAGATTATGTAACAGATTCAGCGGTGCGTAGATTGGTTTTTGATGCCGGTGATAATGTAGAAGATTTAATGACTTTGTGCGAAGCTGATATCACAACTAAGAATCCCAAAAAGCAGCGTAAGTATCATCAAAATTTTAAAGTTGTTCGCCAAAAGATTGAAGAAGTAGAAGCTCGCGATCATGTTAGAAACTTTCAACCACCTATTAGTGGTGAAGAAATAATGGAAACTTTTTCTTTGAAACCATCAAAGGAAATCGGAATTATAAAAGAAGCGATTAAAGAAGCAATTTTAGAAGGAGAAATTCCGAATGAATATAAAGCTGCTCAAGATTTTATGTATCTTAAGGGTGCTGAATTAGGTCTACAGAGTACAAAATAGAATGGATATTATTTATGGATATTACATTTAGAAAAGTTGCCAAAACATCTTTGGTATTAGTTTATTTAGTGATTGTCGCAGGTGCCGTAGTTAGAATGACAGGCAGCGGCATGGGTTGCCCAGATTGGCCCAAATGTTTTGGCTACTACCTACCACCAACAGAAGTAACCGAAATACAATGGCAACCAGACCGATTATTTGAAAAAGGTCAAGTAATTATTTATCGTGAAACCTTACAGGTTTCTAAAGAATCGTTTACTACAAAAGATTCGTTCAATTCGGCAAATTGGGAAGCCTATACTAAGCATGACTACGCTGAATTCAACCCATGGCACACGTGGATCGAATATATAAATAGGCTTTTTGGTGCCTTAGCCGGTCTCGCCACACTACTGCTAGCCATAATGTCTATTAAATTTTGGAAGAAGAAAAAGCGTATACCCATTCTATCATGGTTGGTGGTTGTAGGCATGGTTTTTCAAGCTTGGTTAGGCGCAACGGTTGTATACTCAGTTTTAGAGCCCGCAAAAATAACCGTTCACATGCTTATGGCATTAGTAATCGTAGCGATGTTACTTTATGTTATCTATTTAGCAAATGAAGAGAATAAACGTATTAAATACGATAAATTAGTATTGAATATCAGCATTATAGCAATAGTATTGACACTTGTTCAAATTGCTATGGGTACTCAAGTACGACAATTTATAGACGAGCAAATAGACATTTTCGGCTATAATGCCAGAGATCATTGGTTGAGAAACCCTGAACTACTATTTTATATACACCGTTCATTTTCTATCCTAGTCCTATTAATAAACGCATTCTTAGCATATAGAATTACAAAATTAGATTTAGGTCACTTTAAAATTTACTGGGTCTTGTTTTTACTGGTAGTTGAAGTATTTACGGGTATTGCCATGAACTATTTAGATTTTCCGTTTGCTAGTCAGCCGTTACATCTTGTTTTAGCTTCTATCTTATTCGGAGTTCAATTCTACATACTTTTAGATGCATTAATGCCTAGAAAAGATTCGAAAACTTCGTAACTTTGCCGACCCACAAAAATTAAGGTATGATTTATAAAATTCGTATAATTCTAGACGCTGAAGAAGATATTTTCAGAGATTTAGAGATTGAGTCCCACAATTCATTAGAAGAATTTCATAATGCCATTACTCAGGCATTTGGCTTTTTAGGTAATGAAATGGCTTCTTTTTATACCTGTGATGAAGAGTGGAAACAAGACGAAGAGATTGCGCTTTTTGATATGAGTGAATCTGGTTCTGATGTACGGTTAATGAATGAAACCTTTTTAGAGGATATTATGACCGAGAACAACCCAAAACTGATATACGTTTATGATTTCATGAACATGTGGACGTTTTTCGTTGAGCTTGCAGATATTCAAGAAAATGAAGATGGCCGCTCTTACCCTAATGTACTTTTTACATTTGGTGAGCTACCAGAAACTCCGCCAGAAAAGAATTTTGAAGCAGAGAAAAGCGATTTCGATTTCGATGATACTTTTGAAAATTACGACGATTTAGATTTCGATGAAAATTGGAACTAAATTTCAGTAAATGACTTCGGGGCAAGTCCGCAAGGCATCGAATTGAAAACATAATTTACACTTCGATGCAAGCGTCGGAGCATTTAAATCTCAATTATCGAGTAAAAAATATATTTTCGCTTACTAACCATTTAATTTAGAACATTTTATGATTAACCTATATGCTACCCAAATTGAAAGTATTTCTATACATAGAGTTGGTAACAAAAATAAGAATGAAGGTGTTTTTCTTTCAGAAGAACCATTTAGACTTAACGATGAAACTACTGGTTTACTAAAAGAATACTTTTTTAAGCCTTTTAGAGAAAAGGAAGAAAATTACTATAAACTGGCTAATGAGGTTGATGTTGAATTTAACGAATTATACAAAATAGTAAGTGAAGTTTTTGAAGATCCTTCTAAGGCTCATTTAAATTCCAAAAAAGTAGCTTCTTTATTATTCGAACAATCTAATCACCCACATATTAAAAGTGGTGAAGTATATGTAGCTTTCCTTTCTGGATTACTTCTAGATAACAAAAAAGTAGATGCCATTGGTATCTTCAAAAGTGAGTTAAAACACGATTTTATTCAGTTCGAAGAAAAGAATAGCAATTTAGATATCGTTATACAACAAGGTATCAATATCAATAAATTAGATAAAGGGTGTTTAATTTTCAATGTCGAAAAAGAAGAGGGTTACAAAGTACTTTCAGTAGATAGCAATAAGTACGACACGAAGTATTGGATAGAAAACTTTTTAGGTGTTGAACCACTTTCAGATGACAACTTTAAGACAAAAAACTATTTAAAATTTTGTCAAGACTTTGCTAAAGAGGTTGTTTTACCAGCAGAAGACAAGCAACAAGAGGTTTTATTTATGAACCGTGCTGTAAACCACTTTGCAAAAAATGATTCCTTTGAAGAGTCCACTTTCTTAAACGAGGTAATGGAAAATCCGGAATTGATTCCTGAATTTAAACATTACAAAGCAGAGAAAGGTCCGAAATTTAGTATTGAAGATGTTTCTACCTTCGACATTGCCAACAAGGCAGTATCAGATGCTCGTAAAAAGATAAAGAACGTTATTAATTTGGATACCAATATTCAAATTAAAATGGATTTCATTAACCCTGAGTCTGCAGAGAAATTTGTTGAAAAAGGTTGGGATGAAGAAAGACAAATGTATTACTACTTAGTATACTTTAACAAAGAACAAAAGAGCTAGTTTTTCCTAAATTCGCTGAACTTGCAATAAGTAAAAAAGCCCTTTATTTTCTTAAGAAAATAAAGGGCTTTTTAAATACCTGACTACTAAAATATATTTTAGTTATTGATTTTAATATTGTGTTCTATAATTTGTTTTACACTTACATCTTCATAATTTCTACGAACAAAATTCAATGCTAAATCTAGTACTTCGCCCATAGTTTCACAAGTCTGAAAGTCCATATCCATCGTAAGAACTTCAATCTGTTCTCTTAACATCGCTATATTTTCTGGGGTAGAAATTTCATCGGTTTTACAGATCGCTCGTAATTTTTTAATTCTGTTTCCAGAACTTAAAATTCTCTTGGCGACCATTGAACGTTCTTCTAATTTATATTGATCTACAGAATCGTGTGTTAGTTTTTTACGAACCAACTCAACCATTTGAAAATTTTCTTTGAAAAACTGAGGTCTATAGACTTTCAGTTTTCCTTCAAAACACTGTTGATCAAAATCTATAGCACGTATTTTATACACTACATGGTCAAAATCATGCGTAGGCACAATTACATAGTTATATGAACGCATATCGCCTAATAATCGAATCATGCAACGTTCATTGAATTTTACAAATTCTTTTGCCAGTTGCGCTTTTTCTCTTGGGGTACATTTCGGTAAATTATGCTTTATAAATTCATCGCCTGGTATACCTGCTATATGCTCTTCAATTAAGGTGTCTTTATACACCAAAAAGTTTAAGTTGTAAGGTGAAAGCATATGCTCTAATTCTAAGCCATAAATACGAGATGCATCCGTCTTTTTTACGTAGAAATAAGTGAAGTTATCGTTCAAAATATTTCTGACTTTAATTCTAAAAGGCTTCGAGTTACCAAACGTACAGAAATCGACCGCATCAACATTTAAATATTGATGAATATTATCGCTTCCATCAGAATGTAAAATAGAATAAACTTTCTTTAAACTATCGTCTATTTCTTTTCGATCAAATTCTGAATAATAAGCACGTACCCAAAGGGTATCTTCATCATTTTTATCATACACCACAACCGACCCAGAAAACCGAAGTAAATCGTCATAAAAAATTGGGATTTCAATTTTTCTGCTATAGTGTTCCAAGTAGCCATCTAAAGCCTCACTTACAGGGTAAGCAGGTTTTTTCTTTGACATTAATCTTTCTTCTGACATGCTTCAAATTTACTTACAAATTAATCATTTCACTTAATTAATTTTTATCAAGCATATAGAATTAACGCTTACGGCAACATAATTAGCCAGTATACAACATTTTTTTAGCCAAGAGGAAAAAGCTTGCTTTATTTGTTTTAGTACTACTTGAAACCATACCGATGATTACTCAGACTAAAACGAAAATTAAATTCTTATTGTTTTTTCTAATTGCATTCAGCTCCTTTTTGGGGACAGCGCAATTAAGCGATCTTCATTATTTACCACCAATGAAGCAAGGTCTAAACAACCAAGCTATACAGAACCAAGCAATTCATTTATCTACTCCAGAAACCACGCCTTTCAACGTTTACGCTTATCAAGGTACTTCTAACACAATTGTAAGAACATTTACCATTGACAGACTTAACCCTGGTGTATGGACCTTAGCTAATGGTGATAACAATATTACCCTTGTAACTAATGCGAACACTGGTACGGTACTTTCTAATAGTGGTTTACGTTTTATTTCTGCAGGTGGAGAAAAATTCTATGTAAACTACAGAGGTAACTCTGCTGCACAAGCTGCTTCACTGACAGCAAAGGGTAGACAAGCAATGGGTACCAATTTTAAATGGGGAGGTGTACCTAACAAAGGTGCTCAAGTATCTAAATCTAATACCCTTGGTATTATGGCAACCGAAGACAACACCACAGTTGTCTTATCTGGTTATGACCCTGGTTGTGAGTTTAGAGTAGGTAATAACAGAGCTGGTATAACTGCTAACTCACATACCATAACATTAAATGCCAATGAATCTTTTGTGTATGAAACTTATATAGGTACTTCACCAACACAGGCTCACGAAGATGGTTGGATCGGTGCTTCTATTGTAGCTACAAAAGATATTGTAATCAGTAATGGATCTATGAACTTTGGTAGTCAAGATGGTCAAAGCCATAGAGATGCCGGTATAGATCAACCAGTACCTATTAATAAATTAGGTAAAGATTATGTATTTATAAGAGGTAATGGTTCTTCTAGCGGACTTACAGAATTCCCTCTAGTAATTGCTACAGCAGATAACACACAAGTATTCGTAAATGGTGGTACAACTGCAATTGCTACTATTGATAATGGCGAATATTTCAAAATACCTAGCACCTATTATTCAAGTAATTCTGCAGGTGCAAATATGTTCGTACAAACTTCTAAAGATGTTTATGCATACCAAAGTTTAGCTGGTGCAGCAGCAAATTACACCCAAGGTTTAAACTTTGTAGCCCCGGTTAACTGTTTATTACCAGATGTAATGGACAACATTCCAGATATTAGAAATATGGCTGGTACCGATGTTACTGGAGGTTTGACAATTATTGCTTCTGTTAATACTATCGATGCAAATATAAAAGTATATGAAGATGGCGTAGAGGTTTCCAAACCCGCTTCTGATCCTGTTGCAGGTTCTGATGATTGGAAAACTTTCTATATTCCTAATTTAGATGGTGACATTAATGTAACCTCAACCGGACCAATGGCTATTGGTTTTTTTGGATTTAATGGTGCTCGTGGTGTTGCCGGTTATTTCTCAGGATTCGACACCGTACCAGAAGTTGTTTTACAAATTAATGGTGGTACAGAGGGAGAATGTTTTTCTGGTTCAAGTATTTTCGAAGCTTCTGATGATAATTTTGATGCCTACCAGTGGTTTTTTGATGGTGTTGCCATCCCTGGAGCGAATGCTTATGATTATGCCGCAACCATTGCAGGTGATTACTATGTAAGAGGTACAAAAGGACCGTGTACGTACGACTCCCAAACCATTAAAATTTTCTATTGTGAGCCAGATGTTCAAATTATAAAAACAGTTGACAAACCTGAGATTACAGAGGGGGAAACCGCAACATTTACCATTAGAGCAGAGAATTTATGGTATTTACCAATTACTAATCTTCAGGTAACTGATAATATTCCTGCAGGGTTAACCTTGAAACAGGCTTCTACCATAACAGGATCTTGGAATGGAAGTGTTTGGAATATCGGAACATTGGCACCTGGTGAAGTTGCATTTTTGACTTTAGAAGTAACTGCAGACGAAATAGATATCTTGCCTTTACTCAACCTCGTTAATATAGCTACCAATACTCAAAACCAAACGGACGCCAATATTACAAGAGATGAGCCCTCGGCTCGAATTATAGTACATAACGATTTCGATAATGACGGCGTTGTAGATAGCGTAGATTTAGATGATGATAATGATGGTATTTATGATTCCATTGAACAAATGTGTATCATATCTAATGATGTAAATTTCACTTCACCATCAAGCACTGTGCAAGGTGGTACTGCGATAACAGAAATTTTCACCAATTCCTATGGTTTTTGGAGAAGTTCTACTACTTCAATAAATCCAGTTTTACCAAACTTATCACATGAATTATTGGCATTCACCTCTGGAGGCACCACTTTTACCACTGGGGTAGCAGACGACAACCTTAATGACTCCGACGGAAATGGTTTATCAGATGGCATAGACTCGAATAACGATGGATTTTCAGATATTTCAGCCACAGAATCTACCTGGATGGCTTTGCCTCCTTCAAATACCATCTATAACGAGGCTACATTTGAGGCTAATTTAAATGATGGTAATAATGATAATTCTCTGGGATTGACCATTGTAAATGACCCATCTACAGATCCATTGAATCCGTTATTGACTCACGGGCAAAACGGACTAGATCTTGGTTCTGGTATTGTTAATATTGGTGATACATGGACATATGAAATAGACCCTATCGTAGCGACTAACGTTGGCGATGGCATACCAGATATATTATTAACCCAAGTTGCAGACCCAAGTGGTGTCGGTCATGTTGTAAGTCTTTATGATGCAACTGGTGCTCCACTAGGTAACTCCGTACGTGTGCAAGCTTACAGCGGAGGAGCACTTGCTAATGTTGTAGGTAGGTATCGATTAGATATTTACCACGCAAACGGAAGCATCTTCTATAATAATACCACTAGAGATTACCGTTTGGCTACAGTAGAATTGTCAGAATTTGGTATTCCAGCTGCTAGTTTAGCAGACGTTGCTTATTTACGATTACAACTAAGTTCAAATGCAGATGTTGCCTTCTTATCTTACAATACAGCATCCTTTTCTGGATTTTGTGCGAATCTAGATACCGATATGGATGGCTATCCTGATCATTTAGATTTAGATAGTGATGATGACGGGTGTAGTGATGCCAACGAATTTTATAAAGATGATGCAACTGACGGTGGTGATGGCGGTGAATATGGAACGGGAGTTCCTGCAGTTGACCCAACCGATGGTACTGTAAATGCAGCGTCTTATACTCAAGTATTTGCACCGGTAATTGTATTGGGTAACACTTCTGAATTATTGGGTGGTACAGATATAAATGGTGAAGATGTAGATTTAGGCGATACTTACAACTATGTATTAAGATTTCAGAATACAGGCGATGATCATGCAACTGGTTTTACAATCAAAAATGTATTACCAGACAATGTAAGTTTAGATGATATAAATATTGATGATGCACCAGGTGTAACTAGTAGTTATGAAGAAAGTACTAGAACCATAACATTTACGATACCAAATACTTTAGTTGAAATTGATGATCCCGAGTATAAGATTAAAATAACGGTTTCTGTTGCAGGCGACTGTTCTGAATTCGTAGCAGCTTGTGCCTCTCAACTAGAGAATAACGCATATGCCAGTTATTCTGGAACATTAAATACCAACACCTTTTCAGACGAAGATGGTAGCAACCCTGCGGGTGCATGTACCACAACTTTAGAAGTAGCGGCCAACAATGTATCTGATGCATTGGCAAATTGTAATGTTGCACGAACAGTAGAACTTTGTGGCGTTAGCGGAACACTTTCTGCCGGTTTAGGTTTTGATACATACACTTGGGCAATTGACAACAACAATAATGGGTCTATAGATTCTGGAGATACTATTTTAGATGATGGTACTTCAAACACGTTGACAGTAACTACTGTAGGTAACTATATCGTTGAGAAAACATCAGGTGCTGGTTGTGCCAACCACACAGAATTAATCACCGTAGAGCGTTATGGTGAAACACAGACCAACCCGATCATCAGTTACTTTAACCAAGTTAATGGCGACAGTAATCCTGATAATGATATTCAAGGTGAAATCGTAACTTGTTCAAATGACAACAACTCAATGCCACATATATTTCTTTGTGGTGATACTGATAGTGCATTTATTCAATTAGGAATAACCGATGCTTTGAGTATTAAATGGGAAAGACTTGACGAAACCAGTTGTAATGTAGCTACTTGTGGCGATGTAAGTGATGATTGTGCAAATACAGCTAGTGGTTGGACATGGAACGAAGAAACAGATGCAGATAATTTTACTGTAACCGATAGTGGTAAATATAGAGTAGTTATAGGTTATGAAGGCGGATGCTTTAGTAGATTCTATTTCAATGCATACCAAAATACCTTAGACATTCCTGAACCAGATTCATCTGATATTATTTGTGATACCGAAGGTTCAATAAGAGTAATAGACTTAGGTAGTGGTTATGGTTACCAGTTATTCGATGTAGAAAATAACAATATAGCAGTACCGTTCAGCGCAGGTCAAGGTCCTAATTTTGCTATCACAACTAGTGGTACTTATAAAGTACAGATTACACAACTAAATCCTTCAACAGGTGCACCAATTGAAAACAGTTGTGTGTTCGAAACCGAAGAAATTGGTATTGCAGAAAGAATTTTTGAGACAAAACTCACTACAACTCCATTTGATTGTACCGATGCAGGAACAATTTCTATACAGGCATTGAACGTTTCACCAGAATATAGCTATGAGCTTTACTTCGATAATGGTAGCGGCGGTAAAGGAGCCCTGGTAGCTAATAATTTACTTTCTTCTGACAATACGCATACGTTTACAGGTCTTTCAGCAGATGATTATGTTATCGTAACCACTACAACAGACGGTTGTACTGACGAAAGTACTATTACGGTAGACGAAATTCCTGAACTGAGGTTAACAGCTACAAATCAAGATAATATTACATGTACTCCCGGTGTTATTAATTTAACAGCAACTGGTGGTACAACAGGGTACGAATATGCTATCTATAGTAAAGATGGTATTACTCCATACGCTGACGAAACTACCATTCCAGATTCAGATTTCTCATCTAATCCATCCTTTTTATTCGGATATGAAGGTACCCCTTCAACATATGTACCTAATGAAGATGGAGAATATGTATTTGTAATTAGAGATGATAATGGATGTTACGGATTATCGAATATCGTACAAATGGAAGATTTGGGTACTATTACAATAAGTGCTTCAAATACTGATATTATATGTGCCGATTCAGCTACTTCTGTATTAACCATTACCGCATCTGGTGGTAATGCACCATACCAATATAGTCTTGATGGTGGCGCAACGTACCAAACAGAAAACTTCTTTAATAATTTAGCTGCTGGTACTTATACCATTACGGTTATGGATACCAATAGTGATCCTGGTAATGCATGTACAGAGACTTTAGAGTATGAAGTTACCCAACCATTTCTTTTGACGGCTTCACCTTCTATTATAGAAGATGCGTCATGTGATACATCTGGCGCAGCAACCCCTACTGCTTTAGTAAAGATTTTAAATGGTAGTGGCGGACAAGCACCTTACCAATATAGTTTTGATGGTGGTAGTACGTTTACGGCAGTTGACGAGCAACGATTAACACCGGGTAACTATCAATTAGCGATAAAAGATGCTTTAGGATGTTCTACAGATTTAGAAATAACCGTACCTACAGCCGCTATTGACCCTACTTTTACGAATGACATTACGTATGAGTGCGATGGAGATGGTGTAGTAACAATTACACCTTCTAATACTACAGACTTTACATATACCTATAAATTAAATGGTACCGAAAACTCACCATTAGATAGTAATGTATTCAATAATGTTGCTTCAGGTACTCAAACAATAACAGTTGGGTACACAAGTTCAATTGCTGCTTCTCAAAGCACATTATTCCTTGAAGATTTTGGAGCTGGTGTAACTACACAGATTGCGGAAATTGGCGCAGGATATTGCTATGAACCACAAGATGGTACTGATACGGACTGTAATTTAGGTCCTGCCGGAATTCTTGTAAATGCTGAATATGCGGTTACAAACAGAATAACCAACCCAAATGCTTCTTGGAGAAGTCCTAATGACCATTCAGGTATAACCGATGGTAGATTTATGGCAATTGGGGTAAGTACGTCTGCAGGTAATAACAATGTTCTATGGTCAAGAACAGGCTTAGAAGCACTTGCTAATCAAGAAATAACGATATCATTCTACGCCTACAACATATTAATTGATAATGCTTCGGGTAACGACCCAGAAATATTGGTAGAATTAGTTAATGGCTCAGGTACTGTAATCAGTAGTCAGGCAACTGCCGCTATTCCTCAAAATAACAATGCAGACGACTGGCATTTAAGAACAGTAACATTTAATCCTGGTGCAAATACTGCAGTTGGTGTTGTATTACGTACCAACCTTGATAGTGACAATGGTAACTTCTTGGTATTAGATGATATTCAGGCGTCACAGACTCCAGAATTATGTGAACAAACACAAGATATTTCAGTAATTGTAGAATCTGGAAAAACTTTTGAAGTAGCCATTTTAGGCAGTACCGACCCTACATGTAACGGTAGCGATAATGGTAGTATTCGTTTTGAGGTTTCTAATTTCGATCCTACTTTCGGATATCAATATTCTGTAGACGGTGGTACAACTTGGATAACGGAAACGACATCTCCAATTACTACTCCTTCTACCCTTACAGATGGTACATATAACATTATGGTCGAAAAAATTGACGATGATACATGTACGGCAACCTCAGCAACTTCAGCAACGTTGACATCACCAAACGCATTAACAGCTGATCTTCAACAAAAAGCAGAATTTACATGTTTTAATACCGGTGCTACTTTACAAGCATCTGCAGATGAAGGTACACCTGGTTATGAGTACCAATTAGAATTAACAGATAATACTATTGTAAGAGCGTTTAGTACCTCACCACAATTCCTAAATGTACCTGCTGGTAATTACCACGTTAGGGTAAAAGATCAGAATAACTGTGAAGTTATTTCAACAACAACAGTAAACGTAATTCAACCAGATACTATAGCTTTTGATTTAACAGCTACACAATGTTATGATGGTCTAAGCAACGGTACGGTAACAGCTACTGTAACCGATGGTAATGGTAATTATTCATTTAGAATTAACGGCGGAGCATGGCAAACACCTTCTCCTGTAACCGACTTAACTTATACGTTCAGTAATTTATCTGAAGGAACCTATGATGTTGAAGTAAATGACCAATATGGTTGTGCTTCAGCAATACAATCAATAACGATTGCTCCAACAATTTCACTTAGTGTGGTGCCTGTAAATGCAAGTTTATGTGCCGATGGTTCATTAACCGCGACAGCATCAGGTGGAGATAATAATTTTGTCTATGCTTTCATTCCTTCTGGGAATACAGTTACTGATGCTGATTTCTCAGCTATTAATACTACTAATATTCTATTAGCCGATATTGGACCTTATGATATTTATGTAAGAGATAAAGCAAATGGTACTGATGCTTGCCAGACTATGGTTACCGAAACTATTTCGGCAAACCCAGAATTGGATATCTCAGCAGTAGCCACAGACCCAGATTGTCATGATGGCACTGGTAATATTGAAGTTACAATTAACGACGGACTTTCTCCTTTCGATTATAGGTTGGTAGATAAAACCAATGGTTCACCTGATCAAGTACAAACAAATGTTGTGGGTATTACTAAAACATATTATAACCTGGCAGCAGGTGAATATGACGTTGTAATTACAGACGAAGCTGGATGTTCAGAAACAGAAACGGTAACCATTACGGCACCGGCAGAACTTACATCTGATATCCTTTTAGCATATGCAAGTGATTGTTCAGGTGGAGCTACAGAGTTTGGCTTTGACTTTACCAATGTAACTACAGGTCTTGCGGGTACGCTTGAATATAGTGCTGATGGAGGCGCAACATGGCAACCATCAACAGTATTTAGAGGGTATACTTCAGGTGATGAAGTTTTCCCTTCTATACGTACAAAAGATGGTAGTAACAATTTAATCTGCCAGACAGATTTACCAAGAGAAATAATACCTTATCCATTAGATGATTTAGATATTACAACATCATCGGTTGTAGAGAACTGTGATGAATTAAAAGTGAAAGTACAAGGTGGGGAAGGCGTACCTGGTTATGAATATACTTTTTCTAGCGACCCATCAAATTTTGATGAAACTACCGCTACATGGTATCCTGGTACAAATTTAGACCTTGATGACAATCCTGTACCTGCTGGTCATGGTAGTTATGAATTTACCAACTTAGTACCTGGTAGAACTTATGTATTTTATGTTAGAGATAATAACACTCCTAGCACTTGTATTAGACAAAGTACAGTTAATGTAAACGAAATTGCTGGTGGTCTACCAATGACCATTACACCAGAAATTAATCCTTCTTGTAATTTAGCAAACAACGGTGAAATCACATACACGATAGTTGATGAAGATGGACTGACCGAAAATAGAATGGAATGGACCTTATTTGATACCGATAATAACATTATCGATCAAAGTGCAGGTTTTGTGACCTATAGCAATACTATTACTGTAAGTGGACTTTCTGCTAATGAATATTATATTCAGGTAACGCAAATCGACGATACTGATAATCAACAATGTATCAGCGCCAGTGAAAACGCTATTTTAGATGAATTAGAAATCATTACAGGAATCGCAAAATCTGATCAAGATATTTCATGTGAAAACCCTGGATTAATTTTAATCGAGAATGTACAAGGCGGTGGAGGTAATTACTTCTACACGATTACAGGTCCTGCAACTTTTGTTACTATAACAGCAACAGGTGATAACCCTATAGAAATACCAGCTGGTTCTCCTGCAGGAACTTATACGGTGAATGTAGAGGATCAATTTGGTTGTTCGTATCCTCTTAATAATGTTAATATGGTTTTTACGACCGCACCAACTATTGATGATGTGGTCATTGCAAATTGTGATACTAATGCGTCGGTTACAATAGATGCTACAGGTACAGGAACTATTCTTTATTCAATAGATGGTGGTAGTACCTATCAAAATAATAATGGTATTTACAACACTGTACCAGCAGGCAACTATACTGTATTTATAAAAGATGCTACCGGTTGTACGGAAGACACAAATATAGTTGTACACCCTACCCTACAGGCATCAGCTAGTTTAGACAAACAATTAGGTTGTGATGCAACTTTTGAAGCAGAAATAGCTATTGAAGGTATTTCAGGTTCTGGAAATTATGAGTTCGAAATTCTTGACAGCTCATCAGCAAATGTTGAAACAAGACAAACTCTTACAGGTGGAGCAATGAACGTACCAGTAGGCGTTCCGGATAATACTATAGATACAGATTATACGGTCAATGTTTATGATATTGGTACCGCTTCTCCAAATTGTTTTAGAACTTTTACGGTAACCATACCTGCGGCTATTCTTCCAGATTTTACGGCTACCCCTATTGAGGTAAGTTGTTCTGGTGCTAATGATGGTAGTATAGAGTTAGTACAAGTGAATAACGGAAATAATCCATTAACTTATGTTTTAGACCCAATGCCGGCAAGTGCTTCATGGGATGCAGCTACACAATCATTTATTGGTTTACCTGGTGGTTCATATGATGTAACGGCAAGAGGTCCGAATAACTGTCCGACATTAAAAACTGTGGTTGTAGATGAAAATACAGCCGTAACATTTACTGCTCCGGTTCCAGTACAATTTGGTTGTGCTAACGGAAATGATGGTGATAATGCCACAATAACAATAGACGCAAGTTTAATCAATGGTGGTAGCGGAACATATGATCGTTTTGAATTCATTGATGATGCAACTTCTACCGTACTTCAAAACAGCAGTAATTTAACCTATACACACACAGATGCGGCTGGTGGTGATATTATTGTTCGTGTATATGATGACGAAGGTTGTTCTGCAGAACACATAGTTACCATAGACCCTTATGATACATTTATTGATGCAACTGTAAATGTAGATAGAGATTTAGATTGTGTAAATAGTGGAGAAAACATTACTATTAATGTAAATAGTACAGTTACCAATACGACTGCAAATCTTGCTAATTATGAGTTTAGAATATTACCATCTGCAACATACCAAACAGGTGATAACGTATTTTCGAACTTGGCAATTGGCACCTATACTATTGGTATTAAAAATGTAACTACTGGTTGTGAAATAACACGAACTCATATCGTAGAAGACCCAAATACATTTAGTATTGAGGTAAATAAACTTTCTGATGTAGTATGTTTTGGAACCGATGGGGCTATTGAAGTAACATTTACAGATGCTACGTATACAGGTGATTTCAACTGGGAAGTTGTAAATGCCGATGGAACCGCTACTACACGTACAGATGATGCTGATACTTTTACAGGAACAGGTACAACAGCTTCTATTCCGGTAGCTGCGGGTAGTTATATTTTGAGAGCTTCACAAGTTGGAACTCCTGAATGTATTCAAGAAAGATCATTTACGATTACATCACCTAGTGCTGCAATAACTTTAGCGACAATAGAAACAAAAGATGTTGGCTGTAGTAATGATATGGGTAGTGCAAACATCACACCTAATGGTGGTGAAGCACCATTCAATATTATTTTAACACATGTAAGTTCGACTATAACTTATACTGCAAATCAAGTAAACAGTAATTTGTTTACAGGTTTAAGTGATGGTCAATATACGGTAGAAGTAACTGATAGTTTAGGTTGTACAGAAACCTTTACCAATGCGTTTACCTTAACTCCGCCAGAACCGATTGTTGCAAATATTCAATCTGTTGTAGGTTTAGAATGTGAAGGTGATACAGACGGAATAATTACTGCAGCGTTTACGCCAAGAGTAGTATCTACAAATTACAGATATATTCTTAAAACGTATGATGGTGATGGACCAAGTGCTAATCTTTTACAGACATCTAGTTCTCAGACTACAGCAACATTCATGAATTTGAGATCAGGTTATTACAGTGTAACTATTCTTGATGATTTGAACTGTTCTGATGAAACTAGTATCGTTGAAATTGCTGAACCTGTTGAGGTTAAAGGTCAACTAATAACTGAGCAAAGAGCAACGTGTTTAGATGATGCACAACTTTTATTAACTGCTTCTGGCGGTACAGGACCATATATGTGGAATACCGATGGTACATCGGCATTCAACGCTATGAACGAAACTAACGGACCGAACACTCATCTATTCACAGGTGTTCTGCCAAATACATATCAGTACTATATTCAAGATAGCTTTGGTTGTGTATCAGTATTAAGTAATAGTGTTACAATTAATCCGATCATACCTTTAACGGTTACGCTAGATAATGATAACCCAACTATTAGCTGTAATGGTGATAATAGCGGAGTCATAAATGCAGAAGCTCAAGGCGGATTAGGTAACTATCAATATGCCCTATTCTCTGATGCAGGATTAACGAATGAAGTTCGTGTAAATCAACCAACAGGTCTATTTACAGATTTATTGGCAGGATCTTATTATGTAAGAATTCAGAGCGATGATTGTGAAATATCTTCTCTATTGATTTCTATCACCGAACCAGATGAACTTCTTATTGACACGGCTAACACTACAATTAATGATGTTACTTGTAATGGACAAGAAGATGGTGTTATTACGGTGAACATGTTAGGTGGGTCAGGTACATATCAATATGCAATCTCACCGAACTTAGATCGCTTTAGTGATGACAATACGTTTGACGAATTGGCACCTGGTGATTATATTATTATAGCACAAGATGCTAATGGTTGTTTTGAACTAGTTGAAGCTACAATTGAAGAGCCAGACGTGTTAGAAATTATAACAGAAAGTACACCAGAAATTTGCGTAGGTGAAGAAGACGGAACCATTGATTTAACCATAATCGGTGGTACCGCTCCATACAGCACTCGTTTAGAAGCTGAAACAGATTTCGTTCAAGACAGAATGAGTTTTACCAACTTAGCTGCTGGTGATTATATCATTTACATAGAAGATGCTCAAGGTTGTGAAGAAACAATAATCGTTACTATAGATGCCGGTGTTGATTTAGGTGCCGTTGTTGAACCAGTCTATGAATGTGATGGTAATATCCCTAGCAACTATGTAAATATTGTTCTTAATGACCCAAGTATAGAAAATGATGTGCTATTTGGTTTAGATACTGTAGATCCATTAGAAATGCAGTTAACTCCTATTTTCAGAGATTTGACTCCGGGTACTCATTATATCAGTATTTCTCATGCTAATGGATGTCTAACCACTTATGATGTTGAAATATTGGCATTTGAACCTCTTGAGATTACTGTAGTAGAAAGTAATATCAATCAGATTACCGCTACGGTAACTGGTGGTAGAGAAAACTACACCTTCTATTTTGAAGATGAAAACAGAGGCTCTGAAAATGTGTTCTACATTACCGAGACTGGTACGTATGCAATTACTGTGGTAGATGAAAATGGATGTGAAGTAACAGCGAGTCTGTTCATTGAATTCATAGATATAGAAATTCCTAATTTCTTTACTCCGAATGGTGATGGTCAAAACGATTTTTGGATGCCAGATAATATAGAAGTTTATCCAGAGATTTTCATCAGCATCTATGATAGATACGGTCGTTCAGTCTTCACCTTCCAGGACAATGAAGACGGATGGGATGGATTCTATCAGGAAAATGAGTTGCCAACAGGAGATTACTGGTACATCATTAAATTAAATGGTGCTGCCGACACTAGAGAATTTGTAGGTAATTTCACACTTTATAGATAAGTAAATTAACAGAGGTAGCTAATTCAGCTACCTCTATTATATAGGCAATCACCACTTATTACTAGTGTTATACAACTAATAATTGCGATTGCAAGGCGTTTTAATTTTCTTTGCTGCTATGACCCCGATAAGCTTATAATGAAGCAAAAGTTAATTTTATTTATAGTATTCATGATGGTTTCCGCAGCTGGTTTTTCCCAGTTGAGTGATCTTCACTATTTACCACCCTTAAAACAAGGCGGTAACAACCAAGCTGTTACTCAACAGAGTCTATATTTATCAACTCCAGAAACTACAGCATTTACTGTAAATATTTATCAAGGTACATCGACTACCCTATATGCTACTGCATCATTATCTAAGACTACACCTCAAGAAATAACTTTGGGTAATGGTGATAACAACATCACTATGATGAGCAACGCCAATACTGGAATTGTTCTTACTAGTGGTGGTTTACGATTAGAATCTCCAGGCGGCGAAAAATTCTATGTAAATTATAGAGGTCGTTCTGGTTCACAGGCAACTTCCCTTACAAGTAAAGGAAGACAAGCTATCGGTACTCATTTTAAATGGGGCGGAGCTCCGAATAAAGGTACTCAGGCAAGTTTGACAAACTCTTTAGGCATAATGGCTACCGCTGATGGCACTACAGTAACACTCTCTGGTTATGACCCAGATTGTGAATTTAGACTGGGAGCTGATCGAGACGGAATATTAGCAGATACCTATACCATAAATTTAGATGCAAATGAGTCTTTTGTATTCGAAGCATATGTTGCTGAAACTCCCGCTAATGCAGACGGTTGGTTAGGTGCAGATGTCATTTCGAATAATCCTATAGTTATTAGTAATGGTGGACTTAATACTGGCGCCAGAGTAGGTTACGCTGGTAGAGATGCTGCAATTGACCAACCTGTACCTCAAAATAAAATTGGTAAAGAATATGTTTTTATAAGAGGAAATGGTACGAGTGAAACAGAAATACCCATTATCATTGGAACACAAAACGGAACAGCTATTTATGTAAATGGTTCTGGTACACCTATAGCTACAATTAACAATGGTGACTATTTTGAGATTCCTGAAAGTAATTATTCAGTTTCTTCCGCAGGAGGAAATATGTATGTAACCACCTCAAAAGATGCCTACGCCTATCAATTAATGGCAGGCGCAAGTGCAATTTACACGCAAGGCTTAAACTTTATTGCTCCCGTAAACTGTTTGTTACCAGATACGGTAGATAATATTACACATATCGAAGATGCAGCTGGGGTTACCATGACCGGTGGCGTAACACTGATTGCTTCTACCACAACACCAGATGCCAATATTACCGTAGAGGATGGTAGCGGACCAGTAGCCCTACCCGCCCCTTCTGCAGTGGCAGGAACTACACTTTGGAAAACTTACTATGTTGCAAATTTAACAGGTGATGTAACCGTAAATTCTACAGGACCGATAGCAGTAGGTTTTATAGGTTTTAGTGGCGCAAGAGGTATTGCCGGTTACTTTTCAGGTTTTGATACGGTACCAGAAGTGGATCTTCAAGTTACTGGAGGTGGTTGCCTACCAACAGCCGAAGTAGAAGTTGTGGACCCTAATTTTGATAATTACCAATGGTTTGAAAACGGAGTATTAATTGCAGGTGCAGATAGTGCTAGGTATACACCAACACAAGCTGGCGATTACTATGTAAGAGTTACAAAAGGTGGTTGTACTTATGATTCTCAACCCTTAACAGCATATTATTGTGACCCAGATGTGGTCATCAAAAAAGTGGCAGACAAAAATACGGTTAGCGATGGCGAAACGGTAACCTTTACCATTACCGTAGAAAGTTTTGGTATCAATTCCATTTCTAATCTCGTACTTACAGACATTTTACCAGACGGTATTTCATTAGTATCATCTTCTGTCTCTAAAGGTAGTTTCACCTACCCCAACTGGTCTGTTGGTGGTATGAATAGTGGAGAATTAGAAACTTTGACATTGGTAACACGCATTACCTTACCCGATGTTAATACCTCAACTGCAACGTACATCAATAATATCAGTAATTCTCAAGATCAAACAGATACTAATATTACTACTGATGACCCATCAGAAACGGTGACTGTCAATTTTAATACCCCAACAACAGTAATCACTAATAGAAGAATTACCATTAGGGCGACAAGTTTTTAATTTATTCTTGTAACATTCCGCTTAGTTTATCGTCAAGTATACGTAACCAATCAAAAAACACTTGACGTGAGTACTATTCTAACAGTCAATCATCTTACCAAAAAATTCGGACACCTTACCGCTGTAAAAGATTTATCGTTTACTATAGAAAAAGGTAATGTTTACGGAATTTTAGGTCCTAACGGTAGCGGCAAATCAACTACCCTGGGCATTGTATTAAACGTCGTTAATAAAACCAGCGGAGACTTCGCTTGGTTTGGCGGTGAATCTTCAACGCACGAAGCACTCAAAAAAGTGGGCGCCATTATCGAACGCCCAAACTTCTACCCATACATGACGGCTTTGCAAAACTTGAAATTAGTTTGTAAAATCAAAGATGTATCAGAAAATAAAATTGAAGAAAAGCTAGATCTAGTCGGACTCCTAGATAGAAAAAACAGCAAATTCAGGACTTTTTCCCTTGGGATGAAGCAGCGCCTAGCTATTGCCTCTGCCCTATTGAATGACCCAGAAATATTAATTTTAGATGAACCTACCAACGGTCTAGATCCTCAAGGTATTCATCAGATTCGAGAAATTATAAAAACCATTGCTGCAAAAGGCACTACAATTTTGTTGGCATCACATCTATTAGATGAGGTTGAAAAAGTATGTTCTCATGTTGTTATTTTAAGAAAAGGAGAAAAATTGTACGCTGGCAGAGTAGATAGCTTGCAAGCTAGTTTTGGCTTCTTCGAATTAAAATCTGACGACTTAGAAAAACTAACATCGTACTTGAGCACTAATGAACACTTTGGTAGTATAAAACAAGAAAATGGTTTGGTTACGGCAATCTTAACTTCAGAACTAGATGCACAATCATTAAACAAACTACTTTTTGAAAAAGGCATTATCGTATCTCATTTAGTAAAACGAAAAGAAAGTTTAGAAGAACAGTTTCTTGCCTTAACTAAAAATGCTAACGCCTAACAACCACCATCATGATACGATTACTTCAAATAGAATTCATAAAACTTTGGAACAACAGGGCTAGCAAGGTGTTGATTATTTCATACTTCGCGCTTTTAACCTCTATCGCATTGGTAGCAGCTATAAAATTCGATATCGGCCCCATAAAGTTCAATTTAGCCGATCAGGGTATTTTTAACTTCCCTTATATCTGGCATTTCAATACATTTATTACAGCGTTCTTCAAACTATTTTTAGCTATTGTCATTGTTTCAATGATGTCTAATGAGTATAGCAATAAAACGATAAAACAGAATTTGATTGACGGACTCTCAAAAAAGGAATTTATACTTTCTAAATTCTTGACTGTGATTACTTTCGCACTAGTCTCTACAATTTTTGTATTTCTAGTATCATTAGTTTTAGGGCTGATTTATTCCGATTTTACCGAAATTTCTATCATTCTAAGCGATTTAGAGTTCCTTTTTGCGTTTTTCATTAAACTAACTGGTTTCTTTTCTTTCTGTCTTTTCTTAGGTGTTTTAGTAAAAAGGTCAGCCTTTGCACTTGGCTTTTTAATTCTATGGCAAGTATTCGAAGGTATTTTCAGAGGTATTATTCGATGGAAGTTTTTTGATGGCGAAACCACAGATGTTATCATGGGCTTTTTTCCATTACAGGCAATGTTCAATCTTATCAAAGAACCATTCTCTAGATTAGGTGCCGTACAATCTGTAGTAAATCAAATGGGAGAAACACTTGCATTAGACTATTATATACAATGGTATGAAATTGTAATTGTCATGGCATGGATAGCAATTTTCATTTACGGCTCTTATGCAATTTTGAAAAGACGAGACCTCTAAATCGTCTGTGCAATCAGGTAATTAAACCTAAATAACAGCACGCTAAAAGAATAGATTTTCATTTTGTAGTATATTGTATTGTTTACGAAAATGCTATGAAAAAGAAATGGGACATGAGAATACCCAAAATATTGGCTGCGCCAATATTTTTCATAGTCCTGTTATTTGCTGTTTTAAAAACATCGGCACAAGAATGTCCCGCGCTTTTAAATCCCGTTAATGGTACTACTCTGGTTCCTGTAGATGCTACTATTAGTTGGGAAGCTATTACGGGTGTACCGGGTTATATTATCTCATTAGGCACTACAGAAGGCGGTAATGACATTTTAAATAACAGAAATGTTGGCTCTGCGATAAGTTTCACCCCAACTACAGGCTTACCAGAGAGTACCGAAATATTCGTTACCATTACACTTTTCTTTTTCAATCAACCCAATATAACTTGTGAAAGTCAAAGTTTTACAACGGCTGCCTTAAGTGAAGTTCCACAATGTGTACCGTCTACGAGCCCCGAAAATAATGAGATAGCTATAAATACGGCAACTAACATTTCATGGATTGCAGCACCAAGTGCAACAGGGTATTTTATATCGCTCGGCACCACAGAAAATGGCGATGAAATTCTTGCACGAACAGACGTAGAAAATACATTAAATTATAATCCACCTGCAGATTTACCTTCAGAAACTGACATTTATATAACGATCACACCCTACAATAGAATAGGTTTAGCTGATAATTGTAGCTCTTCGGTTTTTACAACAGCTGCAGCTGCAGTATTACCTTTATGCACAAGTATGATTTCCCCTTTTGATGGTGAAACCAATGTACCCTTGAGTCCTACACTTGAATGGAACGCAGTACCCAATGCAACAGGTTACAGAGTATCTATAGGTACATCACCTTTTGAGACAAATATTTTAGAAGACGCCATCTTTTTTAAAACATCTACAGTAATCATAGATTTTGAACCCAACCGAACCTTCTTTATCTCCATATTTCCGTTTAATGAAGCGGGTGAAGCGATCGGTTGTACACAAGAAACTTTTTCTACAGCAATAGGTTGCGGGCCATATTTTGACCCTTTAAGTGGAGAATTGTTGGTGTTGAATCCTATTTTGACCTTTCCAGATACCATTACCATATGCTCAGAAAACGAACTTGATATAATTAGGGCAACTGATGAAGCGGACGGCTACAGATGGTACAAATTAGATGATAGAGGAAATGAAACATTACTGTCAAATACTGTAGAAGTTTCAATAGATGAAGAAGGTGAATATATTTATGAAGCCTATGTAAATATTGAGGACTCTGATAGAACTTTTGAATGTGCTTCATCAAAAACATTTCAGGTAGAAATATCACAAGCACCAAAAATAGAAGATGTAAGCGTACAAATAAGTGCAAACTCTCTCAATTATGAGATATCCACTACTACAAATGGAAATTTTGAATATGCGTTAGATAATGAAAACGGACCATATCAAAATTCGAATCGCTTTACCAACATCTCGCTACAAAACCACACCGTATTTGTTCGTGATAAAGCCGGATGCGGAATCGCCGAACGTTTAGTTGAGCAAGATTTAACGGTAAACGGCTTTCCAAATTTCTTTACTCCCAATGGAGATGGTATTAATGATTATTGGCAGTTTATACCACCAGTTGAAACTGGCATAACCAATGTATCGGTAATTTATATATTTGATAAATTCGGTGCACTACTAGCCCAAATAGCACCAAATACGACTGGTTGGAACGGAAATTTAAATGGCAAAGCGCTTCCAGAATCAAATTATTGGTTTAAAGCAATAGCCACCAATAATAAAATTATTAAAGGTCATTTTAGTTTAAAGCGATAAATTAATTTATACAATATGAATATTAAAAAAATGTCTTTATTCTTGAGGTTATTATGCCTCTTTTTGACAAGTTCATTTTTTTATGGGCAAGATTGTACAGAATTTACTTTCCCGAACAACGGTACAGATAACATTGAAGTAAACACAACACTAACTTGGACCGAAGTATTAGGTTATAACGGCTATATTCTTTCTATTGGCACCACTCCGCAAGGCACTGACATTTTAGATAGAAAACCTATTGGCATCAACCCTTTCTACACTCCACCGTTAGGTTTACCAGACGACACCACCATGTACGCGACATTAAGTTTAGTTCCATATGACGGTCCGCCAATCAGCTGTGACGAACTTGTTTTTACAACGGCTGAAGTTACCACAGCCCCTACTTGCTCTGTATTGATTACACCAGATAATAATGCGGGAAGTGTAACCATCATTACAGATATTGAATGGGAATATACACCTACAGCGATTGGTTACTATTTATCTATTGGCACGACACCGAATGGTCATGAAATAGTAAATAATCTAGACATTAAAAATGAACTGAGTTACGACCCGCCGGAAGATTTACCACAAAACTCAAATATTTATGTAAAAATCGAACCCTATAATGATATCGGAATTGCAACATCTTGTACTGAAGAAATATTCACTACTAGTTTTGCCGTTTATGTCTGTGACCCCTATATTTCTGAAACTACCGGCGAGTTAATTTATAGGGCTCCAATTATCAATTTACCCAACATAGTAGGTATATGCAGTGACGAACTACCCTACACCATTTCATCGAACGATAATGCCGATGGTTTTAGATGGTATTTAACAAATAGTGGTAGCGAAGAAACCTTGCTATCAGAAACACAAAGTGTAGCTATTTCTGCACCAGGTAAATATCGGTTTGAAGCATATAATAATATTACTACCGATGCAGGCGATATTGAATGTATAAGTTCTAAACTTATAGACGTAGTAGCATCAGAAGAAGCTATAATTACAGCAATAAATGTCACCAACTTACCCTTGGGAAAAACAATTTTAATTTCCGTAACCGGTGGTGGACAATATGAGTATTCATTGACCAGCCGAGATGGTCCTTTTCAAGATTCCTCAATGTTCATAGAAATGTCAACTCGTAATTACACTGCATATGTTCGAGATAAAAACGGTTGCGGAACAACAGAAAGATTGGTAGACAGAGATATTTCCAAAAAAGACTTTCCTTCATTTTTTTCACCTAATGGCGATGGAATAAATGATCATTGGCAGTATATACCACCAGTCGAAAATTTTGAAGCTGTTATAGAAGTGATACATATATTCAACCAATATGGAAGTTTAATACAACAAATCAACCCAAATAGTATTGGATGGGACGGTACTTTTAATACTAAACAAATGCCACAATCTGACTATTGGTATAAAGCTAGCTTTCTTAATCAGCAACCTATAATGGGTCATTTTTCACTAATTCGATAATATTAAACCAAGATTTAGCTACTTTATACCTTTAATCAATTATACGATTGAAATCAATATTTTCTCATGTAAAGTCTATATCTTGAGTTTTTACTTAATAGAAGGTTTTCGTATTCAAATAGTATTACCACAACTTTTATATAAGTGAATGCTATTTTGAGTCTCATAATTATAGATTAATGACAAAATTATTAAGTCTTTTTGCCTTTTTCGGAATATTCGGAATGCTATCAGCCCAGGTGACACCCGCTGAAGAAGCTGCACTTTTAGCTTTTTATAACGCAACAAATGGCGATACATGGACCAGCCAAAATGATGGTAACCTACTTAACGATTGGGATTTTTCAGGTGATGTTACTAGCGACTGGTACGGATTAACAGTTGATGTAGCAGGAGGTCATGTAGTTGCCATGGATATGAATCCTACTAATTATGCAAATACTAGCAATATTCAGTCAGGCTTTATACCTAATGAATTAGGTGATTTGCAATTTCTAACACTACTAGATATATCGGCTAGCGGACTAACAGGTCCTCTTCCTGTTAGTATTACAACACTACCTATTTTAACTTCCTTAAATGTTTGGTATAATGATCTTACAGGTATTATTCCTATAGAAGTCACAGATATGACTCAATTATCGGTGTTACATTTAGGTGGTAATGAGTTCGATGGCACCATTTATCCAGAATATGGTGATTTGATAAACCTGACATATCTTAATCTCACTGAAAACAATCTTACAGGTATTATACCAACAAGCTTAGGAAACTTAACTGAATTAAGAACGCTACGGTTAGGAAATAACACGTTAACAGGTAATCTACCCATCTCATTGAGAAACTTATCTAACTTGATAGAACTTTCCATACAAGCTACTTATATAGATGGAAATTTACCTGAGGAGTATTCCGAATTAACAACCTTACAAATTCTCGATTTAAGTTCTTACAGCAGCGCCATTAATGGAGGGCTCACTGGTTCGATTCCAGATTCGTATGGAAACCTAGTCAATTTAAGGACTTTAGATCTTTGGGGTAATGCACTAACAGGTACATTGCCAGAATCACTTTCTAACTGGGTAGATATTGAATATTTTAGTATTGCAAACAATCTAATATCAGGCACGTTACCAGCAAGTTATTCTAGTTGGACGAATATTATAAGATTCGAAGTATTCAACAATGATTTAGAAGGTACTATACCAGATAGCTATTCGAGTTTTACCCAAATGGAATATTTTTCAGTTAACGACAATAGACTATCCGGCACCTTATCCCCAAGTTTTTCGCAGTGGGCAAGTCTCGAATCTTTTAATATTTATAATAATGATTTTAGTGGAAGTTTTCTTCAATCATATGACCAATGGACCAACCTCGCGGTCTTTAATGCATTTAATAACGCTTTTTCCGGAACTATTCCGGCTACCTATAACCAATGGAACAATCTCATAAATTTTAATGTAAACAACAACCAACTAGAAGGTACTGTACCCGACTTTACTATAATTCCTGGCTACACACAAAATCTTAATATAGAAAATAACCGTTTTCAATTTGGTGATTTTGAAAATGAATTCCCGTTTTACGACGCAAATTTTTCTGGTTTTCGTGATAATCCACAAGCTAAGGTCAATGATATTTTAACTTTAAATGAGAATACTGGTGATAACGTTACCCTGACTACAACGGTTAGTGGAACACAAAATCATTATGAATGGTTTAAAAATGGTCTGCCAATTACAGGTGCGCCCGATAGTCCTACACTAATATTAACCAATATACAAGCCACCGATGCTGGTGTATATCATGCAGAAATTACAAGTGATATTGTAACCGACCTAACTTTGGTAAGAAACGATATTACCGTAATTATTGGTTGTGTTATGCCAATGGTAGATGACCCAGAAGATGTTATAGCGTGCGGTAGCTATCCATTACCAGCACTTACAAACGGTAACTACTTTGATCAACCCAACGGTACAGGTTCGCCTTTTAATGAAGGGGATATAATCACAACATCACAAACACTTTATGTGTATGCTGGTGTAAGCGGCTGCTCAAATGAGAATGATTTCGAAATTCAAATAAATAACCTTACACCAGCCGATGACCCAGATGATGTTATAGCGTGCGGTAGCTATCCATTACCAGCACTTACAAACGGTAACTATTTTGATCAACCCAACGGTACAGGTTCGCCTTTTAATGAAGGAGATATAATCACAACATCACAAACACTTTATGTGTATGCGGGAGTGAGCGGCTGCTCAAATGAGAATGATTTCGAAATTCAAATAAACAATCTTGCACTAGCCGATGACCCAGATGATGTTATAGCGTGCGGTAGTTATCCATTACCAGCACTGACCAACGGTAATTACTTTGATGAACCCAACGGTGCAGGTACGCCATTTAATGAAGGAGATATAATCACAACATCACAAACACTTTATGTGTATGCCGGAATAAGCGGCTGCTCAAATGAGAATGATTTCGAAATTCAAATAAATAATCTTACACCAGCCGATGACCCAGATGATGTTATAGCGTGCGGTAGTTATCCATTACCAGCACTGACCAACGGTAATTACTTTGATCAACCCAACGGTGCAGGTACGCCATTTAATGAAGGAGATATCATAACAACATCACAAACACTTTATGTGTATGCGGGAGTGAGTGGCTGCTCAAATGAGAATGACTTCGAAATTCAAATTGAGAACTCTTTATTAGCAGATAACCCAGATGATGTTATTGTTTGCGAAAGCTATACACTACCAGCACTTACAAACGGTAACTACTTTGATCAACCTAACGGTACAGGTTCGCCTTTTAATGAAGGAGATATAATCACAACATCACAAACACTTTATGTGTATGCGGGAGTGAGCGGCTGCTCAAATGAGAATGATTTCGAAATTCAAATTGAGAACTCTTTATTAGGAGATAACCAAGATGATGTTATTGTTTGCGAAAGCTATACACTACCAGAACTTACCAATGGTAATTACTTTGACCAACCCAACGGAGCAGGTACCGGACTTTTCTCAGGAGATATTTTAGAAACTTCTCAAACCGTTTACATATACTATGAGTCTGGATCTTGCTCCAACGAAAGCAGTTTCATTGTAACCATTGACCCCTTATCATGTGAAGAAACACCTGAACCAGAGCCTGAACCAGAGGTATCTTGTACGGTTGATTTCCCCAATTTCTTTACTCCCAATAATGATGGAGTAAATGATAGGTATGTTCCTATTACTAATATTTGTTCCCCTAAAGGAATGCTAAGTATTCATAACAGATATGGTCAATTATTGTTTCAGACCAACTCTTTAGACAACACTTGGGACGGCACATTTAACGGTAAACCTTTACCATCATCAGATTACTGGTATCAATTTGAAAATGCAGAAAGTAATGAAGTAATTACCGGTCATTTTTCTTTAAAGCGATAGAAGCCACTATTCTTTTTATTGCACTCTTTTAAATGGCACTTCTTTCGTAATTTTATAGCATGAAATTCAAAGTAGTATCAGACTTCAAACCCACTGGGGATCAACCAAATGCCATTAAAGAATTGGTAAAAGGTATAAATGACAAGGAAAAATATCAGACATTATTAGGTGTAACCGGTTCTGGTAAAACATTTACAGTAGCCAATGTTATTGAAGAAGTTCAAAAACCGACACTTTTATTAGCGCACAACAAAACCTTGGCAGCCCAGTTATATTCGGAGTTCAAGCAGTTTTTTCCAGATAATGCGGTAGAGTATTTTGTATCCTACTACGACTATTATCAGCCAGAGGCATTTATACCCACAAGTGGTGTTTACATTGAAAAAGATCTTTCGATTAATGAAGATATTGAGAAATTACGTCTTAGTACGACCTCTTCTTTATTGTCAGGTAGAAGAGATGTAATCGTTATCGCTTCGGTTTCTTGCTTATATGGTATTGGTAACCCCGTTGAATTTCAGAAAAATGTCATCTCCATAAAAAAAGATCAAGTTATTGCTAGAACCAAGCTAATGCACCTATTAGTGCAATCGCTCTATTCTAGAACAATGGCAGAGTTTAAAAACGGTAATTTCAGGGTGAAAGGTGACGTTGTAGACGTTTTTCCTAGTTATGCTGACCATGCCTATAGAATTCATTTTTTTGGCGATGAAATTGAAGAAATTGAAGCTTTCGACCCATTTAATAATAATATTATAGAAGTTTACGAGACACTTACTATTTACCCAGCAAATATGTTCGTGACCTCTAAAGATGTTTTACAGAATGCCATTCATAGCATACAAAATGATTTGATAAAACAGATAGACTACTTCAAAGAAATTGGAAAGCCACTAGAAGCAAAAAGATTAGAAGAGCGTACCAATTTTGATTTAGAAATGATACGTGAACTTGGGTATTGCTCAGGTATAGAAAACTACTCTAGATATTTAGATGGTCGAGAGCCAGGTACAAGACCTTTTTGTTTGTTAGATTATTTCCCCGATGATTATTTAATGGTTATTGATGAAAGTCATGTTACCATACCCCAAGTACATGCCATGTATGGCGGTGACCGTTCTAGAAAAGTAAATTTGGTTGATTATGGTTTTCGTTTACCTGCTGCCATGGACAACAGACCTCTAAAGTTTGAAGAGTTTGAAGCGTTACAAAATCAGGTTTTATATGTAAGTGCAACACCCGCAGATTACGAATTGCAATTGAGTCAAGGGGTATTTGTTGAGCAAGTAATTAGACCAACCGGACTTTTAGACCCTATAATTGAAGTAAGACCAAGCCTTAACCAAATTGATGATTTGGTAGAAGAAATTCATATTCGTGTTGAAAAAGATGAACGGACTTTAGTTACCACTTTGACAAAAAGAATGGCAGAAGAGTTGGCTAAATATATGGACAGAATCAATATTCGATGTAGATATATTCATAGTGATGTTGACACTTTAGAGCGTGTAGAAATCATGCAAGATTTGCGAAAAGGTATTTTTGATGTACTTATCGGAGTGAATTTATTACGAGAAGGATTAGACTTACCAGAGGTTTCTTTAGTGGTTATTTTAGATGCCGACAAAGAAGGGTTTTTACGCAGTAATAGATCGTTAACACAGACCGTTGGTAGAGCTGCAAGAAACTTAAATGGTCGTGCAATTATGTACGCAGATAAGGTAACGGCAAGTATGCAAAAAACCATCGACGAAACAAATTATAGAAGACAAAAACAGATACAATATAACACAGATCACAACCTTACTCCGAAAGCTTTGAACAAGAGTTTGGACAGTGTGCTTTCTAAGAACTCAGTCTCTACATATCACTTCATAAAAGAGGAGTTGAGAGCTGCCGAACCAGACATGGATTATCTTACCAAAGAGCAAATAGAGAAGCTCATAAAAGACAAAAGAAAGGCGATGGAAAAAGCTGCAAAAGAATTAGATTTTATGCAAGCAGCGAAGTTAAGAGACGAAATAAAGTCATTGCAGGAGCAAGAATAAGCCAAGTATGTATAAATTAGACTGAAATACAAATAGAGTATATTTAAACTTTACTTAAATATACATAAAATACTGGATATTAAATATTTAAATTAAATTTTTAGACAAGGCTAAAAAGGTAATATTGCTGTATAAAAAGAATTTAAAGGTATTTCTAAGCTGATTTCTTTTCAATTCTCAATAAGCTTATGTTTCTCATTTCATAAAATTTAAAAGTAAGAAAAGACGCTTATAAACTAAGAAATCCACTAGGCGAGTTTTACGAATTTACGTTAATTTTTACAACTATAAAATTACCGATTTTACACTCCAAAAAAAAGCTGATTTTTATAGCAAAAAAATCTACTTACAAGACTTCAAAAACAGCTTTTCAGAAAATAAAAAAGTAACAAATTCCCTACTCTATTTTGCAAAAAACATATTCTAAAATTCAATATAAATAATACAGATTATAAGAAAAATAAACTCACAAAAATCTACACGGAAAAATCTCAAATGAGGTAATTCCAAAATTATTAAAATCATCTTTCATGATTATTTTCAATTCAAAAATATAGCCCAAAATAACAATTAAAAATAGGCTCAAAAAAAAGTGCTTTGATTTCTCAAAGCACTTAACTAAACAACTCAAACCAACCTAAAAAAACTTACTAACCAAAACTTACTTTAACTCAATCATTCTTTTTGGCTTTGGCAAAGCCTCTTCTTTTTTCGGAATATTAAATTTTAAAACTCCGCCTTCATATGTTGCTTCAATTTTATCTGTCGCAACTGTCTCAGGTAATGTAAATGCTCTTTTAAAAGATGAAATACTAAACTCTTTACGAGTGAAATTTTCTTTCACTTCTTTATGCTCTTCTTTAATTTCTGCAGAAATTGATAATACCGTATCATCAATTTCAATTTTAAAATCATCTTTCACCCTACCAGGTACAAAAAGTTCTAATTCAAAATCTTTTTCATTTTCCTTTATGTTTACTGCTGGTAAAGATGAACGTGAATTTTCAGTTCCACCAAACCAATCTGGTCTAAAAATCTCATTCATTAATGCTGGGAACAAAACGTCATTTTTCTTTGTTAAACTCATAATCTTATTTTTTAAATAAATTAATTTAATAGTCGATATGAATAAAACAAATCATGTACCAACCAAATAAATACGCCATTATGTCGCTTTTATCATTTCAAATAATGACATTTTGTCGCTTTTAAACTATAAGAGCCTGTAATTTTAGCATATCAGACAGTTATCTGCGTTCTCATTCACTAATTTTATGGAGAGAATTTATAGCATGGATAGACTAATCAACATTTTTCACCAAATACGAACCAGAATTGCCTTTTACCCAACTATTATATCCTTAGCAGGATTACTATTGGCATTTTTAATGATTTATCTAGAGCAAAAGAATATTTCTGCATATCTCATCGATGTAGCACCCGCATTAGTAATCGATGATACCGACACCGCTAAAACCATTTTAAGCACGCTCATAGGTGGTTTAATTTCCTTAACAGTATTTAGTTTCTCTATGGTTATGGTGTTATTAAATCAAGCTTCTAGTAACTTCTCGCCAAGAGTATTGCCCGGCATTATATCTGACCAAAAACATCAAATAGTATTAGGACTTTACATTGCTACTATACTTTACAACATATTCATTCTTATCTCTATTGAACCGACAGAGAATTCTTATCAAACTCCCGGGTTTTCGGTGTTATTGGGTATTATACTAGTAGTGGTATGTTTGGCTGCATTTATATACTTCATTCACCATATCTCACAAGCAATACAGGTAGGTAATATTCTAACAGCAATTCACTCTAGAACAAAATCTGAAATAACATCAATTATAGAAGAACAAGAGATGAATACCTTCGAGTTTCCAAATCATGAGCATTGGAAAAAATATGAAATTACCGAAACCGGTTATTTTTATGGAATACTTAACGATGATTTACTGGAGTTATGCAAAGAGAACTCAATGAAAGTTATCATTCAATTATATAAAGGGCAATTTATTTTAGATGGCACCATCGGGTTTAAAACTGAAAAACCTTTAAATAACGAATTAAAGAAAAAGATAACGAGCACACTACTTTTTAGTAACGAAGAACTTATCGGAGAAAACTACATTTATGGTTTTAGACAAATTTCTGAAATCGGCGTAAAGGCAATGTCACCAGGCATAAACGATCCCGGTACAGCTTTAAACACTATTGACTACCTAACTTCGCTCTTTTTAAATTTAATGCAAAAGGCAGATTTTGAATACATTACCGATAACGAAAAAGAAAATTGGACACGAATTAAATGTGCGAAATTTTCTGAAGTTTTATTTAATGTAATGGCGACCTATAGACTTTACTGCAAACATGATATTACGGTAATGCGAAAATTGATGCACATGCTAAAAACACTTACTACCCACGTGGTAAATTCTGATCAATTAGAAGTTATTGAGACAGAAATAGATGAATTAAGAGCAGATGCCAACAACAATATCGAGAACAAAAGAGATCTTGGTAAACTAGATGCCGACTTTATATCTTGGTCTTAATTATAATGAGCTTTGAAAATGGAAATTAATACCTCTGGTGGGACTATTTTATTCGGGTACTTATGCATTATAGAAAGAACCTGCTGAATTGCACCTGGTGGTAAGCCCATGTTTAAACCGATATCATAAATTCTTTTGACCTCATTAAAATCTTGATCATCATCGACATTCATTAGCAAAATCAACCTATGAAATTGCAATAAACGTTCTGATTGTGATTTAGGAATTATATGTTCAACGTTAGAAGTAAAGAGACTATCAAAAGTCTTTTTACTTATTTCTAATTGCTGGGCAACCGAAAAAAGAAAATCATACTCAGATTCTTTCACCTCGTTATTAACTTTCGCAAACGAAATCATTTCTGATAAAATACTCAATTTTTCTTTAGTAGTAGGCATATTCTTACGTAACAAATTGATATTCAGCTGCTACATATTTTTAACGTAAAAGTCAGCTGTTTTATTTCATTTAGGGGGTTTTGCTTCACAAAAAATCGGTTTAAATAAAAAAATTAATTGATTAAGCTTCAGTTTAGCTTTAACAGAATAGTCGAACGTTTATTTTACTAAAAAATATCGCCTACTTGGCAGACATATAAGATTTTTCTAAAAATATAATCTTCAGAAAACATCGAATACCCAAATTAACCCAACCTATTAATAAGGTACAGCAACCAACAGGTCATATTTTTATAATAACTTGCAGTCCTTAAATTTGCGGTATGACTAATAATGATATATTTAAAAAACTAAGAGTAGCGTTAAAATTCAGAGATGACCAAATCGTTGAGATTTTACAGCTTGTAGATTTTAAAATTTCTAAAAGTGAATTAGGTGCTTTCTTTAGAAATGAGGACCATCCTAATTATATGGAATGTGGAGATCAAGTGCTACGTAATTTCTTAAACGGATTGGTACTTCAACTACGCGGAACAAAAGATGCCCCTAAAATACCGGGAGAAGTTTTATTGGCTATGGCAACCAGCACCAAAAGACCTACCGAAAAAGACAATGACAGAAAAGACTTTAAAACGAAGCAGATGAACAAGGTAGATACTGCCGTTAGCGCTGTGAAGTATAAAAACAAGAAAAAATCTTAATACACGGCTGTGTATTAAGATTTTTTATGGCATAATTAAATGAATTATGCCTCTATTCGTACAGGTATGGTATATACTTTACCTTCCTCTATGTCTGTCAAATTGACTTTTTGATAGTTTAATTTGGCTTTGACAAAACTTTCCATTTTATCAAATTCAGAATTCACAGATAGCACTACGATTTCCCCATCTGCATTCAAAGTAAAACGAACCTGGGCTGTTAAATCGTTATGCTCTTCAGAGAAATTATTCTCGGTTAACATTTTTGAAATCTGTGCTGAAAGATTTCTAGAAGGGTTTTCTCCGTTAACATCGTTAGCTAATACATTACCTGTTGCAAGTAGCATTGTAGCTACGACTACTAAACTTAATTTTCTCATGACTTTTTGTTTTTCACTCCAGTTTTTCTGAAGTATGATTAATAATTGATTGATGATGAATTACTAAAAAGACGACTGAAAAATGACAATGTTACAATTTGAGCATATTTTAACATCTCTTTAATATTAATTCCTCAATTATTCATGTCAAAATTAAAAATACAAGTCATGCAAAAAACACATTTTTAAAGGCTTAACCATTATTTCATTTCAGTAACATAAAATATAGATTTGCTCCTTTTATGATTACGATTACTTAAACCTACAAACACAATAAATACAGACTTTAATTATTAAACAAAAAAAAGACCATTCAAAATGAATGGTCTTTATATAATATGATAAGCAAACTTGTTTAAGCCAATACAGCTTTTACTTTATCTGCAGCCTCTTGAAACTGTACAGCAGATTGTACTGCAAGTCCAGAGTTGTCAATAATCTCTTTTGCTATTTCAGCATTAGTACCTTGTAATCTTACAATAATCGGCACTTTTATTGAATCGCCCATATTCTTGTAAGCATCAACAATACCTTGTGCTACACGATCACAACGAACGATACCACCGAATATATTGACCAAAATTGCCTTTACATTAGGGTCTTTTAATATGATTCTAAATGCTTCTTCAACTCTTTTAGCATCTGCAGTACCACCAACATCTAAGAAGTTAGCTGGCTCACCACCTGCCATTTTAATTAAATCCATAGTTGCCATTGCAAGACCTGCACCGTTAACCATACACCCAACGTTACCGTCAAGATCTACATAGTTAAGACCAACTTCTCTCGCTTCAACTTCAATAGCATTCTCTTCTCTAAGATCACGCATATCAGCATACTTCTTTCTACGGTATAGTGCATTATCATCGATAGAAACCTTAGCATCAACAGCCATGATCAAATCATCAGATGTTTTTAATACTGGGTTAATTTCGAACATATTAGAATCACTTTCTACATATGCCTTATATAATGATGCAACGAATTTTGTCATCTCTTTGAACGCAGTACCTGAAAGACCTAAGTTAAAAGCAATTTTTCTTGCTTGAAAACCTAACAATCCTGTAGCTGGATCAATTTCTTCTGTAAAAATTAAGTGCGGAGTGCTTTCTGCAACCTCTTCAATGTCCATACCACCTTCTGTAGAATACATAATCATATTCTTACCAGTAGCTCTGTTCAATACAACAGACATATAGAATTCACTAGTTTCGCTTTCGCCTGGGTAGTAAACATCTTCGGCAACCAATACTTGGTGTACTTTTTTACCCTCTGCAGAAGTTTGCGGTGTAATTAAGTTCATACCAATAATCTGGTTTGCTATCTCTTCTACTTCTTTAAGGTTCTTGGCTAATTTTACACCACCACCTTTACCACGACCACCTGCGTGTACTTGCGCTTTAATAACGTGCCATCCAGTTCCGGTTTCAGCAGTTAATTGCTTTGCAGCCTCAACAGCCTCTTTTGCATTTTGGGCAACTATTCCTCTTTGGATGCGCACCCCAAAACTTGCTAATATCTCTTTTCCTTGATATTCGTGAAGGTTCATATATATGGTGAATTTAATTGTTAAGCAAAAATAGGAAACAGTAAGTAATAATCTAAAAATACTGGTGATTAATTAGAATAACTAGTATAATTAATCTGATAAAAACACAAATTCCTTATTATGCGATTGAATTTTGTAGCTAAAAAACGACCTAAATCTCTAAATCTTTAAAATCTAAAGGATCAAAGTTTTTGAAATGACCATTAAGTTCGATTGTTTTCTTGGTTCTATTTACTTCTGACAACACAGTAATCGTAGAAGTTAAATGTAGACTTATAAAATTAAGTCGATCATTTTCTGTGGGTATTTGTAATAGTTGATACTCTTGCTCAAAAGACAATCCGATCTTGTGCGCTAGGGTAAAACTATTGAATTCTTTTATATTGAGTTTGGTATATGGCACGTCCATAATAGCATATAACTGTTCTATACCATTAATTATAGTTTGTTTTTTTTCTTCGGATGCTTCATAATCGTATTCCAACAACTTTACAATACCACCGGAATAAAGCTTATTTTCCATGATATTATCAAAAGCGAGTAATTTAAATACTTGCCTCGCTACACAGACCACATCCATCTCTCCGGTTTCATAGGTTGTCACCACTTCTACAAGCTGAACCTCAACTCCATATTCCATCTTATTATTTATAAAGACCGGAATACCAAAAGTGATGGCTTCTTCTCTACAATCTTGTATTAGTTGTTTGTAGCGATCTTCAAAAACATGAAGCGGTACGGTTTCACCCGGAAAGAATATAGACTGTAATGGAAATAAAGGTAATTTCATTTGCTAAAAATACAAAGCAGATTATATAGCACCAAAATAAATAGAATTCTCTAATGTTATAAATATCACAATTTGTTATTTTTATCGTTTTTATGTTATTATTTTTGTTCTTAATAAATTAGAAAAGTAAATTCGCCTTAAAATTAGATAGTATGAGAAATGAGGATTTATTGCAAATCGCAAAAACCTATGGTGATCCGGTTTATGTTTACGACTCGGAAAAAATAGTTTCACAGTTCAATAGATTGACCAAAGCATTTGGTTCAGTAAAGAAATTGCAACTTAACTATGCAGCCAAGGCACTTTCTAATATTACTATTTTAAGATTAATGAACAGTCTTGGTAGTGGTCTTGATACTGTTTCTATTCAAGAAGTTCAACTAGGTTTGTTAGCTGGTTTTAAACCAGAATCGATCATATTTACACCTAACGGAGTTTCTTTAGAAGAAATTGAGCAAGCTGCCAAATTAGGAGTTCGCATTAACATAGACAACCTTTCAATACTAGAACAATTTGGTAGTAAGCATCCAAATATTCCGGTATGTATACGTATCAATCCGCATGTAATGGCAGGTGGAAATTCTAATATTTCTGTAGGTCATATAGATTCTAAATTCGGAATCAGCATTCATCAGATTCCGCATTTACTTCGTATTGTAGAATTAACTAAAATGAATATCAACGGTATTCACATGCATACAGGTAGTGATATTTTAGATATTGACGTATTCTTATATGCTTCTGAAATTCTGTTTGATACTGCTCGTAATTTCAAAAATCTTGATTTTATAGATTTCGGTAGCGGTTTTAAAGTACCTTATAAAGAAGGTGATATTGAAACTAATGTTGAAGAACTAGGTAAAAAACTAAGTACTCGTTTTAATGAGTTCTGTAAAGAATATGGTAAAGATTTGACATTGGCTTTTGAGCCAGGTAAATTTTTAGTGAGTGAGGCAGGTGTTTTTCTTGCAAAAGTAAATGTGGTTAAACAAACGACATCAACAGTATTTGCAAGTGTAGATTCTGGTTTTAATCATTTAATTAGGCCAATGCTTTACGGCGCTACGCATACCATCAATAACATTTCTAATCCAAAAGGCAGAGAACGCTATTATTCTGTTGTAGGGTATATCTGTGAAACCGATACTTTTGCCAGCAATAAAAGAATAAACGAAATCACCGAAGGCGATATTCTTTGCTTTAAAAATGCAGGTGCATATTGCTTTACCATGGCAAGTAACTACAACTCAAGATTTAGACCCGCAGAAGTTCTTTGGCATAAAGGGAAAGCAATTCTTATACGTGAAAGAGAAACTTTTGAAGATTTAATTCGCAATCAGGTAGATGTAAAAGATTTATTCAGTGTTAAACAAACTGCCAAAGTGAAATAAAGCATTTAAAAATACGTTAGTTTTGGTACAATAGTTGGACTAAACACTCAAATAAAACTCATGAATACGTATTCTTTATCTTTTTCCAAATCATTTTTATTTTTAGCCGTACTCTTTGTTTCGGCTGCTAGTTATGCACAAGAGGTTAATTGGATTTCTTGGGAAGAGGCTGCCGAATTAACGGCAACCGACAACAACCCGAAGAAAGTCTTTATTGATGTGTACACAGATTGGTGTGGATGGTGTAAGAAAATGGACAAGGATACTTTTCAAAATCCTGAGGTAGCTGCTTATATGGCAGAGAACTACTACATGGTTAAGTTTGATGGTGAAGGTAAAGATCCTATCGAATATAAAGGGAAGATGTACAAATTTGTTCCATCTGGTAAAAAAGGATATCATGAATTTGCAGCAGCCTTAATGCAAGGTCGCTTAAGTTACCCAACTACTATTTTCTTAGACGAAGAATTAAATATGCTTTCACCTATACCTGGTTATCAAAAACCAGAGCCATTTTTGGAAATAGCGCGTTATTTTGGTAGCGACATTTACAAAGAAAAAGACTGGAAAGCCTATACTGGCGAAGCTGGTAAATAATTATTAGACTTTACACTTGTCTATTATAGTCATTACATATCTCTAATGACTCATCTATAAAGTTATTCTCATTTAGAGTTATACGTTGTTGAAAAATTGGAAAGCAATTTCCATTAAAGTACTTTCACAACAACGTATAACTCTAACTTATGAAGTACCTATTTTACGCTAGTTTTTTAGTTGTATTTTTTATTTCGTGCGCTAACGAAAAGGACACAGTAAAGCCCCTTGAATCTGGAGTGTCAGAAGCTATGGCGACCCAAAGGGCTTCACAAATATCTAATGTTCATTACAACTTAAGTTTTGATATTCCTAAGGAACAGGAAGCTCCTATACCTTCTCAACTAGTTTTAAATTTTGATTTAGAACAACTTCAAGAACCTGTTTACTTAGATTTTAAAGAAGAAACTTCAAACATAAAATCGGTATCTATTAATGAAACAGATGTCGCTATTCTTCATGAAAAGGAACATATTATTTTACCCAAGAAATATTTAATACAAGGGAATAATACTGTTACCATTGCCTTTAATGCCGGTGAACTTTCTTTAAATAGAAATGAAGATTACCTATATACTCTATTAGTGCCAGATCGTGCAAGAACACTTTTCCCTTGTTTTGACCAACCTAATATAAAAGGTATTTATACCCTAAATATAACAGCACCTAACGACTGGAAGGTTTTATGTGGTGCAAACGAAATAAAGCAAACTCAGAAAGGGGAATACACACAACATAATTTTAGTGCTTCTGACCAAATGAGTACGTATTTATTTTCATTTGTAGCAGGTAAATTTGAATCTGTAACTCAAAAACCGGCAAATATGGATATGACCATGTTATACCGAGAAACCGATGCTACCAAAATTAAGTATAGCCTAGACTCCATTTTTGATTTACATCAGCAATCCCTAACATTTTTAGAGAAGTATACCGCATATCCTTTCCCTTTTCAAAAAATGGATTTTGCCGCAATACCCGGATTTCAATATGGCGGTATGGAACATGTTGGTGCCATTCAGTACCGAGAAAGTTCGCTTTTTTTAGATGAAAGCGCAACAGCAAATAATAAATTGAGCCGTGCAAAATTGATTGCCCACGAAACATCGCACATGTGGTTTGGCGATTTAGTTACGATGAATTGGTTTAATGATGTATGGATGAAAGAGGTGTTTGCTAATTTTATGGCAGATAAAATCATGAATCCCGCTTTCCCAGATATTGACCATCAATTGGCTTTTATGATCACCCACTACCCTAATGCTTACGGAGAAGACAGAACATTAGGTACTAATCCTATTCGGCAAGATTTAGAAAACCTCAACAATGCAGGTTCACTTTACGGTAGTATTATTTACAACAAGGCACCAATAATGATGCGCCAACTAGAAACCGTTTTAGGTAAAGAGGCGTTTCAAATAGGTATTCAAGAATATATAAAAACCTTTGCTTTTAAGAATGCTGTATGGGGAGAGTTAATTGATATTCTAGATAAAAAATCAGCTACAGATATGGTTGCATGGAGCGATGTTTGGGTCAATAATTCTAGCAGACCTATTTTTAGTGATGCTATCGAATATGATAGTGACAACAACATCACATCTTTTAAACTATCTCAAAAAGCAGAAGACAAATCAAATCATTCGTGGCCTCAGACATTTGAAGTACTGTTTCTTTATCCTGATAAAACAAAAACGTTGACCGTCAACATGATTGATAGCGAATTGGTTTTAGAGAAGGCTATTGGTTTACCTAGACCAACTTCAATACTATATAATTCAAATGCTGAAGGTTACGGAGTATTTCCTACTCAAGAAAAAGATCTAGATATTATACCAACGATAGAGGATCAAGTGGCTCGTGGTTACGCCTATATAAATGTATATGAGAATATGTTGAATGGCAGTATTACTCCAACTGCTGCCATAAAACTATACTCTAAAGGGCTAATTAATGAAAAGAATGAATTATTGGTTAATCTCATCTCTAGATACACCACTTCTGTATTTTGGAAATACCTAACCGCAGAACAACGCCTATTTTATCAGAAAGAAATTAGCGTACAAGTATGGTCAAAATTACAACAAGAGTTACCTGCTAATATTAAAAAGACCTTATACTCCGCCTACACATCAATTGGCTACACTGATATTTCATTAGACCATTTATATAAAATTTGGAACAAAGAATTAGTGATTAACAATCTAAAGCTTAACGATGACAACTTTACTGAATTGGCGATGGATTTAACCTTGTACGGCCACCCAGAAAGTGAAAACATTTTAAAAACAGCTGAACAAGCAATAAGCAACAATGATAAATTAAATCGCTTTACCTTCTTACTACCATCTTTATCAAAAGTTCAGCAGACTAGAAATGACTTTTTTGAATCACTTCAACAAGAAGAAAACCGAGCTAAAGAATCATGGGTTGTTAATGCAATGAATAATTTAAATCACCCTTTACATCAAAAAGAATCCATTCAGTATCTAAGGGCAAGCCTTGATTTAGTAGATGAAATACAAAAAACAGGAGATATCTTTTTCCCGAAAAGATGGCTAAGTAGTACTATTGGTAATTACACTTCACCGGAAGCTTATGAAATTTTACAGCGTTTTCTAGATGAGAATCCTGATTTAAATTCATCCTTAAAATCAAAAGTCCTACAAGCTTCAGATGACTTGCGTAGAGTTCAACTTCTACAAAAACAGATTGACATCTCTTTAGATTAAATTATAAGGCATAAAAAAAGAGGTCTAAAAGACCTCTTTTCTATTTACTACTATATTTTCTATCTACTATAATTCGGACTCTCTTTAGTGATGGTAACATCATGTGGGTGACTTTCGTTAATACCACTAGCGGTAATTTTAACGAACCTGCCAGTGTCTTGTAGTGTTGCGATATCTTTTGCTCCACAGTATCCCATACCAGCTTTTAATCCGCCTACAAATTGATGAATACTTTCATACAATTCCCCTTTGTAAGGTACACGACCTACAATACCTTCAGGTACTAATTTTTTAATATCATCTTCAACATCTTGAAAATAACGATCCTTACTACCTTGTTTCATAGCTTCAACAGAACCCATACCTCGGTACGATTTAAACTTTCTACCTTCATAGATAATTGTTTCTCCCGGAGATTCTTTAGTTCCTGCTAAAAGTGATCCTAACATTACCGTATCTGCACCTGCTGCAATCGCTTTAGGTATATCACCTGTATAACGAATACCACCATCTGCAATTACCGGAACACCAGAACCTTTTATAGCTGCTGCCACTTCTAATACTGCAGAAAACTGAGGAAAACCAACCCCTGCAACTACCCTAGTCGTACAAATTGAACCTGGACCAATACCAACTTTAACGGCATCTGCGCCAGCATCAACCAAATATTTTGCTGCTTCACCCGTAGCAATGTTACCAACGATAACATCTAGGTTAGGAAATTTCTTCTTTACTGCTTGTAATACAGAAACCACACCTTTTGTATGACCATGTGCCGTATCAATAACTACTGCATCTACACCTGCATTAACCAATGCTTCTGCTCTTTCAACAGCATCTTCTGTAACACCTAAAGCTGCTGCAACACGAAGTCTACCGAATTGATCTTTATTAGCGCTAGGCTTTTGAGTAAGTTTTGTAATATCACGAAATGTAATCAAACCTACCAACTTGTAGTTTTTATCTACAACAGGTAGTTTTTCAATTTTGTGTTGTTGTAAAATATCTTCTGCTTCTGAAAGTGAAGTCCCTTCTGCAGCTGTTACCAAATTCTCAGAAGTCATTACCTCAGAAATTGGTCTTTCATTATTTTTTTCGAAACGTAAATCTCTATTGGTTACGATACCTAAAAGTTTACCATCGGCATCAACGATAGGGATACCACCAATGCTATATTCTTTCATATTAGCTTTGGCATCTTTCACTTTCGAATCTAGTGGTTGTGTAACCGGATCCAAAATCATTCCGCTTTCAGCTCTTTTCACCTTTCTCACTTTCATTGCCTGCTGCTCAATACTCATATTCTTGTGCAACACGCCGATACCACCTTCTTGAGCCATGGCAATTGCCATTCTAGACTCCGTAACCGTATCCATCGCTGCCGATATAATAGGTACATTGATGGTAATATTTCTTGTGAATTTTGTCTGAATACTAACTTCTCTTGGAAGCACTTCAGAATATGCAGGTACTAATAATACGTCGTCGTACGTTAGACCTTCTCCTAGAATTTTGTTTTGGTGGGCTTGCATAGCAATTAAGGATTTAATTGCGTGCAAATATAGTGAATATTATTGGTTAAAAGTATTACCGTATTGTTTGGAAAATGTTAATTGATACAACACAATCATAGCGGATGCCGTGTATGTCGCCGTCATTAAAATACCCGATACTATTACTATGTATTTAAACCAAGTAACACCAGACCATAAAAAGTAGATTCCGCCAAAGGTCAGTAATACTGATAAAAATGGTTCTACCGTCAAAAGCACCTTAAGTTTTGTAGGTAGTTGAGTTAGCCAAACCAAAATACCTAGCAAGAAAAAGATAAAAGACATTGATAGAATATGCGTATGTATAATAGTTAGCATTTGCCGTTCGCTCTTTTTAAACTTCATGACGTCAGCATTTTCATCTGATTCATTACCCAAGTAATTCTCTTCGATACCAGCTACAGAGGCAGTACTGGTCTCTGAGACAAATAATAAACCGGTAAAATACCCAACAGAAAGTACAATTACAAAAGCCCCTATAAATAAGCGAATTGGTTTTGGCAGCTTTGGTAAAAGACCATTAAATTCCATTATAACATTTTATTTTCTTGCAATATAGTAAGTGTTTGCAAAAGGTCATCAATTGCATTGGTCATAGAGCGAACAGAAATTGTTGCACCTGCAATACCATCAATATTAGTTTCGTGATTTAAGCGATCGCCAGGTTTCTTGCCGATAAATTGTTTCAACCAACGTTTGCTTCCTATTTCACCACCATATTCTTCGCGATAAATCAACACCTTAGTATGCAGAATTTTAAAATTAGCATCAAGCAAAACCATATAATCAAAGTTTGCCGTCTTACTTGGGGCTTGTTCTACGTATAAATATCCTATATGACTTTGACCGTCAAGCACACGAAATAAATTTTCTGCATCAATTTTACTTGGTAAATCTAATTCAGCATTTTTTGCAACCGCAATAGCCTCGATAGTAAAAGAATCAATTTCAAAGTACCCGGCTATTTCTTTGTCGACCTTTTTCTGAATATTCTTTGGCAAACCAAAACCCATTACTATACCTATGGCTAGTATGCAAACTATTAATCTTAGAACCTTATTATTCATATTTACTGACAATTATAATTTGATTAAAACCAAACACCGATACCAAAATTAAGCCTGTCTTTTACATCACCAACGTCTGAGGCATTACTTCTAAATTGATAATCTCCTTTCAAGACCACCCCTGGTGCAAGGTGATAAGTTAAACCTGTAGTAACATCTGTTCTGTTATAAGCATCATTGCGAACCAAACGACCTTCGGTATCGGCATGCGTATCATACTGCTCGTAACGCGTAAAAACAAAAAGCTTTTGCTCTTTACCCATAGGTAACAAATTGTATGCCCCTTCTACATAAAAGCCTCTAAGTGCACTCCCTAAATCTCTTCCGGTAGCGGTATTATATTCTTCTGTATCTGATAAAGATGCATTTATAAATTGACCACGTGCTGTAAAACGGTCATAAGCGTAACGAGCATCTAAACCTACCATTGCGATACCAATATTTGCACCTGCTAAAGTTTCTATATCATCTGCTGCTTGAGTTTTTCCGAAATAAGTAGAAAGTCCTAAACGTAAACCAGAAATACCATAATATTCAACTTTAGTAGATAAAGTAGGACTATCGATAGTTGACTGAATTGCTTTTTGACGTCCACCTCTTAATCCGCTAGAACCACCTAAAAAACCCGACAAACCTCCTTCACCATCAGCTTCGGTAGATTTGAATCCGTTAAAAACATAAGCTTGGTATCCTAAGTTAATATCATTGAATCTACCTGCAACCCCTACACCAATCTCTCTCCATGTCGTTGGCACAATGGCATTATCCATACCTGGGCGTTCTGTTCCATTAAAAGTGGTTGGTTCATGAAATTCATTTACAATACCCATTGGTACCAGCATTAGACCACCACGTAAGCTAATATTATTTCCAACCGAGTAATTTATAAAAGCCTGCTCAACAAAAACTTCATTTACATGCTCAAGCTCAACTTCTGTAACAAATTGTGTTTTATCATTAAAACGATATCCAAAAAGTAATACCATTCGTTGCACATCTAATTCGCCATTATCACCTTCTGGTTGATTATATAACATTTCAGCATAAGCACCCACTGTAACCGCAGAAGCGTAGTTGCCAGAAAGTAATCGCTGTGCCGCATTTATTTGAGTTTGTGGTACCAAAGTGATCGAGTCTGTTTTGGTTTGTGCCTGTACACAAGTAAAAGTAAGTAGCAATACTAATAGGTAAACGTATTTCATCTTCTTAAATCTGCTTAGAATTATCGTTAACATTTTATTAACGGAGTGCAAATTTATGACCTAAAAACATACTAGCAAAGTTTATTTGTAATAAATCTAAATAAACTTAACGTTAATTAAGCTGCCAACATAATGAAGATAGGCTAGTTTAATGATATGCCGTAAACAGCTCAGTAGCTTTGTTGTAAGAAGCTTCAAAAGCCATCCAGTTAACGCCTGAGTCAACTTTTTCTGCAGTAAAATAAGATAGCATTTTCTCTGTAGGCATGTTACCTGTTAAATCATCTTTAGCCATTGGGCAACCACCAAAACCTTGTATAGCACCATCGAAACGTCTGCAACCAGATTCGTAAGCAGCAGCTACTTTCTCGTGCCACTTAGTTGGTGTCGTATGCAAATGAGCTCCGAATTCGATATTCGGATATTTAGGAATTAGATTCGAGAACAAGTATGAAATCGTTTCGGGATCAGAAGAGCCTACAGTATCTGAAAGTGATAATATTTTCGCTCCCATTTTTGCGAGTTTCTCTGTCCACTCTCCTACAATATCAACATCCCAAGGGTCACCATAAGGGTTACCGAATCCCATCGAAATATAAGTCACCACTTCTTTGTTTGCGGCATCGGCTAAATTAAATATCTCTTGTAAAGTCTCTACCGATTGTGCAATAGTTTTATGCGTATTTCGCATTTGAAAGTTCTCTGAAATAGAAAAAGGAAATCCTAAATAATCAACTTCAGGATGCGAAACTGCATCTTCTGCACCTCGTACATTCGCAACAATCGAAAGCAGCTTTGTATTTGTTTTTGATAAGTCTAATTTTGATAAAACTTCAGCAGTATCTACCATTTGCGGAATTGCTTTTGGTGAAACAAAGCTTCCGAAATCTAAGCTGTCAAAACCACAACCCAGCAATGATTGTATATACCTTACTTTTTCATCGGTAGGTATAAATTGCTTAATGCCTTGCATAGCATCTCGTGGGCATTCTACTAATTTGATCTTTGAATTAGACATTTCGTAAAAATACGAACTCTAAATAAGTATCTCCTATTAATAATTTAAATAAACTACCCAAAAAATAAATAAACTGCAATACCGATGAAGACAATAATCTGAACCCATTTCAATATTAAACCTGTTCGTCTTTTAGTTTTCAAAAACGTTGAAATCTGACCAGATAATATAGCAATACCACTAAATACAAATGATGAGACCACTATAAATAGAAAACCAAGTGTATAGAATTGTATAACGTTGCTTAAAGTGTCTGAAAATAGAAACCCTGGAAAAAAGGCTAGAAAGAATATAATCACCTTTGGGTTGAATACATTCATTATAAAGCCTTGTTTGTATAAGGCTCCTAAACTTTTTTTGTTCTTTGACTCCCCTTCTATTGCTATAGCATCGCCTCCTCTATAAACCATTACTGCGAGATACAGCAAATAGCCCGCCCCAAACACTTTTATAAATGTAAATATGGCAGGGTTATTCTTTATAACTGCAGACACACCAAAAGCCAAAAGAGTGGTATGCACCAAACAACCGGTCATTAAACCTGCAACAACTGCTAACCCTTGTTTTTTGCCATTACTTATACTCTGTATTAAAACAAAAATATTATCAGGACCGGGCGACAGTGACAAAACAAAGGTGGCTACAGAAAAGGCAAGTAAAATATCGTAATTCAATATAGAAGATATTAGTTCTACCCGAAAAGTACGAATAACCATGTATTACACCTATTTTTAATATCTTGTATAAAATTCACAGACTATGAAAATTAAAGTACTTCTATTACTAATTAGTATTTCATTCATGTCAAACGCTTTTGCGACGACAGATGAAAACATGACCAAAACAAAAATGATTCAAAGCGATAGTCTTTTAAGGCATACTGTCTTTTTTAAGTTCAAAGATGGCACGACCGCCGAACAAATGAAAAAAGTAGAAGATGCTTTTAGGGCACTACCTTCAAAAATTGAACAAATTAAAGGGTATGAATGGGGATTGAACAATAGCCTAGAAGGTTTGAACAAAGGTTTTACACATGCCTTTTTTCTAACATTTGAAAGTGAAGAAGATCGTGCTATTTACTTACCTCACCCAGACCACAAAGCATTTGGCGCTGTATTGACTCCGTTTTTAGATGATGTCTTTGTTGTTGATTACTGGACCAAATCGTAAATCAAAATCTCACATATATAAAATGCCCTTGCACAATTTGTACAAGGGCATTTATTTTTTATAGGAATAGTTAAAATCTTAAACCGTAGCTTTTTCTATAAGCGCTTTATTAATTTCTTTTACCAAAGCCGGGCCTTCATACACAAAGCCCGTCCATAATTGAATTAAATCTGCACCAGCTTCTAATTTCTCGATAGCATCTTCTGCAGAGTTTATACCGCCTACCCCAATAATAGGGAATGCCTTGTTACTCTTCTCCGCTAAAAATCTGATTACCTCAGTACTCCTGTCTTTTAATGGAGCACCACTTAGTCCGCCAGCTTCTTCAGTTACCAAAGCATGAGATTTTAAATTCTCTCTAGAAATGGTCGTATTGGTAGCTATAATACCATCAATAGAAGTAATTTTTACAATATCAATAATATCTAATAATTGGCTGTCGGTAAGGTCTGGCGCTATTTTCAATAAAATAGGTTTACGCACTGTCGACTTACGTTCGCTTTGCTTTGAATTCTCTAACTGTAGCTCATTTAATAAAGCCGTTAAGGGCTCTTTATCTTGCAACTCTCTTAACCCTGGTGTGTTTGGTGAACTTACATTCACCACAAAGTAATCTACGTGATCGAATAAGGCATCAAAACAGATTAAGTAATCTTTAATAGCCTCGTTATTCGGTGTCACTTTGTTCTTACCTATATTACCACCAATAAGCACCTTATGATTTTTCTTTAAATTCTCTACAGCTTCGAAAACCCCGTGGTTATTAAACCCCATTCGATTTATGATAGCCTTATCTTCTTTTAAACGAAATAATCTTTTCTTCGGATTTCCATCTTGAGGCTTTGGGGTAAGGGTACCAATTTCTACGAATCCGAATCCGAAATCTGATAATTCATTATATAAGACAGCATTTTTATCAAAACCAGCAGCTAAACCAACCGGATTCTTAAATTTCAGTCCGAATAGCTCACGTTCTAAACGTTTATCTTCAACTACGAACATAGATTTAATAAGACCAGATAGTCCTATTTTGGAGAAAAACTTAATGCTTGAAAAACTAATATGATGAACTTTCTCGGGGTCAAGAAGAAATAAAAGAGGTCTAATGAAAAGCCTATACATGTATATATTTTAGAAGCCGCAAAAATACAAACTGTAAATGAGAAAGTTAAGCAATACTTTATCTGTTTTCAGTAGGTATACTATCTGTGTAGACAGCGGGCACTACAATGTATGCTGAACGAGAAGCATCTTTACATAAAGACAAGTATAATTCGTATTGATTTGAGTTAAATAGCGCCAACATTTTCTTATCCATCACTTCTTGAACTGTTGCCATACTGTCCATTACAACTTTGTATTTATCTGCTAATTGTTGTAGTTCTGTAACACTACTTTGAGGATGCCTACTCTTTACATTCTCTAATTCGTTACTTAAAATATCATTTCGAAATTTAACTTCTCCACTAAAACTTTCTAATTTCTCTTTTTGCATTTCGTTCAATTGAAAAATATCAGAAATAATAGAATCGTTCGTAACACCAACACCAAGAATACAATCTGCCTGTGCATTTACATTTGCGAAAAGTAAAAGAAAAGCCATTGTCACTACATATCTAATTTTCATCATCATTTAATTTATCGAATCTTACGTTTACTAATTTACAATTTATAACCTTATTTTTGATAAAACACATTTTACATGCAGCATATCATCGATCGTTTCATAAGTTATATTACTATTGATACGCAGAGCGACTCATCATCTGACGCCACACCAAGTACTGAAAAACAGTGGAATTTAGCCAACAAATTAGTTGACGAATTACGCGCTATAGGTCTGTCTGACGTCGCTATAGACGACAATGCTTACATAATGGCCACCTTACCTTCAAATGTTGACCATGATGCACCTACCATTGGTTTTATATCTCATTTTGATACGTCTCCTGATTTTTCTGGTACGAATGTGAATCCGCAGATTATTAAAAACTACGATGGTAAAGATATTGTTCTTAATAAGGAAAAAGATATCATTCTTTCATCGTCATATTTTGATGATTTATTACAATATATCGGTCAAACCATTATAACTACAGATGGCACTACCCTGTTAGGTGCTGATGATAAAGCAGGTATTACAGAGATAGTAACTGCAATGGAGTATTTGGTAAACAATCCAGAAATAAAACATGGTACCATAAGAATCGGATTTACACCCGATGAAGAAATTGGTCGTGGAGCACATAAATTCGACGTTGAAAAATTTGGAGCGGAATGGGCATATACTATGGATGGTAGCCAGATTGGTGAACTGGAATATGAAAATTTCAATGCAGCAGGTGCCAAAATAACTATTAAAGGCAAAAGTGTACACCCAGGTTATGCAAAAGGAAAAATGGTGAATGCCCTATTAATCGCCAATAAGATTATAAACGATTTACCCAAGCATGAAACACCCGAAGAAACCTCTGGTAGAGAAGGCTTTTTTCATGTACATCACTTTGATGGAGAAATCGAAAATGCAACTGTAGAGCTGATTATTAGAGATCATGATTTAAAACGTTTTGAGCAACGTAAAAAATTAGTAGAAGACATTGTACAAAAATTTAATAACGAATATGACAATTGTATTGAGCTAGAATTAAACGATCAATACTTTAATATGAAAGAAAAGGTAGAACCTGTTTTTCATATTGTAGAGACTGCTAAAAAGGCAATGGAAGATATCGGCATAAAACCTATTATTAAACCAATACGCGGTGGTACAGATGGGTCGCAATTAAGTTATATGGGCTTACCTTGCCCTAACATATTTGCTGGCGGACATAATTTTCATGGCAAGTATGAATATGTACCGGTAGAGAGCATGCAGAAAGCTGTAGAAGTTATTGTGCGCATTTGCGAGCTGACAGCTAATCAATGATACGATGGAAAAGCAAGAGAAATTAGATGAATTCTATAATGAGGCGCATCACTTTAAAAATGAGGTAGCTGAATTAAGGACTCTTGCCCTAGCTTGTGGAATGACGGAAACCTACAAATGGAGTTTCCCTACCTACATGATAGATAACAAAAACATCATCGCAATAAACAAATTTAAAAATCACTTCGGAATCTGGTTTTTTAACGGTGTCTTTTTAAGTGACCCTAAAAACGTTTTAGAAAAGCACAAGAAGGAAAAACCATGGCGATGCGCCACTGGAAATTTACTACAATTGAAGGCATTGATAAAAAAGAAGTTACAGCGTACATAAACGAAGCTATTGAGAATCAAAAAAAGGGGCTACAATTAAAGATTGAGAAAAAACCTAAAACCAAAATTGTAATTCCCATTCACTTATCCATTGCATTAGAAAACATCGACGACATAAAAACTGCTTTCAACAAATTAACTTATTCTAAACAGAAAGACTACGCCGAGTATATTGCAACTGCAAAACAAGAAAAAACAAAACTATCTAGATTAGAAAAGGTAGTTCCGTTGATATTAGCAGGTAGGGGAATACATGACCAGTACAAGAAGTAAGCTATTATCTTAAAATTTAAAACAAAAAAAACACCGATGTTTCCATCGGTGTTTTTTATATGAATTTAGAAAAAACTTACTTTTTCTCTGGAGCGTTTAATTTAGCGCTCATTTCCATAGATATGGCAGATCGATCAAACTTTAATTTTCCTGCCATTGTTTCCAATACACAAGAAGAATCTTTATCATTCATATCTACTACCTTACCGTGCAGACCACTTTTGGTAATAACACGATCACCACGTTTTAATTCTGCTGAAAATTTCTTTTCATCCTTTTGTCTTTTCATTTGAGGTCTGATCATAAAAAAATATGCGACCACAAAAATCAAAATCATCGGAAGAAACTGCCCTATATCACCCATCTTTGGTATATCTGTAATTTATAATTATTTAACAGGTCCTAATGGAGCTGCTCCTTTTGGGTTAACGAAAGCTTTAATTCTCAAAAGCTCAGAACCTTTTTCTGTATTTGCTGTAACAGTAATCGTTTTTGTTATCTGATTTTGACCAGATCCATTGAAATTAACTTTCAACTCACCTTTTTCTCCTGGTGCGATTGGCTCTTTTGGAGGATTAGGAACTGTACAACCACAGCTACTTTTTGCATCGGTAATAATTAATGGGGCATTACCCGTATTGGTAAAAACAAATACGGTCTCTTGTGGAGTACCTTGCTCAATTGTACCAAAATCATGTTCTGCTTTCTCGAAAGCCATTACAGGCACAGCCTTAGCAGCCTCATCTCTTACCGCAGCCTCTGCTACATTATCTGTTTTGATCTTACTTGATGCGTTGTCTTTACAAGAAGTAAAAGCTACCATTGATACAAGACCAACAATTAGAACTAATTTTTTCATACTATTTAGATTTATCAATTAATTGCAAAATTATAAAATATTTTTATAATAGACCTCTTCCCATCTTGTTAAGCTTTCCTTCTGACTTGTATTCTTTAGTAAGCTTATCGAGAATTCCGTTTATAAATATGCTACTTTTTGGTGTAGAGTATTCTTTAGCTATTTCTAAATACTCATTTATAGTTACCCTTTCTGGTATAGAAGGGAAATGTAATAACTCGCAAATAGCCATTTTTAATAAGATGCTATCAATACCAGCAATACGATCTTTATCCCAATTTGGTGTTTTACCTTCTATTTCCTTTTCTAAAGCATCGTTCTTTAATAATGTTCTCGATAGCAATTGCATGGCAAAAGTCATATCCTCATCATCTTTCAACAAACTTGGTAAAAAGTAAGATTCTGGGTGTACCTGTTTTACTTTCTTAAAATGCTTTAAAATAAAGGTATTAACAATAGGTATATCATCTACCCAGGTTAACTTATCATCTTCAAAGTAATCGTAAATTTTCTCGTTAGGTGCAATAATATTCTTAAACAAAGTTATTACCAACTCCTTATCAGCAGCATAATCGCTTTCTGGTTTAGACATGTATTCTTTGTAGGTATCGCTCTCTAAAATTTCTTTATAGATAAGTTTTACATACTCCTCTTCTAAATACCAGTTATCTAGCTTTCTATGATTAAGTTCCTCTTCTAAGGTCTTATTTTCAACAATTTGTAATAACAATCTGTTTTGAATAAACTTATTCGGATTAGGGAACGCTGTCTTTTTGTCCTCAATGTATTTGTTGGCAGAAAGGGAAATTTGATCTGCTGCTCTTTTCTGTATTTCTACAAAAAGACTTAGCCATAATAAATATAGCGTGTAGGTATTCTCTATGCTTACCTTTAAAAACTTCTCTTGTTTCTGTAACGAATCGTCCTTAGACTGAATTAGAGCGTAAATACTCTGCATTACCTTAACCCTAATGTGCCTTCTTGTAAGCATTTGAAAGAACTTATTTAATATATTAGTAAATAACCTCGGGGCAAGCCCTCGGAGCATTTAAATCTCGATTATCGAGTAAATAAAGCCGCAAAGGTAAGTATCTATTTAAAGGGTCACAATAGCAATCGTATTTATCTTAGCTTATTTATAACATATCGTTTTAGGTCAAAAAACTATCTTTGCGTTTAGAATTTTACACTATTATCTTTTCTACAACTTATGAAAGAACTTAAGCATCTAAATAAATACTTTAAAAAATACTGGCTTAAGCTTTTTTTCGGGATCATCATAACCATAATCGCAAGGCTATTTCAATTGATCATGCCGTCTTACGTGAATAACTCTATAACGGTAGTTGAGCAATATATAAAGGCAGAAATAGAAAAATCAACAGCTCAAGAATTGTTATTAGAATACATTCTTATAATTGTAGGTGCTGCTTTACTATCTGGATTCTTCACTTTTTTAATGCGTCAATTAATTATCAATATTTCTAGATATATAGAATTCGACCTTAAAAACGAAATATTCGATCACTACCAGAAACTAAGCTTAAACTTCTATAAGAAAAATAGAACTGGCGATTTAATGAACAGAATAAGTGAAGACGTAAATGAAGTACGTATGTATGCGGGTCCGGCTATTATGTACGGCATACAGACACTAACTTTATTTGCTTGTTTAATACCGCTAATGTTTATTAAAGCACCAACCTTGGCAGCTTATACCTTATTACCATTACCTTTTCTATCCGTTTTAATATATCAAATAAGTAAGGTAATACATAAGAGAAGTACAATAGTACAGCAGTATTTATCTACGTTATCGACTTTTACACAAGAAATATTTTCAGGTGTATCGGTTATAAAAGCATATGCGCTAGAACCACAAACTAATGAAGACTTAGAAAAACTTGCTATTGAAGGAAAAGAGAAGAGTGTTAGTTTGGCAAAAGTAAATGCTTGGTTCTTCCCCTTAATGATTCTTCTAATAGGTATCAGTAATATTTTGGTGATATATATAGGAGGAAAACAATACTTAGCCGGTGAAATTGAAGTTGGTCTGATTGCGGAGTTTATATTATATGTAAACATGTTAACGTGGCCCGTTGCAATTGTAGGATGGCTTACATCTATTGTTCAAAGAGCTGCTGCCAGTCAAGAACGTATCAACGAATTTCTAAATCAAGAATCGGAAATTAAAAACACACCCACTCACGAGCATACGGTAAAAGGTAAAATTGAATTTAGAGATGTTGATTTCACGTATCAAGATACTAACATCAATGCCTTAAAACATTTATCATTTACCATAAACGAAGGGGAAACTACAGCTATTATAGGTAAAACGGGATCAGGTAAATCTACTATTCTAGATTTAGTAGCTAGATTATACGATACTACATCAGGCGAAATTTTAATAGATGACGAGCCTATTAAAAATATTGACATAACCACTTTAAGAGAATCTATTGGTGCTGTACCACAAGATGCTTTTCTATTTTCTGATAGTATAAAGAACAATATTAAATTCGGAAAAGAAGACGCTACGGATCAAGAAATAATGGACATCGCCAAAGATGCCGTGGTTCACGAAAATATAATGGGCTTCTCTAAAAAATACGACACCGTATTAGGTGAAAGAGGTATTACATTAAGTGGCGGACAGAAGCAGCGTGTTTCTATCGCAAGAGCATTAATTAAGAAACCACAAATTTATTTATTCGATGATTGTCTTTCTGCGGTAGATACAGAAACGGAAGAAGAAATTTTAAATAATCTTAAAAAGGCATCTAAGAATAGAACTACATTAATTGTAAGTCATAGAGTTTCTTCTGCTAAAAATGCCGATAAAATACTGGTTCTAGATGACGGTAGACTCATTCAAGAAGGTACTCACGACGAATTAAATACTCGAGAAGGGTATTATAAAGACCTCTACAGCAAACAGCTCTCAGAGAAAGAAAGTTAGAAAATTGTTGTCGGATAACGATTTTTTTTTCATTTTTGATAGCATAACGACACTAAACATTAGAAATGAGCGAAAGAGATTTATCAGATCAGGAAGAAATTCACTCCAAAGTTTTACGCGCAGGTAGAAGAACGTACTTTTTCGATGTAAGAAGTACAAAGGCTGGGGACTATTATTTAACGATTACAGAAAGTAAGAAATTTACACATGACGATGGTTCATTCCATTACAAGAAGCATAAAATTTATTTATACAAAGAAGACTTCGATGCCTTTAAAGAGAATGTTGAAGAAATGATGGATTTCATCATTAACGAAAAAGGATCAGAAGTAATTTCAGAAAGACACCAAAAAGACTTTAAAAAAGAAGAAGTTCAAGTAGAAGTTGAAGCTGAAGTACCTGTAGAAAATACGACTACAAATACCTCTAGCTTTACAGATGTAAGTTTCGAAGACATCTAATCTTTAAAATTTTCTTTAAATAATTAACGACCCTTATTTAAGGGTCGTTTTTATTTTGTGAGTATTTGACTCTAGCGAAAAAAATTGAAAACTAATTAAATGAAATTTTATCTCTTTTACTTTTTTATACTAGCCGCAATATCAAGTTGTAAAAATGACAAAAAAGATAATCGTGATTCAAATATTGAGAAAATTGAAACCCAAATTATTGAGAAAAGAAATGAAGATTTAACTAAGAAAAATACTGATTCGTCAGAATTTAAAAATATGATAGGTTCTAATTGTGCTCATCCTGAGTTTTTTGAATTCAAAAACTATAAAGAGTATTGTATGGCAGATACAATTAGCATTGATTTGAATGGAAACGGGTTAATAGAAAAAGTATATTTTGACAACAAAGATTGTCCTAAACTAATAATCAAAGAAAAAGGAGAAGATTTAATTTCAATTGGCTGTGGAAAAGATAAATACAAAGGGCTTCCTAATGCAATTGGTTGGGTAAATTTATGGTGCGTTGTATCTGATAAAAAGACATTTGAAATTTTAGTAGAAAATGGTGAGTTGCTTAGCGAAAAATCCGTGAGTTTGGAGAGACCCAGTATATACGTTGGGAAAGAAGAAGCAGGTGGAGGAATTATAACATATCGAAATGGGAAGCTTTCTTGGATACACCAATCTGACTAAAGGATAACGATTTATAAGCTCCGGTTTTAAGTCCAGTAATGGGTAATAAAATGACGACTCTGCTTGACCTGACCCAAGCGATACTCTATCGCAAACCATACTTCACCAACCCTAAATTTATCAAAGCCAACATACATATATCTATTACTGCGATATAAGAAGTAAAGAATATTGCTATCACCGCAAACAATAAAACCATATAAATAGGATAAGATATCATTGCAAATGCAAACCTAAACGTACCCATAAACTCATCTTCTGGAACTTTTGACTTCAACCATAATTTCCAAATTAATACTATAGGGAAATTTAGCAATGCGAATATCCATTTGAACATATTGAAACCCTGCTTTTCTGAAGCAAGATCAATTGAACTATCGACACCTTGCTGGGTCAACATCTTTATCTTTTCGTTGACTGCAGTAGGATTGATAAAATCGACCTTTTCTGACTTCAACCCATTTAAAATAGCATCATAATCAACATTACTTGGAATATGAGTCGTTAGATGTTCTAAACTCGTAGAAATCTCATTTTTAATAGTAATGACAGATGTATTCAAATCATTCTCATCAAATAAACTTCTTGCCGAAATTGGCTTTCCATAACAAATAGCCACCTCATCTGGAAAATGAGCTGCATGCTTATAATTAAACCCAACAGGAATCAACTGAACATCTAACGCTGGGTACATTTCAAAAGTTCTAAAGAGTATTCTGGTAAACCCCTTACTCAATGGTCTAACGCTGCGTTTAAGACTATGATTGGCTTCGGGAAACAAAAGCAATGCTTCTCCGCTACTTAAAATTTCTGCGCATGAATTAAAAATGGCGTCGTTATTAGAAAGCGTATCTCTACCATCTCGCATTCTGTAAATTGGTAGCATTTGAAAGTAAGAGAACACACGTTTCAATAAATTGCCTTTAAAAACATCTGAACGCGTTAGAAAGTAAGGTTTTCTATTACAGTCTGTAGCAATTAGTAATACATCAATCAATGCACTTTGATGATTAGGTAGAAACATTACCGGTTTATCTTTAGGTATATGTTCTAGCCCTGAAATATGGATTTTCCTATGATAGCCGTAGAGTCCCGTTTTTACTACAGATTTCACTAATGAATATATGATTGCACTCACGCTATTGTCTCTTTAGCAACTGATTTTCTATTCCAAAAAGCAGCCAAAATTAAACCAGACACAATATGCCAAACACCCCAAAAGGCAGCAATAAGTGCCATACCCCCTAATCCGTCGAAAAAAGTAAAAATCAATAGCAAACCTAATCCAGAATTCTGTATACCTGTCTCTATGGTTATCGACCGAAGGCTATCCTCTGGTAATTTAAAAATTCGTCCAAGGCTGTATCCCGTAGAAAATGCAACTAGATTATGAATTAAAACAATCCAAAAGACATAAAAAATATAGTCCATAAAGATGATGCGGTTATTATATAATGCGATAAATACCAGACAGATAAAAAACACTAAGGATACTACTTTTAGCTTCTTAGCTATTTTCAAAGCGATTTTTGGTTTTTTATAATTGACATACATACCCAATAGCAAAGGCAAACCTAATAATAGAAAAACCAATTTTATCATTTCTATAGGTGCTATAGAAATGTTTTGAATAAGACCCGCACTTGGCTCATAAAACATAGACCAAAAATGAAAATTTAAGGGAGTCATAACAACCGCTAACATAGTAGCGATGGCAGTAAGGCTAACAGATAATGCCGTATTCGCTTTAGATAAATAAGATATAAAATTAGAAATATTACCACCAGGGCACGCAGCTACCATAAACATACCCAAAGCAATGCTTGGTAGGGGTTCGATAACAAATACCAATAAAAAAGTCAATGCGGGTAATACAAGAAATTGACTACATAAACCTACTAATAATGCCTTTGGTTTTGACCATAAAGGCTTAAAATCTGATATTGATATTTCTAAGGCTACGCCAAACATGACCAAACTTAAAACAAGGTTCATAATCCATAATGAACCTGAATCAAAATTAATATGAATGTTATCTAAGATATTATCAGTCAAAAAATTAGGAAATTTTTAATCCGTTGGGCACTTTCATTTGAGGTTGAAGAAGCACCACAGAACTATTGTCTACAGCACCTAATATAAGACATTCACTCATAAAATTGGCAATTTGTTTTTTAGGAAAATTAACAACAGCGGTAACTTGCAGTCCAATAAGATCCTCTTTATTATACTTTTCTGTTATCTGAGCTGATGTTTTTCTAACCCCAATTTCATCACCAAAATCTACATGTAACTTGTACGAAGGGTTTCGGGCCTCTGGGAAGTCTAAAGCAGCTACAATAGTTCCTATTCTTATATCAATTTTACTAAAATCTTGCCATGTAATCGTTTCTTCCATTAGCTCAATTTAAGCTTTTCTATCAAATCTTTAGGTACATTACCCGCATACATACCGTAAGCATCTACTAATAGTCCCTTTTCACCGGTACTCGTTTCAATGACATATAAAATGGTATTATCATCGGGGTTGCTCATACCTTCAAAACGATAGAATTTTACCACATCTAATTCAGTAGCATTATGAATATGTTTCTTGCTTTTGTTTTCTACACCAGCGTCACACAAATTAAAATCTTCTGTGTAACCTTCTTCTTGTAATGCTTTAATTGCGATCGATAAAGAAATATATGAATTTTCCATATTAGTAATTTTTATAGGTTTATGAATTCCATAAAGAAAAGACAAGCTTAATATAATCGTTAACTTAGTACCATAAATTATTAGTTGATATGGCAAGAACAGAAAGTAAAATGTTAGCGTTGGGTACGGTAGCTCCAGAATTTAGTCTGTTAGATACGGTTAGCAAAAAAACCATGAATCTTCATTCTTTAAATGGTAGTAAAGGAACGGTGATTATGTTCATTTGCAACCATTGCCCATTTGTTATTCATGTAAATCCTGAAATTACTAAAATGGCTTTAGAATATCAGAAACAAGGTGTTCACTTTATCGCTATATCTAGTAATGATGTAGAGAAGTACCCAGAAGATGACCCACAATTCATGAGAATAAAAGCAAAAGCCGAAAATTATACATTCCCTTATTTATATGATGAAGACCAATCGGTAGCCAAAAAATATGATGCCGCTTGTACACCAGATTTTTTTCTTTTTGACGAAGGATTAAAATTGGTTTACAGAGGTCAATTAGACGACTCTAGACCGGGGAACGGATTACCGTTAACAGGTAAAGATCTTAGAAGTGCCATTGAAAAAATTTTAAAAGGAGAAGAAATTAATCCTGTTCAAAAACCTAGTATCGGTTGTAATATTAAATGGAAATCTAACGTTTAATTATAGTCTCTTTTTATTTTAGATTATGGAGAATAACATTCAGTTTATACTACTGAAGCCAGAACATTACAACACGTATATTGAAATAGGTACAAAAGCTTATAATCAACATTACAGACATCTTTGGCCTAATGGTGACACAACTACCTATCTTGAAAATAGTTTTACTAAAGAAGTACTCTTATATGAAGAGAAAGACGAAGACACCGCTTTATATCTGATAAAATTAAATTCTAACTACGTAGGTATACTAAAAGTTACATTACATAAACAACTACAAGATTATAGCAAAGCTGATGCTTTATATCTCGATAAAATCTATATTCTTAACGAATTTTCGGGCAAAGGCATAGGTTCCAAAACCCTAAAATTTGTTAAACAAATTGCTACAGACCATTCTAAAAAGGCAATTTTTCTAGAGTCAATGCAAAAAGGATTGGCACTACCCTTCTATTTATCACATTCTTTCTCTATTGCTGCAAACACGCAAGTACCCTTCAACAATGTTATTGAAGAAGAAAAACCAATGTATTTACTTAGAAAAGATTTATAAAGTTTTACCAACCTTTACTTAAAGCCAAATTTTCTATGTGCGCAAAATGGTGGTTACTATGCCATGCATATTTACCAATATTTTCTGCCACAGAAACATTAACACTCCCCACTGGATGTATATAACTTTTTTCAAAATCTGCCGATTCAAGGTGATTTAATAAATAAACCAATTTGGCATGTAATGCTGTTAAATAAGAAAGCGATAAAGAAATTGGTGCTGTCTTGGCATCTATCAGTTCACTCCACAACTTTTCTTCATAAACTTTAATGAGCGGTCTATTCTCTGTCAATGCCCATTTAAAACGGGTATAACTATGGTGATGACTATCTGCCATATGGTGTATTACTTGCCTAACGGTCCATCCGCCTTCTCGATAAGGAGTATTTAGCTGTTCTTCAGAAAAATTATGCACAAGGTTTGACAAACGTTTAGGTAATGTTTCTAATACATTTATCCAATTTGAAATATCATCTTTTGAAATATTTTCAGGACATTCAAAATGCCCGATCGGATACTTTAATTTTTCTAAATCTTTCATAAACTAAAAGTAGAAAATTTTAATAGACTTTTAACCTAAAACCTATGCTCAACATTATATAATCTACTAATTTTATAGGATATTAAAATAAACATACAAAATCATATTATTATGGCAACAATACGTTTAGGTGACAAAGCACCAAATTTCACAGCAGATAGCTCAATGGGCACAATTAATTTGTACGATTACCTAGGTGACAGTTGGGGAATATTATTTTCTCACCCAGCAGATTTCACTCCTGTTTGTACCACTGAATTAGGTACGGCGGCGAAATTCAAAGATGAGTTCGACAAGAGAAATGTGAAGATGATTGCACTAAGTGTTGATGGTGCAGCCTCGCATGCAGAATGGATCAAGGATATTAATGAAGTGCAAAATACGGTCGTTAATTTTCCGATTATTGCAGATGAAGACAAGAAGGTATCTCATTTATATGATATGATTCACCCAAATGCAGATAATAATCTTACGGTTCGTTCTGTATTTATTATTGCACCAGATAAATCTGTGAAACTAACATTAACCTACCCAGCATCTACAGGTAGAAATTTCTATGAGCTGTTAAGAGTAATAGATTCTTTACAACTTACAGCTAACCATAAGGTTGCAACACCAGCAAATTGGGAACATGGCAAAGATGTAGTAGTGAGTCCGGCTATATCTACCGCTGATGCAAAAAATATTTTTTCAAAGGGAGTTACAGAGGTTAAACCATATTTGAGAATGACACCAGACCCTACTGCATAGGTCTAAAAACGAGTTCATACTCAATACATTAGATAAAAATTGTTAACCTTAAGATAACATACAAGAATTTAAGTTTTTAAACAAAAAAAAAACTATCTTCGTGCTTTAATTAATATTTAATTTTTCTATTATGAGTAAAGGAACAGTAAAATTCTTCAATGATTCTAAAGGTTACGGATTTATCACTGAAGATGGTTCAAACGAAGATCATTTTGTACACATTTCTGGCTTAATCGATGAAGTTCGTGAAGGTGATGTTGTAGAATTTGAACTACAACAAGGTAAAAAAGGATTAAACGCCGTTAATGTGAAGGTACTTGACTAGGTAACGACTTAACTTTTTTATAGTATAAAACCCGAACCAATTGGTTCGGGTTTTTTTTGTGTCTTATATTTTTAAAAAAAAATGTTCAACTTAAACGCAACCTTTTATACAAATACATATCTATTGATTAAACAAGAACGGTTCCCCGACCTTATACCATGTATTTATGACCACATTTTTGACCGTATTTTTAGTTTTAATGATAGTAAATATCATTTTACTTTTAGGTAGTTTCATTACTCGTAAAAAGTAATCACAAAAAAAACACCCATATCAAATGATATAGGTGTTTCATTGGTATTTTAAAGTATCTAGGTTGCTTAACCTACCTTCATTAATTCTACATCAAAGATCAGTGTAGCATTTGGTGGTATTACTCCGCCTGCTCCTGCAGATCCATATGCTAGATCAGAAGGAATTACAAAACGTGCTTTATCACCTACTTGAAGTAAAGCAATACCTTCATCCCAACCTGGTATAACCTGACCGATACCTAATTGAAAATCTATAGGAGAATTACGCTTGTAAGATGAGTCAAAAACTTGACCATCTAAAAGAGAACCTTCGTAGTGTACAGAAACTTTTTCACCTTTTACAGCTTTAGCTCCATCACCTTTCTGAATCATCTTATAACGAAGTCCTGATGGCGTAGCATCAAATCCTGCTGCTATTTTATCAAGCTCAGCATCTTGCTTTGCTTTTTCATCAGCTAATCTTGCTTCACCAGAAGAATTGAAATCTTTGTAAGCTTTTAATGCATCCCATTTCTTAGCTGCATCACCAACTCTTACAATTTCTAAAGATTCTATAACATCGTCTTGTGCAATAGCATCTACAACATCTTGACCTGACTCAACTTTACCAAAAATAGTGTGTTTATTATCTAACCAAGGCGTTGGTACGTGCGTAATAAAAAACTGACTACCATTAGTACCAGGACCAGAATTAGCCATTGAAAGTACACCAGGTGCATCATGCTTTAATTCTGGATGAAATTCATCATCAAATTTATAACCAGCGTCACCAGTACCTTGACCTTTAGGACAGCCACCTTGAATCATAAAATCTGGAATAACCCTATGAAATTTCAAACCATTATAATACGGCTCACCTTTACCTTTAGCGCTATTTTCTTTATCTCCTTCAGCTAAGGCTACAAAATTACCTACTGTACCAGGAGTTTTATCGTGAGTTAATTTTACTAGTATTTCGCCTTTATTTGTATTGAACTTGGCGTAAATTCCGTCTTCCATTATTGTTTTTTTTATATCTGACAAAGGTAAAGAAATTTAACGATTTGAACATTTCGTTACCTCCAAAACCAGAAATTGATTGCTTTACTATTGTTGATGCAGTGACTGAGATTAAAATCCGTATTTATCTACTAAGTATATTAAGCTAGCCATAGATGCGGCACCTAATTGCAGTTCGCGTCTATTAACATGTTCAAATGTATCGTTCTCTGCATGGTGATGGTCAAAATAGCGTTGAGAATCTGGTCGTAAACCTGCCATTACTAATCCTTCTTTTTTCAACGGACCAATATCTGCCCCACTATATCCTTTTTCAAAATAGTGTACAAAGTAGGGTTCAAAAAGAGGTTTCCATTCTAGTACTTTTTCGAAATCTTTATCAGAACTATCAAAAGTAAATCCGCGAGGAGAAAATCCTCCAGAATCACTTTCTAATGCGAATATGTGTTTTTCATTTTTGGCATTAGCAATTTCAGCATATTTATTACCACCTCTGAGACCATTTTCTTCGTTCATAAATAGTACTACTCTTACGGTACGTTTTGGCTTATAACCTGTTTTCTTAAAAAGGTTTAAAACCTCCATACTCTGAACACAACCAGCGCCATCGTCATGAGAACCATCGCCTAAATCCCAAGAATCTAAGTGTCCGCCAACAACAATTACTTCTTCTGGTTTTGTAGATCCTCTAATTTCTCCGATAACATTATATGATTCAACATCATTGAACTGCTTACAACTCTGTTTGAAATAAAAGTTGATATCAGGATTCAATTTTAAAGAAGTACTTAATAATTCAGCTGCATTTGTACTAATTGCCGCAGCAGGAATTCTTTCAGATTCTGCCTGTTCGCCATAACTCATGGACCCTGTATGAGGATAATCATCTAAACGAAGGTTCATTGAACGCACAATAACACCCACAGCACCATATTCAGAAGCTTCTAAGGCACCAGCATAACGTTGGTCTACACAATTAGAATAGGCAGTGAAGGTATTTATCTGAGTAGCATCCATCGGTTTATTATAGAACACTATTTTTCCCTGAATTTTATCTTTACCTAAGGTTGCTAACTGCTCAATACCCTCAACCTCTATGATATTTGCCTTTATACCTCTGGAAGGAGTTGGCACTGAACCACCTATTGCGCAAATGGCAACATTAGTGGTTGTACCAGGGCTTGTTTCAAAATAAGCAAATTCTGGTACTCCCCTCACCCATTTAGGCACCATTACAGGTTGTAACCAAACTTTATCTATACCTAGAGAATCTAATTGAGCTTTGGTATAATCTACAGCTTGCTGCGCCTGAATTGACCCAGAAAGTCGCCCGCCTATTTGATTAGACAAATAATTCAACCAATCATAACCTGTACCTTCGGTCAGCGCTGTATCATAAAGTTTCTTTATTTGTTCTTCGTCCGAATTTTGCGAAAGTCCCACATATGTGAAAGCAATTACAAAAAATAAAACAAGTTTACTATTCACCTTGTAGTTGTTCTTCATAGCTGTCTAAATTAGCCATTATTTTATCGCTCAACATAGGCTCTTTGATATCTTTGTATTTTTTTAACGCTTCTAACAGAATAGATGCTATTATTATACGCGTTGCCTTTTTATTATCTGCAGGTACCGCATACCATGGCGCATGCTCATGAGTGGTATTTGAGATAGCTTCTTCATAGCAATGTTGATACTCATCCCACAGTTTACGCTCCTTTAAGTCTCCTGGTGAAAATTTCCAATGTTTCTCTTTCAACGCAAGTCTTCTTAACAGACGTTGACGTTGTTCTTCTTTTGAAAGGTTAAGGAAGAATTTAAAAATTAAAGTCCCATTTTCAGCAAGGTGACGCTCAAAGTCATTGATCTGCTCAAATCTTTTATCCCAAAATTTTTGGTCGATATCTTCTACCGTATGTATACCAGGTATATGTTCGTTCAATATATATTCTGGGTGAACTCTAGTAACCAATACATTTTCATAATGGGTTCTATTAAAAACGCCGAATTTACCTTTCGCCGGTAGAACTAAATAATGACGCCACAGGTAATTATGGCTGAGCTCTAATTCTGTAGGCACTTTAAAACTATGAACCTCAACACCACTAACATTGAAATCTTTAAACACCTCGCGTATTAAACTATCCTTACCAGCGGTATCCATACCTTGTAGACATACTAGTATACTATATTTTCCATGGGCATAAATAGTATCTTGAAACTCGCCTAACTCTCTTCTAATTTTTGATAATTCTTTTTTAAGTTCTTTATCTGACTTACCAAAATCTTCAAAAGTCTCATAATCAGAGATTTTAAAGTTTTTATTGGTACTATAATTGTCTACTTTTATTTTATCCATTCTGAAATATAAAATTTAATATTAATGAATACTAATTCGGCACTAAAAGATAAGTAATACTATTCTCACAAATTCCGTTTATCGTGATTGAAGTGTATTGTATCGAAAATAATATTTTCAACAAGGTAAAGCATCTAAATTTATCCGTGTAAGATCCCAAATCTTGCACATAAATTACCTACTTATGAAGAAAAACATTCTTTTTTTCTGTGCTATTGCACTTCTATCGTTATCCTCGTTCCGCACGAATGTAGAGTGCGAATATGTTAACTCTAATATGGGTTATGCAAAATCTCAAATAAACGCTGCTTTAGGTACTCAAGATATTAATCAGGCACGCTTTTATGCCTATAAAGCGTTAAGCGCTTTAGAAAAATCTAAAAAACAATTAAATGTTTGCGGGTGTAAATATGCAAAAGAAAGCATGTTAGAAAATATGGAGGTACTTTCACTTGCAACAAAATCTACGACTTTAGAAGGTACAATCAACTATTTACATGCATCTATTGAACTAACAAATAAAACAATTCTTGTATTAGAATCTCACGACACTCACGAAAGTGCATACGGTAACGACGAGCTTTCTATTAACACCAATTCCTCAGTAAACAAAACACCCGTTACAAAGAGTATTAATAAGAAAGATTTATTCAAAACCATCGATACATCATTAGAAAAATATCGTATTTCGTTAGATAAGGTTGTTGAAAGTGTAAATTGCAAAGACGCAACTGCGTTCGCTAGTAAAATCTTTAATGAATGCGAAGCACAACTGCTGAATCCGAATATTTCTGAAGGTAGTAAATATTACAATCTACGTACTAAAGAAATTACCGCAGAAGCCCTAACCAAAATTGGAGATTGCGCTGCGGCTAAATAAGCTTTATTGATTATTTACTGGCAAACAATTTTACGTCATCTTCTGACACTTCTTGACCACCAAGTATAATTAAACGTTCGACAACGTTTCTTAATTCACGAATATTTCCTGTCCAATCATATGCTTTCAACATTTTGATTGCCGTAACTGAAAAGGTTTTACCTGCCATACCTTGCTCAGCAGCAATTTTCTTAGAAAAATGCTCAATTAATAACGGTATATCATCACGTCGGTCATTTAAACTAGGTACTTCAATAAGAATAACCGCCAACCTGTGGTACAAATCTTCTCTAAAATTACCTTCTTGTATTTCTTTCTTTAAATCTTTGTTCGTAGCTGCAATTACACGCACGTCGACCTTAATATCTTTATCTGTACCTACACGCGATATTTTACTTTCTTGAAGCGCCCGTAACACTTTCGCCTGTGCAGAAAGGCTCATATCACCAATTTCATCTAAGAATATGGTTCCTTTATTGGCTGCCTCAAATTTACCAGCTCTATCTTTCACTGCTGACGTAAAAGCACCTTTAACGTGACCGAATAATTCACTTTCAATTAATTCTGAAGGTATAGCAGCACAGTTTACTTCAATAAATGAACCTGAACTTCTAGCACTTTTTTCATGTAACCAATGTGCAACAAGCTCTTTACCTGTACCATTAGACCCGGTAATTAAAACACGGGCATCGGTAGGCGCAACTTTTTCGATCATGTCTTTGATCGTATCTAATTCGCTACTCTCACCAATCATTTCATAATTCTTACTCACCTTCTTCTTCAAGTTTTTGTTCTCTACGACCAATACTTTTCTATCTAAGGCATTTCTAACAGTAGTAAGTAATCTATTTAAATCTGGTGGTTTTGAGATATAATCAAAAGCACCTAATCTCATTGTATTTACAGCAGTATCAAGATCACCGTGACCAGATATCATTATAAAAGGAATTTCAGGTTTAATTTTTCTAGCAGCCTCAAGTACCTCTACGCCATCCATTTTTGGCATTTTTATGTCGCAAAGCACCAAGTCATAGTCATTGTTCTTAATAGTTTCAATACCTTTTAATCCGTCTTCGGCTTCTTCAACAGAATATGTATCATTTTCTTCGGATAAAATTTTGACTAATACCCTTCTAATTGCTGCTTCATCTTCTATTACTAATATTTTTGACATAACTGCTTTTTAAATTCCTATTCTTATTCCTGTTCTAAAATATAGACCCGAGGCATCGTTTAGAGTGAAAATATCATCTCTTTCTTCGTTACGTAACGCACTATTTTGATAAATAGATCGACCGCCTATAAAGTAAACGGACATATCCTTCGTTATCTTATACTGGTAACCTATTGTCAATAACAATGCCGTAGAAGAAACATCTGTAGATAAATTATTACCAGGCAACAAAATATCGTTTTGAATATTTACATAATACCCATCTAAAAATATTTCGGTCTGAAAGAAATGACCCTTTTTGGTAAAATACTTCATACCCGATTTTGGCGCACCCAATGTATATGCCCAATTTGGATGAAATCGTTTCTCGAAATACACAAATGGTAATGGTATGTCTATTGGCGATGTACCGTTGTATGAAATACCCAAAACCAACATGTATGGTTTATCTACATTTTTCACATTTTTATATGCACCTAAGGTATAGTTCATATTAAAATCTTCGTTCTGTAATTCTTGAACAAAATTAGTAGACCATCTTGGGGTAACCACACCAATTAAGCGCCAGCTCTCCGTCAGTTTATACATGTATGCTAAGTTTACATCTAATACATGAAACTTACTTAAATCACCAGAATTAGGAAATAAATCATCTGGAACCTCAAAATTGTATCGATTATACTCCGCACCAAGAACCAAAAAATCTTTCTTATCTCGCACCGCAATAGGCACGTTCAACACCAACTTAATACGCGATGTTTCAACGTCGCCACTATTTTCTGGCATCAACATGTATTCTAACCTAAAGACATCTGGTGTTTGCGCTATTACCGAATTAATAGCAGAAAACAATAAGCACACGGAAAGAACAACCCAGCTATGCTTTCTCATTATTCTCTGTATTTGATACATTGCTATGTTGAAATGGACCCTGTTGAAATATATGAACATCTCTTTGAGGGAAAGGAATAGATATTTTATGCTTTCTAAATTCAGCATCAATCTTATATCGTACTTCACTTTTTACACGTGGATCTGTAAAACTATCTGTCAAATAAAAATTAATTGTAAATACGAGAGCAGAATCACCAAAGTCTTCAAATATTACAAATGGTTTTGGGCTCTTTAAAATACTTCTTTGAGATTTAACTATATCTAGAAGTATTTCGGTAACCAATTCAATATCACTGCCATAAGCCACACCAATACGAACTAATTCTCTCGTGGTCTTATGATTTTGCGTGTAGTTATAAACGATGTCACTAATGAATTTATGATTCGGTATTATAATCACTTTATCATCTCTTGTAATCGCCCTAGTAGTACGTAACTTAATTTCAAAAACCTTACCGACCTTATTATCAATTTCAATGATATCGCCTACTCTCAACGATTTATCTACAATGATAAAAATTCCACCAATAATATCTTGAAAAATCTCTTGTAAGGCTAATCCAAGTCCGACGAATAAAGCTGCAGATGCCGTAATCAAAATAGTAATATTTATACCTGCGGCACTCATGGTAAAAAGAATCACAATAACATATACCAAGTACTTAATGAACTTAAATATGCTGATAAACTTCAGCTTATCATCAGCTTCCATTTTTCTTGTAAAAAATCTACGTATCGCTTGTAGAACAGTACTTGTAAGTAAAAATGCTATGGTAAGTAATAATAACAAACCTATGGTAATGTTAATAGATTTATCACCTTCCCCAAAATGATAACCTAGGTCTAAAAATTTCTTAATAGTCCCCCAAATATCATCCTCGATTATCTCTTTAATCGTTTCTGCACTTTCTTGAATCATCATGAGTATTTAAGCCACTTATACAATTCTTTATAACTTGGTTTTTTACCGTACATAAGTATACCTACACGATATATTTTCGCTGCTACCCATACTATACCTATAAAAGTACCTATTAATATTACAATTGATGTTATCAACTGCCATACTGGTACGCCACCTTCACCAATACCCCAAGGCAAACGCATTAACATTACAATAGGTGATGTTAGTGGAAAAAGGGAAAATGCAACAGCTATTGGTCCGTTAGGATTGCTGAACACAGAAAAGAACCCTACATATATGGCCAACATCAATGGTAAAATCACCGGAAAAATAAACTGCTGTGTATCTGTCTCATTATCTACAGCTGCCCCAATAGCAGCATAGATAGAACTATAAATTAAATAACCCAAAATAAAATAAACAATGAAAAAAAACAACATAGCAAAAATGGGTAACTCAAAAATTTCTTGCGCATATAATTGAATGTTTTGGGTAAGAGCATCTACATCAACATTTGTAGCATTAGCCATACCAGGTGCAACCCCACCGCCTTTTGTTAAACTAGCAGGATCTATATCAAAAATAGCCAAACCGATAAATAACAAAATAGCTCCTGATACAATCCAAATTGCAAATTGGGTTATACCAGCAAGTGATGTACCAATAATCTTACCCATCATTAAATGAAACGGTTTTACAGATGATATAATAACCTCAATAATTCTACTAGTTTTTTCTTCGATAACACTTCGCATTACAAAGCCACCATAAATAATAATGAACATCATAATAAGGTAGCCAAATGCACCCCCAATAATCGCTTTTATCTCATTGATCCCTTTTATATTCTGTAGACCATCAAAAGTTTCGATATTTATATTGTAGCCACGGTCCATTTCAGCATATTCTTTTGGAGACATGCCTAGCTCACGTAATCTTTCTTGCCGCAATCTACCTGTAATAGAACTTTCTAATTTATCTAAAACGGTAGCACTGGGCGCATCTTTACTATAAAAGAAAGCTCTTTGCGCTACTTGTTCTAAATTAGGTTCGTTAGGTAAATAAATTAGACCATAAAAACCTAAACTAACTGTTGAGTCCTTTGCCTGTTCTAATGAAATATCTTTAAAATTGATATAAGAAGTAGCATCAGTAGTTATAAATTCATTCGCGAAATAGCCACTTTCATTCAAGACCCCTATGACCTTTTTTTCAGTGTCATTTAATTGAGTTAAGTATGCTATCAATAATATCATACCTACCATTAAAAAAGGACTCAAAAAAGTCATAACCACAAACGACTTATTACGCACCTTAGCTATGTATTCTCTTTTAATTATAAGTCGTAATTTATTCATTGTCGATATTTTTATTTTGAATGGTCTTTATAAAAATATCACTTGCAGACGGAATCGTTTCTTTAAAACCATTTACGTTTGCACGCGAACCTAAAAAGGCTAAAATATCTCTAGATTCATTTGATGGCAATTGCACCCTAAGGTTCAACTGTTTTTCAATACTATCATAATCTTGAGATAGCACTTGAAATTTATCTTGCATATCATTTAGCAGCAACTGCTCATTAGCTGTCTCTAAACCTATTTCAAAAATGTTGTTTTTGTATGCTTTCTTGATGTCAGTTAATTTGCCATCTAATATTTTCTCTGATTTATGAATCAAAGCAATATATTCACACAGCTCTTCTACAGACTCCATTCTATGCGTTGAGAATATAATAGACGTGCCATTCTCTTTTAAACTTAAAATCTGTTCTTTAATAATATTGGCATTGATAGGATCAAAACCACTAAAAGGCTCATCGAAAATTAACAACTTAGGCTCATGTAATACAGTTACAACAAACTGTATTTTTTGCGCCATACCTTTAGATAGCTCCTGTATTTTTTTGTTCCACCAATCGCCGATCTCCAATCTTTCGAACCAATATTTTAGGCGCTTTTTAGCTTCAGCTTTAGACAATCCTTTTAGTTGTGCTAAATAAAGTGCTTGCTCGCCAACCTTCATACTTTTATAAAGACCACGTTCTTCAGGCAGATACCCAATTTGCGCAATATGTTCTGGTTTAAGTAGCTCCCCGTCAAAATAAACGGAACCTTGATCAGGATATGTAATTTGATTTATGATACGAATTAACGTTGTCTTACCCGCCCCGTTCGGTCCAAGTAGACCGTAGATACTATTCTTAGGAATTTCAAGGGAAACGTTTTTCAATGCCGTATGGCTCCCAAACTGTTTGGTGACATCATTAGCAACCAAAATATGACTCATGTACTCAATTTCTACAAAGATATTGAATTGTTTTGACTAGCTATACTCTTTATGATTCCTTTATAGAATACGAATTACAAAGCTTATAAAGTAAAAACTTTTTTGCCCTAAAAAGCAAAACCCACCCTTGATAAATCAAGGATGGGAAAAAAATTGCTATGAAAAAGAAAATTAATATTGGTTGCCCAATATTATCTCAAATATACGTTTTTTATTTAAAAACGAGTTATTTAGAACTTACGAGAACATATCTTTAACTTTTTCAAAAAATGACTTATCAGATTTCTCTGGTTTAGGCTCAAAATTGTCATTGCCCTGCATTTTTTCAAAGAATTCTTTCTGTTCTTTATTCAACTCTTTAGGTGTCCAAACGTTTACATGTACCAATATATCACCAGCACCATATCCATTTAAACTTGTAATACCTTTACCTCTAAGTCTCAATATTTTACCAGATTGTATACCTGCTTCTAGCTTAATACGAACTTTACCACCAACGGCATCGATTTCTTTTGAAGTTCCTAAAACAGCTTCAGAAATACTTACGTAAAGATCATAATGTAAATTATCACCTTCTCTTTTAAGCGTGCTATGCTCTTGGGTTTCTATGGCAACTAATAAATCTCCCGGCACTCCGTTACCCGGGGCATCATTACCTTTATTAGGCACTTTTAACTGCATACCTTCTTCTACACCTGCAGGTATATTAATAGACACCGTTTCTTCAGCAACTTTTAGTCCTTGTGCATCTGCATCGCCAGGTTTACCGTCTAAAATTTGACCACTACCACCACAAGTACTACAAACAGCTGCTGTTTGCATTCTACCAAGTATCGTGTTCTGAATTTTTGTCACCTGCCCTCTACCATTACAAGTAGTACATGTTTTATAGGTAACGCCTTCGGCTTGAACTTTTCGTTTTACCTTAACTTTTTTCTCTACACCATTTGCAATCTCTTCTAAGGTCAATGTTACCCTAATACGAAGATTACTTCCTTTTACTCTTCGTTGACCACCGCCACCGCCGAAGCCACCAAAGCCTCCGCCGCCGAAGCCGCCACCGAAAATATCGCCAAATTGGCTGAAGATATCATCCATATTCATACCGCCGCCGCCAAAACCGCCGCCGCCACCGCCGCCTTCAAAGGCAGAATGACCAAACTGATCGTAACGAGCTTTCTTATCGGCGTCGCTTAATACTTCATAAGCTTCAGCAGATTTCTTGAACTTCTCTTCGGCGGAACTATCTCCCGGATTTTTATCTGGGTGATACTGCAATGCCTTTTTACGGTATGCTTTTTTTATTTCTGCAGCAGTTGCACTCTTACTGATGCCTAATACTTCATAATAATCTTCCTTCATTCCAATTTTTTAATTTCCTACTACTACTTTTGGATGCCTAATAATACGGTCGCCCAACTTAAACCCTTTTTCGATAACGTCGATAATCTTACCTTTCATCTTCTTGTCAGGTGCTGGTATTTGAGTTATTGCTTCATGTATATCTGCATCAAAAACATCACCTGCCTTAGCTTCGACCATTTCTAAACCTTTGCCCTTTAGAGTCTCTCTAAGCTTAACATTAATTAGCTCGATACCGGTAAAAGTTTCTTTATCTTCTGATTTTGCCAATTCTTTCATAGCCCTATCAAAATCATCTAAAACTGGTAATAATGAAACGATAACTTCTTGCCCTGCAGTCTTAAATAACTCCATACGTTCTTTAGAAGTACGTCTTTTATAATTCTCAAATTCTGCAAACAATCTTAAAAACTTATCTTTCTCTTTCGCTAGTTCATCGCTAAGCGTTTCTTCTACCGACTTTTCTTCCTCTTCCTCTTCATTCTCTTGTTCTTGCTCTTGACCTTCTAATAGCTCATCATCCAAGAATTCATCATCCAAAGTGTTTTCTTTATCACTCATAATATATTGTAATTTAAATCGCTGATTAAAAGCAGGCAAAAGTACTGCCAATTCTTTAAAAATGTCAAAATGTCACAAAAGTTTAAAAAAAAATCCGCCAAAAGCGGATTTAATTATAGCTGACAAATAGTTTAAGCTTTAAGACACAAATTGTTTTGTCACTTTATTTTTAGAATCAATACATTCGGTGTTTGTATTATAAATTGACCCGAGTGCTTGACAAATATTAGCGTATTGAAAAATAAAACCTTCTTCTTCTATTTTTTTACTGCTTACACGCTGACTTGCAAATAAGATATATGCCATTTTACCAAGTACGGCATACATGACAAACTTCGGAATATTTGGCAATATAAGTGGTTGATCTAATGCTTTCGCAATTTCTTTTACGAGCTTGACATTAGTTACAGGGTTTGGCGCAACACCATTAAATGTACCTTTTAATTCATACTTTGTTATATGTAGAAAAATAGCTGCCAAATCTGTTATGTGAATCCACGATTGCCATTGTTGACCAGAACCAAAAGCAGCACCTACATAATACTTAACCGGTTTTGCCATTTCTGGTAACGCCCCACCATCTTTAGACATTACAAGACCTATACGTACCTTAGCGACTTTTAATCCTAAGGGTTTGAATTCATTAATTTTCTTTTCCCAAATAGCGACCACCTCTCCTAAAAAACTATCATCAACAGCTGCTTCATCTTCAGTATAGTAGTTGCTTACCGAATCGGGATAAATGCCAATTGCAGATGCAGAAATAAGTGATTTTACGGTATGATTTTCATTTGCTAAAAGTGTACTCTTTAGCAACTCTAAGGTATTTACCCTACTATTTATAATTTCTTTCTTATAACTACTCGTCCATCGTTTAGAAATACTAGAACCAGCCAAATTGATGATAACAGAAACACCATCTAAACACTTAGCGTCTATTTCACCAGCCTTTGGATTCCAGAAGAAACCTTTGTAATTATCTTCTGAAACAATTTTGTTTTTACGTGTGGTTAGGTAATTAACGGCATAACCCTTTTTATGGCATTGAGATACCAACTCGCTACCCACTAAACCTGTCGCACCTGTTATCAATACTTTCATGGAATAAAGGTATCATTTTTGAAGGTTCTTGATACACTATTTAATTCCGATTTAACATTGTCGCCAAACCTATTGATGTACAAGGTGTTAAAGTTATATTAACAAGAAATTTATTATTGTTTTTTAGCCCTCAGCATTTCTCTTTTACCAGGAGGTCCAGGAAGTCGCTCTACAAGAAAACCTACTTCTAACATAGCCCGCCTAACACTACCTTTAGCTGCATAAGTAACCAAATACCCACCACTCTTCATAGCATTGAACATGATTTGAAAAATTTCTACCGTCCATAATTCTGGCTGTACGCGAGCGCCAAAAGCATCAAAATAAATGAGATCGTAAGTATTTAGCGCATCAATCTCTTTAAAAAATTTCTGTTGCTTGTTTAGACTAAAATTTTCAGCAATTTCTATTTCTTGCCCCCAAGGCGATGAATGCATTAAATCAAAATCATCTTTTCTAGAAAGTGATTTTAATTCTTCTAAATAATTTAATTGTTCGAGCTCTTCATTTGAAACCGGATAAGCCTCTACACCTGCATACTTTATTTGCAGATTGCGTTTTTCAAATTCAATAAGTGTGATAAACGCATTTAGCCCTGTACCAAAACCAATTTCTAGAATTTGAATTTCTTGGTCTTTGAATAAATCTAAACCAGACTTAATAAATACATGGTAAGCTTCTTGAATAGCACCATGTTTTGAGTGGTACTGTTCTTGCCAGTCCATAATCTGAATGGTTTTAGAACCATCGCCTGTAGTAATAATTTCTCTTTTCAAATTAATTTGGAACTAACACTCCCGATGCTTCGAAACTATATGTTCTTTTCGGAGTTGTAATTTTTGCTATCTCTTCTTCTGTCTTACCACCATCTTTAGCATAGTGCTGTTGATCACCAACACTCATTTCTTCCACAAATGCCAATCCATTTAAAACAACTTCTTTCTCTAGAATATCTGCCGGCATAAAGAATCCGTAATCTTTAAAACGCACCATTGCTTGCTCACCTTCTGGTAGCTCAACAATCATCCAACAACCTTTTACTTTGCAAACCTCTTTAACCTTAGTTTTAAATTGAAGGTTCAAAGAGTCAGCTACAGGCATTGAAGCAAATTTCTTCATGACATCATCTTTACTACTTAATTCGGTGATTTTAAATTCATCACCATAAAATTTTGATGAACTATTAGCCACATCTTGCTGTGCAAGACAAGTAAAAAACCCAAATAAAAACACAAGTAATATGTTAAATCCTTTCATAAATCCTAAAAATGTTGATATACCTGCAAAACTCATCAATTTAAAACTAAAAAAGAAGTGCTAGTAGGGATATTTGTTTAATTTTAATCAACTAAAGTTACGTATTTCATGAGTATTGCAACGAAAGATATCACAATAGAAAAGGTAAAAACCTCTAAAATTGACCAAGTAGATTTTGACAATCTTGCTTTTGGTTCTGTATTTTCAGACCATATGATGGTCTGTACCTACAAAAATGGTGCTTGGGAAATGCCAACAATAACGCCTTACCAGCCAATTACGCTAGATCCATCTTCGAAGATTTTTCATTACGGACAATCTATTTTCGAAGGTATGAAAGCCTATAAGGATGAAAAGAATGATGTCTACCTATTTAGACCATTAGAAAACCACAAGCGTTTTAATATTTCTGCGGAAAGAATGTGTATACCTCAAATTCCTGAAGATTACTTTATGGAAGGGCTTACCACGTTACTTAACCTAGATAAAGATTTTATACCTACCCAAGAAGGTAGTTCATTATATATAAGACCTTTTATGTTCGCTTCTGGTAATGGTTTTCATGCTTCACCTGCCGATGAATATAAATTCATTATCGCGTGTGCACCTTCTGGGGCATATTTTTCTGGTAAAGTAAAAGTACTTATTGAAGAGAAATATTCTAGATCAGCAAACGGTGGTGTTGGTTTCGCAAAAGCTGGCGGTAATTATGCAGGTCAATTTTACCCTACTCAATTAGCAGTAGCAAAAGGATACAACCAAGTAATCTGGACAGATGACACTACCCATGAATATATTGAAGAAGCGGGTGCAATGAACATCTTCATTAGAATTAATGATACCTTATTAACAGGACCTACGAGTGATCGTATTCTTGATGGTATCACCAGAAAAAGTATTTTAGATATCGCTAAAGACCAAGGTATAAAAACCGAGGTTAGAAAAATTACGGTCAAAGAAGTAGTTGAAGCAGCTAAAGATGGTTCTTTAAAAGAAATGTTCGGTGCTGGTACAGCAGCCGTTATTTCGCCTATTGCCGGTTTCGGATTTAGAGATACAGATTATGAGTTGCCAGAGTTAGATAATAGCTATGCACAACGACTAAAGAAAATTATAACAGATATACAGTACAACAAGTCTGAAGATAAGTTCGGATGGCGCTTTAAAGTAGAAGCATAAAAAAAAGGGGGCGAATCGCCCCCTTTTTTTATTTATCTAATATTACACCAATATTCGGTTTCGAATAATTAGGTCCTTTTAAAACCTTACCATCTTCCCGGTAAATAGGTTTACCATCTTCACCAAGCTTACTCATATTACTTCTTTGTATTTCATTGAATACCTCTTCAATTTTATACTGCATACCGTGCTCTAAAATAGTACCACATAATATGTATAACATATCACCTAAGGCATCAGCAACCTCAACTAGGTCATTATTCTGAGCTGCTTCTAAATACTCTTTATTCTCCTCATCCATTAAATTGAAACGCAACGTATTCTTCGCCGCCCCTAAATCTGCAATCATATCTTCTGAAACACCTAGACCAAAAGAATTATGAAACTCTTCTACTGCTTTGATTTTGTTTTTCATCTTTATTATACCGTTTTCCGTTAGCTTTGCGTAAAAATATGAAATATGTTTAGCACCGGACAAATCATTTTTGCAATCGCATTTGCAGTGGTTTTCGCCATTATTATTGTCATCACTTATAAAAAAGACTTCAAATTACACCAAAAGAATTATAAAGGTGTTAAATGGATTGGTGTTTTCTTTACACTATTCGTAGCATTCCTATTATTTATAAAGTTTTTCCTAAAGGAATAGTTAATTTTTTTCCTACACCACAAAAATTAACATTTTCACAACAAAACACTGATTATCGGCGTTTAATATACCAAATACCGTAATTTTGCGTTATTCATCTATAAGATGTAATATATTATGACGACATTTCTTACAATTTTCTTAGTATTAGTAGGTATTAACATTGCCTTGGTAGCGATTAGTTTGATAAGTGTTTCTCAAAAAGCGAAAACACCATCTCAAAAATCGGCTAAACAACCAACTTCTGTAATCTATCCGTTAGATTTACTTACTACTAGCTACAAGAAAGCAGTTTAGTTTTTACCTTTATAAGGTATGAAACAATTTTTACTGGTTTTTATAGGCGGAGGGTTTGGTAGTATTTTAAGATACTATATATCAAAGAACCTGAATGCCTACTATTCAAATTTCTATCTAGGTACATTTCTAGTCAATATTATTGGTTGCCTACTTATAGGTATATTAATAGGTCTCTCTCTCAAGAACAATTACATTTCAGAAAATCAAACTTTACTATTAGCCACCGGTTTCTGCGGGGGCTTTACTACTTTCTCTACATTCGCATTAGAAAGCAACATTCTTTTTAAAGAATCTTCATTACTTCAAACATCCTTATATATGGGTCTAAGTGTATCGATTGGTATACTAGCCATATCATTAGGGCTATGGATTTGCAGAATGTTATAGATTTAACATTCACCATCCACTATTTTATTTTTATTCATTTTTTTAAGTATTTGCTGTTTTATTAAACAATCGTTAGATAATCGCACAATTTCCTGACGATTATTCTATGATATAGACCAAATCACCTTTTCCACTTCTTGGTATCTTCAGTATTATCATCTTTAAATAACAATACCCTAATTTTTTAGGGGTATATATTATCATACTGATAAAAATCAGTATTCAGACCCTATTATTTTTAGGGTCTGAATGTTTTTAACATATATTTGGCAGTATCAAAAACTTATTCAAATGAAAAAAATCGAGGCAATTATCAGAAAATCAAAGTTTGACGATGTCAAAGAGGCGTTGCACAATATTGAAGTGAACTTCTTTAGTTACTGGGATGTAACAGGAGTAGGAAATGAAAAACAAGGTCATGTTTATCGTGGCATTTCATATAGCACTACAGACATACAACGCAGGTATTTATCTATTGTAGTATCTGACGACTTTCTTGACAAAACAGTGAGTTCAATTCTTGAATCTGCATATTCTGGTAATGTCGGCGATGGTAAAATATTTGTTTCTGAGGTTCAGGAAGCTTACCGAATTAGAACTAAGGAAAAAGGCTTGGCAGGAATTAACTAATCTTAAAAATAAATCACTCAAAAAATTACAAATATGAATGAAGTAACACAAGAATCGATGGACAAGGCTTTGGAAGCCATAAATGCCGACATGGGGGCATTATGGATTGTACTCGCCGGTATTTTAGTCTTCTTTATGCAAGCTGGGTTTACTTTGGTAGAAGTTGGTTTTACCAGAAGTAAGAATACCGGAAATATTATCATGAAAAACTTAATGGACCTTGCAATTGGATCTCTTTTGTTTTGGGCTGTAGGTTATGGTATAATGTATGGAAGTGATTTAGTATTAGGAGGATTATTTAGATCTAGCCCAACAGATCAAGGGTATTTCTTTTTTAGTGCTACAGACTGGTACAATTTATTCTTTCAAACTGTATTTTGTGCTACAGCAGCTACAATTGTATCTGGTGCAGTTGCAGAACGTACTAAATTTTCAACATATTTAATTTTATCAGCCGTATTAACAACACTAATCTACCCTATATCTGGTAGTTGGTACTGGCCATTTGATGATGATGCATGGTTGAACGCCGCTGGTTTTATAGATTTTGCAGGATCTTCAGTAGTACATGCTGTTGGTGGCGGTGCTGCCTTGGTAGCTGCTATTATGGTTGGCCCTAGAATTGGCAAATATGTTGACGGAGAAGTAAAAGCTATACCAGGTCATAATATGTTATTAGGATCACTTGGTGTATTTATACTATGGTTAGGTTGGTTTGGTTTCAACGGTGGATCTCAATTAGCTTGGGGTGGTGATGATACTATAGCAGCAGGTAGTGTAATTATAAACACTAATTTATCTGCAGCAATCGGTGCTATTGCAGCACTTTTCTTGACTTGGTTGAGATATGGAAAACCAGACCTTTCAATGACTTTGAACGGCGCACTTGCAGGCTTAGTAGGTATAACCGCTGGTTGTGGAGCAGTAAACGCATATGGTGCAATTGCCATTGGTTTAGTTTGTGGTTTAGCAGTAGTACTTTCTATCGAACTATTAGATAAAAAATTAAAGATAGATGATCCTGTTGGAGCAATTTCTGTACATGGTACATGTGGTTTTCTTGGAACCGTATTAGTAGGAGTCTTCGCTTTAGATGGCGGTCTATTATATGGCGGTGGAGCTAGTCTTCTTTGGGTACAAACTTATGGCTCTCTTGCCTATATTCTTTGGGCTGCCTTTGGAACGTTCGTTGTACTATTTATATTAAAGAAAACAATCGGATTACGTGTTTCAAAACAAGATGAGATTGAAGGATTAGATCTTACCGAGCATGGATTAGAAGCTTATCCAGAACATATATCAAGCGACAAATAAAAAATACGGAGCGTTTTGCAGAACGCTCCGTTACATAACCTATCAATAAATTACTCAAATTAATTCATCCCCTACGGGGTAAAAATCAAAATTTATGAAAACGATTATTAATACAAAGTACGTAAAAAATATTTTCGCAACAGGTCTTATGCTTTTTGCAGCTGCTGGCGTAGTAGCTCAAGAAGAGGAAGAAGAGAAAAAGATAAGCATTAGCGGTTCTGTTGATGCCTATTGGAGAACAGCTTTTAAAGATGGTGGAGCTGCAACCACAGCTACGGGAACTTCTTTTGCTAACCAAACTGGTTTTGCATTAGGTATGGCAAATATTATAGGTAGCTATGAAATGGAAAATACCGGTGTTGTAGTAGATTTAGTTTTTGGACCTAGAGGAACAGAAGCTACTTTTGAAAACGACGTTTTAAATGGTGTTATCAACCAAGCTTATGCTTACTGGAATGTCTCTGACAAAGTAACTCTTACAGCTGGTCGTTGGAATACATTTTTAGGTTACGAGGTAATAGCACCTGCTGCCAATTTTAACTATAGTGTTTCTTATTTATTTTCAAATGGACCTTTTTCTCACCTAGGTGTTAAAGCTGATATCGCTTTATCAGATGATGTTAGCTTAATGTTATCGGTTTCAAATCCTTGGGATGTTAATGACACAAGTTCTACAGGAGATTATGCTTTTGGTACTCAATTAGGTGCTTTTGACCAATACCTAAACTTATACTACGATAGTGGTAGTAATGGTGGTCTAGGTTTTGAAATTGATTATACTGGTGGATTTGATATTTCTGAAGATTTCTTCTTTGGAATAAATGCGGCTTACAATGATAACTCAGAAACTGGAACTGGTTTTTATGGAGCAGCGATTTACCCACAATTAACAACTTCAGAAAGTTTTGCTATTGGTTTAAGAGGAGAATATATTGCATTCACTGATGATTTACTAGATGATGATGTTCCTGTACTTGGATTAACTCTTACAGGAAGTTTTACAAAAGATAATTTGATTATTAAGCCAGAAATTAGATTAGATAGTTTTGGTAATGACGTTGAGCCATTTATAGAAAGTGATGGTATCGGCACAACTAATAGCCTATCTACTTTTGCAATAGCAGCTATCTACTCTTTCTAAGTAGTTGATAATATTAATGGTTGATTTTATAGTTTAAGTTTTAAAACCTCGGCAATACCTGCCGAGGTTTTTTTATTTACAAAAACTAATGATCAAAAGCTTTTACCCCTACCCTAATCTCAGTATTCAAATTATTTACAGCTGGCACCAAAGGACAACTGAATTTCTTGTTATAAGCGCAATACGGATTATATGCTTTGTTGAAATCTAGAACAATCGTATTGCCATCTGGTATTCTTAAATCTAAGTACCGACCACCACCATAAGTCTCTTCGCCATTTGTTTTATCTGTAAAAGGCAAAAACAAATAGTCCACGTATTTTTCTTGAGTAATTAAATCTGGAGATTGGTAAATTTCCAATTCATATGCTTTTCCATTAATAGTAAACTTAGCGACACCATAAACAACCTCTGTAGATTCTCTACCTGTAGTAGTTGGCATTGCAAACGGCAATGCTTCGGGCGTTCTTACCAACTGTGCTTCAATTACATAATTAGTATCTGGCGCAAAAAAATCTAAAGTTTCAAATTTAATTCGAAAACGATCCGCTAAAGGAGAAGTTTCAGGATCTTTAAATTCAGCATTCAATTCTTCTTGGAACAATAAAATATCGGCTAATTTATCTGATGTTACCGTAGCTGCTATACCGTTCTTTACATCATGATATTTTTTTTCTTGTCCGCATGAAACAAACATTCCTAAAACTAAAACCGCAATACATAATCTCATATCTCTAACTTTACACTTCAAAAATACAATTTATTCGTTGTAACTTTTTTTACTTATAATCGTACTTTAGAACCTTATACATTTTGAATATGAAATTTACCAATATTTTGCCACTATTTCTTATCATCTTAATAAGCTGTCAAGAGAAAAAATCTACAGTTGAAAAAGAAATAATCGCTGAAGATGCTAGAATAATGCCCGAGCTAAATCCTGAAAGCTACAATGTTGCTTTTCTTATTATGGATGGTACTTTCAATACTGAATTTACGGCACCTTTCGATATTTTTCAGCATACAAAATATAGAGAGAATATTAAGGCAATGAACACTTTTATTGTTGCCAACACCTTAGAACCCATAACCACTTTTGAAGGGGTACGCATTCTACCAGATTATGATTACACGAAAGACGATCTACCTCAAATAGACATATTGGTAGTGCCAAGCGCAGAGCATTCAATGGATAGCGATTTGAAAGACACGGCTATGTTAGATTTTATCAAAAAGGTTGACAAAAGTGCGCTATATATGACTAGCCATTGCGACGGAGCATTCCCTTTAGCAAAAACGGGGATTTTAGATTCGGTTGCTTCAACGACTTTCCCTAGTGATGTAGAAAACTACAGGAAAATGTTTCCTAATCTGAATATAAAAGATAACGTACTATTTGTTCACGACGGAAAGTATATTACCTCTGCAGGCGGAGCCAAAAGCTTTGAAGCTGCACTATATTTATGCGAAGTACTATATGGAAAAGAGATTGCCAAATCTCTAGCTAAAGGATTAGTTATTGATTGGGATGTAGAAAAAGTGCCACACCTTACTGTTCAATAACATCATATCTAGCACCTTTCAGGTACTTTTCGACCACCTCATTGAATTCAGGCATTATTCTGAACAATGATGTGTGCTCTATATCATACAACCCTTCTTTATCCGTATAACCGTTTTTTAAAAGTTCTTCTAAATAGAATAAGGCCGTACCGTAATCTTCCATTTTTGAACTCATTGAGATTACCTTTAAATAACCATCATGTTCTGCAGGTGCAGTTATGGTTTTTATCATGTATAATAAATTTAAAGCTTCAAAATCTACTTTCTCATCAGCAGCTATATAATCTATATTATCAGAAACTAGGGCATTTATATAACCTCTTAATCTACTTGACATTTGACGTTCGAACAAATTAGAACTCTTATCTAATTTATTTAATTCTTCCATCTGAAAATTCCACCATCCTAAATTAGCATAGTTGTAGGAAATAATATCTTCCTCTAAATAATATCCGTAATCTTCTTTCGTGAATGACTCCTTCAGAAAATAACTATTTTGACTTCTATTAGCCTGCCTATAAGACGTACTACGTTTAAAAACCTTTTGAGAAGCCTTTAAAGAATCTAACTTCATTAAAGGATAGAAAATTTTCTCCATATCAAACATTTGATATGTAGCTAAAAGTGGTTTCTGGTTTGATACATTCTTATTTACATCGACCAAAAACTCATCGTATGAACTTTTTATTAAACTATCGTTTCGCTGTATATGACCTTTAGCCATACTGGTCAATGTCAACATTCTAAATGCTTTCGCAATTATCTCTTTCTCTGGTAGATTTCGAGCACCATCAAACACCAACAATTCATTTGGGAATTTTAATTTATTCAGCACCTGCTTGGTATTATACATTGAAGTAAAATTATAATCTGATCTATTGACCAAACCAATAAACTGAAAAGGTTGTTTTGTATTTAATATTTCAACATTACCAACCGATGCCCCTATAGAAATAACACCTTTTATCTCTCGAACAAACGTAGGTAAAATAGATGCGAACATTGCACCACTTCCAAACCCTGCAGTATATGTGCGGTTTTTTGCAGTAGGTATTGTATTAAAAACAGCATTAAACATTCTGTTTGCAATTAGCACGTTTTCAGAAATAGCAAGTGAATCACTAAGATTATTAGAACTTGCCAAAACATAGCCTTCTTGCTCAGCGGCATTAATTAAAATTGACACCGCTGCCTTTCCCTTCCCTTTCAAATCCATCACAAAAGCAACAGGCCAAGGTCTATTCACTTCAAAATTAGAAGGTAAATAAAGTGAGTATGTATCATTTACAGTATCATTTACAACTAAATTATCTGTAATGGCACCTCTCAAAAGTCTAAGCTCTTGAGAATACACTACCGAAGAAATTAAAACGAAGGCAAGGAGTAGTATTTTTTTCATCATTTATTTTACATCAAAAATCTAGCCAAAATAATTATCAATAAACAGTCTTTTTAAATTGAATTACAAATTACCTAAAGCTAGTTAAAACAATTAAATAAAAATTCTATTTTATCTTGTGCATTGGGGCATTCGAAATTACCTGCGATAAAACAATATGCGTTCTAGTTTCACCATATTGAATTAATTGATCAATAAATTTTTCTAGATGAAACTGATCTTTTAAAACAACCTCCATGACTATATTCTCATTTCCGGTAATTCGATAACAGTTTATGACTTCTTCTAAAGTAAGAACCACAGACAAAAATGGTTTTAATTTTCCCATGAAAGCCCGCAATGTTATAATGGCTTTTAATTGATGACCTGTCAACGCATGAGACACGGTAGCCTTATAACCTTGTATAATACCAAGGTCTTCCATTTTTTTAACACGTTCAGCAACTGCAGGTGCTGTGAGCCCTACGGTACGCCCAATATTTGCAAATGATTCTCTAGCATTATTTTGCAATTGTTTCAGTATTTTCCAATTAAGCTCGTCTATCTTTGGATTCAAAAGTTTTTCTGTTTAATTTTTTATTATCAAAGGTAAAAATACAAATTACGTTTGTATTCGATAGAAAATTTACAAATAACTAACGTAATTTTATGTGACGCTAATTACACCCCACATAATGGCATATCGAAGTTTAAAACATTTACCTATTTATAGGAAAGCATTGGAACTCTGCACCATGAGCAGAGAGATTGCCTCGTATGTATCTTTCAATAAAGATCTCATGCGCCTTTGCGAATCGAAGAGCCTTAGAGATATAATGGCTAATTCTATTTTAACCGATTCTATTCTTATACCTCAAAAAATCGCACAAGTAGAGTATTCTAATTGTAGCAATGAACGTTTAGAAACCATTTCTTACATAAATATTATCATCAGAAATATCAACTCGTACTGTATGGGTTTAGAGAAGCATGGTGTAAAAGAAACGGAGTATATTAATCTACTTAGAAAAGAAATTAAAAGTTTTAGAAAGTCATATAAGGTTTGGAAATCTGAACACTCTTAATCAATCTAAATTCTTCTGAAAATACAAGTTATAGCAGGCATTTTAAGAATTATGGTCTATTTTTGATGCTATAATTAGAATTCCATTGAAAACAACAATTTTAATCCATTGTCCGGATCAAGCAGGTATTATATGCACCGTAACCGGATTTATAAGTAAAAACAAGGGCAACATTGTTTACCTTGATCAGCATGTAGACAAACCAGCTAACGTATTTTTTATGCGTACCGTGGTAGAATTTGAAGAAGACTTCTCTGACTTAGCTCATTTTAAAGCCCTTTTTCAAAAAGAGTTGGCTTCCACATATAACATGCAATGGAGTATACACACAGACGATAAATTACCTAAAATGGCTATTTTCGTTTCTAAGTACAAGCATTGTCTTTATGATTTATTAAGTAGATACCGTTCTGGTGAATTAGAGGTTGAAATACCTTTTATATTAAGTAACCATAATGACCTACGACACATAGCTGATCAATTTAATATTCCTTTCTTTCATGTTCCTTTCACTAAAGAGAACAGAGTTGAAGCAGAAAAGGAACAGTTGGCGCTGTTAGAAAAGCATGATATCAACTTCATTGTATTGGCTAGATATATGCAAATCGTTAGCGGAACACTTATCAATAAGTTCCCTAATAAGATTATAAATATTCACCATTCATTCTTACCAGCGTTTGCAGGAGCAAAACCTTATCATGCAGCTTTTAAAAGAGGCGTAAAAATTATCGGTGCAACGAGTCATTATGTAACAGAAGAACTAGATGCAGGTCCGATCATTGAGCAAGATGTAACCACGGTAACTCACTCCCACTCCATTGAAGATTTCATTGCCAAAGGTAGAGATTTGGAAAAAATCGTGCTTTCAAGAGGTGTAAAACTTCATATTGCACGTAAAACGATGGTCTACAACAATAAAACCGTAATATTCTCGTAAGTACAATAGACCCTAAATAAATTTCATTAAGATGATAAAAAAAGTAAGCTTAGCTATATGCATGTTACTAGCTGTTTCATGTGCAGAGTTACAACAGGTAGTAAATCAATTACCAACTTCTACAGAAGGTGTTTTAAGTAACGATGCCATTGCAAACGGATTAAAAGAAGCATTAGACCTCGGTATCGAAAAACAGGTTAGCAAACTAACTGCAACTGATGGTTTCTACAAAAATGAGTTAGTAAAAATATTATTACCAGAAGATTTACAGAAGGTAGATAAGACTTTACGCGATATAGGCTTAGGTAGCTTAGCAGATGAAGGATTAAAAGTTTTAAATCGCGCAGCTGAAGATGCTGTTTCTGAAGCAACCCCAATTTTTGTGAATGCTGTAAAAGACATGTCTTTCGTAGATGCCAAAAATATACTTTTAGGAAGCAATGACGCTGCAACTTCTTATTTGGAAACAAAAACGAATACTGAATTGTATGCAAAATTCAATCCGGTAATAAATGAGTCTTTCAAAAAGGTAGGTGCAGATAAAATTTGGAGCTCGATAATTACGAAATACAATGCTATACCACTTACAAATAATGTTAATCCTGATTTAACGGATTACGTTACTGAACAAGCTCTTTCAGGTGTATATAAAATGATAGCTGTTGAAGAAGAGGAGATTAGAACAAAATACTCATCTAGAACAACAGATGTACTTAAAAAAGTATTTGCACTTCAAGATAAAAAGTAGTTTTTTTAAAACTATTACAATAACTTAAAAAGTTATGCGTTAAAAACTAGAGAACAGTATTAAAGCATTCAATTTCAATTTTTTGAGTTAGTTATTTTTTGAGTTAGTTAGTTAGTTAAAAACCGGTGGGAGCATCGGTTTTTTTTGTTTTAAACTTTTTCAAAGAACGAAAAAGCTAATATCACATAATTCAAGAATCAATTAGCCCTGCTGCACTAAATAAGCCACTACCTTCTCGTTGAAAAAATTAGGCTGCTCTACATTAACTACATGACCACAGTCTTCAACTACGATTAACTGAGAATGCTGATGAGATTTTGCTATTTTACGAATGCTAGGTAAAAACAGATAATCTTCTTCACCCATAACATAAAGCGTAGGTATTTTAATATCTGCAGATCTAAAAAATTGTAGTAGCGGATTAATCTCTGACGTAAGTTTGAACCAACGAATAAATTCTTTTTGATACAATTTCTTTGCTTCACGCACAAAGAGCAATCTAGACTCTCTGTGATTCTTATTAGGCATTATAATAATTGCGAAGAATTTGTACAACCACAGGTAAGGTATAACTGTTTTAAACACGACACCAAGTTTAATAAGTATTTGAGAACGTAGGTTCAGCTTCATAATAGCGCCACCCATAACCATACTCTCTACTCGTTCAGGATGATTTTCTGCTAAATTTCTAATCAGTATCGTACCTAACGAAATACCAACAAAGTGCGATTTCTCAATTTTCTCATGATCAATAACCTCAACGATATCATTAGTAATAACATCAAAGGTATATTTTTCATCAAAAACATTCTTAAGGCTAGGTTTAGAATTACCGTGCCCTCGCAAATCTAAAAGCAATACATTAAAATGCTTTTTAAATTCTCGAATTTGCTTATACCATATAGAAGAACTACCACCTGCACCATGCACAAAGGTGACCCAGGTAGTAGAAGTTTCATGTGGATACGTTATATAATGAAGCAAATTGAATGTTTATTTAAAATTCAGTTAATCTACAATGTATTAATTCTTTTTGACATAGCATTTAGGAAAATCAAAATTCAATTAAAACAGCCGCTCTTTTATGTTTTAATCTGCAGAAATGTTAAAAAAAAGACATATTACCTATTAATTAGATGTATAGCTCAACATACCCACGTCCAAAACTTGATTCTGAACGTATATTTGTAAGAACATAAAATTAGTATAATGAACAAGCAGTATTGTAAGGTAGGATCGGTAACACCAATGGAAGCAAATAATGATATCATCAGCTTATTGGAGTATCAATATCAGACTTTTTTAGAAAAAGCTTCAAATATTCAATCAAACACTCAATTAGGAGAATTTTTCGAATCAAAAGCACAGAAAATCAAAAGAACTCTAGAAGAATTAGTTTAATTTTTCTAGCTCTATTTTCATAGCTTCTTGTAATTCTTCAGCCTTAGCTTTGGCTGCATCTGCAAAATTTTCTTGATCAGACGCATATATTATTCCGCGTGAAGAATTAATTAGTAGACCAATATCTTTGGTCATACCATATTTACACACATCTTTCAAGCTTCCGCCTTGCGCACCTACACCAGGTACCAATAAAAAGCTATTAGGTACTATCTCGCGAATTTCTTTAAGATATTCAGCCTTGGTAGCCCCTACTACATACATTAAGTTCTCAGACCCCTTATAAGTTGTAGAAACAGATAGCACTTCTTTATAAAGTTCTACCCCGTCTATCTTTTTTGTCTGAAAATCAAAAGCACCTTCATTTGAAGTTAGTGCCAGTAAAATAGTATGCTTATCCTCAAAGGCTAAAAAAGGCTCAACAGAATCTCTCCCCATATAAGGAGCTATAGTTATGGAATCAAAATTTAAATCTTCAAAAAATGCCTTAGCATATCTTGTAGAAGTATTACCTATATCTCCCCTTTTAGCATCTGCAATGGTAAAAATATCAGGATAATTAGCATTTAAATATTTAATCGTTTTACGCAATGCCGACCAACCTTGTACTCCATAAGCTTCATAAAAAGCAATATTTGGCTTATACGCCACGCACAATTCATGAGTAGCGTCGATAATAGCTTTATTGAAAGAGAAAATAGGATCTTCTTCTTCTAATAAAAAAGCCGGAATCTTTTCTAAATCGGTATCTAAACCAATACACAAAAAAGATTGTTTCTTATGTATTTGATCTACTAACTCTTGAGTGGTCATAAATTAAAATATCTCAGAGGCCTCCCTCAATTTCTCTGTATTTTCTACAAAACTTAATTCGTCTATTATTTTTTGAACGTCACCGTCTATAATGTTAGACAAATCATATAAAGTAAGACCTATTCGGTGATCGGTAACTCTACCTTGTGGGTAGTTGTATGTTCTAATCTTTGCAGAACGGTCACCACTACTTACTTGAGAGTTTCGTTTAGCAGCATCTTCTTCTTGCTTCTTTGCCAATTCTAAATCGTATAATCTAGAACGAAGTACTCTAAAAGCTTTGTCCTTATTTTTATGTTGCGATTTTTGATCTTGACATTGCGCGATCAATCCGGTTGGTATGTGCGTTAAACGTACCGCAGAATATGTTGTGTTCACAGACTGACCACCAGGACCAGAAGAACAGAAAAAATCTATTCTTACATCTTTAGGATCTATTTGCACATCAAATTCTTCAGCTTCAGGTAAAACCATAACTGTAGCTGCACTCGTATGTACTCGACCCTGTGTTTCTGTTTGAGGTACACGTTGTACACGGTGTACACCAGCTTCAAATTTCAAAGTTCCATAAACATTAGTACCAGAAACCTCGAACTGAATTTCTTTGTAACCACCACTAGTACCTTCACTAAGGTCAATTACATTAGTTTTCCATCCTTTGCTCTCACAATACTTTGTGTACATTCTAAAAAGATCACCTGCAAAAATACTAGCTTCATCTCCACCCGTTCCGGCTCTGATTTCTACTACTACATCTTTTGCATCTTCTGGATCTTTAGGGATCAGCATTAACTTAATATCCTCTTCAAGCTTTGGCAATCCGCCTTTAGCCTCATCCAATTGCATTTTTGCCATTTCAATCATTTCCGCATCACTTCCATCAGCAATAATCTCTTCGGCTTCGGTAATATTATTGGTAAGCTCAAGATATTCTTCTCGCTTATCCATTAAATCTCTAAGATCTTTATATTCTTTTGTGAGTTTTACATATTTCTCTTGGTCAGATATAATACCTGGCTGAATTATAAGGTCTGAAACCTCATCAAAACGTTGTTTTACTATGTTTAACTTGTCTATCATATGCTTACTTCACTTGTATGGCAAATTTACAATAAAATTACAGACACACTAAAGCGATTATTACGGTAAGAATTTAAAATGAGAAAGTGATTCTGTATAAATGAAATCTAATAAAGCAATATACCATTGCTTTTATGCATTTTATTGTTGCTATCCACAATAATTACCTCTGTATCGCCCAACTGATTAATTAGTGCAAGCCCTGCATCAAGACCCATTACAAATATCGAAGTAGCTAATGCATCTGATGTTTCGGCACTTTTGGAAAAAACCGAAACACTATTAATACCCGTTGCCGGATACCCAGTTTTTGGATTTATAATATGAGTGTATTTTTCATTACCTGACAATATAAAATTACCATCGCCACCAGTCGTAGCTACTGAAGATTCTAAAATAGGAATCCAGGAAGATATACCGCCTTTTAAATCAGGGTTCACCACACCTATAAGCCATTTATCTCCTGTTACTTTTGTACCCCAAGTAGTAATATCGCCATCTATATTGATAATACCCGCTTTTACCTCATTAGAAACTAATAAAGCTTTTACCTTATCTGCAGCAAAACCTTTACCAATACCACCAAAAGAAATTCGCATTCCTTTTTTATTAAGATAAACGGTTTGTTCTTTACTATTTAGTATAATGTTCTTATACCCAATTTTACGCTTTACTTCATTTATCTCACTTGAAGTTGGCATGGCATCCATAGAACCATCGAGTTTCCAAATATCGTTTAACGTTGTAAACGTAATATCAAAAGCACCATTCGTAATTTCAGATAATAGAATAGATCGCTCTATAAGTTTATACAGCTCCCAACTTACAGGTACAGGTTTGATTCCTGCATTTTTATTTACCAAGCTCGTTTCAGATTCTTCATCCCAAGAAGAAATAAGTTTTTCTATTCTTTGCACTTCTGCCAACGCCTCTAGTATATAAATATACCCTAGTTCTTCATCTTCAGAAATTACGGTAATATCAAATTCACCGCCCATTACCTCGTAAGATTTCTTAACCGTTACGTACTGTTTCTCTTGACCGTACGCAAAGCAGGTCATTAGACATAAAATTAAGACATAAAATTTCTTCACTTATTTTCTCTATTTGGTGGTAAATATTGACATAAAGAATAAAGAAGTTAGGTTGGTGTAGTTATGGTTTACGAATTAGTAGCGTGATGTTTATTCAAAAACACGCAATATAGAACCCTCTAGGCTGGTATTATAAATCTTTAAAGACTTAGAAGTACTATTCGGAATTTCATTTAACGGCGTACCGGTTTGCGAAAATTTAGACCCATGTACATCGCAATAAAAAATACCTCCATCTTGATTTACAAATCGTACTTGATCGTATTGCTCGTGGCTACAGATTTGAGTTGCAGCAACAAATTCGCCTTCAAGATTTTTAACGACAACTACTAAGTTTTTAAGAATAAAACCTCCGTTCTTAGCCAGCTTTGCAGCTTCAGAAGACTCAAGATCGATTGTAAAATCTACATCGGTTGGTTGGGCTACAATATCACCTTCTACATCGCTATCTTTTGAACAGCTTCCTAAACAAGGAAAAGTAATTGCAAATGCTGCACCGGCACCAAGTGTTCGTAAAAATTTTTTTCTTTCCATAGCAAGATAGGTTTATACAAAAAGAACGATTTATTTACCCTAATCGTATGTGCTAATACACAAAGGTGCCATACTTACTTGAAATTGTTAGTTTTTTCGAATTTGAAGCCTCTACCCTACCGATAATTTGAGCATTTACACCAAAACTTTTCGAGATTTCAATGATATCATTTGCTACATCTTCAGGAAGATAAAATTCTAATCGATGACCACAATTAAAGACTTTATACATCTCTTTCCAATCTGTACCTGACTGTTCTTGAATCAATTGAAAAAGCGGTGGCACATCAAATAAATTATCTTTTACCACATGCAATTCATCAATAAAGTGAAGAATTTTCGTTTGCGCCCCTCCACTACAATGAATCATTCCGTGGATTTCGCTTGAATTATATTTTGAAAGTATTTTTTTAACGATAGGTGCATAAGTTCTCGTTGGCGATAATACTAATTTACCAGCATCGATAGGTGAATTCTCAACCGTATCTGTCAACTTCACATTACCAGAATAAACAAGATCTTTAGGTACTTCGGCATCAAAACTTTCTGGAAATTTTTCAGCTAAGTAATTCGAAAAAACATCATGGCGGGCAGAAGTGAGTCCGTTACTTCCCATTCCTCCATTATACTCCTTCTCATAATTGGCTTGACCAAAAGACTCTAAACCAACAATAACATCACCCGCTTTTATATTCGCGTTGTCAATAACATCAGTTCTTTTTAATCTAGCGGTAACAGTAGAATCTACAATAATGGTTCTCACCAAATCACCGACATCAGCAGTTTCACCACCAGTAGAATGAATGGTAATACCAAATTCACCTAAATCATTGATCAATTCTTCGGTACCATTTATAATTGCTGAAAGAACCTCTCCCGGAATTTTATTTTTATTTCGACCTATGGTAGAAGAAAGCATAATATTATCAGTTGCCCCAACACAAATAAGATCATCGATATTCATAATCAACGCATCTTGTGCGATACCTTTCCACACAGAGATATCTCCGGTTTCTTTCCAGTACATATATGCCAAAGAAGATTTGGTACCTGCGCCGTCTGCATGCATTACCAAGCAATACTCTTCATCTCCCGTTAAATAATCAGGAACGATTTTACAAAACGCTTTCGGAAAAAGACCTTTGTCAATATTCTTTATCGCATTGTGTACATCTTCCTTTGAAGCTGACACGCCGCGTTGCTGATATCTTTCACTGCTTGATGTGGACATAATTTAGATTTGTGGCAAAAATAAGGGAATCATTAAAACTGCCACTGCTGTTCAGCTTAATATTCCCTCAATTTTTTCAATTACGAATTTGACTTACTGAATAAATAATAATTCTCTATACTTTGTTAACGGCCATAAGTTATTGTCCATCAGTTTTTCTAGTTTATCACTATGCATTCTAATCTCAACAAAATATGGTTTTACATTATGGCAATATGCTTCAGCCTTCTTCTTCGTATCTTTTAAAGAATTTGCTTTTTTACGAGCATCTGCCATAGCATCTACCATTTTTTTAATACCTACTACATGCTCTGCAATTTCTTCGATCATGGTCAATTGTCCCTCAGAGAATTTTTTATGAGCTGCACCATAGATCTCTTTTAATCCCGAGACGTTCTTAATCAACTTATTTTGATACTCTAACGCTGCCGGCATAATATAACCATACACCAACTCATTATACACTCTACCCTCTATCTGTAGATGCATAATATAATTTTCTAAATCTACCTCTTGGCGAGCACTAACCTCTACCTCGCTCATTACGTTCATTGACTCAAATAGCGCAATACTATTTTTTGATGTCAATACCTCAAGAGCTTCTGGCGTATTTTTATTGTTGCTTAACTTTCTTCTTTTGGCTTCATTTTCCCAGTCGGCACTATAACCGTCACCATCAAAACGAATTCTTTTAGAAGTCTTGATATACTCACGAAGCACATTAAATACAGCTTCGTCTTTTTTCAAGCTTTTCTTATCGATCAATACATCGACCTCTTTTTTAAAATCTCTTAATTGCTTCGCAACTATAGTATTCAAAATGGTCATCGGCTTAGAGCAATTCATTTTTGCACCCACACCACGCATCTCAAATTTATTGCCCGTAAATGCGAAAGGCGAAGTTCTATTACGATCGGTATTATCCATCAATATTTCAGGAATTTTACCTACAACGTTCAACTTTAGCTCTGTCTTTTCTTCAGGTGACAATTTCCCTTTAGAAACACCTTCCAACTCATCTAGTACATTACTTAACTGTGAGCCAACAAAAATTGAAAATATAGCAGGTGGTGCTTCATTAGCCCCTAAACGATGGTCATTACCTGCCGATGCAATTGAAGAACGCAAAAGCTCTTCGTACGAATCAACTGCTTTAATCGTATTTATAAAAAAGGTTAGAAATTGAAGATTTTTCATTGGCGTAGAACCCGGACTCAATAAATTAACTCCGGTATCTGTTGCTAACGACCAGTTATTATGTTTACCAGAACCATTAATACCAGCAAAAGGTTTCTCATGAAAGAGCACCTTAAGTTGATGTTTATCTGCAATCTTATCCATCACATCCATTAATAATAGGTTATGATCAATAGCTAGGTTAGCCTCTTCAAAAACAGGAGCTAATTCGAACTGATTCGGTGCAACTTCATTATGTCTCGTTTTAACAGGAATACCCAGCTTGGTGCATTCTTTTTCTAAATCGCTCATAAAACTTAACACGCGACTAGGTATTACTCCGAAATAATGATCATCTAACTGTTGTCCTTTTGCTGGTGTTTCACCAACCAAAGTGCGACCCGTCATCATAATATCTGGTCTAGAATGTGCAAGAGCTTTATCAATTAAAAAGTATTCTTGCTCCCAACCTAAAGTAGCATTTACCTTAGTGACGGTTTTATCAAAATATTTAGCAACAGCTGTAGCGGCATCATCAACAGCACCTAATGCCCTTAACAAAGGCGCTTTATTATCTAAAGCTTCACCTGTATATGAAACAAAAATAGTAGGTATACATAATGTGGTACCATAAATAAAAGCTGGTGAAGATGGATCCCATGCGGTATACCCCCTTGCCTCGAACGTATTTCTAATTCCGCCACTTGGAAAACTAGAAGCATCTGGTTCTTGCTGCACCAATTGTCCGCCTCCAAATTTTTCTAAAGCCGTACCATCTGGCAAGAGATCAAAAAATGCATCGTGTTTTTCTGCTGTAGAACCTGTTAATGGCTGAAACCAATGCGTATAATGCGTAGCACCCATGGTAATTGCCCAACCTTTAATAGCCTCGGCCACTTGATCAGCTATTTTTCTGTCAATTTTAGAACCTGAAATCATAGCGCCCTTTAAACTCGCTAAGGCATCTTTGGTAAGATATTGCAACATCTTTTTTTCATTGAAAACGTTGACTCCGAACAACTCAGAACGTCGACCTTTCTCCTCAATTGCTATACTTTTTCTCTTCTGACTTTCGGCTATGGCAGTAAATCTTGGTGATTTCATATGTAAATACATTGTTAATTTGACAAAATTACGTTCAATAAATATAAATATGATAAAATACCCAATAAAAAATAGGGGTAGATAACAGAAAATTTAATTTTTCAACATTAACCCCCTAAAAAAACGTAACCAAATCATAAAAAACATATTTTTGTTTGTCTTTTATTAAAAAATAACGAACATATTATGGCTAAAATTAAATTAGAATATATCTGGTTAGATGGATATTTTCCGACTCAAAACCTGAGGAGCAAAACTAAGGTAGAAGAACACGAAGATTTCAAAGGTACATTAGAGGAATTAGACAATTGGTCTTTTGATGGCTCTTCAACGAAACAAGCTGAAGGTGGATCATCTGACTGCTTATTGGTACCTGTAGCTATATACCCAGACCCTTCTAGGATAAACGGTTATTTAGTTATGACGGAAGTTATGAATGCAGACGGAACTCCGCATGTATCTAATGGAAGAGCTACGATTGATGATGAAGATGAAGATTTCTGGTTCGGTTTTGAGCAAGAGTATTTCATTATGGATACCAAAACACAATTACCTTTAGGTTTCCCAATTGGTGGTTACCCAGCACCTCAAGGAATGTACTACTGCTCTGTAGGTGGTAAAAATACGCATGGTAGAGGTTTAGTTGAAGAACATGCTGACCTTTGTATCGATGCAGGTTTAAATTTTGAAGGAATTAACCAAGAGGTTGCTTCTGGACAATGGGAATATCAATTATTTGCAAAAGGCGCTAAAAAAGCCGGTGACGAAATTTGGATTTCTAGATACCTTTTAGACAGGTTGACTGAAAAATATGGTTACTATATCGATTACCATCCAAAACCATTAGGAAAAGACATGGATTGGAATGGATCTGGTATGCATGCAAACTTCTCTAACACGACATTAAGAACTTGTGGCTCTAAAGATACTTACGCAGCTATCTGCGAATCTTTCCGTCCGTTTGTTAAAGAACACATTGCTGTATACGGTGAGTTTAACGACCAACGTTTAACTGGTTTACATGAAACTGCAGCTATTACAGATTTCTCTTGGGGAGTTTCAGATAGAGGTGCTTCAATACGTATTCCAATTATTGCTGTTGAAAAAGGATATAAAGGATGGTTAGAAGACAGAAGACCTGCTTCAAATGCTGATCCATATAAAATTGCAGCTAGAATTATTAAGACGGTTAAAACTGCAAAGGTTTAATACCAAGTTAATTGTTGATTATACTAAAAACGCCTTGGAATTTTTCCAGGGCGTTTTTTATTTGCACTATTTTAATTGAAAGTATACTTATCCTATAGTAACATATATAAATGCCAGATAAATACTTATAAGTATTATGCCATCCCTCCACCCCAATCTCAATCCTTTAGGTATAAAAACTAATGGAAGAATAAGAAAAGAGATACCTAACATCCAGAAGATATCATTTGTTAAAAGCCCCTGATCCATAACGGTAATTGGGGTGATTATAGAAGTGATACCCAAAACAGCGAGTAGATTAAAAATGTTTGACCCAATTAGATTCCCTAATGAGATTGCTTTTTCTTTCTTTATCACCGCAATTATAGACGCTGCCAGTTCAGGAATACTAGTACCGACAGAAACTATCGTTATAGCTATTACACGCTCACTTACACCAAATACAGTTGCCATACCCACTGCACCAGTAATTAACAGCTCAGAACCTCCCCAAAGAGCACCACCACCTAAACCTAAAAACAAAGCGGTCTTATAAGTAGGCATCATAACATCTGGCTCATCTTCTTCATCTATTACCGCAGGCTTTTGAAAACGTAGCAGATATACCAAGAATAGAAAAAGAAAGACTACCATTATTATACCTTCATATTGCACAAGTACTCCGTCAAAATATATAAAGAAGAAAAATAATAAAGAAGCAAGCATCATTACAGGCCAATCAGTAGTATAGAAACTCTTACTTACATCTATAGGGCTCAACAAAATAGTAATAGCAAGCACCAAACCTAGGTTAGCGATGTTAGACCCTACTACGTTACCAAGTGCCAAATCTGGAAATCCGTCCAGAGCTGCATTTATACTTACAATAAGCTCTGGTGCTGATGTTGCGAATGACACCACTGTCATACCTATTACTATTTTCGGAATCTTAAGCTTTAACGATAAATCAACCGCAGCTTTCAACAACCAGTTTCCACCTGCTATTAATAATACGAGTCCGCCAACGATGAATAAGAAATCTTGCATGAAAAGAATTTTGGCAAATATAAATAGAAGATATTTCTTGGCACATGACAAATGATATCATCTGAAAACTAAAAACATTCCTTTTTTTTACCTCAACCAGATTCATCTAAAAAATTGGTCATTTTTTTTATTTAGGAATGAAACAGATCATTTTCATCAATTTTACAGAATTTCAAGTCTACGATTTCTAAAAAGCAGTAAAAAACCCTCTACAATTCTTCTCGAATATAACTAAATATAAAAAAATGATTACAATTTAAAACACAAACGTAGCAGTGTAGTTATAAACAATAACACAATACATATTTCAACTTACACATGCGTATTCAAATTCATTATTTTAACAAATTTCACTTGTAGAAATACTACTACAATGATATCTTTCAAAAACAATCAAACATATTTATCAACCACTAAAACTTTACTATATGATTGCTCTAATAAAACTTCTTGTAATGCTAATTTTAAGTATAATAGTAACTCTGGTGTACCATTAAATACCTTTCAACTGCTAAAGCATAGAAACCTAGCGATTTGATCAATCGTTATGTTATTTATGTATTTTTGTTAAAATTATAAATTGAAAAAGAAATTCTACAAACTTATTGCAAAGCTTAACAAAGCTCTTCTACCTTCTTATAGCAAACAACGGTTAGATTTATCTAAGGCAAGTAAGGTGCAAATGGCTCTTATCGGTTGGCGCTATTTGATTACCACAAAAGCACTAGATTAATATTTAATTAAAGATTTTACAGGGTAAGAATTTATTTTAGTACCACCTTCTAGAAAAGTTAATTCAATAAGAAAATTACACTGTACAATTTCTCCACCTAATTTTTCAATTAGCTTACAAGTTGCATTAGCTGTACCACCAGTCGCTAAAACATCATCATGTATTAAAACCCTATCACCTTTCTCTATTGCATCAATATGAATCTCTAAGGTATCGGTACCATATTCTAATTCGTAAGTTTCCCTAAGGGTCGCAGATGGCAACTTACCTGGTTTACGAACGGGCACGAAACCGGCATTAAGCTTATCGGCTAGCAAGGGTCCGAATATGAATCCTCTACTTTCCATACCAACCACTTTATCTATTTTTTGACCATCTAGCAGCTCATAAAGTGCATTTGTCGTTTCTTTAAGGGCTTTAGGGTTTTGAAGTAACAAAGTTATGTCCTTAAAAACCACTCCTTCCTTAGGAAAATCGGGCACATCTCGAATTAAACTTTTAAAATCCATTTAATATTGTGTTCTTTATTTTGTGGTAAATGTAAAAAGAAATATATTTGCACCCCGTTAAGGGAAAAATTAAAACGGCCTCGTGGCGCAACTGAATAGCGCACTTGATTACGGCTCAAGAGGTTACTGGTTTGAATCCAGTCGAGGTCACAAAAAAACCCCATATTTTATGGGGTTTTTTTATACTCAATAATGACGTTTAGCATTATATTTTTTCACTTCTAAGTATTAATTCTAAAAAGTAATAATCTCCGTATACAATTGGCTCATCCATTTCATCCTTTTTAGGCCAATTTCCTGTACTATGATCCAAGATAAAAGGAGCTTCTATTTCTGAGGATAATATATATTCTTCGCTTTTCAATATATTCAACACTTTATCTGCATAATCAAGATAGCTAGTATCATTGGTGTATGAAGATAATTCTACCAATGCAGACGCGGTTATTGTAGCTGCAGAAACATCTTTAACTACATTAGGTATTTTAGGATCATTAAAATCCCAATAAGGGATTCCGTCTTCAGGTAGGTTATCATGGTTTAAATAGAACGCAGCCGATTTTTCTGCTTGTTCTAAATACAATACATTCTTTGTATATCTATAACACATTGTAAATCCGTAAATACCCCATGCCTGCCCCCTAGCCCAAGCAGAATTATCATTGAACCCCTGGTGCGTAACTTTATCTTTCACTTGCCCTGAGATAGTATCATACACAACAACATGAACACTACTGTTGTCTTCCCTAAAATGATTTTTTAAAGTTGTATTTGCATGCTGTACTGCAATTTTATGAAATGTACTATCGCCAGAAATCTTAGTAGCTTCAAACAAAAGCTCTAGATTCATCATATTATCAATAATAACAGGGAACTCCCAAATATCTTTATTAAAATCCCACGATCTTAAACTGCCTACTTTTTCATTATATCGGGTTGCTAGTGTAGTAGCACTTTCAAGAAGTACCTCTTTATACTTTTCAATACCGTTAACTTCATAACCTTCTCCATAACTACAGTACATTTTAAAACCCATATCATGCGTACCGCCGTTGGTTTTCTCTTTTTCCATAAAGGCGGTCCATGCTTTTGCTTTTGTTTTAAAAGCCTCATCGCCGGTTAGCTTATACAATTGCCAAAGATTACCAGGGTAGAATCCGCTTGTCCAATCACTAGAAGCAACTTTAAATACTTCTTTGGTTTTGGTATTATAACTTCTAGGAAATGCAACGGAATCTACTGGAAAATCTAATAGCTTATGATACCTGATTAGTAAAAGAGAATCGACAGAAACCACATTTGTACTTTCTTTTTTATTAGAATTCTCATTGCAGGAGATTAACAATACTAGTAACAAAAAAGACAAACTGTAAATTTTATTTATACGCATAAACATTCATTTAATTAAAAAGTAAAACACTTGTATATTCCTCACCGTCAAAAACTGTTAACACCATGTTAACATACAGTATTATAATGTCGATAGTAAGACTCAACTATAAAAAATTACATATTTTTAAATTATCAAATTTTCAATATTTTTAACAAAAATGCAGAATATTCATATAAGATATCGATTACATATTATATATTTCTCATTAAAATTAATTACTAGCTTCATTTAACTTCAAAAATACAATCAAACCATATTTAAATTTAAAACACAAAATGAACAAGATGCGAACAACAGCAAACACAATTGCTTTACTAATTCTTTTTATTTTTGCGAGCTGCAAAGAAAACCCAAAAGATAACACCCCATGGGTAGACCTTTTTGATGGCGAAACTTTGAATGGTTGGCAAAAGCTTGGCGGCGAAGCCACTTACGCAATAAAAGATGGTGCCATAGTTGGTACGACCACACATGGCACGCCGAACACCTTTTTATCTACAAAAAAATTATATGATGATTTTATTTTAGAATTGGATTACAAGGTTGATTCTACCATGAATTCAGGTATTCAAATTAGAAGTAATAGTATACCAAATTATCAAAATGGCAGAGTGCATGGCTATCAAGTGGAAATCGACCCCTCTGAAAGAGCATGGAGTGGGGGAATATATGATGAGGGCAGACGAGGATGGTTAAATCCTATGACAGATAACCCTGCTGCACAAAAAGCTTTTAAACAAAATGATTGGAATCATTACCGAATCGAAGCTATTGGCGATACTATAAAAACATGGGTTAATGATGTACCTGCAGCATACCTTATAGATGACAAAACCGCTAAGGGATTTATTAGTTTACAAGTTCATAGTATTTCTAAAGATCAAAAAGCAGGAACAGATATCATTTGGAAAAATGTAAAAATAGTTACCGATAGTGTGTCTAAATATTCGAGAACATCGTCACTAACCCCTATTATCACCAAAAATCAATTAACCATCGATGAAAAGAAAAATGGATGGAAATTACTTTGGGATGGAAAAACAACTAATGGATGGAAAGGTGCCAAATTAGAAGAGTTCCCTGATAAAGGATGGAAAATTGAAGACGGCATTTTAAGTGTGCTTTCATCGGGCGGAGCAGAATCTACTGCTGGTGGAGATATTGTAACCAAAGAACTTTATGGAGATTTTGAATTAAAAGTAGATTTCAAATTAACACCTGGTGCCAATAGTGGCATTAAGTATTATGTGGATACAAATATTAATAAAGGTGAAGGCTCTTCTATAGGTTTAGAATATCAAATTTTAGACGATAACCTTCACCCCGATGCAAAACTGGGTAACCATGAAGGCAGTAGAACCGTAAGCTCTTTATATGATTTAATACAGGCAGATGTTAATAAGCCAATTCAACCAATTGGAGAGTGGAACACTGCGCACATTATTTCTAAAAACAATCACGTTGAGCATTGGTTAAACGGCACAAAAGTTCTTGAATACGAAAGAAAGAGCGATGGGTACAGAAAGATAGTAGCTGAAAGTAAATACGCGAAATGGCCAAATTTCGGAGAGCTAGAAAAGGGTCAAATTTTACTTCAAGACCACGGCGATCTTGTATCCTTCAGAAATGTAAAAATTCGTTCCATCAACAACACTAAAGAATAACGACCATGAGTTCAAACAGAAGAAATTTTATTAAAAAAACTGCCCTTGGCGCCGTAGGTGCTACAATCGCTAGTACTAGCGCAAATGCAATGACGGCTAAAAGTTATTCTAAAATAATCGGTGCTAATGACAGAATTCATGTAGCCATTCAAGGTTTAGGAAGAAGATATCCGGCATATATACCAGCAATAGCGCATAAGAAAAATAATGTAGAGCTAACATATCTATGCGATGTAATGAAAAGTCAACGCGATAAGGCTTTAATTGAAGTAAGTGATAAATTAAGTAACAAGCCAAAATTAGAGAACGACATACGTAAAATTCTAGATGATAAAGAGGTAGATGCCATTTTTATGGCTACCCCAGATCATTGGCATGCACCGGGTGCATGTATGGCAATGCAAGCTGGCAAGCATGTATATTTAGAGAAACCATGTAGCCATAATCCGCGTGAGGGCGAATTGGTAGTTGCCTATCAAAAGAAATTCAACAAGGTGGTTCAAATGGGTAATCAACAACGCTCAGCATTAGAATCACAAGAGATTATTAAAGAAATTCACAATGGTATTATTGGCGATGTGTATAAAGCAACTGCATTTTACATAAGTGGAAGAGGTCGTGTGCCTCACCAAACAAAAACCAACCCACCAGAAGGTCTAGATTGGGACCTTTTTCAAGGTCCTGCTCCACGAAGAGCGTATACTGATAACACTTGGGATTATAACTGGCATTGGTACGGATGGGATTATGGTACCGCAGAAATGGGTAATAATGCAACTCATGAGCTTGATATAGCCCGTTGGGCATTGGGCGTTACCTACCCTGAACATGTATCGGTAGATGCAGGAAAATATCATTACAAAGACGATGGCTGGGAAATGTATGATACCATGGAGGCTACTTTTAAATTTGCCGGATATAAAACCATAAAATGGGATGGAAATAGTAGATCTGGTTATCATAAATATGGAAATAAATATGGTAGAGGAACTATAGTTTCGGGATCTGAGGGTACAGCTTACATAGATCGTGGTGGATATAAATTATTTGATCAAAAAGGAGGCTTAATCAAAGTAAACTTATCATCTGGCGAAGAAGCTGGCACTGCACTTGGCGGCGGTGGTGATATGTCTACGTTGCATACCGTTAACTTTTTTGATGCTATAAGAGGAAAAGCTGCATTAACTTCTCCAATTGACGAGGGTGCTATTAGCCAAATGTTAACCCATTATGCTAATATTGCATCTAGAATAGAAGACTCTTTTGAAATTGATGAAACTACGGGTCGCATCTTTAATAGAGAAGCGATGAAGTTATGGTCAAGATCATATGAACCAGGATGGGAAATTAAAGATATTTAATTCCACAACACATCTTAGAAAAATATAAATTAATGGAACAAACATGGCGTTGGTACGGTCCAAATGACCCAGTATCGTTAGCAGATATAAAACAAGCAGGTGCAACAGGTGTTGTAAGTGCATTACACAGCATACCTAATGGTGTAGTGTGGCCTATAAACGATATTATGGAGCGCAAAAATATTATAGAAACAGCAGGCTTAACTTGGTCTGTCGTAGAAAGCGTACCTATTCACGAGCAAATTAAAACACAGAAAGGCGATTATAAAACGTACTACGAAAATTATAAGCAGACACTAAGCAACTTAGGTAAATGTGGTATAGATACTGTCTGCTATAACTTTATGCCTGTGCTAGATTGGACCAGAACAAATTTAGATTATGAAGTTGAAGATGGCTCTACAGCACTTCGTTTTGAAGCTGCTGCTTTCGCAGCGTTTGAGTTATTCCTTTTAAAAAGACCTGGTGCCGAAGAAACATATTCAGCATCTCAAAAATCTACCGCTAAAACATACTACGATAATCTTTCTGAAGAAGGTAAAAAGAAGTTAATAAACAATATTATAGCTGGATTACCAGGTGCTGAAGAAGGCTATTCGTTAGAAGAGTTTAATGCTATTTTAGCTACTTATGATACAATTGGTTCTAAAGAATTAAAAGCACATTTATTTGAGTTTTTATCCGAAATCATACCTGTAGCTGAAAAGGCTGGTATACGTATGTGTATACACCCAGATGACCCACCGTTCCCGATTTTAGGTTTACCACGTGTGGTAAGTACAGAACAAGATATTGTTGATTTGTATAATGCTGTTGACAGCCCTAACAACGGATTAACTTTTTGCACTGGATCATTCGGAGTAAGACCGGATAATGATTTACCCGGAATGATAGAACGTTTAGGTGACCGTATTCATTTTATTCACCTACGTAGCACACAACGTGATGCCGATGGCAATTTTCATGAGGCAAATCATTTAGAAGGTAATGTAGATATGTTTTCTGTTATGAAAGCATTAATCGCTGAGCAAGAAAAAAGAAAATTAGCTGGCAGAAAAGATACAAGAATGCCATTACGCCCAGACCACGGACATAAAATGTTAGATGACCTGAGAAAGAAAACAAACCCTGGCTACTCGGGTATTGGTAGACTTAGAGGTTTAGCTGAATTGAGAGGACTAGAAATGGGAATTAGAAAAAGTATGTAATTAATTATCGAGTGCTTGAAGTTCTTTTTCTGTGAATTCCATTCCTGTTGAAGACTTCACACTCCTTAGTTCTTGTATTCGTTTTGTATTTAATCTTTTCGGTTCATCTGAAAAAGCATTCGTCACATATGATATAATATTGGCAATGTCGGTATCGCTTATAGTTTCATTTCTAATAAGACCCGGCATTGCCAAGTTTATATTGTATTCTCCACCATTAACATGAACCGGACCTTCTAGACCATGTAAAATAATCAATGCCAAACGTTCCGTATTTTTGACATGCTCTGAGCTCATAAGCGGTGGTGCAAGACCTTCTATTCCTTTTCCGTTTGCACCGTGGCATGAAGCACAGATTTGAAAGAACATTTTAGCTCCGCTAGTACGTGTATCTTCATGGGTAACTTTTCTCGTATAAATAGCATTCATTTTACCTGCTTTTTTATCTGAAATAGTTCTTGCCAGCTTGTTTACAAAAGGGGTATGCTTTAGACTATCCATTACAATTGCATTGGCATAAGTATCAGAATCAACGGTACTTAACCCAGCAATTACAGCTTCTATAATGGTAATATTGTTTTCTCTTCTATTTAAAATTTCCATCATAAAAGGTAAAAATCGTTCTTCATCAATCTTAATATAACTACCTACCAAATTACCTAGGTAAAGATCTAAACCAATAGTATCACGCTCCAAAACAGTTTTGAAAATCGATGCTGTTTTTTCTACATTTTCTTCAGATACAAATCCTTTTAAAAGCACAAGAGCATGAGAAGCAACATTATCATTGCTATTAATAATTACATTGGTCAAAAAATCAAATGACAATTCATTCCAACCTTCCAACACATACAAAGCATGAATTTGACTCCATTGATTATCTGTATGGAGTGCAACTTCTTTTACCTCTTCAATCGTATTCTTAAATCCTTTGAAAACTAAAAAGTGTTGGGCACGATCACGAATCCACCCATTATAATTTTTTAATAATGACGCCAATTCACTTCCGTTTAAAACATCAAAATCTGGCATAACCTCAACTTTTGCATCTTCATGAGACACTTTTAAAATCCTTCCAAAATTTACGATTGTATCTAATTCCTTCGCTTTTGCCTTACCTCTAAGGTACGGACTCATATAAGCATGATGACCGATCATACCTCTATGCATGTCTACCACATACATACTACCTTCTGGACCATTTTTTAAGCTTACAGGTCTAAAACCTTCGTCTGTAGAGGTTATAAACTCTTTATCTTGCCAAGCTTGTTTAGCGATGGTAGAATCTCCTGTAAAAGATATGAGCGCACGTTTAATTAAATTTCCTTCAGGTATGCAGATAAATACATTTTCATCGTAAGATTGGGTAAACTTGCCACCACGATATACTAAGGGACTACAGGCAGCGGTCGCATTGACCAAAATACTATCTGCATTCAAAACTCCCTTTGCATATCCTCTATTTACTGACCCAGCAAATGCTGGGTAGACCCTTTGATCAGTAGTCAATAATTTATCTACACTAGATTTAGGTGTAAAATATTTATTATCGATTAAGATATTCGGCAGTACATAATCTCCCAATAAAATTCTAGAATTATCATTGTAATATAGCCTGCCAAAATTATCATGAGTAATTCCCCATTGACCTCTAAACGTTGTAGCTTCCTTTTTCCAAACTCCCGCTACTCTTCTATATCTAAAATTCGATTTGGCATTGTAAATCCAATTATCAATATTTAATTCTAATCCGTTAGGTTGATGTTCGGGGTTACCTTCTACCGCATAAACAGAATCTACCATAATTTTGTTTACCGGTTTATCGTCTTTAATATCTACAAACCATAAATACGGAGGTTCAGCATATAGCAAACCGCCATAGACATGAGCCAATGCTCTTGGCATTATCAAGCTATCTAGAAAAATTTTTGAATGATCTGCGATACCGTCATTATCCAAATCTTCAAGAATGACGATACTGCCAGAAGGATCTTCTTCACCTGAGCCTTGTAGGTCATCCATATAACCAGGCATCTGAGCCACCCAAATTCTACCTTTTGAATCAAAATCGATGGCAACGGGGGCTTTTAAAAGCGGTTCAGCAGCAATTAGCTCTAAATTAAAACCGTCCTCAATGCTATATCCATCTAATAAAACTATGGTTTTATTAGATGTTTTTTCGCAAGAGCATAAAACGCAACTAACAATTAATACTATAAAAAGCCTGGTATATAAAAGCAACGTAGAGTTTTTAATAGGTGTAATTTGAATAAACAGGAATATCAATTATACTCCAGAAAATGAAGTGAATCCGCCATCGACATCAAATATGCTTCCTGTAACAAAACTTGATGCATCACTTAAAAGATAATGAACCATACCATTAAGTTCAGAAGCATCGCCAAAACGACCCATTGGGGTATTTTTAATAATACTATTTCCTCTCTCTGTAAAAGATCCATCTTCATTGGTCAATAAACGTCTATTTTGGTTACCAATAAAAAAACCAGGCGCTACTGCATTGACCCTAATTTTATCTCCATGTTTAGAAGCTAGTTCGTTAGCCATCCATTTCGTAAAAATATCAACAGCACTTTTAGCCATTGAGTACCCAAGTACCCTAGATATGGTTTGTTTAGCAGCCATAGAAGAAATATTCACAATAGAGCCATAACCTTGTTCTACCATTAACTCACTTAAAATAACTGTAGGTATTACGGTACCGAATAAATTTATATCGACAACTTTTCTAGTATCGTCCATAGCAATATCTCTAACCGTCTGATCTGGTTGTACAGTAGCACCAGGTATATTACCACCTGCTAAATTTACTAGTCCGTCTAAATGATTAAACTCCTTTTTTATGGTGTTCCTTAAATTGGTCAGTTCGGCTTCATCCATAACATCTACTTTGAAAATAAATGTGCTATTAGGAACTAAAGTATTTAACTCATTTTGTTTATCCTTCAATTTATCTTCAGACCTACCCAGAAGTAGCACAGTCGCACCATTCTCTACTAAATATTTGGCAATTGAACCACCTAGGGTACCTGTCCCGCCAGAGAGGGCATAATTTTTATTATTCAGAGAAAGTAACTCGTTCATTTTTATATTTTTTTAAACAATTTCAATAAGATTTAAATCTCTAAAAAAGAGCTGAAATCTAACAGTATATTTTGTTAGGGCAAGTTAAGAGATTTCTAAAAAACGACCCCTACTGTTTATCTATTATAACAAATACTTGAGTGTTTATTACTAAAGGGCCGCCTTGATGAGAATATCAAATTTTTAGTATTTTTTTAATCAAAATGAAAATTGTAAAAAACAGTCCCCTAAATTTTCAATTTTATCGATAAACTCGCATTATCTCACTGAACAACTACATTTAAATCAATTTAATTAATAGAATCATAAAACTTTAGGTCCAAGCTCAATTATCACAAATTGATTAAGAGATTTCTAATTCTCCCAAGTAACTTTGCTAAGACAATTTTGGACAATGAAGAAGGCAATTTTATTTATGATAATTAGTACGTTTTCATTCAGTATAATGAACTCGTTCGTAAAATATCTAGATCATTTTCCCACCTTTGAAATCGTATTTTTCAGAACCATTGGTTCACTGATTCTAGCTACTACTTATATTTTAATAAAGGGCATACCCATACTAGGCTATAATCGTAAATTCATGATATTTAGGGCACTTGCCGGCATAGTAGCTATGAGTTTATTCTTTATGTCTCTAAAGTATCTACCTGTCGGCACGGCAGTCTCATTGCGATACCTTGCCCCTATCTACGCCGCTATTTTTGCTGTTTTTTTACTTAAAGAAAGATTAAAACCTATTCAATGGTTTTTATTTTTGTTTGCCTTTGCTGGCGTTTTAGTCTTAAAAGGATTCGACAACAATATTAATACCACTGGTTTACTTCTAGTTTTGGCAGCTTCTGTTTTCAGCGGATTGGTATATGTGCTAATTCGAAAAATTGGGAATAGCGATCACCCTTTAGTAATCGTTAATTACTTTATGTTTACTGGTACCGTCATTGGCGGAATTCTAAGTATTAATAATTGGGTAAACCCGGTAGGTGTAGATTGGTTACTATTACTAAGCTTAGGTATATTCGGTTTTTTCGGTCAAGTATTTATGACCAAGGCGTTTCAAATTGCTAAAACCAACTTGGTCGCACCTTTAAAATACATTGAGGTGATTTTCACCATATTGGTAGGTGTTTTCTGGTTTGGAGATATTTACTCGATTTGGAGTCTTTTAGGTATTGTTATGATTTTAGCAGCACTAATAGCAAATGTTATTGTTGGAAAGAGATAACGTTAATAAAAATTAGGCATAAAAAAAGCTGCCAATTACAATGAATTGACAGCCTATAGTTATGGTCAGAAATTTCAATTACTTACGGGCAGTCTCTTGCTCTGCCAAGCTATTATTTACATCTTTCAATGAATTAACAATAACCGTATTAACCTCACCCTCAATTTCATCAGAATAATTAAAGTAATAGATAGCTGTAAATAGTAATGCAAATGCAATAAGAAAGTTTGCAATCATCTTTGAATCTAAAAAGTTCTCGTTATTATCCATCGCCTCTAGGTTTTAATATTCCATGAATATAGAACTAATGTAATTAATTAACAAATTTTTAAGAAATCGAAATTAGAGATAAAGTGCTTTCTATAAATGATTTAGATAAAAATATACTGTACTAATTTCAATTATTAACTTATAATTAACTGATTCACATATATTTAACATCGTATTGAGCTAAATTTTATTGCTATCAGGATAAGCCATACTACATGTTAATTATACCTTTGATGTAAGAAATAATTATAATAACATATAAAATCTAGAACAAATGAAAATTTTAAAATCAATAACATTCGCAACCTTATTATTCTTAGCTGTTGGAGTAAACGCTCAAAGCACTAAAGACAAGAAAATCATTAAAGATTCAGAAAATGCGAAAGAAAAATTAATGACTATGGAAGTTGGTTTAGACCAGTTCTTTACTAACTCTGCCGGGTATGTAATATTCCCAAATGTCGGTAAAGGCGGATTCATTATAGGCGGAGCATCAGGTAATGGTGTTGTATACGAAAACGGAACTATGGTAGGTATGGCTGATTTAAAAAAATTAAGTGTAGGTCTACAAGCAGGCGGACAAGCGATTACGGAAGTAATATTTTTTGAAACAGCAGATGATTTAGCTGAGTTTAAAGATGGAGATTTTGAATTTTCTGCAGAAGCTTCAGCCGTGGCTTTAAAATCTGGAATTGCAGTAAATGCTAAATATAGAGATGGTGTTGCCGTTTTCGCTTTACCAAAAGCAGGATTAATGGCAGATGCATCGGTTGGTGGTCAAAAATTTGATTACAAGCCAATGATGAAATAATTCATCTTATTTTTTGATATAAAAAAAGCCACCCATTGGGTGGCTTTTTTAGTTTTCACTTATCCATTAGCTGTAAACCCAGGATAGCAGGTCATACCACCATCTACAAAAATAGTGGTTCCGTTGATGTATTCAGATTCATCTGATGCTAACCAACTAGCCACACTACCTATATCGTCTGGTACTCCTATTTGCTTATATGGTATTAATTTCAACATGCCATCTCTACCTTCTTGAGTGCTCCAAACATCTTTATTGATATCCGTTTTTATAGCACCTGGTGCGATGGAGTTACATCGAATTCTATCTGGACCATATTCTTGACAAATGGTTTGCATTAACATGACCAATCCGCCTTTTGAAGCAGCATAGTTTGCATGACCTGCCCACGGAATAACTTCATGCACAGAACTCATGTGAATAATTTTACCCAGAGATTTTGATACTTCTGGTCGCATTCCTCTTCTTTTAAATTCTATAATCGCTTCTTTAGCACAAAGAAACTGACCCGTAAGGTTTACATCAATTACTCTTTGCCAATCTTTCAATGGCATTTCATGAAGTGGGTGATCCAACTGTAAACCTGCGTTTGCCACACAAACATCTACAGTACCAAATTCAGATACTGTTTTCTTGAACATACTTTTAACCTCATCTTCTTTACTAACATCGCATTTAACTACAATGGCACTACCAGCATCAGAATTTTTACTGATCCAGTGTGCAACTTCTTCAGCCTCTTCTTTGCTACTATGGTAATTAACGACAATATTGGCGCCTTCCATCGCCATTGCTTTTGCAACAGCTTCACCGATACCATCGCTAGAACCGGTTACTATACAGGTTTGCCCTACTAATCTTTTATTTGGTTTTTGCATGATGTTTCATTTTAGATGAATAAAAATATTCTATAATCATGATTTTGATTATCTCAATAACCAAAATTACTAGCACGACATATCCATGTAAAAATTACAACTTACAAAAGGAAATTATGGCAGGAATAGAAAATTTTCTCCATTTAGGTATTTCATAATACTTATTAAAATAATCGTAGTACTATAAACTACAGCAATTATCTAATTTCAACTGCGCTACCTATTTTATAGAGAATTTAAAAGTTGTTTTAGTGATATACTTTTTACCTGGTTTTAGAGTAGTACTTGGAAATTGCGGTTGATTTGGAGAATCAGGATAATGCTGTGTTTCAAAGCAGAATCCGCTTCTTTTTGTATAAGTACCACCACCAGGCATAGGTAAAGTTCCGTCTAAAAAATTACCGGTATATAACTGCATACCAGGTTGATCGGTCAACACTTCCATTAAGCGCCCAGACCCAGCGTGATATGCTTTTGCAACAGAACGATATCCTTTTTCTTGACTATTAAGCACCCAACAATGATCGTAACCTCCGCCTATTTTTATCTGTTCATTATCTGCATTAATTTCACTACCTAACAACTTAGCCTTTCTAAAATCGAAAGGGGTGTCTTCGACAAAAGCCATGTCACCCATTGGTATTAGTGTTACGTCAACAGGCACAAATTTATCTGCATCAATCGCTACTTCATGATCTAAAATTAATTCAGAGAAATCTCCTGATAAATTAAAATAAGAATGTTGCGTTAAATTGACAATCGTAGTTTTATCCGTAGTCGCTTCATACAAAATATCAAAGCTATTGTCTTTATTCAAGGTATAGGTAACTGTAGTATTTAAATTCCCCGGAAAACCCTCTTCCATATCTTTACTTAGGTAGCTTAATTTTAAAGAGACAAGCGAATCTGATTCTTTTACTTCTTCTACTTTCCAAACAACCTTATCAAACCCCATTAATCCGCCATGTAAAGAATTTTCCCCGTTATTCTTTGCCAAAGTATAATCTACACCTTCTAAACTAAATTTTCCTTTTGCAATTCTATTTCCATAACGACCAACAAGAGCTCCGAAAAAAGGGTTCTCTTTTTCATATTGCTGAAGGCTGTCAAAACCAAGAGTTACATTTTTCATATTACCTTCAGAATCGGGAGTAATAATTTCTGTAATTATACCTCCGTAAGTAATAATAGTCACATCAATACCGTCTTTATTTCGCAGTTTAAACTGTGTAACTTTTTCATTATTAGTGGTTATACCATAACTACTTTTCTCGATTTGCATGACACTTTCTTTTTTCGCGACTAAGTTATTCTTCCCATTCTCTTTACAAGACAAATACGCTATCAAAATAATTAAACTTACTATTGAAAGTATGGTATGTTTTACTAATCTCATACTATTTTGGCTTGGTGAATTTTAAATATATCGATAAACTTTATTTTGACCTAACTACATTTAATTCTTCATAATAGATTATAAAAAGTTTGTTTGAAAAAATTATAAATTAATTAAACTTCATTATAAAATATTTGAAATAAGTTAAATTAGTGTTATGGACAGTATTACTTAAAATTTGATGCGCTCTGTATTTTACACTTATTGACGTAATATTGCAGCAGCATTTCGTTTAGATTAAATTCCGCAATTCACATCAAAAAATTCATTAACATATTTAATAATAGGTAACTATAGCAAAAAAGTGCGCAAACCTTTTCGTATTTAAAACAGTTTTATTTCATTCAATCTTATTAATTTAGGCACGGAAAAATTAAAAAATGGTTTTGAATAATTATCGCAAAGAAGACAAAGTCTTACTTGCTGTAGATTGCATTATATTCGGATTTTATCAAGAAGAATTAAAAATTTTACTCGTTCAAAGAGATTTTGAACCCGCAAAGGGAGAATGGTCTCTTATAGGTGGTTTTCTTAAAAAAGAGGAAGATTTAGATATAGCAGCTACAAGAATTCTTAATCATTTAACGGGCTTGAACAATATTTACATGGAGCAGGTTCATTCGTATTCTAAATTAGACCGTGATCCCGAAGAAAGAACCATATCGGTATCATACTTTGCGCTGATTGATATCGCCCATCATTGCAAAGATATTTTAAAGGAAAACCCTATAAAATGGTTTGATCTTAAAGATTGTCCTGAATTAATTTTTGACCATAATGATATGGTTAAAGATGCTCTCAAATTACTTCAAAATAAAATTAGTAGTAAACCCATCGGATTCGAACTTTTACCAGAAAAGTTTACCATGCGTCAACTTCAAAAAATGTACGAGGCCATTTTAGATACTGAATTTGACAAAAGAAATTTTATCAACAAATTTAATTCTTTCGATCTTTTAAAGAAAACAAAGGAAAAAGATATGAGCTCATCTAAAAAAGGAGCTTTTCTATTTAAGGTAGATGAAGATAAATATCAAAAGAAAGTTGAAGAAGGTTATTGCTTTAAAATTTAATAAACCTCTAATATTTAAGCCATTTACAGATACCTTATAATTCAATAATCGTAAATTTGCCTACAATTATCTATGAGCAAAAAAGCCACTATTTACGATATTGCAAAAGAGCTGAATATTACTGCAGCTACTGTCTCTAGGGCTTTAAACAACAATCCTAAAATTAGCGAGAAAACCCGTGATCTTGTACTTGCCGCTGCAACGAAATTAAATTACAAACAAAATAGGCTTGCGGTAGCACTTAAAAGTGGAAAGAGTAATAATGTAGGCGTGGTCGTACCATTTATCAATAAAAACTTTTTTGCCTCTGTTATTCGTGGTATTGAAGAAGAGCTCTACCCTAAAGGATTTCATGTTATTATCTCTCAAACTCATGAGGAAAATGATCGTGAAAAGAAAATTATACAGAATTTAATAAATGCTCAAGTAGATGGGATTCTAGTCTCCACCTCATTTACAAATGAGAATAAAAATCAATTACATCAGGTTTTAAAAAAAACGTCACCCTTTATTTTTTTTGATCGTGTTTTACATTTTGATGATATAAGTACGGTAACTATAGACGATTATCAAGGAGGCTTTGATGCAACCGAGCATTTAATCACCCAAGGCTGTAAAAGGATAGCCCATTTCAATGTTGACCAAAATATTGAACTATATAACAGTAGATTTAAAGGCTATAAAGATGCGCTATCAAAACATGGTTTAGCCTATAATAGCGATTACGTAATTACACTAAAAAATGATATGGAAGCAGGTAAAGATGCTGCTAAAAAACTCATGAACTTACCAGTACCACCCGATGCTATTTTTTCTTCTACGGATAATGGATTGTTGGGAGCTGTAAAATATCTACAAAGTATAGCTGTAAAAATACCTGAAGATTTTTGTGTAGTAGGGTTTAGTAACGAACCCTTTACTCAATTTTTAGAACCTTCTATTAGCTCTGTAGATCAGTCACCCGTAGAAATGGGAAAAATGGCAGCAAAAGTATTCTTGGAACAGATTGAAAATGACCAAAATGTATCAATTAGCAAAAACGTTGTTTTACCTGCCAAACTGATTATTAGAAAATCGTCAAGCAAGCTTAAATAGATTCATAACTACAACTTCATCTATATACCTACAATCTCAAATCGACCTTTAACTAAAATAGCGCGTTTCTATAAATCAAATAAGCTTGGCAACCATAAGCTTAATTGCGGAATATAAGTAACTAAGAAAAGCGCAACAATCATTGCTATAAATAACGGCAGCAAGGGTTTAAATACCTTCTCTATAGTAGTTTTAGCCACACCTACCCCAACAAACAATACCGAGCCTACAGGTGGTGTACACAAGCCTATACAAAGATTCAATACCATGATGATTCCGAAATGTACAGGGTCTAGTCCTAATTTGGTCACTACTGGTAAGAATATCGGAGTAAAGATTAACACTGCAGGCGTCATATCCATAAAAATACCCACGAACAATAATAGCACGTTGATAATCAAAAGAATAACAATCTTATTATCACTTAAACTTAAAAGTCCGGAGCTGATATCTTGCGGAATATTTTCATAAGACAATGCCCAAGACATACACATAGATGACCCAATCAGCAACATAACTATTGCTGTAGTTGCTGAAGAATCTAATAATATTTTAGGCAATTTCGGCAAGGTAATCTCCTTGTAAATAAAGCCAAGAATTAAGCTATATAATACTGCAATAGCAGATGCCTCTGTCGCAGTAAAGATTCCGGTAACAATACCTCCAATTACCACAACCAGCATAAATAGACTAGGTAAGGCATCAATAAATGTTTTACCTACCTCTTTCAAACTACTGCGTTTACCTACTTTATATTTCTTCTTTTTTGCCCAAAAAGATGCGACAATCATAAGAAATAATCCTGTCATTATTCCAGGGATGTATCCTGCCAAGAATAACGCTGCAATAGATGCTCCACCACTTGCTAAAGAGTAGACAATCAATACATTACTCGGAGGAATTATTAATCCTGTAGTTGCCGAAGTTATATTTACTGCAGCACCAAATTCTTTAGAATAGCCTTCTTTTTCCATCTCAGGACCTAAGATGCTTCCCATGGCTGATGCAGACGCCATTGCCGAACCCGCAATCGCTCCCATTAACATGGCTGCTATGACGTTTATCAAAGCCAATCCGCCAGGAAAAGAACCAACTAAAGTCTTTGCAAAAGCGATAAGTCTATGGGCTATACCTCCTTTATTCATAAGTTCTCCCGATAACACAAAAAACGGAATTGCCAACAACGCAAAACTATCTAAACCGGTCGCCATACGCTGCGATACTGTAGTGAATGCCGGCATTGCCGGTATACTCACCAACATGGTCAATAATGACGAAATTGCAATACTCCAAGCTACAGGTGTACCTATAGATAACAAACAGATAAAGCTTAGTACTAAAACAATAATCGGTAGATGCTCACTCATGAGTTGATATTTTTTAGGTCAGATATTTTGTAATACATAATCAACAAGCCGCTAATAGGGATTATGAGATAAACCACTGCTAGTGGTAGTTGCAGTGCCGGTGATTGTTGCCCCAAAACATAAGAGATATACACCAACCTTGATCCACCGATTACAAAAGCAAAAAAGACAAATAGAATAATAAAAGTGGTTACAATAACCTTTAATTTTTTCTGTGTTTTCTTACTCTGTCGTAATGGTAAAATATCAATAGCCACATGAAGATTTTGCCCAGAGACGTATGCAGCGCCAAGAACGCCGATCCATATCATAAGGTAACGAGCTAATTCATCTGTAAATGAACTTGGATTACCCGTTACATATCTTGTAAATACTTGCCAAAGTACATTTATGACCATAACCGACATGATCAATACCAAGGTCTTGCCTAAAACGGAATCTATTTTTTTTCGCATAGTAATTAGTTGGTTTCTTGAATTTGTTTGATAAGCGAATACATTTCCTCATCCTCTTTATATCCATCAAAAATGCTTTGTACTTTTTCTGCAAAAAGAGTTTTATCTGGTCTTATGATTTTTACTCCTGCTTTTTGAACTTCTCGTAAAGCCTCCTCTTCTGCTTCTGCCCATAGAATACGCTGATACTTTACCGATTCTTTCACAGATTCATTCAGCCACTTCTTTTCTTGTTCATTCAGCTTATCATAAACATAAGTCCCGATTAATAAAACATCTGGTAGTACGGTATGTTCATCTAATGAATAGTATTTGCAAACCTCATAATGTCTAGACAAGTAAAAACTTGGCGGATTATTCTCTGCCCCATCAACAACACCTTGCTGTAAAGAGGTATACAATTCTCCCCATGAAATAGGTGTAGGAGAACCACCTAACGCTTTCACCATATTTACGGCAGTTGCACTTTCCATCACCCTAATCTTTTCACCGATTAAATCATCTGGTTTTTCAATAGGTTTATTCATGGTGTAAAAACTACGGCTACCTGCATCATAATACCCTAAGCCTTTTAGCCAATATTTCTCACCTTCGTTTAATAGCATTTCACCAATTGGTCCGTCAAGCACATCAAAAGAATGTTGACGGTCTCTAAAAAGAAATGGCAAACCAAGTACTTTCATTTTAGGCGCAAAATTTTCTAATACACCAACAGACACCTTAGTCATATCTAAACTACCTATTTGTAATAGCTCTAGACATTCTCTCTCGGTACCCAATTGTTGACTTGGGTAAATTTCAAGTTTCAATTTACCACCAGAACGCTCCAACAAATCTTCACCCATTTTCACCATAGCCTTGTGTACAGAGTGGCTTACATCTAGACCGTGACCCAAACGCAATGTCTTTACATCGGTCTGTATTTCACAACCTAAAAAGGTTACGACCAAAATAAAGAGTGATAGTATTTTTATACTTTTCATAGTATTGGATTAAACGGCTAATGAATTCCGTAATTCTTAAATGAACAACTTCTCTCCTAGGAAACGAGGGATTAAAATTTGAAATACTCCTTTGCATTATTATAACAGATATCTTGAATTATTTTACCAACTAGTTCAAAATCTTGTGGTAGTTCTCCACGTTGCATTTCTTGACCAAAGAGGTTACACACAATTCGTCTAAAATACTCATGTCTAGGGTATGAAAGAAAAGATCTTGAATCTGTCAGCATACCTATAAAGCAACTAATTAACCCCATATTAGACAACGCATTTAGCTGCCTTGTCATACCATCTTTTTGATCCATAAACCACCAACCAGAACCAAACTGCATTTTACCTTTTACCTTACCATCGTTATAATTACCAATCATGGTTGCTAACACTTCATTGTCTGCTGGGTTAAGGTTATACAATATTGTTTTTGTAAGCTTGTCTTTAGAATCTAAAGCATTTAAAAAACTGGAAAGGGTTCTTGCTTGAGAATAATCTCCGATAGAATCCCAACCGGTATCCGGACCTAAAATACGGGTCATTCTTGCATTATTATTTCGCAATGCGCCAAGGTGAAATTGCTGTATCCATCCTCGAGAATGGTATTGCTCGCATAAAAATAATAAGATTGCAGTTTGAAATTTTTCGTCTTCCTCTAAAGACAGTTGCTTTTTCTCTTTTCTTTTTTGGAAAATATTTTCAATTTCAGCATCTGTAAATGCTCTAAACGGAACATAGCTTAGACCGTGATCCGATAATGTACATCCATTTTCAGCAAAATAATCTAGTCGTACGGAAAGCGCATCGCACAATGACTTATAAGAATCGATATTTACATTGCTAACAACAGAAAGTTTTTCTAAATACTCAAGGTATGTATCATTAGAAATTACAATAGCCTTATCTGGTCTAAAGGCGGTACTTACCTTTGTATTGAAATTACTATTCTTTAATTTAACGTGGTGATCTAAACTATCAATAGGATCTTCGGTCGTACAAATAACCTCTACATTCATCATCTTAATTAAACTATGACAGCTATATTCTGAAGTTTGAAGTTTTGCTGTTGCCTCATCATATATGTCACTAGCGGTTTCGGCATTTAATAATAAATCAATGTCAAAATAGCGTTGAAGTTCTAAATGCGTCCAATGATATAACGGATTTCTTAATGTATAGGGTACCGCTTTACCCCATTCAAGAAATTTCTCTTTATCTGGAGCGTTACCGGTAATGTATTTTTCATCAATACCAAAAGTTCGCATCGCACGCCATTTATAATGATCGCCATCATTCCAAATCTTGGTTAGATTTTCGAACTGTCGATTATTTGCAATTTCATCTGGTGGTAAATGACAATGGTAGTCTATAATTGGCATTTGCGAAGCATAATCATGATAGAGCCTTTGCGCAAATTTATTTTCTAATAGAAAATCATTAGTTATAAAGGTTTTGTTTTTTATCATATCATTATTCTTCTATTGCAGTTTTCACTTGATACTACTTATGATTACTTTAAAATATCAATAACATTTTACCTTGAAGACCATTGATTGTATTTCTGAAAAAGAAATTCAAATCAACACAAAAAGTAAACTTACATTCTAAAACTGAGCTTTTTTACATAAAGAGCGCGCTAGAAATAACTTTAAAAGTCACCTTCAATTTAATGCAATCGATTACACAAATATATCTAAATTTAAATATTCAGCAAGTAATTACACTTGAAATTACGTTTATAAACATTTTGAATGCTGGAAAATAAATATTTCATAATCAAGGATAGAAATACACTGAATTAAACATAATTTTTCTCATACTTTATCAAAAAAGCTTGAAAAAACAACAATCGGACAACAAAAATTAAGATGTAAATTGAAAAAAAGTGGTCAAAACACCCCTATTTCGTTAAATTGTTCATAAATACTATTATCTAATAGCCTCATAACTATATACAATTGACAAAGAATTGCGTAATTTGAATATTATGTTAACTTTGAAAAAAAAGAAGCAAATGGAGTTACTTGAAAAAGCTCAGGAATTTATAGGTCGAAAAATGAGTAATATGTCTACTAGTGACCGAGTAGAGGCGTCGAGAGAGGCAAAAGCACTTATTTTAAGCATTAATGAAATTTATAAGGAAACTAAAGATTCTAACTTAATGGATGTAATGAAAGAAGTTACAGTCAAAAAGAAGAAAATCGAAAAACGATTGAACGGAGTACCTTTAGTATAAGCTTAGTAGATTTAAAGACTTATTGAAATTTCTTTTAAGAGTTTAATTGAAATAAAAAAATCCCTTGAACCAAGTTCAAGGGATTTTTTTATTTCAATACTATTTTACTCTTCTATAAATTATGAAGCCTGATTTAAACAATTTCTGCACTAAGTCCGGCTTGTAGTAATTTAGAACATTGTGGTTTCAATTCTTCATACTCACCAGTCTTAACTGTACACTTACCTTTGTAATGCACTATTAAAGAACATTGTTCAGCCTGTTCTGGTGAATGCTCACAAACAGACATTAATGTATTTATAACATGGTCGAATGTATTGACCTCATCATTAAAAAGAACGATTTCATTTTGCTGAACTGTTTCTTCTTCTAAAAGTAATTCTTCGGAAACTTCTTCTCTTGTGCTCATCATATTCCAATTAATACCTTCTAATTTACATATTTTGCGGCAACCCAATTATTACGTTCAAGGTTTTTTTCAAACTTTAACGCTAACTCCGTACACTTTTGCGTAATCATATCTAAGTCTTCAGTATAAAAACCACTTAATAACAAAGTACCACCTGCATTTAAAGATTTCGCATAGCTCGGTATATCTGCCAACAAAATGTTTCTATTGATATTTGCGATGATCAAATCATACTTCTTACCTTCAAGCAATGCCACATCACCTTCATATACAGAAATGAAGTCCATGTTATTTCGTTCAACATTCTCTTTAGCATTCAAATAACACCAATTATCAATGTCGATGGCATCTATAGTAGTAGCACCACGCATACCCGCTAGAATAGCTAAAACCCCTGTACCACTGCCCATATCTAAAACAGTTTTGCCTTTTAAATCTAGCTGTAAAATATGTTGTAGCATCATATGAGTTGTTTCATGATGACCTGTACCGAAACTCATTTTTGGTTCAATAACAATGTCATAATCCACATCAATAGCCTCATGAAAAGGGGCTCTAATCATACAAATATCATCAACGATAATAGGTTGAAAATTTTGTTCCCAAGTAGCGTTCCAGTTCTCTTGCTCTATTTCTTTATAGTCGTAAGTAAATTTATAACGAGGATTCTCTAAAATAGGAAGATCCTCTAACATACCTTCAGACCAATCAGTTTTTTGAATGTATGCCAACACATCATCATCTTCTTCAACAAAACTTTCAAAACCGACTTCACCCAATTCTGCAATGAGAAGATCTGAAGCCGGACCTTTAGGTTTTACCGTAAAACGGTATTCAATATATACTGTATCGCTCATTTTAAAATACTTCGCTTAAATAGCTTTAATGATTGCAATAAAATCGTCAGCAACTAATGAAGCCCCACCGATTAAACCACCGTCAACATCTGGTTTAGAAAAAATCTCTTCTGCATTACCTGGTTTAACACTACCACCGTAAAGAATAGTTACATTATTAGCTATAGTAGCATCAAATGCTTCTGAAATAGTTTTACGAATAAATGCATGCATTTCTTGCGCTTGTTCAGGAGAAGCAGTCTCACCCGTACCAATTGCCCAAACCGGCTCGTATGCCAAAACAATATTAGTCCACGCTGATGGTTCTAAACTAAAAAGTACATTTTTTAACTGGCTTTCAACTAAATTGAAATGATTACCAGATTTTCGATCTTCTAATTCCTCACCGAAACAGAACATTACACGAATGCCTTTATTTAAAGCTGTAATTACTTTCTTTGAAAGTATCTCATCGCCTTCACCAAAATACGCTCTTCTTTCAGAGTGTCCGATGATTGCAGTATCAATACCAATGTTCAATAACATATCTGCCGAAATTTCACCAGTAAAAGCACCACTTTCAGCATAATGCATGTTTTGTGCAATAACTTCAATTTTAGAACTTTCTAAAGCATGTACTGCACTAGCCAAGTTTACATATGTTGGCGCTACCATAACTTCTGCATTGGTATCTGGCAATTTTGCCGATAGCTCTGCTAAAAGTGTTTCAGTCTCTGCCAAATTCTTATTCATCTTCCAGTTACCTGCTACTATCTTTGCTCTCATGTTGTTTTATTTGTAATTATACTATTTCAGTTTATTATCTTAATTGAAGATTAAATCTTCTAAATCGTTGTAATGTACTTTCTGTTTTATGGTTCCTTTTTCTAAAACCAAAACTCCGGGGTTAGACCTAACAATAGTCTTCAGTGTCGTCTCATCAGTAAAGTAAAAATCAAAACCTAGGTTATTCTCTTTCACCAAAGCATCAGTTTGATCTGGTCCAGAGGCTGACATACCTATTACTTTATATCCAGCTTTTAAAGCCTTGTCGGCTACTGTTTTAATATTCTTGAATTCTTCTAAATTCGATTTTCTTAAATCGTAGGCTATGACCATAACCAATTTAGGTTCTTGCAACAATGAACTTGCAAAATCTTCTCCCGCCTGCTCGATGGTAAAATCATGAACTGGTGGTTCATAACCCGCTTGTATCTCTTCTGTTTCAACATCAATAAACTCACCATCTACAGTGGGGTAATCTCCATTACTAATATGAATTTCTTCAGTACCGTTTACATCGAACTTCCATCTGTATTCAAAAATAGCTTTAGGCGCGTCATCTGGTGTACTCATACCATCTTCGATGTTCTTACCTATTTCATAAGGTCTAAAATCTATTACTGGCAAGTGGTTTAATACATAATACACGTAACCAATACAAGCAAAAAACGACGTTGCTAAAACTGTCGTCAATACTTTCGAATTTACTAACGGTGTAATATATTTTCTACCGACATATATGATTAAAATAAGTACTAACAGCACGACATCTTTCGTAAAAGACTCCCAAGGGGTAAGCTTTATCGCATCGCCAAAACAACCACAATCGGTTACTTTATTGAAGTAAGCGGAATAAAAGGTTAGAAATGTAAAAAACACGATCATAGCGATCAGCGTCCATATAGTGATTTTTCGTTTGTAGCCCAGTATTAGCATAACACCAACCATAACCTCAACGATCACCACTAAAATTGAAATTGCCAAAGCAAAAGGAGTTAGAAAAGGCAGATCTAACACACCCTGACTAAAATACTCTTCTAACTTAAAAGAAAAACCAACAGGATCGTTCAGTTTTATAAATCCGCTTATAATAAAAAGTATACCAACAAAAATTCTTACGACACCTACTAAATACCTCATCCTTATTCTTATTTTAATTCTGAACCTAAATGTATCAATGCAAAAACAGCATAATTAATCATGTCTTGATAATTGGCATCTATACCTTCGCTTACCAAAGTTTTACCTTTATTATCTTCTATCTGTTTTACTCGAAGTAATTTCTGTAAAATTAAATCTGTAAGAGAACTCACTCTCATATCTCGCCAAGCCTCACCATAATCATGGTTCTTGTTCAACATCAATTCTTTGGTAATCTTAATATGCTTTTCGTATAATTCTACCGCTTTTTCGGTATTTAAATCGGGCTGATCAGCAACACCAAGTTCTAATTGAATTAATGCCATTACCGAATAATTGATAATCCCTATAAACTCTGAACGTTCACCTTCATCAACCTTACGAACATCGTTCTCTTGAAGACTACGTATGCGTTGTGCCTTAATAAATATTTGATCTGTTAGCGACGGCAATCTTAAAATTCGCCACGCGCTACCATAATCTGTCATTTTTTTCTGGTAAAGATTTAAACAAACCTCAATAACCTCATCGTATTCCTTTGCCGTATCTAGCATGTAATTCTATCTAATTTGTGTAAATTTCGCTTAAAAAATTGGAACCATCAAGATTGACGGTTTAAACTTGGAAAATGCCACAAATTCCTTTTAAAAATTGATAATGACCATAAATTGCAACGGTAAACTTTTATCATTAGATCAGCCCAAGGTAACGGGTATTTTAAACGTTACGCCCGATTCTTTTTTTGACGGCGGAAAATACAAAGACGAAAAGAGTATACTAAATCAGGTTGAAAAAATGCTGATCGAAGGTGCTAGTTTTATTGACATTGGTGCTTATAGTTCAAGACCTGGTGCTTTAGAAGTTGACGAGGCTACCGAGTTAAAACGTATAGTACCAATTGTAAGTTTAATTCTTAAGAATTTTCCAGAAACCATACTCTCTATAGATACGTTTAGAAGCAGCATTGCCAAAGCATGTATTGAAAATGGCGCTGCCATAATTAATGATATTTCTGCGGGATTACAAGATGACAATATGTTACCCACCGTAGCAAAATTATACGTACCATACATTATGATGCATATGCGCGGCACGCCACAAAACATGCAGCAACAAACAGATTACACAGATATTTTGAAAGAGGTTCTTTCATTTTTTTCTGAAAGATTAGTTGCAGCTAAGTCCTTAGGAATAAAAGATATTATCATTGACCCAGGTTTTGGCTTTGCAAAGAATCTAGAACAGAACTATGAGCTTTTGAATCATATGGAAGTCATGAATATCATTGAACACCCATTATTAGCAGGAATTAGCAGAAAATCAATGATTTACAAAACATTGGACACCACTGCCGGCCAAGCATTAAATGGAACAACGGCATTACATATGGTCTGCTTACAAAAGGGAGCAAAAATATTACGAGTTCACGATGTTAAAGAAGCCATGGAATGTGTAAAACTCTATGAACAATTAAATGCCTAAGTTTATATTAATTTGTTGTCATCAATTTTCTTAATTTTACTAAAACGGTACTGATTGGATTTTCTAAATTTTATTGACTTTAAGATTACAGATGTTTTAGACATCATATTTGTTGCCGTACTGCTATACTACATCTATAAACTAGTTAGAGGATCAGTTGCCATCAATATTTTTATCGGAATTGTTATCGTATGGGCTTTTTGGAAACTGACCGAATTGCTAGACATGCAAATGATCAGTAGTATGGTCGGTGCATTTATGCAAGTCGGACTTATTGCACTGATTATAGTTTTTCAGCAAGAGATTAGAAAGTTTCTATTAATGATAGGCTCTACCAATTTCGCAAACAAGAGAAATTTTGTAAAGCATTTTAAATTCTTAAAGCAAGAAGGCTTATCGACAGACACAGATGTTGATGCCATATTAAAAGCATGCGAGAAAATGGCGAGTACCAAAACAGGTGCTATTTTGGTTATTGAACGTAGCAACTCCTTAGATTTTATAAAGAGTACAGGTGATCGAATGAATATTGAGATTAACCAACCTATTCTTGAAAGTATCTTTTACAAGAACAGTACACTTCATGATGGAGCGGCTGTTATTGTTGGAAATTATATAGTTGCTACGAGAGTAATTTTACCTGTTTCTAACGAGCGTAATATTCCGCTGCGTTTCGGATTACGACATAGAGCTGCTGTGGGAATAAGTGAAAAGACCGATGCTTTAAGTATTGTAGTAAGTGAAGAAACCGGATTAATCTCTTATATAAAAAATGGAGAATTTGTGCTGTACGACTCCATCACCCAATTAGGGAATATGCTTAAACAAGATTTGATATAGTGGAATGCAAAAACTGCCATACCAACCTAAGAACCGATTTCAGTTATTGTCCTGATTGTGGAGCTAAGGTAATTCGAAACAGACTTACAGTGAAGAATCTTATTAGTGATGCCACTGAACGTTTTTTCAATGTTGACAATACCTTTCTTATAACCTTTAAACATCTGTTTACAAAACCAGACGAAGTAATTGGTGGTTATATTAATGGTGTTAGAAAGAAGTATTTAAACCCCATTAGCTATTTTACTATAGCCATTACCCTTGGAGGGTTATTTGCTTATGTATATTCTGAGTTTTTCCCAAATGCTCTAGATTTTGATTTTCTATATAAATCTGGAGATTCAATTACCGAGGCAGAAAAATTAGGACAGGATTTTCAAAAACAATGGAATGCTTACCTAATAAAATATCAAAGTCTTTTTTACATGGCTATGCTGCCCTTTTTGGCATTAATTTCTAGACTTGTATTTATCAATAAAAAGCAATTTAATTTAAGTGAGCATTTTGTAATTAACATTTATGCTTACTCACATTTATCTATAATTATAAATATTGCCTACTTACTGACCATTTGGAACTCAAAAATTATTTATTATGTTTCTATGGGTAATATGATATTCCAAATAGGATTCTTTACTTGGGTATTTTACAAACTATTTAATCTGACCATAAAGCAAACAGTATTAAAACTGCTACTATTTCTTGTTTTATTCGCAGCAATATTTTTTATTATTATAATAATTGCCACAGTGTACATAGCTCTATTTACAGACTCATTTCAAAAAATGGCACCGTAATTAAGCTACCTCCTCAGCTAAGAACTGAGCTTCATAAAGATTACTGTAGTAACCACCTTTTTTAAGCAGTTGCTTGTGTGTACCTGTCTCTACAATATTACCGGCATCCATCACAATAATTTTATCCGCTTTTTTAATAGTAGCCAAACGGTGGGCAATGACTATTGAAGTTCTCCCTTGCGTAATTTTATCTGTAGCCGACTGAATTAACTGCTCAGAATACGTGTCTACAGATGATGTAGCTTCATCTAAGATTAGTATGCTAGGATTACTCACATAAGCTCGTAAAAATGCAATTAATTGACGCTGACCGCTTGAAAGCATGGTACCTCTCTCTTTCACATTATACTGATAACCGCCTGGCAAACTCGTTATAAACTCGTCTACACCAATAGCTTTAGCAGCATTCTCAATATCAGAAACACTTATCGCAGGGTTTTTTAAAGATATATTATTCGCAATCGTATCGGCAAACAAAAAGACATCTTGTAATACCACGGCTATATGCGTGCGTAATGATGACAAATTGTACTCTTTAATATCTACACCATCAACCAAAATAGAACCGGAATTAATCTCGTAAAACCTGTTCAATAAATTAATTATTGTACTCTTACCTGCACCTGTAGCACCTACAATAGCAACTGTTTCCCCAGCTTTTACATCGAATGAAATTCCGTGTAAAACCTCTTCATCTTCTAAGTACCCAAAATGAACATCATCAAATTTGATATCGCCATTAACTACATCTTTCTCAAAAGAACCTACATTTTGAATATGACTATCGGTATCTAAAATTTTAAAAACTCTGTTGGCAGCAACCATCCCCATTTGTAGAGTATTAAACTTATCTGCAATTTGACGAAGTGGTCTAAAAAGCAAATCGATCAACATAATAAAAGCGAAAATTGTACCTGCTATATCCGTAGATATATTAGCAACATTTTGCAATCCGCCATACCAAACAATTAATCCTACGGTAAGTGAAGAAACAATTTCAGCAATCGGGAAGAAAATGGAGTTATACCAAACCGTTTTTAACCAAGCTTTTTTATGCTTTTCGTTAATTTCTCTAAACTTATCGCTTTCTATTTTTTCTCGAGTAAATAGCTGTACTATTTTCATACCCGTAATACGCTCTTGTACAAAAGAATTCAGATTAGAAACCTCTGCCCTAACTTCTGTAAAAGCCACTTTCATAGCCTTTTGAAACCATCTTGTAGCATACATTATTATAGGTAACAGCGCAAAAACTATTAAAGCGAGTTTCCAATTTATAAAGAGCATAACAATAGCGGCAACCACCATTTTTAGCAAATCTGCCACAATCACGAAAAAACCTTGACTAAATATCTCGCCAATTCGTTGCATATCTGCAACAGCTCTCGTTACCAAAACGCCCAACGAAGAATTATCGAAATACTTCATTTTAAAAGAAAGCATTTTCTTGAAGAGACTTATACGAACATCTTTAATTACAGATTCGCCTAACCAGTTTGCATAATAATTAAAAGCTAGCTGACAAATTACTTGACCAAGTAACACCACTAACATAGCAATGGTTAAATTAAGCAACATTTCTGCATTGCTTTCTTTTATAGCTTCATCAATAATTTTCTTGACAATTAGGGGAGTAAGAATCGCAAAACAAGACAATAATATGGCAGCCAAAGCAACGCCATAAAAAGTAATTTTGTACGGTTTTGTGTAGGCGAGTAAGCGTTTAAAAAGACGAGTGTCAAATGCTTTGCCAGAATCCTTATCCATTCTTTAAAATAGTATTGGGGTAAACAATAGAGGTCAAATATAGTCCTTTTGCAGGAACAGAAACGCCTGCTTTTGTTCTATCCTTGCTTTTTAATATGGTATTAACATAGTCTGCAGGGTATTTACCCAATCCTACATTAATTAATGTTCCGACAATGGCTCTTACCATATTACGCAGAAATCGGTCTGCTGTAATCGTAAAAACAAGTTTATCATTTTTTAGCTCCCATTTTGCCTCTCTTAGGTCGCAAATATTAGTATACACATCTGTATTTGACTTTGAAAAACATTCAAAATCTTTTTTACCTAACAGCAATGCCGCAGCATTATTCATTTGTTCAACGTCTAGCTCCTTCTTTACAAAATGTGCTAAATCTGTTGAAAAAGGGTCTTTCTTTTTATCGATATGATATTCATAAGTTCTTGCGGTGGCATGAAAACGTGCATGTGCATCATCTTCTACCTCAAAAATTCGATCAACCGCAATATCATTTGGTAAGAAAGAATTTAATTTAAAAATATATTCAGGTATATTCTCTAAGGTATCAATATCGAAATGGGCGTACATTTCTTTTGCATGAACACCAGTATCTGTACGACCTGCACCCATAAGTGAAACAGGCAAATTTAAGAGTTTAGACATGCCGTTCTCAAGCACTTCTTGAACAGTTATGGCATTGGGCTGATATTGCCAGCCATGATAAGCTTTACCGAAGTATGAAAATTGAATGAAGAATCTCAAAAGTATGTGCTAGTTTTGTACTTCACAAAGGTATTAAAAAGGATACGTTTTAACATTCGATCTAGCAAAGTCAAATAAGAATATTAGTTACTCGATAAAACGAATCTATTTTTCGCAATCAAATTGACATCTAAAAATGACCAAAATCCTCTTACTTTCTGATACTCATTCGCATATTGACGATGCCATTTTAACGCATGTAAAATGGGCAGATGAAGTATGGCATGCAGGTGACATTGGATCTTTAGAAGTTACCGATGCCATTGCAAAATTAAAACCTTTAAAAGGAGTGCATGGTAATATTGACGACCATATTATTCAAAAAGAATTTCCAGAAAACAACCGATTTTTATGTGAAGGTGTTGATGTTTTTATAACGCATATAGGAGGATACCCACCTAAGTATAATATGAGAACCCGAGATATGATCAAAGAAAATCCGCCAAAATTATTCATTTGCGGACATTCACATATTCTTAAAGTAATGATGGATAAGAAATTGGGAGTATTACATATGAACCCTGGTGCTTGTGGCAAGCATGGCTTTCATCAAGTACGTACCATGTTACGTTTTGTGATAGAAGGTGATAATATCAAAGACCTTGTTGTAATCGAGTTAGGCAAAAGATAAAACACAGGGCATTTTTACTAATCTACACCCTGTATTTTAACTAATTAGTATTCGAACGAAACCCCTAAAGAAAATGTTCCGCCATCATAAATATTCTTACGCTCAACCAAAAAACCAGCATAATCAGAATATTGGGCAACTACATTAAAATGATCGGTTACCTTGTACATTGAAGTGACACCATAATTGGTAAAAGTAGTACCCTCGCCAAACAAGAACGATCCGCTTTGTACATTGTTTTCTGAAGATAACCGCTCTTGAATTTTAAGCTTACCGATTAAATACAGTTTGTCAAAAAACAAATGACCCAGCTCTACCCCAGCCTGAAATTGATTACTAAAATCTTCTGTTCTAAAATTAACACTTGAGAAAGCAGAAGCGTAAGTTTTGCCATTTTTAAAGCCGTGCGAAGCCGCAAGCGTGGTCCACACATTAAACTCCCCATCAGAAATCGGTAAGTTAATTTCATCAAACTCACCAAATGCATTCGCATTCTTAGATTGCGCAAAATTACTACCATCATTAGTCGGTATATCAAATGCTACTTGTAATGACAAGGGAAAGCTTTTTAATAATTTATACTTCACCCCTAATTGAATATTACCTACACCACCAACAGTTTCTGTAGTACTAAAACTGTTTAAGCGAACCAATGGCAAATCAACAATCGCTGTAAACCTATCTGAAATTCCGTATTCACCATAAATTAATAGTGCACTGGTATTAAAAGTACTTCCTTGATCAGCCAATCTACCTTCTGTAGTATAATAGGTATTCGAAGAGAAATGTGCCGCTGATGCCTGAAGATAAAATCCTTTCGCCTCTCTCGTCCATCCACTTTGCGCTTGGGCATAAAAAGTAAAGAAGCAACAGCATATAAATATGATATTTTTTATTTTTTTCATAATTCTGTTATATTAAAGTGACAGGATTGTTTTAAACCAAATAATAAAAAAAGCCTTTGGGAGACATAGAAAAACAGAATCATGTGTCTCTATTCCCAAAGGCGGTAAAAAATTATATTAGTTTAAAGCAACATTACCAAATGGTATATTGGCCGTAGCACACCAAAGAACAATGTGCGTATATTTAGCATCGGGTGTGTCGCCTAATTTAATGAACATCTCACCATTACCAGCTACATTACCAATAAGCATTAAATCTGGATTACCATTTGCAGGGTCTGGCGTAAAAACTTCAGAAGTTGACAGAAAGATACCTACTGTACCTGTACCTAATTCAGTTGTAAAGTCATCTGCAAAGCGAACAAAATTTGTATCATCAGTATCAACACCTACTTCTACCAAGCCTTGTGTTGGAGTACCACTCTCTGCAACTAGATTACCACTTAAGTTCACCAATAAATCGCCAACCGGCAATGAAGAATCAACCTCAACGGTCTCTGTCACTGTTACAACATCTGCATCATCATCTGAGCAGCTAATAAAGAAAGTTGTCATGGCACTAGCTAATACTACAAGAGCAAATTTTCTGTTTTTCATAATCGTAATTTTTAATATGTTTAGTTTAAAAACAGAGTAACTAACGACTATCGTTAGCCTTGCTGTTTCTTGGGACAAACATAGAAATGTGATATCACGAAGAATTCAAGAAAAAGTAAACAGTTTATCACAGCAAATAGAAAAACTGGGATGTTTCTGTGATGTTTAAAATAATGGGGTATTTTGACTTTAGAAAAGTAAGGGCATAAAAAAACCCGGAAACTACCCCGGGTTTTAACGCACTAATACTACTAAGATTATAGGTCTAACGCAAGCGATCAACAGATTTTACAAGATCTTCATCCTTTTTTATAGCCTTGTTAGCAAGAACCAAAAAAATGATAGAAAATACTGGAATCAACATCCCAATACCCTTCTCAGAAACCAAAGTCTCTCCGGATAAGTTTAGTGATCGGTAAACGAAAAATCCTAATAAAAAAACATTCAATATCATGTTCAGCCTGTTTATTACAAACTGAGATTTTCTATTTTTAAATTGTACCATAGCCCATATTGCCAGAACGGTACTAGCATAAAAGGCAATAGAAATAAGCATTTCATTATTTGCAAATACTTCAGTACCATCGATATGTATCCATAGGTTAAAGAAGAACGGTAGAATACCTGTTAGTATTGCTACGACTATCAAATAAAGGCTTTGTATTCTTTGAATCATAAATTAATTACCACTTTACACTGCAAAAATACATGTCTTTTCAAAAAATATAACCCTTTTATTCAAAATAATTTGTAATATTGCTACGTTATCATGTCATAACACCTACCAGTAAGGAAATTATCTCCTTTAAATTATCCAAATAAAATATTTACTTCTTACAATACAAACTCTTATAATTTATTCTACTACTTAATGTTTGAGATTTCAGATTTAAAATCAAAAAAGCTACCTGAATTACAGGAAATTGCGAAAGGACTTAAGGTTCCTAAATTCAAAACCTTAAAAAAACTAGATTTAGTTTATCAGATTTTGGACTTACAAGCCGCCAATCCGAAAGTTGCTGCAGCAATCGTTCCTGCTGCGACTGAAGAAGTTAGCAAGCCTGCAGAAGTAAAACCAAAACCGAAGCCAAAACCAAGACCTAGACCTCGTGTTGAAAAAAATACGAACAAAGAAACTACTGCTCCTGAAAAAGTAGCAGCAGAAAAGGCGGCACCAGCTAAGGTTAATGTAGCTAAAACAGAAAACACACAAGAAAGTGATTCTAAGGAACCTGTTGAGCAAAAAAGACCAAGACCAAGACCAAAAGCTGCCAACCAGCCTAACAAAAAGAATTCGCCTCAGAATAACAATCATAAAAATAAGCCTAATCCGAGACCGACTCACGACAAAAGTAATTTTGACAAAGATTTAAAGAATAGGTATAAAGAACCTGAGTATGAGTTTGACTCTATTATTGCCAGTGAAGGTGTTTTAGATATCATGCAAGATGGATACGGATTCTTACGTTCTTCTGATTACAACTACTTATCATCACCTGATGATATTTATGTTTCTCAATCGCAAATACGTCTTTTCGGATTAAAAACCGGAGATACAGTATTAGGTAATGTAAGACCACCTAAAGAAGGAGAAAAGTATTTTCCACTTATTAAGGTGAGCAAAATTAACGGTATAGACCCACAAATAGTTCGTGACCGTGTGTCATTTGAGCATTTGACTCCGTTATTCCCACAAGAAAAATTTAATTTGGCAGAACGCCAAAGTACGATATCAACACGTATTATTGATTTGTTCTCTCCGATAGGAAAAGGACAGAGAGGTATGATCGTATCTCAACCAAAGTCTGGTAAAACCATGCTTTTAAAAGATATCGCCAACGGTATTGCTGCAAACCACCCAGAAGTTTATCAAATTATATTATTAATTGATGAACGACCAGAAGAGGTTACCGACATGCAACGTAATGTACGCGGCGAGGTTGTAGCTTCAACTTTTGATAAAGAACCAACAGAGCACGTACGCGTAGCTAATATCGTTTTAGAAAAAGCTAAGCGTTTGGTAGAATGTGGTCATGATGTTGTAATTCTTTTAGATTCAATTACACGTTTGGCAAGAGCATACAACACAGTACAACCAGCATCTGGTAAAGTATTAAGTGGTGGTGTTGATGCCAACGCATTACACAAGCCTAAAAGATTCTTTGGTGCTGCCCGAAATATTGAAAATGGCGGCTCTCTTACCATTATTGCTACTGCGTTAACAGAAACTGGCTCTAAAATGGACGAAGTTATCTTTGAAGAATTTAAAGGTACCGGTAACATGGAACTTCAATTGGATCGTAAGATTGCAAACAGAAGAATTTTTCCTGCTATTGACCTTACATCTTCTAGTACACGTAGAGACGACATGCTATTGGATGAAGCGACACTACAACGTATGTGGATCATGCGTAAGTACCTTGCAGACATGAACCCAGTAGAAGCGATGGAATTTATTGAACAACGCTTTAAACAAACTAAAAACAACGAAGAGTTCTTAATGACCATGAATAAGTAGAACAATTCTAACATATATTTTAAAATCCCGATTTCAATACGAAATCGGGATTTTTTTTATTCCATAAACTCTGGCATTACATAAAACTAGACCACTATTATTCTTTTTAATATCTTTAGCATATTACAAAAGAACTCTCCCCCAGTCTTTTACCAATTTTCGTATTAATAATTTTAATTCTTAGAAAATGAAAAGACCGACCACCCAAAGTATCAAAATCGCTTTATTCTGTGCACTAACAACAATCATTAGTTGCAATCAACCACAAAAAGCAAATAACCCCAAAAATGAAGACCCCATAGTCGTTGAAGCACCTGCACAACTCATCGCCATACCTGAAGCTCAGAGTATGTATGAATCTTATAGTAAAAGAAGAGTACCTCTAATTCAACACTACGAAGACTCTATAAATCGAATACATAAAGATGATAAAGAATTTGATGTTGGTAGATTTGTATACTATGACTATAAAACAATTAAGCAATATTTAGCTTTTATAGAACAAGAGGCTGCAGATGCCGATGTTGAAATTTCGACTTTGAGGTTCTATTTCTCTAATTATCCAGATGAAGTTATTTTTAAGAATACAAAAGATTCTATCAAACACCCTAGACAGAATTCTATAATGCTTTCCCCAACGTATAATGATGGAAAACGAGATTACCTTTTCTACGTAGCACAAGGTGCAAAAGGCAAGCAAGCAGTACCATTAACAAATGACTTTGAAGATATAAAGGGATATAGCACTCGTATGCAAGAAAGAAATAAAGTGTATGCATCTATTGCACCTGGTTCAAATTCAACAGTTACAACCCCAATTAACGTACAAGGATCACAAAGCTTAACCTTAAATAGAGGGTCTGGTGTACCACCACCAAAGAACCAATAATTTTAAAATAACAAGGCTAAAATCATGCTAGCGTACCTTCTGGACAATTACTACATGCCACTCTATTTTATAGCACTGGTGCTATGTATAATAAAATATAAATTATACTATGATACGGTATTAAGGTATTTTCCAATATTACTAGCCTACACCTTCATGTCAGAAGTATTAGGGCTAATAGTAAGAGACGTAGATGACATTCAATTAGTATACAGACAAGAATATTACAATTACAACACCATAATTTTCAATATATATGATATAATTTTCTTTCTATATTTTTTTTATATCTATTATCAGTTAAGCGATAATAGGCTCACTAAAAATTTAATAAAATATGGCGGAGCAACTTTTTTACTAACGTGTATAGTTAATCTATTTCTTCAAGATTTTTTCACAGAACCTCAAAATTTTGCCATCATTATTGGGTCGATAATTTTAGTATACTCAGCGTCAATATATTTATACAAACTGATAATTACTAAACATAGATTACCATTATACAGAAATCTTTTATTTTGGCTAAGTGTCGGCATTATATTTTTCTACATATGCTATCCAATAACCATGTATATTTTATCTTTTAATTACGACTTTTTCACTATCCACAATTTATCAAAACACCACTACATTTCTATCGGCGTATTTTACGCTTGCATTATCATAGGTCTTACAATAATGAAAAGGCTTAGAATAGCAAACGAGGTAATTAAATAGAATAGGCTATTCATAAAAAAGACAGAACAAAAAAAGCCTTCCTAATTAAAGGAAGGCTCTAAATTTTTACTTTAAAGCTAAATTATAGTGCAGCTACGTGCTTAGCTAACTTACTTTTTATGTTGGCAGCTTTATTATCATGTATGATATTACGTTTTGCTAAACGATCGATCATACTAACAACACTTGGAAAAAGAGCCTCTGCATCTTTCTTAGATTCTTCTGAACGTAATCTTTTTATAGCATTACGTGTAGTTTTATGCTGATATCTGTTTCGTAAACGAACTGCTTCGTTTCTTCTGATTCTCTTTAATGCCGACTTGTGATTTGCCATTTTATAATTTATTATAATTTCTTCGGATTCTCATCCATTCAATTTTTGTAGTCCGTAGGGGAATCGAACCCCTGTTACCAGGATGAAAACCTGGCGTCCTAACCCCTAGACGAACGGACCATTATGTCAATACTTGGAAATACATCCAACGGTTTAATTAGTAGTCCGTAGGGGAATCGAACCCCTGTTACCAGGATGAAAACCTGGCGTCCTAACCCCTAGACGAACGGACCATACTTTGCGCAATTGCGGATGCAAAAATACAAATATTTTTTACTAACACAACACCTGCTTATTATTTTTTAAAAAAATTAATAAGCTTTCGCAAATAACACTCTTTTATTCGACGGTTTACCCGTTACCATACAAGTACCTTCTTCTTCTTTTGCATCGATGGGAATGCAACGTATAGTTGCCTTCGTCTCGTTTTTAACACGTTCTTCAGTCTCTTTACTTCCGTCCCAATGAGCCGAAATAAATCCACCTTTTTCTTTTAAAACTTTTTTAAATTCATCGTAAGAATTTACTTCAGTAATATGATTAGTTCTATAATCAAGTGCTTTTTGATACATATTCCTCTGAATATCTACCATCAAAAACTCAATTTTAGCTACTACATCTGTCGCCAAAACAGTTTCTTTTTGCAACGTATCTCTTCTAGCCAATTCATATGTACCATTTTCAAGGTCTCTTGGTCCAATTGCCAACCTTACCGGCACTCCACGCAACTCATACTCATTAAATTTAAAACCAGGCTTGTGCGTATCTCTATTATCGAATTTTACAGAAATACCTTTTGCTCTTAATTCTTTCACTAAAGGGTTAACGGTCTCAGAAATTTGATCTAACTGATCCAATCCTTTATAAATTGGTACAATAACAACTTGTATAGGCGCTAATTTCGGAGGAATAACTAATCCGTTATCATCACTATGCGTCATAATCAACGCTCCCATTAATCTTGTTGAAACTCCCCAAGAGGTAGCCCAAACATATTCTTTATTACCTTCTTTGGTTGCAAATTTAACATCAAAGGCTTTTGCGAAATTCTGTCCTAAAAAGTGAGAAGTACCAGCTTGTAATGCCTTACCATCTTGCATTAAAGCTTCAATACAATACGTTTCAATAGCACCTGCAAAACGTTCGCTTTCTGTTTTAGTACCTTTTATGACTGGCATCGCCATATAATTTTCTGCAAAATCGGCATAAACATTCATCATCTGTTCTGCCTCTTCAATTGCTTCTTTTTCGGTAGCATGAGCTGTATGGCCTTCTTGCCATAAAAACTCTGCCGTTCTTAAAAACAATCTTGTACGCATTTCCCAACGAACAACATTTGCCCATTGATTAATAAGCAATGGCAAATCTCTATAAGATTGTATCCATCTTTTATACGTGTCCCAAATTATGGTTTCAGAAGTAGGTCTAACAATAAGCTCCTCCTCTAGTTTAGCATCTGGATCAACGATTATGCCGCTTCCATCTTCTGCATTTTTCAACCTATAATGTGTTACTACAGCACATTCTTTAGCAAAACCTTCAACATGACTAGCCTCTTTACTTAAATAAGATTTCGGTATAAGTAATGGAAAATAGGCATTCTCATGACCAGTTTCCTTAAACATCTTATCTAAAGCGGCTTGCATTTTCTCCCAGATACCGTAACCATATGGTTTTATAACCATACAACCTCTTACACCAGAGTTTTCGGCTAAGTCTGCCTTAACCACTAATTCGTTATACCATTTGGAATAATCCTCGCTTCTCTTCGTCAAATTTTTACTCATTATCTGGACTTTGGCACAAATTTTGTGAATATTAGTATATAATAATTGAGTAAAACTAGTTATTTTTAATATGTTCAACAATATAATTTTGATCCGATGATATATTCTATACCCCACAACAAACTTCGAAACATAACAATGTTGGTAACCTTAGCTGTTATTACAGCTTCTTGCGGTTCATATCAACAATCATCTTACTACGATAATGATGGCATTTATTCTGATGATGCCCCAACAACGGTAGAAAGAAGACCTGAACAAAGAAATTACACACAGAGTAATCCTGAAACGGATACGTATACCAACTATTTTGGTGAAAAAGCTGACCAATATGGTGAAATACTAGATGAAGAAATTTTTACAGATGTAGATTCTTATTCTAGTAATGATTTAAATCAAGAGGTTCCAGAAGAACAATTAACAGATTATTACGCCACTGCAAATGACTATGAAGGTTATGGCAGTTGGGGAAGTAATAATGCTGACGTAAGCATTTACATTCATAATAATGGATGGAACAACTGGAACAATGGTGGTCTTTACGGATGGGGCTGGAACAATGTTGGATACGGCGGATATTATGGTAATGGCTGGGGTCGACCATGGGGATGGAATAGATGGAACAATTGGGGCTATGGCGGTTTTGGATTTGGATATTCAGGATTCGGATATTCGGGATTCGGATTTGGATGGAACAGACCTTACTATGGTAACAATTTTGGATACGCATATGGTTACGGTTACGGAAACAGAAATTACAACAGAAACAACCGTTTCTCTAACAGAAGTTATGCAGTCAACAATTCAAGAAGAGGAAATTATACAAGACAAACGTCTAATAATAGTGGGCTTTCTTCAACGGCAGCAAGAGGTCGTTCAAATGTGAACACTAGAGGTAATTCTTCTAGATATAGAACTACTACCGGTAGAGCAACAACAGCTAGAAGTTCTGCAAACACCCGTAGTTCAAGAACCTATTCAGGTAACACTACCGCAAGAAGAACGGTAGGTGTTGACCAAAATAGAGCCTACAGAACAAGCAGAAGCACTAGAGCAACACCTAGATATAACAGTAGTTCTTCTAGAAACTCTAGCAGCAGATATAGCACTAGCCCGAGAACATCGAGTTCTAGCACCGCAAGATCAAGCAGCAGGGTTGCCGTACCTAGAACTTCAACATATAGAAATTCTGGTAATAGCTCTAGAAGTTATTCTTCAGGCAGAAGTTCTGGTAGTAGCTCTAGAAGTAGTAATTACAGCTCTGGCAAAAGCAGTTCTAGTGGTAGTTCTTACAGAAGCTCTGGTAGCAGCTCTAGAAGTTCAAGCAGCGGATCTTCATCTAGATCTTCTGGTTCTTCGAGTAGAAGTAGTAGCAGTAGCAGTAGAAGAAACTAAAATCAAACATTTATCACCTTTGAATTATTGATATGAAAAGATATTTAACTTTCGTAGTACTAATGGCATGTGCCGTAGGTAGTGCACAAAATATAAATGAAGCTTTACGTTACGGTACTGAAAACCTACAAGGTACAGCCAGATTTCAAGCTATGGGCGGAGCATTTGGTGCTTTAGGCGGAGATTTATCATCGCTAAATATTAACCCTGCAGGATCCGCTGTTTTTAATAACAGCCTTTTTACCATTAGTGGATCGAACTACCACACGAACAATGATGCCCGTTACTTTGGTGATGCATTGATTACCAAAAACAATAACATTCAATTAAATCAAATTGGTGGTGCATTTGTTTTTAATAATACAGATTCTAATTCTGACTGGAAGAAATTCACTTTAGCTTTCAATTATGATTTGGTGAATAATTTCGATAATGAATATTATGTTTCAGGAAGCGCCACAGAAGGTATCGACACCTATTTTCTAGAATATGCAGGCGGTACACCTTTCGGATCTATTCTTCGACAAGATGGAGAGTTTTTAGAAGAAGCTTATCTAGATATTGGCTCAGCACAAGGTTTTAGAGACCAACAAACCTTTTTAGGTTATTATGGCGGAATTCTTGATCCAGAAACCGAAAATGACGGTAACACCAATTACATCAGTAATTCCCTTTATGATTTTGTTGATCAAGATTTTTTAAGAAGAACCACCGGTTACAATAGTAAGTTTACTGTTAATGTTGCTTCTCAATATAAAGAGAATCTTTACGTGGGTGCATCATTGAACTTTCATAGCGTATTATACACTCAGCTTGATCAATTCACTGAAGATGGGTATGAACCTAATTCAGAAATACGAAGAACAACATTTGATAATTACTTAGAAACAGAAGGTAACGGCTTCTCTTTTACCTTAGGCGCTATTGCTAAACTAAATGAAACTGTACGTTTGGGTGGTAGCTACCAATCCCCTACTTGGTATCGTTTAGAGGATAACACCTCTCAACGTGTAAATTCAGATTTAGCAGATGAAGATATTAATTTCATCAATTTTAATGTGGTGAATTTATTCGAAAGCTATACAGTGAAGACCCCTGGAAAACTAACCGGTAGTTTAGCTGTAATTTTTGCAAAAGACGGATTATTAAGTTTTGATTACGGATATCAAGATTTCTCTCAATCGGAATTACGTCCTACCAATGACCCAAGTTTTCAAACAGTAAATTCTCAAATTACGAGTGATTTAGGTGCTGTTTCTACATTTAGACTTGGTGGTGAGTATAGAATTCAACAAGTTAGCCTTAGAGCAGGATATCGCTTTGAACAGAGTCCGTATGCAAACGGAAATACGATCGGAGATCTAAATGCAGTTTCTGGTGGTATTGGTTATAACTTCGGTGGTAGTAAATTAGATTTTGCGCTTAGCCGTTCACAACAAGATGTTAGCGAAAGACTTTTCAATGCCGGTATTACAACACCTGCTATGATTGATAGAGGTATTATGAATGCGACATTGAGTTATACGATCAATTTCTAAAGGATATAAAATTTAATCATAAAAAAGGGGAGCAAATTGCTCCCCTTTTTTTTTATCTCTTTAATGAAAAATGTGTCTTTCGGGTTTTCGCTACAAGTAGCCCATCTTCCATTTCTCCATATTCAAACCTGAACCAGTAATCTGTAGAAGTCATTTGCTGTCCGTTGTAATTTCCGTCCCAGCTATCGGTTGCACCTAGCTGCTTCAACAACTTACCGTATCTATCAAAAATAAATACAACAGGGTTGTTTAAAGTTTCAATTCCCTCCACATTCCAATCATCATTAATGCCATCACCATTTGGCGTAAAGAACTTTGGATAACCAACAACTAAAAACTCTATAGGGTCTGTAATTCCGCATCCGTTCTTATCATTTATAATAACCGTATTCAATCCCGGAGGTACATTCATAAAAACAGGATTGTCTTGAAACACTCCGTCGTTAATCGCATATTCATAATCCCCATCACCTTCAACAAAAAATTCAATATTATTTTGATCAGGATCAATTGAAAGATTAGTATCCAATGTTTCAACACGGTCTAATATAGGTGTTCCAAAAAAGGTTATTAATACTCCGCTCTCATCAGCCACTGTTGGCGGTGTACCCGTTACGGTAGTAATTGTAGCAAAATAGCGTCCGGTATTCGGGCTAGCTACTATTAATTCAGCACCAAAATCACCAGAACCGGTAAGCGTATCGTCTACTATACCATCATCTTCATAATCTACCGTCCACTCTACATTGGCAATATCTGCACCTGCAGGTGAATTCAATGCACTAATAGTTATTGGGTCATCACCCTCACAAGCAATGATATCCAATCCTAAAAACTCATCTCTTAATGTACAATCTAATGCAGTATCTTGACTATCACTTACAGAACTACCCGTAAAAGTCAACATAAAAGGCTCGGGATCTCCAGTAAAATTATCGGCAAAATTATTTATCAATATGTAATAAATCTCTCCGGGAATAACATCTAAATACTCATCATATGTATTCTGACTACCCGTTAAAGATGCACGACCTTCTTCACCGCTATCAGGGTTAACCCCTAGTCCCGTAAAATTAGTATCGTTAACTTCATAGTTACAACGAATTGGCTGCGCAGTACCATTACTTATATCGCCACAATCAACATCTGGACCATAAACAGCAAAATCCCATTCGGCAGTTGGCGTAGAGCCCGAAGTTGCTAATGCCTCAATATCAAAACCTACCTGACCACCTGTACCTGCTCTAAAAACGAACCAAGAAGTATTAAACTCAATATTTGCGTTAGAAAGACTACCTTTTTCTAAACACCCAGTTTGAAGTATTACTTCTGGGTCAAAATCATCAACATCACCTGTTCCGCCGGCAAGACCCATAATAGGCTGGTCGGCACAAACTGGTATAGCCGTTCTACAATCGGCTGAATTCTGTGCAGTTATGTTCCAATAAAAAAGAAACAAACAACATATAGAACAAAGAAGTGTTCTCATAAAAGTGTAGCTTATTAGTATACGTGATGTATATTATAACTACACATGACATGCTTTAGTATCTTACATCGAAGATTCTTGCGTTTAATCGATAAAATGCACTAATTAAGCCTAAACAACAGAGTTAACGCTTTAAAGTGAAATGATTATTAATGTAAGATGCGTTTGTACTTTCCCCTAAAGAATTGGTATAAGTAAGTTTGAACCAGTAGTCAGATTCTGGCAAAAGGGCTCCATTAAAAGAACCGGTCCACCCAGTAGAATTTTCAAATATCTGATACAGTAATTTTCCATATCTATCATAAATAGTGATCACAGGATTATCTAAAGCTGACAATCCGTCAACTTTCCAAGTATCATTTACGTTATCTCCATTGGGAGTAAAGAACTTTGGAAACCCCACCACTACGATATCTCTAGTATCAGAACCACAACCATTTACATCACGAACGGTAATCGTATGCTCACCAGGGAATAGATTGTTGAACAGCCCGCTATTTTGTGGCGTTTCATTATCTACTTGATACTCAAAATCTCCATTCTCTTCCAAGAAAACATTGACCACATTAGAAGCATCATCTTCATATTCGATAGTAATATCTGATATTATTGGCGGACTAGAAAAAACCACAGTAACCGACCTAACAGTTATACATTGTATTAATCCTTGAATATTAGTCACAGACAAGGTGTACACACCAGGTTCTGCAACTGTAATTAAAGAAGAGGTTTGCCCTGAGCTCCATTCATACGTAAAATCGCTATCTGGTATACGCTGCCCTATAGTTACAATAGGTTCATCGCCACATATAAAAACTTCTGTCTCAAAATCTAAAACAGGTAATTCAATTCCGTTAATATCAAAAGTTTCAGAAACATCAAAGCACATAGAGTTTTCTATTGATGTTGTTCTTACGTATATCGTTTGCAAAACCTGTGTAGGTATAAATTCTTTTAAAAGTGCGTTGGCACCATCAAAAGCATCTTCAAAACTTTCATGATATGACACCCTAAAATCCAACGGGCTCTGTGCACCTAAAGCCTCAGCATCTTTGGTATTAAAATCAATAGCTGTGCCGTCTAAACAAGCAGTTTCATCTTCTAAAGAAAAGGTTTCTGGCGAAGGTGCATAAGCTACTTGGGTTTCGCTTGTTACAGGATTACCTGAGTTACGTACTATAATAACACGATACATACCAGAAACGGCAATAGAGAGTTCCGGGTCACTTTCACCAGGTATCTGTTGGTAACCCGCTCCAGCATCTAATTCCCATTGATAAGTTTTAGCATCTGCAGTAGTTGCATCCAAAACCACGGTTTGGTCATCACATGCAATAACCGGAGGACCTAATAAATTATCTATAATATTACAATCTAAAGCACTATACGGAAACTCAACAAATATGCTACCTGAAAACTGAATAGAGAATCCTGAATTATTGTTACTGAAATTATTGATCATCAAGAGGTATTCTTCTCCCGGTTCAACAGCTAACCAATCATCATACTGTATATTATCTATACCTGTAGGGTCTTCTCCCATCCCTATAAAACTACTATCATCAGAATTATCGAAATAATTACATCGAACAGGATCACCCAATGCACTACAATCGTTTGTTTTATACAAAGCAAAATCCCAATCTTCTGTAGTATCAAATCCGATATTAAAACCTAATTGACCTATTTCACCAATTTTAAAGGTATACCAAGCAGAATTGGTTTCAATAGTACCACTACCCTGCGTAATACAACCAGAAATAGTTGCTCCGTTAAAATCGTCAATACCATAACCATTAGTACCACCATTTACAGGAGTATTATAGCAAATAGGAACCGCATTGGCGCAATCAGCCGACACCTGCGCAAAACAGCTGAAGATGCTAAAAAAGCATACTAATAAAACAGATATACCATACTTGGTCATAGAGGCCTTCTCATTTCTAAAACTAAAATTAACTAGACCTTAACGTTATGGCTAATTAATGTTGTGTAATGCCTGTAAATGGTTATAAAGTGGCACATATTGTATATCTTTGCAGCTTCTAAAAGATAGATAAAATGAAAATTGAGGATACACTGGAAGATCAATTTGATGAATTAGGAAACGATCACATTTCTACATCAGAAGACACTCCTTTACGTTCAGATGCCTTTGATTTGGATGATGCCGAAAAGATTGAACGCATTCGCGAAAATGTACGTGAAATTATGCTAACCTTAGGTTTAGATTTAACCGACGATAGCCTAAAAGGAACTCCGAATAGAGTTGCTAAAATGTACGTTAATGAAATATTCGGCGGCTTAAACCCTACCAAAAAACCTAAGGCTTCTACTTTTGATAATAAGTACAAGTATGGCGAAATGTTAGTTGAAAAAAACATTACTCTTTACTCCACCTGCGAACACCACTTTCTACCAATAGTTGGTCGTGCCCACGTTGCTTACATTTCTAATGGTACCGTTGTTGGTCTTTCTAAGATGAACCGTATTGTTGATTATTATGCTAAACGTCCGCAAGTTCAAGAGCGTTTAAATATTCAAATCGTAAGAGAATTACAAAAAGCTTTAGGTACTGAAGATGTTGCTTGTGTTATTGATGCAAAACATCTTTGTGTAAATTCTAGAGGAATTCGCGATATTGATAGTAGCACCGTAACCGCTGAATATGGCGGTAAATTCAAAGAAGAATTGGTACGCCGCGAGTTCTTAAATTACCTTAACCTAGACACTCATTTTTAATAGCATATAGCTTCATGCAATTGTACGAAAATCAGGAAATTAAAGTATACAATTCCTTATCAGGAAAAAAAGAAGTTTTCAAACCCATAAATGAAGGCCATATCGGTATGTATGTTTGTGGACCAACAGTGTATAGTAATGTACACTTAGGAAACTGTAGAACTTTCATGTCTTTTGATATGATTTTCAGATACTTTAGACACCTAGGCTACAAAGTGCGTTATGTTCGTAATATTACTGATGCAGGTCATTTAGTTGATGATGCGGAAGATGGCGAAGATAAAATTGCAAAAAAAGCACGATTAGAAAAGCTAGAACCGATGGAAGTCGTACAGCGATACACTGTTGACTTTCATAATATTTTAGAGAAATTTAATTTTCTACCTCCTAGCATTGAACCCACAGCTACGGGACATATTATAGAACAGATTGAAATTATTAAGGATATTCTTGAAAAAGGATTTGCCTATGAAACCAATGGTTCTGTATATTTTGACGTTGCTAAGTTCAACGAAGAGCATGAGTACGGCAAATTAAGTGGCCGTAAGCTTGAAGACATGATTGCTAACACTCGTGATCTTGCCGCTCAAGACGACAAGCACAATCCGCAAGATTTTGCTCTTTGGAAAAAAGCAGAGCCACAACATATTATGCGATGGCCTTCGCCGTGGGGCGATGGATTCCCGGGGTGGCATTTAGAATGTACCGCCATGAGTACAAAATACTTAGGCGAAACATTTGATATTCACGGTGGCGGAATGGATTTAAAATTTCCGCATCACGAATGTGAAATAGCTCAAGCTGAAGCTTGCAATGGTCAAAGTCCTGTAAACTATTGGCTACATGCCAATATGTTAACCTTGAACGGAAGAAAAATGGCTAAATCTACGGGTAACAGTATTTTACCTGGCGAGATATTTTCTGGTGAAAACGAGATTCTTAGCAAGCCCTTCTCCCCTTCTATGGTGCGTTTCTTTATGATGCAGGCACATTATACCAGTATTTTAGATATAAGTAATGATGCATTATTGGCATCTGAAAAAGGTTTCAATAAATTGATGGAAGCTATCAATTCATTAAAATCTTTGAACACCGGCAAGACTACCGATTTTGATGTTGCAGCTTGGAAAGCATCTTGCTACGCAGCCATGAACGATGATTTCAATTCACCCATCTTAATTGCGAAACTATTTGATGCCGTTAAGCACATTAACCTTATTAAAGAAGGCACTGAATCTATTACCGAAGAAGACAAACTTGAATTGGAAAACACCATACACGGTTTCGTTTTTGATGTTTTAGGTTTGGAGAACAAAAGTAGTTCTGATGCCGATACCGAAAAATTAGGTGGTGTAGTTGAGTTATTGATCGAATTACGTAAATCAGCAAGGGAAAATAAAGATTTTGCCACATCTGATCAAATACGTGATCAATTAGCAGCACTAGGTATTCAATTAAAAGACGGTAAAGAAGGTACTACGTATAGTCTTTAAGTTTAATCTAAAAACCTAGATTTTTGAATTTTAGACTGGTATTCACCAGGAGCTATTTGTTGCCTTGTTTTAAAAACTCTATTAAAGTAAGATCTACTTTCAAATCCGCAATCAAGATATACATCTTTAATGCTACGCTTGGGGTCTTGCAATAAACCAACAGCTAATTTTATGCGCTCGTTATTTATAAACTCAACAGGAGAAATACCAAGCTCTAGTTTAAAGGTTCTATAAAAATGTGACGGACTCATACAAGCTATCTTACTAAGCGCATCTACAGTTAATGACTTATGCACATTATTTCTAATGTAGCGTATAACCTCTGTCAGCCTACTTTCTTTTTTAACCGATAAAGTAGCATTACTATAAATTTTTCGCTCATTAGTCTGTAGAATTCTAATGATCAATTCACGCAACATATTATCTACAAATAGATCCTTAGATGGGTGCTCTTCAGAAAATAGAAATAAAAGCCGCTGTATAATTTGAAATATACCTCTGTCATTTACGAAATGAAAATTGTAATCCATTAATCCCCATGCATCCTTATTACTTTTAGGCATGTTCTCATTCATGAATTGCAATACCTTATTTATTTTATCCTCAGAAATAGCCATTGCCAAACATCTAGTTGGGTTCTTCGCCATTGCTTCAGGAAAATCAATACACATACCCTCATTTGCAGGTAAGACTAAAGACTCACCCGGTAAAAAATCAAAAGATTCATAATCGCGCAAGTGCATAATCTTCTTTCCTTGAATCATACTCGCCAAAACAGGCTGTTCAAATTTCAAAAGAACACTAGCCGCTTGCTCATGCGTTTCAAAAACATGCATAGCCGCATTATTCATCGTATAAGAGGTTTGGTTTTCAACCATGGTCTCTAAACGCCTTCCTTTTAAAAAATTTTCAGCTAAACGAATCACACTTATATCGATTTTATTTTAAGGAATTTACAAAAAAATATACTTAAAAAAATCATAATATCATTAAATGATAGAATAGTTCACACTATTCGTAGAATGCGTCAGATAATATCAAAAACGGAGAAGTACATTTAGAATATCGTATTGGTAGTACCTATATGAACTTACTTCTATTATTAACTTAAATCATATACTATGAGCACAACAGCAACTGTAGAAAAAGACGTACTTCAAAAACCCAAATTCAAAAACCAATATGAAAACTTCATTGGTGGAAAATGGGTTGCACCAAGTAAAGGAGAATATTTTGACAACATCTCACCAGTAGATGGCAAATCATTTACCAAAATACCTAGATCCACAGCAGAAGATATAGAGTTGGCAATTGATGCCGCTTGGGTAGCAGCAAAGTCATGGAACTCATCTACAGCAACAGAAAGAAGTAATATGCTTTTAAAAATTGCCGATAAAATAGAGCAAAATTTAGAAGTACTGGCACGAGCTGAAACTTGGGATAATGGTAAAGCCATACGCGAAACAAGAGCTGCAGATTTACCTTTGGCAGTCGATCACTTTAGATATTTTGCAGGTGTCATTAGAGCAGAAGAAGGATCGGTAAGTGAGTTAGATTCTAATACAGTTGCATTGAACGTCACCGAACCATTAGGCGTCGTGGGTCAAATTATACCATGGAACTTTCCTTTATTAATGGCTACTTGGAAATTAGCCCCAGCATTGGCAGCAGGTAACTGTGTTGTTCTAAAACCAGCAGAACAAACCCCTGTTGCAATTTTAATATTAATGGAAATCATTGAGGGTATTTTACCTGATGGTGTTCTTAACGTGGTAAACGGTTTTGGTGCCGAAGCTGGCAAGCCATTGGCATCTAGCCCTAGAATTGACAAAATTGCCTTTACCGGAGAAACTACAACCGGACAATTAATAATGCAATATGCATCTAAAAATATTACTCCCGTTACATTAGAACTTGGTGGTAAATCTCCGAATGTATTCTTTGAAAGCATTATGGACGCCGATGATGATTTCTTCGACAAGTGTTTGGAAGGCGCAAATATGTTTGCATTAAACCAAGGCGAAGTTTGTACCTGTCCGTCACGTATGCTAGTTCAAGAAAGTATTTATGACAAGTTTATAGAACGTGTAATCGAACGTACCAAGGCAATTAAAATGGGACACCCATTAGACCCTAACACTATGATGGGTGCACAGGCTTCTAACGATCAATTTGAAAAAATTCTTAACTACATACAAATAGGTAAAGAAGAAGGTTGTGAAGTTCTTACTGGTGGTGAGCAAGCATACAACGAAGGTTTAGAAGGTGGCTACTATGTTCAGCCGACGATTCTAAAAGGAAATAATAAAATGCGCGTTTTTCAAGAAGAAATATTTGGACCTGTGCTCTGTGTAACTACTTTCAAAGATGAAGCAGAAGCTATTGAAATTGCCAACGATACATTGTATGGCTTAGGTGCCGGAGTATGGACAAGAGATACACACCAAGCATATCAAATTTCTAGAGCTATTAAAGCAGGTAGAGTTTGGGTAAACTGCTATCACTTATACCCTGCACATGCACCTTTCGGTGGATACAAAAAATCGGGTATTGGTAGAGAAAACCACAAAATGATGTTGGCACACTATCGTCAAACAAAAAACATGCTTATCTCTTACGATAAGAAAAAAATGGGATTCTTTTAATAACATAGATTGTATGAAAACTAAGCGAGTAATAGTAACCGAAAAAGCAGCTGCAGTAATCGCAGAACTTAAAGAAAAACATGGCGAACTCATGTTTCACCAAAGTGGTGGTTGTTGCGATGGCTCTGCACCAATGTGCTTTGAAAAAGGTGAATTAATGCTCGATGACAATGATGTTTGCCTAGGCAGTATCGAGGGTTGTGACTTTCATATGTCGCGAGACCAATTTGAATATTGGAAACACACTCAACTTACGCTTGATGTTACGCCAGGCATCGGTTCAAGTTTTTCATTAGAAATACCCATGGGTATTCGATTCTTAATCAAATCTAGGTTGTATTCTGAAGAAGAAGCTGAACATTTAGAACCGATTAGAATTGGAGCCTAAAAGTAATGAGCAATAGATACAAGTCCTGATGTTTTTCATCAGGACTTGTTATTTACAAAGGTTACTAGTTTTGTAGTAAATTTGCATCATCAATTTGTCACCGTGAAAATTTCATTAAAAAAAATTCTAATTGCCCCTTTTGTATTTCTAGTTCGTTTTTACCAACTAGCGATATCTCCATACACACCTGCCACTTGTAGATACTCCCCTACTTGTTCTCAATACACCTTAGAAGCATTAAAAAAACATGGTTTATTTAAAGGAGGATGGATGGCGACTAAACGTATTTTCAGCTGCAACCCTTGGGGCGGAAAAGGGTATGATCCCGTTCCCTAAATAAAGTTCAAGACGCAAGTTCAAGTCCAAGTCAAAACACAAATACGAAGATTTCTTGACTAAAAATTTATGATATAACAACTCAAGACCTTTATTTATTTTAAACTTCACATTTTTACTCCCATTCAATTTTTCTATTCTCTCATATCTATCTTCTCTATTCTAATTTCTATTCTCTCAACGCTCTCTTTTAACTAAAAGCAAAACCGATTTTCCATTTCTAAAGCCTAGGGAGATTTCTATTTTATTATCTTAGCCTTTCAAAATTCAACACATGCATTTCTTAGGAATTACTTGGAATCCGAACGAGACTCTTTTCAACATCGGATTCATACAAATAAAGTATTACAATCTTCTTTGGATTACCGCCTTTGCTTTAGGTTGGTTTATCATGAAAAAGATATTCCTCAATGAAAAAAAATCTGTTGAACAACTAGACTCCCTTTTCATATACACGGTTTTAAGCACCATGTTAGGCGCAAGATTAGGCCATGTTTTCTTTTACGATTGGGCATACTATTCTAATCACCTTGTAGAAATATTGATTCCTGTTCGCGAAAGTGCATCTGGTAGTCTATTATTTGGTTTAATAGACGGTTATGAGTTTACAGGATTTGCAGGTTTAGCTAGTCACGGAGCTACAATAGGTATTATTATAGGCACCTATTTATACACGAGAAAATTTCCTGAATTTAAAATGCTCTGGATATTTGACAGAATGGTCATACCTGTTGCTATTGGTTGTTTTTGCGTACGTTTAGGAAACTTTTTCAATTCTGAAATCAATGGTAAAATTGTTGATGAGAATTTCATATTCGCTACTAAATTTATTCGCGATTCAGACGACTTGCATCCATCAAAAGCATTGGGCATTACACAAGAAAAAACTTTAAATGCCGCATATGCAGCGATTGAGAACAATCCGCAGTTTTCGCAATATTTAGCTGAAATACCATATCGTCATCCGGCACAATTATACGAAGGTATAGGCTACCTTTTAATATTTGTTCTACTATATTTTCTGTACTGGAAAACTGATAAAAAAAATAAACCAGGTTACTTATTTGGATTGTTTTTTGTGTTATTATGGTCCGTTCGTTTCTTAGTTGAATTCGTAAAGAAAAGCCAAGGCGGATTCGAAGAGTCATTAGGGCTACTTTCAACGGGCCAATGGTTGAGTATTCCTTTTATCCTAGTTGGATTATACTTTATGTTCAAAAAAACTAAAACTGCATAATATTGAAGACGATACATAAAAGTTCGGTTATTTTAATAGTTGTAGCACTGCTACTTTTTTCTTGTAAAGAAGAGTCAAAAAAAACTATAGCTACGCAAAGTATAGATTTCACTCATGAAGGAGACTTATCTGTCTTTTTAAACTCAAGTGACACGGTAAAAACTAAGTTAAATATTGAGTTTGCAGAAACCGATTACGAAACCCAAACCGGACTCATGTACCGAAAAGGAATGGATAGTAATCAAGGGATGTTATTTATTTTCCCTGATGAAAGAGTACATTCTTTTTACATGAAGAATACAGAGTTTCCCCTAGATATTATTTACATAAAAGAAGATTTAAGAATTGCTAGTTTTCAAGAAAATGCACAGCCACTTAATGAGTCTGGCTTAACATCTCAAGTTCCTATCAAATATGTTCTTGAAATTAACGGAGGTTTAGCACAAGAATTGGGGTTATCTATAGGCGACAGCATTAGCTTTAGCAGAAAATAGAGCACCTGCCTTTTTATATTTTATAGTAATACAATGCCAGTACACGTACTATTTAACGAAGAATCTGAACGGTTACTTTTCAAAGAAGTACAACCTTCAGATTTTGAGAGCTGGCTACCTTTTCATGAAGAACCTTTAAGCAGCCAATTCTGGTCAGGGTTACCATCTGACCCAAAAGAAGCCTGCCAACAACAATTCGACAGAATTTTCGAGCGCTACAATGACAACTTGGGCGGCATGAATGCATTATACCTAAAAGACACCACTACTTTAGTAGGTCTTTGTGGTTTATTGATACAAGAAGTAGATGGTAAAAAAGAATTGGAAATAGGTTATTCTATACTACCAAGGTACTGGCGGCAAGGTTTTGCATTTGAAGCAGCCCAAAAATGTAAGCAAATAGCTTTTGCAAAAGAATGGGCAACCAGTTTAATATCTATCATTCAAGTAGACAATATTCCTTCTCAGAAAACAGCATTGAAAAACGGTATGTTTTTAGATTTTACGACTACCTACCACAACAATACAGTTCATATTTTTAGAATAAATGCATCATGAATCATTGGGTAATTTACTTAGATAACAATTCTGATAAAAAAGGGTTTTTAAATGATTTTCAAAAAGGAAGCATACCAGAAGAACTACAGGAGTTTGAAAATAAAATCGGCAGCTTATTTTCTCCTTTCACCTTAGAAAAATTAATTGATAAAGAAGATAAGCACGATAAAAAAATTATCAGTGCTGAGCATCAAGCACTAGAAACTATGTCTAGTGGTGAGCAAAAAAGAGCTTTACTACATTACTTGCTGAACGAAAATCCAGATTATATTATTCTAGATAATCCTTTTGATAATTTAGATATTGCCTTTCAAGAAGAACTAAAAACGATACTTAAAGATCACTCTAAACACATTTCATTTATTCAGTTAGCAAGTCGCAAGTCAGACACATTATCGTTCGTAAATTGTTATAGCAGGTTGAATAAGAATATGTTCTTTATCACAGAGAATATAAGCTCAAGCGATAACGAAATCGATAGTGCTTTCAATGCCGTTCGTATTCCGCATTCTAACACGACATACCCAAATATTGAATCTCCATTAATAGATTTCAAAGATGTCAGCATATCCTACGGAAGTAAAAAAATATTAAATGCTATTAACTGGACCGTAAAGAAGGGAGATTTTTGGCAATTATCAGGCACCAACGGAAGTGGAAAATCAACTATACTCTCCATGATATTTGGGGATAACCCTAAAGCATTCGGCCAAGAAATCTATCTATTCGGAAATAAAAAAGGAAGTGGCGAAAGCGTTTGGGATATAAAACAAAAAATAGGCTATTACGCTCCTGCAATGACACTTAAATTCAATGGCAGACATTCTATTGAAAACATGTTGATCTCAGGTTTAAACGATTCTGTAGGGCTTTATACCATCCCAACAGAGCTACAAAAGAGAATCATTAAACAATGGCTGCTCTTGTTAGATCTCTATCCTATAAAAAATAAGTATTTCAATTCCCTTTCAACAGGTCAGCAACGTTTAATAATGACAGCGCGTGCCATGGTCAAAAGACCACCAATTCTAATTTTAGACGAGCCTACGGCAGGCATGGACGACGAATCTGCTAGCCTATTGGTTTCTTTAGTGAATAAATTTGCAGAAGAAACCGATACCGCAATAATTTTCGTTTCACATAGAAAAGAAAAAGGTCTAAAACCCAAACGGACTTTAGACCTTATACCCAGTAAAAATGGTTCATCGGGGATCATTAAATAATTACAAACTTTTATTAAGCAAAAAAGCCGTTCATTTCTGAACGGCTTTTTCTATTTGAGTTAGTTGTATTATCTACTCTTCAATTTTTACTTCAGCTTCACCAGAAGTAACTTTCTTGCTCAATGCATCGAACATTACAGGAGTTGCAATAAATACAGATGAGTATGTACCCACAACAACACCAACGATCATAGCAAACATGAATCCTCTTAACGACTCACCTCCAAAAATGAAGATTGCCAATAACACTACCAAAGTAGTTAATGAAGTATTCAATGTTCTACTTAACGTACTATTAATAGCGTAGTTAATGTTAGAACCGCCTTTCCAGCCGCGTTCTGCTAAAGTCTCACGAATACGGTCAAATACTACCACGGTATCATTCAACGAGTAACCAATAACTGTCAGGATCGCTGCAATAAATGCTTGATCAATTTCCATACTAAAAGGCATTAGTTTACCGAATATTGAGAATACACCAAGTACTATCAATACATCATGGAATACTGCAGTTACAGCCCCCAATGAGAATTGCCATCTTCTAAATCTAATTAAGATATAAAGAAAAACTACAAGTAATGAACCTAAAATTGCTAAGAATGCATTTTTCTGAATATCATCTGCAATTGTTGGTCCAACCTTTACAGAGGCTAAAATACCAACTGCTTCTTCATCTACACCACCTAATACAAAAGCTTCTTTACTAAAACCATCTGGCAAGTATTTTTGAAGCGAAGCATATAGTTTATCTTGAATTTCAGTATCTACTTCGATACCTTCTACATCTACTTTATAAGGAGTTGTAATTTTTACTTGGTTAGACTCACCATATGTTTTCACATTTGTTCCGCTACCAAATACAGTATTCAATTCTGATGTTATTTCAGAAGGATTTACAGGATGCTCGAAACGTACTGTGTACGAACGTCCACCAATGAAATCTACCCCTTTTTGTAATCCTGGTCCTGCTAACAATGAGAATAAACCAATTGCTATTAAAATTCCAGATATTACATAAGCAATCTTTCTTTTCGCCAAGAAATCAACATTGATTCCCTTGAAAAGGTTTTTAGTGATACCAGTAGAGAAATCTAAGCTTCTACCTTTTCCACTAATATACCAGTCGATTAATAAACGAGAAATGAATATTGCAGTAAATAAAGATGTTACAATACCGATAATTAATGTAGTTGCGAAACCTTTAATCGGACCTGATCCAAATATGAATAAGATAATTGCAGTTAAACCAGTAGTAATGTTCGCATCTAAAATAGAAGATAGCGCATTACCAAAACCGTCAGCGACAGCTTGGCTCTTGCCTTTACCTTTTGCCAATTCTTCTTTAATACGCTCAAAGATCAGTACGTTGGCATCAACCGACATACCCAGCGTTAAAACGATACCAGCAATACCAGGTAATGTTAACACCGCATTTAAACTAGTTAAGACACCGAATATTAATAAGATGTTCAACATTAAAGCAATATCAGCAAATACACCTGCTTTACCGTAATAACCAACCATCCATAAAAGAACAATTACAAAAGCGATTAAAAATGACATAAAACCACTGTCAATAGCTTCTTGACCCAATGAAGGACCAACAATTTCAGATGCAATAATTTCTGCGGAAGCAGGAAGTTTACCAGCTCTAAGTACGTTAGAAATATCTTTAGTTTCGTTTACCGTAAAGTCACCCGTAATTTCTGAACGACCACCAGAGATAGGACCAGAAGAAACCCCAGGAGCAGTATATACCTTATTATCTAAAACAATAGCAATACCAGTCTGGTTCGTGTAAGCATCACCAGTTAATTTTTCCCATTCTTTAGCACCTTTTGTGTTCATGGTCATAGAAACCGCAGGCTTGCTGAACTGATCGAAATCTGCTCTTGCATCACTTACTACATCACCACTAATTCTAGGCGTACCGTCACGATTAGATTTTAAAGCATATAAATCGATTACTTCGGTTTCTTCAGCTGATGGTCTTTCCCATACAAATTTTGTAAACTGAATATCAGCAGGTAATAACCTTCTAATTTCTGGCATTCTTAAGTAAGCACCAATAGTAGCGGTATCTTTAATAGCTGCACGAAACATTGCATTTGATCCTGGATTAGCAGGAATCAACAACTCGTATAAAGGATTTACCTGTGAAGCTAAATCTAAAGAATCAGCAGAAACATCAGATAATAAAGAATCTAATTCAGACTCTTCTTTGATTTGTTCTGGTTGCTTAACCTCAACAATCGTTTTTAATTTCTCATTCGCTTGAATAAGGAATGTACTAAAGCTAGTATTACTTTGCTTGTACGTTTCCCAAAATTCTAATTGAGCAGTACTTGATAATAAATCTTGTGCACGAGCAATATCTCTAGCACCTGGTAATTCAACTAGAATACGACCTGAGTTACCTACTCTTTGTATGTTTGGTTGTGTAACACCAAAACCATCAATACGTTCTCTTAATACCTCAAAAGCAGAAACGATAGATTCATCTATTTTTCTTATGATGATAGGCTTAACCTCATCATCAGACATTTGAAAGTTGATTTCATCACTAAGACCTTTGTTTGCAAAGATATCTGGTGAAGCCAATTTAGTCTCCCCTTTTATCTTATCGAAAGCTTCAAAGAACAAGTCGATATATGTATCATCACTATTTCTAGAAGCTACATCTGCATCAGCTAAAGCCTTGTTGAAAACTGGGCTTTTTGTGTTGTTCGCTAATCCTTTAAGGATATCCTTAATAGAGATCTGCAAAGTAACGTTGATACCACCTTTAAGGTCAAGACCTTTATTAAGTTCTTTCTTTTTAGCCTCATCGTAATTGGTATAACCAAAAACAGGATCACTACCAATAGAATCAAGATAGCTTGCTGCTGCAACTTCTCTTTTTGCTACATAACCTTCTTCTGATTCAGAAATACGGCTAACCGCGAATTTATTCGCTTCTTTTTCTACTTTACTAGTTACGAAAGTATAGGATAGCTGGTAAATACTAACTAACCCAAATAATAAAGCAAAAAGTTTTATAAGTCCCTTGTTTTGCATTTGTAATAATTTAATTTATGTTGATTATTATTTTGAATATTTTAAAAATCTAAGGCAAATAATATTTACGTATAATAAATACGTTGCTTAGAAATATTTTTGAATGGAATTAACTATTCCCATAAACATAAGGCCCTGCCCTTACTTCTGGTATTGTTCGTGAAGAGTTTTCTATTGCTATTGCAATAGTTCTATTTATTTTAAATGCTGTATCTACAATTGCATCTTGCTCAAAAACTATGGTTTCACTAAACGGCAAAACTACCGGATAAGAAAACGTTTTATTATCGTGCTTATGAGGTACAACCAGCGTTGCGTTCAAAGTAATGCCATCGTCAGCTTGCTGATGAAGATCAGAAACTACTAAATTATAGGTCTCAGGAAGTTCTTTTTTTGGAGAATCGGAAGGAGATTCTTCTTCATTCGATATTGACTGATGGTTTTCTTGAGAAAGAAACTCCTTAACACTAAGGGCATCAACATCGCTATAATAACGAATACTTAATTGTGTACCGTCATTTTCTACTATCTCAATAGCATCAACACCTAAGACTTCTAATTTCTTGGTGATAACTGCCAAAACATCATCATGAGCAGTACCTGAAGCTAATTCTACATCTGCAAATTGTAATGAAATTTGCTGATTAGAAGCTTTCTTTTGCTCTTGACTTAGCCCGAATAAGGCTAGAATAATAAATAAAGTACTTACGCACCATTTTGCATTCATGCCGCAAATATAAAAAGAAAGATTATTCTAGGTAGTATATTTTCTACAATATATATTTCTAAAGCATACCTTATTATACGAACAAAGCCTTTATAGTTAGACTATAAAGGCTTTGTTTTATGTTTAAGAGTTTATATACTACAACTCTAAAAGACCATTAGTTTTAGTTACACCAGCGGCACTTTCTTTCATTTTTGCTTTTTCAGCTTCACTTAAAGGAATATCAATAATCTTTTCGATACCATCTTTTCCTAATATTACCGGTACACCGATACAGATATCATTCAATCCGTATTCACCATCTAACATCGTTGAACATGGAAACATTTTCTTCTGATCACAAGCAATTGCCTGTACCATAGAAGATACTGCTGCACCTGGTGCATACCATGCGCTTGTACCTAATAACTTAGTTAATGTTGCACCACCAACTTTCGTATCATCAGCAACTTGTTGTAATCTATCTGCAGATAAAAATTCTGAAACACGAATACTGTTTCTAGTTGCATGAGATGTTAATGGCACCATACCAGTATCACTATGACCACCGATTACCATACCGTCGATATCAGAAATAGGAGCTTCCATAGCTTCTGCTAAACGATACTTGAAACGAGCGCTATCTAAAGCACCACCCATACCAATAATTCTATTTTTTGCAATGCCAGTAGTTTTATGTACCAAATAAGTCATCGTATCCATAGGGTTACTAACAACTATAATGATAACATTTGGAGAATGCTTTAAAAGGTTGCTTGAAACCGTTTTTACAATACCAGCATTAATACCAATTAATTCTTCTCTAGTCATTCCTGGTTTTCTTGGAATACCAGAAGTAATTACAGCAATATGGCTATCAGCAGTTTTAGCATAGTCATTTGTACTACCTGAAATCTTAGTATCAAACCCCATCAATGATGCCGTTTGCATCAAATCCATAGCTTTACCTTCTGCATAACCTTCCTTAATATCCAAAATAACCACTTCTGAAGCAAAATCTTTAATGGCAATGTATTCTGCACAACTAGCACCTACTGCACCAGCACCTACAACTGTAACTTTCATTTATTTCTATTTTATGAATTATTATATATAAAATGGAACACCCACCTTATGTTTATTGAATTTCCTCTCCAAAAATAGGTATTTATTGACAAAATATGCTATTCACCTATTGATTTAATTACCCTTGAAAGCCTTTAAAAACATCGATAAAATGCAGGTTTTGTTAAAAAAAATTGCGCTTTAACGAAGATATCGTGAATTAGTTACCATACATCGAATTAAAGTAATAACCCAATATTAGTCACGTTAAATACTGTGGATCCCAAATCCAAAATTAAATTAACCTACTTATGACTAAGAAGTTCCTCTCTTTGTTGGCGATATGCGCCATAGTGTTTCTTGCGAACTGTTCTAGGATCGAACAAAACAACGATCCTATTATCGGAATATGGTCGCAATCTGAATTAATAGTAACCGACAATTCTTCAAAACAAACTGTTCGAAAAGAATGGATTTTTAATGATGTTTTCTTAGGAAGATATCATGAAATTGACGGCTCTACAACTACCCTAAAAACAGATTTCAATTGGTCCAAACAAGACGACATTTATACAGTTGAGTATAAAGGTCTTGACGGCAAACCCAACAATATAATCACTATTAAATCTACTGATGATGGTTTTTACCTTCAGAAGAAAGATGGTGCTACATTGGCAATAAGGGAATAAACGATTTTAACAGGGCCATGGGAAAAAGGCTGTCCGGAGGGATCTGGGCAGTCTTTTTTATACCCATTGCTGTTTCAAGTTAGCAATTGAAAAGATTTTTATTACAGTTACCTACGCTTATTTAAAGCACAAAAAAAAGGTCTGACGGAATTAGAGATAATTCCGTCAGACCTTTTTAATTATTTTTAAACTTACTTTTATCTAAATCCGAAGTTGATACCAACAGTTGCCGTATTGAATTCTCCTAAGTTATATTCTGCATTCAGTCTAAAGAAACCTAATTTAAGTTTCGTACCTAAAGTACCCGTAACTCCATTAACCTTCTTCGTAATAGAAAAAGGATCCTCATATGTTTCAGAAGCAAAAGGTCCACTCGTTACTCTATATGTACCTAAAACATCAGTTACCGATTTACCAGTAATGTAATTGACTCCACCATAAAAATTAATAATCGGTAGTTTTGTAGATACTACAGCACCAAAAGCCCAGCTGCTAATTTCTGCTTCTATTCTTTGATTTTCACCATCAACTAAATTGGCATTTGCTAAATCATAATCACCACTAATATTGGTATACCCTATAACCGCTGAAATAGCCACTGGTAAAATTTTATCTGCCGGTAATAATTTAGTGAAATCATGTTGTATACCTAAACCGAACAAACCAATAGATGCATCTTCATATTCCATTTTAGGTAGAAATCTTGCTTTTATCTCAGTCCCTTTAATTAAACCTACACTTGCTTGTACATATCCTGATGGAACAAAATCGATATCTTCTCCTGATAAACCAGATGGCAGCTCAAAAGTCTCACGAACCGTAACACCCAACACCTCTCCTTCAACAAATACTTCTGTACCAGAAATATCGCCTAAGGCAGTTGAAACGGGTCTTGCCACACCAGGGTTCTCTACAAAATCTAAATTTTGATAATCATTAGGATCTAAGATAAAAGTCTTCTTATCCTCTTTATTCTTAAATCCGGTAATATTACCAATGATTGAAATTTCAAATCCGCCTAAGGGTTTTGCATCAGCGGTATTATACCAACCTGTAGACATGCTATAAACAACACTTTCAGAAAGCGGAGCCATATAATCTGCTGTAAATGTTTCTGCATCTTCAACACCTGCAGAAAGCACATTATTGAAATCTGCTTGAGCAGAAGCAGTTAAGCACGTACCAACAAAAATGGAAGTAAGTAGATTTTTCATATTTCTAATTTTACCTAAAACTAAAAAACCTGCGCTGTAGGCGCAGGTTTTTGTTGTGTAAGTGGTATTTTCTATGTGTCAATGTTTGCATAAACAGCATTTTTCTCAATAAATTCTCTTCTTGGTGGCACTTCGTCACCCATAAGCATTGAGAAAACACGATCCGATTCTGTCGGATTTTCAATTTGTATTTGACGTAGTGTTCTAAAATCAGGGTTCATTGTAGTATCCCACAATTGAGATGCATTCATCTCTCCAAGACCTTTGTATCGTTGAATACTAACACCACCACTGTAGCTATCAGCAATTTCATCACGCTCTTTATCACTCCAAGCGTATTGTTTTTTCTGACCTTTTTTCACCAAGTATAAAGGCGGAGTAGCAATATAAATATGCCCTTGCTCTACCAACTCTTTCATGTAACGGAAGAAAAAAGTTAAAATAAGTGTTTCAATATGGCTACCATCGACATCGGCATCACACATGATGACTACCTTATGATATCTTAATTTCGAAAGGTTCAATGCTTTACTATCTTCTTCGGTACCAATAGTTACGCCTAAAGCGGTGTACATATTTTTGATTTCTTCGTTTTCAAAAACCTTATGTTGCATGGCTTTTTCAACGTTCAAAATCTTACCTCTTAAAGGCAGAATCGCTTGAAAATTACGATCACGACCCATTTTTGCAGTTCCACCCGCCGAATCACCCTCGACAAGGAATATCTCACATTTTTCAGGATCTTGTTCTGAACAATCTGATAATTTACCAGGTAAACCACCACCACTCATTACATTCTTACGCTGAACCATTTCACGAGCTTTAGAAGCTGCATGTCTAGCTTGCGCTGCAAGAATTACTTTTTGAACAATAGTTTTAGCATCGTCTGGGTGCTCTTCTAAATAATTTGTCAGCATTTCAGACACTGCCTGACTTACTGCTGCAGAAACCTCGCGGTTACCTAATTTTGTTTTCGTCTGACCTTCGAATTGAGGTTCAGCAACTTTTACAGATACAATTGCCGTTAGACCTTCACGGAAATCATCTCCTTGAATTTCAAACTTCAATTTATCTAACATTCCAGAAGCATCTGCATATTTCTTTAAAGTAGAAGTTAAACCTCTTCTAAATCCAGATAAATGCGTACCACCTTCGTGTGTATTAATATTGTTTACGTAAGAATGAAGATTCTCTGTGTAACTCGTATTATAAATCATAGCCACTTCTACAGGGATGTCATTTTTCTCCCCTTCCATAGAAATAACGTCTTTAATCAAAGACTCGCGGTTACTATCTAAAAACCTAACAAACTCTTTAAGACCTTCAGTAGAAACGAAGGTTTCACCAACGTATTCACCTTTTTCATCTTTCTGGCGCTTATCAGTAATACTGATAGTAACACCTTTGTTCAAGAAAGAAAGCTCACGCATTCTGTTCGCTAAAGTCTCGTAGCTATATTCTATAGTTTGAGTGAAAATGGTATCATCTGGGTGAAAAGTAACCTCAGTACCTCTTTCTGTAGTCTCTCCTATTCTTTTAACAGGATATAATGCCTTACCTCTAGAGTATTCTTGTTGCCAAATAACACCCTCTTTAAATACCTTTGCAGACAAATGATCTGAAAGTGCATTAACACAAGAAACACCAACACCGTGAAGACCACCAGAAACTTTGTAAGAATCTTTATCGAACTTACCACCTGCACCAATTTTGGTCATTACAACCTGTAATGCAGATACACCTTCTTTTTTGTGAAGATCGACAGGTATACCCCTACCGTTATCTCTGGTAGTTACAGAATTATCTTCATTTATGATTACACTAATGGTGTCGCAATGACCACCCATAGCCTCATCAATAGAGTTATCTACTACTTCATATACCAAATGGTGCAAACCACGGACCCCAACATCACCAATATACATGGATGGACGCATACGTACGTGCTCCATACCCTCTAAGGCCTGAATACTATCTGCCGAATAATTTTTCTTATTTGCTTCTTCGCTCATAAAATTATGGTTGTTTTACTTCAAATTTTGCAATCTTACAAATATACGCAATACCCCATGAAATATAGCCTTTCTAGCTATTACACTAAAGCAAGTTATCAACAATAATTGTGGAAAATTAGCCATTAGGACTCAAAAAGCAGCGAAAGTTACCTTTTACGTCTAAACTACGGTAAAAGAGACATATAGCGTATTAGAATACGTCTGACGAAAGAATGAAAAAAATTGACGATCCTCTTAGAAGTGCATAATTCTTAGATTTTCATTAACATTTTAAAGCCAAAATTAACGGGATTAAAACCGATGTGTGCGCTATCGATCAAATCAAGAAAATATTAAGATTTCGTTTACATATGGCTTTTAACTTAGCTGTAAATCTTAAAACAATATATCATGAACGAGGAACAATTTAAAGGAAAATGGAATATAGCAAAAGGGAAGCTTAAGCAACAATATGCTGACTTAACAGATGATGACCTTACCTACGCGGAAGGAAAATCTGATGAGCTATTAGGAAGAATTCAAGAAAAAACCGGAGAGTCTAAAGAGAAATTGAAGAAAATGATAAACGACTTATAGTCTACTTCATTTTTATAAAAAAGCAAACCCCGTCTACAAAGTAGACGGGGTTTTGACAATAGATATAATGACTAATTCAAACCCTATTGTTTAACGTATGCTTCACTATGTACATTAGCTATTGCTCTACCAGAAGGGTCATTCATATTTTTAAATGCTTCATCCCATTCTAAAGCTGTCGCTGTACTACAAGCTACACTTGCCTCTTGCGGTACACTTAAAGCTGCAGCATCACTAGGAAAATGCCCTTCAAAAATTGTTCTATAGTAATACTCTTCTTTGTTTAATGGTGTGTTGATAGGAAAACGGAATGCCGCATTCTCTATTTGCTCATCAGTTACCTCTTTGTCGACCAATTCTTTTAAGGTATCAATCCAACTGTAACCAACACCATCACTAAATTGTTCTTTTTGTCTCCAAGCTACACTTTCAGGAATCATATCTTCAAACGCCTTACGAACCACCCATTTCTCCATGCGCTCACCGTTAATCATTTTATCTTGTGGGTTGATGCGCATCGCAACGTCCATAAACTCTTTATCTAAGAATGGCACACGACCTTCAATTCCCCAAGCAGCTAAACTCTTATTAGCTCTTAAACAATCGTACATATGCAACTTATCTAATTTACGTACGGTCTCTTCATGAAACTCTTGTGCATTTGGTGCTTTATGAAAGTATAGGTAACCTCCAAACAACTCATCTGCACCTTCACCCGACAATACCATTTTTATACCCATAGACTTAATAACACGAGCCATTAAGTACATTGGCGTAGAAGAACGAATGGTGGTAATATCATACGTTTCTATGTTATAAATAACATCTTTTATAGCATCTAAACCTTCTTGTATGGTAAACTTAATTTCGTGGTGTACGGTACCAATATGATCAGCAACTTTTTTAGCTGCAGCCAAATCTGGAGACCCCTCCAATCCCACTGCAAAAGAGTGCGTTTGCGGATACCAAGCTTCTGACTTGTCATCGCTCTCAATACGTTTTTGTGCATATTTTTTAGCAATTGCAGATACTACTGAAGAGTCTAAACCACCTGACAATAAAACTCCGTAAGGTACATCAGACATTAACTGTCTATGAACCGCAGCCTCTAAAGCTTCTTTAACTTCTTGTATGCTTGTTGCGTTGTCTTTAACGGCATCATACTCCATCCAATCTCTAGAGTACCATTTTTTTAATTGGCCGTCAGAACTATGCAAATAATGTCCTGGAGGAAATAATTCTATTTTAGTACACGTACCTTCTAGTGCCTTCAATTCTGATGCTACGTAGAATGTTCCGTTTTTATCCCACCCCATGTATAAAGGAATAATACCCATGTGGTCACGAGCAACAAAATATTCATCTTTCTCAGCATCATAAATAGTGAAACCGAAAATACCGTTCAACTCATCTAAAAAATCAACTCCTTTTTCTTGATACAAAGCCAATATTACTTCACAGTCAGACTCTGTTTGAAAATCGTATTTACCTTCAAATTGCTTACGTAACACTCTATGATTATATATTTCACCATTGGCTGCCAATATCAATTTACCATTCGGACTCAATAATGGTTGTTTTCCAGAAGCTGGATCTACAATAGCCAAACGCTCATGCGCTAAGATGGCTTTATCATCTGCATAGATACCACTCCAATCTGGACCTCTATGTCTAATTTTCTTCGACATTTCTAAAAGTTGAGGCCTAAGTACTTCAGTACTTTCCTTAACATCAAATGCACATACTATTCCACACATAATCTAATAATTATATCATTTCGAATACAAATATCAATTTATTGTTTCAATTAACAAACACATATGCAAATTATGATTACATATTGTAACTATAAAATTCATTTTAAGTTCTATTTGACATGTATCTTCTCAAAATCAAGTTTAAAACGTGATGAAATGTAACAATCAAAAATTTAACTTCTTTTTATTAACACTACTGTAAGGAACTGCTTAGTTTTATGACCTAGAAAACCAAAACAAATGATTATGAAAAAAGTATTTACACTAGCTACACTAATGTTAGCCTTAGTTTTAACCTCAACAGTATCTGCTCAAGAATTTTCTGGAATAGATAAAAGCCCAATGGATATGGCTGCTTACCCTACAGATTACAAAGTATCTGAAAAGGCAGTGCGTATTATTTACGGAAGACCACAATTGAAAGGTCGTTCTATGGAAGAATTAGCTCCAACAGGAAAAGTATGGAGAACAGGTGCTAACGAAGCTCCTGAAATTACATTTTATAAGGATGTAAAATTCGGCGGTAAAGCTGTTAAAGCTGGAACGTATTCTTTATTCACGATACCTGGTGCAGATGAGTGGACGGTTATCTTGAACAAAAACTTAAACACATGGGGTTCTTATTTTTACGAAGAAGCTTCTGATGTTGTTCGCGTAACAGTACCTAATGGTTCTGATGCTTCGTCGCTTGAAGAATTTTCAATCGCTTTCAAAGATGTTACCGGTGGTGCTGAATTAGTAATGGGTTGGGACAAAACAAGAGTTGCTGTTCCAATTACTATGTAATTAGAAACACGATATATTTAAAAAGCCTCGGTCAATGACCGAGGCTTTTTTTTTGACCTTTTTACTTTTATCGAACGATACCGTTTACAAAAGTCTGCTCGGCACGAATAGTGGGAATCTCTGATACAGGTACCGTCATCATATCTTTATCATAAATTACAAAATCTGCAACTTTACCTGGTTCTATACTCCCTTTTTCATCTTCTTCAAAATTAGAGTACGCTGCCCAAATGGTCATTCCTTTTAAGGTTTCTTCTCTAGACAATGCTTCTTCCATTTGAAAACCTCCTTTTGGATATCCACTTGTATCTTGTCGTGCTACTGCTGCATAGAATGTCAAAAACGGACTCACATCTTCTACAGGAAAATCGGTGCCTAATGCAATTGTACCTGCTTTCTTCAATAATGTTTTATAAGCATAAGCACCTTTTACTCTTTCACCTAAACGATCTTCTGCCCAATACATATCGCTAGTTGCATGTGTAGGTTGTACTGACGGAATAATACCATCTTCAAAATAATCGAAATCGCTTTGTGTCAATACCTGCGCATGTTCAATTTTCCATCGCCTATCAGACTTACCTTGAAGCACATTTTTATAAGCTCTTAATACCGCAATATTTGCAGAGTCGCCAATAGCGTGGGTATTCATCTGATATTCTGAATTTGCCAGTTTTTGAGCTAAAGCCTCAATATCTGCAACGGGAGTAATCATAGCCCCAAAGTGTTCAGGTAGATCATTATATTCTTCTCTTAAAGCAGCTCCTCTAGAACCTAATGCTCCGTCTCCATACACTTTAATAGATCTCACATTCAATCGATCTGTTTTAATGGGCCCTTTATTTATATAATAATCAACATCTTCTTTATTGTTGCTCACCATGGCATATATTCTAATCGATAATTCACCTGCCTGTTGCAAGCTATCGATAAGCTCAATAGTGCTTCTATCTAATCCTGCATCATTTACAGTGGTTAGTCCGTGGTTCAAGCTTATTCTTTCTGCATCTTTCAATGCCTTAATTTTATCTTCTAGCGTTGGCGATGGCATAATACTATCTATAAGCGACATTGGGTTATCGACCAAAATTCCTGTAATACCAGAATAGCCATTTTCCCATTTTTTTACAATTTCACCACCTTCAACCTTGGTGCTCCAGTCGATACCAGCCATATCTAAAGCTTTTTGATTCACCAAATAAGCATGACCATCTACACGCTCTAAAGCCACAGGTATATCAGGAAAAATAGTATCTAATTGTGCTTTTGTAGGAAACTCTTTTATATCCCAGTCGTTCTGATCCCAACCTCTACCTCTAACAAAAGACTTTGGGTTGGCAGTATGAAATGCTCTTACACGCTCCAATACTTCATCAAAACTTTTAGTACCTACTAAATCTACCAATTGTTGGGTAAGTCCTAATCCGTAAAAATGGCAATGTGCATCGATTAAGCCAGGTGTAATTGCTCTACCATCGGCATCGATTAGTTGATCAGAAGTATATACATCGCGAATTTCATCGGTAGTACCGACAGCTATAAATTTACCATCTTGCACGGCAAAGGCTTGAGCTTCAGAAAAGGAATCATCTACGGTATAGACTTTGGCATTTACGATTACAAGGTCGACCTTCTCTTTCATGAGTTCGCAACCAGATAATAACACGAGTAGTATTGGTAGTAGTTTTTTCAAATCAAAAATAGTTAGTTAGTAAAATCGTCAAATAAGGCTATAAGTGCCTTTTTAAATAATTACTGAAAACTAAGTATTTTTTCGGAAAGATTTAAATCTTTATTCTAGAGGTAGTTGTCGTTTTGCTAAAACTTCGCTTGAGCCACTCTCAGAATAAAATTCGCCAATCATCTTATCACCTTCTACTTCAAGAACAAAAGAGGTACGATCAATACCTTCTATATTAATATTAAAATTGATGCGATTATCATCAACCGTAATATCTTGACCATTTAGTGAGCCCGTTTTTAAGCTAATGACAACTTGGTAAACCCCATTTGGTTTTGAAATAAAAATACGTCCCTTTTTATAAGGTGCATCAGCATCTGGCATTAAAAATTCCCAAACACCCAAAACAGGATTCTTATCTATTATTTGCTCTTGTTCTATAATAGCTAATGATGAATTTATCGAACGATTTTCGATAAACGAATTCATAAAGAGAACATTTGTAAATAAGACAATTTTTATTAAAACATGGTTAGTGCTCATTCTATAAAGTATTGTTTTATATGCATTAGTAACGATGCTATTTTATAAATATTTTAAAAATTGTAAGTTTTTTACTACTACAATTTATTTTTCGTTACAATCCAATTGGTTATTTTTTCTTCTAATAGTACCAAAGGTAAACTACCTGAGTCTAAAATTTGACTATGAAATTCTCTAATATTAAATTTATCGCCTAAGGCTTTTTCTGCCTTCGTTCTTAATTCTCGAATTTTCAACTGACCAATTTTATACGATAGCGCTTGACCTGGGGTTGCCATATAACGCTCTATTTCAGCAATAATACTTTCTTCAGATTCGGCTTCATTATCTAAAGAGTACTGAATCGCCTTTTCTCTGCTCCATCCTTTTGCATGAATACCTGTGTCGACTACTAAGCGAATTGCTCTATGCATCTCCATACTCAACATACCGAAATACTGATATGGATCGGTATAAATCCCCAATTCCTTTCCTAAAGATTCTGCATATAACGCCCATCCTTCCACAAATACACCCATACTCTCAGGATGCAAAAACTCTGGAAGATTTTTATTCTCTTGCTGTAAACTTAATTGAAAATGATGCCCAGGTATGGCTTCGTGTAAAAATAAAGCTTCATCATGCACCATATTATAACTCTTCACATCAGGTATTGGAACATAAAAAATTCCCGCTCTAGATCCGTCTTTTGAACCCGGCACATATTCTGCACTTGCCGATGCTTCTCTAAATGCTTCTGTTCTTCGTACATTGAAACCCGCTTTTGGCGTTAGCGCAAACAAAGAATCTATACGTAAAGCAATACGGTCGTTAATAGCGTTGAAACTTTCAATGACTTCTTCTGGTTTTGAAAAAGGCATCAGTTCTTTTTTATTACGTAGCGAATTGAAGAACGATTTTAAGTCTCCTTTAAACCCAATTTCATTTTTCACTGCTTCCATTTCTTTAGAAATTCGAGCAACTTCAGACAGCCCTAATTCATGAATCTCATCAGCATTCATGTTTGTGGTCGTATGTAATTTTATTAAATATTGATAAGTTTCTTTTCCATTTGGCAAATCTAATAGTCCGTCTGTATCTCTACAAGCAGGTAAATAGACCTCGGTTAAAAACTGATTTAATTCTACATATTTAGGAGTTAATTTTTCTTGAATGAAATCTTCATAATTACTTTGCAGTATATCCATATCAACATCAGACAGTCCGTCAGGGAAATTCATTATCGGTTGGTAGAAAAGATTTTCTTCAAGCGGAACATCAATAAACGATTGTATCTGAGGCAGCATTTTTAAAGTCAGTACTTTTGGTAGTACGACGCCTTTGTCCATACCCATTTTCATCTTTTCAATAGACGTATCTAAAAACACTAAGTAATCTTCTAACCTACTTAACCAATTATTATAATCTTCAATACTTTTAAAGGGCTGTACACTGGTACCACCTGCCAATTGGGCAACATACAAATGCAAAGATTGTATCTGAAAAAGTGGCATTAACTCAAAATTCGGCAAATCATAGATTGGGGAAGCAACCGTTACAATGGGGTTCATAACCCCTTCTAACTTCACAGTACAATCCCACTGCATAACGCGCATGCTCGTATAATCTGCTACACTAACGTTCGTGGAATCGTATTTACTTAGTTCATCTAAAAAATAAGAGTATCGATCTTTTAGATGTAAAATGTAATCATCAGAAATGTAATTGGCTATGGTATCATTATATGCCGAAAAGCCAGCTTTGGTAGCCTCAATGGGGTTGATGCTTTTCTTGAACTCATAAAACTCGGTAAAAACCTCAGCAATAGGTTTCGTTGTGGCGATCTGTTCTTCTTTTGGAGATTCTTTACATGAAGTAATAACAACAACGAATAATAAAAGCCAAAGTGTGCGAAACATAGTATTAGAATTTGCACTGAAAAATACAAAACTAATACTATGGAATGAAGTCTATTTTACGGAATTTTAGAAACCGTTTACTTTTTAGGTTTAGAATTCGCCTTCTCCTTAATTTTTACGTAAATCAACTTTTTGCGACCCTTAGAATCTTCTCTTCTTTCTATCTCGAAATGAGGAATGGAATTAATCAGCGGAGTCAATTTTTGAAACCCGTAATTACGAGAATCAAAATTCGGTTGTTTCTTTTGTAACAAACTACCCACATCACCTAAAAATGCCCAACCGTCATCATCGGCAACATCATCGATAGTCGTTGAAATAAAGCGTAATGCTTTCGGTGTAATTTTATCGACCGTATTCTTTTCTGTAGGAGCTTTATCTGTAGCGTCTGTAGTTTCTTCTTCAGTTCTACTTTTAAGAATTTCTATATAAATGAATTTATCACAAGCTACTATAAACGGATTCGGAGTTTTACGTTCACCAATACCAAATACCTGCATACCTGCTTCTCTTAATCGTGTAGCTAAACGCGTAAAATCGCTATCACTACTAACAATACAGAATCCGTTAACCTTACCGGCATACAAAACATCCATAGCATCGATAATCATAGCAGAATCGGTAGCATTTTTACCTTGCGTATACCCGTATTGCTGAATTGGTGTAATGGCATTTTCAAGCAGTACATTTTTCCATTTCCCTAAACGCGGGTTGGTCCAATCGCCATAAATACGTTTAATGGTAGGGTTACCATATTTAGCAATCTCCTCCATCATTTCTTTTACATAGGCTGACGGAATATTATCACCATCTATCAATACTGCTAAATTTAAATCCATTTTGTAATGTTTTTTGTAAAGATAATTTGATTTCTAATTGAATAGCAACATGTTACCCAATAAAGTTAAAAATGATTTTTTTACTGCGAATTATCAGCTTTGTTAGAACTGATGATTAAAAAAATAAAGACTAAATAAACGTGGTTCGCGTGACGTAACAAAAATTACATCTCAATAAAACAACCTACTCGAAAAACTCAATTGGTGTTTTATAGAAAGTATTTGCCATAGAAAAATTATTCGTAGAAATGAACAGTACAGCGTTCACTCAATTTATCATTAACTTGTTCTTTGAAAAACAAATTTAGAACACATGAAAAATAAATTTCCTTTACCGTTGCTACTACTTTTACTAGCGGTAATCACTTCTTTTTCTAGCATTGCACAAGAAAAAGAATACTACGAACTAAAAACTTACACCATAAAAAATGACACCCAAGAAAAAATGGTAGATGACTATTTAAAAAACGCCTACATGCCAGGGTTAAAAAGAATGGGTATTGAAAATATAGGAGTGTTTAAAGTGCGTAGCGATAAGTACAAAATGAGCGATAAAATTTATGTACTTATACCGTATACATCACTTACTCAATTCGAAAGTGTCGAGAAAATGTTAGCACTTGATAAATTACATTTAACCGATGGCGCAGATTATATAAATGCAAAGTTTGAAAATCCGCCTTACGAACGCATTAAATCAGTATTACTACGTGCCTTTCCCGATATGCCTAAAATGAAACCAACTACTGTCGAAGGCGCAAGAAAAGATAGAGTTTATGAATTAAGAAGTTACGAATCACCAACAGAGGCGCTTTATAAAAACAAAGTAACCATGTTCAATGAAGGTGGCGAAGTGGACCTTTTTGAAGATTTAGGATTCAATGCCGTTTTTTATGCTGAAGTTATTTCTGGAGACCGTATGCCGAATTTAATGTACATGACCACATTCTCAAATTTACAAACACGAGATTCTTTATGGGAACAATTTGGTTCATCACCTAAATGGAAAGAAATATCTTCTATGGAAAAATACCAAAATAACATGAATAAATTAGATCGCCATTTATTGTACCCAACCGAGTATTCTGATTACTAATCGGCTTTACTTAAAATAAATTCTACACGCCGGTTGAGAAATCTACCGGCTTCTGTTTCGTTCGTAGAAATCGGTTTTGAACTACCAAAGCCTTGAGCGGTAATTCTATTTTTTTGAATTCCGTTTTCAGTCAAATAAGCAACAACTTCGTTAGCTCTCCTTATTGATAATCGTTTATTAAAAGAATTTGACCCAACAGTATCGGTATGCCCTAAAATTTCAATATCAATAACTGTATTGGTTTTTAAATAAGAAAGCAGCGATTCCATTTCTTGCTGATAGTCTCCTCTAATTTTAGACTTGTTAGAATTGAAATAAACATCTTTAAATACATGTACCCTATCCAATTCATATTGCTTAAGTACTGTAACCGCTGAGTTTTGAAATTTTGATTTCACGTTCGATACCGAAACCATATCTAAATAGTAATAAGAGCCTTTGGTGATTTTTCTTTTCGTTTGATATTTCTGTGTCCGTTTGTTATTCTTAAAATTACCGATAATCATATAGTTTTCGGTACCTGTGGCTTCAAATTCCGTCGTCAGTTTCACCCATTTGACTTCATCGGAATAATATTTGGAATAGGATATTTCCAATTTTTCGGATACTCCTCCTTTCATCTTAGAGAAATGCAATCCAGATAACACCTTAGTAGTTTCAACAGCAACAGGATACTCAGCAAACCGAATACCAAATTCTTTCACCGCAAAATCTGACCGTTCCGCTAAACTCACATAGAATGAAATAGTATACCGTTCTCCTTTCTTTAAGGTTGTACTTAATCTAGCTTGAATATATTCCCTGTAATCATTGGGTGCATACATGTAGAAACCAACATAACCCACTCCGAAATCTGCAGGTTGTTTCCCATTGAAATTTTCAGGTGTTCCCATGGCAATGCTACAAGCATTGAAATAATCTGTAGAACCCAAGGTGGGCATATTCCAGTCTAAAACATCATTTTCTAGATTACCCAATTTAACCGGACAATCTCTAAACTTTTCAAAGCTGGGGTTCACTACTAAATTTTGCCCGAATCCGTAAAAATGTATGCAAAGCATCAACATACTTATAATTCCGGAATGTGATATTCTTGTAGACATGTGCTTTGTACAGAATCTCTAAAATACAGAAATCTTATAAAATGTAGTAATTAGCCTAAATACAAAAGCCCTTCTCAAAAATGAGAAGGGCTTTTCTAAACTTTTAAATTTTATTATAAATTCTAGAAATCGAACTTATATGTAGCTCCTCCTAAAATCTGAATGCCTTGAACTTGAAAATTAGCCCAACGCTGGTAAGCGTTATTAGAAAGGTTTGCTCCTTTTATAAAGAACGACCATTGATCTGTGTAACGGTAACCGATATGTGCATTGGCATCGAAATAACCATCTAGGGTTATTAACGCTGCCGGGAAATCGCCTGATGGAATATTTTCTAATGCAGTTGACGAAAAATCATCACGCTCGCCTACATAAAACAAATTGGCACCTGCATACCACTGCTCTCCTATCTGATAATCCATAAACAGCGATGCTTTCAAATTTGGCAAGTTCCAAGCTGAATTTCCTGTTTCTGTACTGTAATCATACACCTCAGCATTTACACCTGCCGTAAAATTACGGTTTACATCAACATTCAACTCTCCGAAAATTCCCAAGGTTTTAATATCATCATAAAAGACATCAAATGAATTACCATAATAGTATCCTTTATCGTCTGACCTGAAATCATTTCTAGGGTTCAACGTATATAACGGTCTGTTGTTCTCTGCCGAGTATGACCCTTTTACATTATAACTTAAATTAGGTAATAACTGACCTTTAAAACCGAGATAGGCATTATACTGACTATCTGTAGGTGCAATGTTTAACGTTGGAGAAACAAACGAATTACCCTCTACAAAATCGTAATAAGAGTTTTGCTTTAATTCACCTGTTACGCCGCCATACGCAATAACCGTTTCATCAAGCAAACGATAAGAAGCTGTAACTGCCGGATAGATATAGAAATTGCTTTCGCTATTCTCTAGATCCATACCATAAACCAAATTCACGCCTAAATTCAATGAAAGATCATCGCGAAGCATTTTTAAAGACGGATTAACACCTACTTGCAAATTGCCATAAGATATTCCGTTATCATTGGTTGTACTATTTAAAGATGCATTTTCAAAAGTACCACCCACGTAATCGAGCTTTACTTTTGCACTCAAAATCTCTTCGTTAACCGGAAACTCGAATCCGCTATTAAATATAGCCCTGTTTTCACCAGAACTTACAGCATCAAAAAATCTTCTGTATTTTAAATCTGCATTTTTAAAGTAAGCATCTTCCACATTAATATGACCACTTACCTCACCCATGTAATAATTTTGACGTTCATCAATACTGTTAAGAATCGTTTCACTGAATACACCTGGTTCTATTCCATACCAATTGTATAATTGATGCTGCAAACCAATCGCCGCACCCCAATCTAAATCGCGGTCGCGTTTTGCGTAAGACGCATCTAATTTGGTATCATAGAATGTATCGCTCAATTCTACACCATCAATACCGCCACGAGATGATAAATGATTGAAACCGATATCAAAATTCTCATCTCTATTGAGGGTTCTGCTCGTGTAAAATTCACCCAATACATTACCATACAATCCCACACCTAATGATGCATACGAATTATACAATACTGGTGGTGGCAATCTTTCTACTTTCGAAGCCGTGCCTTTGTTCGGTGTAAATGTCGACGCTACAGGCACAGAAAATATGCTATAGGTAATCGGCTTTTTCTGTAGTACGATAGAGTCGTTCATATTCGGAACCGACTTAATTTTAAAAGCATCTGAAACCGTTGGTGTGTATGCTTTAGTAACCGTTACTGTTTCTGTACCCAAATCTTTTTCCTCTTCTTCTTGGGCAAAAACAACTTGAAAGCCAAGTGTTAAAAATATAAGCGTAAATATATGTTTGTTGTACATAGGTGTTCTTTTGCTGGTGTACGTGAATTTCTTAATTAGGATCAACCGATGAGTTACTTTTCGCCTCTTTCGATTTAATGATTGCAAGCTCTGCTCTTGCCTCTGCTACAATTTCTGGGTATTGACTAAAATTGGTAATTACACTTTCTAGAATGTATGTTGCTTGGTAGGCATCATTTAACGCATAATAGTTTTTAGCCATTAACACTAAACCTTTACCACCCCATTCTTTATACGCTGCATAATCTTTAGCTAATTTTTGAACTGCAATATTAGAGTTCTCGTAAGATCCATCTTTGTGTTCAAAATAGGCGTTATAATACAATGCTTCTGCAGCCGTTGCGCCCGATGCAATTTGTAATACCTCTGCATAGGCAGATTCTGCTTTTGCTTCGTCATTAGTTGCAATGGCAGATCTAGCAATCATAATATGCGCATCACTCTTAATTCTATTATCAATATTTGAAGTCGCTAATACCTTATCGGCGTATTCTATAGTCTTCGGATAATTCTTTTGTCCGTAATAGCCCTTCATTAGGTTAGAGCGAGCAAATGTTCTGTTCTGGGAAATGTTCGCCTGACTCTCTAATTTCAACAAGTACGGCAATGCAATTTGATAATCATCTTTAGAAATATAGACTTCACAAACACGAGTTAATGCCTGTTCTGCATATTCGCTAGTGCTTCTATCGGCAACATACTTGTAATATGGTAAAGCCGATTCTTTTTCTCCTTTTCCGAAGTACAACTGTGCTAAGCTAAAGTTGGCGTCAACCGCATGTAAACCAGTTGGGAACTGTTGTATGTAATTTTTATAGCCTTTAATAGCGGCATCAACATTACCTTCTAAATTCTGTTTTTGAGCAGCGTCAAAAGTAGCATTGTCCAATTCTGCATCGGTAACCTGTACAAAATCGAGTGTGCGAACCCACTCTGCATATTCATTTACACGACCCATATCTACATAGACCAATTTTGCCGTTGCTACAGCTTGTATTGCTTCTTGTGTTTTTGGAAAATCGCGAACAACCGTTTTAAACTTCGCCAAAGCAGCTTCGTTTCTTGCCGCATTGTAATTTACAAGTCCCTGTCTCATTAACGCCTGTGGCACTAACGAACTACCTTTGTATTCACTGATCAATCGATCGTAAGCAGCAAGACCTTTATTTTCTTGACCTTGAGAAACGTACGTGTTTCCTAATTCAAATAAGGCGTCATCCTTAAAACTTGACCTTGGGTATTGGCTTACAAATTCTTCTAAGTTTTCAATTTTGCTATCACCTCTATCCACATAACCATAGCTCATCGCTTTTTGGTAAAAGGCATAATCTTTCTCTGGTCCGGTTAAAGCCAATGCTTTATTATAGGTTTCAATGGCTGGCCAGTATTTACTGGTAGCGTAGTAACTGTCACCCAATCTCAAATAACCATCATGTAATTTCTCTACTTCTGTATTTCCGTTTGATGTAAACGAATTGAAATAGGTAATGGCATCGGTATAGTCTTTTTGTTTAAAATAGCCATATGCTAAATTGTAATCTACATCGGCATACATTTCTGTATTCTTTGCGGACGGATTATTCTTAAACGACGTATACCCTTTTACCGCATCATCAAAACGATTAGATAAGTAATCAGATTCTGCCTTCCAATAATTCGCTCTTGCCTTAAACAGCATATCTTCTGCATTGCTTAAAGATTTATTGAAGTTTTCAGCTGCAGCATTATAATCGCCTTCCATAAAAAGTTCGATACCTCTGTAATAAGCAACTTTTTGATAGACAGCTTTACTAGCATAGTTCTTATTCTCTTCTAGCAAAGTCATTGCGCCTGCGAAGTTTTTTGAAGTAATATATGAATCTACCAACAAGGTCTGCATCTCATCTTGGTGTTCATCTTTAGGGTAGGTTTTTAAATAATTTGTGATTACCTGCGGAACCGGCTCATAGGCATTACCCACCTCATAACTCAAGCGCGCATAATTCAAAAATGCATCTTTCTGAATCTCGGCACTGTAATCCATTTGAGATGCATTACGGAAAGCATTTAAAGCTTCCTGCTTTTTATCCAACTTCAAATAACATTCTGCCAAGTGGTAATATGCATTCTGTGCAACGCTATTAGTACCGCCAATAATTTTATTGAATTGGGCGATGGCATTGCTATAATCTCCGCCTTTATAATACGCATAACCTAAGTAATAGTAATCGGTATTGCTCCATTTACCACCTTTGCCGTTGTACTCTGTTAAATACGGAATAGCATTTTCGTACTGCTTCAAATTAAAGTAGCTCTCCCCTATAATCTTATTTAATTCAGATACTTCTCGTCTGTCAGCTTTTGTCAGTTGTTTTTTCGCCAAAGCAATCGCTTCTTCGAATTTACCCAACTTAAAATTCATGTCAGCCTGATAATAGCTCAACTTCTCCTCCAATACATCTTGATCGGTAATTTGATCAAAACGCTGGTTTGCAGTTTCGTAATCATCTTCTTGATAAGAAATATAACCCAAGTAATATTTTGCTTGAGAACCGTATACTTCAGAAGTTGTAACTTTTTCAAGATACTTTTCAGCTTGTTTTGTTTTACGAGATGAGAATAAAGAGTAGCCGTAATTGAAGTTGAACTTATCCATCTCGCCACGAGAAAGTGAGTTCTGATCCACCTTGTCATACCATTTCAAAGCATACGGATATTTACCTGTTTGAAAGTAGTACTCTGCCACATCGGCAAAGGCAGAATTACGTTTGGTAGAAGTCGGGTATTTCTCCACGAAATCTTCCATCAATCGGTCTGCACCCATCTGGTTTAAGCGTACTGCCGCATTGGCTGCGTAGTATGCACTATTGGCAGCGGTCTCCTCATCTTTTGTAGTCACTTTGACCTTCTCGAAAATGGTCTGTGCCGCTTGGTATTGTTCGTTGTTGTAAAGCGCTAGTGCGTCTTGGAATGCTTTCTGTTCGTGGGTATAAATCTTAGTTTCTTGGGCACTGGTCAAAGCGACCAATCCGAATACCAATGGAATAAAAGCGGTGATTTTTTTAAGCATAGTGTTCTGTACCTATTTTGAATTACCAGTATCACATGTGATAACGGCAAAAATTGTACCTAAGTATGTGTAATACGCACTCAAAATAAAAGATTTTAAAAAAGGGTTCTCTAATATCAAATGGAACTTATTACTTTTATAACAACATTTGCGTTATGGAAGAGATTGTTTTAGAACTTAAGGATGCCTCTATTTTTCAAAAGGAGAGTTTGGTGTTGAGTGAAGTAACTATAAAAATTGCCAAGGGAGAATTTGTATACCTTATTGGTAAGACCGGTAGCGGTAAAAGTAGCTTCATGAAAACGCTATATGGCGATTTACCTTTGCAAAAAGGTGAAGGTCATGTGGTTGACTTTGACCTTAAAACATTGAAAGAAAAAGATATTCCGTTTTTACGTAGAAAACTGGGTATCGTTTTTCAAGATTTTAAACTACTACCAGACCGAAATATCAACCAAAATATGGCTTTTGTTTTGAAGGCAACAGGCTGGACAGATAAGGTTAAAATGGATACCCAAGTATCAAACGTACTTGAAAAAGTAGGCATGAAAACTAAGGGATTTAAGTTTCCGCACGAACTTTCAGGCGGAGAACAACAACGTATTGCCATTGCACGTGCATTATTAAATGATCCAGAACTAATTATTGCAGATGAGCCAACTGGAAACCTTGATCCACAAACCAGTGTAGAGGTCATGAAGGTATTGCAAGAAATCAATAAATCTGGTAGAACCATATTAATGGCTACCCATGATTATGCGTTGATATTAAAATTCCCATCTAAAACTATTAAATGTGATGCCAATAAGGTGTTTGAAGTAGTGCAGAGAGCGGTTTAGACACTTGAATATATGCCAAAGATTGTACTTAAGACGGAGATAAATGCAAAGAAAGAAATTGTCTTTGACTTATCGCGAAGTATCAATCTTCATAAAATTTCTACAGAACATACCGACGAAGAAGCTATAGCCGGAGTTACAAGCGGACTAATTGGATTAAACGAATGGGTTACTTGGCGCGCTAGACATTTTGGCATTAATCAAAATCTAACTACCAAAATAACAGAATTTGAGTACCCTAATTTCTTTTCTGATGAAATGGTAAAAGGTGCGTTCAAAAGCTTTAAACACGAACATCATTTTGAAAATCATCAAAATGGCACATTGATGCTTGACTATTTCGATTACCAATCACCCTTAGGCTTTTTAGGGAAAATTGCAGATAGTTTATTCTTGAAAAAATACATGACAAACTTGCTAGTGAAACGAAACATTACCATAAAACAGTTTGCTGAATCTGATAAGTGGAAACAAATAATTCAAGAGTAAATAGTATACATAGCGTTAGTTTTAAATTAACAAAAATTCTTATTACATGATCATAGACGTACATACCCACATCAACAACTATCATGAAGATAGAGTGGTTTCATTAAACGAAAGTTTAGATAAGCTTTCTGAGAATATGGCAGCGAATAATATCGATTATTCTTTGGTGCTTACCTCTTATAAAGTCAATGAACACCGACCGAGTACCAAACAAGTGGTAGAAGCTGTAAAAGGTTACAACAATTTAGGTGTAGTATCGGGTATTAGCTATTTGCATTATAATCACAGAGATGTAATAGAAATTAGCAATTACCTTGAAAAAGGATTCATTAAAGGCTTAAAATTCTACCCTGGTTACGAGCCATTTTATCCGAATGATATTCGGTTTAAACTAATGTATGAAATGGCAATCGAATATGATGTGCCTGTCATGTTTCACTCTGGTGACACGTATGCCCCTACCGGAAAAATTAAATATTCCCACCCTATTCATATTGATGATTTGGCGGTTGATTATCCCGATTTAAAAATTGTGATTTGCCATGTAGGTAACCCGTGGATTAAAGATTGCATGGAGGTCGTTTACAAAAACAAAAACGTTTACGCAGATATTTCAGGGTTGGTTTTAGGTGACTTCTCTGATAAATTTGAACGCTACATGAAAAAGGAAATTGAAGAGATGATCACTTATGCCGGCGACCCAAGGTATCTTCTTTATGGAACTGATTGGCCTATATCCAACATGAAATCGTATTTAAAATTCATGGGGCAATTAGATCTTACCGATGAAAAGAAAGAATTGATTCTCTGGAAAAATGCAGCAGAACTTTTTAAAATTGATGTGAGTAAACTTTGAAATGAAGATATTAGTAGAATGATAGCACGAATCTGGGAAGGAAAAACAAAAATAGAACACCTTAAAGAGTATGAAGAATTTATGAAGGTTCGTGCCTTACCAGACTATAGTAATACCTCTGGTTTCGTTAAGCTTCTATTCTTAAAAAATACGGACCAACAATTCGCCTATTTTAAACTCATTACCATTTGGGAGAATTTAGAAGTCATTAAAAATTTTGCTGGAGAAGATTATGAAATAGCAAAATACTATCCAGAAGACAAAAACTACCTTATCGATTTCCCCGAAAAAGTAAATCACTTTGAAATCTTTGCAGATTAATTAAACACATTACATTGCCTTATGAAAAACCCTGAAAAAAAACGTTTAGACCAACAACATACAGAAGAAAAAGACTGGTTAAAATGGGGACCCTATTTAAGTGAACGCCAATGGGGTACGGTTCGTGAAGATTATAGTGCCGGTGGCGATGCTTGGAACTATCTGCCACATGATCATGCGAGAAGTCGTGCTTTTCGTTGGGGTGAAGATGGTATTGCAGGTATAAGCGACCGCTATTGCAATATGTGTTTTAGTATCGGTTTATGGAACGGTAAAGATCCTATTTTAAAAGAACGTCTTTTCGGGTTAACAGGTCCGCAGGGTAATCACGGTGAAGATGTAAAAGAGCTGTATTACTATTTAGAGAATACGCCGTCGCACTCGTACATGAAGTATTTGTACAAGTATTCTCAGAAAGAATACCCGTACAATCAATTAATTGACGAAAATCAAAAACGGAATCGGAAAGAGCTAGAATTCGAGTTATTAGATACCGGTATTTTCGATGACAATACCTATTTTGATGTTAGTACAGAATATGCAAAAGGTGATGAAACTGATATTCTTATTCAAATTACCATTACAAATAGAAACTCGAAACCTGCACCTATTACGCTATTACCGCAAATGGTGATGCGTAATCATTGGTCATTTAAAGAGGTTTCTAAAAAACCCATTATTACGCAAAAAGGAACAAAAGCTAACCCATTTGTACACATAGACCACCCTTATGTAGGTAAGTACAACCTCTATTTTCAAAAGGCAGCGCATTTATTCTTCACGGAGAATGAAACCAACAAAGAGACAATTTACAAAGAAGAAAATGACCATCCGTTTAAGAAAGACTTGTTCAATACCGCAGTCTGTAATAATGATTTTGAGTTAGCGACAAAAAATAATTCGGGCACCAAATTTGCTCCGTTATATCAAGTCATTTTAGATGGTGGTGAATCAAAAACATTCCAACTTCGTTTAACAGAAGAAACCCTTGACGCACCTTTTTCAGACTTTGATTCCATATTCAAAAAGAGACAAAAAGAGTGTGCTCAATTCTATGATGAAATAGCCCCTAAAGCAACCGAGGATAGAAAGGCTATTTTAAAACAAGCATTTGCAGGTTTACTTTGGACGAAGCAGTACTATAACTACGAAGTTGAAAAATGGCTAGATGGTGATTACAAAACTACTCCGCCACCAAAAGAAAGATTAGAAGGTCGTAACAGCCATTGGAAAACATTGCGTAATCACGATATACTTTCTATGCCAGATGCCTGGGAATACCCGTGGTATGCTGCGTGGGATTCTGCTTTTCATTGTGCATCGTTCGCCTCTATTGATCCAGAGTTTGCGAAAGACCAGTTGCTATTGTTCACGAAAGAATGGTACATGTCGCCTAACGGACAAATACCAGCTTACGAATGGAATTTTAGTGATGTGAATCCGCCAGTTCAGGCATGGGCAACTTTGCAAATTTACGGTACCGATAAATCTATAACCGGCGTACCAGACATCAAGTTCTTAAAACGAATGTTCAATAAACTCAACTTGAACTTCAACTGGTGGGTGAACCGTTTAGATAGAAATGACAACAATGTTTTTCAAGGCGGATTCTTAGGTTTGGATAATATCGGAGTATTTGATCGTAGCCATGGTGTACCCGGTGGTGGTTCTTTAGACCAAGTAGATGGTACTGCTTGGATGGCTATGTACAGTCTAAATATGTTAGAAATTAGTTTGCGTATCGCAGAACATGACGATTCGTATGAAGATATGGCAACCAAGTATTTCGGTCATTTTGTATTCATAGCCGAAGCATTGAACAAAATGGATACAGATAAAGCTAACACGTGGGATGATGCCGAAGGATTCTTCTATGACCGATTGACATTACCGGACGGACAATCGACCACTATAAAAGTACGATCTATTGCCGGTATGTTGTCATTGGCAGCTGTACTTACCATTAAGAAAAGTGTGTTAGACAAATTCCCGAAATTTAAAGCAAGTGTTCTTTGGTTTAAAAAATACCGTGCAGAGAATTTAAAATACGAGGTTATTCAGCAATATGAAGCAGATGGCGATTTACTATTGTCATTGGTTCCGAAAGATCGAATGCAAAAACTGGTTACTGCACTTTTAGATGAGAAAGAATTCTTGAGTGATTATGGTATTAGATCGTTGTCTAAAATACATGAAGATGCTTATCAAATTCATATCGATGGTATAGATTACTCCATTGACTACGAACCTGCAGAATCTACAGTATCGCTCTTTGGTGGTAACTCTAACTGGCGTGGACCAATTTGGATGCCAATGAACTATTTATTCATTCAAGCATTGCGTGAGTACCAATGGTATGATGGTAATGATTTTCTTTTTGAATACCCAACAGGAAGCTCAAAACTACTGAATCTAAAACAGGTTAGTGATGAATTGAGCAAACGACTTATTAAGATGTTCGAGAAAGATGAAGCCGGAAACCGAGCCATCAATAAGAACTACGAGAAATACTACCAAGACCCTAATTTCAAAGATTTGATTTTATTCTACGAGTATTTTCACGGAGAAAACGGTCGTGGTTTGGGAGCATCGCACCAAACAGGTTGGACAGCTTTAGTGGCCAACCTTATTGAGCAATTAGAAGATTAAAACTAGTATTAATTCACCAACATAAAAGTTAAGATACCGGCAATGTAACCAACAATCGCTAACAACGATATATTCTTTAAATACCACATAAAATCAATTTTCAGGATACCCATAATGGCAACACCTGCTGCTGATCCAATGATAAGAATACTACCGCCTGTACCTGCGCAAAAGGCAAGTAATTCCCAGAAATCAGAATCAGGCGGGTAGGTATCTAAACTATACATACCCATGGTGCCCGCAACCAACGGCACGTTGTCTACAATAGAAGATAGTACGCCTATGATGGAGTTAACCGCATATATACTCTCGAAATTATCATCTAATAAACGAGACATATCGGCTAAATGTCCGGCAGATTGTAACGCCCCAACAGCTACTAATATCCCTAAAAAGAATAGAATACTTGGGGTATCAATTCTTCTCAACACATTAGAAATTGCTAGAGTTTTCTTTTCTTCTATTGTCTTGTTTCTATGTAATATTTCGGTAGTTATCCATACTACACTCAATCCTAATAATACTCCCATAAATGGTGGAAGGTGAGTAATAGTTTTGAATATAGGTACAAATAACAAAGCGCCAATACCTATAGAAAATACAAGATTTTTATCAAAATTACTCACTTCAAATCCATGAGAATCTACATCATTAATTTCCATAGATTTAGCGATATCACCTTTAAATCGAAATGAAATAATTGTTAACGGCACTAACAAACATACCAAACTCGGCAAGAATATTTCTTTAATAATATGCATAGCAGTTACTTGCCCACCGATCCAAAGCATAATAGTCGTAACATCACCAATAGGTGACCACGCCCCACCTGCGTTCGCCGCTATAATTAAGAGACCGGCAAACATCCATAAATCCTTTTTCTCATGTATCAGCTTACGAAGTAATGCTGACATTACAATTGCCGTAGTTAGGTTATCTAAAGCTGCAGATAAAAAGAAGGTTAGTAGACATAAAATCCATAATAACTTTACGCGATTGGTGGTGGTAATTTTATCGGTAATTACAGAAAACCCTTCATGGGCATCAATAATTTCAACAATAGTCATTGCACCTAACAAGAAAAATAAAATCTCTGATATTTCACCTAAATTCTCTCGTAGACTTTCAGTTACAAAATGAATAGATTCATCACCTGGCATTTCGGCGATGAACACATCTCGTCCCAAAATATAAATAACCCAACACAAAGTACCCGTTAATAAAGCCGTAGCTGCCTTATCAATTTTAACCGTGTGTTCTAATGCAATAAAAAAATATCCAACCACAAAAATCGCGAGCAGTGTTAAATACATGGCAAATAATTAAAAGTTAGCTTCAGAAAAACCTAAACCGTATTCTTCAGTCGGATATAAAATTCCCCTTTCTAATTTAAAAATAGAATGATATGGGTCATCTATAATATCTAAATGTCCATCAAGATCAGCATACACAATGTTTGGTCTAGACAGGGCAAAATGTAACCCGGCAGCAATACCCAATCCACATTCGTCTATACAACCAACCATAGCGTCTAATTTAGCAGCTTTGGCAACGGAGTTGATATGCATACCTACCCAAATACCACCTACTTTCTGCAGCTTAATATTCACCATATCTACACGCTCGTTCTGCGCCAAACGAAATGCATCGGTCAATGTTTTTAAACTCTCATCTGCCATTACAGGTATACTTACTTGATCGGTTACTTCGCCCAATCGCTCTTCTGCTTCTACTTTTGTAGGTTGTTCAAAAATCTCGATTCCGATTGCTGCTGTAGCCTTAACAAAATCTACAGATTCTTTCACAGAATACCCTTGGTTACCATCGAAACGCAATTCGATATTTGGGTACTTTTCATGAATCATTCTCATTTTGGCGATATCCTCTTCAAGATTAGCACCACCTTTTATTTTCAAAATAGTGAAGCCTTGGTTTACAAATTCGGTCGCTTTCAACAAAGTTTCATCTACACCCATAATACCGATAGTAATACTGGTAGCAATGCTAGTACGATAGCCACCTAAAAATTTATACAAAGGCACCTCAGCCTTTTTTGACATGATATCGAACAAAGCCAAATCTACCATTGCTAGTGCTGAAGACCTTTTACCCAATAACTCTTTCAGTTCTAATAATAACAATGCATACGTAAAAGGATCTCTACCCAACAAATACGGAATAATGATATTTTTAATAGCATCGGTAACATCACTTGGCGATTCATTTGTAACCACAGGGTCAGGTGCTGCGCAACCATAACCCACAATTTTGGTATCAGTTTCAACCTTTAAAATAAAATTACTGGTACGGTCGATTGTTTCATAAGCAATAGTATAAGGATCAGACAATTTAAGGTCTAAACGCTCAAAAGAAATATGGGTTATTTTCATTTTAATTTTGTCATTAAAAGTGCAATTAAATCTTCTGCACCATACTCTAAAACATCAAAAGCGGGTAATTTTGTTTCTAAGGTGATTGCCTTACAAACATCAAGAATTTCCTCTTTTTTCATATCCTCATGGTTCACGGTAATGGCGATTACTTCTTTACCAGAAATGACTTGAATGGCATTTATCTGCTCTGCCAACGAGTGCATCTTATAACCTGGGAATCCGTCATACTCCAATCTTTTTGGCGCGTGTTGCAGAATTACATAATCTGGTCTACCGGCAGCCAAAATCTCAAATCCGCCAGGGTATGCAGGGTTCATTAAACTCCCCTGCCCTTCAATAACAATGACATCTGGGTCTTCATTTTTATAGGCACTGACTACCGCATGTTCGATTTCACCTGAAACGAAATCGTTAATACAGCTATCCATCACCATACTATATTTAGCACCTTGCATCCATCCTGTTTGTCCGGTTCCTATCATTTCTGCCTTTTTACCCGCAGTACGAAATGCGTGAACCAATATCCAAGCGGTAGTACGTTTCCCTAAGGCAGAATCCGTTCCTAATACCGCTAATTTTAAGCAGTCTACTTTTTCAATATCACCCGTAAAAAAGTGTAATTGATTACGATCGGGCGTTTTTCTAATATCTCTAATTTTTACGTTTTTCTCTTTTGCCAATGCCACAAGCTCAGGGTCATTAGTTAAGAAATCATGTAAACCACTATCTACGTTCCACCCATGTTGCAAAGCAGCTTTAATGGTCGCTTTGGCAACTTCTGGCAATCTACCACCATCTGGTGCAAGACCGATAACCAAATAACTTGGCAAATTATTACTCGCCGTAAGTGCAACAATAGCAGCTTCTAAATCTTTAAAAACAGGTATTCCGTTCGGTCTACCATCTAAAACATCGCCGGCATCTCTGCCTGCATATTTTTCATCTAATACACCCACAACTTCATAACGCTCGGTAAAGCGAACCAAACCATGTGCTGTTTTACCATTCGGAGTATTAAATGCTCCCTCACAATATACTAGTGCCTTACCGTCTATAACTTTTTTCATCTATTTATTTAATTTTTTGCAGTGAGCACTGCCACAAAACGGTCAGGCTCAAAATTCATTTTTTCGTCTAATTCTAAGAGTCCGATCAAACCCGCTGTCGATGCAGGTAGAATTCGAAATCCTTCTTTCTTATATAAAAGAGAAGTCATCTCTTTCAGTTTTTTATCGCTGATATTAAAAGCTTCCCCCTCAGATTCTTTCAATGCATACAATGCCTCTTCCCCATCGAAACTATGCCAGTTAATTAATGGTTCGTTGTATTTTGTTTCTTTAATTGCCGCGGGATTCAAATCTTTGCAATGATCTAAATTTTGTAAAAACGACTCCACAATCGGGTTCTTATGCGATGATGATGCCGCAATCATTTTAGGTATACGAGAAGTCTTTCCTCTTTTATACAGATTTACGAAGCCCCTATAAATTCCTGCAAACAAGGTTCCATTAGAAACAGGTACCGCACAATATTTTGGTGCATCACCTAAATCTTCAAAAATCTCTTGTGCAATTTGCGCATAGGCAGATATTTGTAGCGGAGTGTTGGCACCACCAGGGTTGGCATCGTACCACCCATTTTCTGCCGCCAATTTCGAACTCTCCGTAACAACATCTTCGTAACTACCAGGTATACGAATAATCTCTGCCCCCAAGGTTTCCATTTCAACCACACGATCGGTATGGTAACTTTCTGGAATGTAAATTTTACAGGCAATACCCGCTAGATCAGATGCCAGCGCCATCGCCACACCATAATTACCACAAGTAGCCAAGCTTACCACAGTAAACTCACGACGCAGCGCATCGTATAATTGTGCAAAAGCAATACGATCTTTTTGCGTTCCGGTAGGGTTGTCACCTTCATATTTAAGATATAGTTGACGAACATTGAACTCACGCTCTAAGGTTTTGGCTCTATGTAAACCCGTATCACCAACTTCTAAACTTATAATATCTTCAAAGCACTCTAAACGGTCTACTAAAGATTTGCTTGTATCTTTAACCATATCGCTAAGTTTACGTGCCTCTATAGACACTTTATTCTCAGCTGTTTTAACGCCATCTTTAAGATTCATAAGTTTGCATATATTCCATTTTTAAGATACAGTTATTTAATTGAATGTCAATATAAATTTTTAACCCATTTGCTCTTTAAAAAAAGGGACGCATAGGTACTATATTATCTGAAATTATTTAGAATTTTAACACAGCATTTTAAAGTATATGGGGCTACACAGTGATTTTACGGCAGTTTTAAAATTTTATAGAAATACAAAAATTAACATTTAACAAATCAGTGCATTACCTAATTTTGACTACATTTTAAAATACACATAAATCAATGAAAGCTACCCGAATCGTTTTTCTTTTTTCTTTCCTATTTTGCATAGTCACAAATGCACAAAACGAGCTACCGCTACAAATAGATAATTCGAAGATCAAACCCTTGCAAAAATTACTTGATAGTTCTTTGCAAACGAACCTTAGAGATGAATTGGCATCGCACCCAGAATGGAACGATCTTATTGCACAAAAGAAGATGTCAGTAGGTTTGGTTGATTTAAGCGATCCAGAAAATGTACGTTTTGCACGTGTAAACGGGAACCATATGATGTATGCTGCTAGTTTACCTAAAATAGCTATTCTTCTCGCTGCTATGGATGCTATTGAGAAAGGTGAATTAAAAGAAACCGCAGAGGTTAAAAAAGATATGCGCCTAATGATCAGTAAATCTGATAATTCTGCTGCTACTAGAATGATAGATCGCGTAGGTTATGAAAAGCTTGAATCGGTTATGACCGATCCTAAATATGCTTTTTACGACGAGCAAAAAGGTGGCGGACTCTGGGTTGGTAAGCGTTACGGCGGTGGTGGTGACACCAATCGCGAGCCACTTAAAAATCTAAGTCACGCTGCATCGGTAACGCAAGTATGTAGGTATTACTATTTATTGGCGAATGGTAAGCTCGTGAACCAAAAACGATCGAAGCAGATGCTAGATATTCTTGAAGATCCAGAGCTGCACCATAAATTTGTAAATACCTTAGATAAGATTGCACCGAATGCCAGATTGTTTAGAAAATCGGGTTCTTGGCGCACTTACCATTCCGACTCCATCTTGGTTTGGGGAAAAGATAGTAATAGAAGATACATTCTAGTTGCCTTGATCGATGATGCCAATGGCGAACAAATTATAAGAGATTTAGTGAAACCAATTGAAAAGGTGCTAAAAAAGCCTGTACTTTAGGTCTTGGAATACACATTTCCATTTCTTGATGGTAGAAAGACTCATTAAAAAAATATTCGATGTACGTGAAGGCGAGTTCAAAGTTTCTCTTTGGATGCTCGCCTACATTTTTTTTGTCATCGCCGTTCTGCTTATTATCAAGCCTACGGTCAACGCCCTTTTTCTATCAGAATTAGGCATTGAACAATTGCCTTTTGCTTTTTTGTTAGTTGCTATAACTGCTGTAGCTACCTCTTATTTCTATTCAAAAGCTGTTTCAAAATTCCCGCTTAAAAAGGTAATTGAGGTTACCATTATTAGTTCTATTGTCATTTTAATAGGCTTGGGCATACTGCTCTCGTTAGATGTGGTCAGTGGCGTGTTGCTCTATTTCTTTTATATATGGGTAGCAATTTATGCGGTACTATCTGCTTCTCAATTTTGGGTGTTGGCAAACTTGGTCTTCAATATCAGAGAAGCAAAACGCTTGTTCGGTTTTATTGGGTCTGGTGCGATCATTGGTGGAATTTTTGGCGGATACCTTACTTCTATTCTTGCCCCACTAATCGGTAATGAAAACTTAATGTTCGTTGCTGCCCTATTGCTATTCTTTTGCATTCCGCTATTAAGAAGAATTTGGAATATTAGAGTTCATAAAAACGGTAGCGTCAAAAAACACAAGTCGGCTACCAACATTTCCGAACCACCATTAAAACTGATCTTAAAATCTAAGCACCTTACCTATATAGCGAGCATCGTCGCGGTGAGCGTGGTCGTTGCCAAATTAGTAGATTATTTATTTAGTGATTTTGCCTCATCTGCCATAACCGATGCCGATGAGCTTACCGCTTTTTTTGCATTTTGGTTTTCCACCTTCAATTTATTATCGCTGGTGATACAGCTATTTTTTACGCATAGAATTGTGGGTATTTGGGGCGTTGGATTTTCATTGCTTTTATTACCCATTGGTATTTTCGGCGGAAGCATTTTGTTTTTGATGTTACCTGAACTTTCTGCGGTAGTCGTTATAAAGGCGATGGATGGAATACTAAAACAATCTATACACAAAAGTGCTTCAGAATTACTGACCTTACCGCTGCCGTTTGACCTGAAAAATAGGACAAAATCGTTTATTGACGTCGTTGTAGATAGTTTGGCCACAGGTGTTGCCGGATGCCTTTTAATATTCGTAGTGCGTGGTCTAGACCTACCGTCATTCTATATTGGCGTGCTAATTATCGTATTAGTGTGTCTTTGGCTCTACTTCATTTACAAAGTAAGAATAGAGTATTACAAGACCTTTAGAACAAACTTAGAGGTATTGACCGATAGTGGTAAGAAAGCTAAAAAAATCTCCCACTCAAAAGTATCTATAATAACTGGCATGCGCACGGTATTTAAAAACGGTACCGAAGAGCAAATACTTTTTATGCTTGATAAATTGATGGAAATCAATGACAAACGTTTTGCAGAAGACGTAGAGCTATTGTTAGATCACCCGAGCAATAAAGTAAAATTATCGGCCATTCAGAATTTGTACTTTTTAAATTCTAAAAGTATGACTGCCGAGGTTTCTGAACTATTAAAAATTGATGATCGAGAATTAACTATTGCGACATTAGCTTATGTATTGAGTTTTGCACACAAAGACAAATCGTTCGTGTTCGATACCTATTTAGAACATTCAAATGAACGAATTGCCATGGCAGCATTATACTGCTTGGCTAGAGCAGCAAAAAACAACTATTCTTTAAAACAACGCTACTCGCTATTAGATCGCATTTCAGTAGCGCTTAAAAATATTGAAACGAATGAGAAGGATTTATCATACGTAGAAGCCGTAATTGAAATACTAGGTGTGGCGAATATGCCCATTTTCAACACCAAGCTTATTGCCTTTCTAAATCATGATAATGAAGAAGTAGTACTAACAACGATTAAGGCTATCGGCACTGCCACGGACCCTAGCATGGTGCAACAAATAATTCCGTTTTTAGCACAGAAGAATTATAGACCAACTGTAATGGAAGCTTTTAAAATCTATGGTCAGCAGATTCTACCGTTGCTACGTAGTACTATTCAAAATCGTCTACAACCATTACCTGTACTTCGGTTTATACCTGCAGCCATGCAATCTTTTCATTCAAAAGAAGCTGTGCATCATTTATTAGCCATTTTAACCGATAATGACCTTACTGTTCGTTTAGAAACTATTCGTGCTTTGAGTGCCATACGAGCTACGCATCCGCAGTTAAAATTTAATCGTTACAAAGTGGTCTCGGTAATTTTTGATGAATGTAAACTGCATCATCAGACCTTATCGTCAATGCATACCCAGATTATTGTATCGTACCGAAATAGAAACAAATCGAAGAAAGAAATTGGCGATGCCGAACGAGATGCTAGAACTAGCCTTTTAGAATTATTAGAACGTCGTTTAGATTCTGGATTAGAGCGTATTTTCAAACTATTAGGTTTACGCTATCAGCAAAATGATGTTGCCATTGCGTATGAGGGCTTAATAAGTCAGAAACAGGAAGCGCAACACAATGCCATCGAATTCTTAGACAATCTTTTAACGGGAGAATTAAAGCGTAAACTCTTACCGATTATTGAAGAATCTGCATTAGATATTTCATCGGAAGAAGAACTTCAAAAAATTAAACACAAAATACCGACAGAACTAGAATGCTTTAAACTGCTATTACAAGGGAATGACCTAAAGATTAAGCTAGCAGTGCTATACCTAATTACGCAACAAAAAGAACCGCGCTATTTAAGTATTGTCGAAAGCCTTCTTAATGATGAAGACCCAAAAATTAGGAGTTTTGCATTAGAAGCACATGAGGCTATCACATCTATAGTGTTGTAACTAAAAACAAAAAGCGAGGTATTTTCATACCTCGCTTTCTTAGATTATATAAAAGTTTGATTTTAACTATTCTCGTCTAGCTCCATCACCAGGTTTGCAACCAAGGCAGTCCAACCAGTTTGATGAGACGCTCCTAAACCTTTACCAGAATCGCCATCAAAAAACTCATAAAAGAAATGTTCCTTCTTAAAGTGCTCATTTTTTGTAAATACTTTATTGGCATCTTCTGAGTGGTACACGAACTTACCATCTTCATTAGGTTCGAACAACTTAATTAATCGTTTAGAAATCTCATTTGCAATTTCGTTCAGATTCATTTTTTTACCAGACCCTGTAGGAAATTCATATACATATTCTTTGCCATAATACGAGTAGTATTTACGAAGCGATTGTACGATCATATAATTTAAAGGCAACCAAATTGGACCACGCCAGTTAGAATTACCACCGAACATATTTGAACGACTCTCGCCAGATTCATACGAAATTTGGTGATCCCCATTATGCTTAAATACGTACGGATGCTCTTCATGATATTTAGAAAGTGAGCGAATTCCGTAATCAGACAAAAACTCTTTCTCATCAAGTAAACGTACCAACAGTTTCTCTAATCGAAAGCCACGCATAATGGAAAATAGGTAATTACCATCTGAATTAAATTCTTCGATATTAGAAATTAAAGAAGCTAGATCTGGTCTTGTACGTACAATTTCTGCAGCTCGAGTCTTAAAATTCTTTAGTTCATCAAACAAATCCTTGTGAATAATCTCAACCGCAAACATGGGTATAATACCCACCAATGATCTTACTTTTAATCGGTCTGTATTTCCGTTCGACATTTCTACCACATCGTAATAGAAGTTATCCTCATCATCCCAAAGCGAAATATCTTTTTGTCCGATATGGTGCATTGCCCAAGCGATATTCAAAAAGTGTCTAAAGAATTTAGCCACACTATCTTCGTAGTTTGGGTTAATAGTTGCCATTTCTAATGACATACGTAGCATGTTCAAGGTAAACATCGCCATCCAACTGGTAGCATCTGCTTGTTGCATACGCGTAATTCCCTCTGGCATGTGGTTACGATCAAATACTCCGATATTATCCAAGCCTAAGAATCCGCCTTCAAAAAGGTTGGTTCCGCTTTTATCTTTTTGGTTCACCCACCAGGTAAAGTTGACCAATAATTTCTGATACGCTTTTTCTAAAAAGTCGGTATCGCCTTTACCGGTACGCTTTTTATCTTTCTCATAAACCGTCCACACTGCCCATGAATGCACAGGTGGGTTTACATCACTAAAATTCCATTCGTATGCCGGTATTTGTCCGTTGGGGTGCATGTAACTTTCCTTTAGCACCAACAGCAATTGCTCTTTAGCAAAATAAGGATCTATCTCAACGAAAGAAGCCATGTGAAAAGCAAGATCCCAAGCGGCATACCATGGGTATTCCCACTTGTCTGGCATTGAAATTACGTGCCTATTGGTCAAATGCTCCCATTGTGCATTTCTAGAATCATTTCTATGAGGTTTCGATTCTCCTGGACCGCCAAACAACCATTTATATACATCGTAGTAATAGAACTGCTTCGTCCAAAGTAAACCTGAGAATGCTTTTTTAGCAATCTCTCGTTGCTGAGCTGGAAGCTCCTTTTTTAAAATATTTCCATAAAATTCTTCACACTCTTGAATTCTCTTTTCAAAAATGGCATCGTAATTACCCCAAGGGTCAGCGAGTTTTTTTTTGCTAAGACGAACCTTTATTGTTTTTTCTTCTCCAGATTTTAAGCGGAGTTTATGCCACACCGCAAATTTGGATCCTTTTTTATCAGGATTCACAGTAGCTTGCCCATCTACCACATGGTCGTTAATACCATCTTTAACATAATCTACCTCATTAGGTACACCGTAAATACGTTGGTTGTTTGTTTCGTTTTCACAAAAAAGCTGATCTCCATTCTCATGATAAAAATAATAACGACCATTTCTAGTACTACGAGATTGTACCGAATTATCTGAGGTTGATTTCATCTCAGGACGTTCGAACCTATTATTATGTTTCCAGAAATTACGAAACCATAAATGCGGAAGCACATGAATATTCGCAGCTCTCGGACCTCTATTAATAACCGTTACTTTCATTAAAATATCACCAACATCTTCTTTGGCATATTCTATAAAACAGTCGAAATACGTATTATTATCAAATGCTTTGGTATCTAAAATTTCGAATTCAGATTGCTCGCGATTTCTACTTTTATTCTTTCTTACCAGCTCTGCATAAGGAAACTTCTTGTGCGGATACTTGTATAAATATTTGGCGTACGAATGCGTAGGCGTTGACACTTGATGAAAATAAAGCTCTTTTACATCTTCGCCATGGTTACCTTCATCATTGGTTAAACCAAAAAGACGTTCTTTTAATATGGAATCTTTACCGTTCCAAAAAGCAGGTGCTAGACATAGAATTTCTCTAGAATCACAGAATCCGCCAATACCTTCTTCCCCCCATCTATAGGCATTACTACGTGCTTTGTCATGACCGACAAAACTCCATGCATGCCCTTCTGGACTATAATCTTCCCTTACTGTACCCCATTGGCGCTCTGCCAAATAAGGACCCCATCTTTTCCAGTTTTTATAATTATCCTCAACGGCTAATCTTTCTTCCTCAGCATTCTTATGGACCATAAAGTCTTTTTCAATTATAAAATTCTTCCTTCAACCACAACTGCACAAAGGCAATTTAAAGGTTTGACAAATTTAATGTCCTACGACGGACGAATCGTTAAAAATACTATTTGTTATAGTATAAGATTGATTAACGCATTCAACAAGTGAATAGTATTACTTAATCGCAACTATTCAACCAATTACATTGTTAACTTGTTAAATTTAATACTGTTAAACTGTTAACATCATAAACTTAAATAATTCTATTTCGAAAAAATTTATAACAGATTGTTAGAAATACATAGCTTAAAACTATTTTATAAATGCGCTATCCACCTTGTCCGTTCTCTAAATTTATTGAAAAATAATAATACATAACTGCAATTATTATTAACGTAAGCACATAAAAAATAAGACGGTGCATTGCTTTTTTCTTGACAAAGTACAAGCTCATAAATACTATTAGATATAGGATGTTAACAGCTATAAAAATAGGAAATAGCAGCTCTTTACAAAAGACATCAAATTCTGTGAGGTGACCATCTGGAAAACCGATATTAGAATATGTGAAATACATAATCAACAATACAAATACACTGATAAAAACACCTACACCTGCAAATTTACGATTTGTCATTTTTTGTGCATCACTCTGTGCTTGCAAGGTCTTCTTCTTTGAAATTAATATTACGTAATGCCTTAAAAAAAGCGAACCAATTACACCACTTTCGGCTTTGTTACTTTGTATACAGTTTCAAGAATAAAACAAAAAACAATAATACCCAATGCGGTTAATACCCCTATTTTATTCTCAGAAAACTGCTGAATAATTAATGTCGAAAAAGCCAATAAACAGAGTACACTCGCCAGTAAATGAACATAACTTCTAGATTCTAGTTCTTTGTGCCTTTTGTAACCAATATAATTAACGATACAAAAAATCAACAAAAAGCCTGCACTACCAGCTGTTGATATACTTTTCAGATTAAACAGATTTACCAATGCAATTGACAGCAATGCCGTTATTAAAAACCCTACAGGTTTACCCCAAAACATATGGCAAAAATACTTCGGCAACTCGTCGTCTTCTGCGATGTCATAATTAACCCTGCCACTACCCAATACGGTAGCATTAATTGCTGAAAAAGTAGAAATCAAAGCCGTAACGGTCATTACGGTAAAACCAATTTGCCCTAAAGTTGGCTCTGCAGCTTTTGCCAACACATAATCTTGGGCATCTGCTATTTGATCAAATGGCAAGGCACCAACGGTTACAATAGCAATTAGAATATACAATATGATCACAAAGCCAACAGCACCAAAATAAGCCTTGGCAGTATTCTTCTCTCTATCTTTTAAATCTGCTACGGAATTTGCAATTAATTCAAAACCTTCATATGCAACAAAAATGACCATACCACCAGAAAGTATGAGCATAGGGCTCTCCCAATTTTCGGGTGATAATTGTTGTAAATTTTCTGGATGAGCAGACAACCCATAGAAACCTACACCAATAAATGCAACCAGAATACATAGTTTTATGATCACTGCCATAGACTCAATCTCACTAACCAGCTTAACACTTAAATAGTTGATGAGCAGTGCAATTAGTAATATGGATGTTTGAAATATACGCGTATCGATTTCTTTTGAACCTGAAACCGAAAGTAATTCGGTCGCATAAGATCCAAACGCCGATGCGTAGAGTGCTAGCATAACAATGTAACTAATCCACAACAGATTATTGATACCGCCAGCGAAAATTCCGTTTCCAAAGTGTTGATGCACGAACTTTACTGTACCACCATTCTCTGGATATTTCTTTGAAAGTTTAGCATACGAATATGCAGTTAGCAATGCAATTATACCCGCCCAAAGAAATGCTACCGGTGTTGCACCTTTAGCCAAGGCAACGGCAAGCCCAAGAACAGCAAAAATACCGCCACCGACCATACCGCCAATACCTATAGAGATAGCATCTTTGAGTCCGATTTTCTTATCCATTTCCCTGTTCTTTAAATCATATTATTAATTGCGCACATCAGTATCTAGAATGGCGTACTCAAAACTATCTGACCATCCGGATTGTAAGGGGAGAATCTTCCGCTTTCGACCTTCTTGTTTCATTCCTACTTTTTCCATCACCTTTGCCGAACCTATATTAGCTACTGCACAGCCTGCTTCTATTCGATGTAGCTGAAGCACATCAAATCCGTAGTTTAAAACCGCTTTTAAAGATTCTGTTGCATAGCCTTTATTCCAATAATCGAGATGTAATTTATACCAGACCTCAGCTCTGTTATATTTTTTGGGACCCAATCTTAATCCGAATAAACCAATAAATTCACCATTCGTTTTATGCTGAATAGCAAAGGTGTGATTTCTGATTTCTGTAGCGTTATTAGCTTCGAACCAAGGGGTTATCACCTCATGAGTTTCTTGTAAGTTTTCAGGTATACCAAGAGTATTAAACTCGTCTGTTTCGGGTAAGGAATGTAAGCGATGAATAACTTCTACATCTGCCATCTCAATTAACCTTAATGTTAATCGATCTGTTTGTATTTCGAGTTTGTTCATGGCTGATGTTATAAGTATTGAAACTACAAATGTATCCTCAAATATAAGTGAGGAAGATTTTAGTTAATAGGTAAATAAATGACAAAAGTAGAACCTTCATCTTTTTTACCAATGGCATGAATATAACCATTATGTTTTTCAACTATCTTTTTACAAATGGAGAGTCCGATACCTGTACCTGAATATTCGGTTTTTGAATGTAACCTTTGAAACACCTCAAAAATATTACTAGCAAACTCGGGTTCAAAGCCGATGCCATTATCTACAAATGAAATTTTGTAATAGTATTCTGTAGTCTTACTAAAGTTCTCTACAATTTCTGAGTTACGCACCTTTTTAGAGCTGATAATTATTTTGGGGGCTACATCACTTTTGCCATACTTAATAGAATTACTAATAAGATTCGTACACAGTTGTTCTATTTTAAAAGGTATACCCTGGATATTTGGTAGATTTTCATAAGAAATAGAGGTATCGGTTTCTTTAATGAGCTGCGAAAGTTCATCTTCAATTTTACTTATAATTTCATCTAGAGAAATATTTTCGAATTTTGAATTAACCTTATCTATTCTTGAATACGAAAGTAAATTCTGTATTAATTCTCGCATTCTAAACGTACCATCTTTAATCTTTCCAAAATAATTTTGAATACTGGCAGGCATACTCTGTTCACCATCGTCTTCTATTCGAGAAATAAACATTTGTATTTTACGCAAAGGCTCTTGCAAATCGTGACTTGCCACTCTATTAAAAGATTCTAGCTCTTCATTACTAATCTTCAATTTCTCATAACTATCGATAAGTGCTCTATCTTTTTCTACACGGCTGGTAATATCTTGAACAATACCGACTGAAACCGGTCTGTTATCTATTTCAACATATTTGCCCTTTAAATCTAAATGTTTTACTCCTTTTGTTTTGGTAATTACACGGTATGCAAAAACGGTAGAAGCTCCTTTCTCTTCAACGTTAGCACCTATCGACTCAAATATGGCAACATCTTCTGGATGTACAAATTCTTTATAAGAACTAAAAGTTACCTCAAAACTATTAGGCTCGACGCCAAGAATTCTATAAAAATTGTCAGAAACCGTTGCGGTACCATCATCTAAATACCAAATAAAACTACCGACACCAGCTACATTTTCAGCTTCTTTAAAAATGGTATTCTGAAGGCTTAAGTCTTCGTTCAGTTTTTGAAGCTCTTCTTCAGCCTTTTTAATTTTTGTGGTATCCCAGGCGGTATTGGTAATTCCGTTTGCAGATTTTACAATCGTGTTAAAAATGTATTTATTCTCACCTTCAAAAGTATACACACTTTCATGCTCTTGGGTATCGCCACTAACATAGCATTCTTTCATTATTTCAAAAAGACCATTCTCCAAAACCATTGGGTACATTTCTAACAAAGAATTACCAATTATATCATCTTGTTCTGATCCTGTTACTTTTTCTATGGCATTAGAGGTATACCTAAATTGAAAATCGGCGATATTCTTCTCTTTGTCAAAAATGGGTTCAAAATGGCTAATGACATTGTTAGAGCTTTTATAGACACCTTTTAAAAACTCTTCTGTTTCTTGTAATTTCTTGTTCTGAACAAAAACCTGACTATTTACCTCATTAATTTCGCCTTTCTGTTTATAGATACTGATAAAACCAATTAAAAAAATACCCAAAGCCGTTAGCGCAACCAATAAAGATGACATGGGCGTTAAAAACGATTGCGAGGTGTATTCTTCTTTACGAGCAACCATTAAATAGTTCTCTTCTGCGAGCATTCTATCTTTTATAACCTGAGACTCCGCAACAATTTTCGAAATTCGCTGATTACGTTTATAACGTAAACTGGCGAAATTAATAACAATACTATCTTTTACTTCTAAACTATCTGGCGCATTGGTAGCATCAACAATGGTTGTAGTGTCTATTTCAGTCTTAATTCTATCATGTAATAGTTGTAATGCCTTAACGCGCTCTTGTTGGGCATCGTTGTCTACCGTAAGTGTATTGAGCCTATCTAACGACTGACCCATTTCTGTCACCACAATGGCAGAGAGGTTACTTTCTTCAACTTCAATAAGTTTTTTAAGCTGAATGGCCTCTACCTCTAAGAATTTAGAAGAAAGCTCTACAATGGTACGCTGTACCTCTAGGGTGTGAGAAACTAGGTCTCCTGTTTTATGAAGTCTGTTCACCTGCTTATAACCTACACTAACGGTATACAGTAACAAGGCAATTGCCAAAACCAATAAGATAATATAGGTCTTTGCCGAACCGATAAGCGACTTTAACTTCATCATAATCTTACTAGAAAACAGGCTTTTCATTTTTAGTAACAGGTTAAAAGGGGGGTATTACCAATTATTAAAATTTCAATAAATGAATATACCTCATTTTAGTATGATCAGATTCAAATTTTTAAATTAATATGAAAAATGAATTTCTTGAACTAAAAATAACATACTGTAATACCTAATACGAACACCTAAAAATTTCTCTTAGAGTCGACTAGTATTCGGTAACATAGTATAGCACGAGTATTTAGTTTTGCAAAAACAAAAGCCCGATTTCGTTAATTATCGAAATCGGGCTTTTATAAAATTAGAACTTTCTATTTAATCTTGAAGTGCCAATGCATCAGTTTCTTTTTGAGCACTTTTATTTTGCTCTTCGACTATATCTTGAATAAACTCGTCTATTTGATCCTTAGTAACATTAGGCATACAAATTACGTGTGTAATGTCATCGGTCGCCAATTGCCATTTCTTTTTAATAGCATCGGCAACTTTAGGCAGCACAACAGTAATTGCCCCTTCGTTCTTCCAGGCGTTGATGCCTATTTTTAAAAGTTCTTGTTTACAATACTCGGCAGTTTCTAAACTATGACGATACCGTTCTTCTAAACCTTTTACACCCATTTTCTTTATGGCGTACCATAGAAACAACGGACTATGTCCGTTTCTTGACCCTGTAATGGTAGTGTCTAAAGAGCCTATATATGAAATACCCCTTGCTATACGATCTCTCAACGAACGCTTTGCAATTATAACACCAGAAGGAAACGGAGATCCTATAAATTTATGCCCACTGATTGAAATACTATCTGCACCATCTTGAAAATCAAAAGGAATTCGTGGTTCTATAAAAGGACCGTAAGAACCTGCCAAAGCTGCATCGCAATGTATATAGTGATTTTGAATAGCCAATTTCTTCAAAATTCTTTTCACCTTCGAAACATCATCTTTCGCCTCGGTCATAGTCGTACCAAATGTGGTTAGAATAATAGCCGGTTTATCTCTATTCAATTGCAAGGTATTCTCTAAATCATCATAATCTAGCTCGCCATTCTCTTGCGCCCTAATGGTTATACTTGGTAAGTTCAATAAATGAATATTCTTCTTTACGCTATAGTGGGTTGATTCTGAAAAATATACCATTGCCTTTGGGTGAGATTCTCTTGCCAAATACAAGCCGTACAAGTTACTTTCTGATCCACCATTGGTTACATACCCCCAAAAATCATTAGGATCTGCTCTGTATAATTTAGCAAAGAAATCGACCACTTCTCGCTCCATTTCATGTGTTTGAACCTTATACGTATTATCTTCATAAGGATCACCTACGTTGTTTATAGGATGCTTTAAAAACTCGTATAATCTTGAATAATCAAAATCTTTTGCAACTGGGTAACCTATAACTCTATCTTTCTCTTGAATTAGTTTGGTTAACAGCTCATCTATCTGTTGTTCGTTATTCATATTCATTGCGGTTTGTTATGCGTATTTTAATACTGTAAAATTACAATTACTGATAATAAATTACTTTATATAAAATATATACAGAATATTGAACTGATATACTTAATTTAACAGTTTTAAATAACTGTTTAACTCATTAATGGTTCGATTAACAGAAAAATAAACTGGCATGGATACAATCGATGGTAAAATTTTGATGCAACTTCAAGAAAATGCGAAGCAAAACACTAAAGAAATTGCGGCAAAAGTAGGATTAAGCGTTACCCCCACTTATGAAAGAATTAGAAAGTTAGAGCAGCAAGAAATTATTAAGTCATATGTTGCGCTTTTAGATAGAACCAAAATTGGGAAAGAATTAATTGCTTACTGTCAAGTGACCTTATCTCAGCATCAAAAGAAATTGGCAGACAAATTTAAAGAAGAAATACTGTTGTTGCCAGATATCATGGAATGTCATCAAGTATCTGGAAATTTTGATTTTCTATTGAAAATAGCGGTAGACGATATTGCCGAGTTTCATAAATTCTTAAATGAAAAACTATCCATTATAGATGGTATTTCTACTATACACAGTTCTTTTGTATTGAATTCTGTTAAGGACAGCACAACTTATAACCTGTAAGCTATATAGCCTTAAAATAGTTATATTGTACAGGTAACTCTTTTTTAAAAATGTATCTTTTTATGACTGCCTTCGTTGCTCAGAAAACATTTTTCTAATGGTATCTTGTATCGTGAATAAATTACTGACTGTATACACGCCAACAGATTCTTCTAAGTGACTACTATCTGGAGCCATAACCGAATTTTCGCTAGCCGATAATAAATGAATTTGATTTGCTAAATCTGGTTGATATTTCATGCCGTAGATAGCAAATTTAGAGGCATGTACCATACCATCATTATACTGCTGCCCTCTAGCTTTTTTTGTCTTTATATCTTCTAACTTTGGCGGCCTGTTAAACGTTTCATCATAAAACTCAATTACCGGACTTTCATTTATGCCTGTTAGCTTATGAATAAAAGCGATATAATAGGTGCCATCTATATTGATAGAAAAAAGATCATTCGCTCTAAAGAACGTAGTGTTCTTTTGCCTAGAAGGTTTTCTTTTTAATGCTGTAGGTTTCGTTTTTAAGAACTCTTTTATTTTTGGAGATTTTCTAAAAAAGTCATCACTTAAAACAACATTATCATTTAATACATCAATTGCTTCAAGAGCTTTCTCTGTTATGTGCTTATCTGAAAAACCATATTTATGCAGCAGGGTTGCTAATGTTAGGTAAACCTTTTCTTTATAGTATTTAGCCAATCCTGTTTCTGCTAGCAAAAAACAATTCCAACGGGTTAGCATTAAGGGTAGCACATACGATTCAACATCATCAAGACTACCGCCATTCTTTCTAGCCATACCTCGCGTAACTAGTCTGATGAGATCATCTTCTATGGACTCATTCAACTGTTCAAATCCGATTTTGTCTGTAATTTGTTTGTGCTTCATTTGAATCTTAAAAATTACGTATTAGCTTTTATTTATATCAGCTTCGTTTTATTATCGGTTGTTCTTAATAAACTCGGTCGGGTTTATGTACCCAGACGTGTTACTTGAATACCCACCACCGATCGGCAAACCTACTTCACTTCTTAGTTCTAAATGTAGGTGCGCTAAATACTGCCCACTATTATTTCCGATTGTACCGATCTTATCGCCTTTGTTTACATGGTCCCCTTCTTGAACGTCAATTTTAAGGCAATGGGCATAAAGAGATTCAATTTGAGTATCGGCATCTGTTTGATGTATAATTCTAATTACATTTCCCCATCCACCATTTATATCTTCAGCAAAAGAGACATAACCATTTGCGATGGCATATATAGAATCGCCTAAGTCTGTGTTACCACCACCTACTCCGTTCCAATCTTCTCCTAAATGATTATTTTCTCCGAACTTTTGGGCATTGTAATAACCGCTAGCATTTGGTTTACCAACAGGAAAATCAAAACCATTTGTCAATTTTACCGAGTCTTTTTTTACAGGTTTAACAGCTACTACCACAATGTCCTTTGTCTTTTTTTGCACTTCAGATTTACAACCAAAAAGACCAATAGACAGTAAGAAAGCGAAAAGAATGTTTTGCATGGTTGTGTATTATAGTGTTTAAATAAAAAGCACAGAAAGTGTATTTAAATATTTTACTTTTTTAAAAACTTAAATAAATAGTTGTGCCAGATTATTTGCAATTCGCACGATTAGGCTAGGTATACGTCATATGCTATTTTCTGAATATCATCTACATTTGTCCAGTATAGCTCGTCTAGTTCATTCAGTCGGTTATCTTCAGCTTCTGTTATATATTCAGGCAAATATTTAGGAATATCCCAAAGAGCTTTTACCCTGTCATCATCTTTTAATTTTGAAATGATTTTTTCACATTCTGTTATTAACGCAAGAGATTTTACAGCCTCAATCTTTTTCAGCACTTTTTGAGTCTCTACAAAGTTTTCGTAACCCCAATTGCAGAAAAACTGCATAAATCCGCCATTGTACATATCAGCTTCTAATCGCCATATTCTTACCACCTCTTGCTCAGGTACAGTCATTTTACTTAAATCACCATCAAATTCACTAAAAAGCTTATCAACAACATCAAAAGAATACTTTTCAAATTCCGCTCTAATATCCATTACTATATTTTTTTGTTATTTTTTTTGATCAATTAAAACTTAATTATTGAAGCCTTAGAAATTTTCAACCCTCATTTTAACTAGAAAATTTTTTCTATATGCATACTAGGATCTTTCATAAAATCTTTAAAACTGCATAGGTCATTTAACTCATCATGTTCTAAATCAAAACAAGCTATTTTTTGTGTTTTAGGATTCCATACTAATATAATATGCTCGTATTCACCAGAAGATTTTGAAAGTCTTAAAAGCTTTTTTCTACCATGTTTTAATGGAACTATATTAACCAGTGAAAAGAAGTTAAAGTATTCAAAATCACTTTCAGGTAAAGCAAGATGCAAATTATCACCATTTAAAAATTCAATTAAGTCTTTAGATAATTTATAGGGCTCTAATTCACCTAACTTATATTCTAAACTATGAAATTTTTTGGGTTCTAGCGACTTGAAATATTCTGCCATTTCATTATCATCTTTTTCTAATGCAATTTGATAGGGTCTTAGTCCGTCTTTTTCAGCTATGGTTACATCGGCACCATGCTCAACTAGGTATTTGCACATTTTTAGATTTACATACCGAGCTGCCACACATAGTGGTGTTGGCATAAAAGAATACACCATATCTGGTTTGTTATAGTTTATATCTACATTATTAGAGATAAAAAAATCTATGGCTTTGTGGTTTTGATCACTAACCACTTTTCTAAAAGCCTTACCACCATATTCATTTACCGTGTAGCCTAAACTATGAATTATAGGTAAATTTTCAATTCTATTACCATAAAGCGCCTGTTCGAATGCGTCAGATTTTACATTGTTAACCAGGTTAATTTTGGCACCGTGCGCTACAACATATCTAATAATTTCTTCATTGCAATAACGAACAGCTCTCAGAAAACTAGGATTGCCTTTTGAGTTGAGATCAGCATTATGTTCCACCAGCCATTTTACAGATGCAAACGACTCCATTATTAAAGCTAAATCTAGAGGAGATTCTTCACTATACTCACCTATTTCTATAAGCTCATTAACATTCCACCCCTGCTGTAAATGGGTATCTAATGCATCTGTATTGCCTTGAATTATGTCTGATACTATTTGAGGAACACTTTCAAATGACCCTATATCTTTTAATTTTATCATTCTTACAGTTTTCTATAGTTGCCTGAGTCTGCTTATTAGTAATTAAAATATGGCAACTTTTTAATGTCTATGTTATTTATTGTCGAAACTCATTATTAACCCTAATGCAATGCTTACCCTCGTCTTGGTTTACTTTAAAATTTCAGGAAAATCTACCTCTTTAAATTCTTCAGCGTCATCAATATCAAATGGAATTGGCTCAAGATGCGCGTGAAATTCATCATATATTTCACCTGTGCCTTTTTTGATCTTATAGCTAGACTCTTGAGATTCTGATACTACTTCAATAGCATAAAAATCTTCATTCTCACGAATAATCAAATCATCTTCAAAACCTTCTAAATTACCAATTGCATGTTTTACAAAATCGATATGCTTATTGATATCTTCTGTTGATTTAAAATAGGGAATCGTTCGTTCAGTGGAATAATTGTAAGGATTTGCAACGGAGTTTTTATACGTCGTTTGCGTAGTAATATTCACCCCAACATCAAAATAGTAGATTGTATTTATAGGAAGGTATTTATATTGATTTCTTAAAGAAACATATACTTCTTTACCATTTGTCAATACTGTGGCTGATGAAAAATTTTCAAGACTTACATTACCTCCGATTGACTTTAGCGCAGATGCAACAATTTCATCTTTTCCCAATTTAATAAGCACTTCTACCTCTTTTGTCATTTTAGGACTATTTTGATGGGTTTGCTGAGAATGACAGACTGAACCGGTTTGCATGAACAGAATAAAAATAAAGCATTTAATGATTCTCATTATGTATAAGCTAAAAGATTAAAGAATTTATAAACTATAACCATAGTTAATTTCACTCATTTTAGAACGTTTTTAACGTCTGCTAAATTGCTTGAATGTCTATTCAAGATTACTATTCTTTTCTTATAAAATTTATAGTATCGCTACCGTCGGTATAGTTCGAAGTTTCATAAAAACGTGAACTAAACCTTCTTTCAACAGTCATAGTTGAATCTGACACACTCAAAATGCGCCATTCTTTCTGATAACCTATTAAATCGGTTCTCAAACTAATCAAGGACAGTACTTTATTTCTCCTATTAAGTTTGTATGAAGTTGAGTCTATACCTAGAAAAAAATGTTTTATTTGATTATCTGAAATTTCGTAATAGGGAGGCCAAAGTGAATCGTGAGCAGGGTTTATTAAAGGCGGAGGCGGTGGCAAATTTTTAGTATCAATACCAACCCATTGATCTTCCGTCCATGTACCTAACATCTTTTCAGATAGTAACTTTAATTCCTCATTCTCGATATCAATTTTTTCTTGCATTTCTTCGTTGGTATAACCCGTTATAAAAATATTACCTATTTGGTTTTTGGCTAAGAAAATGCCATAACCCATTACTATAGCAGCGGAATACCACATCAATTTTTTAGATTTAAAATATTGAGAAGGTTTCAACCAATTGAAAAGAAAAATGAAACCAGGAAGAAGAAATGGCGTATAACCATAAAAATTTTCGAGATTTATTCTATAATCTCTGTAAAGCAAAGTACTACTTACTGATATAAACTTTGTTAATACAAATAGAACCAACATGAATATGAACATTGAATTCGTATTCGCAATTCTATTTTTAAATGTGATTTTTCTATTTACAGAAATAGGTTTACTAGTCCATATATACATCGTAATACAAAACCCAAGTGCTGACGATGTAAATGCAAGTAAAAATGAATTATAAGAGCTTAAAGTAAAACTATCGAGACTTAAATTATAATGATCACTTAAATTGAGTACTATAAAAAAACTAGAATCAATAAGTCTTAACCAAATATTCAAGTAAAAACCATATACAAATCCCAACAAAATACCCCAGTAGAACCTGAATTTCCCGATGTCGTTAATAGTAAGTTTTATTTTTATTTTTTTCAAACAGTTATTTTGGTTTATCTATTAGATGATTTAGTTATTGATAAATTTTTAAATATCCAGTAATTTCTCTTCTCTCATTACTTGCAAAGCAATCTCCGTCTCTTTCGATGCATTATTCAATGATCCTGGCAGCATGATTAATCGCTTCTTAATTTTTTGATTTTCATCTTCAAAAACAACGATAAATCGCGCACGCGTTAGTCCGAATATTGCTTTTTTAAATTTGACACTTTTAATTTTATCTCTTTCAATACTTGATGTTGCCGAATTATTTAAGCTAGTTAGTATTCCATATACTAAATAAAGACCAAATAATCCGAATAACACAGTACTAAAGGTTTCTCCTCTTTGAAAACCGTCATAAGCTGAATAAAATAAAAATGCAGAAATACCCCCGTAAATTAACATTACTCGCGTTATGCTTTTACCTACCACTGCTTTTGAAATGTTACCAATTATACCATCTCTAGTCAATATAATACTATCGGGTAAAATATGACAAAAACCCGTTTTCGTTTTAAATCTTTTTTCTTCGCCGTTCACTGTTTTCATTTATAAGATGAAATTAGTTCTTAAGACAACTCTTTCAAAGCCGCTATAATCTCTTCCGGTTCTGAACGTGTTCTATAATCTACATTGACATAGCTCCATTGAACCACACCATCACTACTTAAAATAAAGGTTGCCGGTATTGGCAATACACTACCATTTCCATTATTAATTGCCGCTAAATCTAGATTACGATCTACACGCATATGATCTAACAAAAACTCTGGAACTTCCCATGCCACTCCGAACTCTGAAGCCACTTTTGCATCTTGATCGGACAATACTATAAAATCCATTTCATTGATTTCACTTTTTGTCAATGACCCATCTGGTACTTGCGGACTTATAGCAACCAATGTAGCACCTAGCTCATGAATTTCACCTAATCTCGCTTGTAAAGCTCTAAGTTGCAAGTTGCAATACGGACACCAATCTCCGCGATAAAAAGTAACGACAACAGTACCTTTTTCTAATAAATTGTCTAATGCTATTAATTCCCCCTCTGGGTTAGGAAGTTTAAAATCTGGAGCTTTTTGCCCAATTTTAATCGCATTTGCTCCTTTTTCAAAAGCTTTTGCCTCCTCTATAACTTCATCTACACCCTTCATGAATTCAGGTTTCGCTAATCTACCTGATGCAATTTTAGCATCGGTTTGCTCTTTTAAACTTTTCATACTATTTAATTATTGACAACTTTTAGCCTCTAAAGGCTATAATTAATTCAAAATATATTTATGTCGTTTTTCAATCATTCAATTGTCAAGAAATTATCGTTTTGCAGATAAAAATCTAAAGATATAACTAGCTGACCTATGGTAACTTTTGTTTTATCTTCATCTTTTTGGTGAATCGTATTAAGAACGACATCTTCTATTAATTGACCAGAACAATAAAATTCTAGTCCATTATCGATAACAAATTTAGGATGAATTTCATTGTCGTTATCATCAATATCAATTCCTTCATTTGAGATGAAACAGTCCATATCTTTTGAAGTTTTTACGCTATCATCTTTCAGATATAAATTATAATTATCCATGACAAATTCTTCATTCGAATTCAAAATGAATTCGAATATTTCGGCAAGGGTATATTTCTTAGAATTTTCTAATATTCTCATAAAAGTAAAAATTACAACTATTTCGGCAGCTAGCTTTATTCTCGTTCATCTTGTCCATTATCGTCAATTAGCATTTGCTCACGAATATATTCTTTGAAGGTTTTATTGGTTTCACATATTGTACCGTCTTCGTGCCAAAATTCTACCACTAATTCAGGGTTGTTGTCAAAATCAAACCCTGAAAAGTCTCCGCAATAATTATCCCCAAAAAATTTAATTCCAGAACCTAACTCATCATAGTGTTCTGCAAGACCTAGGTCGTCTAAATTAAACAAGTAGTTTTGAACAACAAATTGACATTCTCTAAAATTCCCACTTCCTATTTCCTTAAGATAATCGATATAGTCATCTGATAATTTAGGGTATTCTTCTAATAACTTTTTTATTTCTGTTTCACTTAATTTTTCTCTAAGATTGGTAGCATCACTTTTATTTTCATTCTGAGCTAAAAATTCTTTTTCAAAATTATACTTCATTTGATTTCTATTTTTTTCAAAAATTAAACACCACTACTAATATTATTTAGCTAAGTTTTAAAGGCACTTTTTTAGTTAATTTTTATAAGTGTAAAGTATCCCATTTTTCTTGTTTGTACCACTTATACTTTGAACTGTCAATTTTCCATTCTCCAGACTTTTTCAAGAGAACAAATAAATATTCTGCATCAAAAGCGTTTTTAGTTTTAAAATAAACTTCAGCTCTACTTTTTGTTTTCAATTCCGTTTTTTGTTCGATGGAATCTTCTATGCCGTCATATTCAGCTGGCTCTCCATAAGAATCGCCTTGACCGCCATAACTTCTTTTTTTATTGGTGCAGTATTTATTAAAAATGCCTAGATACTTTTCTTTATACTCAGGAAAGTAATCTGTACCCGGATTCTCATCATCTAATTTCGAAAACCTCAACTCAAGAGTATTCATTTGGGTAGCATACTCCAGAGAACTATTAATTAACTCATTTTGCAAATCTGTATCGGTCATCTCTTTGATTTTATTCAATTACCTGCAACAACTACTCTATTATGATAATATCAATTTTCAACTAGTAAAATTATATTCGAAACTAATCAGAACCACTATTCTTATCTCTCCAAAATTTGATAATTTTCTTTATTTGAAAATCGCCCTTCGGACTATATGGTGGATATCGATTACCATCATTTTCTTTCATTGCTTCTTGATTACCAAAAATATCTATTAATGTTAAATTCGTTTTGTCTCCGTACTTAAATTTTGTTGCCTCATCTTTAGTTGGTAAAAAATCTTTCTGCTTACTTTCAACTTCCCAATCACCTTCATTTCTAAGCCAAAAAATTGAATATGAATCAATAATTTGCGGGCTTAATAATCTAGACTGAAAATTTACTTTAGTGTACTGACTTTGACTATCAGCTATAAAATCAAAAATCTCAATACAATGACCTATACTTACTTTAGTTAAAACTCTTGCGAAAGCATATTCATTATTATCTAGATTAATACTAAGAATATCACCTGTATCTAATTTTAGTTTTTTCTTTCTGCTCATTACACCATTGATTTACTTACTAGGTTTTATAAACTCAATATCTAATACATCACGTAATCTAACTAAACTCGATTTAGATAAAATCTTAAATGCTATTGCAATAAAAACATATCTTATCATTAGCATTTGCCCAAATGCAACTATAATAAAACTTGGAGAAAATTCTTCTACTTTAGAAAAGACAAGAACACTGAACCCAATCAAAGGAAAACATAACATCATGGTCAATAATACTTTAAACACTGTATGTATTTCAACATTTACATAAATCTCTTCTGCTAAAATCTCGCCAGTCATTACACAAAAAGCACCTTTACCTATTGTTGACGATATAATTTTAAATTTATTTTCACTTATGGTTCCTCGGAATGATTTGTTGGTATATTCAGAAGTTAGGTAATCAGACTTTTCAGTTCTTCTTTTCAACCTTGCTAAGGTTTCTGCCTGACTATCTATTAACTTGAAATGTTATTCTTTAGTAGGAAAAAAATTCATGTTTTAATTTGAGAATATCTACTTAGTTTGGGTTTAATTCTATTTATAGCGATTGTTAATTATACGTTTACTCCAGCGCTTTTAATTTCTGTTCAATTACTTTCTTAGATTTAATAAAGGTTTTTAAATCTATATCACCTTTAGTTCTACTTTCATGAAGCGCACTAAGTGCTATTCTAAGTTCTGATAGTTTTGCATTCTTTTCAATTCTATTTTTTCGACTATCGTTCAATACAATTTTAGATTGTTTATCATCAATTTCACTATCAATATTTATAGTTTTACGTAGCACTTCGTCAAGTGTATTACCTAAAAAACAAGTTAATTCATCATCACCTACACAGCTTGCGTGAACTGCAGCAATACTTGGCTTTAGGCGATTGTCTTCAAAATTATAAACATAGAAAGTGCCACCACCGTTAAAAGCGATAGGTAACATCTTTGGTGCGTATTTTATAAAACCGTAATTTATATAAAACTCTCTTATGGTTGCGATATCAAAATAACCAAACTCTCTTTCTTCGTTAACGATTAATCCGCCATTAGAATACTCTAAAAGTGCGCTATATTCTTCTGGTAATTCTAAGAAATCTGGAACTTGAAAATCTTTACAATGCAGACCTTTGGCTATACTCTTCGCTATAAATTCAAATTCCTTTTCAGAGCAAGCTCGAGTAAAAAAGCTGTTAGGAATTTGCTCTTTCAAACCTTCTTGTTTTTCTAGAAAATCGTGTTTTAAATACCACATATTATCGCTCTTTATGTAATGGCTTAAATTGTTTAGGCAAAGGGCTTTCACTGAAAGGAAATACACTTCGAAAATCTCGTTCTGACGTTATTTTGTCAAATAATTCATTAAGACTAGATGCTACCTTTGCAAAAGGTAACCCCTTGAAATTGGTCATATAAATATCATACTCGTTATTATTATAAGTGCTTATATCCCAAAAGAGATAATCTCCATTTTCACTGACACTAAAAGGCATAAGATCTTTCAATTTACTATACGCCACATTAGGCCCAAAATCGAACCAAAGTTCTTCTTCATCATCTAAAACGTCTTGATAAGTGGCAATCACCTCTTTACTCCGCACAAAAAAGGAATCTCCATACATATTCATCGGTATGTAGATTATAAATAAATTACAAGTAACTCCGTATCCATACTTTTTGACAAATTCTTTATAAGACGCGGGAAAACCTTTGCCGTTCTTAAATACATACGTTTCTAAAGCGTCAAGATCACCTTTCTCTAAACAATCGCCTGTAGTTATTAAATCGAAACTCATGTTGTAAAATCTGTATTTAGTGTTTGCCTACTTTAAGGCAAATTGCAATGTTCAAAATCTAACAATTATAGTTAGCACAATAAATTTACCATGCCAGCAAATCTCTTATATCTCGAACGGATAGTTTTCTAAAAGACCCGTACTTAATTCAGATAATTTTGATTTATAGTCATTCTTCAATGCTAAAGTTAAACTATCATTATGGTAAGCATCCTCTAGTTGTTTGTTTAAAAAAGCAAACTGCAACCATTGATCAAAATTAAGTTCTAAATCGACCAGATTATCAATCCCTAACTCTCCTTTATTATGGTCGTAGAACAGTACTTTATCACTACTATGCAAAACCCATGAATCTCCTTGTCCGTTAGTACCAAAAAACCAATAATCCTTTATCTTTTCTGCTGCCATGTTTTCGCTCCAATAATCTACATCAGAAAACTCTTTGGTTTCATTGACCGATTTTACAGCATCGAACAGAATACATTCTGCAGATAGTTCTTTTGTTTTGATTTTGGTAACCACATTTTTGTAGTTATCAGGAAACTCAAAAGTGGTTTTCTTAGGGAAATTTACTGTTGTAGAATTTGCAGAAAGTAATTCCTTTTTTATTGTTTCAATGTTTAAAATTTTCAACATCCCATTTTGCATTCGTATACTATTATTGTGCATTCAAGTTGGCGAATAATGATATTTATAAATCATCATTCATTAAAATCTCAAGACATAAAAATTCAATTACTCGATATGAGTCTTTATTGGTTTACCGTGTTTATCACACAATAAAACAATACCGTGTTCTGAATCTATATTTTTAGGAGTAAAGTAAATATTGAAGTCATATGGTGCATCATAATAACCGTAAGAAATATCCACGATTTCAAGTTCGTCAACTATTTGTTCAAAAGACAATTCTATTGTATCCCATTCAATCTTTAATTCATCTAAAAGTTTTGAAGCTATAAAATCTTTCCACTCATGATCATAGTGGTTTTTATTCTCAAGTATTTTCTTTAGACATATTGGCGTATCTTTTGTTAACCGCCTATGAACAATACGAATATCAATACGTCTGTCACCCCAAAGTTCTTTCTTTTCATAAGCATCAAAAAAGCCTGAACCATCGCCGCTGAGTACATATTCTTTAAAGAAAGAATTACTATTCTCTATCATAACTTTGCTTTGCATTTAATTATTTTAGGCGTTCTTATTTGCAGTTATTATCCTAAAATTTCTTTTTTTATAATTTCAAATTCTGCCTCTTCTTTTGCGTTATGGAACCCTGCTCTTATGGTTTTTATATTAGCGTGATCAATTAAGACTTTTAAGGCTTCTGGTTTAAACTCTTTACCAACAAAAGCAGAGAATTCTACCAAGTTTTTTGCTTTTGCAACGCCACTAATATCATTCAGTATTTTCCAGCTAGTTATAGATAAGTAGGTCAACTTATTTAGATTTTGCAAACTAGGAAATTTGGCAACAGAATTAAAGTCAGATATACTAAGTTTTTCTAAATTTTTTAAATGTGATAAAAATTCTGCTGATGTATCTTTATAATTTTTTACAATAAAAGCTTCACTCAATTTTGGTAAGTCGTATAAGCCTGAATAATCTGTTACTCTGTCACAAGATCTCAATTCTATTTTTTCTAAATTGATTAACGACTTTAAAAAGTTAAGGTTATCAACTTTAATACTTTCTAATCCTAAATATTTAAGGGTTTTGAACTTTTCAATCTCTTCAATATCTTTTATATTAAATATCTTAAGCTCTTCTAATTTGGTTAAACTAGTTAATGGTTTTAACCGAACTTTTGCAGATTGAAAAGCGACAAAAAATTTCAACACTTTGAGCTTTTTTAAATAAGAAATCGGACTCAAATCAGTACCCCTAAAATAGAATACAAACAACTCTTCTACATCAGTTAAGTATTCAAGAAAAGACAGATTTTCTAGCTTGGTTTCACGATACATTAAAGTTATCCGAATTGTTGAATTGCTAGATTTTACAATTCTGTTTATTTCTTTCCAGGTTTCTACCGTTTGTTCATAATCGAAAGATATATAACTAACACTTTTCGTAGCTACAGTGTGCGCTATTTCACTTAAATCTGCTTTATTCAAGGTGTTCTCTATACTTATTCTATCATAAGTATTATTACCAAAATCGTATTGTTCAATTTCTATGTTACTGTTCATTTTTTAGGTCTTTTATTTCCATAAACACTTTCACGTTGTGGATCATACACCATTATACCATGTTTTACAGCAATTTCTACAACTACATCAATTGTCTTTTGATAATCTGACCAAGAGATATTGAATACAATCCAATTGCCAAACTCACCTTTTCCGGTTTCATATAAAAAAGGACAATCGTCTATTTCTGTACCAAAATATTGAGGTTGAAGAACCCCATATTCCGCTTCCATATCAGCAAAAAAAGGAGCTTCATCAAAAAACTCCATTGCAGTATGGTCTTTTTCATCCATTATAGCTTCATAGCATTCTTTAAGCATTGCTGTTTTTGTTCTGGTTGAACGTTTCCATAATACAATATCGTAACTCATTTAATTTCTATTTTTTATTCATATGTGGTTTCCCCTATTCCACCAACCTTCACCACTTTATTATTCCTAATTTTAATTTCGAGTCCGTGCTCTTCATCAATATCATAGCAAAGCGGAATTACTATAGTTTGATTGTTAGAGATAACGATTTTCTCGAGAATGCTATTCATATACTCAAAATGTTTCTCTTTGGTGTCTATGTTTAAAGGCTGATGAAACTCATTAGCTTCATCTTTTTTTATCTTTTGATTTTCAAAAATGACTTCGAAAGGCTTTTCATAATATTTTGCGTAAACTCTTACATAACGATTGAAAGCTGCTTCTTGAATATCTAGAATTATATTGTCTATGTCTGCTAAAAACTTCTTTAAAGTATCGGCATAAGCATTAAGTACTTGCTCATTCGGCATTTCTTCTATAGGTTCGAAATCTTCATCATACTCCATTAGATTTACCTTAATACTTTCTTCAAAATACGGAATGCTTAGTTTTTCCTTCTGAAAAAACATATTCCAATTATCTACTATTATTTCACCAAAGTATTCGTGTTTCAACATATTCTTCTGTCTAAAAAATTAGCTTCTATCTTATCAAATTCAACGTTTACACATGTGCTTTGTTGTGTAATAGAATATCTAATTCAAACATCTTTAATTTTCGTAAAAATTATTAATTGAAGATGGATATACATTCACTTACTTTTCCATTAATGATATCAATGACTCAACCCCATCTCCATTCTCTTTAATCTTTTTCAGTTCTTCTGAATAAGGAAAAACAGAAAGGTCAAATTTAAAAGCAGGTAGGTTAATACTGATTTTTTTAATGAGATAATCATTTAAATCGGCATCTGTTTTTTTTCCTTCTAGATAACTTTTAAGGAAGTAATACATGCTCTTTTTTTCTTTTTCAAGAAGTAAGTTTAAGGCAATTACAAATTCACCATATTGTAATTTATTACTAGCGGTAATGAGACCACTTGCCTTAGTGTAAAAAATACTATCTAAATTCTTATAATACTTTGGAAGAAAGAAAAGGCAAAAATATTCAATGCTTCTATTTTCAAATACGCCACTAGTTGTTTCACCACAATCACCATTATGCCAACACGCCCAATTAATAAATTCTTCTGTGGTTAATTCTTTAGACTGGTAACTTTCAATGCAGTGTAAAAGTCCTGGTACTGTGGCTGCAGTATCTTTTGCGTATTCTTTATATTCTGCCCAATCAAAATAATATTGCTCATCGTATTCTCTGATAGATTCTTCGAAGTCATTAATAAAATCTGACCACTCTGAAATCGGTTTTATTTCAAAAACAGGACTAACCACTTCAATGATTTCGTTTTTTGTTTTAGTTCCTTGCCACCAACTTATTAGTAGGTTGAGGAAGAATTCATATTCTTTTTTAGCCATTTTATTTTTTCAAATTATTCATATACTCCTCTGCTTCGTAAGCATCAATAGGGAAATTTTCTTCGGTCACTTTTTTATAATAGAACTCACCTAAGCTTAGACCAAGGTCAATAAAAATAGCATCTAAATCTTCTATGGTATCACCTTCCCATAACTCGTCGTGAAAAACATACCCCATTTTCATGGTTTTAAAATTCAACACAATCGGATCTCCGTTCATACCAGCACCTACAATCAATAAATTATACTTAAAGATCTCTTTATTTATTTCTTCTAAATTCTCAGACCTCATATCATTTACGCGAGAAAAATAGATACCGTCAAAATCTATACCCTGCATAAATGAAAACTCTTTTAAGAAATCAATTAGCTCTGCAGATAATCCAATACTTTTAAAAAAATCAAGCGTTTTATCTGTCACTTTTATTATTTTCTTGGTGGAACCAATTCCAATAATATCTAAAGATTTTTCAAATAATAATTTATCAAATTCCATTACATTTATTTTCAGACTAGTTGTTGTATTTTATAGTCGCAGCATTATATAAGCTATAGTTTATGGGCATAACCAATTTCATCTAAATCAGATATCAGTTGTTCAAAATCTTCTAATTCAGGGTTTATTTTAAGAACCATATCTTTTGTTATTACGGTTCCGTCATAAATATGCTCAACAAGTTCTAATGCTAATTCGCTATCCTCAAAATTCTCTTCATAATATTCCTCTGCCCAATTCTTATATGTCAAAGGGTTTCCGTCTAACAATTGTAGCAAGTCACCAGAACCATCTTTGTAATCGTCATCTGGCAATTTCACATTTCCTATTTTCCAATTGTCATCGGTTTCGGTTTGCCAAATACAGAATGTTGTGCCGATACTCTTAACCGGTTCTCCAAATACAAAATCGTTAAATACAGCCGGTAATTCATCAACAACACCTACTGGTATATCTTGTTTTGAATCTTTTTGCCAACCATTCATTTTGCTTTCGTGGGCAAACCCGTTTATACAAGTTCCATTTTCTCCAAAACTTATTAGAACCTGGTCACCTTCTCCATTTCTCATTTCGCAAAACTCTTCATTCTCGCTCCATTCTTTTTGAAAAGAATAGTATCTAAATTCCCAATCTTGGCAGATGATCGCTTCTAAAGCAGCTATTGATTTACAAATCTTTTTTAATTCAGTTGGGTTTGGAAGTAGGTTTAGATTTTCAGTAGAAAGTTGATTCATTTAAGTGATGTATTTGGGTTTTTAGCTAATAGGCTTCTTTATTCATCAGTTTTAATTCTAACTAAAATAGCTATTCCTGTAATGAATGAATTACGAACTATAAATTTTTCTATTGCGTATTCATAAGTTCTTTCTTTTAAGAAAAATAGCGCCTTTTTTAATTCATCGTCAATACTAGATTCTTTGAGAAAATCATCTATTTCTAAATAGCTTATTTGCTCTTTACCATATTTACTTTCATACTCTTTAGGCAAAGTTGTTTTAAAATCTTTATACAAAAACGTGCTTTCAAATTGCAATGAACCTAAATTTTTCAGTTTAAAATCTTCTTGAATAATTGGAATACTATTTTTAAGATATTCTAAAGCTGTGGAAAAATACATTTCTTCTGAGTGTCTAATATCTATATGAAAAATAGGGGTACTACCATCCATTAAATATTCTCTAGCTTGAATTTTAAGGTCAAGGGTATCTTTATTTGTCATCCATACATATGAAAATGACCTTAAAGTAAAACTATCATAATCTTCTATCTTATCAACTTGCTTGACTATAATTGTATCGCCGTTTTTTATGATTTGACTAGGAGGCTTTTTAGCTTTATCAACCCCATTCTCATATGGCGCTTTTATTACCTGCTGATATTTTTCATCGTTTTTATTCTTACAGCTAGTGAAGAATGAAATCATTAGTAGAATTAAAAAGATGTATTTCATTTTGTAATTACCGTCAAAAGTTATTTACACGTATAGTTGCAGTTTTTGCGAACATTTCTCGAAGAAGAATCAGACTATACAAACATTATTTAAGCATTAAACTACACTAATTTTCATACATTATTAAACTTGCTTTTGTCGTATGTTTTAAAAGTTAATGCGATAATGTCTTCGGGTAAATCCCAGTATTGTTGGTCAAGCTTATCTATTAATTTCATTTCTTTTTTAGAAATTAAATCATATAAATCTTGGTAAGTAGTTAGTCTTTTATCATCCTTATATTTTTCAATAATCTCATAAGAAGATTCGATAATCGCTAGGCATTTAACTGCTCCCATTTTTTTCAGACATCTCACGGCATTATCATAACATTCAACACCCCAATTTGTAAAAAACTGTAAAAAACCACCATTATGAATATCCATTTCTAACTTCCACAAAGAAGCCAATTCCTGTTCTTCATCATCTAATTTTTTCCAATCATTATTATTATCATTTAATTTGGTGACAAATTGAGATGTAAAGTCAAACCATTCATTTTCAGCATTAGATACACTCATAATATTTTAGATTAAGCAAAACTGTTTTTTTACATAGATTTATCGGAAAAAATAAGGAAATCATTCCGAATAAGAGATATGTTTTCTTTCTTGAACTATTATGCATTAATATAAAATTATAAATATTAATCTATAAACAATTGCTCAAGCGAGATTTAATGAATGAGACCTGTAGCATTACCTTGCGATGCTAAAATTGTATAGGGATGTTTAAATAGTCTAATTGATCGTTTTTTGGATTCGTGTAATTGAGATGAATAAAACCTTTTAAACTATCCGAGATTTTTTCGCTGTACATACCTAAGTTTAATTCTGTGTTGGGTATGTTAAAAACATTTTTATCATTTCTAGTATGAGAAAAGACAGAATCTTTAAATATTTTTTCTCTAATCGTGCCGTCTAAGGTTACATTATAAGCCATATATAACTTATAGCTCTCACTACTTCTACTACTTACAGTTCTGTTTTTTACAGGTTCGTATGTAAGTTGATTATTTACATATTCAAACAGTTTAGGTCCAATCATGCTGTAGATATTCCCTCCAGACTGACTATATGCCATCTTTGTAAACTTAACTGATTGGTGATTGCTGTTATTGATTTCTATCGCCATAGGTACCATAAGTAATACTCGTGTACTATCGCTATAATTTTTAATTATCAGAATTTTTAGCGGGTCATCTTGTATGTTATAGATAGTCGACAATTTGGCATCTTGAAAAACACAAGATGCACAAAATAGAAGTAATAGTATATAGCCCAAATTTCTTCTCATAATTCTATTTTACAAAAATTGAATTAATAACCAATAAAGATTAAAAGTGTATTTCACTTTTGATAATAACGTAAATCATTCTGAAGTATTTCGAAAACCATATCATCCTCATAAAATTATCAATATTTTAAAGCCTCGACAAGGCTCATTCGTTTAAAAAAAACTCAAAGAATCTGATTTCAGATTCTTTGAGTTTTGAATGGCAGTGTCTTAGGTTAGAGAAGAATTTGGTTGATTTTATCTCTGTTTTTTGTCAGGGTACGTTATTCTGCGTTCAGTTTTATCAATCCTGCAAATGTCGCAGCCCAAATTATTCCGTTTTTATCTTTTGTTAGTTGCATTACGTGAATACTTGGGACATTAGAATTTTCATTTGTATAGGTTTCCCATTTATCATTTGTAATATCATACTTTATAAGTCCAACACTATTTAGCGCAATCCATAAAATATTCTTGTCCTCATCCAAAAGGAAGTTGTTAATATCATTAACTGTAAATAGTTTAGAGTTTTTAGGTCTTATTGATTCCCATTGTCCATTAGTTCTTAAAATAAACATACCTCCTTTTGACTTATCATCATTATTATAAAGATCAAACCAAAGATTACCAAACTTGTCTTCGTGCATTTGTGAAATAGCTCCTTCTTTTAAAGGTGATTTAGAGTTATTAAAATCTGTTGTATTATCGTTATCTATTCTAATATTACCATCATAAGTTCCAATCCATAATCTTTCTTTACTGTCTACGAAAACTCCGGAAGCTTTGTTAGAAGGGAGTTTAGAATTCGAAGTATCAATTATTGACCAACTATTACCATCGTATTTGACCACTCCTTTAGAAGACGTCAGAAATAAATTGTTTTTCTTGTCGACATGAATTTTTCTCATCCAACCAATTGGTGAATTCAAAGAGTCAAAAACTGTCCAATTTTTATTGTCGAACTTGTAAAGTTCATAGCCACCAAAAAACCACTTATTATTTAGTTGGTCAACTGCTCCGCCTCGTATTGAAGATGTTTGGTTCTCATTATATTTGGTTGGTCTTAGTTTAGAGTTATTAGAATTAATTATTTCGATATTTTCTCCTTTCATAACTGCAATACCATTATCAGTTCCAACCCAAAGTGTGTTGTTTTTATCTGTTAATACTACTCTTGACATATCCCAAGGTAATTTTGAATTACTTTGATTGTAAACTGTCCAACTTTCAGAAAGTTTTGATTCTCTCGTACCTTTAATATCTGAAGTTCCGACCGATTTCATATTCGATTGATTCTTACTATCAAAGTTTCTTCTTCTTATCACTAATTTTCCATCCTCGAAGATTAAGAGTAACGAAACCGAAGCTGATTCCGCTTTTCCTTTAGTAATCGCAGGTAACCAATTATTTGTGTTGTTAATTCCTGTTTGTAATTTTATTTTTGAGGATTTCACGTTTGTCTCATTTTGTGCGCTTAAAAGACAAGGTTTCCCTATTGAATCTATTAGAATCTGGACAGCAATTGAACCTTTTATTTTTTTTAATGACTTTTCGTTGAGACTGGATAGAAAATCAGTCACAAAATCTATTGGTGGTTCAGCTTTAGTGTCTCCACAATCCAAACAAAATCTACTCAATTTACATTCATCATATTTTTCAGTATACAAATGTTGTCCAAATGCAAAATTGACGATGAATAATCCTATGGTTAATGTTATGTACTTCATTTTTTTCTAATGTGCCCTAATGATTATATATAAGTAGTTGCTGGTTTGTGTGCGAGGATTTTTCGCAATAAACTCAGCCGTTACAAACACGTAACAATCTTTGATTAAAAACTATACTGGGTAATTATTTTTATACATAATTAAACTTATTTATATCGTATATTTTAAAACATTATTGCTATAATGTCTTGAACTGAATCCCAGTATTGTTGGTCAAGTTTATCAATTAATTTAATTTCTTTTTCAGAAATCAAATCATTCATCTTGGCATATAATTAGTCTTTTATTTTCCTTAAATTTTTCAATAAGAAGATTTGATAATAATTAAGCATTTAACGGCTATTTAAAAAGCACATTTATATACTATAATTAGTCATACCATCTTTTTACGGTAGAAATTTTACAACATGTTGATTTAAATAAATATCATCTAAAGCATAAATTTTTCTATTTTTTAAGGATATACTTGGTGAAAATACTTTGATTGAATCAAAAACATTATTGACCGACACAGCTATTAGCTCTGTACAATATAACTCATCGTCATTCTCGCTATTGAATTCTAAATCGAAAGGCGTTTTAGCTTTATAATATTTTTTTACTTCATCTAAAATTTTCTCCTTTATTGAATTTGAAAATTTCAGTTCAAAATAATCATACGTTTTTATACCTTTAACAAAAGAATTGAAATTTTCTTTTTTTACCAATCCCACACCAGTAAACTCACTTGCGTCTGAATGATATACAAATAAACTATCATTTTCAATGGATAGCATTCCTATATGAGAATACTTCTTTTCCTTTGATCCATAATTCTTAAAGTATTTAGAAAAATAACCATTGCCTAATCGACAAATGAGCAGTCCGCTTTCTAATTTATCAGGAATAAAACTTTCAGAGGAAATGATTTTTTCAGATCGTTCTTGACAAGCATAAAATATCGTTAAAGTAATTAAAAAGATTATTTTTTTGACTCTATATGAACAAGCCATTCCCCATCTATTTTGACAAGTTCACAATCATTTTCCTTCCCTTTTTCATCTATAAAAGTTACCCAAGCTCTATTGTCAACTATAGAGTCTTTAACAAATTTAAATTTAAAATCAGGCTCTATGGGCAAACTTCCTAAACTACTAGCAAAATCAAGTAATTTACCTGTTGATTCTGTAGCGTATTTCTTGGCTTCTTCAATTTTACCTTTTGACATATTTTCTGTAAAATTCTTAGCGGCACTTTTAGGACCACCCGAAGAACAAGAAGTCAAAATAAAAGCCAGCAATAAGGTGGTAATTATCTTTTTCATAAATTCTAATTTTATTAAGTTTATAGTTTATTTAATTTACTTCCAAATTACATTTAGGTTTTTAAACACAACATTTATCGGGTCTTTTTTATAGCCTACATTTGAATAGAAATACACTGTTAGTGCTTTAAGTATTGGTGGTGCATCAGATATTGGGTCGAGTTCAATATTGAATTTTACAGGAACATCTTTAAGTAATTTAGAAATTTTTGCAACATCTCCGAACTTAACTTTATAAGAATTAATTCCATTTCCTTTTGGGTCAAAAGCATTAGCTTTTTGACCTTGGATCGACCTCACAACTCCATTATTTATCAAAATTCCTTCGATAATAATTTTTCCTGTATCCAAATCACCTTCTACAAGATTAATCTTAAAGGAAACATCCTTTTCATCTTTAGATATTTTTGAATCGATTAAATCCAAAGTTTCTTTCAAGTAATTTACTTCCCCTTCAAGCTTAGAGATAGTTTCTTTTTTAATCACAATTTCTGCCTTGAGTTTCTGGTTTTCAGATTCCAATTCTTTGGTGTCTATTTGACCAAATGCGCTTGAAATAAACAAAAGAGTTAGAATGCTTAAAAGTTGAAGTTTTTTCATAATTGGTATCTCTATTTTTTTAAATAAAATTATATCAATAAAAGAATGATATTGATTCAAGCCAAGAAATATACGAAAAGGAATCAAAATTTGTAATGTTATAACTACAAAATGAAAAACATCTTTCCAGTAATCAAATAGGTACTAATTAGAATACAACAAATAGCATTTCAAATTATATAACATTAACAAAGATGTCTTTGTTGAAAAACTAACCCATAAAAAAACAGCCAGTATTTAAAAAATACTGGCTGTTTCTAGTAAAAGGTGAATGCAGTTATACTACTCTTCCCCTAACTCGGTAATCTTCTTTTCGTATAGTTTTTTACTTTCTACTACGGCAACATTCAATTCTTGCATAATACCGTCTACACGACCTTCTATGCTTTTCATTTGATCATTAATATTATCGAACGAATTTAAGGCAGCAGCTACTTCTAAGGCTTTTACCACCTCAACGGCATCGCCATGTAGTAATCTTAATTTATCTATGGCTTGCGATGTATTCGCTAAAGTACCATTATACTTGGTACGTGCTTTTTCTATGGCACCTAATAGTGTTTTCTTGCTCTTTTCATCACTTAGGCTATTGGTCTGTGTTTCCATAGCTGTAAACAAGTTAGAAGCCTTCTCTTTTAAATCTTCGTATTCTTTGTTCAAATTCTGAACACGACGATCTACTTTCTCCCAATCGCCATATACCTTCGCGAATTCTTTATCTTCATTCTTAGTATCTTCTAAAGCGCTTTTTAAGGCATTTAAAGATTCTAGACCTCTATTTACATTTTTATTGGCGGTCTCTTTCTTACTTTCAAAATCGTTGACTTGAGACTTAAATTTGTCTTTTAAACGAATAAGGTCTTCGGGACTTTTATCTTTCCAGCAAGAAGTTAGGGTAAGTGCAATTAGGGCAACAAATAGTGTTCTTTTAAACATGTAATACTTTCTTTAGTTAATGGTACGCCAAAGATACATATTCTAAGATGCTTTTTATTTGAAAATGAAATGGTTATAATTTCTAGCTATAGGTCACTAAAATGTCTGCTGCCTTTTTCAGGTCAGTCGCTACAATTTCTGTTTTTGGAGCTAAAGGGAAAACCTGTTGACCAGGTCTACCAATAAAAGCTGCGCGCCACCCTGCCCAAAGTGCACCGGCAACATCCCAACCATGGGCTGCGATTAGCATACATTCCTCTAGTTCTACGCCCATTTGTTTTGCTCCCCATGCATAAGTGTCGGTAAAGGGTTTGAACTTACCCGTTGGCTCTACACTTAGCATTTCATCAAAATACTCGGTTAATCCGGCATATTCAAATTGCTTTTTTAATCCGTCTTTAGATGAATTGGTGAAGGCTACTAATTTGTAACCGGCAGTTTTCAATTGTGTAAGTGCTTCTTTTACTTCTGGGTGCGCTGGTAAATTACCCATAGACTCAGCAATAGTTTTGCGTGCCTCATCTTCCGATAGGGAAATATCAACATTTGCTGCCACCATTTGTAAAGCGGCAGCACCAATATGCCCGAAGGATTTGTACTGACCACTTGCCGAAGTCACTAATGAATACTGTAACATAGTCGTAAACCAAAGGGAGAGCAAATCTTCTCTTCCGCCTAAAGCTTCTCCTACTTTCTTTTGAACTTTTGTAAGATCTAAAAGCGTTTCGTTGACATCAAAGAATAATACTTTAGGTTTGGTTTTCATTTTATGAAGATAATTAATGTTTCACTATCAAGTTACTCTTGAAGCATCAAGAACTAATTTGCTAATCCAATTTTATTAATGGTAAATTCCATTTCAGAAATATCTGCAGTTACCTCATTAATCCTAGAGTTGGTGAAATATAAATAACCCTCGAATATGCTAAAGGTATCTGCCCATTTTATGGCATCACCTTCCACTAAAGTATGTATACTACCGTCTGGTTTGCGATACATAATTTTATTGTGTTCTAGATCTGCATAATATAAATTTCCGTTTTCGTCAAAAATCATTCCGTCGGGTGCAGATGTTTTAGCTTCAAAAGTTACTGCGTTTTCAATATCTTTTTCATCATCTAAAGTCAGTACTCTTGTGGGTATGCTGTATAAACTATACCCTGAAAGGGCGTGATAGTATAGCTTGTCATTCTTGGTGTCTAAAGCAATTCCATCTGAATTTACAGAATTTGTCCATTTCTTATCCTCAAAAGTTAAAAATTCTACTTCTGCTGCTGTAGAAGAATGGTTATCTAAAACTCTAGTGAACTTTTCAGTTTTTAAATCTAAAATGACTAAACCAGAATTACCAGAATCTGTAAAGTAAATTTTGTTGTTCTTTTTATCAAGACGTAAATCATTGATATAAGAATTAGGATGGTAAGCGTCTTCGTTTAAAATATAAGTGTGCTCTAATTTTTTTGTGTTTATATCAAAAACAAAAATTCTAGGTGCATCTAAAACTTCTTGAAAAAGGGGACTTCTAGTATCTAAAACATAGATAAGATTGTCGTAAACGACAACAGATTGTACACCAATAAATTTATTCGCCTCTGTTTTGTTTCCTATTTTCCAAGAGTTCCACTCTTCATTTGGAAAAGGAGCGGTTGTACCATTTGTTATTTCTGCTACAGAATATTTAACTCCTTTTCTCCATCTAGGAAAATTCGCAAAAATACGCCCATCATTACTCACGGAAACCCCAGTTACTTGTTGCCCTTTAAAAGATGCTATTGGGGTGATTTTCGGTGTTTCTGTTTGTGCTATGACAGGAGTTGATTGTGTTTTATTTTCTATTTTTTCTTTACAAGAAAAAAGTAAAACAGAAAGAATAATGATATAACTGAAATTTTTCATGATTTCGATTTTTCATATAAATACAAGTTTAAAAAAGCCAATACTATATAAGTAGTTGGAATTACAGATGGTTTAAATTCCATAGAAAGTATCTCTACAGGAAAATCAGAATACAAGTGTATCTATAGCAACAACTATCATTATAATAATGGTTAGATTACCTAAATAGAATACTTTTCCCCTTTGGCTTTTAATAAACTTAAATTCTTTTACTAAAAATATAAGAAACAACCAATGCCACCCAAGCAATTACAGCTGCCATTTGTTCACCATCACTTACCATTATATGTGCGAAAAATGCTAAGGTAACTGCAAAGAAAAATGCGGAATACGCCCATTCTTTAATCACATGAAATTTAGGGTTCCAGATAGCAAACAGTCCCACCAACTTTGCGGTAGCGTACGGATAAATTAAATAGGTTGGGTAGCCTAAACTTGTAAATGCTCCCTTAATATATTCATGATTAAAGAAATACATACCTGCAGAAAACAGTATTACCAAGGTGAAAATACCTGTAGCGACGTAATAAATTATTTTGTTCGTATTCATAATTAGTGGTGGTTAAATTGTTGTTGAGGCTATTTCAACTTTTCTAAAGCCGTTAGTATTTCTGACACTTCTGCTCTTTCGGTATAATCTGCATCTAAAAAAGCATATTGAATAATGGCATCGGTATCGATCACATAAGTCGCAGCTAATGGCAGTTCATTACTATCATCGCCATTTACTTTGCTCAAACCAAAACCTGCTTCATACAAAGTAGCTACCTCATCAGTCAATGTATACACCACGCCATATTCTTTACCAACAACGTTACCCACATCGCTCAATACCGTAAATTCTAATTTGTTTTTTTCTGAAGTAGACAAAGAATTATCTGGCAACTCTGGCGTTAACGCAATTAAGGTGGCACCTGCCTTTTTAAATTCAGGAAGTTTTTCTTGTAAATAGTGCAGTGTGATGTTACAATACGGACACCAACCACCTCGGTACCATGTAAGAACTACAGGTCCATTTTTTAATTCATCGTATAACGAAACCGAATTACCCAACGCATTTTTTAAAGTGAAGTTAGGTGCTTTGCTATTGACATTTAATGCATTTTCTAATACTCCCGATGCGGCAACACTTGAAATACCCTCAGCATATACCTGTTTTTTCTCTTCGGTAAATTTCGCAGCTCCCTCTTGACGTTTTGCGGCTAACAATGTATCTAACTCACCTTTATTTGTTGTACTCATAATAGACAGATTTATATTTTACTTCTCGGCAATTAGCTCGCCAAGTATTTGTTTAAAAGTAGCAACAGGTTGCGCACCTGTTACGGCACTTTTTCTATTAAAGACAATAGTTGGTACAGAGTTTACACCCATATTTTTCCATTCGCCTTGTTTATTTCTTACTTCGTATCGTGCTTCCTCATTATCTAGTTTCGCCAAAGCTTCGTCTGCATTCAACCCTACATCTAACAAAGCTTGTTTTAGAACAGCTCTGTCAGACACATCTTTTCTTTCGCTAAAGAAAGAAGTGATAAATCGCATTTTTAGTTCGGTCTGTTTTCCGAAGTCCTTCGCATATTCTAACAACACATGGGCTTCGAAAGTATTCGACATACGCATCTCATCAAAATAGTCGAATTTGAATCCTAACGCTTCACCAACATCGGTCATGTTATCACGTGATTCTTTCTGTTGTTCTACTGTAGAACCATATTTTTCGGTAATATGCTCCGTAATATTCTGACCTTCTGGTGGCATACCAGGGTTCAGCTCAAACGGTTGCCATTCAATCTCTACTTGATCCGCAATGCCAAGTTCTGAAATCGCTTTTTCTAAGCGTTTATATCCGATAATACACCATGGGCATACAACATCAGATACAATATCAATTTTTAATTTCTCCTTCATATTTTCTGTTATTTGCTGATAGCAGTGTTATTCAAAAATTTCTCTTCTCGATAACGGTCCTCAACAGTTTCATCATCCGTTGTCATATTAAGAACCATAGAATTTACTATTCTGCTTTTACTTAAATCTTGTTTTATAATTACAGCCTTATGAAAAACACCTAAGGTTTCTTGATGCACCTGCGGACTGCTATTATTCATAATCACAATACTATAAGTATCTTTTTTAATCGCACTTATTTTAGTGACATAAGGTGCTAACAAAGCTTCATCACCTTTAAACACAGGAGTGAAATTGGCTGCAAAATTCTCTGCATCATCACTATCATTCGCATATTTATGGTAATCAGCCAAATGCAACTCACTTTCAATTTCAGTAGGCTCGTAGCCCAATAGTAAAAAAGATTGATGACCTGCATTATCTATGTGAAACGGTGTGTTCACTTGCTGATCAAAACGAACTAACCAATGGTAGCTCAGATTTTTATTAAAGGTACTAGCACTTAAAGTCGAAAGTTCTTTCTTTAGGTCTGTCATAAAAGTCCTGAATTCAAAAGGAGTACTGTTTTTCCCTAAGTCAATATGATAAAAACCAGTTTCAGCGGTACTTGTTCTAAAGACATTTCTAAAACATTGGCTTGCAACCTTTTTTATAGTAACATCATTAACTTCCATAGATATCAACTGATTTTTTTAAAGACTTCTAGCAATTAGCAATACCTCTATTATATTTTGAATGCATAAAGTGCTGTTTACTACTACATCTAAAATCACACAACTAACTCAACACTTTTGCATCAAACAATTCTTCAGCTTTACTATATTGAATAGTGTTCTCTTTACAGAATTTAAGTCCTTAAAATGTCACTAAATCACTAATCTGAATTTCACCTTGTACATTACTGTAATTCTTAAGATCATCAGCTAATGTTGCCGCATGCGGACCAAAAGCTGCTTGAAAAGAAGCTACATCTTCAAATTTTAAATGTGCAATAGCTACATAAGGTGCAGCTTCGCCAGGTGCTCTACCACCAACACCTAAGTCTAATTCTAATTCTTTTAACGCACTACCCACTAGTTTTTGAACCATTGGCAAGTGTGTATTTTTATAATAGTCCGCATCGAACTTTACACCTTCACTATTCGGGTACATTACTGATACTTTTATCATTTTCTTAAATTTTATAGTTAAAATAAGGGCAGGCACCTTTTTATAAAGATGACCTACCCGATACTTTTATGTTTATACTTCTGACAATATTTGACGGATCATTTGATTGGTGAATCCCCATTCATTATCATACCACGTCATCACTTTCAATAAATCGCCATCTACTACTCTTGTCATACCTAAATCGACAGTAGATGCATGCGGATTCTTAACAATATCTGAAGAAACCAAAGGTTCGTCTGTAGTATCTAAAATATTTTTATATCTGTCGGTTGCCGCTTCTTCTTTAAAGATAGCATTCACTTCTTCAATTGTTACATCGCGTTCCATAACAAAAGTTAAGTCGGACATTGACCCTACCGGAATCGGTACACGTAGCGCAACACCATCGAACTTACCAGCTAATTCTGGTAATGCTTTGGTGGTTGCAATTGCCGCACCTGTTGAAGTAGGCACAATATTCGCCGCACCTGCACGACCCATTCTCAAGTTCTTTTGAGAAGGTGCATCAACAATACCTTGAGATGCGGTATATGCATGAACCGTAGTCATAATGGCTTTTTTGATACCAACTCTACGACCCAACACTTCTACTACTGGACTAATATTATTGGTAGTACAACTAGCACAAGAGAATATATTTGTTTTACCGGCTGCAGTATTTACTCCGTGAACAACTGTTGGTATATCTTCACTCTTAGTCGGTGCAGAGATTATAACAGATTTAGCACCCGCTTTTATATGCTTTTTAGCATCTTCACTTTTGGTAAAGAAACCGGTACTTTCAATAACGACATCAATTTTATGTGCTGCCCAAGGCAAATCTTCAGGATTGCGTTGCGAGTTGTATTGTATTTTTTTACCATCTATAATTAGGTTGTTTTCATCATGCGAAACTTCCTTTTCATATATACCGTAAACTGAATCATACTTAAGTAAATAAGCAATATTCTCGATAGATACGATATCGTTTACAGCTACTAATTCTAACTCTGGAGTATCCAAAATTACTTTTAAAGAAGCGCGACCAATACGCCCCATTCCGTTTATTGCTACTTTTTTCATTTTGATATGTATTAAAGTATTAAAATTCAGTGATCATTTAAGACCTATAATTCAATTATTATTCGCTAAAATCTGCTAAAACTATATTGTCAGAAAAGCTTTGATAAGCACCTTCGAACTGTTTTGCCATATCATCGGGGAACAAGTGAAAATCACCTGCTGCCAATGCTGTAACTATACCTTCTGACACATCAGATGTCGGCGCAGCACCTTCAAAACCCGCTGCAGCAGACATATCTGTATCTACAGGACCAGGGTGTACACTTAAAACTTGAACCCCTTTTGCACCCAAATCAGCTCTTAACCCTTGTGTCAATGAATAAGACGCTGCTTTTGAGGCAGAGTAAGTAGATAATTGAGGGAAATTCTTTAATGAAGCAATAGAATTCAATTGAACCAATGCTCCTTTTTTATCTACTAACGTTTTTGCGAATGCATTTGCTATACGTAATAACCCAAAGGTATTTACTTGTAATTGGTTTGTAAAGTCTTTTTCAAAATCTTCACCTATTGTAGCATACGGTGTACCTATACCTGCATTATTAACTACGATATCTACATCGGTAGCTTGTGCTGCCAAATCTTGAATAGATTTGGTATTCGATACATCTGCTTTTACAGTAACAACCTTGTCACCATATTTCTCTTCTAATTCTTTTGTAGAATTTGTGTCACGTACTGCTAAATAAACTTTTTTAGCTCCGTGATTTAAAAATGACTCTACAATCGCTTTACCAATACCTCTGTTAGCACCAGTTACTAAAGCTACTTTATTTTCTATTGTTGTACTCATGATTTAAGTTTAAATTATGGATAAATAATGCCGAGAATTAAATAACCTTCTGCCCAAAGACAGAAGGCTATACTTAATCACTCAATCAACATATGGTTTCGGGGGAAAATGAAACCTCAATTATTTAGACCATGCAAACTTTTGAAAAGCTGCATCGACAGGGGTATGTGCAATATGGTTTGTATAGTTACTAATTACCTTTTGAGATAATCCTAAAATGATTTCTAATACTTGTTGCTCTCCATAACCAGCTGCATAAAAAGCATCTAAATCTTCTTGTGTTACATTACCACGGTTACGAACAATAGCTAAAGTCATTGTTCTTAAAGCTTCTAGTTTTGCATTTGCTAACGGAGTCTCGTTACGTAACGCATCTGTAATAGTATCATCAACCTTCATCATTTTAGCGATACCTGTGTGTGCTGGTACACAGTAATGACATGCATGCTCAACATTAATTGCTTGCCATACTACAGTCAACTCTTCTTCGTTGAAAGAAGTCTCTGTAAATAACTGATGTAATGTTTGGTATGCTTCTAATAATTTTGGCGATGCTGCCAACACCCCGTGAAGACCAGGAATCATTCCGTATGCCTTGTTAGAGCTTTCTAATAATGCTTTGCTACCTTCTGGTGCAGACTCGATATCATGTATTTTTAAAGTTGTCATAATCTTATTGTTTTTATTAATTACTATATTTATGTTAAATCTAAGCAATCGCTTAGTTATTGTTCAAAAAAAACCTACAGGTGTAAAAATGTCATTTCAATAATACCTTGTAGTTGGTCTTCACTAAATACTTTAGAAGAAATTGAAAGTCCTAAAAGCGCATTCATTAAATAGTCTGCTTGTACTTCTATTTCTTTTACATGCCTTTCGTCGTCTTGCTTTAAATTCCTTACAAACAGTTCTCTAATATTTGAAGAAAAACGTTTTAAAGCTGCCATTATCGTCGGATTAGAATCTTCTTTTATTTCGTTTACCGTATTGGTAACCAAACATCCTTTAAAGATGGCTCCTTCTCTAGAGAATTCTAGAAAGTCAAAAAAATACGCTTTAATACCTAACACACCATTGTTAGATTTTTCTAATGTATCTGTAATACTTTTTATTTGGGCGTTATAGAATTTTATACTCTCTAAAAAGACTCCTTCTTTGTTTTTAAAACTGGCATAGATAGAGAATTGGTTAATACCCATTTCTTTCTCTAACATACGAACCGATGTACTTTCATAGCCATTACGCCAGAACAAGCGCATTGCCTTTTCTATGACCTCAGTTTCGTTATATTGCTTTTTACGTGCCATTATTTCTAATTACACCACAAAACTAAGCAAGTGCTTTGATATAAAAAAACTTTTAACTTTAGATTAAGTATTCTTAAGTATTCAAAACCTCTTAAAATGAAAATAACCTATTGACATATAGCACAATAGGTTATTTTAATAGAATGAATTAGAAGTTCGAAATTTACCCCTTTCGTATAATTTTATCAATATTACCCGCTAAATACATATGATCACTAGCAGAGTTTTTACGGAGTACGTTCGTCATTAATACCACCATATACCTACAATTGTCTGGATGCTCAACAATGATAACCGAGTTCATAAAGTTGGTTACGTTCCCCATATATTTTCCACAAGTTTCCCCTTTGCTTCTATCGCATTTATATAAAGAGCCCGATTTAAAATACACTGCAGCATCTTTCAAAACTGGCGATTGTGCGTAACGAATTCTACGATCGGTCATATACATTAATCGCTTCATTTCTAAACTAGATGCTTCGTCGACCACTTTACCTTGCTCTAACTGCACCAAAAACTTCATTAATCCTTGCGGAGAACCGATACTACCACCTTTATCCCCTACATAAGTATTTGCACCTCTAGTAAAGAAACTTCCCAATCGCCATTCATCTGAAGTGATACCTAAGTCACGCAATGGCAGGTTGACAACATCATTACTCAAGTCTGTCAATTCCTTTTTAGGTGTTTCTTTGAAGTAAGCATCTGCTTCTTCTTGAGTCAAATCTGGATATTTCTCTCCGAATGCCGCCATTAAAAGCGCTTCTCTCCATACAATACTTGCCGCACCGTTATTACTCACCGATAACATGTGATCTGCCCATTCATATAATGAGAACACATCGCTAGCAATCACCTGGCGCTTTACCAGTGTATTCTTTTCAATATTATAGATAGGTATAGTATGTTCATCAGTTAATCCCCAAACTCCCGATTTTACAGATTTGTTCTTTAACAGCTCCGTTCTTTTTTCGAATGAATCCGGATAAATTTTCTCTAACTGTGTGAACAATCCCAATAATACCGCCAATTTACCCACACTCCCTGGCTGATACCCTGCAGTTTCATTTCGTTCGGCATAACGTACATTTTCTGGGTCAGAGATATCTAAAACAGTAAGGGAATAACTTTTATCCAATCCGCGGAAAAGTGCACTGATTTCTTTCTGAAAATCTTCGTTCACCTGCATCAATCCCATTGCGCTATCATTCTTTCTTGACAGCAAGTTCAATTGAATATCGCTGTACGATTTCATGGCTCCGGCAGGTAATGCAGATGCATCTTTTATCTCTCCGTTTTTAATCATCTCTAAACGCTTTAAACGTTTAATACCTGTACGTTCGTAACCGTCAATTGGGTAATATTTGTATGTTGTAAATGCAGATACACTTAACACAACAATTAGTAATACTATAATTTTCTTCATACTTATATTAATAGTAATTTTTAAAAACTCTTATACGTAACATCAAAACGACCATCGGTTATATTAATGAATTGACCGTTGCCATCTACTGCTGAAAAATAAAAAGTTCCTGATATGAACTTCTTCTCTTCATCAATTTTTATTATTTCTAAAACTCCACCAATGCTTTCATTAGAGTAAAATTCTGATTCAATTTTTTCTCCACTAATTTTTTTATTAATCCTACAAGTAGCATTAGCTATGGGCATATCACTCGCTTCTAATGTAGTTTGTGAAAGAGAATATAGCCCTTCGGTCAGCGGTTCAGTTCCATTAAAAAGTTCTAGCGTAATAGACACGTCACCGTCTGTATCATTGAATGTACCTAAAGAAAATCGATACTCTTCAAAGACTTCGCCATAGGTTAATTGCAATTTAGGTGCATCTGCACAGTCTAAACAAAAGCTCCCTTTTTCAGGTACATAGACTTGCTCATTAATAAGACAACCAAATGTATTAAAACCTGCTATAGTCGACGCTGGTAATTCTTCATCAACAACATCGTCATCATCTGCATCGCACCCAGTAAAAACAAAAAATAACGAAGCAATTAAAAACAAATAGATTCTTTTCATATTACAATTTTGTACCTAAAGAGATTTCTTTCTCTGTATTAATTTTCGGTGTAATAGATTCTAGATACCCAGAACTCAATGCTTTTTTATTCTCAACAAATGGTCTAATTTGAAATAACCATAATTTATCCTCCTTGAAACCAAGCTCCACGTCATAAGCACCTTCATAATCTGAATTTGTTTCTTTAGGCAAGGTCTCTCGAATAGTTTTCGCCAAGGTCTTAATATCTTTCATATTCTTTTCATTCACTACCCTATTCTGAAACGTCGCAACTTTCTTGCCAGTTCCGCCAATTGCAGGTAAAGTAGTATACATTGGCTCGCGTGCAGGCGCTAATAAACGATAGCCGTTACTATCATATATAGTATAGGTTTCTGCGGACTGACCATCTACAGCACCACCTGCACCTCTACTAAAAGCCACGGTTAAATCTTTATCATTACCAGAATTGATACCCTTGGTTATTAATACGCCCGAGTAATCTACATCTACACTTGGTATCACCAAAATAGAAGGAAAAACATTCTCAGGATTCAACAAATATACTTGCCTCCATTTAAAGCTACGTTCAGTATATGGTGAAGCCCACACATCTTTTATGCCTTCTAAAACTTTCTCTTTATCTAACACATTAAAAAGTGTCAGGTTTAATCCAGCACCAGTAAACTCCTTTAGATCCTCCATATTGGTATCGCTACGTAAAAACACAGGAACCTTACCAAAATCAGACCCAAGAACTGATTTGAATTTACTTTCAAGCTGATTCATAAAATCTTCTTTCAGCGGCATTTTTTTGATAGCACCTCTTAAGGTTTCTAACTGTCGCAATTGATAATTCTCAACTTCTGGCTCTGGTACATCTGCATTTCGCATACGCTCGGCTTCTTTGAACATGGCATTCAAATATTCCCAATACGAACTATTTTCACCAGGCATTTGCTGATCCATGTGATCTCTGAAAATTCCGAACGGAATCACCAATCCCTCAACTACCTGCTCAGGAAACATCTTTTTCAACTGCCCAAGGTTAGCCGCTTTTGGTCCGCATAAAGCTCCTGAATCACTGGCATCAACATCGCGCATGTTCAAAACATCGGTATTGCCTAATTGAATCTTTTCAACAGGCACTTCGATCTTATCGGTATTACGTTCTTTCTTTACGAATAGTCCGCGTTCTTGATCCGTCATCTGCGATTCTGGTTTCAAAATCACATTTCCTTTATTAGATACCGCATAGAATACACGTTGGCCACTATACTTCTTTAAACTCTGAAGATTTTGATCAGATAAGGCAGCATTTGGTATGCCCAAATTACGCGCCAATAATTGCACGTGCGATACCATATTACCTTCTGCCACAGTAGCAATACCCGCAACAGGTTTTAAGTCTGACGGTGAGCGCTGAAAAATATAAATTTTATCTGCCGATACTTCAATATCTTCAGAAGAGCCATCAACAACCACCAACTCCCCAAACGCATACCCAGGGTTTAACCCTCTAAATGTACTTTGGTTGGCAACATCCATCACTTTATTGGTCAAGGCAGATTCTTTTGAAATAAAATCACCCAATTCACCAACGCTTTGCCCTAAATGCAATGCTACCGAACCTCTTATTCTATCATCTATAAATGCATAAGCTTTTGGTTCAAACGTAGTATATGTATTTACAACTTCTTGGTAATTTGCTTTTACCATGGCTGCACTCCACTCTACCGCTGCTCTAGCTGTTTCTAATACCTGCGTTAATTCTGCCAAGCTTAATTGATCTTGATTGAACTTACTAAGGGCTCCAGAAATCTGTTCCCATTCCCACAGTTCTAAATATCCTGCACCGACCGATGCCGTAGTCAATGCACATATTTTTTCTAACTGTCCGCTTACCGTTGTAGGCTCCCAATTAGGTGCATTTTGAAATAATAGCTCTTCTAATTTTAAAGAAATATCAAGCAATTGTAGTCGTGCTAAAGGTCGCTTCTCGGTTAGCAGCTCTTCTCTGATTTCTAAAAGTAACTGTGCCGTTTCATTTACTGAATACGAAGGCGCTTCATTATTCGCCCTGCCATCTACAAATGATTGTACCTTATCACCTAAGATTGTTCCTTTCACCAATTTTGATTTATTCAATAATGATTGAACATCCACAGGTTTAAAAAACGTATTCATTGTAGTTACAAGTCCGTCTAACTTTTTATTCAAATCGGTAGTCAGTGATTTTTGATTCTTAGCTTTAAAATCGATTACCTTTTGAATATCAGTTTTTTCGGGCTGACTATGAATTTTTGTTCTTAGATCCATAAAAGGAACGAACAAATCTGAAATCACTTTCGATTCGCTTCGCATGAGTTGCGCCACATTATCATCGCCGTTATGCGGAATATCTTTTAATGACTGACGAATAAAATAAAAGTTATCGGCAACTACAGCATCTTTAGATAAAATCGATTTGTAGAAATCGATTCCCCAAGCTTCTTCGTCCTCTACCTGAACCGAACCTCTATAAAACTGTCCTTTTTGATTGATCCATCCATCATCGACCAATCTCAAATATTTATCTAACTGATATTGTTTTAAACGAGAATGGTTGTGGTTGGTATCCCAAAGTTCATCAATAGTCGTATACGCTAAAATTTGACCAAAGTAAATATGATTGCTTTTACCCAAAGCAACTACCTCATCTTTATAACGCGCATGTTGCACACCAGGACCAATATTATCTGGGCAAGGATCTTTTGGTTGACGAACACTACCGTCTATACAAAACCAGCGAATATCTTTATAAGGTCCACGAATATCACTTTTATACTTCGCTACTAATGTCTGAACATTTTCGGCAGTTAAAGTAGATTGTGCATTTGTACTTTGAACCAAAACAAAGAGCACAACAATTAGCGTAGTAAGGTGGTAATCTATTTTATTTTTTTTCAATTGAATTCTATTAATTTATTCAGCAAAGGTACTATCAAATAAGATTACTTAATTCGCTAACAACTAATTATTTTAACACAAAAAATTAAAAATACGCTACTGAATTACAGTAGATTAAGATTAAAAAAAAGATTCATAATAAAATGATAAAATTATTCGTTATTCAATTAATTAGATTTCATTTGTATCAACTTTTTAGGTCCATAAACAGGATTTAAAAACGGACAAAAAAAATCTTTAATTAACTAAACAATTAAAAAAATGAAATCACTTTTAATAGTATTGTTCGTAGCAGTTTCTTCGTTGACCTCATATGGTCAAGATACCAGCACTATGAACGGAACTTATGTTGGCTATGTTGATGGCGCATACGTTTTTTCTGATAGCGAAGGTTACAATGCAGAGTTCACCAACATTACAGATGATGTTGCGAATGCATTCGATTTAAACAGCCAAAAATTTGTTGGAAAACAATTTATGATCACGTTCATTGTAGATTCTGAGTTAGATGAAGATGAAGAAGAAATTCAAGTTAGCACTATAGTAGAGTTGCTAATGCCAATGTAAAATAAACAGAAAGGACCTAAAAAGGTCCTTTTTTTATGCTCTAAAATGAGCTTAAAGAGATGTGTATCTTCACATATAGAATCTCACTTCAAAGACCCGATTCTTTTTCGTTTCTTTGTAATTCATAACAAAACACAAAATGACTTTACTAGGTATTGATGTAGGTGGCTCTGGAATTAAAGGAGCATTAGTTAATTCGGAAACCGGAGAAATGATCTCTGAACGCCATAGAATACCCACTCCCATACCTAGAACGCCAGAAGCAATGACCGATGTAATTGCCCAAATTGTAAAACATTTTGATTACAAAGGCAAAGTTGGCTGTGGTTTCCCTACCATTATTAAAAACGGAGTTTGTAAGGCTACTGGTAATCTTGATAAAAGCTGGTTAGGTGTAAATGTCGAAAAATTATTAGAAAAGAAAACCGGACTTGATTTTACCGTTATCAACGATGCAGATGCTGCTGGCTATGCTACCATGAACTATGGTACAGGAAAAGGGGAAAAAGGATTTGTTGTGATGATCACCATTGGCACAGGCTTAGGTAGTGGTGCTTTTTTAGATGGTAGGTTGATACCTAATTTTGAGTTAGGCCAAATACCTTATAAAGGATTTTCTAAAATAGAAAAATGGGCAGCTGGATCGGCAAAAGACCGTGAAGGACTATCGTATAAAAAATGGGGAAAGAGATTCAACACCTTTTTAGAATATGTTGAATTGATCGTATCACCAGATTTAATTATTCTAGGTGGTGGCGCTTCAAAAGATTTTGATGAGTTTAAATCTAAAATCAAAATCGATACCAAGGTAATACCCGCAAAGCTTCAAAATCACGCAGGTATTATTGGTGCAGCAGTGGCTACACTTCATTAATATTTATTCAAGTATATTTAACGTAGACATTACACTTTAATACAAAGTGTAATCGCTCATGTTCAATATTTTCATATAACCAACCAAAATAACCACAATGAAAAAAGTACTAAGTTTATTAGTAATTATCTGTTGCCTTACTGCCACGAAACTGTTAGGTCAAAGGGCAAATTTAGACCGAGAATATTTTCAAGTCTCATATGTCGATTTACCTTCAATACCAATTCTAGATGACTCAAAAAGAACCTTTACCTCTAGTAGCCGTAATATTTTTTTAGAAGGATTTTCTAGAGTAGCACAAAACGGAACCCTTGATTTTAGATTTACTTTTCATGGTACCGAAATAGGTGATGTAGATATCAAAAAAAATAAACACGAAGAAAAAGACAAAGAAGGAAACGTAACCAAAACGACGTATACATATGACGTAATTTGTAGTTATTCTTCTTCTGCTACAATATCAATTAATAATTCCGATTCTGGTGAAAACTCTTCTTTTACACTATCTGAAAATGACAACTATTCTAGTACAGGATTCAAAACCTATTCTAAGGCAAGTTCGTATTACAACAATAATCGCTACAGTATACGAGACAAATATCGTACTAAGCATCGCAATAGCATGATTAGCCAAACAAATAGTAAGATCAATTTTAAATACGGTTATGTACCGAAAACATTAAGTCAATCACAACATTTCTGGATAATCGCTACTAAGAAGCACCCAGAATTTGCCAATCACCAAGAAGCATCTGAATCTTTAAAGGCTATATTTTCAAAAATGCAGCACGACCAACCAGTTGGCGATTTATTAATAGAGGCGCAACCATGGATCGATTATTTCAACGACGTTGTAACAAGATATAATGAAGATGACAAGCAGCATAAAAAAGTGCGTTATGCGAGTTACTACAATATTGCAAAAATCTATTTGAACTTAGATCTACCCGAAAAAATTAAGGAATATTCAGATCTACTTATCGCAAACGAGTACGATAAAAAAGACGGAAAGAGACTGAATAATAGTGCAGAAGATTTAATTAACGATTTTACCATAAATGAAATCTCAACAAGACACTTTGAAGTTATTACCGAAGACCTTTCAAATGAGCCAGATGTAGCAATTGTATATGCAGAAGATCCAGCTGAAGAATCAGAAAAGGCAGTTGCGTTTTTAATAACAGCCGCTAACGATACTTTACAAACAACAGTTGCTATTGATGAATTGACGAAAGCGAGCGCAGCAATACAAATGCTAGACGAAAATAACAAAGCACAAGAAGTTGCTGCTATAGACAGTAAACAGATTGTATTAACTACAGGTGATATTTACGAAGTTGCCACTTTTACTTCGTCAGTTGCAAGTGATAAAACTAATGCTCCGAAATTCGCAAAAGCAATTTACCAAGGTAGCAAAGTATCATTGTACGAACATATGGGTAAAGAATATGTTTTGAAGTATACCAATGCTGAAGACGGTATATCAACAATGAGCAAAGATTTTGTTTTCGGCTTCAATAAAAAATTAGCAGCCCTAAGTACTGAATGTGAAGCGGTAAAAGGAAAAATTATGGCTAGTGAATACAAAAACACTAAAGAAGGTCTTTTAGCTTATAGTCAAGCATATGATGCCTGTGCAGCTGAATAAAATCTAAACCATATTAAAAGTATAAAGCGTGTATCTAAAAAGTATTTTTTAGATACACGCTTTTTTTTGCGTTGTAACAACAACTTAAATTTTAAGAGATATTACTCTAAAATTTTCGCGCCCTCTGGAGCATCAAAAAAGTCTTTAGGTAATTCTTTCTCAAAAGAAACATCTGTAAAATCGATTTTAGTGATATAGTCACCAGGTTGATTGTCTTTAACCGTCCAGTAGGTTTTAAATCCGCCTGGCATTGTAATACCATTTACTGTTTGTTCACCTATAAACTCCGTGAATTTTTCTGGAGCATGACCACCGTCTTTAAAATAATCTGGATATGAAACGATATATCTCATAACCGCTAACTTATTTGTCTCTTTATTTACATAAAGAATATAGTAATCATCGGGTGCATCACCTGTCTCTGCGTCAAAAGTTACTTTGATCACATTATAATCTTGACCTTTAAATTTCTCAGCATCTAACAACTCTAGGTTCACCCCTTCACCACTCAACACAAACGGATGACCAACAAACCATAATGGAGTTAGCGCCCAGAACTTAGTGTCATAAGCAAATGCTGTACTGTCTTTAGCCATCATCCAAGCTTGTTCACCTGTCCAACCAAATTTTGCAGAACTATCGGTAGCACTTGTATGCACAGATCTGTTGCTCCATGTATCAACTGTTTGGTAACTATCTCTAGCAGTTTTACCATCTAGAGGCTGATAATTAAAACGAAAAGTAATTGGTCCGTTTGCATACCAAGTACCCAATCCGCCATGCGCTTCCATTGCGTTCCAAATAACTTTTCCTGCTTCTGTAGTATTTAGTCTTTCTTTTGTTTTTGCAACTCTTGAAGACACCCAAGAATCTGGATAAGCAATTACATTAGTTTCAGCCACCACTTCTTTAGCGGTTTCGGTTGTTTTTTTAGGAGTTTCTTTACAGGATACAATAACTGCAAGTACTAATAATAGTGATAGTTTGTAAAGTAATTTCATAGTTGTGTGCCGTTTAGTTTATTATACAGTTATGATCAGACGGCTTTATGATCTAAACTGGCTATTTTACGTTCCTCGTAATTCTCTGCGACCACCTTATCTAACTCTGCTGGCGCTTCAAAATTTAAGGTATTTTCTTTCAGTCGTTCTTCACCACCAAAAATAACTTGAATCTCTTTATTAAATAATCCTTCTAATGAACGTTCTGCAACATACTCTGGCGCATCCATTTTTCTACCTTTAAATTTTTGCATCATCTCAGTATCTGTAGCGGTGGGAAAAGCACAGGTTACCGAAACTTTAGAAGGTGCCAATTCTCTACGCATAGAATCTGAAAACTGACGAATAGCTGCCTTGGTGCTACCATAAACCGCATAGAATGGCATTCCGATCAATCCCAATCCCGATGAAATATTTAAGATATAGGCATCTTCAGAAAATCTTAAAAGGGGAATACAGTATTTTGTCAATAACATTACCGCAGTTAAGTTTACCGCAACCTGATCGTAAAGATCTTCATCTTGTATATCTTCTAAAGGACCAGCAGCGACGATCCCGGCATTGTTTATTAATATATCTAAATGACCCCATTTATCTTCTATACGTGCCGCAGCATCGCGTAAAACTTGAATATTGGCAATATCACCAGCAATTCTAATAAAACTTACCTCAGGATATTCTAATGATAAATCTTTTAGATTTTTTTTATCGCGTGCAATTACAGCAATATTGGTTACCCCGTCTTTAATTAGGTTTTGAACCATGCATTTACCAATACCCCGAGTACCCCCAGTTATGAGTACATTTTTCCCTTTTAGTTGCATAATAGTGTTAGTTTGAGTTGTGAATAAATTCCACTTTAAATTAGCTAAAATTCTATGCAGAAACGAAGAAAAATGCAGGATGAATGTATTATTAAGAATGTAGGAAAATCTAACCTATATTTTTGCGTTTTTCTGAAAACAAAGACACTAATTAACATTATATCAGCGTAGCAATCACAAAACCACTTCACCAACAACCTCTAAAAAATCACATAAACTAAAAAAAACCACCCGATTGGGTGGTTTCTATATTTAAAAGCAAAAAAAAGCTCCTTAAAAAAGGAGCTTTAGTACTTATGCTATTTTATTTCTCTTACGCTCATTTTCTGTCAAATAGATTTTACGTAAACGTAAATGCTTAGGCGTAACCTCAACATACTCATCTTTTTGAATGTATTCTAATGCTTCTTCAAGAGAAAACTTAATTGCCGGAACAATTTTAGCTTTATCATCTGCACCAGAAGAACGAACGTTAGACATCTTTTTAGTTTTTGTAATATTCACGGTCATATCATCTCCACGAGAATTCTCTCCGATAACTTGACCTTCGTAAATATCTTCACCCGGATCAACGAAAAACTTACCACGATCCTGTAATTTATCAATAGAATAAGGAATTGCTTTTCCTCTTTCCATAGAAACTAAAGAACCATTTTGTCTTTGTGGAATATCACCTTTCATTGGTTGATACTCTAAGAAACGGTGTGCCATAATAGCCTCACCTGCAGTAGCAGTTAATAGTTGGTTACGAAGACCTATGATACCACGCGATGGAATCTGAAATTCACATAACATACGGTTACCTTTAGCCTCCATACTAGTCATCTCACCTTTACGGATAGATACCATTTCAACAGCTCTACCAGAAACTTCTTCAGGTAAATCGATAGTTAAATGCTCGATAGGCTCACATTTAACCCCGTCAATTTCTTTAATGATTACTTGTGGTTGCCCAATTTGCATTTCGTAACCTTCACGTCTCATTGTTTCAATAAGTACCGAAAGGTGTAATACGCCACGACCGAATACTAAAAATTTATCAGCACTGTCAGTTGGGTTTACACGCAAAGCAAGGTTCTTTTCTAACTCCCTAGCCAAACGATCTTTAATATGTCTAGAAGTAACGAATTTACCATCTTGACCAAAGAATGGGCTATCGTTAATAGTAAACAACATACTCATTGTAGGCTCATCAATTGTAATAGTCTTTAATGCTTCAGGATTTTCTAAATCAGCAACAGTATCACCAATTTCAAAACCTTCAACACCAACTAATGCACAAATGTCACCAGTTTCAACTTCTTCTACTTTCTTACGACCAAGACCTTCAAATACGTAAAGTTCTTTGATTTTAGATTTTACGATAGAACCGTCTCTTTTAACCAAAGATATTTGTTGACCTTCTTTTAAAGAACCTCTTTGTAATCTACCGATAGCTATTCTACCTGTAAATGAAGAGAAATCTAAAGAAGTAATCAACATTTGCGTGTTACCTTCTTTTGGTTCGAAAACAGGAATATGCTCAATAACCATATCTAACAATGGCTCAATATTCGTTGTTTCGTTTTTCCAATCTTCGCTCATCCAGTTGTTCTTTGCAGAACCGTATACTGTAGGGAAGTCTAACTGCCATTCTTCAGCACCTAGTTCGAACATTAGATCAAAAACTTTTTCATGTACTTCGTCTGGAGTACAGTTTTCTTTATCAACTTTATTGATCACCAAACAAGGCTTTAAACCAAGGTCAATCGCTTTTTGAAGTACGAAACGTGTTTGTGGCATAGGACCTTCAAAGGCATCTACCAATAACAAAACACCATCTGCCATATTCAATACACGCTCAACTTCACCACCGAAATCGGCGTGACCAGGAGTATCAATAATATTTATTTTAGTATCCTTATATATAACGGAAACGTTTTTGGAAGTAATGGTAATACCACGTTCTCTTTCCAAATCGTTATTATCCAAAATTAAATCACCTGTATTCTCGTTTTCACGAAATAAGCTACAGTGGTACATTATTTTGTCTACCAAGGTTGTTTTACCGTGGTCAACGTGCGCAATGATCGCAATATTTTTTGTAGTAGTGGACATAAAAGGTCTTATTTAAGCGTGCAAAGATACTTTAAATAACAATAGCCACACTTAAACTTATGTTATTTTTATCTTATTGATTTTGAGATAGTTCGCCAAAGCAACGCCTACTTTTTTCTACCACCAATAACCCAACCTAGTCTAACATCTATTAAAACACCCACATCTGTATTAAATTGATCTACAAATATACCCGGGCCGAAAGCCAAACCAAAATAGAATCCTTTTTTATAGGTACGCTGTAAACCATACACTATTGCAGTATTATAGAAGTAATCTGAGGCATATTCTAAATTACCAATAACAGGTGTACCAAATTGAAACTGATTTAAAAAACTAATGTAGTTACCTGTGTTACCAGATATGTTTTTACCTTTTCTAAGCCTTCTATCAAAATTGATGTACTGCCTAACATCTGCTTCCAAACCAGGGTATAATCCGAAATTGGTATCTCTACCAGACCCACCGTTAAGTGCAAAACCTAAAAAAGCTTCTAAATTCAACGTGGTTTTAGGGCCAATACCTAGTTCGTAAGACACCCCTGGCGCCAACAAATTAACTTTAAAGAGTCCGTCTTCTACTAGCTTGTCAGACTGGGCGTTAACATAAAAAACTGACATAAGAATAACTGAAAGAAAGGTGATTTTTTTCATGATAGTGTTTAGTTTTTATTTATGCTGATAACACTATCAAAGATTAGACCATTTTAGTCAAAAGTAGGTTTTTTAGATTTTCTTTTTGTGGCTACCCACCCGAAGGTAACATGAAGCAAAAAACCATGACCAGTATCTATATTTTTTGAGTCAAAATAGCCATAGCCTACTTCTGCATTTACATTGAAACCTTTTCTATTGGTACGCTGTATACCGTATACTCCACCATAGAAAGCAAAGGCATAATCACTATTACCGTTAGAGATATTATCGGTAAACTGAACCGGCTCCCAGAATATACTACGCGCAGGACCAATGTAGTTTGCTGAATTGCCTATTACATTCTTATTTACATCTAAGCGTTCTTGAAAATTATGGTAATATCGAATTCTGGTATGCCAAGCAAAACCTAAGGCATACCCAACTTGGTATCTAGCAAATGCCGGTGTAAAACTGGTTGATGCACTTACATTTTTAAATAAACCCAGCTCATAACGAATACCTGGCCCCAGAAGATTGATAGTAAATTGATGTCGCTCTAGATTAACGAGTCCGTTGCCTTTTTCGGAGAAATCCCTAATCTGAGAATGTGCCGTTGTAATAGCTAGTAATAAAAGAATCAAAGTAATTTTTTTCATGTAGTTTGATTGATGTTGCAACTAAAACTACATGTTTATAAAAAGGTAACCTCCTGATTTATAGAAATATTAAGAAAATACTTACGAAATTAACGACCAACACACCATCGTTTTTCACTAATTATAAAACCGATACTCAAGTTCGCCACCGGATAAATTCCGCCTTCAAATTGTCCGTCATAATATGCCGCACCGACATCTACCGAAAAATTAAAACCCGAATCATAACTGCGTTGTATACCTGTTACCAAACCGGCATAACCGAAAGCACCTTCTACATTTTCATTGGCAATAGTTCGTGAACCCGGAAAGAAGACTGCTACAGCAGGTGCTACATAATTAGCAGAATTACCATAGATCTGTTTTCTTTTACGTTGGCGCTTTTCAAAATTATAATAGTAGCGATATTGACCCGCAATTGCAGGAAAAACTCCGAATTCTCTATACACATCTGGCAAAAGAGGATCTAAAGCCACTTGAATACCTGCTTTTATATCAAGAGTAGTATTGGTACCCAATGCCATTTCATATTCGATACCGGGATTAATAAGGTTAATCTTCACCTGCCTTAGCTCGCAATTTTTACCAAATTGAGCATGGGCATTACCGGCAAAAACTACCAGCAATAGTATAATTAAAAACTGTTTGATTTTCATTTCGATTTGGGGTTTCGACAATCTTATCTTAATAGAACAGTAAGCTTCTTAAAATAGTATCTTTGATTAAAAATATTCGACGAATGAACCTATCTCTTATACCCCAAATAAAACATACCGACAGCAATAACTTTTTTCTACTTTCTGGACCCTGTGCCATTGAAGGTGAAGATATGGCGATGCGCATTGCAGAGCATATTATCACCATAACCGATGAGCTTAAAATACCCTATGTATTTAAAGGAAGTTTCAAGAAAGCAAATCGTAGTCGTTTAGATTCGTTCACAGGTATTGGAGATGAAAAGGCATTAAAGATTCTACGTAAAGTTTCTGAAACATTTAAAGTACCAACGGTTACCGATATACATACAGAACAAGATGCTGTTATGGCTGCCGAGTATGTAGATGTTCTTCAAATACCTGCTTTTTTAGCACGCCAGACAGATTTAGTTGTTGCCGCTGCTGAAACGGGAAAAACTGTGAATATCAAGAAGGGACAATTTATGAGTCCCGAAAGTATGAAGCATGCCGTAAATAAAGTTACGGAGACAGGAAACCAGCAAGCTATCATTACAGATCGCGGAACCATGTTCGGTTACCAAGATATGATTGTAGATTTTAGAGGTGTACCTACCATGAAGCAATTTGCTCCCGTGGTATTAGATGTTACGCATTCATTACAACAACCAAATCAAACATCTGGCGTAACAGGTGGTAGACCAGCGTTAATAGGTACTATGGCTCGTGCAGGAGTTGCTGCAGGGGTTGACGGACTATTCATAGAGACACATTTCGATTGCGCCAATGCAAAAAGTGACGGTGCTAATATGTTGGATTTAGGATTGATGAAAAAGCTATTGACAGATTTAGTAGCGTTGAGAGCTGTGGTTAATGAGTTTTAGTCAATTTTTTTTCTATCAGTAAACATTATAATGACCGAAGAAGATATATTAAAAGGGTTTTGGTTTTTTAATCCAGAAAAAAAATGGCCTCCTAAAGAGGTTACAAAACTGGAACAGTATAATGGAGGGGACAGATTAAATTTAGATATTACCCAACAGTTAGACCTAAGTACCTATCAACAAACAAAGTTGGTTGACAAATGGTGTGACGCCCTACCTGAATTATCAAAAGTAAAATACATTTGGTTTACTTCTAAAGTAAACCAAAAAACTTTTGACGCAGTTTGTAAAATGCCAAATCTAGAAGGCATATGGATCAAATGGAGTAGTATAAAAACCATTGAGAAGATGGTAAAAATAAAATCATTAAAGCATTTTCATCTTGGCAGTTCTTCACAAATTGAAAGTATTGCATGTTTAGCAGATATGAATTCTTTAATAACACTAGAACTTGAGCACATTAAAAAAATTAATGAATTTGAACCGATTTCTAAATGCTTGAAACTAGAAGGGCTTGCCATAGAAGGAAGTATGTGGACAACTCAAGAAATAAAGAATTTGAAACCAATCGAAAAGCTTAGGAAGCTTAAATATTTATCTTTAATGAACACTAAAGTTCTGGATGCTTCATTAAAACCTATATTAAAATTAAAAGAACTCAAAAGATTTGATTCATCTTTAAACTTACCTTCTCAGGAGATTACTAATTTAAAAAAGATAAAAACATTAGAATTCGGAAATGTCCCTGCGGAATATTTGGACATAAAAACACAAGTCAGAAATAAATTAAAATGGTTGTAAAAGGAATAATAAACTTAACGGATGTTTTTGAACAAGACATCTATCAAGCTAAAATTATACTACTATTTTAATCTTTCCGCTTATAAAATCCGTTTTGACGAACAGCATAAGCATCCTGTAAAACATCTACTAGAATATCGTTATCGATATCTTCGAGCTTAGCATAACGCAATGAACGTACTACTTTTCTATTTTCAGAAATTAGTACGTTCAAATGTTTTGTAAGGTGTGCTGAGTTCCAAAAAGCAATATCTACAAACTTTTTTTTGTGCGATGCATTCAAATAACAAATAGGCGATTTACCAATATAAAAACAAGGGATATTCCATTTAAATTTTAGCTCAACCTCAGGCAAAGTCGTTTCAATCATCATTTGCAAATGCATTAAAATACTCCTGTACGGTTCAGGCTGATTGAAAATATAATCCTCTGCTGGTTTCATAATCAATTTGATTGTGTTAATTTAAAATACGAATACATTTACAAATACGCATTCAAATATATAATTTTGACACTCTTAAAATTCATCGATGCTTAAAAACACAACTATAGTTTTAATAATTGCTTTTATAACAGGTACATATTATATCGGTGTCGCTCAAGAAGACCATGATCATAATTGGTATTTCAACAACAGTAAAAGTTTAAGTGAATTATGGGAGCTCGATGATGAGCACCAACGCGGTACGTTTATTCTTACTTCTTATAAACCTATTTATATAACTGCTGCAAAATTTTCTACCAACCCCAATGAATTTCCGCAGGCAGAAAATTCAGATAAAGTTTTAGATGAACCTAGCAGCTTAAACGCTGTCGAGTCAAAATTTCAAATCAGTCTAAAAACTAAGATTTTTCATGGTATGTTCGATGGCAAAATGGACCTTTGGATGGGCTATTCACAAACCGCCTATTGGCAAATTTATAATACGGAGCGTTCAAGACCATTTCGAGAATTGAATTATCAACCAGAGATCATAGCAAACTTTCCCGTTAATTTTCCGATTTTGGGCTTTAAGACAAAAATGATAGGCGCAGCTATAATTCATGAATCTAACGGACAGTCAGACCCCATTTCTAGAAGCTGGAACCGTATTGCTTTTCATGCCGCATTCGAGAAAGGAAACTGGCAGGTAATGCTAAAACCATGGATACGTATCGGAAGTAAAATAGATGACAACGAAAATATATCGGACTATATAGGTCGTGGTGAAGCTGATATTACATATGACTGGGGTAGACAGCGTTTTAGAGCCATTGCCAGACACTCTTTAAACTTAGGAGATAAAAGTCGCGGGAGTATACAATTGAATTGGTCTTTTCCTATTTTTGAAAACTTCAATGGTCATTTCCAATTATTTGATGGTTACGGCGAAACACTCATTGATTACAACCACCGACAAACCACCTTTGGTATTGGGGTTTCGTTGATTAATTAAAAGTACCCTTTGTACAATTCTTGAATTAAATTGGTCGACTTTTTACGCACTTGGCCATAACTAATCCATTTTAAAATACGGATTTATAAATAGGTTCTAATATCTAATATCTTTAGATATACCAGTACTTTCAAGCGAAATTCAGACTTGTATCCAATAATCCTTTTTAAACTTTTTTGATTCAGCTTTGTTGAAGTTTCAGTTATTTATTTTAACTTTGTATTTCAAAGTACTTTAATATGGAGACGAATAAGTATCTAAACGATATCACCGAAATTAAGAATTTAATGAATCGTTCTTCGCGGTTTATTTCCTTAAGCGGACTCTCAGGAGTACTTGCCGGGATCTATGCTTTGATCGGAGCTGGCTTTGCTTATGTTAAGCTAAAAGATACCTCAGCTGCCAATTACGAAAATTTTTCTGGTAGGTCTTCTTCACTTTGGGAATCAGATACTGTTAGCGATTTAACTTTAATCGCCATTGCCGTTTTGGTGGCAGCAGTAATTACTGGGTTTATTATGACCTTGAAGAAGTCTAAAAAAAGTGGGGAGAAAATTTGGGACAGTACCAGCAAGCGACTTGTATTCAACTTTGCGATTCCGTTAGTAGTTGGCGGACTCTTTTGCCTGGTATTGATGCAACAAGGCATCGCTGGTCTTGTGGCACCTGCTACCCTCATTTTTTATGGGCTGGCATGTGTAAATGCAAGCAAGTACACCATGGGCGATGTTCGATATATGGGTTTAGCTTTTATAGGAATTGGACTAGTTAGTACACAATTTATAGGATATGGATTGTATTTTTGGGCTTTAGGGTTTGGCGTTTGCCACATTCTATATGGTGCATTAATGTATTATAAGTACGACAGAAATTAAGATCAGCCCAGCTATAGATATATGAGTTTAATTGACAACATAAACAAAGCTTTTGACCACCGAATACGTTTGGGCATTATGTCTATTCTAATGGTGAACGATTATGCTGATTTTAAAATGCTAAAAGAACTTTTAGGTGCTACCGATGGCAATTTAGCCAGTCATACCAAGGCACTTGAAAAGGAAGAATACATAAAAGTGGAAAAGCAGTTTATAGGCAGAAAACCGAATACCCGTTACTCTGCCACTCCCCTTGGCAAAGCAGAGTTTAAGAAGCATATTAATGCTTTAGAAAAACTAATAGGTAAGTAGTATATTTTTTTATCATTTTACTTTGAAATTCAAAGTACTTTTAAAAATAATAAATAATGAGAGCAGCCATTTTAGAAAAATTATATGATTGGAGCGTAGCACCCTATCAATACTTCAAGAAAAATGAAGCGTGGCAATATAATGCTGAAGAGCTCAAAGGCTATCCAAATGAATCTTTAGGTCATCATATGGGCAAATTTCTTATTGCCAACAGCTTTCAGTTGCAAGAAAAACTAGAGAGTCATGATGTATTTCATGTACTCACCGGAACTGGAATTTCTGTTCCCGATGAAATAAGTATGCAATTCTATTTATTGGGAAATGGAAAAAGAAGTCTTTACTTATTTACCGTCATATTAGTAGGCTCTATGCTGTATCCGGAGTATTGGAGGTTCTTTATATCAAAATATAACTGCGGAAAATCGGCACTACCCTTTCATCAATTAGATTTTCAGAAACTGCTGCATCAACCCATCCAACGAATAAAGTCCACATTTTTAATTCAATAAATCCCACAAAAATGAAAGCAAAATTTACACACTCAATTAATTACATAGCTGTATTAATAGCTATAATCAGCTTTATTCTTGGCTCTATTATTCTACTATTTTTTAAAACAACTGGAGATTCTATTTTAGTCGAAATCGGTTATTTATATACGATTCTTGCTGCCGTTACCAACACTATTTTACTTATTCTCATTTTCATAAATAGCATTCGCTATTATAAAGACTTCCCCGAACATATTAGTACCGTGCTAATTATTATAGCAAATATACCTGTCACCATTTTTTACTTAAATCTGATTTAGAACATAAAAAATATTTTCTACAACTATCAATAACCTTTTAAATACATCATATTATGAACGTCCATATAAAATCACTCTTATCTGCCTTAGCCTTCAGTTTACTATTCTACAGCAAAAGCTTCGGTCTAAATCTATTCTTAATATCAATTTTAGTCGTAGTGCTTGTTTCTACCCTAAAAGAAACTAGAACCATGTCATGGGGCTATGCTCTTACCTATATTATAACTTCAATTTTTATACTCATTAACCCCACGGGGTTTACCATATTTGTCCACTTCATGGCATTAATGATATTTGTAGGCAAGTCCATTTCGAGCAAAACATCTTTATACCTTTCTTGGTTACTTGGCTTTACTAATTTATTGGTTGCGTCTATCGCAAATTTCATTCAAAGACAAAATTCGGTAGAAGAAAAAGATGTAAAAAAAGAGACTTCACCAAAACTGTTGAACCGTTTAAAAGGCGGATTCTTCGCTGGTGTTCTACTGATCTTATTTGCGATGCTTTATAAGAATGCGAATCCGGTTTTTGAAAATCTAGTAGACCAAATCTCTTTTGACTTTATCAGTTTCCCTTGGGTATTCTTTACATTTCTTGGTTATATTATATTTCTAAACATTTTACGTCCATTAGATGCACAAGAATTAATAGCAGTCGATGCATCTCAGAAAAATGAATTAGAGACTCCGACTGAAATAGAAATAATAGGTCAAAAAAAGCAACTAGAAAGTGAGCATACCTTAGGCTCATTTATATTTATCGCACTTAATTTTTTACTAGTATTCTTTTTAGTAACAGACGGAATTTACCTGTTTCAAAAAACAGACATTTCTAATGCAGAATATTCGGCATCTGTACACCAAGGTGTCTATGCGCTAATGTTCTCTATAGTACTAGCCATTATATTAATTCTTTATTTCTTTAGAGGAAACCTCAATTTCTATAAAGAGAATACGCAAATAAAAACCCTAACCTATGTTTGGATCTCGCTAAACATTATACTAATCGTTTTTACATCTTACAAGAACTTCACGTATGTTGAAGCCTTAGGACTTACCTATAAACGTATTGGTGTATTCGTATACCTTCTACTTACCCTTACCGGATTAATTACAGTTTATATTAAAGTGGCAGAAGTAAAAAGCTTTGTTTATTTAGTACGTACCAACATCGCCACAGTGTTTGCTTTTTTAGTACTAAGCGCTGCAGTGCCGTGGGATAAAACTATTACGTATTTCAATTTAAGTACACTTGAAAATCCTGATATTCATTACCTCATCGATTTAGGTGATGCTAATAGCATTCAATTATATAACTATGCTAATGAGAAAGAAGTTAATTATGATCTCAAGATTAGTATTCAAGAAAAGTATGACGAATACCTTACCCTACAATCAGAAAAAACATGGCAAGAATTTACGTTTGCCCAACTAGCTAAAAACGATACAGAATGATGGTTTTATTTAAACATAAATGGAACCGTAGAATTGTGAGGGTAGTTTCATTGTATTTTCTACTCTCAACTTTATTACTGTGTATTGCCTTAATACCAGAAACTGAAATTACTACAGTTATAGGTATTATGCTATATCTCAGCTATATCATCATTACCTGCATAGCCTTGATTATAATTTTGATAAATGTACTTAGGTATTCTAAGGATATACAAGAGCATACCATGGTGCTTATCTTACTGATTATGAATTACCCAATAAGTATGCTATACCTCTATTTTACAAACGCTTAAATGTTCAACACATGAAATTCAAATTCAACCGCATCTATTTTATATACTTTCTTGTACTGCTAGTCATCGAAATCTTGATTGCCATATTTTTAAAATCCGGATTCATTCGACATACTTTCGGAGACTACTTGGTAGTCATTCTCATGTTTTTCTTTTTTAAATCCTTCGTAAAAGCAAATGATATTGCGATTGGCGTTGTCACATTATTAATAGCATATGCCATAGAATTTTTACAGCTCACCAATATGTTAAGCTATTTCGGACTAGAACATTCCAAATGGGTAAACTTAATCTTCGGAAACTATTTTAGCATACAAGATTTATTTGCGTATACCTTGGGCATACTAACCGTAACCAGTTTAGAAATCAAAAAACGATTCCTATTAAAACATCCTATAAATTAAAATGAAACCACTACTTATTCTTTACCATCAACATAATCTTGCAAGTATGCATAACGCTCGGTAAGCTTCCCATTTTGTGTCATTCTCGCTCTTTCTAGAACTCCGTCTTTGTCGTTATTAAAGAAAGCAGGAATTACATTTTTTATAAAAGCTTCACCAAAACCTTCACTTGCATCTCTAGGCAGTTCGCACGGCAAATTATCAACTGCCATAACAGCAATCGCATCTGCATTTGTAAAATCCGCTTCAGATTCTGATTCTGGGTGATATCCGTAAATGGGTTCTGCAATTGTTGAGGGGCGAATGGTAGAAGCTACCGGACCGTCAATATCACAACTTACATCGGCAACAACTTGAATTTTGAAATCTTCATGCTTGGCATCCTCACGGGTAAAAAGATACGGAGACCCTTGACCAAAATAATGACCTGCAATATAGAAATCACTCACCTTCGCAAATCTGAAAAAGTTAGATTTATATTCCTCAGGGTTCGCAAAAAAGTCGGCTTTATTACCACGAACTCCGTCTTTACGTTTGTTATATTCCCCAGCATCAATTTGGCAATATACAGGCTCATTGAATGTCTCTTCTAAATATTCAGTAACATTCACCCTTCTTATTCCCATACCGTCTAGCATTTCTCGAGCCCCATTACCCACTCTACCTCTACCGGTAAGTAGTACTTTGATTGCAGGTAATCTTAATTTTTTAAGTTCATTTATTAAAGCTTCTTGATCTTCTAAATCATTGGCTTTTGGTAATTGAAACAAACCAAATTTGAGTCCGTATGCACGAAATCCGTTATAGGCACCAACGATACCAGCGTATCTACCAAAGGCAACAACGCGTTGTTCTTGCTTGTTGGTAATTACCTCATGGTCGTACATTTCAATATTCTTCTCTAATATAGCTTGAAGCAAGTCTCTATTATAAGGTTGCTTTTTAATAGTATGTGAAAAGAAAAAGTACTTTTTATTCGGAATTAAATTATCAATAGGCACCTCTTTAACTCCAAGTAGCACCTCGCAAGCATTCATCTCATCGGCTACAGATACACCTAAAGCTTTATAGGCATCATCGGCATACGCTCTAATAGGCGAAGGTTCTACAATAATTTCAGCCTTAGTATATGTGTTTAAGACTTTTTGACATGCTTTTGGAGATAGAACTACACGCTTATCTGGTGGATTCTTACGTTCTCTGATGATTCCGAACTTCATATGGGTTTGGTATAAATATTGCACTAAATTATACAATTAGAAACACTTGGCTTCGGTCAAAATAAAAATTATCTAGGATCGTAAAGTTTTGTTAGCTTTGCTGCCCGCTATTTAATAGTTGAAGTCGATTGAATTGATGCAGCTATTATTTAGATTAGGAAGTTCTTTTACATATTGGGGCCGACCGGTTTTGACAGCGAGACCAGTTGGAATGTAAGCATGTCGAGCGCTGAGAAACAGCTCGTTAATCTCATTTTTCACACTTTTAATTGGCGAAAACAATTACGCTCTTGCCGCTTAATCCGAATTACAGTAGGATTTAGCCTCGTCCCTACCAGGTAGGGAAGCGAGATGTTCCTGAATAGCCCTTGTTGATGGCGATTCTTATAGGAGCACCAGAAAAGTCAACATAAGGGTGTCCGCTCGCTTTGGCGACACCACCAAAATCTTAAGAAGATAAGTGTGTATTGGGCGGTTTCTGGTCAGGTACGCATCGAAAATTAATCAGATTCTAAGCATGTAGAAAGCATTTTAATTGCTTGTTTGGACGAGGGTTCGAATCCCTCCGGCTCCACGATTAAGCGCAATAGGTTTGTGCTTTAGAACATAAAAAGTCCGACAAGTTTACTTGATCGGACTTTGTTGTTTTAAAGCGTCTGGCCATTTTTTTGGACAGCCAATTGCATTTACAGAACGTGAGCTTTTGGGAACACCGTAAGGTAATCCTCCGGCTCCACAAATAAAAACCACCTCTTGGGTGGTTTTTTACTTTATTCTATTTGTACAATTTATACTGCTATTTTACTCATAGTAATAATATCATTCAAATTTTTAGCAATTAAAGGTTTTGATACAAAATCGCGAACCAAGTCATAACTTCTTCCTTTTTTAATTTCAGATTGATCAAAGTGAGAACTCACAATGTATACCTGTGGTTTGTTACCAAAGCTTAGTTTTTGAAATTTGTCCAAAAATTCCCATCCATTCATTACTGGCATATTTAAATCTAGTAATATAATATCAGGCATTTTCTGTCCGTTTTTTAGAAGCGAAGTTAAATTGTTCAAAGCCTCAAAACCATCTTCATAGACTAGAATATTTGCACTCACAAAGTTATTGTGATTCAAAAGAATTTTAGTGCCATAAACACAAATGGGGTCGTCGTCTATAATACAAACTGTGTCAATTTTCATAGCAATTAATTTTTGATACTACTTTATGTAATAAATATACGTTATAATAATTTTAACAAGATAAAACTTACAAATTTATTTTACTAAAAATGAATATTTATCACATAAAGGTACATTTTGAGTATTTAAAACATCACTTTAAAAACATAAAATCAACTCAATATCAGTTATTTATAGCATATAATTTACAGTAAATTAAAAAAACATAACAGAAGTTCTAAAATATCATGCTAATAATCTTGAAACTGTAAGAAAATATTCTTCATTAAAAAATCGCTTGTATTCTCGTATCGAAAGAAAATTTTAAAAAAACTCGGATTTTAGCACTATTAATATGAAGATTGAATCAACTAGCATAGCGATGAAAGATAACTAGCTTCTTTAAGTATGAACTATCAAATAGAATAGATGAAAATTGTAGGCACTAATGATTATGATGAAAGCTCCTATTATATATGTAACTATAATTTTTGAACAGACCCCATATGAACTACATACAATTTGCATTTTATATGAATCGCAGAATCTGCTTTAATAAATAGCCTATTCAAAAAATCAACTTTAAGTATAAAAAATATATTAAAATCGTTAGCTAACTACAGCTAAAACTACCTATAGTATATTATCTGTAAAACCATTAAATGTTTATTTACAAATCAACCAAAACTTAGGTTACAAACAAATGTGAATTACATTGTTATCAACATGCTCATATCTATTTGAATTAATTACGCGGTTGAAACACTTTTTTATTTATTTTTGGATTCTACCAAAACCAACCATGACCGAAAATATAAGACAAATGTTCAGTAAAATGAACGACGAAACTCGCGATGAAGCACTGCTTCTCTTGAAGTCTGAGTTTAATTTAGAAAGCACCAAGTTCGTTAAGAAAAATTGGATTATTGGCGGTCGTATACCTGAAAAAAATCAAGAGAAAATTGTTCAGATTTTTCAGAACCTTCTGAGGACTCAGGTTTTTAAAATTAATGAGATTAGAGTTCAACTTTAATTTACACTCAAAATACCACTTTACTTCACCTCTAATTTCGAGCATAAAAAAACCGACACACATATGAGGATGCATCGGTAGTTCTACTAACTCAAAACGTACTCTAAACTCGATACAAAGATGCATTCATTTATTAAGTTCAAGTTTACCTAAACATCAAGCTATCTTTAAATTCGATGCTTTAAGAAATTTGCTTCGACAAATATCTACCTCACCTTTACCTTTTAAAGAAATAGAACCAACACATTTTCACTAACTAATAAGATATCTGTTTTTGGTATTGTTCCAATTCTTGTCTACACATAGTTTTAAAGTGAATTGCTTGTTACACAATTCTGTCTTTCCTTTAAAAGGGCAGATTTAAATATCACCTACTATATAAGAGAAAAGAGGCGCTACAAATATTGGGATGCTGTGGCGAACGAAAAATAAATCCGCTGAAGGTAAATTACGAGCTATCCGATTCTGAACTACTATGGTTTATTAAATAACAAAAGAGCATACTCTAAATCTAAAACCTTTTTAAAATCTAAACATATTTTAGTCTAAGCCTTTCTAGTAATTATTAATCGAATTCGGAGAAAATAGGACAGTAACGATAATAAAGGACTTATTTTTTTATTTATTTCATAGAAAAATCTACTATAACTCACATACAATATAAGTTAATACACTTATATTATACCTCATTTTTGTTATTAACAAGAGGTGTTAATAACATTTGTGTGCATTTCATCGAATAAAACCAACTTTTCGTCGTTAATGAATAAAGTTTAAATATTTTCGAAATGCGCTAATAAAATAGCGAGATAATTTTTACCACCAATTACATGAAATTATACCCTACCAAAACCTTTTTCGTCCCTGTAGCAGCCATTATTTTCCTTTTAAGTTTATCTTCTTGTGGGAAAGATTATGACCTAGTTTCAGAATACGTAGTACGAGATAATGCTGAAAAAGTAATATCAAACAATACCGCCGACAGCAACAATTTTGGAGTAGCGGTTATTGATAATGCAAGTACTGTAAAATAGCATTAAGAAATACAAACAGTCTTTCTTAATACTGCTTTGTTTAATTTCTATAAATACCAATTTATTTTAAATTGTAATAAAAGTTAGAAATCTTATCTGGCTGTTTTTAAAGACCACAATCTTTACACTTTAGTAACTACTATATTTTACTATACATTAAAAGTGGATACGCTCAACATTTATTCGCAAATACGTTCGAGTCACCTTATACATATCTACACTTTAGTCAAATACTAAACATAGAAGAGAAGTACCTCTATTAATGCTTTTTCTGCTAACTTTGCAGTACTAAATCATTCTTCTCTTTTTGTATACGATAATTGACATAGAAACTACCGGAAACGGTATAAAGGGTAACCGAATTACCGAAATTTCCATTTTCAAATATGATGGTCACGAAGTAGTAGATGAGTTTACTTCTTTGGTGAATCCGGAATGTCCGATACCTGCTTTTATTACCGGACTCACAGGTATTGACGATAACATGGTACGAAATGCCCCGTTATTAGAAGAACTGATTCCGCAGATTGTAGAAATTACCAAAGACACCATTTTTGTAGCCCACAGTGTCAATTTCGATTATAACGTCATCAAAAACGAGTTTAAATTATTGGGCCATGATTTCTCTAGAAAGAAACTATGTACCGTTCGTTTATCAAGAAAATTATTACCTGGCTACAATTCATACAGCTTAGGTAAATTAACGGCTGCCTTAGGTATTCCTTTAACCGATAGACACCGAGCCAGAGGTGATGCCCATGCCACGGTACTTTTATTTCACAAATTACTGAGAGCCGAAAATGCCGATACTGTTTTTAAACAATTCTTGAATTCAAAATCTCAAGAAGCTACTTTACCACCTGGGTTACCAAAAGAAGAATATTTAAAACTACCAACTACTGCGGGTGTGTATTACTTTAAAGACAGTAAGGGTAAAATTATTTATGTTGGTAAAGCCAAGAACATTAAAAAAAGAGTGCTTGGTCATTTTTACGACAAAAAAACAAAAGAGATTACCCTTTGTGCAGAAACTACGTCATTAGATTTTGAGGAGACCGGTAATGAACTCATTGCCTTACTAAAAGAATCTGCCGAGATTAAACACCACTACCCTAAATACAACAGTGCGCAAAAAAGATCTATTCAACAATACGGCATATTTACCTACGAAGACCGAAACGGCATTATACACCTTGCGTTCAATAAAATAAAGATGACTCCGAATCCGGTTGCTATTTGTTATAGTCCGACCGCAGCCAGACAGTATTTAGAAACCCTGTGCAGTACTTTTGAGCTTTGCCCTAAGTATTGCCATCTACAAGAAAATGTGGCAGTATGCTCGCATTACAAAATCAAACAATGCATAGGTATTTGTTCTGACCTAGATATGGTAGCAGCATATAACCAACGCGTACAAGAAGCCTTACAAAGCATAAAAGATGTAGAAGCTACAGTTGTTATTAAAACCAACGGCAGAACTATGGACGAAAACGGATTTGTAATCATCAAAGAAAACAATTATGCTGGTTACGGCTTCGCCCCTACCGATGTTACCATAGCACAAATTGAAGATCTTGAAATGTTCATTACGCCACAAAAAAATACGCTGGAAACCCAGCGTATTGTTGAAAGCTATGTAAGAAATAATCCTACTGCCGTATTTGCATTATAAACGAAGTAATACAACTACTTATAAAGTGGTCGGACAAACATAATCTGTCTTCTCTAAATCTTCATTTTTAAGTGCTCCGTATCCACCTTTTACATCAATAAGATTATGGATTCCGCGACTCTTTAAAATAGATGATGCGATAACAGAACGGTATCCGCCAGCACAATGCACTAAAAATTCTCCCTTTTCTGGAAATTCAGATAAATGCTTGTTCAACTCGCTCAACGGAGTATGAACGGCACCTACCAAATGTTCACTTTGGTATTCGCCATCTTTACGAACATCAAAAACACCAATATTTCCTTTATCAATAAGGGTTTTGGCTTCAGATGAAGTAATAGAAGTTATTTGGTCAATCTCCTTGCCTGCTGCTTGCCAAGCTTCAATTCCGCCTTTTAAATATCCTATGGCAGAATCAAAACCAACACGCGATAATCTTGTAATTGCTTCTTCTTCTTTTCCTTCAGGTATCACCAATAACAAAGGTTGTTTGGTATCAGCAATTAAATCACCCACCCACGGCGCAAAATCACCATTAAGTCCGATAAATATTGATCTTGGTATATGACCTTTTACAAATTCGTCTTGATGTCTTACATCTAACACCAAAGCTTCCGTATCGTTAGCTGCCTTTTCAAATTCATCGGGAGATAATTCAACATTACCGCGATCTAGTACATCACCAATATCTTCATATCCTTCCTTATTCATTTTTACATTTAAAGGAAAATACTTAGGTGGCGGCAACAGACCATCGGTTACTTCTTTTACAAATTCTTCTTTGGTCATATCTGCTCTAAGAGCGTAATTCATATTCTTCTGATTACCCAAGGTATCGACCGTCTCTTTCATCATATTCTTACCACAGGCAGAACCTGCACCGTGAGCCGGATAAACAATAACATCATCTGCCAACGGCATAATTTTAGTACGTAAACTATCGAACAACGTACCTGCCAATTGCTCTTGCGTCATGTCTGCAGATTTCTGAGCTAGATCTGGTCTACCAACATCACCTAAAAACAAAGTGTCTCCAGAAAAGATAGCATGGTCTTTACCATTTTCATCTCTCAATAAATAGGTAGTACTTTCCATCGTGTGCCCTGGTGTATGCAACACCTTGAATGTAATCTTACCCAATTTAAATTCTTGTCCGTCTTCGGCAATAATAGCATCGAAAGAAGGATTTGCTGTAGGACCATAAATTATCGGCGCACCAGTTTCTTTTGAAAGCGTTACATGTCCACTTACAAAATCTGCATGAAAATGAGTTTCAAATATATACTTGATTTTTGCATTGTCGTTTTCTGCTCTTTTGATATACGGACTCACCTCTCTCAATGGGTCAATTATAGCAACTTCACCATCACTCTCAATGTAATATGCCCCTTGAGCCAAACAACCTGTATATATCTGTTCTATATTCATTCTACAATTTTTTATTTTTACAATATCTCTTCACCTTTAAGGTACGAGATTTATTTAATTTAAGCCTCTATTAGCTTTAGCCATTCTACTATTTTCATAAGCTACTTTTGCAGCCAATAATGAAATTTCATTGGGGTCATCAAAGAAATCAACTGCTTCTTTCGTTTTTACGAATAAAAACTCTCGTTGCAATTCTTTAATGATTCCGGTATTAAAAATGATATCTCGCGTTGGTCCGATTGCTCCTGCAATAAAAAATTGAAGTCCTCTTTCACGAATATCATGTATTAACTTCGATAGCATATCTGCTGCGGTAGCATCTATATAATTTATAGATTCAGCATTCAGAATTATCCCTTTTAAATGGGGTCCTTTTGCTCTCATATGTTTCAATAACTGCTTTTTAAAATAGGCAGAATTACCAAAGTATAATTGCGAATCGAATCGAACAATTAAAAGGTCATTTCGAACAACTACCTCATCTGCAAAACGGATAACATTTTTATAGTAGTCAGAATTACCGATGTTACCTATCTCTACAAAATGCGGTTTAGACGTTCTATACACCATTAACAACAAAGAGCACAAAACACCAATTAGAATACCTTGTGTAATACCTATGAACAGTGTAATTATAAACGTAATCAACATTATAAAAAACTCATCTTTTCTATTCAGCCATAAATGTTTGAAATAGGTAATATCAATAAGTTTTACTACCGATACCATTATAATACTTGCCAAAATTGCATTGGGCAAATATTGAAATAATGGCGTTAAAAATAATAAGGTCAGAACGACCAATATAACACTGAATATTGCTGAAAGATTCGTTTTTGTACCAGCATCATAACTAATTGCAGATCTAGAGAAACTAGCCGTAACCGGATAGCCTTGAAAAAAAGACCCCACAATATTTGACGAACCAATAGCTATTAATTCTTGATTGGCATCTATAGTATCTTCACCTGTTTTATCTTCAATCGCCTTACCAATAGAAATAGCTTCTAGATACCCAACCAGCGCCAAAGCGATGGCAATAGGTGCTAATTTTTCCATGTCTACAACATCTAAGGTCGGCATCACAAAAGATGGAAATCCGCTAGTAACTTCACCTACTAATTTAACTCCAAAGGCATCAAGCTGAAATAGATAGACAGCCATTATACCTAACACTACTATTATTAATATTCCGGGAATATTTTTATTCCATTTTTTAAAGCCCAGCAATAGCGCTATACCAACAATACCAATACTAAAATCTACCCAATTGATTTCGCCTAGCTTATAAAAAATATTTAATACGGTTTCGTAGATTTTATTGCTACCTGGCACAGAAACACCCAATAAATGTTTCAGCTGACTTAGCACTATAATAATCGCTGCCGCAGATGTAAAACCACTAATTACGGGTTTAGAAAGAAAATTGACTAAAAAACCCATTCGCAGCACACCCAGTATAAACTGAATACAACCCACCATTAGGGTAAGCAACACGACCATTATAATGTAGTTTTCTACACCGGTAATTGCCAATGTCCCCAAACCTACGGCAACCAATAAAGAATCCATCGCAACAGGCCCTACGGCTATTTTTCGTGATGTTCCTAAAAGTGCATAGGTAAGTATCGGAAATAAAGAAGCATATAAACCATGAACTGGCGGTAATCCTGCAATCATTGCATACGCCATACCTTGTGGCACCAATACGATACCCACAGTAAGACCTGCCAACAAGTCTCTTATAAAGTAAGCTTTTTTATAGGTTGAAACCCATTCTAAAAAAGGGAAAATGTTTTTCACACCGTAAATTTAATCATTTCAAAAGGCATAGAATCAGATTTTGTAACCATTACATTATTGATTTAAAAGTCTGTTGAACTCCAACGCTTTTTCTACCCAAAAATCAAGATCATCTTCGGTGTCGAATCCATCAGGACCTACAAATAAATAACCACGAATCGGTTTACCAGTAAAATCCATTGGTCTGCTGCCTGGTTTGTTTAGTAGTTCTTCATAATTCAATTTACCAACACGAATCATTAACCTATCTTCTTCAATTTTCTTATCGTACATAACACCAATGCACATTTTAGTATTGACCATAAATATGAGTCCGCCCATCATTTTCTTCTCCTCCAGCTCGCCTTTTCCTTTTAAACGAGGTCGAACCCTATCTGCTAAATACTCACTATATGCCATTGCTTAGAAATTAAGTTCTTCTGGTTCTAGTTCTTTATATACTACTTCTTCAGCAATCGATTCTATATTTCCAGCATAGCTTTTACCACGCAGTTTGCCCACCGTATGTGCTTGCAATGCCACATTGTTATTTGAGCTGAGCAGTCCTTGTAATTCTTTCTCAAAATCTGCAGATGAAGTTAGCCACTGCGCTTCCATCTCATCTGCCAACATTAATGGCATACGTGGTTCTTTCAGTTTCGGGTTGTTATGAATTTTAGCCATCATACCATTTCCAACTGTAGTTACAATTGAAAATGAATTGATAATACCGCCATGCTCAGGATGTCTCCACTCAGACCACAATGCAGCCAACGCTAAAGGTTCGTTATTTTTTCGGTGGATAAAAAAAGGATACGTGTTTTCGTTATAATGGTGATGCTCATAAAAGCCGTCAACATAAAGTATGCAGCGTTTTTCATTCGCAGCATCTCTAAAAGCAGGTTTCTCGAAAATGGTTTCGACCCGAGCGTTTAATGTACTGTTCCAAATTTTCTTTTGTAGTTCAACACTATTCACCCAATGCGGAATCAACCCCCAAGTAGCGACAATAGGATAAAATGGATCTTCATTAGTATATATTAAAACCTCAGGATGCGAAAACCCCGATGCATGATGAAGCGGTAAATCGGTCAACGGCGCAAGTTTTTCAACAATCTCTTCAATCGCCTTTAAATCTTGACTTCTCTTTGCCTTTTTTAACTGCGCCTCTAAGCTGGCTTTTACATCATAACACATACACTATTTTTTAGCGATGAATTTTAAACTATAGCGGTTTTAACGCCACTTTAAAAATTGCAGGCTCCTTTTTTAATACCATAAAACCTTCTGCCAAATTATCTTGTTCAACCGCATACGGATAAAAGGTAATCGGTTCTATACAAACCATATTCGGCACCTCCGTCCAAAGCATAAAATGACTAAAGGCTTCAGATGTTATTTGAAGTGATTTCTCATCTTTTAAAGTAACTACATCGGTATTAGGCACTTGTAATGCTCTACTGCCAACTTCCATAACCTCGGGTATAGTAATATTTTGTTCTCCGGCAGAAATAATAGCATTATCGCTATGCAACATAAATGCAGGGTGATAGCCCAACATAAAAGGCATGCCTTCTTCCCCTGAGATAGAAAAGGTAACCACCAATGAATTGTCTATTAATTCAAGTGACTTTACAAACTCAAAATCGTAAGGCCAGCTTAGTTTCTCTGCGGTAGATTTATTAGGATATTTTGAATTTAAAACCTCTGTATTTGCCGTATATTTTTTAGAGAACACAGCTTTACTTGCCGAGCTTTCTACCAACTTATATTTCATTTCACGTAACAGACCGTGCTGATCTTGTGTAGCAAAACCTTTGGGAGTTTTCACTTTAAAATCTGCCTCATTTGTTGGTCCGATTAGCGGAAACATTTCAGTATCTACACTACGCCACCCAGGGTTACCCTTTTGGTGCATGAATTCATGACCAGAAACTCGGTAACCTACCAGTTCACCTGCTTCAATTTTAACCTGTTGACCACCTACTTCTAATGTTGTTATATTACTCATTTATCAATCTATAAATTAATAATGCTGTTCTTTTCGTTAATGCTTCTATAGTATTCAAGTTGACGGTTTCTTCGGGGGTGTGGGCTGCATTTCCCATCGTCCCCAATCCGTCCAAGCAATCTACATATTGCGCTACAAAAGAAGTATCTGCTGCACCTCTTTTACCTGGATCATATGCTAACACTTCACCTTGCTTTAAATCTAAACTTACCGTATTCAGTTTTGTCAATAGTGCCTTATTACCTTCGGTAGGTTGCATAGCCGGATAACTATCTTCGAAAGTTACTGTTGCCGATGTATGTGGTAAATTATTCGCCACCACGGTTCTCATATTTTCCCGAGCGCGTTCTTTTTGTTCTTCGGATATAAATCGTAATCCCCCACGGACTTCTGCTTTCTGCGCCACTACATTGGTCTTACCAAAAACAGTTCCCTTACTGGTCATTTCATCAAATTCCACAAAAGTACCACCTACTAAAGTCCCCGGATTAAAAGTCAACAAATCTTCTCCTCTTACATCGGTATAAAATCCGTTTAAAATTCTCGACATTTCAAAAATGGCTCCTGCACCTGTTTCTTCACTAAAGATACCAGAAGAGTGTGCTCTTTTACCCTCAACCTCAACTTTCCAATCAGATGACCCTCTACGGGCTACGGTTGCATAATTGAATCCGGTAGAGTTCTCAAACCCTAAACCGATATCACTTCTTTTGGCAGCTTCAATTAAATCGTGTCTACTTTTTTCTAGCGGACTACCCGTACTTTCTTCATCTCCCGTAAAGGCAACAATTATTTGAGCATCATTTAGTAATCCGTTTTGTTGTAGTGCTTTTAATGCATACAAAACGATAACATCGCCACCTTTCATATCATTACCGCCTGGCGCATGCGCGATAGAGTCGTTCACCATTTCAAAAGTTTGAAACGGACTATCTTCTTCAAACACCGTATCAAGATGACCTATTAGCAATAACTTCTTTCCCTTGGTGCCTTTTATTTCAGCAAACAAGTGTCCCGCCCTATTCATTTCTTCGGGCATAGGTATCCAAGTGCTTTCAAAACCGATATCGGTGAATGCGGTAGCAAACTCCTTCCCTACCATTTCAACACCTTTAAGATTTAAGGTACCGCTATTAATATTCACGACCTTTTCTAGAAATGAAATTGCCTCAGCATTATTTTGCTCGATAGCTTTCACAACCTTCTTCTCGTTCTTTGAAAGTTTCTGTGCATTGACGCCTGTCAATAAAAACACAGCAATTAGGGTAAGTAGTAATTTTTGATGCATGTGGTCTGTTTTACATCAAATTTACCAAAAAGGGGTCTAATCAAAGATTAATTAGTGAATAAGCTATTGAAAAAAATATTACTCGAATCGAATAGCTTTTACCGGTGTAATTCTCGTAATAATATACGACGGGATCAAAAGCATCAATAAACACAACAACAATACACCCGCGTTTAAAAGAAGAATTGTCCCAAGATCTATACTTACAGGTATGTACTCGATGTAGTATTCTTTCGGATTCGGGAATTTGAAAATGCGAAACTTCTCTTGTATAAAAATAATTCCAAGCCCAATAAGGTTGCCCCAAAATAAGCCAACTGCAATAAGGTAGGTCGCATTGTACAAAAACACCTTTCTAATACTCCAATTTGTACTACCCAAAGCCTTTAAAATACCAATCATTGGCGTACGTTCTAATATTAAAACGAGCAATGCGGTAATCATATTTATACCACCAACGATAATCATGATCCCAATGATAAGGGCGATATTAAAATCGAACAAGCCTATCCATTCAAATATTTTATAGTACTTATCTTTTATGGTTTTGGTGTCTAAACTGGCTACCGTTTCCCCATAAATCTCATTCGCTTTTTGATCAATATCATCAAAACTGTTCAAGAAGATTTCAAAGTTACCTACTTCGGTATCTTTCCATTTATTCATGCGCTGAATATGGCGTATGTCTGTGAATATATAGAGTCCGTCAATTTCTTCAAATCCGCTATCGTAGATTCCGGTGATGGTAAATTTTCGTTGGTTTGGTATTTTATCGGCTGCATCATCCCGAAGAAAAAAGGTAAAGAAAGAATCTCCCAATTTTAAGTTCAAACGATTTGCCATTATTCTCGAAATAAGCACATCAGAATTCAACTCTCCCGAATAATCAGGCAAAACTCCGTCAATCAAAAACTCATCGAACGGATCCCAATTATATTCTTTGCCGACACCTTTAGCGATAATACCCTCAAAAGTTTCTTCGGTACGTATAATACCTGCTTTAGTCGCCACAGCTTGTATATGCACAATGCCATCAACCATATTGAAGTCCGGATAAAACTCTTGCTCCGTACTCACGGGCACGACAGAAACTTCAGAATTATTATTATCGTAATTATAGATTTGAACGTGACCGTTGAAAGCAGTTATTTTCTCACGAATTTTCTCTTTTAATCCCAGTCCTGTAGCAATAGCCACCAACATCATAATCACCCCTATTGCAATTGCTGCAATGGCTATTTTTATTATTGGTGCAGATATACTAATTTTATGCTCCTTACCCTTTATAAGCCGTTTGGCGATAAAATATTCTAGATTCAAATGATGTTATTTTTATCCAATTTCAAAAGTACAGTTTTATTATGGTTTTTGGTATTGGCTACCTGCGGAAACGAAACCAAAGAGCAAGCCATTACCTCATCAACAACCGATGAACCAAAAATAGAACAAGAAGTAAAAGAAATAATAGTTGCCGCTAACCGAACGGAAGCATATCTACCACTTTTAAAAGGAAAGAAAATAGCCGTTGTCGCCAACCAAACCAGTGTTATTTTCAAGTCTGGCGGACATACACATTTGGTAGATAGCCTACTTTCTTTGGATGTAAACATTAAGCACGTTTTTGCTCCAGAACATGGTTTCAGAGGCAATTTTGATGCAGGTGAGCATGTGAAAAATAGTACAGACGTAAAAACAGGATTAGACTTAATATCGCTTCACGGTAAAAACAGAAAACCAAGTCAGGAACAACTAGAGGGTTTAGATTTGGTGTTATTCGATATTCAAGATGTGGGCGTTCGTTTTTACACCTATATCTCAACCATGCAATTGGTGATGGAAGCTTGTGCCGAAAAAGGAATTCCTGTAATAGTTTTAGACAGACCAAACCCGAACGGACATTATGTAGACGGACCTACAATGGAAGCCACACACACTTCTTTTCTTGGGATGACTGAAATTCCGTTAGTATACGGAATGACCATTGGCGAATATGCCAATATGATCAATGATGAACTATGGTTAGAAGGTGATAAAAAAGCAGATTTGACTGTGATCCCTTTAGAAAACTGGACGCATGATATGTTTTACAGTCTACCAATTCGACCTTCGCCGAATTTACCGAATGACACTTCGATTACGCTATACCCAAGCTTGGGAATGTTCGAAGGTACCAACATCAATGCCGGTCGCGGAACGGAGTTTCAATTTCAACGTTACGGAGCTTCATTTTTAGATTCGAAAGTATATGATTTCACATATACACCTGAACCCAATTTTGGTTCAAAATACCCAAAAGAAGAAGGAAAATTGTGCTACGGAAAAGACCTATCAAAAACGGAGCGTATGAATGAGGTAACGATGGATTACATTATAGATGCCTATACCAATTCGGTCGACAAGAGTAAATTCTTTCTAACTAGCGGATTCACCAAACATGCAGGTAATGACAGACTGCAAAAGCAAATTGAAGCTGGAGCCACCAATGCCGAAATAAAAACGACTTGGCAAGCAGATATAGAAAAGTTTAAAAAGATTAGAGCGAAGTATCTACTTTACTAAAGGTTGTTCACCAGCGATATCAGTCGTTGGTTTTCTATACCCTACAAAAGGATATTTCAACAACGAACTAATTTGTCCGTTTGCAACCTCATCGGGGAAGGTGTCTACACCGTAGATAATTTTCTCTCTATCTAAATGCATATAGGTACCGAATAAACGATCCCACCATGAGAATATATTACCGTAATTACTATCTGTATATGGCAACACGTAATGGTGATGTACTTTATGCATATCTGGCGAAATGAGCACATAACTTAAAGCCTTATCTACACCCTTTGGTAGTTTAATATTGGCATGGTTAAATTGAGATAATACTACAGAAAGACTTTGGTACAGCATGATAATACCTACCGGTGCACCAACCACAAAAACACCTACTAAAGTAAATATATAGCGAATGATACTTTCTAACGGATGATGTCTGTTCGCAGTAGTCGTATCTACATTATGATCCGTATGATGCACCAAATGTACCATCCACAATGGTTTTACTTTGTGCTCAACTAAATGAGCAGTGTAAGCCCCAATTAAATCTAACAGCGCCACACCCAAAAACACATACGCCCATAAAGGCATTTCTGGTAACCAATTAATGATTCCGAAATCATTGGCAACCGCCCAATCAGACGTTTTTAATAATAAAAATGCCAGCGGAAAATTTATAACTATCGTAGTAAGTGTAAAAAAGAAGTTAGGCAGCGAATGCTTCCATTTATTATAGCTTCCATTAAATAGCGGCACAATACCTTCTAGTATCCAAAAAAATGTAATTCCACCAACTAAAATAAGTGATCTGTGAGCTGCAGGGATTGATTCGAAATAGGCTATAAGTTGTTCCATTAAATGAGGTAGTCGTTTAAGTTATGAGTCGCGAAAAAATATTCTAAAACCTAATTATTGTATCATCAATAAAGAATATGAATTATAATAAATTCGCAACTAATCACCCAATATAATAAACTTTTGTTGATTTTATAACCGTTAGCTATAATTTTAAAGAATCTCGTTTTAAAAACACAAGCCTTGAATATTTGCTAAAACTCACAGATTATGGGTAGATGATCACTGATTTTCAGCCAATAAGATACTGGTCCGATTTCGATTGTTTTGACGTTCTTTACAAATTCTTGACTTCCGAAAATATAATCTATGTGATACGATTTTTCTAAATTTCTCTGAAGATAAAAAGTGGGTTGAGTCTCTTCACCCTGCTCTTCTTTAAATGCTTTATGATATAAACTTTCTACTCCGATTTCTTTTAGTTCTTCAACAACATTCGAGTGGTTCCACCATCTATCCCATTTATCCCAAATCTTATTGCTATTAAAATCGCCGATAATCAAACATTTATTCAGGTTCGATTTATTGATTTGTAGATATTTCCAAAGTTGACCTATGAAACCGAAAGTGGGAGATTTATTGCTGTGATTCCATACAGCCAATAATTCAAATTCTCCATTAATAGAACATGGTAAAAAATGTTTTACTGGATGGTCTTGAAAATGGTTAGACCAATTAAGTCGCTCTAATTTAATATGGTTTTTAGCAAAAACTCCTATTCCTTTATTCTTACTGTCACCTGACCAAAGGTAATTTTCTGCAAATAGATTATACGCTTTATGAGTAGTCTCCGCAGGATTCTCACATTCTTGAACCACAATGATATCTGCATCATAATCAAGTAAATGCTCAAATTTCCTTCTTAAAGCACCATTACAATTCCAAGTTAAAATTTTCATTTTGAAACAAATCACCTGTTAGAACTAGACAAAACCCGTATCAATTATACTTCTTGCCAAGTATTTCTCAACCCACTCATTATTAGAAGTTAATATTTTAAATGTCCCTTGTCTCCTATGCAATTTTAACTACCCGACATTTTTCACACAATGGATACTCAGTAAGCAATGGTTTGATTCGATTATGCATTTCGTCAAAACTTTCGCCATATAAGTATAAAGAAGTTTCTTCACCTTCCCAATAACTAGCAATTTGCCCAGTTTTAAAATCTCCAAGCAGACGTTCAATCTCCTGATAAATATAATTTACATCACCGTTTTTATAAACATCATCTTCCAATTCATTACTTAGATATAAACCTAAACCTTCATGTTTTCCAAAAGGAATTGTTTTAGCTTCTGAATTTTCATCTTCCGGATAAATAATAAGTTTTGAACCAACAGGCGCTAACATCGCCTCCATAACGCCAATAATCTGATTAACATTTTCATCAGAATCATCTGAAATACTTAATTCAATATCACAACATGCGATTTCTCCATTAGGCTGTTGTGAGGTGCCTCCACCTACAGCTTCAGCCTTAAAATCAAGTTTTTCAAGAGTTTCTTGCAATACATCTTCTAAATCATGGCGATGCATTGGCTGTAACTTAGCATTTAAATTAATGGTTAGGTTTATCATAACTTATATTTAATGAATTCAAAGTATATAATAGTTTCGATTCAGTATGATAAATATTATAAGGCAATGGAATTACCTCTTTTAAATCTATACTGAAGAACTATATATTTATTAACTTTTTCTCTTGCTACATATTGTAAGAAGAAAACCAAATCATGATATATACAAATACCTTTATAGAACACCTTTAAGCGTTTTCACCATTCTAGATGTTATCTTATAAATTAAACAGTACTATCTATTACAACTCAAAAACAACGTTTCTTTCCTTGTTATTCTTATACATCGTCTTCGGACCAATCTCTCTGTGCGCAGTTGAGTTATAGTTTTTATTATCCGGATTTAGAATATAGTCGAGTTGATGTTCGATCATTTTTTCGAACGGGACTAGGAAGTCCGACGTATCGCATTGTTCTACTCCACCTTTCTTCAATAAATTTAAGACTGTATAAACTGACTCGATAGTACTAAGACAAAGCGCTTCGGGCTGTTGCTTAATAATGAATTTAGATGCTATACTATTATCAAAACTTACTCTATTCAATTTTTGCAAGTTCGTACTTAGCTTGAGCATTTTACGGGCACAAGGCCATGTACCATCGAGAATGAAGAGGTGAGGATTTTTACCCAGAAAAGCCTCCATTTCTGAACCATTTCTCTGAGATAGGTTAAAACTGTCTTTACCAGGGTAGAGTAAGAATGAATCAATTTCTTCATTCTTTAATATTTCATTTACACGCTCATTATTACTAAAATCAACACCAACTATAATTTCTGAATTTTCAAGCTGAAGATTCGTCATGCACCCAGTTCCATTTTTTTCTTTTTTATACTCTTTTGGGTGCATGAGAATAATGAAACGTGTTTTGGTCTCGACAGTACTAATGTGTTTACAAATACAGGTACTCGATGGCCGCATACATTTGTAACATTTTACTCTTGGATTATTTATTTCGACTTGCAATATAAATTACTTTTGTTTTTCTATTAACTGGCATTGACCAAGCGTATAAAATCGTGGCATACAAAAAGGCTCTAGGTTTTGCACTTATTATCTATACTTTATAACTGTGTAGGACTTAGTTTATTTCATATATTTTTCAAAATTATCGATATAATCTTGCACGTTTTCTCTCAACATTTTTTCATATTGAATAGTAAAATATTTAATATTTTTTTCTTTAGCATTTTCCAGCTCTATGGCGTTTTTGCATCCAATTGCACTCATAAATGCGTTAAATCTAGACAGACCAAACATCATTGAAGCACTTACTTCACCCACATTAACATTGCCTTTCACCTGACTATTTGATAGATTTATATGTTCATCAGCTCTATCATAAAATTTCTCGTCAATTTTACTCATTTTAGTTTTAATTTTAATTTTAGACCAAACCTCTAATTACATCTAGTCTATTAGCAGGGGCATCAGGTGACAAAAAATCGAGAATTGCTCCTTCTGATCTTTTTGGTCTACCTAAGTATATAATATGCCATTCAGTAAGTCTTTCTTCTTTTATATGTACACACTCCCCAGTTTCAGGTTCATCAATATATTCTCTCTGTAAAATGAGAGCCAAGGGTTCTTCAGTTCCTATATTATTTTCAGAAAATTCAAGAGCTTCTTCACAAGTAGTGAATACATAATAATAATCGTCTCCATGTTCCTTATCCTCAGCCCCTAATTCAGGATGAGACCATACTCGATATTCCAAAACCTCATCCCATACGTATCCACCTCCAGCTGATGCAATTGGAGAATATTCTCCAACTTTTGTTTCGTCCAATACTTTAGGATATTTTGTCATTTTATAATGAAGTATAATAAAACATCATCATTAAAGATATTCGTTTCACCAATTCAAATTAATTTTCTTTAAATACAAGCCTACTCCAATCAACTTCTTACTTAATCAACTTCTTCATCTCTTCCACTATATTATAAGCAGCTGGGCAAATAGCTACATTTTTAAGGGTAAGGTTACTTATTTGCTGAAACTTCTTTCTGTCTGTATGCGGAAACTCGCGACATGCCTTTGGGCGTACATCATAGATAGAACAGTAGTTATCCGCTCCTAAAAAAGTACATGGTGTTTCTTGAAGCACAAAATCATTTTCTTCATCTACCCGTAAATAGGTTTCAATGAATTTTTGTGGCTTCATTCGAAACGACTTTGCAATACGCTCCACATCTGCATTGGTAAAAAGCGGTCCGGTAGTTTTACAACAATTGGCGCAGGTAAGGCAATCGGTACGTTCAAATTCTGCCTCATGAAGTTCTTGCATGATATAGTCCAGATTCTTTGGCGGCTTCTTTCGTAGCTTGACAAAGAACTTTTTATTCTCGTTATGTTTTTCTTTTGCCTTTTGCGGCAATTCTCGTAAAACCTCTTCCATGTGCAAAATTAATTCTTCAAAACTAGCGAAGTAGCACCAAAAAGCGAGACTTTTGTAACTAGAAATACAAGAATTTTGAACAAGGACATTTTAGGTACGGCACTTTTAGATTATCAGAACGGAAACTATTCTGAAGATATTACCACATATTCATCGCTACTCGAAGATGATGTTTTACCCCTACCCTATATGTTCAGGGGTTTTAAAGATATGCCCGAGCTAGAGCAAAAAGGTTTACAATTATGTAAAGGCAACGTGCTTGATGTTGGCTGTGGTGCAGGTAGCCATGGTCTGTATTTACAAGAAAAAGGTATTTCTGTCACTGCTCTAGATGCTTCTAAAGGCGCAATTGAAGTCAGTAAATTACGCGGACTCAAAAACACTGCACACTCCGAACTTCTAAAATACGAAGGTGAGCAATTCGATACCATTCTAATTTTAATGAACGGCGTTGGCTTGGCAGGAACACTTGCCGGATTGGAACCGTTTTTCTCCAAATTAAAATCGCTTTTAAAAGAGGGCGGACAAATTCTGTTAGATTCCAGCGATATTATTTACATGTTCGAAGATGACGAAGATGGTGGATACTGGATACCTGATAACGTTAATTATTATGGTGAAGTAAGCTTTGAAATGGAATATAAAAAGGAAAAGAGTGCATCTTTCCCCTGGTTATATGTAGACTACAACACCTTACAAAGAGCAGCAAATTATAGTAATTTAACATGTGAGCTTGTAATGGAAGGGGAACATTACGACTATTTAGCAAGATTGACACATATGAAGTAATAGCGACTCTTTTTTTTCGTTATGCTATTTGTACAAAACGATTTTATGAATAAGCTCAAAAGTTTATTACTAATTAGTATTCTGGCATTTGCTGTTTCTTGCTCCAAAAATTCTTCTGATAATGATAGTTCAGAAGCAAAAGTTGACAAGGCTGCTAATTTACTGGCAACAGGAGATTCTGCCAAAGACATTCTTTCTAACGATACCTACGATAAACTTCTAATTGAAATAGCATACGTTACCGGTTTTAAACCGACCGAAGATGCTATGACAGATTTTACAGCGTATCTAAAAGAACATACGTTCAAAGAAGATATCGAGTTAGTGTATAACGAATTATCTAGTCCGTCAGAAGATGAACTTACACTACAAGAAATTGCAGATTTAGAAACTAGGAACAGAACAGCCTTTAATACAGGTAGCACATTGGCTATCTATATTTACTTTGCAGATGCGCCAGCAGAAGGTGATGATTTAGAGGGCGGTCTTGTAACCTTAGGTGCTGTTTACCGCAACACTTCTATGGTTATACATGAAGCTACCGTAAGAGATTTAGCTAGTTTAAGTTCTTCTATTAGCGAAGCAGATGTAGAAACCACCACTTTAAATCATGAATTCGGACACCTATTCGGTTTGGTCAATTTAGGTTCTGATATGGTCAATGACCATGAATCTGAATCTGAAAATGAAGATGGTCAGCTAGTGAGTGACAATCATTGCAACCAACCTGTCTGCCTAATGCGTGCAGAATTACAATTTGGTGGTTCAACACGTAAATCTTTACAATCAAATACTCTTGCCCAATATGAAGACGGTGTAAAATCTGGCTGTAGATTATCTGGCAAAACCGTTTTAAGCTTGTTACAACAGCAGCATACTGCCAAAAGTACGAACACGGTGCCTTTAGATGCCGAATGTTTATTAGATATTCAAGCTAACGGAGGACGTTAGATAAGTATCATATATCTTAAGGAATATTCAAATACTTGTGCGTTTGCAATGATACTTTCCATTTCGGATTTTTCATTACATAGTCAACAATCATAGGCACAACCTTATCACTTACACTCCATTCTGGTTGCAAGTATAAAATGCAATTGGCGTTGGTTTTCGCAGCTTGCTCTTCAGCAAAAATTAAATCGTGCTTGTTATAAACAATCACCTTAAGCTCATGAGCTTCGTCGTAGATACGACCTTCAGGTAATTTATTTTTCTTTGGTGAAAGACATATCCAATCCCAATCGCCAGAAAGCGTATAGGCACCAGAAGTTTCAATATGTGTTTTTAGACCTTTATCCTTTAATGCTTTTGTAATTGGGTTCATATCCCACATTAATGGTTCACCGCCTGTAATAACAATAGTATCAGAATACTTAGCGGCATTATCAACAATTTGCTCAATGGCAGTAGGCGGATGCGTTTCTGCATTCCAGCTCTCTTTTACATCACACCAATGGCAACCAACATCACACCCGCCAACACGAATAAAGTAAGCTGCAGTTCCTTTATGAAAGCCTTCACCCTGTATGGTATAAAACTCTTCCATTAAGGGTAAATACGCCCCTTTATTCACTTTCTCAAGTACCTCCTCATTTTTCATTCGGCAAAGATACGTTTTAGTTGACAAATTCTATTAGAAGTAGGCATCGGTAAATTCTGTACTCAGGCGCGTACTGTTCGTACGTCAAATGTTAAAAAGTCGTGATATTTAAGGCTACACATGTCTTTAGGTTTGGTTAAAAATCCCCTATTTTTATCGAAAATATATAAAATGGCCGGTACCGAAGATTTTTTTGAGCATATAGAAAAGGGATATGCTACGAAAGGCGATTACATTAATATGGGCGCAGCTATGCTTAATGGTGAAGCTGTTACTAATGCATTCGTAAAAATTCCGTTAAAAACTTTAAACAGGCACGGGCTTATTGCAGGTGCTACGGGTACTGGTAAAACAAAAACATTGCAAGTGCTTGCAGAGAATTTATCTGAAAAAGGTATTCCTGTAATGTTGATGGATTTAAAAGGAGATTTAAGCGGATTGGCACAACCTAGTCCTGGTCACGCTAAAATTGATGAACGCCACGCCAAAATTGGTTTCCCTTTTGAAGCAAGTAGTTTTCCTGTAGAAATACTTTCGTTATCTGAACAAGATGGTGTAAAGTTGAGAGCCACCGTTTCTGAATTCGGACCAGTATTATTATCACGTATACTTGACCTCTCTGAAACGCAATCGGGTATTGTTGCCGTAGTATTCAAATACTGCGATGACCAAAAAATGCCATTGCTAGATTTAAAAGATTTCAAAAAAGTATTGCAATATGCAACAGGAGCCGGCAAGGCAGAATTTGCAAAAGAATACGGTCGCATTTCTACAAGTTCTACCGGTACCATTCTTAGAAAAATTATTGAGTTAGAGCAACAAGGTGCCGAATTATTTTTCGGCGAAAAGTCTTTCGATGTAAATGACCTTACCCGTATCGATGAACAAGGCAGAGGCTATATCAACATTTTACGCCTAACAGATATTCAAGACAGACCTAAGTTATTCTCTACATTTATGTTGAGTTTATTGGCAGAAATATATGACACCTTCCCAGAACAGGGCGATAGTGATAAACCAGAATTGATTCTTTTTATAGACGAAGCCCACCTTATTTTTAAGGAAGCTTCAAAAGCATTATTAGATCAAATAGAAAGTATTGTTAAACTGATACGTTCAAAAGGTATTGGTTTGTATTTTGTAACCCAAAACCCAACAGATGTACCAAATGATGTATTGTCGCAATTAGGGTTAAAAGTGCAACATGCATTAAGGGCATTTACCGCTAGAGATAGAAAAGCAATTAAATTGACGGCAGAAAACTACCCAGAATCTGAGTTTTACGATACCAAAGAAGTACTTACCTCATTGGGTATTGGTGAAGCTTTGATATCTGCATTAGATGAAAAAGGTAGACCTACGCCGCTTGCAGCTACATTACTGCGTGCACCAATGAGCCGTATGGATGTCTTGACCGATAAAGAATTAAAAGAAGTAAATGACAGATCTTCACTAGTTAAAAAATATGGAGAGGTTATCGATCGAGAAAGTGCTTATGAAATGCTAAATGAGAAGATTGAAATAGCTGAAAAATTAGCAAAAAAAGAAAAAGACAAACCAGCTGCAAAAAAGACATCTAGCAGAGCTAGCACAAGGCAAAACCCAATTATTAAAGTATTGACGAGTGCTACCTTTATTAGAGGTGTACTTGGAGTATTAAAAAAAGTGATGAGATAGCATATGAAATTTAGATATACCCTTTTATTAATTTTCTGCTGTGGTTTATTTATAAATTGCTCAGATGAGAAGAATACAGATTTTCAAATATCTGGTGATCAAGTTGGTAGATTATCAAAGCAAAGCTTAGCACGTGATATTGAATTAATTTTCGAAAAAGACTCGGTAGTTCAAGATACCGTGAAGCTAAATTTCGGTAATGGCGCAAGCAAAATAAAGATTTTTGAAAAAGGAGGCGCCTTACTATTGACCCTAACACCAAATAACGATAGCATTGCTACCATACAAAATGTAATGGTTAATGATGAACGGTTCGTAACAGATAAGGGCATTTCTAAAATAAGTACATTCAAAGAAATACGAGAAAACTACCCAATTAAAAAAATCATAAGCGCAATTAATAATGTGGTGGTTTTACTGAAGGATAGTGATCTATATTTCACCATCGATAAAAAAGAATTACCTGAAAGCCTGCGATATAATGCCAACAGCACTATTGAAGAGGTACAAATACCTGATACTGCAAAAGTAAAATACATGATGGTCGGATGGGATTGATATTCTTAAAACCCTATAATTTGATATCCTTCGGATAACTTTTACACATTTCAAAATTTTATCAAGTGCCAGTATTCCTTCAAAAGCTTATACCTAAATTAATCGGATTCTACTTTAATATCCTTGTATGGTTTTCTCCAAAGAAAGCCGCTTACAAGGCTTTTTTAGTATTTACAAAAGTTAGAAAAGGTCGCGTTCTACCAAATCAAAAAGCATTTTTAGACCAAGCCAAACTAGAGGTGTTATCATTAGATAAAAATGAAATTCAAGTATACAATTGGCCTGGGAACAAAGCAACTGTTTTACTTGTTCACGGTTGGGAAAGTAATACCTGGCGTTGGCATAAACTTATAAAAACATTACAGCAGGCAGATTTCAATATTATTGCTTTTGATGCGCCTGCACACGGGTATTCCTCAGGTCATATGCTACATGTACCGCTTTATGCAGAAACCGTACAGAAGGTATTAACCAAATACCGACCAACTGTTGTTATAGGGCATTCAATGGGCGGTATGTCTGTGTTATACAATGAATCGCTACACCCTAACGAAACCATTGAAAAAATAGTTACCATAGGTTCGCCATCAGAGTTTCATGAAATTCTTACGCACTATAAAAACTTGCTAGGTTTCAATGGCAAGGTTTTAAAAGCACTAAAAAACTTAGTGTACAACAAATTTCAATTTACGGTAGCCGAATTTTCAAGTTCTAAGTTTGTTCAGAGCAACACGAAAAAAGGATTGCTCTTTCACGACAAGTTTGATATGATAGCGCCCTACCATGCCTCGGTTGATGTACATAAATATTGGAAGGGAAGTGAATTGGTAACCACAGAAGGCTTAGGGCATTCTATGCACCAAGATGGCGTGAATGATAAAATAGTGGAATTTTTAAATCAGGAATAAAACTTAAATTTATAGCATATGCAAAATGTAACACCTTTCCATATTGCCATTCCCGTTCACAACTTAGCGGAATGCAGAACTTTTTACAGAGATATTTTAAACTGTGAAGAAGGTCGTAGTAGTGACCACTGGGTAGATTTCAATTTATTCGGACATCAAATGGTGATACATTACAAACCTAAGTCGGAGACTGAAACCGTTCATCATAATCCCGTAGATGGTCATGATGTACCAGTACCACATTATGGAGTAGTCTTACCTTGGGATACTTTTCAAAGTTTCTCTGAAGATTTAAAATCAAAAGGTGTCAAATTCGCTATTGAACCCTATGTTCGTTTTGAAGGTAAAGTTGGTGAACAAGCTACTATGTTTTTCTATGACCCAGCCGGCAATGCTTTAGAGTTTAAAGCTTTTAAAGATATGGGGCAGTTGTTTGCGAAGTAATAAGCATATACCCTGGGATTTGAACCTAATCCCGAATTATCTATAGGTTTTTATATAACAGTTTTTTTCTGTAATCAATTTTCTAGAATTATATTATTCCCGTCATAAATTTTCATCCAGTAAGCTCCAAATGTCCCGCAACTTGATTCGTGATATTTTTTTGAATTTGGAATTCCTCTTTCGTCCTCCTCCCAACTAGTATTAAATTTATATTTTAACGTGTCCAATTTATTTTCAATTATTACAGAACGATTATTGACCATCTCCCATTCATATATTCCTTTTTTCCAACATATTCCAATTTCATCTCCTATATCGTAACCGATTTTCTCTATTTCGCTAATATTCACTTTTACATATCCCGATTTAGGCACGGTTTTATGTTCTCCATTTATAAAATATCTAGTTTTGCCATCTGTAATGACAGAAATACATTGAGTTTTATCCATTGAGAATAATCTGTAATTTGTATTTTTGGGAGGAGTTGGCATTACTAAAGCTAACCAAATAAAAATACCAGCAACCACAAGTCCAAAAAACACAAAAACTCCAACAATAAGCCATGAAATAAAATTTACTTTCTTGTTTTTGGTCATAAAACTCGTCAATTCAAAATGCTTTTTAAATTTATTACAAGGTAAGACATAAGAAACGAGGGCAGTTGATAAGCACTATGGTTTCGATTTATTATTTAGTTAAATTTAAATATTTTGTTTTTATCTTTTCTCCTATAAACGCCAAATTTTATATTTAGCGGACTTCATAAAAAAACACAGACCTTTCGGTTTAGGACAAATGCCCTATGTTTTTTTATATATTGTTGTGCGTTCGTTTTTTTATTCGGCTCACAATTTCGAATCCTAAGTATTCTTTCAGTTTAGGAAATTTATATCTGTAGTATTCATTCCAATAACTTATCATTCTACTTTCTGTCTGTAGCCAGTATTTTGGGTTTTCATCTCTAAATTTAGCGTAAAAGTCTAATGTGTTTTCGTTTACTTTTTTTTCAATAATCGGTAGTAATTCATAAACGTATTCTCCAATTAATTGAACAACGAATGGAATTGTCCATTTTTCAGAATTTGGAGATAATAAATTCAGTCTTTTTTGTCTTAAATACCCGTTATGATGCCTCAAATAAATACAATTTAAGATGTCTTTTTGTTTGTCCGTCAGAGTCTTTTCCAATTCTGGATTTGGTTCATCAAAGTAAAGTCTGTATGGAATTGTCAAAGTTTCATTGTCAAGTATTAAATCCAACTCACTTTCGTGAATTAGATTGTCAACTTGGTGAATTGTTCCGCCAAAGAGTTTTACTTTGTTATTGTCAAATGGAATGATTTTTAAAACTTCGTTTAAATCCGAATGAAGTTTTTTCGGGAAAGCTTTGGTAAGTCTTTCCTCATATTCAGGTTTTATATTTCGCTTAAATATCTTTAACATTTCGGTTTTATCAAATGACGCACAACAAGCGAATAAGATCAATTTATTAAATCTAGCTAAAATCCTACTGCGACCAAGAAGTCGGTACTCTATCCCAACGGTGCTTTTTTAATTCTTCATACAGTTCATTAGATAATAATTTACCATCACTAGTGGCAGTGTTAGCCAAAACATTACGTTGCTTACGCATACCCGGTATGGTAGTACCTACATTATCGTTCATTAGTATAAAACGCAATGCCATTTCTGCCATGGTCATACCTTCAGGTATTAAAGGGCGTAAAGCATCGGCATGTTCTACCGAAGAAATTAAATTTTCAGGTACAAAATAAGTACCTCGCCAATCGCCTTCGGGGAACGTAGTTTCCTTGGTCATAGTTCCGGTCAATGTACCTTCATCAAAAGGCACACGCGCTATTGTAGCAATATCGAGCGCTTTACAAAGCGGAAAAAGCGTATCTATTGGTGCTTGGTCAAATATGTTATAAATGACTTGTACGGCATCTAATAATCCTGTTTTTAAAGTTATTATTCCATTTTCTGGCTCCCAGCGGTTCATACTAATACCCATTGCTGCAACTTTACCTGAAGTCTTTAGATCTTCAATAGCGCGTTGCCATTCTTCTCTGTCGCTCCAAACATCATCCCATGTATGAAATTGCATAAGGTCTATTTGCTCCAGACCTAAATTCTTTAGCGTCTTATGGGTGTATTCCATAATATGCGCTGTCGGATAAGAGTCTTCAAAAGCATATTCTGGTTTTGCTGGCCATTGAAAGTTTTTTGGCGGAATTTTACTTGCTGTATATAACTTTTTCGAAGGATGTCTTTTTACCAACTCACCAAGCAACTCCTCACTATGACCTTCTCCATAACCCCAAGCGGTATCAAAGAAATTGACTCCGTTTTCAACTGCCAAGTCCAAAGATTTTGCAGATTGAGCATCGTCACTAGCCGTCCAACCAGCCATTCCCCACATTCCGTATCCTACTTCACTTACTTGCCAATCTGTACGTCCGAATCTTCTGTATTTCATTAAATCTTCACTATAATTATTATACATATTTTAAATATCGACAAGCATCATTATATACTTAAACGCTTCTCGATACTAATTTTTCGTACCTCAAAATTCACTCGAAGTGACATCCTTATTTTTGACTTAACAATTAGAATTACTTATACCTCCAACTTGTCAAATCTGCCCCTTTAGGTGCACTTTTCTCTATACGCTCCATAATCTTTGGTACGTACATGCTGTTGTATCTTAAACGAGTAATCGCATTAGGTTGGTCTGGGTCTCCGTTCCAACAATGTTCATCTCGATCGCCATACAATACCTCTCCTTCATAATAAGGTTCGGTAGTACTCTCCAAGAAATCTTCCATTAAATACACTGCATTGTTTAGATAGTAGTTGTCCATATCGCCACAATAGATATGAATTTTCCCTTTTAGGTTATCACCCAATTTATCCCAATCGCGTTCAAGAATATGTCTTAAGTCGAAATTCTCTTTCCAGTATTCAGCTACCTTAGGATCGATATCGCCGGTCTTTTTATCCCAAATTCGCTCAGGGTAACCATCATCACCTTGCGGCGAATAGGTTGCCTCCCAAATATCCCATTGTTGTCCGGATCTCGATTTATCGCCTAATACCAATTCCAAATGATTTCCTTGTCTTAAGGTAGATTGAATTTGACCTAGGTAATTACGATGCGATGGCACTTCTAAAGTTTTATGTGCACTCTTATAGAAATAAGCATTTTCATCTTCGTAGATATTCGTTAAGGTATATGCTCTAAAATCTATAGGATCTGGGCATGCCGCAAAGCAACCATTGTACTCATCTGGGTATTTTACCTGTACCGCCAAAGCTTCCCAACCACCGGTTGATCCACCATAAAGAAAACGAGACCACCCCTCGCCCATTCCTCTGAACTGCTTTTCTATTTCAGGGATTAGCTCATAGGTAATCGCATCGCCATACGGACCTTGATTCGCGGAGTTTACCGCATAAGAATCATCATAATATGGTGTAGGATGCTGAATCTCTATAATGATAAAACGAGGGAAATCTGGTTCGTTCCATCGCTTATAAAAATCGTAGGCTTCTTGCTGTTCTATAACATTATAACCTTCTAAACTAAATCGTTCAGAATATTCTGGCTTCATTTTAGGATCTGGAGGCGTAGTTCTGAATCCGCCAAAATCGGAAGGAAAATGTCCGTGAAATACCATTAGCGGGTACTTAGCTTCCGGATGTTCTTCAAATCCCTTTGGGAGCAACACATGAGCTCCTAAGAAAATATCTCTTCCCCAAAACTCAGAAAGCTTTTCAGACTTCACCTTAACATGTTTTAACCACTTGGTGTCTTCTGGCTCTGCAATTGGCGCAATCACTTGATCCAAATCAACCGACACATTTTCAAAGCCGTTACTGGCAACTCTAATTTTGAATGGTTTGCTATATAAATTACCTGGTGATTTTTGCCATTGCTGTCCCTCACCATTATCCATCGGTAACTTAACTGTATGACCGGTAGAAAGGTTAAAAGTTTCATACACGTTCAAAAGTGCCTGCACATTATATTCCCCTGGTGGTACATCTTTTAAGCTTTCGTACGGATAACCGAATACAGTTTCATCGAACGTAAGCACAGAATCTTTAGCCCAATTCTCCACATTCATTCCGAAAATGAGTTGCGTGTTAAGTCCGTCATTAATTTGAAACCTTGGTTCATCGCTATCATCGGAAGAAAGCATTAGTAGTAACCTACCATCTTTTGCCAAAGAATCTACCTCAGCTGAATAACTGACATCAATTGTAAACTTATGCTCTAATTTAGGAGGTTCTGAGCACCCCATTACAAAAGCTACGACCACTAGAACCAAAAGAATTTTTCTCATAAGGATAAATGTTTCACAAAAGGTACAGTATTCTATAATCACATCAAATACCAAGACTATAAATTCAACGTTTTAAATACATGCCATTTTAGTATTGCACCCAAAAACCTATGCTATGAAAAAATTACTATATACCTTATTCATCGGAGTTTCGATAACAATACTAGCAAGTTGCGATTATGACGACAGCAATGACATCGATATCTTAACACCGAATGACACTACAGAAACCGGAGTAACCATCAAGAAATTACCGGCATAAAAAAAGCCTTACAATAGTATTGCAAGGCTCATTATATAATTTTACAGAAAAATTAGTTTCTACTTCTATGTCTCTCACGAGCTAACAATGTATTTTTTAACAACATTGCAATCGTCATAGGACCAACACCACCAGGAACAGGAGTAATAAACGATGCTTTTTTACTTACATTTTCAAAATCAACATCACCTGTAATATAATATCCTTTTTCTTTAGTTTCGTCTGGTACTCTAGTAATACCTACATCAATTACTACAGCATCATCTTTTACCATTTCTGCTTTCAAGAATTTTGGCACCCCTAATGCAGAGATAACAATATCTGCCTGCGAAATAATCTGCGTAATATTTTTAGTGTGGCTATGGGTAAGTGTTACGGTCGAGTTACCTGGCCATCCTTTTCTACCCATTAAAATACTCATTGGTCTACCCACAATATGGCTACGACCAATAACTACGGTATGTTTACCTTTAGTATCTACCTTATAACGTTCTAACAACTCAAGAATACCGAACGGAGTAGCAGGTATGAACGTACTCATATCCAACGCCATTTTACCGAAGTTGGTAGGGTGAAATCCGTCCACATCTTTATCTGGATCTACGGCCATAATTACCTTTTGAGTATCTATTTGCTCTGGTAAAGGCAATTGAACAATAAAGCCGTCGATATTATCATCAACGTTCAATTCTTTAATCTTGTTCAATAATTCTTGTTCAGAAGTGGTACTCGGCATTTGAATTAAAGTAGATTCAAAACCGATACGCTCACAAGAACGCACTTTACTACCTACATAGGTTAAACTAGCACCATCACTACCAACAATAATTGCTGCTAAGTGTGGTACTTTTTCACCACGTTCTCTCATCTTGGCAACCTCTGCCTTGATCTCTTCTTTTATTTCGTTGGATACTTTTTTACCATCCAATAATTCCATATCCGTTTCTTTTTAAGTTGTGTTGTTTGGTTGTTATTTCATTCCTTTCATGGCACCCATCATCTGCATCATCTTCTTACCGCCGCCGCCTTGCATCATTTTCATCATCTTGCTCATTTGATCAAATTGCTTTAAAAGCTGATTGATTTCTTGAACTTCTCTACCTGCACCTTTTGCAATACGTTTTTTTCTACTTGCATTTAATTTAGAAGGCGTAGAACGTTCTTCTGGAGTCATTGAATAAATAATAGCTTCAATATGCTTGAAGGCATCATCATCAATATCCAAACCTTTTAAGGCTTTTCCTGCACCAGGAATCATCCCCATAAGGTCTTTCATATTACCCATCTTCTTAATTTGCTGAATTTGACTCAGGAAATCATCGAATCCGAATTTATTTTTGGCAATTTTCTTTTGAATCTTTCTAGCTTCATCTTCATCAAACTGTTCTTGAGCTCTTTCTACAAGTGAAATAACATCACCCATGCCCAAAATACGATCTGCCATACGTGATGGATAGAAGATATCGATAGCTTCCATCTTCTCACCAGTACCAATGAATTTAATTGGCTTATCTACAACCGATTTAATAGATATAGCGGCACCACCACGGGTATCACCATCTAATTTGGTTAAGATAACGCCATCAAAATTCAAGATATCGTTGAAGGCTTTTGCTGTATTCACAGCATCTTGACCCGTCATAGAATCTACTACGAACAAAGTCTCTTGCGGCTGAATCGCTTTATGAATGTCAGATATCTCTGCCATCATTTTCTCATCTACAGCTAAACGACCAGCGGTATCAATAATAACTACATTAAAACCTTCTGCCTTTGCTTTTGCAACACCAGCCTTGGCGATAGAAACCGGATCTGTATTTTCTCTATCAGAATATACAGGAACACCAATTTGTTCACCAACTACATTTAACTGATCTATTGCTGCCGGACGATATACATCACAAGCAACCAACAATGGCTTTTTAGATTTTTTAGTTTTCAGGAAATTTGCAAGCTTACCAGAAAAGGTAGTCTTACCAGAACCCTGCAAACCGGACATTAAAATAATAGACGGATTGCCAGACAGATTAATACCTTCAGACTCACCACCCATTAATTGAGTTAATTCATCTTTTACAATCTTGACCATTAACTGACCAGGTTGTAACGTGGTCAATACATCTTGCCCCAATGCCTTTTCTTTTACCCTATTGGTAAATTCTTTGGCTATTTTAAAGTTAACATCCGCATCCAATAAGGCTCGGCGTACTTCTTTGGTAGTCTCTGCAACATTAATTTCTGTAATCTGACCATGTCCTTTTAGTACATGTAAAGCCTTATCTAGCTTATCGCTTAAATTATCGAACATTCTTTTCTTTTTTAAGGGGTTACAAATTTAATAATATCAGCGTAAAATCAGTAGCAAGTACCATAAAATAACAAAACAAAAGAGCACCCATTAAAAAAATGGATGCTCTAAAGTTACTTGTGGGGCAAAAAAGGAATAACATTTTCATATACTCCTGAACTAAAACCTCCATCAATACCGCCAACGAGGCCCAACTCTTTACTGTTGACGGCATATTTTTGGATGTTTTACTTTTATTCTCTTTCTAAAACTAAATGGTCATATAAACCAGTATCATTTTCATGTTTAAGCTCAATTCTCATTTCATCTATCTCTAAAATCTGATAATCGTTAGCTAATGGTTCATAATTACTACCTGATTCGAAAGAAATAATCATTTCTAACTTACCGCTAAATGTATTTCTATATACAAACCACGTGCCATTAGATAAAACAACACCATTAGGGTTTCTTATCTCTAGGCTTCCGTCATTTGCTAGGTAAAATTTGTCGTTAACAAAAAGCTCAGTAGACTCATCATCATTTTCTGCGAAGTAAGCGACATCCCATTCCGTATTATTGAATATGCTTTTAATGAAGGTGATATCTTCTTCTTCATCGTTATCTCCGATACAATTTTTAACGATTACTAATTCATAGAATTCCTCTTCTACATTGAATTTTACGATTCCGTCTTTAAGATCTGTCAACAACCAATCAAAACTTACCGTTGGCTCGTCGCTCATTGTCATAGCTACCAACCATCTACCTTGCTGCTTGGTCGTCACCACCCAAGTGCCCTCAGAAACCTCAGCATCATTAGTAAGGGTTAGAACACCTTCTGCTTGAAATTCAAGTTCAGCACCTAATAATCCATTAATTTGATTACCGTTATTTTTCAATCTTTTAATGATCCATGAGCAATCGCTCAATGTTTCTGTAATGCTGTCAGCAGTTACTTCTTCTAAATCTTCATCACAAAATTGCTTCATAACTACTCGGTTACTATCGCCACTATATAACTTGATTTTATCCTCTCCTAAATCGTAGACATTCCATTCCAGATTGAAATCAGTGGAGTTTTCAAATTCCATGGTAAGTTTTGCACCATCATCGCCAACTATTGTACTCCAAGTACCTTCAACTACAGTTGCACCGTTAAACCCAGTACTTACTGTACCATCTTCTTTAAAGTTTAAGATGTAGTTTACGTATTGCGGAGTCTGGTCAACATTGTCTCTTTTAAATTCTGTTACGAACCATACACACTCCACTAAGTCATTATTGAATTCATCTTCGTTGAAATCATCATCATTGTAATCATCATCGTCATCTTCATCACAATCATCTTTTGCATTTTCAATAGCAATGGCTAATTCTTCATTACTGTCTACTAGTATAGTAGTTTCGTCAGACAATTTTAAAGTCACCGGAAAATCAAAACTTATTAAGTTATCGCCCCCTAAATCTTTGAAGAACAAACGCAACTCGCGATCACTTGCAACTTCAATAGTACTGGTTTGTTCTAAGCTGACATTAAAGGTGAACATCGTCATAGGGTACACAAAATCTATACATTCAATATCATCATCTTCGCCGCCTTCTTTACAATCTGTAGCTAATAAACGTAATTCATCTAACCCATTGATAGTGATTTCAGAGAAGTCACCCGCGGTAATGGTTATAGGAAAAATGATATCTAGAAGATTTTCATCATCATCTATACTATCAAAAATTTCTTCTATTTGCTCAATATCTTCTTCAGAATCGATAGTGATTGTTACGCCATTAACTTCAACGGTATACGGAAAATTGATTTGAAAACAACTAGTGCCATCTACGATATTATCGCAAGAACCATCGTTAGAACTGGTACGCTTTATTAAATCTGCTGTAGAAGAATTTGCTGTAATTGCAGTTGGTTCTTCCCCATTATTAATTTCTTCGATCTCATCTTGACAAGCAGTAAAGCTTAATGCAATTGTTAGTAGGCTAACGTACATTGCATATTTGAAATATTTTTTCATAATGACTTGGTATTGTTTGTTATTATGCTTCTAAAACAACCGAACTTAAAAATACCCTACCTCCATTTTAATTTTTTTTCAAATATCTTTGGTAAAAAGCAATCTATTGAAAGCGGACCAACAATTAAATGTGTGCGAAGAACAGGTTTACAAAAGGGTTTTTAACGAAACTTCTAAATCCATCTTCAATTATATTTATTACAAATTTGGTAATGAAGAGAAAGCAAACGATGCCGTACAAGAGGCATTTGTAAAGCTATGGGAGAATTGCGCTAAGGTTGCACCCGAAAAAGCAAAATCATATTTATATACCGTTGCCAATAATCTGTACCTTAATGTTATTAAGGCAGAAAAGGTTCGGTTAAAATATGCCGATGCTACTTTAAAGACTACCAATGAATCTCCGGAGTTTATTATGGAGGAAAATCAGTTCAAAGAAAAATTGGATAACGCATTGAATAGTCTGCCAGAAAATCAACGCACTACTTTTTTATTAAATAGGATTGATGGAAAGAAATATGCGGAGATAGCAGAAATGGAAGGCGTAAGCGTCAAAGCAATCGAAAAAAGGATGCATTTGGCACTGAAAAGTTTGAGGGAGCAAATTGATGGAATATAGGTTAGTGAGTTAGTGAGTTAGTGAGTTAGTGAGTTAGTGAGTTAGTGAGTTAGTGAGTTAGTGAAAAAACTTTTTACATTTCAATCAAACAACACAACTACTTAATACTTTTTACTTAGTACTTAGTGCTCATTACCGACCAACTTAATACTTAATACTTAAAAAATAAAGTAGGGTAATCTAATACTCAGTTGTTATACTAATACAAAGCTAAAAATATGCAAGACAATTACTTAGCAAAATGGCTTAATGATGAATTGAACGAAGCCGAACTGGTGGAGTTCAAAAAGTCGGAAGCTTATGATACATATCAGAAAATTAAGGCGTCGGCGGCACAGCTAGAATCTCCTGAATTTGATATGGATAAAGCATGGGCATCTATTGAAGAAACGAAGTCCGTAGAAGAAACCAAGGTATTTATATTATCTCCATTCAAGAAATTTCTTCGTGTTGCCGCTGTAGTGGCTGTATTACTTACCGCGTCGTTCTTTTATTTAAATACCTTGAACGAATCTTATACAACGGAATACGCCGAGAACAAATTAATAACACTACCAGATACATCAGAAGTTATTTTGAATGCGGAATCTGAATTAGCTTTCAGTGAGAAAAAATGGGATGCTAATAGAAATGTAGATCTTAAAGGAGAAGCTTATTTTAAAGTAGCTAAAGGAAAAAAATTCACCGTAGAAACGGCTGAAGGATTGGTTACCGTTTTAGGAACTCAGTTTAATGTAGAAACAAGGGAAGACTATTTTGAAGTCACCTGTTTTGAAGGTTTGGTAAGTGTCACTATCAACGGTGAAGAAACCAAGTTACCTGCAGGGAATTCACTATTGGCAATTAACGGCAAAAGCACCATGTCTAAAGCAACTATCAATGGTGAACCAACTTGGTTGTCTAAAGAAAGTTCTTTTAAAAGTATTCCGCTACACTATGTTTTAGATGAGTTACAACGACAATTTAATATTGAAGTCAGTGCTAAAGATATTGATACTGCTCAACTTTTTACAGGGTCATTTAGCAATGAAAACTTAGAACTTGCCTTAAAGAGCATTAGCGTTCCTTTACAAATTAAGTTTAACTTAGATGGGAATAAAGTGCTGTTCTATGCTGAAGAAGCACCTTAATACTTTTATCACCGTAATTTTATTACTGATTTTCAGTGGGGTTAGTTATGCCCAAGACACAACTAAAGACAGTGTCGCATTACGCGATTTCTTATCTGAACTAGAATCTAAATTTGAGATAAAATTCTCTTATGCCGATACCGATGTTGATACTGTCTACATCACAAAACCAACATCCAATGCTCTTGACGACATTCTCACCGAATTAAGGGAAGCAACAGGAATAACCATCAACAAATTAAACGACCGTTACTACACCTTAACCAAAACTACCACGATTTCTATCTGTGGCTATGTTTTCGACAATTTTGAAGAAAATAATATACCGGGGGCAACGGTTGAAATCTATGAAACTAACTTATCTGGCATTACAGATGACAATGGTTCTTTTAGCTTTAAAAACGTACCTATTAATTCGTTGGTGCATATAAAACACCTCGGTTATAAACCCATTTTTATTGAAGCTAAAGAGCTTGCAAAGACTACAGAATGTAAAGCAATTGCGATGGCAATCAGCTATCAAGAATTAGAAGAAGTCGTTGTTACACAATTTTTAACGACGGGACTTAAAAAACTTAATAATGCAAGTATCGAATTGAATCCCTCAGCATTCGGAATTCTACCGGGAGTTAGTGAACCCGATATTCTGCAAACTGTACAAGCTTTACCGGGAATTAAAAGTGTTGACGAAACCGTATCTGACATCAACATACGAGGCGGAACAAATGATCAAAATCTAATTCTTTGGGACGGAATTAAAATGTACCAAACGGGACACTTTTTCGGATTAATATCAGCTTTCAATCCGTATGTAACAGAAAAAGTAACCATCATCAAAAATGGTACATCTGCCATGTATAGTGATGGTATTAGCGGAACTTTGAGCATGCGTACCAACGACGAATTACCTTTAAATTTCAGTGGAGGAGCTGGATTCAATTTAATTTCGGGTGATGTTTTTGGTGAAATTCCTATTCAAGATAACATGGCGCTACAAGTATCTGCTCGCCGATCATATACCGATTTCTTAAACACACCAACCTACACTACATTTTCAGAAAAGGCATTTCAAGATACCGAAGTAAATAGTGAGAGTGAATTCTACTTCTATGATTTCACCGCTAAGTTTATTTATGAAATCAACCCGTATCAGAAAGCAAGCGTCAGTTTAATTAACATGAGCAATAACCTTAATTATTTCGAAACGGCTAATGATACTCTTGCTCCAAACCGAAGTAATCTGAATCAGGATAATTTTTCTATTGGCGGTGAATTACAAAGCGAATGGACAGATGACCTCACATCTCAACTAAGTGTCTATTATACACAGTATGACCTAGATGCCCTATCCATCTCCAATAATGAAGCACAGCAGTTAGAACAGAATAATCTAGTAAAAGAATCGAATATAAAACTCACCACCTATTACAAATTTGGAGAGCATTTAAATTGGATGAATGGTTATGAATTTACCGAAACAGGAATTGAAAATACTACCAACGTTAATCAGCCACCATTTGCCAGTAATATAAAAGGTGTTATACGTAAACACGGATTATTCAGTGAAATCACCTATAGCTCAGAAGATGAAAAATTAACTGGGTTTATTGGTGGAAGATTGAACTATATTGAAAACTTGGATACGTTTCAAGAATACATCTTTGAACCTCGCATTAATGTAAGCTATGAGCTGCTACCAAATTTTAAAACCGAAGTATTAGGCGAATTTAAAAGTCAGGTTACCAATCAGATTATCGATTTGGAACAAAACTTTCTAGGCATTGAAAAAAGAAGATGGATACTTTCTGACGGCGATGCCCTACCCATTACAAAAAGCAAACAGGGATCTTTTGGCTTCAATTATGACACCAATAAATTATATGTGGGCATAGATACTTTTTACAAAGAAGTAAACGGTATCAATGTATACACACAAGGTTTTCAAAATCAGAATCAATTTGATGGTGAAATTGGCTCGTATGCCGTTAAGGGAGCCGAATTCTTAATCAATACGAAGAATAATAACTATAGTGCATGGCTTAGCTACACCTTCAATAAAAACGACTACACATTTGATGTCTTAAATCCAGCTACTTTTCCGAACAATTTAGATGTTAGGCATGCTATCACCCTTGCAGGAAATTACACCGTTGGTGATTTAAAATTAGGAATTGGTTTGAATTACAAATCTGGAAAACCATTTACCCGACCAGATGAAAATGACCCCATAAATGTTACTGTTTTTCCTACTGAAATAAATTACGAAGAACCTAATAGCAGCAGACTACGCGAATATTTTAGGGCAGATGCATCAGCAAATTACACCTTAAAAATGGGCGATAAAATGAATGCTATTTTTGGCGTATCGGTATTAAATTTCACGAATAGACAAAATACCCTAAACACCTATTACAGACTACAAGATGATAATACTATTGAAACTATTGAACGCTTATCATTAGGTATTACGCCCAATGCCAGTGTACGAATCAGTTTTTAAAACTACATTCGCTCAGGCACTTCAACACCCAATAATTTGAATGCATCTTGTATAACCTCAGCAACTTTTTTAGATAACTGAACACGTAGAACTTTCTTCTCATCGTCAGATTCCCCAAGTATAGAAACCTGTTGGTAGAACGAATTAAATTCCTTCACTAAATCATAGGTATAATTCGCAATCAATGCCGGACTATAATTCTCCGCTGCCAATTGAATGATATCTGGGAAGATTTGAAGTTGTTTAATCAATTCCTTTTCTTTCGCGTGTAATTCCGTAACCTTGGCATCTTTAGAACTATCGATACCCATACTTTCTGCCTTTCTTAAGATAGACTGAATACGTGCGTAAGTATATTGAATAAACGGACCTGTGTTCCCTTGAAAATCAACAGATTCTTCAGGGTCAAATAAGATTCGTTTTTTAGGATCAACTTTTAGTATGTAGTATTTTAAGGCACCTAAGCCAATCATTTGATACAACGATTGCTTTTCTTCCTCATTATAATCTTCAAGCTTACCTAATTCTTCAGAAATTGTAGCGGCAGTTTGCGTCATATCTGCCATAAGATCATCGGCATCAACAACAGTACCTTCTCTACTTTTCATTTTTCCGCTAGGTAAATCGACCATACCATAACTAAGGTGGTGCAATTTGTTAGACCAAGAAAATCCGAGTTTCTTAAGTATTAAAAACAATACTTTAAAGTGGTAATCTTGTTCATTACCAACAGTGTACACCATACCGTTTACATCTGGATGATCTTTTACACGTTGTATGGCAGTACCTATATCCTGGGTCATGTAAACCGCAGTACCATCTGAACGAAGAACAATTTTCTCGTCTAACCCATCTTCGGTTAAATCGATCCAAACACTACCATCTTCCTTTTTAAAGAAAACTCCTTTTTTTAATCCCTCAGCAACAACATCTTTACCTAAAAGGTAGGTATCACTTTCATAGTATAGATTATCAAAATCGACTCCTAAATTCTTATAAGTCACTTCGAAACCTTTATAAACCCATCCGTTCATGGTTTTCCAAAGTTCTACGGTATCGGCATCTCCAGCTTCCCATTTCAAAAGCATTTCTTTAGCTTCTTGTAGAATAGGCGCTTCTTTTTCAGCAACTTTCAAGTCAGTACCTTCAGCTACTAATGTTGCTATTTGTTCTTTGTACGCTTTATCAAAAGCCACATAATAATTACCAACTAGCTTATCTCCTTTAAGACCTGTAGACTCTGGCGTTTCTCCGTTTCCGAATTTCTGCCAAGCCACCATACTTTTACAAATATGGATTCCTCGGTCATTAATAATCTGGGTTTTGTATACTTTCTTACCAGATGCCTTTAAAATTTCAGCAACAGAATATCCTAATAAGTTATTACGAATATGTCCAAGGTGTAATGGCTTATTGGTATTTGGCGAAGAATATTCTACCATAACCGCATCATCAGACTCCTTTACAAATCCGAAATTATCGGTTGAAGAAATCGAATTGAAAAAATCTAAATAGAAACCATCATTGATAACGATATTCAAGAATCCTTTAATCACATTAAAGCCCGCAACAGCATCTACATGCTCCTCAAGATAAGCACCAATTTGCTCACCAATTTGAACAGGATTCCCCTTTAACACGCGCAACATCGGGAAAACCACAATAGTGACATCTCCTTCAAAATCTTTACGGGTAGGTTGAAATTCTACATTTGGCAATTCCTTGTCAAAAATAGATTTTACCGCTTCTTTTACTTTATCTGATAGTACCTCTTGAATATTCACCAAAACGTTTAATTAAGGCTGCAAAACTAATCATTTTTTAGGCTTTTAAGGTAAACAGATTCGGCATTCATTCACCATTTGTTTAACTTTAATAAAAACAATGCAATTAAACACGCATGCTCACAAACGTTTCTTACAATAATAAAGCCATTACTAGAAAAATCGACGACCAGGTCGGCAAGCCTTTTACATTGAAAGAGCGCTGGGCAATGGGTGGTATTGGCTCTCCTAAACTTGTTATTACAGCAACAAGTGTTGAGATACAAAATCTATTAATTCTTGATAATAATAGAGATGTCTGTAATATTGAAATGAGACCCAAAGGTATTATCGTCGGTTTTCGTTCGCTATTAGAATCATACGCATTGGTTATACCCTATTACAAACTATCAATGTATAAGGGCGAAGCATCGGTATATTCAATTTACCGCGACAACCATTTTATAAAAGTGGAATCTGACACCAAAGCTGTACAAAAATTCTTTAAGAAAATACTAGCCTATAAAGCTGATAACGCACCAACCTCTATTGAAGATTTATGAAAATACTACTTACAGGAGCCAATGGTTATATAGGTATGCGCATTCTACCGCAGCTTTTAGAAATGGGACACGAAATTGTTTGTGCGGTACGAGATGAAACCAGACTTTCTGTAGATAAAGAGACTAGGCAACAAATAGATGTCATTGAAATTGACTTTCTAGAAGAACCAAAAGAAAATGTAGTGCCCAAAGATATTGATGCCGCTTATTTTCTAATTCACTCCATGAGTTCGTCAACACAAGATTTTGATGAAATGGAGGCAAAAACGGCTGAAAACTTTAACAAGTATGTTGCAGACACACAAATTCAACAAGTAATTTATTTGAGCGGTATTGTGAATGACAATAACCTTTCTAAACACTTGCAGTCACGTAAAAATGTTGAGGATATTCTTTATCAAGGTGATTTTAACCTAACTGTTTTAAGGGCAGGTATCATTGTGGGATCAGGAAGTTCTTCTTTTGAAATTATTCGAGATTTATGTGAAAAATTACCTGTGATGATTACGCCGAAATGGGTATTGACTAAAACGCAACCTATTGCCATACGTGATGTTATTGCATTTCTAACAGGTGTATTAGGGAATGAAAAAACGTATAACGACTCCTTCGACATTGCCGGACCCAATGTAATGACCTATAAAGAAATGCTGCATAAATATGCAGAAGTCAGAGGCTTCAAAAACTGGATTTGGACCGTACCTGTAATGACCCCAAAACTGTCTTCGTACTGGTTATATTTTGTAACCTCTACTTCATATAAATTAGCCTTGAACCTTGTGGACAGCATGAAGATTGAAGTCGTGGCAAAAGACACACGATTACAAGATATTCTTGGTATTACTCCCCACACCTACAAGGAAGCTATTGATTTAGCCTTTAAAAAAATCGAACAAAACTTAGTAATAAGTAGTTGGAAGGATAGTATGATCAGCGGGCGATTTGTTGACAATCTTGAAAAACATATACAAGTCCCAAAATATGGAGTACTTAAGGATTATAAACAACTCAAAATTTCGAATCCTGATGAAGTATTGGAACGTATTTGGAGCATTGGCGGTGAAACCGGATGGTATTACGGCAACTGGCTCTGGAAAATACGCGGATTTATGGACAAGCTTTCTGGTGGTGTCGGCTTAAGACGTGGTAGAACGCATGCTCATAAAATATTTGCAGGTGATTCTCTAGATTTTTGGAGAGTACTATTAGCTGATAAAAAAGCAAAACGACTACTGCTATTTGCCGAAATGAAATTACCAGGCGAAGCATGGCTAGAGTTCAAAATAGATGAGAACAATGTACTTCATCAAACCGCAACTTTTAGACCACGTGGCTTACGAGGTAGATTATATTGGTACAGCATAGTGCCGTTTCACTACTTTATTTTTGGCGGAATGATCAAAAATATCGCTGATCAGAAAAATGTTAATCAATAATCAGAACTTCTTTTAAGCCTTCCTCGAAAGCTTTAAAGGCAACTCAGTTAAGCGTTCTCCTGTTAATCTTCTAACAGCATTGGCAATCGCCGCACCAATTGGCCCTAGAGGTGGCTCCCCTACTGCACCTGGTGTATCTTTACCCTGTAGTAAAACCACATCAATTTCTTTTGGTGCATTCTTCATCAAAGCCATTTGGTACGGACCGTATATAGTCGGAGTTAATTCTCCGTCTTCGACAAACATTTGCTCATAAAGTACTGCACTCATTCCCATAATTACACAACCTTCGCATTGCGCACGTATCTGATCAGGATTAACGGCTAAACCTGGGTCCATTGCAACTGTTACTTTATGTACTACAATTTCATTGTCAACAATTGAAACCTCTGCTACCTGTGCGCACGGTGTATTTGCATCTATAGAAGCAGCAAAACCCATAGCACGACCATCTTTTACTTCTTCGCTATAATTAGCTTTTTCAGCAGCGGCTTTAATTACATTTTTCAAACGAATGTCAATCGGCTCATCTGCAATTTGATGCAATCTAAAATCGACCGCATTCTTATTTGCTTTTAACGCCATTTCATCCATAAAACTTTCCATGGCGAACGTATTTGCCAACAACCCCAAACTACGCCACCAGCTGGTAGCAAAAGGCAATTCTACATGCCAACACTCCGCTTTAAAATTAGGTATAGCAGTGTATTGAATGAATCCGCCACGAATAGCACCAACATCGGCACCCAAAAAGTTGGTAAGTGCATTAGGTATTAGAGCAGAATCGGTAGCTACATCGCCACTAACGAATTGATGTTCTAGTCCGTCTAAATAACCCTCCGCATTTAATTTTCCTTTAATCACATGATGTGTTGGTGGTCGAAACATATCATGCTGAAATTCTTCTTTTCTACTAAAGAAATACTTCACCGGTTTACCAACAGCTTTAGACATAATTGCAGCCTGCACAGCATGTGGTGTATGTAATCTTCTACCAAAACCACCACCCAAATAGGTAGGTATAACGTTGACTTTTTCTACATCTAAATCTAATCGTTTGGCAACCTCTTTTCTAGTAATGCCGACCACTTGTGTCGATATTTTTATAGTAGCACTGTCGTCATCAACAAAAGCAACAACACCATTTGGTTCAATTTGAGCATGCGCCCCTATTGGACTTCTAAATTCTAAAGTCACTACTTCATCTTGATCATCAAAAGAATCTCCGTTCTTCTGTATCACCGAAGACTTTCCGTTCCCGACAGTCATCATTTTTACGATTGCCTCGGTATTTAAATTGTCATAACTATCCCAAGTGACATTGATAGCATTTTTAGCATTTTCAGCTTCAATCATAGAGTTTGCCACTACCCCTACAAAATCGTCTTCTACCACAATTTTAACCACGCCAGGCATATGCTCTGCTTCCTTTGTATCTGCACTGACAAATGTTGAGCCTATTTTAGAAGCTCTTACCACAGCACCATACAGCATTTCAGGCATTTCAGCATCCATCCCGAATATCGGATCTCCGTATACCTTCGCATCCAAATCAACTCTAGCAACTGGTTGACCTATATATTTATAATCTTTAGCATCTTTTAATACAGGAACATCTGGCACTTTCCAATTCTCGACTCCTTCAGCCGCTTGAGCATAAGTCAATGTTTTTCCATTACCCGATATGATTCCGCCTTCAACAGAAAGCTCATCGATATCTACATTCATTTTAAGAGCAGCTTCTTTTAAAAGCATTACGCGAAGCATGGCAGAAAGCTCTCTAAGCGGTTTCCATAGTCCAGATATAGAAGTACTACCGCCTGTGGCAAAACTATCCACATTACCAGTTGATGAAGCTGCATGTACTACCTGAATCTGATTCATAGATACAGATAATTCTTCGGCAGCCATTTGAGCAATACCTGTAAATGTACCCTGTCCCATTTCCATTTTGGGAGAATGTAATAAGATATTATTATCAGAAGTGACCTCGAACCAAATCATCGGTTGGTCAATATTATCTAGATAAGGCGCTTCGAGTGAATTAACCACACCCAAAATTTGACGTCGAATAGGACTTCTAAATAAGTAGGCTCCAATGGCGACAACACCTATGGTTCCCAATCCGCCTTTGACTAAAAATTTCCTTCTAGACACCTTCTTTGAATCACTTTTTTTACCAGCCATCGATTACGCCTTTTTAGATTCATTAATTAACTTCTCAGCTTGCAAATCCGCCGCCTTATGAATGGCTTTTCGCATTCGGTAATAGGTACCGCAACGACATACATTTATAATGTTCTTATCTATATCTTCATCTGTTGGTTTAGGCACTTTGTTTAACAAGGCAGCTGTTGCCATCATAAAACCTGGCTGACAATAGCCACATTGCGGTACAATCTCTTCGACCCAAGCCTGCTGAACAGGGTGTGGATTTTCTCTATCTCCCAAACCTTCTATTGTGGTTACTTTTTTTCCTTCCGCAAATTTTACGGGATAAGAACATGACCTAACCGCTTCACCATCTACATGTAAAGTACAGGCTCCACAAGCCGCTTTTCCACAGCCGAACTTTGTACCTTTTAAATCTAAAGTATCTCTAACAACCCAAAGTAAAGGGGTGTTTTCATCTGCTATAGCTACGGTTTTTAAAACACCGTTTACAGTCAAGGAAATTTCCATAAAATTTTATTATTTAGAAGGTATTATTGCTCCGTCAGCAAACCAGTTTTCAACAGCTTTTTTAAATTCTTCTTTTGAAACTGGTGGTATCGTTCTTGGCTCGCCATCTGCATCGATGCCTGGCTCCCAAGCCCAAAGGACCAAATCATCTTCGGTCATATGCTCAATAAGTTCTTGATGACTTCGATTGCCATTTGTACTCTTATCAAGTAAACGTTCTGCTATTTGTGCGCGAGTGAGTCCTTCCCAAGCCATAGAAGCTGGTGCCAATGCCCAATGCGGAGCACCTGGCACACCAGAATTTAAGTTATTCTGAGATTGATGACATGTATTACAGCTAGTCGCTTCAAAACCATGATCATCTTCACCCCTAGCCATGCCAAAATGATGGGGATGACTTTCATCGCCTTGTTTTGGTATATGATCACTTGGGTGACAATTCATACAACGTTGATGGGTTAGTACATCCATCATCTTATTATATGAATCATCAGATTTTGACTCATTCACCACTTCATTTTCTAAATGTGAATAACCAGATATTTTCGGAGAATTTGCGAATACAAGTATAGCTCCAATAATAAAAAGGGACACAAAAATATAAAATGGTTTCAGCTTCATAATCAAAATCTGATTTCTATGAAGATAACGAAAGGCTTTGACTTTTTTTGACCCATTGAAACAAATTATCCAACTAGCAAACCAAAAGATTTATTTCTTCGGAAGAAAAACCTCTGCCATCATACAACGCGCACTACCACCGCCACAAGTTTCGATAGTATGTAATGAGCTATGTAAAATAGCACAATGATTTTCGATCTGTGCTATCTGCTCTGGTCGCAAACTATTATAAGCAGCAGAACTCATAACCATATATTTTTTATCATCACCACCTAAAACCTGAAGCATATTACCTGCAAAATGATGCATTTGTTGTTCGGAAATAGTAATTATTTCTTTTCCATCTTTTTTAAGGTGGTCCAACACATTTTTTCTTTCCTTTTTATCATCAATAGAATCTGTACAAATGACAACGAAATTTTCAGCTAAAGCCATCATCACATTTGTATGATAAATAGGTAATCGCTTACCATCTACAGACTGATTAGCTGTAAAAATCACTGGAAAAAAATCAAAATCTTCACAAAACTCAATAAACAAATCTTCATCTGCACGTTCAGATAATGCACAATATGCCTTTTTGTTTACTCTATCTATTAATATACTACCTGTACCTTCAAGAAATAATTCTTCTTCTTCAGCAGAAGTATAATCTACAACATCATTGATTTTAAAACCATTCTGTTCTAAGATCTCAAAAATATCTTCTCTACGTTCATTTCTTCTATTCTCAGCAAACATTGGGTAAACACCGACTGTACCATTCGCATGAAAAGAGATCCAGTTATTAGGAAAAATACTATCTGGAGTGTCTGGCTCTTTAGTGTCTTGAACAACGATAACATTAACTCCTTTATCCTTTAATGCGGATACAAAGGCATCAAACTCTTCTTGAGCTTTCTGATTTATCTCTTGATTCTTCAAGTCAATATCTTCCATAAAATAGTTATTGACAGCGGTCTGCTCGTTCATTCTAAACGACACCGGGCGAATCATGAGTATGGTATTTGTTATTTGCATAGGGGTACTAATTAAATTTTTCTTTTTTATAAATCTTTAAAATTAAGCTCTAATTAAAGGCAGGGTACTACAACGCAACAGCCCTTCTTGCTTTGAAATTTCGGCATACGCAATTTCTTCTACCGTAAAACCTTGTTCGCGTAACCAATTATTAAGGCGTGTGAAATTACGTTCGGACACTACAACATCTGGTGAAATAGAAAACACATTACTGTACATATGGTACATTTCATTAGCATCTATTTCGAAGACATTTTCTTTTCCAAAGAAGTCTACCAACCATTGGTACTCTTCTTCTACCAGAAATCCGTTTTTATGCAAGATTGCTTTCCCTTTTCCTAGAGGTTGAAAACAACAATCTAAATGCAATGCATTTTCTTGCGCAACAGTATTAGACTTTCTTAATTCGAATGACTTCACTGTTTTGTTTGGAAATTGCTTTGTCAAATATGCTACTGCAGCTTTATTAGTTCTCGCCGTTATATAAGAAGAATAGTCGGGTGCAGTATAAGTGCCAACAAAAATATAATCGTTCCAAGGCATGACATCACCACCTTCAACATGAACCTCTTCTGGAGGAGTCAGAATATTATCATCATCAATCTTATCTAAAACATGTAAAATTGCTTCTACTTCTTGTTCTCTATCAGGTAGTATATTGGCTTTTATAAGTTTATCTTCTATAACAAAAGCAATATCTCTAGTAAATATTTGATTACAGTTTTCAAGAACTTCTGGTCTAAAAACCTTAACATCGTATTTCTCGAACACTTTTCTAAAACCTTCCATCTCGGCAACCATATCTGCTTCAATAGGGTATGTACCAGCTTTAATATGTTCTACCGATTTTGGATCATAAGCTTCTTCAATAGTTGGTGTAGGTCCAGAACTTTTAGCGATACCTAATACAACCGCTTTCAACTGTGAAACTTCATCTTTGATATGTAACTGTAACATAAGTTTTAATTTAAATATGAATTAAAAAAAGGCATAAAAAAAAGCCCCTTTAAAAATTAAAAGAGCTTTTTGTTTTTTTGATAACGGTAGCAATCTACCTTTTGTCCAGTTCGACAAAAGATCTTAAATTTTCACCAGTATATACTTGTCTTGGTCTACCAATTGGCTCACCATTCAATCTCATTTCTCTCCATTGAGCAATCCACCCTGGTAATCTACCTAAAGCGAACATTACCGTAAACATTTCTGTTGGTATGCCTAATGCTCTATAAATAATACCTGAATAGAAATCTACGTTAGGGTATAATTTTCTATCAACAAAGTATGGATCTTCAAGTGCTTCTTTCTCTAAACCTTTTGCAATTTCAAGAATTGGATCATCTATACCTAAATCTGCCAATACTTCATCAGCAGCTACTTTAATAATCTTAGCACGAGGATCGAAGTTTTTATACACTCTATGACCGAAGCCCATTAATCTAAAAGGATCAGACTTATCTTTCGCCTTAGCCATGTATTTTTTAGTATCGCCACCATCCGCTTCAATAGCTTCAAGCATTTCTAATACCGCTTGGTTTGCACCACCATGTAATGGACCCCAAAGAGCAGAAATACCTGCAGATAAAGATGCAAATAAACCAGCATGAGAAGAACCTACAATACGAACAGTACTAGTAGAACAGTTTTGCTCATGATCAGCATGTAATATCAATAACTTATCTAAAGCATCTATAACAACCTTATTCTGCTTATACTCTTGATTAGGGCGCTTAAACATCATTTTATGAATGTTCTCTACATAGCCTAAACTATCATCACCGTAATCTAACGGAAGACCTTTCTTTTTACGCAATGTCCAAGCTACAAGAACTGGGAATTTAGCCAGAATACGTACAATTGAGTGGTACATATCTTCATCAGAACTTACATCAACCGTTGATGGATTAAATGCAATCAATGCACTAGTCAAAGAAGATAACACACCCATTGGATGTGCTGATTTTGGAAAACCATCCAAAATCTTTTTCATCTCTTCATCTACATGAGATTCATCTTTAATGTCTTTATGAAATTTCGCTAGTTCTTCTGTATTTGGTAATTCACCAAATATTAAAGCATAAGCTACTTCTAAGAAATCAGCTTTCTCAGCTAACTCTTCAATTGAGTAACCTCTATAACGTAAAATTCCTTTTTCACCATCTAAAAAAGTAATAGCACTTTCACAAGATCCTGTGTTTTTAAAACCTGGATCAATAGTTATAATTCCATTGGTAGCCGAACGCAAAGTTTTGATATCGATTGCAAGTTCGTTTTCGGTTCCCTTAATTACAGGAAACTCATATTTTTCACCATTATATTCTAAAATAGCTTTGTCTGACATTTTTCTTTTTACGTTTTAAATACTTCTCGTAAAGTTAACAAAACAAGACTGGTTTACCAATTTCCAAAATCTGTTTTGGGTAAAATTAACAATAAGTACTATGAATAGCTTTCATTACAACAGATATAGTGACTCGTAATATGCATCTAAAGATTTTTCCCAAGTAAAACGCGCCTTTTTTGCATTCGCTTTTATCTTTTTCCAAGCAGGCTTATTGTTCTCCCACAAGGTCAATGCCTCATCAAAACTTTTTACCATATTACTAATTTGCTCGTCGTAGGTATCGCCACCAAAAACAAATCCTGTTTTTAAGTGATCTACAGTATCTTTTAGTCCGCCAGTATGATGCACCAAACAAGGGTTACCATTTCTCATCGCCAACATTTGACTAATGCCACATGGCTCAAATAAGCTAGGCATAAAGTACAAATCTGTTTCTAGGTACATTGAATCAATCAAATCTTCTGATTGCCCATTAGTAAATACAAAATTTTTATGATGATAGCTCATATGACGAAAGAACTCTTCATAATCTGGGTCTCCAGTACCTAATAATATATATATACCGTCAATTTCATTTAACCTCGCAAGCATTTTTTCAAATGCTTCAGGAGATCGTTTTAAGAAATAGAACTTCTGCTCAGTTAATCTTGCAACACTAGACACAATAAATTTTGGTCTATTACCAACAAACTGCATAATCTTCTCGCCAGTATGGGCAAGAAAATCTGCCTTATACTTCTTTGAATTTTCTTGAAGCCATCTAAAAATAGCTTTTACCGTATTTCTATATAACAATCCTTTTTCAGCTTCTCGTATATTACCATAGTTACTGGCATTTAAGATACCGAAAAGTCTACCTTCATTATTCGCTTTAATTAAATCATCTTCTAAACTTTCACCTCCTATAAACTCAGGTCTTCTACTAGGCAACAGCACATCTTCTTTGTAAGATGGAGAAACTGTATGAACTGCATCTGCAAAACGAATACCGACTGCCATTAAGTTTATACAATCTTGATATCTCGGATCCATCAGAGCTTTATAATCCAATTGAATTTCTGGAAACCAATGATTGACTGAAGCATAGTTGTTATAAAAAGGACGAATACCCTGTATAGCTAGATTATGAATCGTATACACATATCGCATCTTTTTCAAATCTTGATATTGCGGGTGATATGTTTTTATAAATAAGAGCGCTGCAGAATGCCAGTCATGCATATGAACGATATCTAAATCACCAAAAGCTCCAATTTTAATTGCTTCTGCAGTAGCTGTGCAAAAAATTATGAACTTTATAAAATCATTAAAGAAAGGTTCGGTAGGATCATCATGATATATATGAGCTATACCACCTTCAGATATTTCAGGGTGATGAATAACATAATGAGTGATATTTTTATCTACTCTCTTAGGAATAACCTCATACAATTCTGCTGTATATGGCATACCCCTAAGACTAAATTCAAGTTTAGTTTTAAAGATTCCATTTTTATGCAGTCTAGAATATGAAGGTACGACTACGTGAACTTTATCTCCTCGTTTCGATATCTCTCTAGGCACGTCTCTAACCACGTCACCCATTCCACCAGCTTTACAATCAGGAATGGCATCATTCTCTGCGGAAACAAAAAGAAAATTATTCATACGCTAACAAAGAGAGGTTATTATTGGTTTATTCTCAAAAGGTAGTTAAAGTTTTGAAGTACGCCAAAAAAAAAAGCCTTTCTCGAGAGAAAGGCTTGATTATATATTTCTATTAAGAATTAACCCAACTTAAAGGCTTTTTCTTGTGGGTAGTAAGCTGTACTACCTAATTCTTCTTCAATACGAAGTAATTGGTTGTATTTAGCCATACGATCAGATCTTGAAGCCGAACCAGTTTTAATTTGACCCGTATTTAATGCTACAGCCAAATCAGCAATAGTATTATCTTCTGTTTCACCAGAACGGTGAGACATTACTGAAGTATACCCTGCATTTTTAGCCATATTAACAGCAGCAATTGTCTCTGTCAATGTACCAATTTGGTTTACTTTAATCAAAATTGAATTTGCAATACCTCTTTCAATACCAGTAGAAAGACGCTCAACATTTGTCACGAATAAATCATCACCAACTAATTGAACTTTATCTCCGATTTTATCAGTCAAAGATTTCCAACCGTCCCAGTCGTTTTCATCCATACCATCTTCTATAGAGATAATTGGGTATTTAGCACTTAAATCAGCTAAGTATTGCGCTTGTTCTTCAGAAGTTCTTATAACACCAGATTCTCCTTCGAATTTAGTGTAATCATATTTTCCATCAACGAAAAATTCTGCCGCAGCACAATCTAACGCGATCATTACATCATCACCTAAAGTATAACCAGCATTTTTAACTGCTAGTGCAATAGTATCTAAAGCATCTTCAGTACCACCGGCAAGATTTGGTGCAAAACCACCTTCATCACCTACTGCAGTACTAAGGCCACGGTCATGTAATACCTTTTTAAGGTTATGAAAAATTTCAGTACCCATTTGCATTGCATGACTAAAGTTTTTTGCTTTAACAGGCATTACCATGAACTCTTGAAAAGCGATAGGCGCATCTGAATGTGAACCACCATTAATAATGTTCATCATTGGCACAGGAAGCGTATTAGCGCTAACCCCACCAATATATCTAAAAAGAGAAAGACCTAGTTCATTTGCAGCAGCCTTGGCAGCAGCAAGTGAAACACCTAATATAGCGTTAGCTCCTAATTTAGATTTGTTTGGAGTACCATCTAAATCAATCATAGTTTGATCCAAAAGATTTTGATCAAAAACACTCATTCCTAATATCTCTTCTGCAATGATGCTATTTACGTTATCAACAGCTTTAGTCACACCTTTACCCATGAAAGCCTTACCTCCATCACGTAATTCTACAGCTTCATGCTCACCAGTAGAAGCACCAGAAGGTACAGCTGCTCTTCCCATTACTCCGTTTTCGGTAACTACATCTACTTCAACTGTTGGATTCCCTCTAGAATCTAATATTTGTCTTGCGTGAACATTTAATATAATACTCATTTATAATCTTTTTATTAGTTGTTTGTTTAAAAAGTAAAGATACAAAAGCATGTTTTTAACTAGCTCGTTCAAACCCTACATTTGCCAATTAATTAATGTTTATTTAAACTATTTCGTTATGTTTTGAACAATTCTCAATTAATTTAAAAAAATCATCGAAAAGATAATCTGCATCATGTGGACCCGGACTTGCTTCTGGGTGATACTGAACAGAAAATACATTTTTATCTTTCATACGAATACCGGCAACTGTCTTATCATTAAGATGTGTATGCGTAATCTCTAGATTTGCATTATCCACAGTTTCTTCTCTATTAATAGCAAAGCCATGATTCTGTGAAGTAATCTCACCTTTACCCGTAATAAGATTTAATATTGGGTGATTAATACCTCTATGCCCATTGTGCATTTTATAAGTAGAAACTCCGTTTGCCAATGCTAAAACTTGATGACCTAAACAAATACCAAAAAGAGGTTTATCTGTCTGAATCATTTTTTTAACAGCAGCAATAGCATCAACCAAAGGTTCTGGATCTCCAGGTCCGTTAGAAATGAAAAAAGCATCAGGATTCCAAGAAGACATTTCTTCAAAACTACTGTTATAAGGAAAAACCTTTACATAAGCGCCTCTCTTAACTAGGTTACGCAAAATATTCTTCTTAATACCGATATCAAGCGCTGCTATTTTAAAATTTGAATTTTCGTCACCAACAAAATATGGTTCTTTCGTAGAAACTTTAGAAGCCAGTTCTAACCCCTCCATACTTGGCACTTCGCTTAAACGTCTTTTTAAGTCTTCGATATTATCTATATCAGTTGAGATTACGGCATTCATTGCACCATTATCTCTAATATAACTGACTAATGCTCTAGTATCGACATCAGAAATAGCAAACAACTCATTTTTATCTAAAAAACCTTGTAGACTATCGTCTGCCAAAGGTCTTGAATACTCATAGCTGAAATTTCTACAAACCAAACCTGAAATTTTAATTGACTCAGATTCTATTTCATCTTCATTTACTCCGTAATTACCAATATGAGCATTGGTAGTGACCATTATTTGTCCGAAATAAGATGGATCTGTAAATATCTCTTGGTATCCTGTCATTCCAGTATTGAAACATACCTCACCGAAAGCAGTTCCTTCTTTGTCCCCAACAGATTTTCCAAAAAAAATAGTACCATCTGCAAGTAATATTATAGCTTTTCTCTTTGCCTGATATTTCATTTTAGTCTTATAATTTATTCGTTCACAAAAAAACATAAAAAAAGGATAAGCTAGAAAGCTTATCCTTTTTCATTATTAATATTTATTGACAATTTTATTCCTTAGAATCATCTGTCTTAGCTTCTGTTTCAGTTTGAGCTTCTTCTACTTTAGTTTCTTTCTCTGCAGAAACAACTTCAGCATCAGTACCACCTGATCTTCTACTTCTTCTAGTAGATTTCTTCTTAGGCTTACCAGCGTTATATAATTCGTTGAAATCAACCAATTCTATCATTGCCATATCAGCATTATCACCTAAACGATTACCTAATTTGATAATTCTAGTATAACCACCTGGTCTATCAGCAACCTTTTCAGATACAACACTGAATAATTCAGTAATTGCATACTTATCACGAAGATTCTTGAAAACGATACGTCTGTTATGAGTACCTTTCTCAGCACTAACATTATTTTCAGCTTTTGATTTAGTTATCAAAGGCTCAATAAATTGCTTCAAAGCTTTCGCTTTAGCAACTGTAGTGTTGATTCTTTTATGTTCGATCAAAGAACAAGCCATGTTAGCTAACATCGCTTTTCTGTGAGCAGTTTTCCTGCTTAAATGATTGATTTTTTTACCGTGTCTCATGTTTCAATTTTATCATCTTGCTACCAAACTCGACAGAACGAGGAGCAAAATATGATTATTTAATCTTTATCTAATTTGTATTTTGATAAATCCATTCCAAAACTTAATCCCTTGTTAATAACAAGTTCTTCAAGCTCCGTTAAAGATTTTTTACCGAAGTTTCTGAACTTCATTAAGTCATTCTTATTAAAAGAAACTAAATCTCCTAAAGTATCAACTTCAGCTGCTTTCAAACAGTTTAGTGCACGAACAGAAAGGTCCATATCAACTAATTTAGTTTTCAATAATTGTCTCATGTGTAAAGACTCTTCATCATAAGTCTCTGTCTGAGCAATTTCGTCAGCTTCTAATGTTATACGCTCATCAGAGAATAACATGAAGTGATGAATAAGAACTTTTGCTGCTTCAGTTAAAGCATCTTTAGGATGAATTGAACCATCTGAAGATATTTCAAAAACTAATTTCTCATAATCAGTTTTCTGCTCTACACGAAAGTTTTCAATACTATACTTTACATTCTTGATAGGTGTAAAGATAGAATCAACAGCTATAGTACCTAATGGTGCGCCAGATTTTTTATTTTCCTCTGCAGGAACATAACCTCTACCTTTTTCAATAGATATTTCCATATTGATGCTAACTTTAGCATCCATATTACAAATAACTAAATCCGGATTTAATACTTGGTATCCAGAAATAAACTTTTGAAAATCACCAGCAGTTAATTGATTCTTACCGCTTACAGAAATTGAAACAACTTCCGCTTCAGAATCCTCTATTTGCTTCTTGAAACGAACTTGTTTCAAGTTTAATATAATCTCTGTTACATCTTCAACAACGCCAGGTATAGTAGAAAATTCATGTTCTACTTTATCAATCCTAACCGAAGTAATTGCATGACCTTCTAAAGAAGATAACAATACTCGTCTTAATGCATTCCCAACAGTTAATCCATAACCAGGTTCCAAAGGGCGAAATTCGAACTTCCCTTCGAAATCAGAGGAATCGATCATTATTACTTTATCGGGTTTCTGAAAATTAAATAATGCCATAATTGGATAGGTATTGTTTATTTAGAGTATAACTCCACGATTAATTGTTCTTTGATATTTTCTGGAATCTGTAATCTTTCAGGAATAGTAACATAAGTACCTTCCTTCTTCTCACTGTTCCAAGAAATCCACTCATAAACTGCACTACTAGCAGCTAATGAATCTTGAATACTTTGTAATGATTTAGATTTCTCTCTAACACCAACAACATCTCCTGCTTTCAATGAATAAGAAGGTATGTTTACCAACTCACCATTTACCGTAATGTGTCTATGAGATACTAATTGTCTTGCACCACTTCTAGTTGGAGAAATACCCATTCTATAAACCACGTTATCTAAACGAGACTCACATAATTGAAGTAAAATTTCACCAGCAACACCTTCTTTTCTTTTCGCAGTTTGGAATAAGTTTCTGAATTGCTTCTCTAAAATACCGTAAGTATATTTAGCCTTTTGCTTCTCCATCAATTGAACAGAGTATTCAGATTTCTTACCTCTTCTTCTGTTATTACCGTGTTGTCCTGGAGGGTAATTCTTTTTTTCGAAAGATTTGTCATCTCCGAAAATTGCTTCGCCGAATTTACGGGCGATTTTTGATTTTGGTCCTGTATATCTTGCCATTTTCTTTTAATTTGAAAGTGAGATCATGAATTAAGGCTTATCCTTCGATAATCGTAACTACACTTTCGGTGAAATATAATAGTAATTAATTAAACTCTTCTTCTTTTAGGAGGTCTACATCCGTTATGAGGCATTGGAGTAACATCGATAATCTCTGTTACTTCGATACCAGCATTATGTAAAGATCTGATTGCAGATTCTCTTCCGTTACCCGGACCTTTTACATAAACCTTAACTTTTCTTAAACCTGCTTCATGAGCAACTTTAGAACAGTCTTCTGCAGCAACTTGTGCAGCATAAGGTGTATTTTTCTTAGACCCTCTAAAACCTAATTTACCGGCAGATGACCAAGATATAACATCTCCTTTTTTATTTGTTAAAGAGATGATGATATTGTTGAAAGATGCCTTTATGTGCGCCTCACCAACAGAATCAACTATAACTTTACGTTTCTTGGTAACTTTAGTACTTGCCTTTGCCATACCTAATTATTATTTAGTTGCTTTCTTCTTGTTAGCAACTGTTTTACGCTTTCCTTTTCTAGTTCTAGAGTTGTTCTTAGTACGTTGACCTCTTAAAGGTAAACCTGATCTATGACGAATACCTCTATAACAGCCAATATCCATTAAACGCTTAATGTTCAACTGAGTCTCTGAACGTAATTCACCTTCGATTACAAATTCAGAAGCAGCTTCCCTGATACGACCTATTTCATCATCATTCCAATCAGAAACCTTAGTATCTTCGCTAACTTGGGCTTTACTCAATATTTCTTGTGACCTACTTCTTCCGATTCCGAAAATATAGGTTAAGGCTATTACACCTCTCTTTTGTTTTGGTATATCTATACCTGCGATTCTTGCCATAATTACCCTTGTCTTTGTTTAAATCTAGGATTCTTTTTGTTGATTACGTACAACCTGCCTTTTCTGCGAACAATCTTGCAGTCGGCACTTCTCTTCTTAACTGATGCTCTTACTTTCATCTTGTATCTTAGTATCTATATGTAATTCTTGCTTTAGTAAGGTCATAGGGACTCATCTCTAATTTAACCTTATCTCCAGGTAATAGCTTAATATAGTGCATACGCATCTTACCTGATATATGCGCTGTTACCACATGTCCATTCTCCAACTCTACACGAAACATTGCATTTGATAATGCTTCGATGATAGATCCATCCTGTTCTATTGCTGCCTGCTTAGCCATAAATTATGCTACTTTTCTATTTTTACCCGTTTTCATTAAGCCATCATAATGTCTATTCAACAAATACGAATTAACCTGTTGCACTGTATCTATTGCCACACCAACCATAATTAAAAGGGAGGTACCACCGTAAAATAAAGCCCATCCAGCTTGAACATCCATCAACTTTACCACTATTGCCGGTAAAATAGCCAGCAAAGCTAAGAAAATAGATCCAGGTAACGTTATTAAAGACATAATCTTATCTAAATAATCTCCAGTTTCTTTTCCTGGTCGAATTCCAGGGATAAAACCACCACTTCTTTTAAGGTCATCTGCCATCTTATTGGTAGGAACCGTTATTGCGGTATAGAAATATGTAAAGATTATAATCAATATTGCGAATAGTAAATTATATGCCCATCCAAATATATCACTGAACTGTACTTGCATCCATTGTCCGAATGCAGTATCATCAAAAGCACCACCTATCATACCTGGTACAAACATTATTGCTTGTGCAAAGATAATTGGCATAACTCCAGATGCATTTAACTTTAAAGGAATGTATTGTCTCGACCCCATGATATTCTTTTCATATCCACCAGAAGCAGTTCTTCTTGCGTATTGAACAGGTATCTGTCTTGTAGCCATAACTAATAGAATACAAGCCAAAATAACCAAGAACCAAACAATCACTTCAATTAAAATGAACATTAGTCCACCATTATTATCAGTAGTTCTTGAAATAAATTCTTGAACAAAAGACTGAGGCATTGTAGCGATTATACCAATCATAATCAAAAGTGATATACCATTACCAATACCTTTATCAGTAATTTTTTCACCCAACCACATTGCAAATACAGTACCCGTTACCAATATGATAACTGCAGGCACCATAAAATCTAAACCTTTACCTAATAAGAAAGCACTATCTCTTACACCAAAAGCTTCTAAGCCATATAAGTATGCAGGAGCCTGAACAATACAAATACCAATGGTTAGCCATCTAGTAATTTGATTAATGGTCTTACGACCACTTTCACCCTCTTTTTGTAATTTCTGAAGATAAGGAATTGCAATACCCATCAACTGAACTACAATAGAAGCGGAGATATAAGGCATAATACCCAACGCAAAAACAGAAGCATTAGCAAACGCTCCTCCTGTAAATGCATTTAAAAGACCAAAAATACCTTGATCAGTACTATCCGTTAAACCACCTAATTGTGTTGAATCTATACCTGGAAGTACGATTTGACAACCAAAACGATAAACTAACAAAAGACCTAATGTAATAAGAATTCTATTTCTTAGTTCTTCTATTTTCCAAATATTGGATATTGTATCAATAAAATTCTTCATGCTCTCGTTTATGCTTACAAACTTATTGCTTCACCACCTGCTGCCTCAATAGCTGCTTTGGCAGATGCTGTAAATTTATGTACTGAAATTTTAAGAGAAGCTTTTAATTCTCCATTTCCTAAAATTTTCACTAACTCATTTTTACCAGCTAACCCATTCTCGATCAAAAGATCTAAAGTAACCTCATTGGTTAAAACTTTATTATCAACAAGCTCTTGCAATTTCTCTAAATTGATACCTTGGTAATTTTTACGATTAATGTTCGTAAAACCAAACTTAGGTACACGACGTTGCAAAGGCATTTGACCACCTTCAAAACCAATTTTCTTAGAATAACCAGATCTTGATTTTGCTCCTTTATGACCTCTTGCAGCTGTTCCTCCTTTTCCAGAACCCTGACCTCTTCCAAGGCGTTTTCCGTCTCTATTCACTGAACCTTCTGCAGGCTGTAGATTATTTAAACCCATTTTATTCTAAATTTAAGCCTCCTCAGTGGAAACTAAATGTTTAACTTTATTTATCATTCCAAGAATGTTAGGTGTATCGTTATGCTCTACAACCTGACCAATTCTTTTTAAACCAAGAGCCTCTAAAGTTCTTTTTTGATTTTGAGGTTTCTTAATTCCACTTTTTACTTGTGTAACTTTAATCTTTGCCATAATTTTCCTCTTAACCTTTAAATACTTTTTCTAAAGAAACACCTCTTTGTGTAGCAATAGTTTTTGCATCTCTAAGTTGTAATAAAGCATCGAATGTAGCTTTTACAACATTATGTGGATTTGAAGATCCTTGAGATTTTGATAATACATCATGTACACCAACAGATTCCAATACTGATCTTACAGCACCACCAGCAATTACACCGGTACCATGAGATGCAGGCTGTATATATACCCTTGCACCACCAAATTTACCTTTTTGCTCGTGAGGTAAAGTTCCTTTGTTTAAAGGAATACGAACTAAGTTCTTTTTACCATCTTCAATTGCTTTTGCGATAGCAGTAGCAACTTCTTTTGATTTACCTAAACCGTGACCTACAACACCATTCTCATCACCTACAACAACAATTGCAGAAAAACCGAATGCTCTACCACCTTTTGTTACCTTGGTTACACGTTGAATACCAACTAATTTATCTTTTAAGTCTAAACCACCTGGCTTAACAGTTTCTACGTTTTTATATTTTTGGAACATACTAGTATATTAGAATTTTAGTCCTGCTTCTCTTGCACCATCAGCTAAAGATTTTACTCTTCCATGATACAAATTACCTCCTCTATCAAAAGCGACTTTATCTAAGCCAGCTTTTACAGATTTCTCAGCGATTGTTTTACCAACCAAAGCAGCAATCTCGGTTTTATTTCCTTTTGCTTTCGCGATATCCTTATCTCTTGAAGAAGCGGATACTAAAGTGACTCCTTTAACGTCGTCTATAACTTGAGCGTAAATTTCGCTGTTACTTCTAAACACAGACAACCTTGGTTTAACTGCAGTTCCAGAAGAAACCTTACGTATTCTACGTCGGATTCTTAATTTTCTTTGTGTTTTTGATAATCCCATAATATCCTTTATTAAGCTGATTTACCAGCTTTTCTTCTTAATATTTCACCTACAAACTTAATTCCTTTCCCTTTGTACGGCTCCGGACTACGGAAAGATCTAATTTTTGCTGCAACATGACCCACTAATTGTTTGTCATGAGAAGTAAGCTTTACAATTGGGTTCTTACCTTTTTCAGAAATTGTCTCAACCTTCACCTCAGCGGCAATGTTAAATACAATATTGTGAGAAAAACCTAAAGCCAAATCAAGTTTTTGTCCTTGATTACTTGCTCTATACCCTACACCTACTAATTCTAATTCTTTGGTCCATCCTTTTGACACACCATCAACCATATTAGTGATAAGTGATCTATATAAACCGTGCTTTGCTTTATGCTCCTTAGAATCAGATGGCCTTGTTACGAAAGCCTGTCCGTCTTCTACTTTAACCGATACTCCTGAGAACTCTTGAGTCAACTCACCTAACTTCCCTTTAACAGAAATGATATTGTCATTGATTTCAACTGTAACTCCTTCAGGAATTGCGACTGGATTATTACCTATTCTAGACATTTTCTAAATCTTTAATCAATTAATAAACGTAGCACAAAACTTCACCACCAACTTTTTCTGCCTTTGCCTGCTTGCTTGTCATTACTCCATGAGATGTAGAAACGATAGCAACACCTAAACCATTCAATACACGAGGTAAATCTTCATTACCTGCATATTTTCTAAGACCTGGCTTACTTATACGCTGTATTTTCTTGATAACAGGTTCTTTTGTAAGCTTATCATACTTCAAGGCTATTTTAATAGTTCCCTGAACTTTGCTCTCCTCGAACTTGTAACTTAAAATATATCCTTGATCGAATAATATTTTAGTAATTTCTTTTTTTAGATTCGACGCAGGTATTTCAACAACCCTATGTCCCGCTCTACTTGCGTTTCTAACTCTCGTTAGGTAATCTGCAATAGTATCTGTTACCATATGTATATAATTCGGAAACGGTTTTCAGCACCTAAGCTAAACCTGGATCCATTAATAATTCTTATTCTACCAGCTAGCTTTCCTAACACCTGGTATTAAACCGGCATTAGCCATCTCTCTGAATTTTACCCTTGAAACACCAAAAGTTCTCATGTAACCTTTAGGTCTTCCAGTTAATTTACATCTGTTATGTAAACGTACCGGTGAGGCATTTTTAGGTAGTCTCTGTAAGCCTTCATAATCGCCAGCTTCTTTCAAAGCTTTGCGTTTTTCAGCATAAACTGCTACAGTTCTTTCCCTTTTTCTCTCACGGGCTTTCATTGATTCCTTAGCCATACTAATTCTTTTTAAAAGGTAAACCTAATTCTGTTAATAATGATTTTGCTTCCTTGTCTGTATCTGCAGAAGTTACAAATGTAATATCCATACCGTTAATTCTATTGATTTTATCAATATTAACTTCAGGAAAAATAATTTGCTCTGTAACACCTAGGTTATAATTTCCACGACCATCAAAACCTGTAGCTTTGATACCTTGAAAATCTCTAACACGTGGTAACGCAGATGTAACCAAACGGTCTAAAAATTCGTACATACGCTCACCTCTTAAGGTAACTTTTGCACCAATTGGCATACCCTTTCTTAACTTAAAGGCAGCAACATCTTTTTTAGACATAGTAGCAACGGCTTGTTGACCCGTTATCATAGTCATTTCATCTATTGCATGGTCAATAAGTTTCTTGTCAGCAACAGCAGCTCCTACACCTCTACTCATTACTATCTTCTCTAACTTAGGAACCTGCATTACATTACTGTAACCAAACTCTTCGGTAAGGGCAGCTACTATTCGCTCCTTATACTCTTTCTTTAATCTTGCAACGTATGCCATAACTAAATTACTTCATTGGATTTTTTGGAAACCCTAACTTTTTTACCATCCTTCATTTCGTAACCTACTCTTGTTACATCTCCAGACTTACTGTCGATCAAGGCTAAATTAGAAATATGGATTAAAGCTTCTTTTTTTACAATACCACCTTGAGGGTTTTTAGCACTAGGCTTCTCATGTTTAGATACCATATTGGCACCTTCAACGATGGCTTTATTTTTCTCAAGATTTACACGCATAACCTTACCTTCGGTTCCTTTATGGTCACCAGCAGTAATTCTTACCGTATCTCCTGTTTTGATTTTTAACTTTTTCATCTTGTCCGTTATATTATAATACCTCTGGGGCCAATGATACAATCTTCATGAACTGCTTATCCCTAAGCTCTCTTGCTACAGGTCCAAAAACACGAGTACCTCTCATTTCTCCGGTAGGATTCAATAACACACAAGCGTTATCATCAAATCTTATATAAGATCCATCAGGTCTTCTAACCTCTTTCTTTGTACGAACTACAACAGCAGTTGAAACCGCACCCTTCTTGATACCTCCGTTTGGAGTAGCTTCTTTAACAGTAACAACTATTTTGTCACCTATTGAAGCATATCTTCTTTTGGTACCACCAAGAACACGGATAGTTAAAACTTCCTTTGCTCCTGTGTTATCCGCTACTTTTAGTCTAGATTCTTGCTGTAACATAACTTATTTAGCTCTTTCTAAGATTTCTACTAATCTCCAACATTTGGTTTTACTCATAGGTCTTGTTTCCATGATCTTTACAGTATCACCAATGTTACAATCGTTCTTTTCGTCATGTGCAACATATTTCTTTGTCTTCAAAACGAACTTTCCGTACATAGGATGTTTAACTCTTTTTACTTCTGCAATAACAATAGATTTCTCCATTTTATTACTAGTAACAACTCCTACTCTCTCTTTTCTTAAATTTCTTTTCTCCATAAAGCCCACCAGTTATTGGTTCTCCCTATTAGTTAATTCAGTAGCTAATTTCGCTACCGTTCTCCTTACTTTTCTAATCTGAAGCGGATTTTCTAACGGAGTTACAAAATGTGCCATTTTCAAATCTGCATGCTGCTTCTTGTACTCGGCCAATTTCTCCGTAAGTCCTACCACAGACATTTCTTTAATCTCTTGTTTTTTCATTATTCCTTACGTTTAATTTACAGCCTCGTAATCACGAGCTACAATGAATTTAGTCTTAACAGGAAGTTTCTGAGCCGCTAATCTTAAAGCTTCTTTTGCTACTTCCAAAGGAACTCCGGCCACTTCGAACATTATTCTACCTGGCTTAACCACGGCAACGAAATATTCTGGTGCACCCTTACCTTTACCCATACGTACTTCTAATGGTTTTTTGGTAATCGGCTTGTCTGGAAATATTTTAATCCACAATTGACCCTCTCTCTTCATAAATCTAGTAGCAGCAATACGAGCAGCTTCTATCTGGCGTGAAGTCAAAAATGCAGCATCATCAACATTCTTTATACCGAACATACCATTTGAAAGTTGGTGTCCTCTTCCAGCAAGACCTTTCATACGGCCTTTCTGCATCTTACGGAACTTTGTTCTTTTCGGTTGTAACATTACTTTAGTTCTTTAAAAATTACTTTCTACGACGTTGTTTTCTTCCACCTTCTTGCTTACCACCTTTAGAAGAATCTTTTTGCATTCCTACTAATGGAGATAAATCTCTTTTACCATATACCTCACCTTTCATAATCCAAACTTTAATACCAAGTTTACCATATGTAGTTTGAGCTTCATGTAAAGCATAATCAATATCTGCTCTAAAAGTCGATAGTGGAATTCTACCATCTTTATAAGATTCTGAACGTGCCATTTCAGCACCATTCAATCTACCAGAGATTTGAATCTTTATTCCCTCAGCATTCATACGCATTGCTGCAGCGATTGCCATTTTTATTGCTCTTCTAAAAGAAATTCTACTTTCTATTTGACGAGCTACACTTGCTGCTACTAAATTAGCATCAAGCTCAGGTCTTTTTATTTCAAAGATATTGATCTGAACCTCCTTGTTGGTGATTTTTTTCAACTCCTCTTTCAACTTATCAACTTCTTGACCACCTTTCCCGATAATTATACCAGGTCTAGCAGTTGTTACAGTTACAGTGATTAATTTTAAAGTACGTTCAATTATAACTCTTGAAACACTAGCTTTAGAAAGTCTCGCATGAATATACTTACGTATTTTATCATCCTCGGCCAATTTATCTCCGTAATCGTTACCACCATACCAGTTAGACTCCCAACCTCTAATGATTCCTAGACGATTTCCTATTGGATTTGTTTTCTGTCCCATTCTAGTTTTCTGTTATATTTTTTGACCCCAAAACCAATGTAACATGGTTTGAACGTTTTCTAATTCTATGTGCTCTACCTTGTGGAGCAGGACGCAATCTTTTTAACATTGCACCGCTATCTACTCTAATCTCAGCAACAATTAAATCAGCATCTTCTAAACTTGCCTCTTCATTTTTTGCTTGCCAATTAGCCAAAGCTGAAAGTAATAATTTCTCTAACTTTCTAGAAGCCTCTTTAGGGTTAAACCTTAAAATAGCTAAGGCTTGTTCTACCTTTACACCACGAATTAAATCCGCAACTAAACGCATTTTTCTAGGTGAAGTAGGACAGTTATTCAACTTAGCAAAAGCTACCATCTTCTTCTCAGCCTTAATTCTTTCGGCCATCTGTTTTTTACGAACTCCCATAGCTTACTTTTTTCCTTTGTTTTTCGCACCTATATGACCTCTAAAAGATCTTGTTGGTGAGAATTCCCCAAGTTTATGTCCTACCATGTTTTCTGTTACAAAAACAGGTACAAATTGTTTTCCGTTGTGAACTGCTATTGTCATCCCAACAAAATCAGGAGTGATCATAGAAGCTCTAGACCATGTTTTTATTACCGCTTTTTTACCGGATGAAACACTTTGCTGGATTTTCTTTTCCAAACTATAGTGAACGTAAGGTCCTTTTTTTAGTGAACGTGCCATTTCTTTCTAGTTTTTATTTCTTTCTACGTTCTATTATATACTTGTTGGTACTCTTGGTCTTAGAACGAGTTCTGAATCCTTTAGCAGGTATTCCGTTTCTCGATCTTGGATGACCACCTGAAGCTCTACCTTCACCACCACCCATTGGGTGATCGACAGGGTTCATAGCCACCGGTCTAGTTCTTGGTCTTCTACCCAACCATCTACTTCTACCAGCTTTACCTGATACTAGTAATTGATGATCCGAATTAGATATAGCCCCAATAGTTGCCATACAACCTGAAAGAATTAATCTAGTTTCACCAGATGGCATTTTAACAGTAACAAACTTACCGTCTTTTGCCATAAGTTGAGCGAAAGTACCAGCACTACGAGCCATAACAGCTCCTTGCCCAGGTCTTAACTCAATACATGAAATTATAGTTCCTAAAGGAACTTCACTTAACGGCATCGCATTACCGATCTCAGGCGCAACAGCTGAACCAGAAGAAATCTGCTGATCAACCTGCAAACCATTTTGAGCGATTACATAACGCTTCTCACCATCTGCATATTCCAATAGCGCAATAAATGCTGTTCTATTTGGATCGTATTCAATAGACTTAACAGTAGCAAGCACATCTTGCTTATCTCTCTTAAAATCTATTACACGATACCTTCTTTTATGACCTCCACCTTTTTGGCGTATGGTCATTTTTCCTTGACTGTTTCTACCTCCGGACTTTTTTAACGGAGCAAGCAAGCTCTTCTCCGGCTTATCAGCAGTAATGGCGTCAAATCCATTTACTACTCTAAAACGCTGTCCTGGAGTGATTGGTTTTAATTTTCTAACTGACATTTCTTGTCTTTATAGATTACTGTAAAAATCGATAATATCACCTTCTACAACATCAACAATTGCTTTTTTAATTGCATTTGTTTTTCCGTGCTGCACACCAGTTTTTGTATATCTGGATTTTCTTGTAGGACCGTAATTCATTGTACGAACCTTCTTCACAGAAACACCATAAGTAGCTTCAACTGCATCTTTAATTTGCAATTTGTTAGCCTTAGGGTCAACTACGAATCCATAACGGTTATTCAACTCGCTATCAGCAGTCATTTTTTCCGTTATAATTGGTTTTATCAACACACTCATGATATTATTGTTTATTTAAATTCGATTCAATTCCTTCCAAAGAGCTCTCTAACAATACCACGCTATTAGCATGAAGAATTTTGTAAGTACTTAATTCTGAGTTAGTTATAACTTCTGAACCTTTAAAATTACGCGAAGACAAATATACACCTTTATTTGAATCACCCAACACTATTAAAGACTTTTTATTCTCAAGACCTAATGTCTTTAAAACATCAATAAAATCTTTAGTTTTCGGAGTATCAAAATCAAAGTCTTCAACTACTAAAATCGCATTCTCTTTTGACTTTAAAGTCAATGCTGATTTTCTTGCCAAACGCTTTAAGTTTTTGTTTAACTTTTGAGTATAATCTTTAGGTCTAGGGCCGAATATTCTACCACCACCTCTAAAGATTGGAGATTTAATACTACCTGCTCTCGCAGTACCCGTACCTTTTTGTTTCTTAATCTTTCTAGTACTACCAGCGATCTCAGCTCTTTCCTTAGCTTTATGCGTACCTTGTCTCTGATGAGCCAAATACTGCTTAACATCTAGGTATACTGCGTGATCATTAGGCTCTATAGCGAAAACATCATCAGAAAGGTTTGCCTTTCTACCTGTGTCTTTTCCTTTAATATCTAAAACTGCTATTTTCATTACATCTACCTTTGTATGGTTACATAAGCATTCTTATGGCCCGGAACACAACCTTTTACTACTAAAAGATTCTTTTCTGGAACTACTTTTAAAACTCTTAGATTCTGAACCGTTACACGATCAGTACCCATTCTACCGGCCATTTTCATACCCTTAAAAACTCTAGCAGGATATGACGCAGCACCAATAGAACCAGGAGCTCTAAGTCTGTTATGCTGACCATGAGTTGCTTGACCAACCCCAGCGAAACCGTGACGTTTTACTACACCTTGAAAACCTTTACCCTTAGACGTTCCAATAACGTCTACGAATTGACCTTCAACGAAAACATCAACACCAACAGTGTCACCTAATTTAAATTCACCTTCAAAATCTCGGAATTCAACGACTTTTTTCTTAGGAGAAGCACCTGCTTTTTTAAAATGGCCTAATTCAGCCTTAATAGCACGACTTTCTGCCTTGTCATCGAAACCAAGTTGAAGGGCACTATACCCGTCGACCTCTTCGGTTCTGACTTGGGTAACTACACATGGTCCAGCTTGAATAACGGTACATGGAATGTTTTTTCCATTCTCGTCAAAAATACTGGTCATGCCTACTTTCTTTCCTATTAACCCAGACATACTTATTTATATTAATTATTATTAAATTTTTTTCAAAAAAATAGGGTCAAAATAATTTAACCCTAAATTATTTTTTCCGTTTTTCCCTCGCACGCAGCTTAGGACATGTAGTCTAATCTATTAATAGATCAGACGGCAAACTTACACCTTAATTTCCACTTCTACACCACTTGGAAGCTCTAACTTCATAAGTGCATCAATAGTTTTAGATGAAGAGCTATAAATATCTAACAATCTCTTGTAAGAACTTAACTGAAACTGCTCTCTTGATTTTTTATTCACGTGAGGTGAACGTAAAACCGTAAATATCTTTTTATGTGTTGGTAAAGGAATTGGCCCTGTTACAACAGCACCAGTTGTTTTTACCGTTTTTACAATCTTCTCAGCAGATTTATCCACCAAATTGTGATCGTAAGATTTTAGTTTTATTCTAATTTTCTGACTCATGTCCTAAATTTATGCTGTTATACCTTTTGATGCTTTAATAACCTCTTCTGATATATTAGAAGGTGTTTCTGCATAGTGTGAAAATTCCATTGTTGAAGTTGCACGACCCGATGATAATGTTCTCAATGAAGTAACATAACCGAACATTTCTGATAACGGAACAGTACCTTTAACAACTTTAGCACCAGCTCTATCACTCATATCGCCAATAGTACCTCTTCTTCTATTCAAATCACCAACGATATCACCCATGTTTTCTTCCGGAGTAATAACTTCTAATTTCATAATCGGCTCCATAATTACAGCACCAGCAGCTTTACCTGCAGCTTTGTAACCCATTTTCGCCGCCAATTCAAAAGAAATTGCATCAGAATCAACCGCATGAAAAGAACCATCTTTAAGAACAACTTTCATTGTATCCATTTCATAACCAGCCAAAGGTCCATTTTGCATTGCAGCATTAAAACCTTTCTCAATAGATGGTATAAATTCTTTAGGAATACGACCACCTTTAATTTGATCTACAAACTGAAGTCCTTCTCCTTCGAAATCCTCATCAGCAGGTCCCATTTCAAATACAATATCACCAAATTTACCACGACCACCTGATTGCTTTTTATAAGTCTCCCTATGTGCAGCGGTTTTCGTTAATGCTTCTTTGTACTCTACTTGAGGCTCACCTTGGTTTACTTCAACCTTAAATTCTCTTCTTAAACGATCTACAATAATATCTAGGTGTAACTCACCCATACCAGATATGATAGTCTGACCAGAAGCTTCGTCTGTTTTTACTTGAAAAGTTGGATCTTCTTCAGCCAATTTAGATAAAGCCATACCCAATTTATCAACATCCGCCTTAGTTTTAGGCTCAACAGCAATACCTATTACTGGTTCTGGGAAGTCCATGCTCTCCAAAACAATAGGATGCTTTTCATCTGACATGGTATCACCAGTTTTAATATCCTTAAAACCAACGGCTGCACCAATATCACCTGCTTCGATATAATCGATAGCATTTTGCTTATTTGAGTGCATCTGATAAATACGTGAAATACGTTCTTTCTTACCTGAACGATTATTCAATATGTAAGATCCCGCATCTAAACGACCAGAATAAGTTCTAAAGAATGCCAATCTACCTACGAAAGGATCTGTAGCAATCTTAAACGCTAAAGCAGCAAATGGCTCTTTAACATTTGGCTTTCTAGACTCTTGCTCACCTGTATCAGGGTTTGTTCCTATAATAGCCTCCTTATCTACAGGAGAAGGTAAATATCTACAAACAGCATCCAATAAAAACTGAACACCTTTATTTTTAAATGAAGAACCACAAATCATAGGTATGATTGCACGATCCATAACAGCAGCTCTTAAAGCAGCATGTACTTCCTCTTCAGTGATAGAATCTTCATCTTCGAAGAATTTCTCCATCAAATTCTCATCGTATTCTGCAACAGCTTCAATCAAGGCAGCTCTATACTCCCTTACTTCAGCTTTCATTTCCTCAGGAATATCAATAACATCAAAAGTAGCACCAAAGCCCTCTTCATGCCATACAATAGCTCTATTCTTTGCTAAATCAACAATACCTCTAAAATCAGACTCATCGCCGATTGGAAGCACTATTGGAACTGCATTTGAACCAAGCATTTCTTTAACTTGCTTACAAACCATAAGAAAGTTAGAACCTTGACGGTCCATCTTGTTCACAAATCCAATTCTTGGAACTTTATAATTATCTGCTAATCTCCAGTTAGTTTCTGATTGAGGCTCAACACCATCAACAGCACTAAACAAAAAGACTAAACCATCTAAAACACGTAAAGAACGATTTACCTCTACAGTAAAATCAACGTGCCCAGGGGTATCAATAATGTTAAAATGATAATCCATTGCATCAGCAGTTGGCTCACCATTTTCTTTAGGGAATTTCCATTCACATGTTGTAGCAGCAGAAGTAATTGTAATACCTCTTTCTTGCTCCTGCTCCATCCAGTCCATAGTAGCAGCGCCATCATGAACCTCACCTATCTTATGACTAACTCCCGTATAAAAAAGAATACGCTCGGTAGTAGTGGTTTTACCAGCATCAATATGTGCTGCAATACCTATATTTCTTGTATATCTTAAATCTCTTGCCATTTCTGATTAAAATCTAAAGTGAGAGAATGCTTTGTTTGCCTCAGCCATCTTGTGGGTATCAGTTCTTTTCTTAACAGCAGCACCTTCTTCTTTTGCAGCAGCTAAAATTTCACCAGCTAATTTCTGAGCCATACCTTTCTCATTACGCTTTCTAGCATAACTAATCAACCACTTCATAGCTGTTGATATTTTACGGTCTGGTCTAATTTGCATTGGTATCTGAAATGTTGCACCACCAACTCTTCTACTTCTAACTTCTACGTGAGGCATAACATTACTTAATGCATCTTTCCAAAGTTCTAAAGCTGTCTTTTCTTCATCAGTCTTCTTTGCGTCTACAATGTCAATTGCATCATAAAACACACCAAAAGCTACTGATTTTTTACCATCCCACATCATCATGTTAACGAAACGTGTCACCAACTGATCATTAAATCTTGGATCTGGTAAAAGCGGTCTTTTCTTTGCCTGTTTTTTTCTCATTACTTCCTTTTAAACAAGTTTAATTAATTTTTAGGGCGTTTCGCACCATATTTAGATCTACGTTGTGTTCTACCGGCCACACCTGCTGTGTCCAATGCACCACGTACAATATGATACCTTACTCCTGGTAAATCTTTAACTCTTCCGCCTCTTACTAATACTATCGAGTGCTCTTGAAGATTGTGACCCTCTCCTGGAATGTAAGCATTCACTTCCTTACCGTTCGTTAACCTTACCCTTGCTACTTTTCTCATAGCTGAATTTGGTTTCTTTGGCGTGGTAGTATAAACACGTGTACAAACACCCCTTCTCTGAGGACACGAATCCAAAGCAGCCGATTTACTCTTCTTAGTAATCGTCTCTCTTCCTATTCGTACTAATTGTGATATTGTTGGCATACTATAATATATATAAAAATATTTACCCCTACTTTAAGGGTCGGCAAATGTAGTAATATTTAAATAAAATTCAAACCTAGTTGGATTTATTTTCATTTTTTTTTAAATACTCCATTTTTAACGTAAAATATCTTCTGTTAAAATCAACTTAACATTCTACTAGCCATTAAGAAAAATCATACAATAATCATTTTGATTTAAATGCAGCTTTTTACCAGTTTTCCTGAGGAATTGCGAATATGACAAAAAAAACACTGTAGAATTATATAACTTTAAATATGGATCGTGTTTAATCTGTAACTCCTGATTTTATCACACGTTCTTAAAGTTTTATTAAAATTGTCTTGCATTATTAACACATTATTATGAAGTTTGTCGCTAGCTAATTCAAATAATTTAAAAATGAGAACAAAACTAAATGGATTGTTAACGCTACTTTTAGCGTTAGTTGTGCATATTTCTTTTGCACAGCAAAAAACAGTTTCCGGTACGGTAACTGATCAGGGAGGGCTTCCTTTGCCCGGAGTTAACATTGTAGTTGAAGGTACCACTACTGGTACACAAACTGATTTTGATGGTAACTACTCTATTATGGCCGCACAAGGCGAAACATTATTGTTTACTTACATCGGTCAAAAAGCCGTAAGAAAATCGGTAGGTGCCGGTAGTACAGTAAGTGTACAAATGGAAGAAGACGCACAAGCACTTGAAGAGGTGGTTGTTACCGCTCAAGGTATTAAGCGTGAGAAAAAAGCTTTAGGTTTTGCAGTTTCCTCTGTAGGGGAAGAAGACTTGGAGTCTCGTTCTGAAGGTGATGTTGCGCGTGTATTATCAGGTAAAGCATCTGGTGTTCAGATTACTGCCGCTGGTGGTATGTCTGGTTCTGCAACTAACGTTGTAGTAAGGGGTTTAAGTTCCTTCAGTGGAAGTAACCAAGCTCTTTTTGTTGTTGATGGTGTACCTTTTAGTAGTGATACTAATGCACAAGATACAAATGGTGGTGGTTCTAACTTCTTAACTGGTAACACTGGTTCTTCAAGATTTTTAGATTTAGATCCAAACAACATAGCAAAAATTGAAGTACTTAAAGGTCTTGCTGCTGCAACACTTTATGGTTCTCAAGGTAAAAACGGTGTAATCCTTATTACTACTAAAGCAGGTTCTGCGGTTGGTGGTAAAAAGAAAACAGAAATTACTGTTAATCAATCTTACTTTGTTAATGAATTTGCTTCATTACCAGATTACCAAGATGAATATGGTAACGGTTTTGACCAAGCATTCGGTTGGTTCTTTAGTAACTGGGGACCTAGTTTCGAAGAAAGCGGACTTTCAGGTTGGGGAAGACAATCATCAATTGATGCGAACGGTACTTTAGAGCACCCATACAGTAGTACTGCAGTTAGATCTACTAGAGAAGCATTCCCTGAACTTCAAGGTACAAGATATGATTGGAAACCATACAACTCTGTTGAAGAATACTTCAAGCCAGGTTCAGTAAGTTCTACATCTGTTAACATTAACGGTGCTTCTGAAGATGGTAATACTACGTTCAACGCTAACTTTGGTTACTTAGATGATGAGTCTTTTATTCCTGGTAACGGCTTAACAAGAGCTAACGTTTCTATTGGTGGTAGATCTAAATTATCAAACAGATTTACAGTATCTGGAGCAATGAACTACTCTAGAACTGATTATAGTTCACCTCCAATTGCAGCAAGTGAAGGTAACGGTACAACTGGTCTTTCAATTTTTGGTAACATTTACTTTACACCAAGAAGTGTTGACTTATTAGGATTACCTTACCAAAACCCAATTGATGGTTCAAGTGTTTACTATAGAAATGGTAATGACATTATCAACCCTCGTTGGACTGCAAATAATGCAGAGTACTCTCAGTTAACAACTCGTGTTTTCTGGAATGCATCTGTACAATATGACATTAACGATAATCTTAACATGACCTATAGAGCAGGTTTAGATTATTACAATGAAAGAAACGAACAATACTCTAACAAGGGTGGTGTTGCATTTACAAGTGCAATTTTTGGTTTCTTAAACACATATGATAACAATAACACAATTTGGGATCACTACTTAGCTTTAAATGGTAATTATGATTTATCAGAAAAATTAGGTATGACTTTCAACGTTGGTGCAACTACAAGATCAACAACTTTTGATCAGTCTGGTGTTGCAAGTACAGGCCAGATTGTATTTGACATTCAAAGACACTTCAACTACGCTAACCAGTCTCCTATTCAGTATACTGAAAAAAGAAATATCGCAGGTTTGTTAGGTCAAGTTACTTTAGATTATGACAACATGTTATTCATAACAGGTTCTACTAGAACTGACTGGGTTTCTAACCTTACAACAGAGAATAATAGCCAAACATACCCAAGTGTAAGTGGATCTTTCTTACCTACTGCTGCTTGGCCTAGCATTAAGTCTGAAAAAGGACTTAATTTCTTAAAGCTTAGAGCTGGTTTAGGTCAGTCTGCAACTTTCCCAACTGCTTACCCTACAATTAGTGTGGTACAGCAAAATACTCAAGTATATGGTGAAGGTGGTGAAGTTACAACCAACCAAGTTGCTGGTTTTAGAGCAAATCCAGACTTAAAGCCAGAAATACTTTCTGAATTTGAAGTTGGTTTTGAATCTAAATTCTTTAGCAATAGAGTTTCTTTAGATTTCACATATTTCGATAGAACTACAAAAGATCTTATCGTTAGAGAACCCCTTTCTCCTTCAACTGGTTTTACTTTCACACAAAGTAATGTTGGTAAAATAGAAGGTGATGGTATTGAAATTGATTTAGGTGTTGATTGGTTTAGAAGTGATGATCGAAGTGGATTCAACTGGAACACAAGAGCAAACTTTACTAAGAACCAATTTACTGTAACAGAACAAGAGCAAGACATCATTATTTATGCTGGTAGTTCTACACTATCTGTAGGTGGTAACGCTGCTATAAAAGGTGAGCAATTAGGTGTAATAGTAGGTGATGCAATCGCAAGAGATGCCGAAGGTAATTTCTTAATTGATGATGGTGGTGATTATGTTACTACAGAAGTTGATGCTAATGGAAATGTGCCAATTATCGGTAATCCAAACCCTGATTATATCATGAACATCATCAACTCTTTTTCTTACAAGAATTGGAATTTAGGTTTTCAAATTAGTCATATTAAAGGTGGTGATGTAGTATCTAACACAATCGGTACCTTATTAGGTAGAGGTTTAATTACTGAAACTTTAGATAGAGAAAATACGTATATCTTACCTGGTGTTTCTCAAAGTACTGGTGAAGTAAACAATAAGCAGATTAACAACTCTACTTACTACTTCAACAATATCTTATTCGGCCCAACTGAGTTAAAGGTATATGATGCTTCTGTTCTTCGTTTACAAGAACTTTCTTTAGGGTACACATTCCCTGCTAAGTCTTTAGAAAGAACTCCTTTCGGATCACTTACAATAACTGCTCAAGGTTTCAACTTATGGTTTGATGCTTACAACACTCCAGAAGGTGCAAACTTTGATCCAAATATTCAAGGTGCTGGTGTTGGTAACTCTCAAGGTTTTGACTTTATCAATGGTCCAAGTTCTAGAAGATATGGTGTTAGTGTTAAAGCAACATTTTAAAAATTGCTAATCTTAATTAATAGAAATATTATGAAAAAAATAATTAAATATATAACCGTTGTTTTTACCGCAGGAGTGCTATTAAACTCTTGTGAAACAACAGACCTAGATCTTAGGACTAGCCCTAACGATCTTGCTGCAGATCAAGCTGATCCAAATTTGCTTTTGAATTCAATTCAATTGGCATACGTAGCAAACATGTACACGATTAATGATATAGGTTCTGAGTTAACTAGAATCGATTATATGCTTGGTCGTAACTATTTTAATACTTACCCGGGTAATACTTTTGATGATATCTGGGAACGTCTTTACAGTAGTACAGATGGTAATGGAGATGTTTTTACCTCTGATGTAGATTTAGGTATTTTCCCTAATGTAGTTAACCTACAAACTATTGACGCTGGAACTGATACAGATTATTCTTTTCACATAGCAGTAGGTCAAACTTTAAAAGCGCACATGCTTTTATTATTAGTTGATTATCTTGGAAAAGCAACATTAAGTGAATCAGGTAACCCAACAGATTTTCCTGCACCATTATTGGATGATGGTCAAGATGTATATGCTGGAGCTTTAGCTTTATTAACTGAGGCAGAAGCGTTATTTGCTGCTGACCCTGCTACTCAAGGTGCTGAAGATTTTTTCTACGGTGGTGACACTGAAAACTGGATTAAATTGATCAATACCATAAGATTAAAAGCTGCTGTTACTACTGGTGACACAAGTACTTTTAACTCGATTATTGCAGGTGGAGACTATATTTCAGCTAATGGTGAAGATTTTCAATGGCAATATGGCACTAGAGAATTACAACCAGATACACGTCATCCAGATTATCAAGATGATTATACGACCAGTGGTGCAAACATTTACCAAAACAACTGGTTAATGAATTATATGTTGACGAAAAATGACCCTAGAATTAGATACTACTTTTACCGTCAAGAAAGTGCTACACCAGGTGCAGCAGGTGAACCTGCTGACGAAGAGTTACTTGCTTGTTCTTTAGCGATACCACCAGTTCATTATGATGGATTTATTTATTGTTCAGTACCAAACGGTTACTGGGGTAGATCTCATGGTAACAATGAAGGTACACCTCCAGATGGTTTCCAAAGAACTGCCGTTGGGGTTTATCCTGCAGGTGGTCGTTTTGATGATAGTAGTTTTGACGTTGTTGGTCTTGGCCTAGGTGGCGGAGGTGGTGGTATCGAACCAATCATCTTAGCTTCTTATGTAGATTTCTGGCAAGCTGAAATGGCTGGTACTGCTGCTGCTAAAGCAACTTTCTTAGAGTCAGCTATGACAAAGTCTATTGCTAAAGTTCAAGGTTTTGGTTCTTTAGATTCTGGCGCAGATTTATCAGTTGCACCTTCTGAAACTGATGTTACTACATACATTGATGGTATTGTGGTTGACTACTTAGCAGCTACAGGAGATGATCAAACAAATATCTTATCTGAACAATACTGGATCGCTCTTTATGGTGGCGGTGTTGAAGCTTATAACTATTACAGAAGAACAGGCTTCCCTACAACTTTAGCTCCTAACTGGGAACTAAACCCAGGTTCTTTTCCAAGATCATTTTTGTATCCTCAAACAGAGGTTATTACAAATCCAAATGTTTCGCAGAAATCTGATTTATCAACACAAGTATTTTGGGATACCAATCCAGCCGGACCAGCTTTCCCATCTGCTAACTAAAAAATAAGAAAATGAAAATAAACAATAAAATATTAGGCGCTATTATAGGTGTATCCTCGCTACTAATAACATCATGTGATGACGATGGTGGTAAAGTTATTGATGAAGTATTTGCAGAAACTACTAGAGGTGCTGTTTTAAGAACAATCGAATCTGGCGGAGTTTTTGACCGTTTTGATACTTCTACTAGTTTTGCCTTTACTTTTGAAGAGCAAGATTATGAAGATGGTGATTTGTTAGAAAAGGTTGATTTATATATCAGCTTTGACGACAACACAGAAGCTAATGGTGATTCTTCAGTTGATGAGATTTTAATACAGTCTTACTTACCCGCAGATTTTACTGATGGTGAATTTGGTCTACCTAGAGCAAGCTATGAAACAACTTTAGCTAATGCACTTTCTCAATTAGGTTTAGTTGAAGGTGATTTTGATGGTGGCGATGCTATTCAATTTCGTTTAATCTTGACTTTAACCGATGGTAGAACCTTTACTAACGATGATAGTACAGGTACAATTACAGGTTCATTTTTTAATGCTCCTTACTTCTACAACCCTGTAATCAAATGTATTCCACCTGCACCAGTTGCTGGTGATTACACTATCGATTTAGTTGATAGTTATGGAGATGGATGGAACGGTGCATCTATAGATGTTGTAATCGATGGCGTTGCCTCTTCTTACACTATTGCAGATGGTGGTGCAGGAACAGAAACATTTACTGTACCAGTAGGAGCAACAGAATTTACATTAGAATTTGTTTCTGGTGCATTCGATTCTGAAGTTACTTATGAAATCATTGCTCCAACAGGAGAAACAGCAATTTCAGATGGACCAAGTCCAGCTGTAGGAGCTATTACTTTGAATATCTGTAACGGATAATCTTAGAAATATTTTATATATTAATAGCTGCCTTATTTATTTAGGGCAGCTATTTTTTTTTACCACTATTAATAACCCCCGCATGCTACAGCTATTAAAGATTACAAGAGAAAAAATATTGATTATTAGCTATTTGATTACATCAACATTGCTAGTTTTAGCATGTTCTAATCAGAAAAAAAAACCAATAAGTAATGTAGCATCCAATGAATTAAGTAATCAAAAAATATTTGAAAATATACCAAGTGTACATAGCCAAATAACATTTAGCAATGACCTTAAAGAAAACATAGAAACGTATGACAACGTTTTTAATTTTGATTATTTCTATAATGGTGCCGGCGTTGGTGTTGAAGACATAAACAACGACGGACTATTAGATATATTCTTTTCAGGAAACCAGGTAGACAACAAGTTATATCTGAACAAAGGCAATCTTGTTTTTGAAGATATATCTGCTAGTGCTGGTATTAACTTTAATAAAAAATGGAGTAATGGCGTAACCTTTGTTGATATTAACAATGATGGATGGCAAGATATCTACATATCTCAAGGCGGGCCTAACAATAGAAGTAACAGAAACAATCTATTATACATTAATAATCAAGACAACACTTTTACAGAAAGTGCAAAAGAATATGGAATAGACGATCCCGGAATCTCTACTCAAACAGCATTTTTCGATTATGATAAAGATGGTGATCTTGATTGCATAGTAATGAATGAGAATGAACTGTATGGCTTAGACCCTATCTCTCTGCTTAAAGCAGTTAAAACATCTTCAGAAACCAAATACTTCAATAGTAGTCACTTCTACAAAAATGTTGATGGAAAATATATTGATGTAACTAAAGAAGTAGGCTTAGAAAACCCAATATTTGGATTAGGATTATGTGTCTCTGACATTAATGACGATGGGTATTTAGACATCTATATTTCTAGCGACTACTACTTACCTGACGCCCTATATATAAACACCAAGAATGGTAGTTTCAAGAACTCAATAAAAGAACTTACCCAACATATTTCATTTTATGGTATGGGCTTAGATATTGCTGATATTAACAATGATAATTTACAAGACATATTTGTTTTAGATATGGCTTCTAATGATCATTTTAGAGCCAAAACACTTATGGCCTCTATGAGTACAGATAAGTTTAATTACCTAACTACTACAGCCGGTTTTCAATACCAATACATGTTCAATTCACTTCAATTGAATTTAGGCCAAAACCACTACTCAAACATATCTCAACTTACATCAATGGCAAGCTCAGATTGGAGCTGGTCTGTTTTAATGTCAGACTACGATAATGACGGGTTAAAAGATATTTTTATCACTAATGGCTATAGAAAATATGCCCTAGACAATGATTTTCAGAACAAAGTATACAAAACTAAAGTAAAATATAAAGGCAACATACCTAATAACATAAAGCAACAGTTATATGATGAAATGCCATCAGAGAGCTTAAGCAACCTAATGTATAAAAACGAGGGTAACCTAAACTTTAAAGAGAGAGCTAACGCATGGGGATTAGAAGAGCTAACCTTTAGCAATGGTGCTGCGGAAGGAGATTTTGATAATGATGGTGACCTAGATTTAATAATCAATAATATAGACCAAAAGGCTTTATTGTATAAAAACAACACGGTAGAATACGACCGAGGAAACTTTCTAAAAGTAACTGCAAAAAGCACAACAACAGAGTCTTTTGCTAAAGTTAGCATCTCATATGATAATAAAAATCAATATGAAGAGATAAAAAGAGTTAGAGGTTATATGTCTTCTCAAGAAAATGCTGCACATTTTGGCATAGGTAACTCTACAACTATAGATACTGTAAAAATCGAATGGCCTAGCGGTAAAATATCGTATCAATTCGATGTGAAATCAAACTCAACTTTAACTTTTTCAGAAAAAGATGCCAGTCTAATTTCTAAAGAAACAACAATTGATAAAAATCCTTTCTTTATCGCAAAAAATGAACAGGAATATCATTTAGATTTCAAACACAAAGAAACCACCTATGATGACTTTGCACAAGAAATCCTTTTACCTTACAAGCAATCTAATACCGGACCATTTACATCTAAAGGCGATATTAATGGTGATGGAAAAGTAGATTTATACATAGGTGGTGGATCTGGGCAGCCAGGCAGCTTATACGTACAAACCGAAAATGGGTTTATCAAACAAACCCCAATACCTTTTCAACTAGATAAAGGAAAAGAAGATGCCGAATCGGTTTTCTTCGATTTTGATAACGATAATGATTTAGACCTTTATGTAGTAAGTGGTGGAAATGAATATGGCGAAAGCTCTTCTTATTATGCTGACAGGTTATACCTAAATGATGGTACTGGTAATTTTCATAAGATGGATATGCCTGTTTTACTATCATTTCCAAAAAGCGGAAAATCGGTAACCATAATAGATTTTGATAAAGACGGTGATAATGATGTTTTGGTAGGAAATAGAATTATACCACATAACTATCCAAAACATAGCCCTTCAATTCTTTATGAAAATGACAATGGTATATTAAAAAATGTTACTGAAAATATAGCCCCTGAATTAGAAAACTTCGGATTAATCAACAGTATAATCACTACAGATTTTAATAATGATGGCTGGCAAGATTTTATTGCGGTTGGTGAGTGGACACCAATAGGAATATTTGAAAATATAAACGGAAAATTTCAACGCCTTTCAACTAAAGGGACAGCACTTAACACCAAAGGCTGGTGGTTTAAAATTAAAGAAACAGATGTAAATAATGATGGTAACAAAGATTACATTATTGGGAATGTTGGCAGAAATATAAAGTTCACGGCAAGCGAGGATAAACCATTCAAAATTTATTCTAATGATTTTGATAATGATGGTATTAACGATGTAGTCTTAAGTAAAAAATACCACGAAACCTATGTACCCGTAAGGGGAAGGGAATGCTCATCTCAGCAGATGCCGTTTATCAAAGAAAAATTTACCACCTATAATGATTTCGCACAAGCCACAATGGAAGATATATATGGCGACAAGTTAAAAGATTCATATTCTAAAGAAGTAACAGAATTCAACTCTATTCTACTTCTAAACAAAGGCAATAATAAGTTTGAGAAAATAACTTTACCAAATGAAGCACAATTATTTCCGACTTTGGCAATATCAGTTTTTGATTTGAATAAAGATGGATTTGAAGATTGCGTTATATCTGGTAACATCTATGAAACAGAAGTTGAAACGCCAAGACTAGATGCTATATCTGGTTTAGCACTAATTTCAAATGGGAAAGATGGTTATATACCCGCAACTATGGAAAGTACCGGATTATATTTGAAAGGCAACGTAAAAAGTATGGAATCACTAAAATACAAAGACCGCACCTTACTTATTGCAGGTTTTAACAATGACAAACTGAGAACATTCGAATTAACAAAAAATTAAACATCCTGAATATAAGAGGTTTAAAAATTATATTTAATTTAAACCTCTTAAACAACCACACCATGAAAAAAATACTATTATTAGCAATAACCGTAATAGCAAGTACTGCTTTACAAGCACAATATTCGGGTCAAGTACCTACTAACTTAGGTGGAGCAAGCCAAAATGCTGCTGCAGGAGCAGCTATCGCCAATTTCTTAGGTCCGGTAAACGAGGCTTATCAAAAAAGGCGAGAAATAGATTTAGACAAATTTCAAGGCTCCCCATACACTTCTAACACTTTCGCTCCAACAATCTTAAAATATAATGACGAAGTTGTTGGTAATATATATTATAGATACAATGCCTTAAACGAGGAGATTGAAATTAAAAAAACTGCTTCTGAAGAAGAAGCATATCAAGCATTAGTAAAAGATAAAGAAATTAGTCTTCTTGTAAATGCAAAACCTTTAAGTTTTAAAACTTTTGTTACCGAAAAAAATGCTACCATCAATGGCTATTTATCTCTTATAAAAAAAGGCAGTAAATATGACCTATACGAAAGAACTCTTGTAAAGTTTACTGAAGGGCAGCCTGCTCAGAATTCTTTTGTAGCAGCAGTACCGAGCAGATTTACAAAATTTACAGAATTCTATTTTCAAAAAAATGGTGTAAATAGAATTGACCAAATTCCTCAAAAAAATAAAAAACTTATCAAGTTGGTAGATGAGTCTAAAAGAGAAGAACTCAAGCTATTTTTAAAAGAAAATAATCTGAACATCAAAGACGAATCAGATTTAATAAAAGTATTTGACTATTTAAATAGCTAAAAATTTTAATCTTATTATTTAAAACCGCCCAACAAATGTTGGGCGGTTTTTATTTACCTTTGCCCCATGCAAAAAACCACTCAAATTTATGGCTTAAGAGCCATTATAGAAGCTGTCAATTCAAATGAAGAGATAGATAAGGTATTTCTACAAAAAGGTCTTAAAGGAGATCTTATGAAAGAATTGGAAGGTTTATTGCGTCGTAATGAGATCAATATGGTCTATGTGCCTATTGAAAAATTGAACAGGCTTACCAAAAGTAACCACCAAGGTGCTGTTGCAAACATCTCGCCTATTGCATTTCATACTCTTGAAGATTTGGTTGAGAAGGCAAATGCAAAAGAAGGTCCGGCTTTATTTTTATTACTGGATCAACTATCGGATGTTCGTAATTTCGGAGCTATCATCAGAACTGCTGAGTGTACTGGTGTCGATGGTATTATCGTTCAAAAGAAAGGTGCCGCCCCAGTAACTGCAGATACCATAAAAACTTCTGCCGGTGCTGCCTATAGAGTGCCAATTGCAAAAGTAGACCATTTAAAAGATGCCGTTTTCTACTTACAGGCATCTGATATTAAAATCGTATCGGCTACAGAGAAAACAGATGATTCTGTTTATGATGTTCCTTTTACCGATTCTATCGCTATTGTTATGGGTGCTGAAGATCGTGGTATTACACCTTCTATTTTAAAAGCTTCTGATTACAGGGCTAAGTTGCCATTACTTGGTGAAATAGAATCATTGAATGTTTCTGTTGCTTGTGCCGTGTTCTTATACGAAGCAGTACGTCAGCGTTTGTAATTCAACATTACTTGTTAGATTCATTTTCGGAATTTTCTTTAAAGATGTAGTTAATTTTAAAGCTACTTTCTTCATCGATATCTTCCTCAGTTGGTAATTCTCTAAAGTTTCCGTTTTCATCAAAGTGCTGTAAGAATAGGTCGTCTTCCTCTTTAAAGCCTTCCTTTTCCCATTCATATTTTTTGGTTGGCGGTATGCGTGCTTTTACGACTTTAGCTAAAAATAATCCAGTTAAGAAACCTCCTAAATGTCCTTCCCAAGACATTCCTTCTTTTACAGGAAAAATGTACCATAGCATGCTTCCGTAAATAAAAACAACTATTAACGAAAGTGCAACTAACCTAAAGTAAGAACTAAATATCCCCTTGAAAAAAATAAAGCTCGCCAGAACATAAATGAGTCCACTTACACCAATGTGGTACGACGTACGACCAATCATCCATGTCAAAAATCCTGATAACAGTATTCCGTACAAAACTACTTTCCAAGCGACATCTCTATAAAAATACCATAAGGCTGACAATAGAATTGCTAATGAAATAGTATTGTTATATAAGTGCTCTAGAGACCCATGAATAAACGGACTCAACACTACACCACGTAAACCGAGTAGTGTTCTAGGCATAACCCCGAATTCATTAAAATTAATCCCTAAACTCAATTCTAACCAATATACACCCCATATCAAAATCATTGCTAATAGCGGTATAGCAATTACTTTGTTCGAAAATTTATAATGTCCCATTTCAGACATGAGCTAGATTTTGTATTTGAATAACAATTATACTACCAACGTTTACAAATTGGTCATATTGTCATTCGAATCCTTACTTAACAATCAATTGGCACGCAACTTTTTTATTCTCATTTAAGTTTAGTATACTTTTGTACTATGAACGAACCTTTAGCAGAACGCGTACGGCCCAAAACATTAGACGAATATATTAGTCAACATCATTTGGTGGGTGAAAAGGGCTCACTGACGCATCAAATTAAAAAAGGTATTATTCCATCATTAATACTTTGGGGACCTCCTGGCACGGGTAAAACGACCTTAGCTAACATTATTGCCGAGCAAAGCAAAAGACCCTTCTATATTTTAAGTGCTATCAATAGTGGTGTAAAAGACATTCGAGAAGTAATCGATAAAGCGAAGCAAGCTGGCGGATTATTTACTGCTAAAAACCCTATTTTATTTATTGATGAGATACACCGTTTCAGCAAATCTCAACAAGACTCTCTTTTGGCAGCTGTTGAAAAAGGATGGGTTACGTTAATTGGTGCTACCACAGAAAACCCCAGTTTTGAGGTGATACCTGCCCTACTCTCTCGTTGTCAGGTATATGTTTTAAATGCCTTCGGAAAAGACGATTTAGAAAACCTTATAAAAAGGGCAATGGAAAAAGACACCTTGCTAAAGTCTAAAAATATTGAACTTAAAGAAACGGAAGCGTTGTTACGTTTGTCTGGAGGCGATGGCAGAAAATTACTAAATATTTTTGAGCTTGTAGTCAATTCTGAAGCAGGTGACAATATTGTCATCACCAACGAATTGGTATTATCTAAAGTTCAGAAGAATACGGTGTTGTATGATAAAACAGGTGAGCAACATTATGATATTATCTCGTCTTTTATAAAATCTATTAGAGGGAGCGACCCTAACGGCGCCGTATATTGGTTGGCACGAATGATCGAAGGTGGTGAAGATGTAAAATTCATTGCCCGTAGAATGCTTATTTCAGCATCAGAAGATATTGGTTTAGCAAACCCAACTGCTTTGGTGATGGCAAATACCACCTTTCAAGCTGTTACCGCTATTGGTTACCCAGAAGCGCGTATTGTATTAAGCCAATGTGCTATTTACCTTGCAACCTCAGCAAAAAGTAATGCTAGTTATATGGCAATCGGCAAAGCGCAGCAAGTTGTAAAACAAACGGGGAATTTGACCGTACCATTACCATTAAGAAATGCACCTACCAAATTAATGAAAGATTTGGGTTACGGACAAGAATATAAATATGCCCACGATTACCAGAATAACTTTGTAGATGCCGAATTTCTACCCGATGAAATTAAGGGTACAACATTCTATAAACCTGGGAATAACGCCAGAGAAAAAGCTCTTAGCGATTTTTTAAAAAACAGGTGGAAGACGAAATATGACTTTTAGAATTTGATATTCAGTTCTTCTTGAACTAGTTTATCGTTTTCATAATATTCAAAAATCCAGTTTCCCTCTTTTTGGTATACCATACCATTTTTGGTATCGGTTTTTGCCATAAAGACATTATCAGCTGAGCTTTTTAATAAATTCATTCTAACCTTAGGCGAACTATCTACCAATTGGTAACCGTTATCGGTTGCCTGAGCATATAACATTTCTTTAGGTGAAGGCTTCTTAACCTCTAAACTCTTGAAAGCAGGCTTCTGAGTTTCTGTCTTTTTAATGTTTGACTCAACGGGTGTAATATCTTTATAATACTGAGTTTTCTCCGTTTCTTCAGAAATTACTGTTGGTTCTCTTTTTACATTTACTTCTTCTGCTGCCTTTTCTGCCTTTAGCACTTTATTGGCTTTAGACTCATCTAGCTTTTTAACGTCATTTCGAAAATTAACGGTAACAGCTTCATCTTTTTTCTCTTTGGCTGTGTAACTATAATTCATGCCGTTAAAAGAGCGCATAGACTCTCTAATAGCTTCGCTGTAAGATGCTTTATATTCCTTTTTTTTGCTGATGCCCTGCATTGTACTAAAAACGACTTTATCATTACAGTCCTTTAAGTTGATGATTGTCTTTGTAGAAAACAAACTACTGTCATCTTGCAAATCTGCCATTACACCTAAACATCTATTAAATTTCAAATCTTCTGGCAATTGATCATCATATACCGCAACAAAACCTTTACCGGTAAAAAGATGTTTTACCAACGTACTTGTTTGGTGTTCGTTCATATTTTTAAAAGCATCAAACTTTTTAGGTACGATGATATATTTATAATCATCTAAATTAGTTTGTGCGAATGAAGAAAATCCTATAAAAGTGAATACTAATGCGATAACTATTTTCAAAACGTTGTAAATTTTAAATTCACGGTAATATATGAAAAAAGCATGCCAAAAAAATAAAAGCAGTGAAGAAGATATACTACTTATTACGCCCCCAAGAAATAATATTCATACCGAATTGAAATGAAGCGTAGTTCGTGGCCGCTATATTATTATAAGATAATAAGTTATCTGCCATTAGGTATAAGTTGACAGGTCCGGCTTGCAGATTCATACCTAAACCTACATTGGTAGAACTAAATTTATCTACGGTATATGTTCCCTTAAGCGCTAAAACATTACCTATTCTGCGCGTATAAAAACCGGTCAACGCCATTTGCGGACCTCTTGGTCGATTGATCATATAAAGTTGCCCACCAACAGAATTTCGATACTTGGTACGCAATTCGCCACCACCAGAAGATCCAGCCGTACAATCGCAACTTTGCGACCCACCATTACCTACAGGCTCACCAAAGTCATTTCTAATTGATGCATACATTTTTGTAGGTCTAAACGAAACATAGCTATTGGTATCAGTATCAAACGGTACAGCACCCTCTACCTCATCTACTAAATCTTGCCAAAAATCACGATCAAGACTCGCAAAATTATCTAGTATATCTATTTCAATACCTTCAACTGTAGTGTTCCCGTTTAAACTATAACTTTTTGTATCCCCAGAATGATAGATAAATCCGACATCTAATAAACTACCCGTTACCGTGGTACGTTCAGACAAGTGATAGGTAAAACCAAGATCTAGACCTAAACCAAGATCACCGCCAAAAAGTGCTCTACTTATAATTTCATTTGCAAGAATACCATCATCATTGGCATCTCTTAAACTTCGCAGTCCAGATGTGCGTAAAAGTAAATCAGCATTTAAATTCGTTGCAATTATATTATTCTGACCCGCTACACTACGTAAATGACCATTATTGGTAGAAGAACTGTAATCTGCTATGGCTGAATACAATTTAGCTCTTGCACCAATTGTTAAATTGCGGTCTATTTTTTTATTGATTCCGAAATGAAAAACATTCACTAAAGAACCACGAACTTTTAAATCGCCCAAATCGTAACTTCTACCCAATTGATCAGCATTACCATCATACAATAGGTATGCATAATCTTGAGGCCAGTAACCTATATTATCAAACTCTAGATATCCCCCGAAGGAGTAGAATATGTTCGGATTCTCACTTCTGAATCCGCCACTCAGATATTCCATTTGTATCGTTGTACTTAATTCATCTTTGGGTGTAAGTACATCTAAAGCCCGTTCTCTAAATTTTATATTAATATCGATGCCATCATTAGCAAAAATATCATTGACGGAAATAGCATTAGAACCCCCATAACCAGAAATACCAGATAATAAAGGCACACCTGCGAACCATTTAAAATCAGATTCTACACCAGGGTTTACAGAAAGGGATTGCGGAATTTCATTAAAGTCATAAAGAATTTGCTTATTCTGAGCTTTTAAACTCAAAGTAAGCAATACGCCAGCTATAAAAAAGCAATGGCATAATCTCATCGTATATCTACAGTAAATTGTGCGCTAGAACGAAGCACTATTGCAGGATCTGGCAAAGTAGAAGAACTACTATTATCACCTAAATTTATAGCTGTCAGCCTTATTTCTGAAGTCGCTTTTATAATATCGAGGCTTTTACCTGTTGCCCCATATGCAACATCTCTTTGTAGCATAGCCGTAGGTGCAGCATCCATATTAAATACTTCAGTATCTAAAACATTTTCAGCTTCATCTAAAAATTCAAGTCTAATTTCTATAGGCTTACTGGTAGTATTCTCTAACTCATAAGTTATAACACCAGACGAGACTCTTTTTGCAAAAAAGGGTTCTTCAAAAGCATCAAAATTAAAATCTTCAGTGTAAAAGCTTAAACCTTCTACCCTATTAATCAATGTTTCTTGAGCTTTTACATAGAAGATGCTAGCTTCATAACTTGGGGTAATAGCTAAATCATCTATCTGATCAAAATCTTGCTCTTCAGAACAAGATGTAACCAGTAGAAGACCTACCAAAGTCAATAATAGAAAACGTACCCCTTTTATCACCTTTTCAAAGTTTAACACATATAGACAGTAGTCTATAGTTATAGTAACTCTATAAAAGGGATTTTATTTCTTGCAAATCGTAAATTATCGGAGCCACATCATGAGTTTCTTCTCTATGCGCATTAAAGTGTATGGTATGAAAACCTAAAGATTTCGCGCCCAAAATATCTGCCTCTAAGCTATCGCCAATCATTATTGATTTTTCTGGTACTACACCAGCTCTATTTAAAGCCAAATTAAAGATAACCGGATTCGGCTTTTTAGCTCCTGCCATTTCAGAATCAATAATCTGATCAAAATAGCTATGAATACCAGAGTTTCTAAGCTTCTTATCTTGAACTTCTTGGAAACCGTTGGTAATGATGTGCAATTTATATTTAGGTTTTAAATAATCTAACACCTCAATAGCATTAGGAAAAAGAGCGTTGAATGAGGATAAATGATTAATATATTCTTCGGATAATAAATGAATTAAATCATCGGTAGCAGGATGCCCCATAGTATCAAAAACCGATTTAAGTCGCTGATACCGTAATTCGGTTTTTGTTATTTTCTCTTCTCTAAACAATTTCCAAAACTTCAAATTTGCTGGTACATAGACTTCTAGAAAGTCTTGTAGTTCAACACCAACTTTATGATCGTTAAATATTTTTTCAAAGGTCAGTGCCGAGTTTTTATCAAAATCCCACAAGGTGTGATCTAAATCAAAAAATACATCTGTTACTTTATCTTCAAACATGTTGTTGTTTTATTACTTCGGTGTACACATTCATCCAATCTCTATCTTCTTTATTACCTAAGACTTCATTAGAGAACATGGTTATAAGCGTACCATTAACTTTTCTAACCTCATCAGTGATCAATTGCACTTGACGCAATACTTCTTGATCTTTCTTAATTTTTGAAAGTGATATATCATGAATCGCAAACGGATGCACTTTTATAGGCTGCTTTACTTCTAACGGAATATCATAAAACTGAAAAGGCGTACAAGTACCGGCTCTAAAACCAAGTTCAAAGGTATACCCCATGGTGTAGTCATTGGTAAACTCTGCCGCAATAAGATTACGATACGTTTGAGGAACATCTACCCTATTATATCGCATTTTACAATTGTTTACTGGTCTATTAATAACCACTTCTAAATTGGATTTTTCTTTCTTTAATAGTTCTAAATCAGAAAATGAACTATAGCTTGCTGCCAATGATACTGGTACATAATCAGCTACATATTTTATTAGCGACTTAAATTTAATACTGTTGATAGATACGTTTTTATCATACTTTGAGTAATCTGCATACTGAAAAAAGAAATTACACCTAATATTATACTTCTTGTGCAAGGCAATTAATTCAGCATAATTGTCATAAGGGTCTTTCCGCCTGTTTAATCCCACTGCTATTCTATCTACAACTCTTTTGAACTTAAATGTCCCAATATCCATTAGCATACCTACCAAACCGCGAACTACTCCTCTATTCGCATAGCAGTGCGAAGTTGCCACATCTATTACCGATACAAAATCATACGATTTACCTTTATGTTCCAAATCTGGAAAACGCTCTTTAAGCGCATCTAATAATTTAAGAGCCCAAATATCTACAACAGGTTTTTGAAGGAATCCGTTTTGGAAAGCGATACTATCTTTCGGAGAAAATCTACCATGAATATCTTTTACATGCGGCAAGTACTCTTCATACCTTGAAAGTAGAAAGAAACTAGCGGCAAAAATATCAAACGGTAGGTTACTACGCTCACCTGCTTGAAAAAAGCAGGGTACATCTTCCCAAACTGCAATATTTAATTCAATATCATTAATACCTTGTTCAAAAAGCAACTCATTACTACGAACAAAAAATTCGTTCTGTAGTGGTTGTTTTGTATACGTTATTTTTGGTCCGGTATGCTTTATAAACTCCTCTACCTTAGTGGTAAAATCAAGTTCTACACCTAATATATTCACGAAGATATGCCTCATGATATAAGTAAGACGTGGTGTGATTTTATGTGTATAAATCAATAACATCTATAGAATTTTTTCATCTGCAAAGCTATAGTAACTTTTTTGGGTAATGATCAAATGATCCAACACTTTAATATCTAAAGTTTCGCTTGCAATTTTTATTTTTTGGGTAATTTGTTTGTCTGCAGCACTAGGTCTTAACGTACCAGATGGGTGATTGTGGGCCAAAATAATTGCAACTGCACCTAATTCTAATGCTTGTTTCATGACTATACGCACATCTACTAAAGTACCTGTTATACCACCTTTACTCAACTGCGCTTTATGCAATACTTTGTTGGAATTATTGAGAAAGAGAATCCAGAATTCTTCATGTTCTAAATCGCCCAATAACGGTTGTAGAATCTCGTATACATCTTTACTGCTACCTATTTTTTCAATTTTAGCGGCATCTTCTCCCCTTCTTCTTCTACCAACTTCTAAAGCCGCTGCAATACTTACTGCTTTAGCTTCACCAATACCTTTAAAGGTCATCAGTTGTTTTATAGAAAGCCTACCTAATTCATTGAGGTTATTATCTACAGATGCCAAAATACGTTTAGATAGTTCAACCGCACTTTCTGATCTACTACCCGAACCTATTAAAATGGCAATCAATTCAGCATCAGATAATACTGAACGACCTTTATGAACTAGCTTTTCTCTTGGCTTATCATCATCTGACCAATTTTTAATAGATAGTGAAGCGGGTTTATCGTGCATTGGCTAAAGATACAGAACAAATTATTTTATGGTAAATTTATACATCAATTAAAAAACCAACCATGAAATCGATTTTAAACGAAGAGGCATACCAAGAAATCAAAAATAGAATCGAACAACTTTCAGAAACTTCTGAAAAAGGTTGGGGTAAAATGACCATTGGGCAAATGGTTTGGCATTGCCAGTACCCGTTAAAATTAGCTATTAAGAATACACCCAACACTTCTAAAGGCAATTGGTTCGTAAAAACGTTTTTTAAAAAGTCGTTATATAATGATAAACCATGGCGTAAAAATTTACCGACTGCACCTCAGCTAAAAACAAAAGAAGATAAGGTATTCAGTACCGAACATGAAACCCTTAAAATTCTGGTGAACGATTTTTATGCAGTACGTGATCGAGAAGAATGGTATCCGCACCCTGCATTCGGACCGTTTACAAAAGAACAATGGGGACAAATGCAATACAAACATTTAGACCACCATTTGAAGCAATTCGGAGTGTAATTTGGTTGTTGGTTGTTGGTTGTTGGTTGTTGGTTGTTGGAAAAAACAAGTTCAAGTTCAAAAGTCAAGTTCAAGTTCAAAACTACACAGTCCTTTTTACTTAATACTTTATACTTATTACTTAGTACTCTTTACTCTATTTTCTATCCTCTATTTTCTCTAACCCAACTTTGTACCTAGTACCTTTTACTTAATACTTAATACTTATTACTTTGTACCTAGTACCTTTTACTAATTACTAATTACTTCGTACTATTTACTTTACACCTCCTATTTAGAGCTCTTTACACTTTTCTTTTACTTTCTAATTAGAATGTAATCCCTAGACAACCATTTAAGATAATTTGGAATTTAATAAAATAACTTTGTTAAGCATGTTCGGTTTTTAGTAAAAAAAAGCCCTTGCAAAAATGACAAGGGCATACAAATTGTTATTTAATGAAGTTTATTCAACGGGCTCAGAAACTTTTTTAATTTCTTCTGCTTTTTGTTTTACTTTTTCTTTGTTGCGTTTAATTACCTCTTCTAACTCGTCAAGCTTTTTCTCTGCATTAGAAATTTTTTCTTCCTTTTGCTTCATAACTTCCTCGTCAGCACCTTTAACTTCTCTTTCCTTCGCTACTTTTTCTTTGGCATTTTTTACTTTTTCTCTACCTTTTTTAAGAACTTCTTCTTTCTCAGTAAGTTCCTTCTCTGTTTCCTCTACCTGCTCTTTGGCTATTGAAGCTCGGTATTTACCGAATTCTTCACCACTCATTTCGCCTTTATCTCTACCGTAAGCTTTGCCATTGTTAGATTTTTCTTTTTTAAGCTTTTTTGCCTTCTTTTCGGCTTCATCGTCTATTTCATCTTCTACATCAAAATCATCATCATTTATCATGTAGTCATCATCATCAAGACCTTTTTCTTTTTTAGCCTTTTGACCTTTCTGTTTCATTTCTTCAGCTTTGCCCTCTTGGCGTTCCGCTTCGTTTTCAACAGATTCTTTAACATCTTCCTTTTTACCTTTGGCCTTATCCTTTATTTTATCTTGACCTTTCTGCTTCTTTTCCTTGGCTTTGCCTTTTTGAAACTCCGCTTCATCTTCAACAGACTTTTGAATTTTTTCTTTTTTCTCCTTACCCTTTGCTTTTCCTTCAGAATTCCCCTGAGAATAACCTGCAGCAGTTGTTAGTGCAAAAAAGAATAACACCAACCCTATATTTTTTATAATAACTTTCATATCCTTTATTTTTAAATGCTATCTAATTCTGATAATGCAGATTCTACCTCTTTTGCCTTACTTTCTACTTCTTTTGAAGTTTCCTTTAAATCTTCTTCAACGGCTTCTATTTTATCTAGTGTTGCATCTAATTGTTCTTGCTCTTTTTCGGTATCTCTACATGAAACTGCACCTAAAAAAATAAAGAATACTACTAAAATGTTTAATTTTTTCACAATTTAAATTTAATGATTAGTGAAAATCAAACGAAAAACACAATCTCATATTGCCTGATTTTTAATTATTTACGATAACATTTCGTAAATGTCCCAAATTAAGTCCACCGTAATTTCCAGAACTCATTAATAATAAGGTAGAATTTTTATAATCTTTATTTTCTACAAATTCATGAAACGAAGCTGCATCGGTAAAAATCTTTAAGTCTTTTCTTTGAAAAGCTTCTGAAATTTGTTCGGGAGTAACTGCTTCTAACTTCTTAATTGCCACAGATTCTGGCAAGAAGAAAATAACTGCTTCATCAGCGGCATCTAAAGCACCTTTGTATTCCTTTAGAAATTCCGGATTAAAACTACTGTACGTATGCAACTCTAAACAGGCAATCAATTTTCTATTTGGGTACTGCTCTTTCACTGCCTTTGTAGTAGCGGCTACTTTGCTTGGGGAGTGTGCAAAATCTTTATAGGCGATACTTGAATTACCCTCTGCTATTTTCTCTAAACGTTTCGATGCTCCTTTAAAAGTAGCAATAGCTTCATAGAAATCATCCTCATCAACACCCATGTTTTGGCAAATCCACTTTGCGCCTGCCAAATTACTTAGGTTATGTTTACCGAAAACCTCAATAGGCATTGGACCTTCATTCGTTTCCAAAAGTGTTTCTCCGTCTTCAACACTATATTCAGGTGTAGTATACGGTAATTTTCTAATGGTATTTTCAGAAGCTTCAACGATTTCCTTTACTGTTTCGTCTTCTATATTATAAGTGATCGAACCACCGTTTACGATACTATCAACAAATATTTTAAACTGCTCTACGTAATTCTCAAAAGTGGGAAACACATTGATATGATCCCAAGCGATACCACTTAACAAAGCAATATTCGGTTGGTATAAATGAAATTTAGGTCTGCGATCTATTGGTGAAGACAAATATTCATCGCCTTCAAGTACGATAAAATCATTATCCTCAGTAAGGTGCACCATTCTATCAAAGCCATCTAACTGTGCCCCTACCATATAATCAACCTCAATATCATGAAAGTTAAGCACATGAAGGATCATTGAAGTAATGGTTGTTTTACCATGGCTACCACCAATAACTACTCTGGTTTTATTTTTAGATTGCTCATATAAAAACTCAGGGTAAGAATAAATCGTAATGCCCAATTCTTGCGCTTTTAGTAATTCTGGGTTATCCGCCTTGGCGTGCATACCTAATACAATAGCATCTAGATCACTAGTGATTTTATCAGAAAACCAGCCAAATTCTTCGGGTAGTAATCCTTTTGCTGCTAATCTAGATTTAGAAGGTTCAAAAATGACGTCGTCACTACCAGTAATAACATATCCTTTGTGTTCTAGCGCCAACGCTAAATTGTGCATGGCACTTCCTCCTATTGCAATAAAATGTATTCGCATTACTAAATTTTAGGTGGCAAAGATACGTATTGCGTATGTATTATTTGGGAATTCCAACAAAACTAGAGCCTAGTAAATCCTTCTAAAAAAGACAGTCTCATCGATGAAATACGTTAATTTTTAACACTTTTTATCACGTTTAGTAGTATTCACCCTACATAATGATGTTTTCACAACATATAATTTCCTACAAATGTTAACGGAAATACCTTTATGCCCTATTCATATATTCAACAACCAATCCCCTATTAATGAATAAATTAAACCTTAGGTTCTTTGCCATTGTGCTTTTTATACTCGGTTTTTCAAACTTAGCCGAAGCACAATGTGCAGGTAATGATGCAAGTATTGAGATTTGCGAAAAAGACCTTGATGTCGCCAATCGTAATTTTGCGCTATTTCCAAGATTAGGCGGCTCCCCTACTGCAGGCGGAACATGGTCTACCACAAACCCAGAAAATTTTTATGCCTTAAACCAAAGCACCGGAATCGTAGATCTCTGGCGTATTAATAATTATGGCACACATTCATTTGTATACACCAATACTGATTGCAATGAAACTGCGACAATAAATATAAACCTTGGTGGTTACCCAGGTGAAGATAATATTGATGGTAGTGCAAATGCCTGCGGAGATGATAATAGTGTAAACCTACACGGCTTTTTAGGCAGTAATGTAGATGGTAAAGTTCAAGATTTTAATGGGCTTTGGGAAGAAGACCCAAGTACCCTTACCGGATTCTTAGAAGAAAACATTTTTAACGCCCAAGCTGCAGGTACAGGTATATACATTTTCACTTATACCGTACCCGATGTAAACACTTGTGCTGGTAGAACGGCTACCGTAGTTCTAGAAGTACACCCACCACCAAACCCTGGTCGACCAACAAGTGTCACTTTTTGTGCGAACGATGATTTTTCAGCGTACACGAATTTTGACCTAAACGACCAACTATTAGGCGAAGACCCAAACGGAACATGGTCAGAAGATGCTACCGGTCAATTGAGCGATTTAAACGATTCGGTCATTGATATTCAAGAATTGTACGACACTTTCGGTTATGGCACCTTCTCATTTGTGTATACTGTTTACCCTACACACCCTGTTTGCGAAAAAAGAGAAGTTACCGTCAATATTGATATTCTACCTGTTTTAGATGGGGACATTACTGCTGAAGATATTTGTATTGAAGAAGATTATGTCGTAGAACTAGCATATGACGAAACGCTATTACACAATGGTGCATTTTTAATTTCATACACTATTGATGGATCGCTTGGGGTTGCAAGCACTTCTCTAATAGACGGAGACGGTCATTTTATTGTCGACCCAACACTAGTGCCCTTAAATGAAACGGTTACTCTTGAAGTAGTTGGTATTACAAGCGTTAGCCCAATTCGAGATGTTTGCCCAACAGTTATTGTACCACCAACCACCTTTTTGGTCGCGAGCTCACAGGCAGACATTGAAGATATTTGTGTGCAGAACGATGCCATCGTACAAATAACAGAAATTCTTGACAACAGCGGTAATTTTGCCAATGGTACTTTCACTACGCAATATGTATTAACGAGACCAGATAAGAGTACAGATACATCAGACTCATTTGATCTAGAGTTTATAAGTGGTAATGCTACGATTACCGTACCGGGAAGCAATTTTTCGGAAGGTGGCGAATATAACTTCAGCCCTACTATTACGAATACATTTGCAACTAACTGCCCTATAGCCGACACTTTTATGGTGACTCCGTTACCAGATGCTATTCAGTTAGATTTGATTATAGACAACAATTGCGATGCCATACAAATAGATGTTTTGGTAGACGCTCCTATTTTACCAGATGGCACCTATACGATAACTTATGATGTTACCGAATTAGGCTCGAATACTGTACTAACAACAAATACTATAAATTTCACGGGTGGTACTGCTGCCTATCAAATAGATGTCGATGCTTTACCTATTGGTAATTATACCGCTAGTGTTCGAAGCATTCAGAATGATACTACACCCTGCCGATTAGATTTTGTGTTCGAAGAGAGCGAAAATTTCTCACGTGGCGGAGTGCCAGAAGCTCCCGTAGCCGATGCCAGCCAGACTTTTTGTTTGAGCGATTTTAGTGGGTTACCCACATTGATGGATATTAATGTTACCGCAGCGGGCGATATCTTATTTTACGATACTAATACAGATACCAATATTCTACCGATTTCAACAGAGCTGATTGACGGTGAAGATTATTTTGTAACCAATAGCGACCCACTTACCAATTGTGAGGGAACCGAACGTGTTCAAATAACGGTCAATTTCAGTAACCCTGATGCACCTACGAGTGATAATAATACTCCGTTGTTCTGCGCAGAAACTAGCCCGACATTGTCGAATATTACTGTAAATGTTATTACAGGCAGTTCTGTTACATGGTTTAGTACGCTCTCTGGCGGTACTGCTTTAGATGCGTCAACCATTTTAGTAGATGGTCAATCTTATTTCGCAGCTACCAATAGCGGTGGTTGTACGAGCACAGATCGTTTAGAAATTACGCCGACAGTAATTACCGTGGCACCAACAGCTATATCTTCAGATGTATTACCTGTTTGTGGTTTAGATGACCCTACGGTTGTAGCATTACGGACTTTAGAAAACGAAACAGCAAATGAAGTATTCTGGTTTATAACCGAAACTGGCGGTACAGCGCTAACAGATGATGTTCCGTTATTAGAAGACACCGTGTATTATGCAGAAAATTATAATTCCCTTACCGGATGTTCTTCTGCAACGCGTATACCTGTAACTGTAGATTTTAGTAATTGTGATCCCGAAAATTATGACTTTTTCATACCTGACGGATTCTCACCAAATGCCGATGGTAGAAACGATACTTTTTTCATTCCGAATATAGAAACCATATTCCCGAATTTCACTTTAGAGATTTTGAACCGATACGGCACAACGCTATTTAAAGGTGACAAAACCAATCCCGCTTGGGATGGTAGAAATGGTTCTGCCACAGCACCAAACGGAGTCTATTTCTATATTATCAATTATAACAAAGGCAATTCAGAACCTATTCAAGGTCGCTTATACTTAAACAGATAACCCATGCACAAGAAAATAACAAACACCACTTGGGGCATCTGCATAGTTATGCTTTTGTTCCTTTTAAAAACACAGGCGCAGCAAGACCCGCAGTATACACAGTATATGTATAACATGAATGTGGTCAACCCTGCTTACACAACCAATCAACCTGGCATGCTTAATTTTGGTACGCTATACAGAACCCAATGGGAAAATGCCGTGGGTGCACCAAAAACGCTGACCTTTTTCGCCCATACTCCGCTATCGGAAAAAATTGAAATGGGTGCCTCTATCATATCTGATGATATTGGCGATGGTTCGTTGAAAGAGAATAACATTTATGTCGATTTCGCTTATATACTTAAGCTAGATGAACAAAGTAATTTGAGCTTAGGTCTAAAAGGAGGTGTCACCACGTTCGAGACCAACTTTAACGGATTCCGACTACCAGAAGTGCAAGATGACCCTGCTTTTAATGAGAATATGAATAACACCTTTCCGAATGTGGGTATTGGTGCATTTTATAATAGAGATAAGTTTTACGCAGGTTTGTCAATTCCGAATTTGTTGACCTCTAAACATCTAGAAAATAGAGATGGTCTAAACCGTATTGGATCAGAAGCTATTCACCTTTTTGGTATGGCAGGTTATGTATTTGACATTAATCCGAACCTGAAACTAAAGCCGTCTGTATTAACCAAAATGGTATCGGGCGCACCAATTACTGCAGATGTCTCTTTCAACGCCTTATTCAATAATCGCTTTGAAGGTGGTGTCTCGTACAGGTTAGATGACTCTGTCAATGCCATGTTCAATATTGCGGTTATACCTTCTGTACGAATAGGCTATGCTTACGATTACACCTTGTCTAATTTAGGCGCATTCAATAATGGATCACATGAAATTTTCGTGCTGTTCGACCTAGACCTTTGGGGACTCAAAAAAGGCTATGATAAATCTCCTAGATTCTACTAAAATGAAAAACTTACATATATATCTCATCCTATTTTTAGGAATTTTTCAATCTTCCTGGTCACAAGATCTAAAACGTGCCAACGACCTTTTTGAAAAGAAATACTATGCAGATGCCATTGCCTTGTACGAAGCGGCATTACCGAGCAATAAAAGCAGCTTGGTCGTAAAGAACCTGGCAGATAGCTATTACCACACCTTTGATCTAAATGCTTCGGCACGTTGGTATCGCTATCTCATTTCTAATTATGGCGATACGGTAGATGAGCAGTATTATTTTAAGCTGAACCAGTCTTTAAAAGCCATTGGCGAATATGACGAAGCCGCACAGGTATTATTCGATTATTACACCAAAGAAGGCAATTCAGAACAATTGCAGCAACTAAAAGAAGAAAATATATACCTAGAAAATGTAAAAGCAATCGGTAATCGTTTCGCAATTGCAAACAGTAACCTAAATACGACTACATCAGAATTTGGGGCAATGCAGGTAGGTGATGCCATTTGGTATACCGCAGCACATAAAAAATCAAGTTCGAAAACATACCGGTGGAACAATCAGCAGTATTTAGATATTTACACACACCCAATACATCAAGAACAATTGGGCGATAGTATTAGTGTCAGCCTATCGAATGATATTAACACAAAATTGCACGAAGGCTCTTTTACAGTATCACCCGACGGAAACACCATGTATTTTACACGTAACAACTATAACCATGGCAAACGCAAAACCGATGATCAAAAAGTTTCTAATTTAAAAATCTACAGTGCTAGTTTAATTGACGGCGAATGGAAGAATATTACAGAGCTTTCTTTTAACAGCGACGAGTATTCTAATGAGCACCCAGCCTTAAATGCAGATGGTACAAAATTATATTTTTCTTCGGATAGACCTGGCGGATTCGGTTCTTTCGACATCTATGAAACAAGCCTACAAGCCGACAATTCGTTTAGCACTCCCGTAAATTTAGGTAGTATAATTAATACGGATAAGAAGGAGCAATTCCCTTTTATAGGTTCGGATAATTCTCTATATTTTTCATCGAACGGACACCCTGGTTTCGGACTGCTAGATGTCTTTATTTCTAAAAATAAGAATGGAACATTTCAGCATCCGGATAATTTAGGGTTACCAGTAAACAGTGGTTATGATGATTTCTCGTATGTTTTAAATACTGAAAATGCATCGGGCTATTTTGCATCGAACAGACCATCTGGTAAAGGAAGCGATGATATCTATAGTTTTAACGTAACCAAAGAGTTATCAATTGAAGATTGCGAACAGTTTATTACCGGTATTATTACAGATCGTACCACTACCCTACCATTAGTTAATGCAACAGTAACCCTACGTAATGCAGAAAACAAAGTGATAGCCACATGCATCACTAAAGAAAATGGCGCGTTTGATTTTGATATTATCTGTGAAGCATCCTACGAAGTAAAAGCAGAAAAAAATGGGTATGAAGGTAATGCCAAGAACATCCGCAGTACAAAAGAAAGAAATGCCGAACATGATGCATCGATGCCTTTATATTCCATCCTAGAAAAACAAAAAACAGAAGCACTAGCATTACAAGAAAAACAAAAAGCTGAAAAACTACGCACCGAACAAATGGCTGCTAAAAAGTTAGAGGCAGATAAAAAAGCCTATCTAATAGCAGAAAAACAAGGTATTGAAGAAGCTGAACGTTTAACGAAACAGCGAATCGCCGAGAAAGCAAAAACCGAGAAGGCACTGGCAAAGAAAATAGCCGATGCCATAACAACAGAAGAAGCTTTAGTAAAAGAGAGCGACCGTACCGTTATACAGACCGAAGAAATACATTTCGATTATAGTTTATGGTATCTAAGAAGAGAGTCTCGCGAACGTTTACAGACCGTTATCGATATCATGAAGAAAAACCCAGGTATGATTATAGAAATTGGCACTCATACAGATATTCGCGGCAATAAAAGCTATAACAAAGACCTATCGCAAAAACGTGCCGATTCTGCCAAAGATTTCTTGGTCAAAAACGGAATTGAATCTGGCAGAGTGGTTTCAAAAGGATACGGAGAATCAAAACCTATTGTAGTTTGTGCAACTGAAGAAGCTTGTTCTGAAGAAGATCATGAGTGGAACAGACGCTGCGAATTTGTAGTTGTAGGGTGGGATTATGTTAACTAACCGAAAACAACATTTCTAGTCGAACAACTATTATAAAATTGCGACAGATTCTAGTATCTTTAGTTCTTAAACTAAAGAATAATGAACTATAACCTTTCTACAATTCCGTCAAAAGAGATTATGCCCGGTTTACATGGCAAATTGGTACATTCTGAAAACATGAGTATGGCATTTTGGGATGTAGAAAAAGGCGCCACAGTACCTGAACATGCTCACATGAACGAGCAGATCATGCATGTGATGGAGGGTGATTTTGAATTCACTTTAGATGGAACCACAAAGGTGTACCGCCAAGGTGACATCGTAGTAATTGCTCCACATTTAAAACATAGTGGTGTTGCCTTGACCCCTTGTAAGTTGTTAGATGTATTTAGCCCAACACGAGAAGAATACCGCTAGCAGTTGGTTGTTAACCTCGGCTTCGCTCAGTTACCTAATCTAAAAATATAAGAAATGAACATATCTCTAAAAAATAAGAAAGCATTAGTTGGTGGTAGTAGCGGTGGTATTGGTAAAGCAATAGCACAGCAACTGGCTGAAAGCGGTGCAAGTGTAACTTTAATGTCGCACAGCGAAGAGAAATTGCACAACATCGTAAATGACTTACCTACAGACCAGGGACAACAACATCAATACCTATCGGTAGATTTTAATAATTTTAATAACTACAAAAAGGTTATTACCAAATACTTTGAAAATAACAGTGTCGATATTCTTGTGAATAATACCCAAGGTCCCGCCGCTGGTAATGCCCTAGAAAAACAAGTAAACGATTACCAACAAGCCTTTGATCTGCTATTTAAAACGGTGGTGTTCACTACAGAATTGGCATTGACTTCTATGATGGCAAATAAATGGGGGCGCATTATTAATGTAGCTTCCGTTTCGGTTAAAGAGCCACTTTCGTATCTCGCATTATCTAACTCAATAAGAGCTGCGGTAGTGACCTGGGCAAAATCGTTGGCAACAGATGTAGGCAAGCATAACATAACCGTTAATAGCGTTCTTACCGGATATTTCGATACCGACCGCATTACGCAACTTAATGCCAAAAAAGCCGAACAATTAGGCATTGAAGCAAGTCAGGTCAGAAAAGAAATGGAATCGAGAGTGGCAATACAGCGTATCGGCAAACCAGAAGAATATGGTTATTTAGCAGCTTTCTTGGCATCTGACAATGCCGCTTATATTACGGGAACAAATATTCCTATTGATGGCGGGTTATTGAAGTCGCTTTAGTTATATTAATTGATACGTTAAGATCAAATTTAAACGTTTACAAACGTATATTATGCGCATAATATGCGTTTGTAAACGGATAAAATATTGTATTCATTGACATTCTACAAGATATTATTAAATTACAGGTAAATAAGAAATATGTGCAATTGTGCACATATACAATTGTTGTACACCATTTAGGAAAATGTCAAAAAAAGTCAACTTAATAGTATTATTAATCTTAGTTTTTTATTCCTTTTTTGGAAATGCACAAACATGGGAAATTAAAGATACCATAATAGACTCTGAACAATTCTATATATACCCTACTAAAAAAAAAGAATGCTGTTGGGAAAGTGTTGATACTTGGATGGTTAATGGAAAATATAGGACAAAGCTTCCAAAAGATGGAAATTGGATTCAACTCTTTGAAAAAAATGAAACCCGAATCGCTAAAAAATATCAAATAAAGAATGGAGTCTTAAATGGGTATTGGCTTGAATTTTATTTAAATGAACAGACGGAACTTTCAGGAGAGTATTGTAATGAAATAAAGTGCGGAAAATGGACTCAATATTATAATAATGGACAAACCAAGGACATTACCTCTTATGCAAAAGGAGAACCTTTAGGTGAATCAATAAGTTATTTTGAAAATGGAAACAAAGAACGTAAAGGAGCTTATGATGGTTATGACAAAAATGGTTTATGGCAATATTTTCATAAAAATGGGCAATTAAAATTTAAACAGAACTACATTAATGGAACTGTAACAGATGACTCAATTGTTAGTTATGACTCAATCGGACAAGTTCATTTTAAAGGAGGTCTTAAAAACGGTATACCTAATAGAGAATGGATTACATATTATCCGAATAGAAATATTGAATCTTTAGGTTCTTTTACAATTAAAGAAGTAAATGTTTGTTCAGGAGGAATCGCAAATATTGCTTATAAAGATTTGAAAATTGGAAAATGGAAATACTTCTATAATTCAGGAAAATTATTTGCAGAAGTTGAGTACCGATTAGTTTATAAAAGAAGCAAAAAACAATCAAGAGTTCTTGACAAACAAACTATTTACTCAAAAATATACTTTGAAAAATATTACTCTGAACGAGGTGAAAGAATAAAAAAGAAAAAAATAAAAGAGAAATACCCAATTTTAAACGAGAAAGTAAAAACGGTGTACAACAATGGCTATAATTAATACGGACTTCGGTCTTTACACTAAGGTCTATGTATCTTTATAATGTCGCAAAATCTTTGGGATTTTGCTTCGTGCAAGAAAAAAACAAAACAAAACCCAAAGCTTTTGCTTAGCGCGAGACAGGAAATCCGCTGGATTTCCGCCCCGCACTAATCATAGCCGAAACGTTACCAAAAATACTAAACAACTATTTTAGAAACTTCGAAATTCCGCACATTGAATTAACTATCCGAGGTTAAACCGATTGGAATTGAATTTATTAAATACCAAAGATTGCGAATGGACTTCCTACTCAAACTTAATCTGAACGAAGATGGACCTGAGCTAGTTTGCGCAGATGGACTTCACTCGTATGGAATCAAAAAGACTTAATAATTTATATTTGAAAATTTTATGATTATACCAGTTTTTTCCTTAATCGCACTCACGATAATTGCATTAATTATTTTTGTAGTTAAAAAAAAGGATAGAAAGACTAAAACAATTATTGTCAGTATAATTCTAGGAATCTTACTATTGTTAGGTTTGTTTATCATGTACGTCTTGATTCAGTTCGGCAGAGGTTGGGGCTAATTAAGTAATATAAGTGTTGGAAAAAGTACTTTTGGTAACAATGGCTATACTTAATACGGGCTTAGGTTTTAAAGCCAAGTTCTGTGTATATTTATGATGTCGCTAAATCTTTGGGATTTAGCTTTGGACAAAAAAAGAAAAAGCGAAACCCAAAGCTTTAGCTTAGCGCGAGACAGGAAATCCGATGGATTTCCGCCCCGCACTAATCATAGCCTTAACGTTAGCTGTAATTTAAAAAAAACTCATATAATGAAAAATAACATTTTATTTCTATTTCTATTAATTACGATAATCAGTTGTAAGGAAAAAAACGCAAAATCATCAACTAATGAATCAATTCCTAAAGAAACAACTAACGAAAAAATTTACAATGGAACAGGAAACGTAACCCAAGGATTAGCGGAAACACAAATTAAAAGTCTTATTTCTTGTAATCAAGGAGGTAGCAGAATTTCAGGAGTTGGAGAAATAAAAGATGATTTAGGAAATAGTTGGACAGTTCCCGGAATTAATCATTTCAACGAATCGACCAAAGCTTCTGATTTATATAATGAATGTAACTCTATAACACCAAATAATCTTTCAGAAATAGATATGAATTCCGTTCCTGTCTTTGAGATAGATTCGGACGGAGAAATCATTACAGGCTATCTTTTTGCGGATAATTATTTTGAACTTTACATTAACGGAAAATTAATAGCAGTTGACCCAGTACCTTTTACACCATTTAATTCAAACATTGTAAAATTCAAAGTAAAAAAACCTTATACAATTGCAGTAAAACTAATAGATTGGGAAGAACATTTAGGTTTAGGTTCAGAAAATAATAGAGGAAAAGATTTTCATCCTGGAGATGGAGGTTTTATAGCCAGCTTTAGTGATGGGACTATTACAAATAGCAAATGGAAAGCACAAACTTTTTATACTGCACCTATTAGTGATTTAAGTTGTTTAAGTGAAATTGGAGAAAAAAGAATCTCTTCAAATTGCAGTACAGATGGAGTTGATAATGGAACAGCATTTTACGGTATTCATTGGAAAATTCCAGAAAATAGTTTTGACGTTACTTTCAATGACAGCCAATGGCCAAATGCGACCACATATACTGAAGATGAAATAGGAGTAAATAATAAAAAAGCATATATGAACTTCATAGAAAAATTTAGTGGAAAAGGTGCTGAATTTATTTGGTCTACTAATGTCGTTTTGGATAATGAAGTCATTGTTCGTTACAAAGTGGAATAAAAACTACAGCTAACACAGTATAAAAATAATTGCGATTTAGTGCTTAATCAAAAGATGGTTTCGTGTTTGTAACGTCTGATTTTCCTTCGGAAAATCCTCGCATACAAACCCGCAACTATTCTTATACATAAACGTTAGCTGTTATTATAAAAAACTATGAACTTCGAAGAAACTCTTGAATCAATCAATAAATGTTTTGCAACAGATGTTGAAAAGAACTTACCAACAATTAAAGACTTTAGCGCTGAAATAATTGAGGGTTTTGACAATGGAAATTTCGAAGAACTAGAAAATTTCTCTGAGAATACAACTGACGTTTACAAAAAATCAGTTTCAAAACGAATTCTAGCTATAAAATCTATTCAAGAAGCAAGAGATTCTGGTATTGAATTAAATATCAATAAAGTTTGGAAATGGATTTACCAATCGTTAGAAGTTATTCCTATCATTGCAACAATATCTTCAATAGGCTCTCAAGGGTTTTTATCAATTCCACTTTACAAATATGAAAAGGAAATGGACAAGTTTGATTTCATCAGACTACATATTTGGGATAACAGCCTAGACCAATATTTTGATAAAAAAAAGAGCGAGACCTTTTCCATTCATACTCATTCATTTTTAGCCCAAAGTTGGGTTCTAGTTGGTAAAATTGTGAATAATAGGTATCGAGTAAAAGAAAATAGCAAAAAAGCAAATGCATCACTTTTCACAATAGAATATAATAAAACCCTGAATCAAATAAATCAACATACTAGTGTTGCAAAAAATACAGGTAAAAATGTTAATGTGGAACAAATCTCAAATGAAGTTTATTTGCCATATAGCACTTATAAAATTAAAAAAGAAAATTACCATCAATCCATAAGTTTAGGGAATAACGGCTTATCCTCTACTATCTTTTCATTCACTTCTAAAGGAGGAATTGCTGAAAATTCATTCGTAGTTGGACCAATGGACATACAAGAATCAAAAATCAATAGAAAAATGCATATCGATGCTACCTATTTAATCAATCAACTAAATTCAATAGTTAAAGATTATGAATGAATCTCAAAAAAAAATGCTTTTAGATTGGATGCGAAAAGTCCATCAGTTGGAATATGCGCATAGATTTGAATCTATAAAATGGGTTAAAGTCCATCGTTGGATTGGATATGGAGCTTTTGTTTTATCAATAATAATTGCATTTAGTTTTAGATTTCCAGAGGTTGACATCAAAACCTTTGATAATTTGCCATTTTTTTTAAAACAAAACTTCTTTGTTGCATTTGCTTCAACAGTAGTTGCACTACTGACAGGATTTCAAACATTTCTAAAACCAAACGAAAAAGCGGAACAACATAAAAACACGGGTAGTAATTACGAAAAAATAAGACATCGAATTGAATTTATATTAACTACGAAGTTTACCGAATCTGAAAGAAAAAATCGAATTGATTTGGTAAAAGACGAATGGGAGAATCTAGACGCAATTAATGTATCAAACAAAAACTTTCAAAAAGGTAAGAATAAGGTTAAAACTTTTGGAAAATATCCTGAAGAACTCGCTTTTTTAGAAGACGTTGAAAAAGAATAACAACAGCTAACACAACCTATAAACAATACCGGCTTCGGGCTTAAACGAAAGGTTTGCGTATTTTTATGAAGTCCGCAAAATCTTTTGGATTTTGCTCTGGACAGGAAAAAATAAATCAAAACAAAAAGATTTCGCTATGTGCTTGGCGGAAAGCAAATGCTAGTTTGCTCCCGTACTGTTCATAGCCAAACCGTTGTGTGTAACCTAAATAAAAAGGAATACAAGAATGAATAATAAAAGACTTCATAAATTTAAGTTTGTAATTCACCCTTCTGAATTTACTAATTTGTTTAAAGATTTAGAATATTTTATAGCGATTATAAATACGAGGGTTAACGAAAATTATAAAATCACAGACAAAACATCAATATTCAATCGTTATTCTTCGTACTATGAAAAAGTCACATCTGGAGAAGAATGGAAAAAGGGTGATGGGCTTTTAAATATCTACACACATCTTATTATTAATCCAAATCATATAAAATATGGTGATAAATTTGTAGCTGAAGTAGATGGAGAAACAAAAACATTTAAACTTGCAACTCAGGCTGAAGAATCTGCAATCAACATTTCACCATTTTCATTACAATTGGATCACAAAGATAGATTAAGTGTTATGTTTTTCGATGGTAAACACAACTCTAATATAGGACTTGAATTTAGCTATCCAACAAGGCTTATGGATTTGAAAACTAAAGAAATAATTTCTACTGAAAATCTATCCACATATAAACTATATAAAGAACTCATAAGACGTATTAAAAAATTTAGTAAGAAAGCGAAAGCAATAAGAAATGATAATATATCTAAACCTAATTTTTGGATTAGTCCAAGATGTGTAAATGATATTAATAAAAACGTAATAATGAAACAAAATTCGATAATACTGAAATAAGGCTACACACAACACCGTGTATAATTAATTGCTTGGTTATAAACTACTTAATAAAATTCTCGCAGACTTTAAACCTGTGTTTTATTTACTAGCTTTAGTACTTAAATCACGCAACTAATCATACACAATCACGTTGCCAATAATTTTGACCCGTCCTGAAATATGTATACAAAACACTTCAAGTATATGTATAAAAATGATGGATATGTAAAACGCTATAGTGAGAGCTTTAAGCTCAAGGTATTGGCAGAACTAACCAAAGGAAACCATTCCAAAAGACAAATTGCATTAACTTACGGTATACAATCCAGTACTATAAACGTATGGATAAAAAAGTACGATCGTAAAGATCTAATGAACACCCGTGTAACCGTGCAAACAGACGATGAACTTTCCCGTATCAAAGCCCTGCAAAAAGAGCTAAAGCAACTTAAGGACCTTCTTATTAAAAAAGACCTGGACAAATTGGTGACCGATAGCTATCTCGAGGTAGCTGCTGAGAATCTAGGTTATAGAGATGTTGAGGAATTAAAAAAAAACTTAAACATAAAGCCTTAATGAAAGTAGCACCGATAAACCGTAATGAAAGACTGTTATCCATTGGTACTATCTGCAATGCTTTTGATTTGAAAAGAGATGCCTATTACAAATACCAAAAAAGGTTTTTAATCAAAAAACAGATAGAACAGGATATAATCGAACTTGTTCGGCAAAGTAGAAGAACACTGCCCAGAGAAGGCACCAGAAAACTCATGAGGTCATTAAAAGATGAGTTTCACAAGTATGACATCAAAGTAGGCAGAGACCGGCTATTCCGTATCTTAAGAGAAAACAATTTGCTCATAAGAAGAAAGAGATACTCCTGTAGAACTACCAATTCATATCACAGATTCTACAAGTATAATAACATTATAAAAGACTTGAAGATCAATAGGCCTAATCAGGTTTGGGCATCCGATATTACCTATATCAGAACTATAAAAGGATTCTGTTACCTGGCATTGATTACGGACATGTACTCCCGTAAAATCGTTGGATACGACCTGAGTGATAGCCTTGAACTAAAAGGTTGTGTCAGAGCTTTAAATAAGGCTATTTACAATGCTAAGAACATTGACAGCCTTATTCATCACTCCGACAGAGGTATTCAATATTGTAGTAACGTCTATACCCAAATACTAAAAAGAAAGAAAATAGAAATTAGTATGACAGAAGAAAACCATTGCTATGAAAACGCCCTAGCCGAAAGGGTCAACGGTATTCTAAAAGATGAATTCTATCTTGACCAGACTTTTACAAGCGTTGTACATGCTAAAAAAGCAGCCAAAAATGCAATCAAATTATACAACTCTAAAAGATTGCATTTATCTTTAGATTATAAAACACCAAATTACGTGCATCAATATGCCGCTTAAAAATAATATTAATCTGTAGCCGTATTTTAGGACGTGACATTTTGACCAACCGACGAACAAGAATTAAAACATTAAGATAGTTTACAATAAATGAAAATAATTTTTACTCTAATTTCTTGCTTGTTTTTGACAATAGCTCAATCACAAGAATTAAAAACGATAGAACTTCTTCCGCCAGAATCAAAAGAATACAAAGATTTAGCATTTCTAAAAAATGAATTACAAGGAAAACAACTTGTAATGCTTGGGGAACAAACTCATATGTATGGAAATATATTTGAGATGAAAGCACGAGTTTTAGAATATCTTCATATAGAACTAGGATTTACAACTATCGCAATGGAATCTTCAATGTACGACATTTGGAAAATGAACAAAAACGGTTTTAATTCCAAAGAATTTAATAACGCAATTTGGGGAGTTTGGTCTAGTACATTAGAATTTCAAAGAGTAGTAAACTATATAGAAAAAAACAATTTAAAAGTTATCGGCTTTGACTCACAAGTCATTAATACTTCACAATTTGTAGAAGATTTTTATGATTATTTAGAAAGTCAGCATATTACTTTAAAATTAGACGAGGATGATTTAGGAATTATCATAGAAGGAGTTTTAGAAAATGTAACAATTGAGGAAGATGATATAAAGTATAAAGTTTACGAAAAAGAGATTAACAGAATTATTAAGCAAATTGAAAATTTAGATTCCGATGAAACAAATTATTATTGGAAACAATTTACTAAAAGTCTTTCAGCTTCTTCAAAAGACGCATTTTACAATAAAAAAGAAATCCTTACCACAGATTTCGGCAATGAAAATGACAATATCAGAGATAAACAAATGGCTGACAACCTATTAAGTTATATCAAAAGAAATCCTAATGAAAAATTTATTTGTTGGGCAGATAATGTCCATATTATAAATGATAATTCAAGTATTACAAAACCAATTGCAAAAGAATTTATTTCAATGGGTTCTTACATTCATAAAGAACTAAAAGAAAAATCATATAGTTTAGCAACAATTCACGCAAACGATTCGCTTTTTGATAATGGCACAAAAAAATGGCATTCAACACCACTAGAAAGTAAATCGTTTGAAGATGAGTTGAGCAATTATAAAATTCCATATTTATTTGTAACATCAAATCAAGAAGGAATGAAATCATCAAAATCTACAAGACTGCTAAATTTCATTGATTTCACAAATGCAAGATTAGACCAATTACACGATGGTTATATATTTTTTCAAAATGCAACATTACCCAAATTAGAGACAATAACAGACAGCATAACTGTTTCTAGTAAACAAGTAGCTTTAGGCAAAAAAATAGGACGAATAGAAATAGGTAAAAAAGTTATACTCAAAGGACAGTTAGTTAACAAAGAAAATAATGAACCTATTCCATTTGCTACCTTAATCTTAAAAAAAGAAGAAATCTATAGAGTAGCAGATGAATATGGTTTTTACGAGTTACCAATTAAGAAAACAGTACTTGAAAGTGCAACTGTGGCTATTTCGTCAATAGGTTTTGAAACGAAAACAATTTCACTAAGGGAACTAAACGATAAAACGTATTTAAAACCAAAATTTGAAGAATTAGACGAAGTTGTAATTACTGGTTATTTATCCCCAAAAACAATATTAAAGAAAGCGATTTCTAACAAAAAACTAAATCATCCTACTGAACCTTTTAATTTTTACAGATATGGTAATGTTTTAGTAAATAAAAATGACATAACTGAATTAGATTTAGAGTTAATAACAAAAGATAATGACCAAGGCTATTTATCACCTTTTGTAATAACACAAAGAGTTGAGCAGATAAAATGGAATAAAAACAATAATCCAAAAAATTATAAATACTCGTCACAGTTTTTTTCTTATAGACAAAATGCAATTCGTTATGCTAATATTCTTCACAAGAGAAAGTATAAGAAATTCAAACTAAACTTTGTGAAATCGGATAACCCAATTGAAGATGGATTATATATAATAGCTTTTCAAACAGAAAGAAATAAATGGAATTATACTAACAAAGGATATCCAACAGAATACTCTGGCAGAGTATATATTGATAAAGAAAATTTTACAATAGTAAAAGTTATTGAAAACTGGGAAACTAGCTTAAATAAGGACGAAATTGAAAAACACTTTAAAGGATATGAAGGTTATAAAAATATAGTTTCAACTACTATTAAAGAAGAAAACATTTGTTACTATTCAGACATTAAAGGTAATGGCAAATTTTATGCTACAAGATATTTTAATCGTAGATATAACGAAACCCTTGACAAGGAAAACAACAAAAATTATGGAGTTTTTGAGAGAGATTCATATTTATTTGACTTTGAACTAAAAAACGTTGAGGAAATTGAATACGAATGGCGTGAAAAGAAACAAACCGTTTTAAATCGAGTGGAATATGATAAAACTTTTTGGGATTCATTTTACAAACAAGAGATAAAAGAAAAATCGGAATAAAAAACTATTGGCAACAACGTATATAAAACATAGCTATTACGAGCTTTCCGAAAGGTTTGTGTGTATTTGCAAAGTCCGCCAAATTTTTTAATTTGGCTTTTTGAGAAGATAAGATAAAAAGAAATTAAAAAATTTGGCTCGTATATAATCCGAAAAATCAGCGTCTATTTGCACGCTACGTTTCATATACCAACCGTTAGCCCACATTTTGAAAATAATTGAATCAATGAATAAAGCACAAACTTTCTTCCTCATTTGTTTAATTTTCACATTACAATCTTGTCTTTTTGGTGTTGGATTAGTGGAGGAAAAAATTTCCGACAATATCTTCTTAACTGCTATAAATGAATATGATGAATTAAGTATTTGGCATTCTCTTGACAATACTAGTATTCGAAATTTATTAGTACCTGAAACTGTTTTTGCTATCGGTAATGACAATGAATTTATAATTGTAAAAACTCATCCGAAAAATTCAAATAATGAAATGAATCGAGAATTAATATTTTATCACATAATAGAAATTGATAAAATACGAGAATTTGGACCCAGTCAATCAGTTTCAATGGTTCGGGAACAATTTGAAATTAAGCGCAAAGAATTACAAATTCCAGATAAATTAGATTTTGAAATAGTGTTTAAGCAGAACGAATAAAAACTAATAGGTTTCTTAAAAAGTTTGTGCAAATGGACTTCACTTGGACGGAATTTTCATAATACAGATTAAAAAAATATGATTAGCGGAGTTGTTTTTGGTCTATTATTAATCTTGATGATTGTTTTAACCTTTCGTGAAATCAGAAAGAAAGATGGAAACTCTACTTACGCAAAAATATATTTCGTTTTAGGAATAGTATTTTTTGCCATACTTGTCTATTTGTTTATTATGTTTCAATTTGCCACAGGCTGGGCTGGTTCCGAATAATATAGCGGAAAAATACTTTTGGTAACAATGGCTATAGCAAATAGGGCATAAAATACTATATTTAAAGGCTTGGGTGTACTTGCTAAGTCCGCCAAATCTTTTGGATTTGGCAATTAAAAAAGAAAAAATAATCACAAAACAAAAAGCTCTGGCTACGAGCGCAGACGGAAACGAAAAGTTTCCTTACCACCGCACTACGCTTAGCTCAGTCGCTAGCAATAATTATGAAAAAATCTTTCTCATTTATTATAATAATTCTATTGTTCAGTTGTAAAACTGACAACAAAGAAAATTCAATAAAAAATGAAATAACCTTAAATGAAAAACAAAAAAAAGAAGAGGATATTAAATTTAAGTATGTTATAGCTGAATCTGGATTAAACTATAGAAAAAACCCAAATGGAGAAATAATTGGAAAATTTAAATATGGTGAAAAAGTAAACATAATTAAACACACTTCTATATTCGAAACAATTAAAGACGAAAATGAGAAAAAAAAAGGAGAATGGGTTGGTCTTATATGGAGAAAAGACACCGTTTATGTATTTGATGGATATTTATCTAACGAAAAAATAACTCAAAATTTAAATACTATTTCATCTCAAAAGAACATTAAAGTTGGGGAAATGAGAGTTTATGAAAATTTACCTAATTTGAAATTTTCAAAAATTACCAAAAATCAATTTGACAATGTTCAATCTAACCAAAAAAACATATTACCGAAAATAAGAAAAAATGATTCGTTCTTATTTATTAAAACAAAGAGTGAAAATTTGAAATTTAAAGTTTATAAAGACTATAAAGAAAATGGAAGCTGGAGTGGAAGTGAATATGTCGGGTATTATCCCAAACTTAAGTTCTATGCAATACAAACCAATTACATTGCAGATTATTTAGGTTTTAGTGAACTTACTTTAATTGATAGTATTTCAAATAATAAATATGATATCATATCTCCCGGAGATGGAGCTATTGAGCAACCAATAACTTCACTTGACAAAAAATATTTAGTATATAACTATAATGATATGTATGAATTTCAAGGATGTTTTATTGGAATTATTAAAGTAGATGAGTTTAATAAAAACAATCCTAAAAAATATTTAACTGAATTTAAAAGTCATACTTCTGAAGACTGGGCTGTAGAAGAAATAAAATGGAAAGACAATAACACTCTTTTTATAAAAACTTATAAGGAAAAACTTATAAATAAAAAGAAACAAAAGATATTCGATTACTTGAAAACAAATATAGAAGTAGAAAATTAACTATTGCTAACTAGGTATAAAAAAACATAGGGCTTTTGTGTTAGCTCCAAAGGTTTGTGTTTATTTACGAAGTCCGCCAAATTTTTAAATTTGGCTTTTAAGATTGATAAGTTAAAAGAAAATATAAAAATTCGGATTTGTGTTAGTCCGAAAAATTAGCGTCTTTGTATACGCTACGTTCCATACACAAAACGTTGTGCAACATACTCAATACCTAATAAATGATCGATTTAGAAAAATATTACGGAGAATTAGATGCAATTAAACTAATTGAAATAATTGAATCTGGTAAAGAATATAAACCAGAAGTCTTTCAGTATTGTAAAAAAAGAGTTTCTGAAATGAACTTACCTATCGAAACTATAAAATCCTATGCAACGGATATTATAAAAAAAAATTTTTACGAATATTTTACTAAAGGTAAATATCTGTCAAATGAACCTATTAACATTGAAAGTTATTATCTATTTAAAAAAGAGGTAAAGAAATGTTTTACTGAGAGTAAAGCTAAGTTTATTCAAAATAGGAATAGTATGACTCAAAACTTAAATATATAATTAAAATACGTTGCGCAACACGGTATATAAAAAATTGCTGTTTTTAGCTAAACCATAGTCAGTTGCTTTGTTTGCTGCTGCTGATTTACCTTCGGAAAATCCTCGCCCTCAAACACGCAACTATTCTTATTCATAACCGTTGTCATTAATTTTGAAAATGAAGAAACTAATCATATTTACCCTATTACCAATTGTTATTTTTGGCTGTCAAAATAGTCATCAGACGGAAAAGTTCGAGGCTGAAATAGAGGAGTTAAAAAAACGAAATGATTCGCTGAAAAATATTGTATTTCAAATAAAAGATAAATATGTGTTCGATAGTTTGACTATCCGAAAAATACCGCATTACGGAAATACAAATAAACTGAATTCAATACATAAAGAGGAATTTGTATTTGCTGGCTATAATTCAAATGGAAAAACATCTGTAATAATTGGAGATACTCTAATTTTAAAAAATGGTGGATTTCACCATGAAATTAAATTAACTCAAGAAAGAAACGCATACAGCGGAATTTTCAAAACGGAGCATGATTACGGAAAATCCTTTGAAATACACTTAGGCTCTCGAATCGAAGTGGAAAAAAACTAATGACAACAAAGCCTAAACGTAATACGGACTTAAGGGCAAAAACGAATGGTTTGTGTATATTTATAAATACACTAATCCCGATAGCTATCGGGAATGGATTTAGCTTTGGAACAAAAAAGAAAAAGCAAAACCCGCCCGAAAGTGCCTTTTCGGTACGGGCGGGCAATACCCTTTAGCTGCATCGGCAGACGGAAACGAAAAGTTTCCTTGCCACCGCAACACGATAAAACTTGCCGCTGGCAAACCAGAAAAGTTCATAAAAGCATTTCTTTAAACTCCATATGAAAAAGCTTAAAATATTATTCTAACTGTATGTATTCTTAATACTCGTGTCATGCGGAAATAGTAAGAAACAATCCTAAATTATAAGTGATTGGAATTTAGTCCATATTTATAAGGATGGTGTAGCTATTTTAGATAACGACAAAGTTAAAGAGGTATGTCAACTTAAGATTAATCAAATTATTATTGAGCTAAATCGAAATGAAGATTTGTATGCAGCCTTTGAAATTAATAAAGGTATAATTACATTGTCTCGTAGTACGTACCCTTAATATAACTGAAATACAGAATTAAGTTAACCGATACACTATTGTCATTTTTTAAATCGGCGGTAAAATCTTTGAGACTAAGTCATATAGATAAAAACTACAAATCTATGCGGCTATTCCTTTAAAAAATGATAATTCAAGTCAGATCAATAGGTAGCAGTATAATACAAAACCATATTTGCCACAAATTTCATAGTATCTGCTTCAAAATTGCTGTAATGATAAATTAATGGATGATAAATTTATCATCATATCAATAATTTAACTTATAAGAAGCACAGTTATGAAAATTAAATTTATCACTTTCATATATCCAGAAAATTAATCGAATATTATGAAGTTAAAAATCAATATTGTATTAGCAGGATTTCTATCAATTTCTTTAGGTAGTATAGCACAACAGCTCGAAGAACCAACTATAAACGAAAATGTTTTTTTTGAAGGAAACGACGAAATTATTACTGTTGAAGCCGAACATTTTTATAAACAAAGCAAAAGTAAAATCAGACAGTGGTACCGAAAATCATCAACTGAAGCAACTAAAATGGCGAGAGATGAAGATGAAAAATATCACCTTGGCGCAAGTAACAATACTTATTTAGAAATTCTACCCGACACAAGAGTCACTGCTGAAGATGAGCTAATTGCAGGTGAAAATTTTTCAAATGAAGCAGGTCAAATGGGTATTCTTCATTATAAAGTAAACATCAGTAGTCCTGGCCGGTATTATGTTTGGGCGAGAATATTTAGTATGGGTGCAGAAGATAATGGCTTACATGTAGGAATTGATGAAAACTGGCCAGAACACGGTCAACGCATGCAATGGTGCGAAGGAAAAAATGAGTGGACTTGGGGAAGCGCACAACGTACAAAACTTATACATTGTGGTGTTGCAAAACAAATTTATTTGGATATCAAAAAAGCGGGGATACACGATATTCAGTTTAGTATGCGAGAAGATGGTGTCAAACTAGATAAGTTTCTTTTAACTAAAGACATTGATTATATACCTAATGGAAAAGGTTATGCAGAAATAAAGAAACAAGCTACAGCTCTTTCTTATATAGATGAAATTGCAAAAACTGTGAATGGAACGAAAATCATGAAAGCTATTGATTTTCCTATTAAAAATACCAATTTTTATTTGGATAATGCATGGCTTGCCATAAATCCTGAAAAATATAAAGAGGCTGCAGTATCAACAGATTTTCCTTTTGAAAATGGGATGTACGATATCATTTTTATTGGTGTTGGAGAAAATGATGGGCAATCAGGTTTTCAAATGTTAGTAAACGGAAACGAAGTGGGTAAATATTCCGCTCCTTTGAGTAAAAATTCCTTCGAAGAAAGCATAAAATACAACAAATTATGGAAAAACATTGAATTCAAAAAAGGCGATAAAGTAACGGTAGTTGCCACAGTGGGTACTGATGGAACAGAATTTACTCGTGGCCGTTGGGGAGGCATTATATTCGCTCCCAAATTGAAAGGAAAAGATATTCTTGAAAATTCGAAAGCATTTTCTATCAAGAAAAACGTCGGATCAGAAACAATTGTTAGCGGATCAGTAACTATACCAAAAGATAAATAACATGATATATAAAAAACGAAGTTGTTCTCAAATTGTAATTATTCTTGTCGCCTTAATTGTGTTTACTTTTACAGCCTGTAAAAGTTTAAACCAAAAAACTACGGCTGAAGCAGGTTTAAAAGACGTTTCAGAATTTCCAATTGGTACGGCAATTAATATCAACAAATTGATCAATGATCAAGCATTAATGGCTTTGCAGATTTCAAATTTCAATAGTATTACAGCTACTGGTGATATGAAAATGCGGTCGATTTTACCTTTTGAAAACGAGTTTAATTGGAAAAAGGCCGATACCCTATTGTATTATGCCAACAAGCACAACCAACGTCTTTTTGGTCATAATCTTATTTGGCACAGTAGTACACCTAAATGGGTAGAAGAAAAGGGTGCTAACGATAGCTTATGGTTAGGAGAATTTATGAAAGATTATATTCATAAATATGTCGGTCGATACAAAGGAAAAGTCGCAGGATGGGATGTGGTTAACGAAGCGTTTGAATCTAAAGGTGGTGCCTATAGAAAAACATTCTGGTACAATAATTTGGGTAAAGAATATATTGCAAATGCCTTTCGATATGCCCATGAAGCAGATCCTGAAGCCGTGTTGTTTTATAATGATTTTAATATTGAGCGTGATACTTCAAAATTAGATGCCGTTTTAAAAATGGTCGAAAAATTTAAAAAAGAGGGAGTACCTATTCATGGCATTGGTTTTCAAATGCATATCCGCATGGATACTCCAAATGAAGTCATTGCTTATTCATTAGAAAAAGCGGCTGAAACAGGTTTGCAAATTCACTTGTCTGAAGTCGATATTATTTTTAATTCCCACAACGACGAAAGATTAGGTGGTATTGAAAATTATAGTTCGATTACTAATGAAATGAAACTAGCACAGGCTGAAAAATATAAAAATCTAGTTCTAATGTATCGTAGCATAGTTCCGAAAGAACAGCAATTTGGGATTACATTTTGGGATTTTACAGATAGAGATTCTTGGATTAAAGGTTTTTTTAATATGAAAGATTGGCCTACTATTTATGATGATGATTTAAAACCTAAACCAGCCTATTATGGTTTTCTAGAGGGTTTAAAAGTGGAAATAGAAAAGAAATAATATAAATAATATAAAAAAATTATGAAGTTTACATCCCTACTTTTTTTACTACTAGTTATAAAGCTTCATGGTCAAGATACTAAGATTGACCGTGAGTTTTACCATGCTAAATACGAACCCGAAAAAGGAATTTATCATGGTGCTGGTCAAGACAAAATCGGATTTAAGGATTATGTGGATGCCGTTGGTCATGATAAACTGCCAATAATTTACATGACCTATGTTAATATAACCGCACCAGTAAAAAAGATCGAAACTTGGGGAGAAGACTTAAAACGTGTTTTAGACAGCTTACCGAATGGGATCATGCCTCAGATAGGTTTAGCATTTACTGGCGGTAAGGATACAGGGGCAGGTTTAGACAATGAAGTTGCCAACGGAAAATATGATGCTCAATTGGAAACATTTTATATGGCGCTTTTGAAATTAGATAGACCATCCTTTACTAGAATTGGTTATGAGTTTGAGGGCGATTGGAATGGGTATTCATCTGAAAGTTATAAAAAGGTATTTATTGCTATTTCTAAGGCATTCAAAGAAAAAAACATAAAATCGGCTACGGTTTGGTGCTCGGGTGGTGGTTCTGCAGACTTTATAGGTCTTGAAAAATTAATGGCATATTATCCTGGTGACCAATATGTAGATTGGTGGGGTATTGATATTTTTAGTCCAGAAGAGTTTTTAAATATTGAATTGAAAAACTTTTATGATGCTGCTCATACTCAAAAAAAACCAGTAATGATAGGTGAATCTACACCACGATACGTTGGGGTTTTAGACAGTGAAATTTCCTGGAATAAATGGTTTAAACCTTATTTCAAGATGTTATATGATAACCCGGGAATAAAAGCATCTTGCTACATCAATTGGGATTGGGTGTATTGGTCTAACAAAATTGGTTTTCAATGGCATGATTGGAAAGATGCTCGTATAGAAAAAAATCCATTTGTATTGGAGGCATATAAAACGGAAATGGAGAATCCAATATTTATTCATCTTAATAACCAGTAAGAAAAAACAAAAACAGTCTTATAGTTTTTAATTGTGTTCTCGGTTTTGAACATAAAAACTATAGTCTATCTTCTCAAAAGAATAGATTAAGACCCTTTACTAGGTGATGGGTAAGTACAATTAATACTAGCACAGAAAGTGTTGCAAAACTTTGAGAATAAAAATTAGTAGCATGAATAATTTTGATCTAAAACGCCTTACAACAGGGTTTAAAATTAATTCGAGTATGATGTGCTACCTATAAGCCCTTGGGCATGTTTGTTAAGTTCTAAAGATATTTGGTATTTCGCTTTGGACAAGAAAAAAAGAAAAAGCCGCCCGAATGTACCCCTTCGGTACGGGCGGGCAAAACCAAAAGATTTCGCTTTGTGCGTGGCGGAAAGCAAACGCTAGTTTGCTCCCGTACTGTTCATAGCCAGACCGTTGTATGCCATTTTGACCCGTCCTGAAATATGTATACAAAACACTTCAAGTATATGTATAAAAATGATGGATATGTAAAACGCTATAGTGAGAGCTTTAAGCTCAAGGTATTGGCAGAACTAACCAAAGGAAACCATTCCAAAAGACAAATTGCATTAACTTACGGTATACAATCCAGTACTATAAACGTATGGATAAAAAAGTACGATCGTAAAGATCTAATGAACACCCGTGTAACCGTGCAAACAGACGATGAACTTTCCCGTATCAAAGCCCTGCAAAAAGAGCTAAAGCAACTTAAGGACCTTCTTATTAAAAAGGACCTGGACAAACTGGTGACCGATAGCTATCTCGAGGTCGCTGCTGAGAACCTGGGCTATAGAGATGTTGAGGAATTAAAAAAAACTTAAACATAAAGCCTTGATGAAAGTAGCACCGATAAACCGTAATGAAAGGCTGTATTCAATTGGTACTATCTGTAATGCCTTTGATCTGAAAAGAGATGCCTATTACAAATTTCAAAAACGTTTTGTTATCAAAAAACAGATAGAACAGGATATAATCGAACTTGTTCGGGAAAGTAGAAGAACACTACCTCGTGAAGGTACCAGAAAACTCATGAGATCATTAAAAGATGAGTTTTATAAGTACGACCTTAAAGTAGGTAGAGACCAGCTGTTCCGTATCCTAAGAGAAAATCGATTGCTCATTAGAAGAAAGAAGTACTCCTCTAGAACCACCAATTCATATCACCGGTTTTACAAGTATGGCAATATTATAAAAGACTTAAAAATCAATAGACCTAATCAAGTCTGGGCTTCCGATATAACCTATATCAGAACCATTAAAGGATTCTGTTACCTAGCATTGATTACAGACATGTACTCACGTAAAATCGTTGGGTTTGACCTAAGTGATAGCCTAGAACTAAAAGGTTGTGTCAGAGCTTTAAATAAGGCTATTTACAATGCCAAAAACATTGACCACCTTATTCATCACTCGGACAGAGGTATTCAATATTGCAGTAATGTCTATACCCAAATACTAAAAAGAAAGAAAATTAAAATCAGTATGACTGAAGAAAACCATTGCTATGAAAACGCCCTAGCAGAAAGGGTAAACGGTATTCTAAAAGATGAATTTTATCTTGACCAAACCTTTACCAGCGTGGTACATGCTAAAAAAGCAGCCAAAAATGCAATCAAACTATACAACTCTAAAAGATTGCATTTATCTTTAGATTATAAAACACCTAATTACGTGCATCAATATGCCGCTTAAAACTAATATTAATCTGTAGCCGTATTTTAGGACGTGACATTTAAAAAGCAGATGAACAAATTATGATAATGCCTTCTGACAAGGACTATAAGTCTGCTAAAAAAATAAAACAAGGAATCTCAAAAATAAATAAAGAATTTGAGTCACTTGCTGAATGGATTGACCAAAAATATGAAGTCAAAACGTTGAACATTTTCTTTGATTACATTCATAATAACAAAGCTCATCCCAGACTTCAAATCTGTCTTGAACACGCAAGAGACAAGGGGAAATTTATGGATAATAGAACCTATAATTTTGACAAAGCCAAACAAAAGGAAATTGCAAATAAATTTGAGGAGTTTACAACAATTGATAAAAATAAATCTAAGCCTAGTTTCCTAAAAACACTTTTTGGTCTAAAACGCAAAACCGACAACTTATATGTTTACTTTACTGAATTTGAATCAATTGCCAAAATGGAGGCGAATCTTAGTATTCCTGATAAAGAAATAAAAAAGTTAAAGGACGCTTTAAATAATGATGAATTATGGGAAATTGCCAAAAGATTTTCCGGAGTAACATATTTCTTTTATACCGACGAACAACTAAAAAACATTGAATATTCGAAAACGCATAAAAAATGGTCTGAACAGTATTTTGAACTACTACAGAATTATGATGAATTTGGATATTTTAAGAAAGATTATTTCAATGTTCATTTAGATAGTAAAGAGAATTTTGACAACAACTATGAAAGCAATTGGTATTACTACTATAAATAAAAAAGGCATACAACAAAGAACTGAGGTGCAAAACAAACAAATTCTTCTTTAATCTAAGCCAAGTGTATAAGTTACTGATGAACCAAAAACGAGTGTACCTATTTACATAATGAACCATAAAATTATAGTTAGCAAAAATCAAAAAAAATATCTAAAAAGGTAATGAAGTACAAATTGCCATACTGTCTAAACCTTTCAACAAATAACCACCAAGCAGCCCATAAAATAGGGAAAATCTAAACCTTAGAGATTAAAATAAATCTATCAAGAAATGAGAATAAACAACCTTAAATTTTTACTAGTTATACTATCATATTTTGCTATCTCTCAACATGTCAACAGTCAATCTAAAATTTATTTTAACAAAGACTGGAAAACAACCACTAAAGAAGAAGCTCAATATTATAGAATACTTCAAAAAAAGAATGACTCCCTTTTTCATATCAAAGATTATTACATCAATGGTAACTTACAAATGGAAGGTTATTTTTCTAATTTGGAAGAAGAAACATTAGAAGGGGAAAATGTATTTTATACTGCTAATGGCAAAATTTCTGATAGAGTAAATTATAAAAAAGGCATTTTACACGGCCTACGAACTGTTTACCTAGAAAATGGTAAAATAGATTACACAACCGAGTATGTAGATGGTACCGTTTATGAAGGGGTAAATATGGGTGGCTATTACAAAGAATTTTACGAAAAAGGTAAATTGATTAAAATGGTAGAATTCGATGCACCAAATTATTTCAACAAGCTTGCAACACGAATATACGGTATAGAAAAAGACACCATATATTGGATGAGCAATAAAGGCGACGAACTTATAGGCACTGGTATATATGACAGTTCGAGTTCTAAGATTATAGATGGTTTAGATATCTCGCACCAGCTTTTAATAATTGTATACACCAACTACAAAAACAGTAAAAGAGAAGGTATTCAAAAAGTATTTTATAGAAATGAATTACTAGCAGAACAAACCTTTGTTAATGATGTTGTAGTTCTAGAAAGATCTATAAACCCATTCACTGGTGAAACTGTAGAAATCAATTTTAAAGATGGAGAACCTTACAATGGCCGCCTTTTTCAATTTGATCAGTTTACTCAATATTACAATGAATATATTTATAAAGAAGGTGAAGTCAATATTGCAAACTACTATGAATTAGTTGATGGAAAATTACAACTGAACACTGAAAAGTCATATAAAAAAACACCTGAATAATTGAGTTTATATGTCTCGTAAACGTGGTCAAAACTTGCTTGCTTTTTTTTATGATTTAATTTAAAATTTAAACCAATCTAAGCATAGCACGTTTTGACCAGGCTAACTTCTAAAAATCTTTATTATAAATTAAAATAACAAATTAAGCGTAGCCGTTTAGTGTTCTAGATAAATAAAGTGCCGTTTTGCTCTTTTTGTTTTTCGCTACTTTTTCGGGTATATCTGCTACTACCACATTACCACCTTCTTCTCCTGCACCAGGGCCCATATCTATAACCCAATCACTTTCTGCAATTACTTGCATATCGTGCTCCACTACAACTACTGTATTACCGGCATCAACTAATCTTGCCAATTGTAATTGTAATTTTTCAACATCGGTTGGGTGTAAGCCTGTTGTTGGCTCATCTAAAATATAAAGGGTTTTTCCTCGGTTTAAGCGTTGAAGTTCTTTTGCCAGTTTTATACGCTGTGCTTCACCACCAGAAAGTTCAGTTGCTGGTTGCCCTAAGCGCAAATACCCCAAGCCTACTTCTTGTAATACTTTTAAGGGGCGCATTACCCGCTCATCATCTTTAAAAAAATCAGCTGCTTGGTTTACGGTTAAACTAAGAACCTCGGCAATATTTTTTTCATGATACGTAACTTCTAAAGTCTCTGGATTATAACGTGTGCCTTCGCAAACTGGGCAAGGCGCATAAACGCTGGGTAGAAATAAGAGTTCTACCATTACAGCACCTTCACCTTCGCAATTAGGGCAACGCCCTTTTCCAACATTAAATGAAAAACGACCTGCTTGGTATTTACGTAATTTTGCCAATTTTGTGGTAGCAAATAATTTTCGCACAACATCAAACAAACCAGTGTAGGTTGCTAAGTTAGAACGTGGTGTTCTACCAATTGGTTTCTGATTGACCACAACCATACGTTTTATATGTTCTGAACCTCCGGTGATTTCTCCACCAAGTGTTTCTATAACTTCTGGTGTTAAGAGGTCTTCCTCTTCCTCTTTTTCAGAAGCTGCGCTGTTACCTAGTTGGGCAGACATAAGTTCTACTAAAACCTGACTCACCAAACTACTTTTTCCTGAACCAGAAATACCCGTAACACTTGTTAATGCCCCTAAAGGAAAAGAAACGGCAACATCGTTTAAATTATTTTTGGTGACTCCGCTTAAGCTAAGCCATCCCGCAGGTTTGCGTGGTTTATTTTTTTTATAAGGCTGGTCATTAAAAAGATGCATTCTAGTTTTAGATCTTGAAATATCTTTTAATCCCGCAGGAGGTCCACTATACAAAATTTCACCACCACCCTCGCCAGCATCGGGCCCAACATCTACCAACCAATCTGCATGGCGTACCACATCTAATTCATGCTCCACCACAAAAAGTGAATTACCGCTTGATTTCAATCGGTCTAAAGTTTTCAATAAAGCTTCGGTATCTGCTGGGTGCAAACCTGCAGAAGGCTCATCTAGTACATAAACTACTCCGAATAAATTACTACGTACTTGGGTTGCTAATCGTAAACGTTGGTGTTCACCTGCAGATAATGTAGGTGTGCTTCGTTCTAAAGACAAATAACCTAGTCCTAATTCCAACAAAACGTCAACCCTTGCCACAAGGTCTTCGGCGATACGTTGTGCCACCAGTGCCTTCTCTTCGTGCTTTTCAGCCAATTTAGCTAAGCCGGGCGCTGAACCATTTGCATAAGGAATAAAAATGGACTGTAACTGTTTTAAAGGTAATCTAGAGATATCGGCAATATCATAGCCAACAAATGTTACAGAAAGCGACTCTGGGCGTAAGCGTTTACCATGGCAAGTTGGGCATTCGCTACTGATCATATATTTAGATACACGCTTTTTCATTAAGGTACTTTGCGTATTGGCAAAGGTGTACAGCACCAGTTTCTTTGCGCCAGAATAAGTACCCATATAACTGGGTTCACTTTTGTTTTTAAGCGCAATTTGCACTTCTTCGCGATTTAGATTTCGATATACCGGAACCTTTGGTGTTTCGTCTGTAAATAGAATCCAGTTGCGGTCTTTCTGCGGAATGTCTTTCCAAGGGATATCAACATCATAATTAAGTGTAACTAAAATATCGCGGAGGTTTTTACCTTGCCAAGCTTTTGGCCAAGACGCTACAGCACCTTCTCTAATGGTTAAACTATCATCAAGTACCATACTCTTTTCTGTTACTTGGTAAACACTACCAAGACCATGGCATTCTGGGCAAACACCTTCTGCAGTATTGGTTGAAAATGAATCTGCATACAAAATGGACTGATTTGGCGGGTAATCACCTGCCCGAGAATATAACATGCGCAACAAATTAGACAAGGTAGTCACCGAACCAACAGAAGACCGTGTGGTGCCAGAGCCACGCTGTTGCTGTAAGGCTACAGCAGGCGGTAAACCATCTATCTCATCAACTTCAGGTATTGGCATTTGATGAAAAAGACGGCGTGCGTATGGTGATACAGACTCCAAATACCTTCTTTGAGCCTCGGCATATAAAGTACCAAAGGCAAGAGACGATTTACCCGAACCAGAAATACCGGTAAATACGACCAAAGCATCGCGCGGTATTTCTAAACTTACGTCTTTAAGATTATGCTGTCTTGCTCCAGTAACAGTAACAAAGCCTTCTCTTTTTGTTCTTTCGTCATGTGTTTGATCCATAGGTTCGAATATACCAAGAATCTATTGATACAGCTTTTAAGTTTCATAATTTTCAATATGGTAATAGTTGTGTAGGATAGCTAGAAAAACACCTTGTTGATTTTGAATATTTTTATGTGTGAAGAATATGAAGCTGTGTAAATCTTATTATGACTCGGTATTCATATGCGAAGACTGTATAACACACTATGTAATATCTTTTTATACGCTGCGTTTCATATAATGAACCATTACCATCATATAAAAAACTATATGAAAAAAATAGCATTAATTACATTTCTGATTATCTCTAAAAGTATTTTTGGGCAAGATAATAGTAGTGAAATTCCGGAGTCTTGTTTGTATTATTTTTATGACTTCTCGTTTACTGAAAATGATGAAACAATACAAATAAGGTACCCTGAAGAAACTAGATTCATTTCGGGCGAAGAGCCCTATAGCAGCTATTATTCAAAAAATGAATCTATTCCGTATAATGTATCTAACGGCAATCAACTAAATGCGGAGTTCTCTAATGAAGCGCTGAAAAAAATTATTAGTCTTGAATTCGTAGATGAAAATATTAAAGATTTTAAAATACCTAACAAGTACGAGATTACACATAAATCGAATATAAAAATTAATGAATTTGGTGAGTTTTATTTACCAATAGATCATAAAAAAGATTCTATACATTTTAAAGACACGCCAATTGAAGCTTACACAACTACCTATAGTTACGTAGGGGAAATTGAATATTTTGATTCTTACCTTTTATTAGAATTTTTTGAGCAACCTGCTTATTTTTTGATAAACAGAAAAGATGGTTCTAAAAGTTTTATGTCATCTGGTCTTCCTAATTACTCTCCTAGTGGTATGATTTTATTAAACATGTTCACTGACACGGCTACCTACCAACATAATGAGTCTACCGTTTTAAGTATTATCAAAAAAAATATAAACAATGAAGCAGAGCAAATGCTAAGTGTTAGTTTCAAAAGTTGGGCGGTATCACCAAACCCCGATGATTATTTTTGGATTTCAGAAAATGAAATCGTTTTCAAAGTATATCCTATTAGAAAATTCATATTTGAACCAAATCCGAATGTACTGAAATCGCAATATTTGAAAATGAAAATATTATAATATACTCCGTAAAAAATTTCGATTAATCTCTTTATCAAGCACTTGAACTAAATCATTAGCAAACATTAAAAAATGAAAATCTATTCATGAAAAATATAGTATTCTTTTTATTCTATTTTTTGATTTTAAATACTTTGGCTGCTCAAGAACAGAAGACATACCACCCAAATGGTCAGGTAAAAGAAATTGGAGAATATAAAAACGGAAAACAAGTAGGTATTTGGAAAGCCTATTCTGACAATGGTAAACTAAGTGTATACGCTGAATTCGAAAATGGAAAGCCAGCAAATGAATGGAAGTTTTATCATTACAGCGGAGAACTAAAAGAAGTTGGGGCATTTAATAACGGATTGAAAATCGGCGAATGGAAAAATTACTATGTTAATGGAAATTTAAAAGAAATCGGAGTATTAAAAGACGGAAAACTTCAAGGTAAATGGAACGTATTTTACCAAAACGGCATTTTAAAAGAAGTTGGCCAATATGACAAGGGTAAACCAATAGGAAAATGGAAAGATTACCATAACAATGGAAAAATAAAGAGTATTGGTAAGTTTACAAACGGAAACACTTCTGGTAAATGGAAAGGTTATTTCGATAATGGAAAATTATCTTCAGTTGGTACCTATGAAGATGGAAAAAGAACAGGAAAGTGGATTCTATATAATAAAAATGGAGAAATTAAAGAAATTGCAACATTTGAAAACGGAGTAATGTTAGAAAGTTCTAAATCTAACTAACAGCACTTATCCCCTACTAAATCAAAGCTTAGACGACACAACTAATTGCATTCAAAATCGTTAGCTAACATATAGCTAAACTATTACTATAAAATTATAACTTTTATATAAAGACCGAATTTCTAAAAAGAGATTATTCAATTCAACCAAACGAACCAAAAACCATTTACAACTATTAAAAAACAAATTATGAGAATACATATTATTATCGTTTTTCTTTTACTAGCATCAAACATTAAAGCCCAAGAAACATACCTTATGTGGAACGATGTGGAAAACCAACGTTTTGGCAAAGAGACCCTATTTAAATCTGAAGGAAAATTTTTAAACGGAAGTTATAAACTAGCCGAAAACAGCGGAGCATACACCGACGTTACGTTTAAAAACGGAAAGATGATAGGTGCAAAAAAAGATTACGATTTTTCTGGAAACCTTGAACAAGAGATGAACTTTGATCAAGAAGGCAAAGCAAATGGAAAAAGTATTTCTTATTATTCGAATGGTGAAATAAATGAAGATTTCAATTATAAGAACGGGTTAAAAGATGGCGAGTGGAAAACCTATAATAAAAAAGGTGAACCGATAAGAACCGAGATTTACAAAAACGATTTAAAAGAAGGAAAATGGGTATCTAACTTACGAGATGCAGCCAAAGGTGTCAATTTAATAGAAACTAGTTATTACAAAGCTAACGAGCCAACCGGTGCATGGTCTCAGAAAACGGAAGATGATAGGTTAATTTGGGAGAAAACCTATACAGCCCCTAAAGACTATACTAAAAAAGAATACCATACTAATGAGAAGGTTGCAGTTATAGAATCATACAAGAATAATAAATTAGATGGTGTTTCTAAATATTATAATCCTTCAGGTATAATACTCAGTGAAAAACAATTTTTAGAAGGTTATTTAAAATCTGAAATAGCGTTTTATGAAAATGGAAATAAAAAAGAAATTGTAAATTCTAAAGACGGCTATAAAGATGGTTTGTTTCAAGAATATTCAGAAACGGGTCAACTTACTATTGATGGGCAATATAAAATAGGATATAAGGCAGGCGAATGGAAATATTACAATGATGATGATATGCTAGATAGAACATTCACTTTCGCCGATGGTCATAAAAATGGCATAGGCAAAACTTATAACGAAGCTGGTACTGTAGAAAGCGAAGGTATGTATGCCAATGATGAAAAAACAGGCTTGTGGAAATTCTATAAGCTAAACGGTAAAGTTTCTAAAGAAATAGAATACAAAAACGATAAAGTAATTTCTGAAAAAAAATATAATTAAGCTATAGCCATAAAATGGCTATTTAGATACTTAGCATCTTTACTACTTTCTATTCGGTTATTCTTTATTAAATTAACTTATAACCGACTATAAAATGCGTTGTGGGCTATTAACAAACACTTCTTATAATTATATAAAATGATCAAAAAAATTAGTCTTATAGTTTTAATCTTATTTGGTATACATCAAAATTTAATTGGACAATATGCCAGCGATACCATTATTAAAGATTTTAATAATGACAAAATTGTTGATACGCTTATCGACTTTAGAGAAATGGGAAGTGCTTGTTCAGGTAGAACGGTGTCAATAATCGATGGCAAAACGAAAGAGAAATTTGCACTTAACAACGACGGTTGTTATTCTAGTTATACTAATGTAATTAAAGTACCTAAAAACCTAAATCTAAAAAAGAACAGTCTTTTTTTAGAGGCCATAAAAGAGAGGTCACTACCTAATAAAAGAGAACATATTGACAGCTCTTTAAAATGGTTACTGAGTGGAAATTCTAATGTACAAATACTAGAATCCCATCCTTATTTTGATATTATTGCCAACCCTAAAACCGCTTGGCAGCCAAATATTTTAGAGATCCCTGCTTCTTATTATATCGACAGCTTTGAATTTTCTTTACAATCAGAAGACTTTAAAAATAAAAACCCTACGGTAACTGAAAAAAATCAAGAATATATAGCCTATTACACTGGTCATCAAATAATAAAATTAGACAGCTTAACCCCTGTTGCTCAAAACGATACCTATAAAATATTTAAGACAGCACACACTGTTTTTGTCAAAAAAGGAGCTACTTACAAGTGGGCATTTATATCAGATGATCTTGTTACTGGCGCACCAGATAGACGTAGCTGGCCTTCTATAAATCAGGTGCAATTAATAGATAAGTATCTAATAATTCATCATGATGTTCCTCCTGTTAATGGCTATTTCATTGAAATTATAAATATCGAGACACAGAAAATTGGTCACTTAAAGTTTGAACCATCACAAAATAATGGAACTGACGAAGGTGGTATGAGAACTTTTAAGATAACAAATGATCTATTGCTATTTACTGAATATGCTGAAGAAGAAGCAATAAAAATACCTTTAAAACAATTATTTGAATCTTTAGATAAATCTTAACTCCATTTAAAATTACCAAAGCTATATATTAAACGAGTAGTAATCTTACTATCAAAATCTGCATAGACTAATGGATTTTGAAATTATAAAATCAAAATCAGCTTACACATACCACTGAATGAAAAATTACGCTACCAAATTCAAACACATTGTTCCAACTTTTCTTTTTGTTGTAGTAGCATCAACATTTTTCGTTTTACTTTTTAGGTGGGTCTTTACTATTAACTCAAACATCTTACATATTAAAGAAGATATTTTTGATATGTGGGTGCCTATTATTTTCCCTTGGATACCAATAACGATTTGGCTTACACCAAAACTTAAAGTCCTTAAAATTAATAGAAAAGGTAGCGATGCACCACTTCTATTTAAATTTATTGCCTGGGCTACCATGACTGCAATGATGATAATTTCAAACAGTTATTTGAAAACCGCAACTGGTAGTTTGGCAGAAATAAATACTATTGAAGAGGCTTTTAACCCTAATGCCAGCTATTTAAAAATCAATGATTTTGAAATTGATAGAGACTATGGCAGTTCACATACAGAATTTAGAACAAGCGGAAAATATGGTCGAAAATTGAATTTCGACTCCTATTTTGTGTATCCTTTAAAAGTGGAGAGTGCAGAAAATAAGTTCAAATATTGGTATGGCGTAGAAATGCATGAACAAATAAGTAAATCGCTAGAACCAGAAGAAAAGGAAGAAAAGTATCAGGTTTTTTTTAAGCAAGCTATTGAAGATTTTAAAAACTATAAATTCTATGAAGCCGATTATTTTGAAATAGTGCCTCATTCTATTGATAGAGATGGGTTTATCAATGCAATAAAGCGTCAAGAAAATTTATCAGATATTCAACCAGTAATAATTAGACCAAAAAAAGGACTATACACTAATAAAAATGGACATAAACTTGGATGGGTTTTTGGATCGTTCGCCATCGGTTTTTCTATTTTCTTATTTGTACTGAAGTTTCCTGTCTACAGTTCAAAGAAATGATAATGAAACCATATCATACAACTATACATGTACCAAATTACCTGTATATAAATCTTAGTCAGTACTATTTAAATCGTATGAATTCTAGCGAATAGCGCAGAAAAAATGAATAGTAAATAACCTCGGGGCAAGTCCGCCAGGCATTGAATTGAAAACATAATTAATACTTCGACCCAAGCGTTGGAACATTTAAATCTTGATTATCGAGTAAAAAATGAAAAAAATAGTCATACTAACTTTAGCCTTAATTACCTCAATTGGTGTGTATGCCCAAAGGAAAGATATTACCTATTACGATAATGGTCAGGTTCGCAGGCAAGGTCAATATGACATAAAAAATCAAAAAACCGGCGAATGGAAATCATTTCACAAAAACGGGCAGTTATCATCAGTTGGAACATATGAAAACGATAAGCAAACTGGAGAATGGATAGACTATTTGTCAAACAAAACCTTATCTGGTATAGAAATGTGGGCAAAAGGACGACGAAATGGTGAATCGAAAAAATATAGACATGATGGTATACTAATAAAAATAGGCATGTATACCGATGGTAACAAAACTGGGGAATGGAAATATTACCATTCAAAAGATCAACTATCAAAATTAGAAAATTATATAAACGGACAAAAAATAGGCGAATGGAAAGAATTTCATAAAAATGGACAACTCTTATACATTGGAACTTATGAAAAACCCGATAAGGCAGAAGGAGAATGGAAATGGTATGAAGATGATGGACAGTTAGAAGCAATCGGAGTATATAGAAACGGTCTTAAAATTGATGAATGGAAATCATATTACAAAAACGGACAACTCGCGAGTTCAGAATTCTACGAGAATGGAAAGCTAAGCGGAGAATCTAAACGGTATAATACAAATGGTGAATTGTGGATAATTGGAAAATATTTGAATGGAGGTAAAACAGGAGAATGGAGATGGTACCACAACAACGGTAAATTAAAAACGATTGGCACCTATATTGAGAATAAAAGCATTGGAGAATGGAAGAGTTTCCACGAAAACGGTCAATTAAAGAAAATTGGGGATTATAACGACAACGGTAGACGAACCGGTAAATTTAAAGCCTATCACGAAAATGGAGAACTAGAAAGTAAAGGCAAATACCATAATGGAAATCAAATTGGCAAGTGGAAGTACTACAACGTAAAAGGGACGCTCATAAAAACGACAAAATTTTAAAACCATTCTGATAAAAACCCTAAGTCCAAGTCTTACTAGTTCAAATTATTATTGATTTACATTAACTTTAGTTAAACGTTTTAGGAAATTAATATACAGATGAAAATTAAGTTCAAACCTTCAAATTCTATTTTTTTTAAGGAGCTAAACGCAAACATTTCTGTCATACTAACCGACGAAGTAATTGATAAAAGTAAATGGGTTTTAAAAGCAAAATTCTTCTTTTACTTTTTAACCTTTCTGGGGCTTTATGCATTTCTATTTACCGATGTAGTAGCTAATTCATTTTCGCTACTAATAACAACATATACGCTAATTGGACTTTCTGGAATATTACTAGCCTTTAATGCATCGCACGATGCCGTACATGACACTTTATTTACGAATAAGAAGTATAATGCTATTACTCATTTTTTAATATTTAATCTACAAGGGGTGAATGCTACTTTGTGGAAAAAACGACACCTTTCTTCGCATCATTTATTCCCTAATGTAGATGGCTGTGATGCCGATATAGACAACAACTCGTTCATTCGATTATCGAACTCGCACACCCTAAAAAAGAATCATAAGTTCCAGCATTTTTATGCTCCGCTTTTGTACTGCCTTTACACGCTGCATTGGATCTTTGTTAAAGATTTTATCTACCTCTCTAAAAAAGAGGTGGCTAATATGAAAGACTTGGTGTATTCAAAAAGGTTTATTGCAGCCGTAATTCTTTTGAAACTACTTTATCTAGTATATATAATAGTGATTCCGTATTACTTTTTAGAAGTTGGGCTAGCCAAAATCTTAATCTCATTCTTTATAATGCATGGGGTAATTTCAATATTTTTTGTACTAACATTAATTATTTCTCATTTGACTACAGAAACTAGTTTTCCAAAGCATGATGAAAACGGATTTTTACCTACCTGCTATCACGAACACCAACTTTCTGTATCGCTTGACTACCACCCTACTAGTAAATTTGCGAACTTTATTTTTGGTGGTTTCAACTCTCATGCTGCGCACCATTTGTTTCCGAAATTACCACATACCCTGTATACTATTATAACACCAGAAATACAAAAAGCAGCGGTTAAGTTCTCTATGCCTTACAATGAATTAAGCATCATCAATGCAATTTATTCTCACTTTAAATATTTAAAGAAATTAGGTGGTAACTAATTCCGCTTACACTACTCCGCTCCTTTTCAATCAATTGAAAATTAGTTACTTTTTCATAACCGAATAAAGAAAAAACCGAATGACTATACCGAGCTACTGCAGTACATTTCTTATATTCAGAGTATTTATAACTATGAAAAAATCACTTTTAATACTTTTACTATTCAGTCTCAACCTTTGTTTTTCTCAAACAATAATTGAGCAAACCGATTTGGCTAATTGTGCGCTTGAATTAACGGAACAACAGGTAACGTATGACCCAAGTTACTTTTCTATTGATTACCCAAACGGAGATGTACCCAATGACAAAGGTGTTTGTACAGATGTTGTAATTCGTGCGTACAGAAAAGTTGGAGTTGACTTACAGAAAGAAGTTCATGTAGATATGAAATCTAACTTTAATGTGTATCCGAAAATATGGGGACTCAAAACTACTGACCGAAATATTGATCATCGTAGAGTGCCTAATTTGATGACCTTTTTCAAAAGAGAAGGTGCCGAAAAACCGATTTCTAACAACCCAAATGATTATTTACCTGGCGATATAGTTTGTTGGAATTTAGGAGGAGCTATTACGCATATTGGTATTGTAGTCGATAAAAAATCAAACGACGGAAAGCGCAATTTAATCGTGCACAATATTGGGGGCGGACAAGTTTTGGCTGATTGTCTCTTTGACTATAAAATTATCGGTCATTATCGTTATAACAAGTAAAAATCATAACTTAATAGCTGTATACGAACAGTATACAACTGTCTTTTACACACCACGTTTCATACACCAATTGTCAAATTTAATTAAAAAATAAAATGGGTTTTCTGAAAAAAAAATCATCATCTAAAGAAACTGAAATTCAAGAAGCAGAAGTACTTATAGAACTACAATCACCTTCTTGCCCCGTAACCGCTATTGTAGAACAAGACAATAGAACGGTATACTTTTATTTATGGGGTGCTGAGGGATCTAACTTCGGTGTTAAGTCTTCTTGGGTGAGAAATCTAAAAAAAGCTCCTCAACAGCTAGAAACAGCATTAATGGAGCAAGGGGTACCACCAATGCAGACAGAAGAATTCTGTATACACCCTAATGGTTCAGAAAAACTGAATAAAGACGACCTCAGTATCATCTGGTTAGAAGAAGGTGATGGCGCTGCGCTTTTATTAAACGGTGAAGTTATTTCGATCATACCAAGCTGGGCAGGTCAAAACGGATTTAACGGATATGCAAAAGAAGCAAAAGGTCAAGGTGATTTTGCTTGGGAGCTTTCTGACAATAATGCCTTATATGATCGAGTTCATGCATCAAAAGAATTTTGGGACGCTTGGGATTTAGAACAAAGCCCTTTCAATATACTACAGCCAAAAATACTTGATACGTACGATGAAATCTTTGGCGAGCAAGATAACTACTTTGCTATAGATGGTAATGAATGGCCACCAAAAGGTCTTTATTTGAAGAAAGGAGAATCAAAAACGGTATTTGCTACAGTAGGTCTTTCTCTAATACCAATGCCAGTAGTTGAAATGTATACCGAAAATCGTTTCGATGCTAATAGAATAGAATTTGGCTTTCTTCTAAATTCACCAATTACAGACGAGGCAGTGCAACAAATTGGAGGATGGATGAGTGCCCAAACCACGATACCCTGGCACAATATTACTTTTTTGGGAGAAGGGCATACCATTGAATTTCTGTCTTTAAATTCAAGTAAATTGAACTTTGTTCTTCTAACCAGTCAACTTAACATCTTACCTGAACCCAATATTGAAAAGTATAGAAACTCAAAAACAAATTTTCTATGGATGGTACCAATATCCGAAAAAGAAAGACAGCATATTGTTGATAATGGTAGTGATACAATAATCGAAAAACTAAATAAAATTGGGAAAGAAGTTTTTTCTTTAGATCGTGCCGAAGTGATATAAAATTTGAGATTCAGCAATTAACCTATCTAACTAATATTGCAGTAAAATAAAATATGAAACGACTTTTAAAAAAGAATAGAAGTGTAACTCTGGTTTTTATTACTTTGTTCTTCTACGCTAATCAATTGAGTGCTCAAGAAAGTGCTATAAAATTACCATTTGAAGAAATCGATTTTATAATTGGTAGAAATCATAGTAATAAACTAATCGACACATACGAAGAGGCTGTGAAAATTGGTTTAGTAACTGAAAATATAGAATCAGAGAAGTTTTATGAAAATAATGCGGTCTATTTATTTAATGTTGGAGGTGGTTGTTTTGGTGCTATACCCCAAGAAATATCGACCGAATTAGAAAACAACATGGTCATGATAAATTGGGCGGCACCCAACGAACCTTGTCCATCAGTTGGAATAGCATTATCCTTTTATGGACAAATAATTATATCTAAAAAAGAATACCCGAATTATAAAAGTTTAATATTTAAATATTACTGGGAGTAATTGAAATACTAAAAACAATCGTTGGTAATAGCTATAGCTTATACAGTTTCAATTGCTAAATAAAATTAGAATTCAATCAACACCGTCAATTCTTTTAATTCAGTTCTAAACTAAAAGTTACTAATTTCATTTACGCAATAATAGTAACTTATAACGATTGCTATAATTCTAAAATAAATAGTTAATGGCAAGAATATATTATCACGAAGAAAGACTAAGCGGTCATGCTTTTGAAAATGAAGTTATCAATGTAAAATTGTTCGACCTAATATTTGAAAATACTGAAACTAACGGATATGATATTAAACCTATTTCAACTAGTTCATTTTTTGGATTAATAAAATCAAAAAATAATACTTTTAAAACTGTTGGTGTTTCAAGAGACGGTATTAATTACAACACCACAGAGGGGAACTTCTATTTACCAAAAGCATTAATTTTCTATGATAATAATGATAATACTTTCCCCTCTGAATTTTATTTTATCGCTAAAATTCAAGATCAAATAGAAATTCGTAAATGCAGTGGTGGTAAAACAGTAAAATGGTTTCAAATACCAGATTTACATTCAGAGGTTAAAGATGCCAAAATCATTCAAAAAATAGAGAACACTCTTTTAGAGCTTAAAAAATTGTTGCCCACAACACAAAAGGCAGTAATTAATATTAATAAGAAAAAGGACAAAGTAAAAGTTGAGGAAAACCAACCTTTATTAAATAAGTCCGTAAAAGAAGCTTATCAAGCACTGGCAAAAATATGCCTTGGCATGAACTCAAAAGAGAAAAATGTAATTGAGTTTTTTGATACACTTAAAAACTACGACAAAGACCTTGAATATTTTACCACCTTAAATTTTGTAATAGACTTTTTAGAACAAAATGATAATTCATTCATTTTAAGATTAGATTGGAAAGCTGATATCGAAGATTTAGAATGGGTTTTGAAATCGGCTTTAAATGACAATTTCAATGTATCTTTTGATTTACCTAACCCTGGGGATTATGGTAAAAACGCATCTGTATCTTTCGACAATGTTTTTGAAGATTTCAACAAATCACTAAAGCAAAACGGATTTCAAATGAGTTTTATTGATACGCAGTCAGATGAATATGTATTCTTATTACATAAACTGGAAGATAAAAAGGAGGTTGAAAACAGTATAAATGAAATCGGATATAAGTATTACGAGAAATAAGCGCTAACACAACATCGATACGTCATAAAACTATGAGTGAACTCATACATACAATAGGTATTCATCATTTATGCATTAAGCATAACGACATTAAATTAATTGCCAATACACTAGAATTATCAGATACAGAAGAATTAATTTTTGATAAAGAACATAATTGGAGTTCGCTTTATAAAGATGCTACCGAATTTTTAATAATAGAGTCAAATACGGAATGGACATACGTGGTATTCAATATTTGGGAATTTGATTTAATAAAATTAATAACGCAGAAATTATCTGAGAATCTTAAAACAGAAGTCAATTATTTTTTCATTGATCCATGGGTAAGTACCACAAGATGGATTAATTCTGAAAACGGGAAAATTAATAGAAGTCATTGGCAAGAAGACGAAACTATATTTGAAGACTATGGTTCGCTCTCACTTGAGCATGAATTAATAGACAAACCTGTTTCATCTGCAATTAAAGAAATTGACGAAATTGATATTTTTTGGGATGAGATCGCAAAATTATATTGGAATCTAAGTAATACACTTTCACCATCCATTTCTAGCTTGAATGAAGGGAATACATATAATGCGATTAGAGGTTTTTTTAATATGAATCAAACATTCAACTAACAATTTGCTTAAAGTTCTAACTAAAAAATCTTCATATAAAAACATATTTTTTAATTTTCAATACTCGCCCCTACCCTTTTTATGGACCAGATAAAACCATACAATTTCAACTTAAATGAAGAAAAACAACGAAGGTAGAGGCTGTCTTATTATATTTTTAAGTCCATTTGTAATCATTGGGCTTGTCACGTTATGCCTAAGCATTTTTAATTTATACAATTCTAAAAAGACGAATAGTTGGGCCAAAACAAACGCCGAAGTACAAAGTCTTGAATTTGACCATGAAAACTATGATGGTGCATCATCATACAGAGTTAAAATTACTTATGAATATATAATTGATAATGTAAAATATCAAAATAATAAAATTGCTTATGGCTATGGAATGAATGGCGTTGACGACCATCATAATCTATATTTAAAATTAAAAGACGCTAAAAAAATTGTCGCCTACATAAACCCTAACAATAATTCTGATTCTATTTTAATAAAAGGCCTTAATGGTTCTATTTTAGGATTACTCTTATTTTCTATTATGTGGAATGCTGGCGTATCTATTTTTTTAGTTCCAATCTTAATGAAGAGTAATTCAAAACTATTATTCAAAAAACTGATCGTAATCGTTTTCATAATATGGTCTATTGGAATTATATTAATTGTGACAAAATCAATTCAAATTCCATTAGAAAAGAAAATAGAAGTAATAGAAACCTCTACAAGAAGATAAATCAGAACCAAAATTTCATTCTAGTTTATTACCTTACAACTACAATAATTCAACCCCATTTATCAGTAATTAAAACCAACCTTTATGGATAGTGATTTGAAACAAATTTCTAAACTAATCTTAAAAGAAAGATTTTCAGATTTTGAATCTTTTTATAATGACTATGCCTTAGACCTTGACCTTTTCAAATTAAAGCATGAGAAAATCTTATTAAAATGGTTCGACAAAGAAGACTTTGCTGAGCTGAAAGATTATTTATATCCCGAATATCTTTTAATTATTTATGGTGGATTTCTAAATAAAATATATTCTGCTGATTGGAGCGGAGAAGAATATCCTGGACAAGTAAAAGCTTCTTTAACCAACATATTAAAAACCTATGACCATCCTACTTTTAAGTGGAATCTAAAAGTGTTTGAAGCGACTCTAGACCAAGAATCTATAAAGCGTGGCGAGTATATAGATTTACTATTTAAAGCATTAGACAATAGCCTTTCTGATACCGGTTTTCAGTTGTTATTTTTAGACTTATTTAATGACGAATACTATTATACTATTTTACCGGCAAATGAAATAGCAGCGGCTTTAAATATTGCAGGAAAAGAATTTCGTACGTGTGACAGTAAAACCTATGATATTGAAATTACCAGTTTAGGAAGTAACAAATCTAAAATAATACTGTTTATAAAAAATAAGCACAAAATTGAGCTGAAAGAAATTTTAAAGCACATTAAAAACTCACCTATTTCTGTAGAAAAATCTTGTTCTATTTTAAGAATAAAAGAATTAGAACAAGAATTAAAAAACTTAGGTTGCGAATATAGAATAACAGAAAATACCGCTGCAAAATAACCCCTAGAAAACAGACCAACAAGCCTAAACATTACATAAATGAAAATCGCAACTAGAATATTCATCCTTTTTTTAACTGTAAATTTTCTTTCTTGTAAAGGAAATGCACAAGAATCGGAGACAGCTGAAAAGAAAATTGAAATTTCAAAAACGACAAAGCCTACTTTGCCTGAATCAATCGGAATTATAAATGATTACGGAGAAGTCTTTACAGAACCTCAACGTGCCGAATTATCAAAAATACTTTATGATTACGATATTGAAACAACGAGACAAATTGTGGTAGTAACTATTGATAGCATAAAACCTTATGACAACATTCACAGATACGCAACAGATCTAGGTCAAACTTGGGGAGTAGGAACCGCCGAAAAGAATAACGGTTTAACAATTGTTCTTTGTAAACCTTGCAGGCAAATAGGCATTGCAACCGGTACCGGAACAGAACTAATATTAACCGACGAAATTTGTAAAAAAGTAATTGAAGAAAAAATAATACCCGAATTTAAAAATGATGAATTTTATCTCGGTATTAAAAAAGGCGTATTAGCATTAATAGAAAAGTGGAAATAAGTTTTATAAACACTACTTCAGATAAAAGCATTTTGTAGCCCATTAAAAATTATTTCAAATGACTATTTCACAAAAAATAAAGCAACTTTTTAATTTAGATGAAGGTATAAATTCTTTTGGTTACGAAGAAGTTGAACTTGCTGAAGTTGAAACAAGATTAAAATTAAATCTTCCAGAAACACTTAGAGCATATTATTTGACCTTAGGTAAAAATACGAGCATAAATAATGCTCACAACAATCTATTTAAACCTACTGAAATAGGGTTTTCTAATGACATGTATTTAATGTTTTATGAAGAAAACCAATCTGTAGTTAATTGGGGAATCAAGCATACAGACCTGCAACTTGACAATCCGCCGGTTTGGGGTAATTACGGCTCAAATGAATTACCCGATTGGCAATTAGAAGCCAATACAACCGAATTATTTTTACTTCTTATGGCAATCGTTAATGGAACGCTTGGCGGTCTAAAATTTAATACGAACAGTTTTGAAACCGTTAAGCCAGAAGTAGTCAGAACAATCAAAATGAGCTGGACTGAAATAGAAGAGATTAGTTGTAACAAGCAAAAAATGTATACCAACGACTTTAAAGAAGTTATAAGCCTAAGTTTTGACGAAAAAGAAAATTGCACTGCCATTTTTACTGGAACAAATAATAAACATCGATTTGATAATCTTATCGATAGTTTAAAAATAAAATGGTCTTATATTTCTACTGAAGATGACGAAGATGTTGATCAAAAATAGGGCATCTCACATGTTTAGTCTCCATTAAAAAATTACAGATCTTTATCATTAATCAATTCTAAAAATGGAATTATCTAAGAGCACATTAAATAGCGGACTGAGTTTCTCTATGGAATTTGGAAAAAATTGGCTAGTTGACATACAAAAAAGGTTACGAAATGAAAATCTCGAATTGACTACATCAGAATTAGATTTCTGCAACAAGTTATGTAAAAAAGTAAATAAATGTGCTCATGATTACGTGAGTAATAATCCTGTAAAAGGTAAAAAGGAAATTAGTTTTATGGAATTTTCTCAATTTGCAAAATTCATGAAATCGAAATACGAGTGGATTAATGATAAAAATCTTAGCCATCTTTATAGTCAAAGCTGCTATTACGCTTTAAAATAACAGGAAATTCAAATAAGTAAATGCCCATTACACTATTTTAAAACAAAGGCGACTATTCAATTACTTAATCTCAAATTCTACTAATTACTTAACCAAACTCACTTTAATTAAATAAACTGCGTTATTAAAACTCCATCATAGCTGCCATTTTCACTAAATAAAAAAAATGAAAAACTATTTACAACTTATACTTCTATTTACACTTTGTATAACATTTGGTTGTAAAGAAGATGCTAAAGACCAAAACATGGGCAACAACCAAAACCAAGTTGCACCAGAGAATACTATAAAAGAAGTTGATAGTGTAAAGAAGTCTACCACAGTGCCTACTCAAACTACAAAGAAATATAAATTTATAATTGCAGAGTCTGGCTTAAACTACAGAGACAAACCTAAAGGTAAAGTCGTAGGAAAATTTGAATGGAGAGATAAAGTAGAATACCTTTTTAGTACACAGCAAACAGAAACTATTACAGACAATTCTCAAGAAGTTGAAGGTACATGGGTTGCCCTAAAACATTTAAAAGATACCGTTTATGTTTTTGATTATTATTTATCTGACCACGAGCCTAGAAGATCAAGAACTAAATTATACTATGCTGAAGCCTATTATAGAGATATTCTTCAGCCCTCTAAAGAAATAGATATAAGACTAGCATTTGTTAATGTATCTGAAAGTTTTCACATGCCCGAAAATTTCATTGACAAGAAAGATTTACGAAAAGACACGATACACTTTAGTCAAAAACAACGTACAGAATTCTTTAAAAGAATGAACTATGCTAACAGCGATACATTATTCATTTACGACTTAGCATCAACTTTAGTTAAAAGACTTCCGATTAAAAACATACCATTAATGGCATGTGTAAGTATTTATTCGAGCGTAAAAGATGAGTACAAAACAGAAGATTATTATAGTCATGACTATCAAATTGGTTTTAATTTAGGCAAGGCAGGTTATAGCGGTTTTGCTGTAATAGGAAAAGAAAATCCTTTTGTTGAAAAAGGACTACAACCCTTAATTTTCAAGAAAATGAATCAACAGCAAATTGACAGCAATCTTAAAAAACAGATAATCTCTGAAGATTTGGTGAATGATTCTGTTTTTAAACCCTACACATCAAATTATAAAAACATAAGTGCATTTGTAAAGGCAAATACAGACTATTCAAATTGGTCTGATTTAATTATTATTAATACACAGACAAAAGAGTCTTTTGATATTTATCAAGAAGAAGGGGAATCAAGCGGTAAGGCTGACCTAAGCCTAGCAGATGTAGCGTCAGAATACCCAGAAAACTATCAATATATCGGCAATTTATTTAAGAACAAACCACCTGTTGTATTTGGGTTTATGTGGGAGTCTTTTGGTTGTTCTCAAATTCAGTTTTTAGATAATAATGAATTACCTATTAGAATTTTATGTGATAATAGGCATTAAAAATGAACGTACTACTTTAGTAACACTAATAGTCAAATAGTATTAAAATAATGATTAAAAAAATAATAATTTTTATATCGATAGTACTACTCCTTATTATTTCATACAACTATTTAAACCCTCCATTTGCAGTTAAAAATTCAGAGGCATTAAGTTTAGGCTTTAAAGTAAAACCTTTTAGAGACAGCATCAATGTATTTATACCTTATGAAATTACGGTATATAATAATAGATATCAATCATTAGAACTTGGTAGAATTTATGATGAAAATGATAGAGATTACAGACCAAACTTATTATACAATAAAGACGGTGTAGAATTAGGCAGGCTTTATAATGATTCAAAAAAACAATACGAAGATGAACCCTACTGGCTGAAATTAGAATATAGAGATATCATTTTCCCATTCACAAAAAGAGTTTTTTATTATTACAGAAAGCATACTCTTAGTAATAAAAATGATGTTTTTAATATTAAAGAAATAGATAGAGACTCTCTTTACAAGCAACTGGCTGAATTGAACTATAATATCAACCTAAATAAGAACAATCATATTATTGATAGTTTATACAAAGTAAATCGTATGAAAATTTTCAATGTGGATTTTGATACGGAAAGATTTACACTTTCAAAGTATATAAAAGCCAAAATCAATAGTAATGAACAAATAGCTATTAACATTGACTACCGAGACTCTATGCAAAATATGACTAAAGCTCAAAAGAGAGCTTATGTACTTAAGTTAGCCAAAACAAACACAAAATTAGATGATTTTTAAAATCAAATCAAAACCTCAATTATCTATTTCAATGTAAAAAGGTTATGCTAATTAAAGTGTTGTTTAATGTATTTAAGTCTCAAAAAATATTAAATTACCAATAACATCCAGAACTAAAAACAGCACAATAACAACTGCTTTATATCTTAATAGAAAATGAAAAAAATAGCAATTGGTTGCGGAATATTTTTAGTGCTGGTCATTGGTACTGTTACCTTACTGTTCTATATACTTACGAGACCTAAATACAGAGATGTAGCTACTGAGAAACCATTTTCAGAAATTTTAAGCCAGCAATTAACTACGAAAAGACCTACCCTAATTTTAAATTATGATTTACCTAGATATGAAGACTATAGCTATCATTTAGAAGATGGAAATGGTTTTGGTATGAATTCTGATTTAGAGGTACTTGCCGAAATACCAATTGGAACACCGGTACAAATAGATAAAATAGAACTACACACCAATAGAGTTAGCGGTACATCTAGCGCTTATCTTTTTGGTACAGTGTATAGTAAAGAAAAGCAAGAAACCTATGCTTTTCAATATACCTGGGGCGATTACCATTTATTATATGAAGACAAGCCCTACTGGACATTTGAGCTTGCCTTTTGGCAAGATGAACCATTGACTGAAAAGTATTTTATCGATGTTCCTTGATAATGATATTCTTTAATTGACCGTTACCGAAAATTCAAAAAGAGTAGCTATTCATAATATCCTTACCAATTTTATTTTACTGAGTGATAGGCATTATCCTTAAAAATAGTTGACGCTAACTGTTCGTTTTCAACTATTTTTAAGGACTATTAACTTGTTTACCATTTCGACTAACCATGAAAACTATAAAACTATTCCTCTTCTGTATCTCGTTAGCTTATGTTGGCGTAATATCTGCCCAATCTAAATGGGATACAACTACTCAAGAAGATATCAAAATATATACACCTAGTGATTTAAAGAGCGGAAAAACGTTTGACGTTTACGCATATGGTCCAACAGAAACTCCAAATGAAGATTTAAAAAATTGGGTGCTTGAAACTGCAAAAGAAAAGCAAAAGGCAATAGGTGAGCCACTTAAAAAGTGGGTTGTAAAACCTGAAAAAGAAGATTACGGCATTACCAATAGCTACAAAGACGACAAAGGTGTTACCATGCAAGTCGCTTACCAAGGTGGTAAATTAGAAGATGGTCGTAATTTCTTGATTAGACTTATCATTTCAAACGATCTTATTACTGTACTGAAATATGGTACTAGATTAGAGGCTCTTTTAGTTGACATAAAAGCCGATATGGTAACTAGACAGACTACGGCAACCGACAAAAAAAGTATTGCTTCTAACAAAGTAAATACTGCACCTACCCAAACTACTACTAAAGAAGCCGCTATCAATGAAATATCCGAAACCTCATTATCACCAGGCAAAGCTCCCGATGGGTTGGTAGAACTAAGAGGTCTACTGGGAACAGGTATGCAATCTACTGGTATGGTGGGTACCACTAGTAATGTAATAGCACTCTTTAAAGACGGAACGTTTACGAGTGATATAGGGTACACCTTTTCTGCAGGTGTTGCGGCATCTAAAAGAAAAAATCCGAAAAGATGGGGACAATGGCGAATGCGCAATAACGAATTAGAACTAAAGAAATATAATAAAACCGAATTTGATGAAGCTCGAGATTGGCTAACTGAACCCGCCTCTAAAGACTTAAAACTTAATGGTTGCTATGGCAAAATAACCTCTTCGAGTTACAGTGGTTATGGTGGTGGCAGTACTGTTGGTAATGCTAGTTCGTGGTGTTTTCAACCTAATGGTCGCTTTTCACATTCTAAAACAGGTTTTGCTAATGCAACTGGTGATGTTAGGGGATCTACATCTTCCAATAAAAAATCGGGCGGTAGATATTACCTATCAGGTTATGCAGCTAGGTTTATATACGACGATGGTACTGAAGTCACTACTTCTTTTTGTTTTTTGAATAAGAAGAAAACGCACATAGCCATTAATGGAAAACGATTAATTGGCAAATAAAAGACAACATTGTAATGCCATTAGTATGAGTAAACTTTTAGCGGTTATTCCATTTTTCCTTTTCATATTCGTATCATGTGAGACTAGTGATGTTGATGGCAAATGGGACGACAATATTAAGCTTTCAGAAAATAATATTACAATTTCTGCCGAAGCAAATACAGTTCTCATAACAACAAAAGGTAGTTCTTGGTGGGTTGCTGGAATAATACTGAATGATGATTCAGATTATGATATTTCTGATATTGATACTACACAATTAGATTTCGTGATATCAACGGAAGACTTTATCATAGAAAGAAAAAATGCAAAAGAAATTCATGTCTCCATAACACCAAACAACACAGGTTTAGAAAGAACCTTAACCGTTTCGTTACAAGCTGGTAATTACTTTGACGGATTCAACGTGCACCAAACTATAGATTAATTCTTTGGTGCTGAACAATAGTAATATCAAACAATAAATAACTTAGCGTATCTACAGACCTACCAATCTGTAATTATTACTTTTCATAAACCGTCAATTTTAATTTTAGCGAATTACATTGCCTTATTCTTGATGAAATCATTACCTCTAATTTCTTACAACCTTAATTACCTCAACCAAAAGTACGTTTCACTCATTTTTCATTGCATATAAAATTACCTTGGCACAGTTTTGTATTGTAATTTTACTATGATGAAAAATCTATATCTAATTTTAATCCTTTTTATGTCCACACAATTTGGCAATGCCCAAGAGCAAAATTCTTATGATTCACTATGGGATAAAGTTCTCGATTCAGAGATGGAAAACTTGAGCAAATCGGCATTAAAACAAGCTGAAGCTATCTTTCAAAAGGCAAAAAACGAAAAAATGAAGTGCAGACCATAAAAGCCCTTCTTTATAAATCTGGTTTTATTAATAAACTTGAAGAAGATGCCATTTTAACTATCGTTAATGATTTCAAATCAGAAATAGCAGTTGCAGATAATGCAACGAAAAGCATCCTTCATAGTTATTTAGCAAACTTATACTGGCAATACTACCAGCAAAACAGATATAAATTTAATAACAGAACCAAAACAGATGTTAAGATTGATTCTGTAGATTTTAGAACTTGGGATTTAGATACGATTTTTAAAGAAATAGATTATCATTTTACTGCATCCTTAGAAAATGCTAGTACTACTCAGCAACTTTCTATTTCAGATTTTGATGAAATTTTAGAAAAGTATGAAGAAAATCGAAAGTACAGACCTACGTTATTTGACCTTCTTGCGCATACCGCTTTAGACTTTTATACTACAAGCGAAAATGGTATCAATAAACCTGCAGATGCTTTTGAAATTGACAATGAAGCAATTTTATGCGAAGCATACACTGCTAGCTTTTTAAATTTTGATGATGGTCAAAACCTGTCATTACAGTCTAGAGCACTTGAAATTTACCAACAACTAGTAGCATTTCATTTTGGCAATCCAGATATGAGTCCGTTAGTATTGATAGATATAGAGCGACTGCGTTTTATTCACCAAAACGCCACTTTCGATAACAAAGACAATCTATTTCTTGAGGTGCTACAGAATTCAGCTGAAAACATAAAACATAGTCCGCTATCGGGCTTATACACCTTTGAAATTGCACTTCAGTACCAACAATTTGGATTCACCTATGATCTTAAAACGAATAAAGAACATCAATGGAAGTTAAAAGAAGCCATTGCACTTTGCGATGATGTAATTGCTAGATTTCCTAAAAGTTTAGGTGCACAAAAATGCATGGTATTAAAATCTGAAATTCATAATACCACTATTCAACTGACTTCAGAAAAGCACATACCAACCAACACGGTAAGCAGACTATTGGTTAGTTATAAAAATATGGAGCGTTTGTCGTTAAAGGCTTTTCAAATTACCCAGAAACAATTAAAAGAGCTTGAAGAATTATATCAAGACAATAAGAAACAAGACTATATAAAAAAACTGTCTGTTGCTAAAACTTGGTCGGCATCTTTAAAAACAGAAAACGATTATCAAACGCATAGTACTGAAATCTCCATACCTGCTTTAGAAAATGGAAATTATGTGATAGTGGCAGAATCTGGCGATAAAAAAGTAAATTCATTTAGCTTCACCACTGTTCAAGTAACCAATTTAGCGGTAATTGAAACACAAAACCTAACACATCAGTTCTACCAAGTAATTAATCGCAATAACGGCAAACCTATTGTTGGTGCAGAAGTTATTTTAAGGTATCGAAAAAGCTATAATGAACCGATAAAACGTAAAACGTTTGCCACAGATAAAAATGGCAACATCACTATCGAAAAAAATGAAGAAAGTTGGAACGAAGTTTCAATAACCGTAAAAAAAGATAGCGAAACTGCATATTTTGGCGAGTATTACGTAAATAGAGGTTATGCTCAAAATGAAGAGCGAATTAACTATTCTTGCTTTTTATTTACGGATAGAAGTATTTATAGACCAGGTCAGCCCATATATTTTAAGGGTATTGCCATTAGCCAAGATAAAGGCGTATCTAAAGTTTTAGAAAACGCTAAAATTAAAGTTACGCTTGCAGATGTTAATGGACAAGAATTAGAAACTCTCGCGTTGACCAGCAATGATTATGGTTCTATTTCGGGTGAATTTATTTTACCAAATTCCGGACTCACAGGTAATTTTTCTATTCGCATTTCTTCAACTAAATATGGTTTAAACGAGCATACCAGTATTTCAGTTGAGGAGTACAAACGACCTAAATTCGAAACAAATTTTGAACCAGTTACAGAGACCTATAAAGTTAATGATAGTATAACGGTGACAGGTAAAGCAACCGCATATGCAGGTAGTTCCATCTCAGATGCAAAAGTAGTTTACCGTGTAAAAAGAGTGGTGAATTTACCAAGATGGTATTATTGGTTTAGACCTTATTTTAATGGCTCTTCTCAAGAAATTGAACATGGTGAAACTGTTACCGATGCAGCAGGTAATTATAAAATAAATTTTAAGGCGATACCCGATAATAGTATTGAGAAAGAAAACCTGCCTACTTTTAATTATGAAGTTACAGCAGATGTAACCGATATTAATGGAGAAACCAGAAGTACAGTTACGAATGTTGCAGTTGGCTATCATGCGCTAAACATAAATTTAGTAGTGCAGGAGTCCATTGACAAGACCCTGAAGGATACAGGCTTTACGATTACCAGCAGAAACTTAAATGGAGAATTTGTTGCGGCAACAGGCGAGGTGAAATTATACAAATTACAGGCACCTGAAAACGTCATACGCCCAAGACAATGGGCTGCTCCAGATTACCAAGGTTTTTCAAAAGATGAATTCTTGAAACTTTATCCGCATGATGCTTTTGAAGACGAAGACAATTCTGCCAATTGGAAAAAAGGTAAAATGGTTTGGCAATCTAACTTCAATACCCAAAATTCTAAGGAAATCAATTTCGGTAAAACCAAGAATTGGGAATCTGGCAAATACAGGTTAGAATTAAACTCAAAAGATAAATTTGGTCAAGCCGTAAAAGATATCGCCATTATCAACTTTACTGGTAATGAACACACGCTAGCCGACAACCAATTGTTTCAAATAAAAACAGATAAAGGGCAATATAAAGTCGGAGACAAAGCGCAAATAACATTTCTTTCAAGTGCTGAAGATTTGAATATTTATGTAAGGGTTGAAAAAAGTAATACCATAGTTGACGAAAAGTTAATTATGTTGAACAACAATTCAAAAACCATATCGGTACCTGTTACCGAAAATGATTTAGGCGGATTTGTAATTACTTACGGTTATGCATTCGCCAATTATTTTGAATGGAACACTCATAATATTCTTGTTCCCTACCCTTCTAGCGATTTACAAATAGAGACAACGACCTTTAGAGATAAAATAGCTCCGGGTGTTGATGAAACTTGGTCTTTTAAGATCAAAGGTCCGGAAGGTGAAAAAGTAAGCGCTGAGTTGTTAGCAAGTATGTATGATGCCTCTTTAGATCAGTTTAGCCCTCATTCTTGGAGCTTTTATCCATTTCATAGACCAAATTACTATTCACGAATTAGAACGAACGCTCATAACAGCTTTTCGACAAGTAGCTTCTATACATTTTCGCTTCATGAAGACATGAGCTACCCAAGTCTAAGATTTGATTCTTTCGAATCGTTCGGGTTAGATTTTCGTTCATACGGAAACTTCTATGAACCAAGGGCCAAGTACAAAAGGTCTTCAGCACCTTTAAGAAAATCCATGATGTCAGATGGTGCTGAGTTAGAAGAAGCCGTGATGCTTGAAGATTCTAATGCAAGTATAGAAAGTAAATTAGAAGGCAGAGCAGCAGGTATAGAAATTACCGAAGCCTTAACTGAACCCGAGAAAGAGAAAGAAGATTTTGGTTCGGTTACCATTCGTAAAAACCTACAAGAAACCGCTTTTTTCTTTCCATTATTACAAACAGATAAAGAAGGGAACGTATCATTCAACTTCACCACACCTGAAGCATTAACACGTTGGAATTTGCAGCTCTTAGCACATACCAAAGATTTGGAAAGCACGATAACCAATCTTACTACGGTAACTCAAAAAGAGTTAATGGTAACACCAAATGCACCACGATTTTTACGTGAAGGCGATGAGATTAGCATTAGCAGTAAAATATCTAATCTAACAGAAAAACTACTTTCTGGTCAGGCGAAATTAGAATTGACCGATGCAGTAACTGGTCTAGATATATCAACTCAATTGTTAGAGGCTTCTAATACAATAGCCACAACCGCTTTTGAAGTTGATGGTATGGGGAATACTCAAGTATCATGGAGATTGAATATTCCGGAAGGGTTGCAATCAGTCCAATATAAAATCATTGCAAAAGCAGGTGATTTCTCTGATGGCGAGCAAAACATGTTGCCCGTATTATCAAACAGAACCTTGGTAACGGAAACGTTACCTATGTGGATTCGTAGCAATCAGACCAAGACCTTTATTTTAGACAAGCTAAAAAACACCTCATCGACTACGCTGAAACACCACAAGCTGACTTTAGAAATGACATCTAACCCAGCTTGGTACGCAGTACAGGCATTGCCCTATTTAATGGAGTATCCGTATGATTGTAGCGAGCAGATATTCTCAAGGTATTACGCAAATTCATTGGCTAGCCATATAGCGAACAGTAACCCAAGAATTCGTGAAGTGTTTGACCAATGGGCAAATTCAGATGCCCTACTAAGTAATCTAGAAAAGAACGAGGAATTGAAATCCCTATTAATTCAAGAAACACCTTGGTTACGCGATGCACAATCTGAAACCGAACAAAAGAAAAGAATCGGATTATTATTCAATTTGAACAAGATGAAAAACGAGCAGCAATCAGCTTTAAATAAGCTAGCTCAAAATCAGAATCTAAGTGGAGCTTGGTCTTGGTTCAATGGCGGACCAGACAACAGATACATCACCCAACATATCATTTCGGGTATGGGTCATTTGAATCATTTGGTTACTTCGGCTACCAACAGCAACGAACCTAAAATGATTGAAAATGCAATTTCATATTTAGATGCTGAGTTTGTGAAAGAATACGAGCAAATGAAGAAACATACATCGAATATTAACGATGATCATTTAAGTGCGTATCAGGTTCATTATTTATACATGCGAAGCTTTTTTAAGGATATTAAAACCTCTAAGAAAGTAGATGAGATAACCGGTTACTATTTAAAACAAGCTCAGAAATATTGGACCAAAAGAGGTTTGTATGCACAGGGAATGCTTGCTTTAATATTGCATAGGATGGATGACGCTAAAACGTCTGCCAAAATTCTACGTGCATTGGAAGAGAATAGCATTACCAGCGATGAATTGGGTATGTACTGGAAGAGTAATACTAGCTCATGGTATTGGTATCAGGCACCTATAGAAACACAAGCTTTATTGATTGAAGCATTTTCTGAAATTCGCCCTGCCGATATTGAAACGGTTGATAATCTTAAAATATGGTTACTTAAAAATAAGCAGACCAATCAATGGAGTACCACCAAAGCAACAACAGAAGCTGTTTACGCTTTATTATTACAAGGCAGCGAGTGGTTATCAGTTACAGATGCAGTTGAAGTTTTAATTGGCGGAGAAAAGATTGACCCTTCAACATTAGAAGATGTAAAGGTCGAAGCAGGAACTGGCTACTTTAAAACATCTTGGAATACCACTGAAATTCAACCAAAAATGGGTGAGGTACAAATCAGCAAAAAAGGCAACGGAATTGCTTGGGGAGCTTTGTACTGGCAATATTTTGAGGACTTAGATAAAATTACAAGTGCTGAGACTCCGTTGAAATTAAAGAAAAAAATCTTCTTGAAAAAGAATACAGATTCTGGCGAAGTAATTTCTGAAGTGACTGACAACACTACGTTAAAAGTAGGCGATTTGGTTAAGATTAGAATTGAACTGAGGTCCGACCGAGATATGGAATTCATACACATGAAAGATATGCGTGCTGCTGGTTTTGAACCTGTAAACGTAATTTCAAGATACAAGTGGCAAGATGGCTTAGGGTATTACGAAAGCACTAAAGATGCTAGCACCAATTTCTTCTTTGACTATTTACCTAAAGGAGTTTATGTGTTTGAATATGATGTACGTGTAAATAATGCTGGCGATTTCAGTAATGGCATTACCACCATACAAAGTATGTATGCACCAGAATTTAGCAGTCATAGTGAAGGAGTTCGTGTAACGGTGGAAAATTAACCCAATTACGAACGAAGTGAAGTAATCTGTTTATGGGCTGATTAAAACTTAATCGTAACCAACAACAGACAGATTGTCTCGTCGCAAAAAAGCTCCTCGCAAAGACGAGTTAAAACACAAAAAAAGGGCGCTACAATGTAGCGCCCTTTCGTCTTTTACTAAAAAATAGTTTACCAAATATGAACTCTCTTTTCAGGAGCTAAGTACATAGCATCGCCTTCTTTAATATCAAAAGCATCGTAAAACTCTTGAATGTTTAATAAAGGTTGTGTTGCTCTAACCATACCTGGAGAGTGTGGATCCGTTTTAATTTGAGTTCTTAAAGCCTCATCTCTACTCTTCGTTCTCCAAACTGTAGCCCAAGACATAAAGAAACGTTGTTCAGCTGTAAAGCCATCAACATCTTCAGGACGACCATTTTCAGCATAGTATTTCTGAAGTCCGTCATAAGCACCTAGCAGTCCGCCTAAGTCACCGATATTCTCACCTAAGGTGAATTTACCGTTTACATAAACATCTGGTAAAACCATTACGCTATCGTACTGTACCGCTAAAGCATCAGCTCTTTCAGTAAATGCAGCTAAATCAGCATCTGTCCACCAGTTTTTAAGATTTCCATCAGCATCGAAACGAGAACCACTATCATCAAAAGCATGAGAAATCTCATGACCGATAACAGCACCAATACCACCGTAATTTACAGCTTCATCAGCAGTATAGTTATAGAAAGGTGGTTGTAAGATCGCAGCAGGAAAAACAATCTCGTTGTTCAAAGGATTGAAGTATGCATTTACAGTCTGTGGAGACATTCCCCATTCTGTTTTATCAACAGGCTCTCCAATTTCAGAGTAGTTCTTTAACTCTCCCCATTTGTTAACAGCAGTCATATTCTCAAAATAAGACTTGTCTGCAGAAACTTCCATAGTTGAATAATCTTCCCATTTATCTGGGTAAGCAATCTTCACTGTAAATTTATCTAACTTTTCAATTGCTTTTGTTTTTGTAGAATCGCTCATCCAATCTAAAACAGAAATACGTTCTTTAAAAGCATCGATAACATTTGCAATCATCAACTCAGCATTTGCCTTTGCTTCTGGCGGAAACTTTGCATCAACATATAATTGACCTAAAGCTTCACCAACAGTACCGTTTACTGTTGCCAATGCACGCTCGTCTGCAGCACGTTGTTCTTTTGCTCCTCTAAGGTATTTGCTATAAAATTCCCAATCTGCAGTTTCAATATCAGTCGTTAATTTTCCGGCAGCACTATTAAAAGTATCCCATCTTACCAAAGTTTTGATATCCTCGATCGGAGTAGTTTTTAAGAACTTGTCTAAAGCCTCTGTATATCTCAATTGAGTAACCAAAAGTGTATCGAACTTTTTAGTAATGCCTAAATCAGAAATAAGTTTCTTCATGTCTATAGTAGACATCATTTTATCAACCTCGGCAATTGTTCTAGGGTTATTGTAGTTTCTCGCATCTCTACGTTCTACTTTATTTAAACGAGGTTCTGCCAATTGCGTTTCTAAAGCTAAAATTTTATTTGCAGCTTTCGTTGCATCAGCTTCAGAATCACCTAATCTCTGTAACATTTTAGAGACGTGCTTTTTGTATTCTTCACGAATTTCAACAGACTTCTCATCTTCTTCTAAATAGAAATCACGGTCAGGCAACCCTAATCCGTTAGCACCTAAATACACAGCGTTCATGCTACTGTTATTTAAATCTGCACCAGCACCAATGTTTAAGAACGGAGAAGATACAGCTGCATTGGTTGCCAATACTGTTTGTAAATCTTTTAAATTCTTTACAGAAGCAATTGCTTCAAATGCCGATGTTAATGGCGTAATGCCTGCTTTATTTCTAGCAGCAGAATCTAACTTAGTATCAAAAATTGCCAAAGCTTTCGCTTGATCAGTATCTGCAGCGTAGTTTCCACTTTCTTTCGCAGTAGCCAATATTTTTAATACATCGTCATCGGTAGATTTACGAAGTACACTGAAACCACCCCAGCTAGTTCTATCATCTGGTATTTCGGTAAACTTCATCCAGTTTCCGTTTACGTAGTTATAAAAATCTGACTTAGGGTTTTGAGTGGTATCCATGTTCGATAGAACGATACCAGGTATTGTTTCTACTTCGGCAGTAGGTTTCGGTTCTTCTTTACAAGAAGCTAAAGCTACCAAACCGGCAGCAAGAAAATAAATCTTTTTCATTTTGTGTGAGTTAGTTTTTAACGTGTCGATCTATATGACGCTCGTTTTGAGTTTTGTTACAAAAATAACAGGATTTTACTTTCAATACGTTTTTTTTCACTCACAAATACTAACATTAACATTTGAAGTCTACCATATTACATCAGAAAAAGTTATTTCAAAATGTCATTATAAATTTAAAATCGCGTTAACTCATTGAAAGTGCCACTACACTCATTATGCATTTTATAAGATCAGTGTTCCTTATACTTTAGAGGTGTACTAATAAAAAAACCGAATTATGAAAAGCACATTAACAATTGACGTAAAAGAACCATGCAAAGAAAATTTCACTAATTTTAGTAAAACTGAAAAAGGCGGTTTTTGCCAGAGCTGTGAAAAAGAGGTTATTGATTTTACTAAGTTATCAGATAGTGAAATTGTAAGTTATCTAAGCTCAGACAATAAAAAAACATGTGGTATGTTCAAGGCATCGCAACTAAAAACATATGAAACTAATACTATGCATACTATGACAAATTCTATGTTACATAAAGGAATTGCAATGATGAGTTTTTCGCTACTTGCCCTGTGCGCTACAGAAGTTAAAGGTCAAGAAACCGCAAGTATAGAACCACCTATTGAAGTAGTTTCTACAGATATTATGGGCGATATTTCATATGTTGAAGTTATTCAAGAAAAACACACCGTAACCGGTACCATTGTCGATGAAGCAAATGAACCATTACCTGGTGTAAATGTAGTTTTGAAAGGAACTACAGTAGGTACACAAACAGATTTTGATGGTAAGTTTGAATTCCCGCAACAACTAGCAGAAAATGATATTCTAGTACTTAGTTTTATAGGTTATGAAACCAAGACTTACAAAGTAGCAGCAAACGGAAATTCTAACATAGATATCAATATTACTTTTGATGAATACGATATGGTTTTGATGGGTGATATTGTAATAGATGGCACTTACACTAGTAAAAGAAATATTTTTCAAAAGATTGGAGATATTTTCAAATAATGAAAAATTTCATACTCCTTTCAACGCTCTTATTTTCAATAATGAGTTTTGCTCAACGCTCAGATTTTAATCATATCGATTTTAAAACAGCAGATAGCATCGCTCATTATTATAAAGATGCAAGCTTAAAAAACTTACCAGTACTTACTCATAATTTGACCACATCATTAGAAACTGATGTAGAAAAATTTAGGTCGATATACACATGGATCAGCACAAACATTGCCAATGATTATTCTTCTTATGTAAAAATAAGCACCAAGAGAAAAAGGTTTGCTAAAGACAAGCAAGCCTTTTTAGATTGGAATACAAGTATTACACCAAAAGTGTTTAAAAGTTTATTAGAAGATCGAAAAACTGCCTGTACCGGTTATGCATACTTGGTAAAAGAAATGGCAACTCTTGCTGGATTTAATTGTGATATTATTGATGGCTACGGGCGTACACCTACTTTACTATTAGAAGAAGGTAGTGCTCCCAACCATTCTTGGAACCGTATTGAAATAAATGACAAATGGTATCTGTGTGATGCTACTTGGTCTGCTGGGCAAACAATGGTTATTAACGGCACACCATTATTTCAGCAAGATTATTTCGACGGATATTTTCTTGCGGATACTGAGTTATTTGCGAAAAATCATTTTCCAATACAAAAAGAAGAAAGTCAACCCGTAAATAAGGAAAGCTTAGATGCTTTTATTGCGGGACCCGTTATTTACAAAGAAGCTTTTTTAGCACCGATAATTCCTATTGCCCCAGCAGCAATGCATAACACTATTCAAAAAGGAACGTCGGTTACCTTTACACTAAAAGTACCAAAAGATTTTATTGGAAATACCCAGCTATTACTGAACAAAGGTGGGAATCAAAAAAATGGAAATTCGAATATTATAAAGAAAGAAGGTGAAATCAGCTTAGTACAACACTTTGAAAAGAAAGGGCTGTACGACGTTCATATTTCAGTCGAAGACCAACTGATTGCTACATATGTCATTAAAGTAAAATAACGCTATTCTGGCGGATACTTGCTGAATATCTTATCGACTACAACTTGTAGTTTTTCTGACTTTTCTTGAGGTGTATCTCCCTCGCGAAACGGACTTTCGCTAACGGCTTGCCAAATCAACATATCTTTATTAGAATCAACAAAATCAATCTTTAATTCTCTGGTCATTTTTGGACCGCCAACAGGAATACCAATTGAAACTCCGCCACCAATACCACCATTACCACCACCAAGACCAACACCTACGTTGTTCGCAGATTGTGCTTTAAATACAGTACTCTTAATATTAATGAACATATCTGGTTCTTCAGCGAACATAAATCCTTTTTCGCCCAAAGTAGCATCCATGGCATCCATTAACCTTTTCTCGTCCAATTCACTTAGACCAGTTTCCATATCACCAAAATAGTTATAGGTAGCATATGATGTAAAATCGGTCTGATCATCGTAATCATAATTAACCCTCGCTGATCCGCAAGAAGTTAAAACTAATAGTACAACACTAAAAAAAAGGATTCTCATGATATTGTATTTTCTTAAATTTAAAGAAAATAAAAGAGTAATATATGTTTTTGAGAAGGTATTCGATTAAGAGTTAAGCATTGCCCAAAGCTTATCTTTCAATTCTACGATACCCATTTGCGCTACAGATGATATAAACATGAAAGGCGTACCGTTTAAATCTTTATTCAGTTCTTCTCGCATTTCATCCATCAATTCATCATCTAGCATATCACTTTTAGAAATACAGATAAGACGCTCTTTGTCTAATAACTCTGGGTTGTAGCGACGTAACTCATCTAGTAAAATTTCATATTCTTTGCTGATATCTTTACTATCTGCAGGAATTAAAAATAATAAGTTCGCATTACGTTCTATATGTCTTAAAAAATAATGACCTAAACCTTTACCTTCTGCAGCACCTTCGATAATACCAGGAATATCTGCCATTACAAAACTCTTAAAATCTCGGTATTCGACAATACCTAAATTCGGTTTCAAGGTTGTAAACTCGTAATCGGCAATTTTTGGTTTTGCCGAAGTTATCACAGATAATAAAGTAGACTTACCTGCATTAGGAAAACCTACTAAACCAACATCTGCCAATACTTTAAGCTCTAATAGAAACTCACCTTCTAAGCCATCCATACCAGGTTGAGCATATCTAGGTGTTTGGTTTGTAGAGGTTCTAAAGTGCCAGTTACCTCGACCACCCATACCACCATTAAGTAAAATTATTTCTTCACCATGTTCGGTGATTTCAAAAAGTACTTCTTTGGTCTCAAAATCTTTTACTACCGTACCTAATGGCACATCTAAGTAAGCATCTTCGCCATCAGCCCCAGTACTTCGGCTTTTACTACCGTGCGAACCATGACCAGCCTTAAAATGTTTTGTGTATTTAAAATTAATTAAGGTCCAAAGGTTCTCGTTACCTCGAACAATTATATGTCCGCCACGACCACCATCACCACCATCAGGACCACCTTTGGTAATAAATTTTTCACGGTGCAAATGCACAGATCCCTTGCCTCCTTTACCAGAAGTCAAACCCACTTTTACGTAGTCAACAAAATTACCTTCGGTCATTGTTATTCTTTCAGTTCAAAAAATTACAGCAAACAAGTTGCCGTAAAAAATCGATATTATTTTAAGCCTTCGATTACTTTCGTTAGGCGTTCGGTAATATCAGCTATTGAGCCAATACCATTTACGCTATGAAACTTACCTTGAGCCTCGTAAAATTCTTTTACAGGAGTAGTTTTTGCATTGTACTCATCAAAACGATTTCTAATTTTAGCTACATCTTGATCATCTGTTCTACCACTTACTTTACCTCTTTCTAAAAGACGATCAATTAAAATCTCGTCATTTGCCTCTAAAGCGATAGTTGCATTGATGCCCATATCTTTAGATTCTAAGAAATTATCAAGAGCTTCGGCTTGTGCAGCAGTTCTAGGGAAACCGTCAAAAATGAATCCGTCGGCATCAGCATTCTTCTCCACTTCTTCTTGTAACATTTTAATCGTTACCTCATCTGGCACTAGCTCTCCTTTATCAATATATGACTTAGCTAAAGTACCCAGCTCCGTTCCGTTTTTGATATTGAATCTAAATACATCTCCGGTAGAAATATGCTTTAAATTATATTTTTCTTTTAGAAATTGTGCTTGTGTGCCCTTGCCGGCTCCTGGCTTACCAAAGAGTACAAGATTAATCATATGTTTCTGGTTTAATTGGTATACTTCTTTTAAATTTCGTCCTTGTTCCTTATAATCTAGACCATAACCAACAATAAAATTGTCGGGTATTGCCAAGCCAAAATAGTCGATGGCATATTCGCCCCTATATACATCTGGCTTATAAAAAAGACTGGCTATTTTAAATTCTTTAACCTTGGTTTTAGAAAATAAATGCACCAATTTCTGCAAGGTACGCCCTGTATCAATAATATCTTCTAAAATAATGACACTACGCCCCTCGATATTTTCTGGTACATCTAACAATGTCTCTACAATACCTGTAGATGTTAAGCCTTGGTAAGAACTAAGTCTTACAAAAGAAACTTCGCAAGGGTGTTCATAGGCTTTCATCAAATCTGAAACGAACATAAAAGACCCATTCAACACACCTACAAAAATGGGTGTCTCATCTTTATAATCTTCGGCAATTTTATCTGCAACCGTTTTTACAGCCTGCAAAATTTCAGATTCGCTGAGATAAGGTTTAAAAAACTTGTCGTGAATTTGTATCAATTTTCATAAATTATCAAGGTTTGCAAAGATAAGGTATTGCCTTGTGTTTTTGATTAGAAAGGAATTGGTTTCTAAGATTTAACCGTATTTTTGTAGTACTTAAGGCGTTTTCTCAACTGCCCAAAGCAACAATTATATGGATTATTTTTCTTCAGGTTTTAAATTAGGCATTTTAGGTGGTGGTCAACTCGGTAAAATGATGTTGTATGAAACACGAAAATGGGATATTTACACCAAAGTTTTAGACCCTTCTTCTGAAGCACCAAGTAGAATGTCGTGTAATGAATTCATTCAAGGCGGTCTATTGGATTTTGACACCGTTTACAATTTTGGTAAAGATGTAGATGTGTTGACCATAGAAATTGAAAATGTAAATCTTGATGCATTAGAGAAATTAGAAGATGAAGGCGTAAAAGTATACCCGCAACCAAAAGCGTTGCGCATTATTCAAAATAAAGCAAAACAGAAATTATTCTACGTTGACAATGACGTACCAACTGCCGATTTTCAGCGTTTTGCGTATTTGAGTGAAATTGAAGATAGTATTGAAAACGGAGGCTTACAATTTCCCTTTGTTTGGAAAGTTGCCCAATTCGGTTATGACGGACAAGGAGTAAAAGTTGTTCGCTGTTTAGACGATTTAAAAGGATTACCTGCGGGAGAATGCATTACCGAAACTATGATTCCGTTTAAAAACGAATTAGCAGTTATCGTATCTCGTAATACTGAAGGAGAGATTAAAACCTACCCAGTTGTGGAGATGGAATTTCACCCAGAAGCCAACCAAGTAGAATACGTTATTTGTCCTGCACGTATAGATGAAAAAGTGGCTGAAAAAGCACGCGCACTGGCATTAAAGGTTGCTGAAAAAATCGGACTAACCGGTTTATTGGCTGTAGAAATGTTTCAGACAGTAGATGATAAAATATTGGTGAACGAAGTAGCACCAAGACCACATAATAGCGGACATTATAGTATAGAGGCTAGTTACACCAATCAATTCGAACAACATATACGTAGTATTCTCGGCTTACCTCTAGGTAACACAGATAGTAAAGTTGCAGGTGTTATGGTAAATTTAGTAGGTGCAGAAGGTCATACCGGTGATGTTGTATATAAAAATATAGAAGAAATTTTAGCAATGGAAGGTGTTACGCCGCATATATACGGAAAAGCACAAACAAGACCATTTCGTAAAATGGGTCATGTAACCATTGTTAACGATGACTTAGGTAAAGCGAGAGCGATTGCCGAAAAAGTAAAGGAAACAATTCAAGTGATTTCAAAATAAAAAACATGAGTAAAGTAGCCGTAGTAATGGGTAGTACAAGTGACATGCCCGTAATGCAAGATGCCATAGATATTTTAAAGGGTTTTGATATAGAGGTCGATGTAGATATTGTATCTGCCCACAGAACACCAGAAAAATTGTTCGATTTCAGTAAAAATGCACACACTAATGGGTATACGGTAATTATTGCCGGTGCTGGCGGTGCAGCTCATTTACCAGGCATGGTGGCTTCTATGTCTCCGTTACCTGTAATAGGCGTTCCTGTAAAAAGTAGTAATTCTATTGATGGTTGGGATTCTATTCTATCCATTCTTCAAATGCCAGGCGGCGTACCAGTTGCTACTGTTGCACTTAATGGCGCAAAAAATGCAGGAATTTTAGCTGCACAAATTATTGGCAGTTTTGACAAATGTGTTTTGGACAAAATTATTCTTTACAAAGAAGGTCTGAAGCAAAAAGTTATCGATGGCGCAAAGGCCGTGAACGGTAAATAGTTAGTAAACAACCTCGGAACAAGCCGTAAAGCATTGAATTGAAAATTTTATTTAGATTTCGACTGAAACGTCGGAGCATTTAAATCTCGATTATCGAGTAAAACTAATTTTAATTTATTTGAGTGGTCTTGAATTTGACACTTGATCTTGAACTTGAAATATGAATCCATTATTATCCCCTTTTGATACCGCTCCATTTTCACAAATTAAAAATGAGCATTTTAAACCCGCATTTTTACAATCTATAGAAGATGCACGAGCAGAAATAGATGCCATTACAAATAATACAGAGGCTCCTACTTTTGAAAATACGATAGAAGCTTTAGAGTTTTCAGGTCAGCAATTAGATAGAATTTCAAGCGTATTTTTCAACTTGAATTCCGCAGAAACAAATGAGGAAATTCAAAAAATAGCTCAAGAAGTTTCTCCGTTATTATCAGAATTTGGAAATGACATTACATTAAACGAAGCGTTATTCAAAAGAGTAAAAGCAGTTTATGACCAAAAGGATACTTTAGACCTTACGGTAGAACAAAACACACTTTTAGATAAAAAATACAAGAGTTTTAGCCGAAACGGAGCCAATTTATCTGAAGAGAAAAAGACACGTTTACGAACAATAGATGCCAAGCTTGCCAAGTTGAAATTGACCTTTGGCGAGAATGTACTGGCCGAAACCAATAAATACCAATTGCACCTTACGGATGAAGCTGATTTAGACGGATTGCCAGAAGGTGAAAAAGAAGCTGCTGCACAGTTGGCGATTTCAAAAGGTAAAGAAGATGGTTGGATGATTACTTTAGATTACCCAAGCTATATTCCTTTTATGAAGTACGCCAAAAATAGGGAGTTAAGAAAAGAACTTTCAATGGCATTTGGCAGTAGAGCATTTCATAATGATAAACTAGACAACCAAGAAAACGTTCTTGATATTGCCAAGTTACGTTTTGAGAGAGCTAATCTTTTAGGGTATAAAACACATGCAAATTTCGTTCTTGAAGAACGAATGGCAGAGACTCCAGAGAAAGTACATTCTTTCTTAAATGAATTACTAGCAAAAGCGAAGCCAGCTGCAGAACGTGAGTTCAAGCAATTAGAAGATTTCGCTAAAAAACTAGATAAAATTGACCGCTTAGAAAAATGGGATAGTAGTTTTTATTCTGAAAAACTGAAGCAAGAGTTATTCAACTTAGATGACGAAAAGCTGAAACCATATTTCAAATTAGAAAATGTTATTAACGGTGTTTTTAAAGTAGCGGAAAAATTATTCGATTTACAGTTTGAAGAAGTTAACGACATTGAAAAATATCATGACGAGGTAAAAACTTATAAAGTTTATGATGCCGATAAAAACTTCATTTCATTATTTTATGCCGATTTTCACCCTAGAGCAGGAAAACGAGGTGGCGCATGGATGACATCTTACAAATCGCAATGGAAGCGAAATGGAGAAAATGTCCGTCCGCATATATCAAACGTATGCAACTTTACTCCGTCAACAAAAAGTAAGCCTTCATTACTAACGTTTAATGAAGTAACAACGCTTTTCCATGAATTCGGACATGGGCTACACGGTATGCTGGCAAACACCACCTACCCTAGCCTATCTGGAACATCTGTTTTTTGGGATTTTGTAGAATTGCCAAGTCAGGTTTTAGAAAACTGGTGTTATGAAAAAGAAGCATTAGAATTATTTGCAAAGCATTATGAAACCGGAAAAACCATACCTATGGAACTGGTTGAAAAAATAAAAGAATCTGCCACCTTCCAAGAAGGCATGCAAACCTTACGTCAATTAAGCTTCGGATTATTAGATATGTCTTGGCATGGTATAGACCCAACAGGCATTACCAATGTAAAAGCACATGAAGATGAGGCTTTCAAAGACACAAGCCTTTACCCAGAAACTCCGGAAACTTGCATGAGCACCGCATTCTCTCATATTTTTCAAGGCGGATATTCATCAGGATATTATAGCTATAAATGGGCAGAAGTTTTGGATGCAGACGCCTTTGCATTCTTTAAAGAAGAAGGTATTTTCAATAAAGAAGTTGCAACTAAGTTTAAAGACAACGTTCTTTCGCAAGGCGGTACTGAAAACCCAATGACATTATATAAAAGGTTTAGAGGAGCAGAACCAAAAGTTGAGGCATTGCTAGAGAGAGCTGGGTTATTGAATTAGTAAAATTTTAGAATCATCTAACAATCTCTAAATAAAATTAAAAACAACCTGATATTGACTTATGAATACAATTCAAATTCGATATCAGGTTAATTTAGTACAAGACATAAAAAACTACATAGTCCATTAAAATAGTATACCCATTACGATACCGACCCTAAGATTTATTTTTTTTAAGAACTAAATTGGCGAATAGCATTTATAATTTAATACTCTATTTTTACCTACTCATCATTCTTTCCTAGGTTAATTTCAACTCGTACATTTTATAATGACCAGGTATTACATTTAAAAGTTACTTCCAGATTAAAATCCTTTCAAATAAACTCCGAAATCACTGCGAAATATGTGGTTAAACATCTATGGAGAACAAATAAAAGTAACATCCCTTAAGTGAACCCTAAATTCCACCTTCATATTATCCTTGTACGCATTACGAAAAATAAATGTTCAGACATTGAAACAACTGGCTTTAGATATCAATTATCCTTTAAACCTTCTGCAAATCAAATAAATATTAATTATATTGTAGCTAATTAGCCACAAAACAACTTTACATTCAAAACCTTCCCCGTTTTGTTTTCACTTGTTAATTATTAAACTCTTGAACAAAATGAGTAAAGAGAACACTCTTCTTCAAACAGACCAAATTGATGCTACCTCGAATAGCATTAATAATATAGGTGTATTTAAATTTGAAGTAGCTACTAATGAAGTGCATTGGAACGATGTTCTGAAAGAAATTCATCAAGTTCAAAAAACACATATACCCGATACAGAAAGTATTTACGGCAACTGCAAAGAAGGTATTCATAAAGAGAACCTTCTAAAAGCACACAATCAAGCCTTATCAAAAGGGGTTTCTTTTGAATTGGAATATGAAATTATAACCCCTAAAGGCAATTCTCATTTTCTACATATTACTACACATGCAATTAATAATGACAATAAATGCACTAGTCTACATGGTTTCATTACCGATATCACCAACACTAATGAGAAAACCACAGATACTTATATATTAAAAAAGCAATTAGAATACGCTGAGAAATTATCAAATACCGGCTCGTGGAAATATGATATAAACACAGACACACTACATTGGTCAGACAATTTGTATCATATTTTCGAACACGATATAGAAACACCTATAACCTTCGGTATATTTTTAGAGCATGTTCATAAAGATGATAAAGAAAAAATAGCTGCCAAATTTGACCTAGCCTTAAATACAAAGCATTTTCCTGATTCAAATTATCGTATTGTATTAAAAGATGGCAACATCAAAACCATGAAATCTATTGGCGAGGTTATAACCGATGTGCACGGCGAGGTTACAACAGTGATGGGCACCTGCCAAGATATTACAGAAAGCACAGAGCGAGATCAACAGCTTATTCAAAAAAATCAACAATTAAATGTTGCTGAAAAGATGGCTATGATTGGTTATTGGCATTGGAACACACCTATTAACGAGGTTTTTTGGTCCGATAATTTACATGCTATATATGGGCACAATAAACAGGAGCCTTTAACTTTCGAAACTTACATCAATTACGTACATAAAGAAGATAAAAAAATAGTACTCACCAACCTTAAAACAGCGATGAAAACTGGAGAGTTTTTAGAATCTACCTATAGAATTCAACTCGACGACGCCAGTATTAAAATCATAAAATCTGTCGGTAGAATAATTCTTGACCATAAAGGGGAAGTTCTAGAGATGTCTGGCACCTGCCAAGATATTACTCAAGTAAAAAAGAAGGAACTAGCATTATTACAAAAAAACCAAGAGTTTAATTTTGCAGAGAAAATTGCCAATATTGGTTCTTGGCAGTGGAACCCGAATACCAACAAAGCAAATTGGTCAGATAATCATTATAGAATTTACGGTATTGAAATAGGAACGCAACTAGATTTACAGATCATTTACAACCAAATACATTCAGATGATTTAGATCACTTAAAAGAATTAACACAAGAAATTTTAAGCAACAAAAAGTTTACAAAAACAAGGTTTCGAATACAACTTCAAAATGGTGATATTAAAACTTTAGAAGTAATTGGGGAAGTAATTACAGACAAAGCTGGAAACATTATTTTATTAAAGGGAACCTCTCAAGATATTACTTACCGTATAGAGGCAGAACAACTAATTCAAGAGAAAAATCAATTACTATCGTTTGCTGAAGAAATGGCCATGATGGGGTCTTGGCAATGGAACCCGAATACGGGCGTATCTACATGGTCAGACAATCTTTATAAAATATATGATATAGAGCCAGACCGAACAATAAATATGGATCTATTTCTCTCTAGAATACATCCAGATGATATAGACAACTTAACAAAAGAAATAGAAACTATAGTTAGTACTAAAGTTAGCAATACCATATTAGCATATCGTATTATTTTAAATAACGGACAAGTTCGCTCTTTAGAGCTACTGGCAGAAGTTATTATTGATAGCAAAGGAAATGTTCAAGAACTTATCGGTACCGCACAAGATGTCACAAATCGTATTCAAAGAGAACAAGATTTATTAGAAAAAAATCAACTTTTAAATTTTGCAGAGCAATTATCTAGCATAGGTTATTGGAAATGGGATATCATAAACGATGTCATGGAGAAATCTGAAAATTTATTGAAGATTTTAGATTTTGAACCAGGAGCAAAACCAGATTTTAAAACCTATTTAAAAAAAGTATACCCTGCCGATCGCGAAAAGGTAATTGATGTTAGCCAAAGAATTATTGAAACAAAAAAGTTCGATAAATTTCATCACAGGATAGTAAAAAATGACAATTCAATTAAAACCATTAAATTAATTGGCGAGATCATACTTGATAAAGAAGGTAATGTTATTGAATTAATTGGTTCTAGTCAAGATATTACAGAACAAATAGAAGCACAACAAAAAATATTGGATACCAATAGAAGTTTAGAAAAATCAACTATAAACTTAACTTCTAAAAACAAACAACTTGCTGAATTTAATCACATTACATCACACAACTTAAGATCACCGGTAAGCAATCTTAATGCATTATTGAGCCTTTATAAAAGCACCAAAAATGAGGGTAAAAAAATAGAAATTTTTGGAAAATTTGAAATCGTAATAGACCATTTGACAGAAACGCTTAACGCCTTAATAGAAACGATATCAATAAAACACTCAGCCGTTGAGATTACTCAAGAACTTTGTTTTGAACAAACACTGTTAAAAACCAAAGAAATATTAGCTGCCGAATTAATAGAAAGTAAGGCCAATATAAAATGTGATTTTTCTAAAGCGAAAAATGTAAAATACAATCCTATCTATTTAGAAAGTATTTTTCTTAATTTAGTAAGTAATTCATTGAAATACAGATCCGAAGATAGAGTACCAGAAATTTCAATTACCTCAAATACAATAAACGGAAGAATAACATTAGAATTTGAAGATAATGGACTCGGTATAGATATGAAAAGTAACGGCCATAAATTATTCGGACTTAATAAAGTATTTCATAAACACCCAGATGCAAAAGGCATAGGGCTATTTTTGACAAAAGCCCAAATAATAGCTATGGGTGGTTCGATTTCGGCAAAAAGTAAAGTTGGCGTCGGCACAACATTTTTTATCATTTTAAATTAAAAAAGATGGACCACAATATTCAAGTTTGCGTAATAGACGATGACGAGGTTTTTCAATATACTATACTTCACACATTACAGGCTCACAAATCTGTTAGCAACATCATGCCATTTACCGATGGTGCTGAAGCAATGAATTTTTTTAATAAAAATATTGATAATGACATCATATTACCAGATGTTATTTTTTTAGATGTTAATATGCCAGTAATGGATGGGTATAAGTTTATGGATGAATATATTAAGTTAATAGCAAAAGCTACCAAAAAAATAACCGTTTATATTCTTTCTTCATCTGTAGATTTGGTAGATTTTGAAAAGACAAAAAAAATAAAAGAAGTATCAGACTACATCGTTAAACCGATAAGAGACAATCAATTGACAAAAATTTTAGCAGAATTATAAACACCTAAAAATAAATTTACTTTATACTATTTACTAGAATAAGCGTCATACCCGCCTTCTAAGTTCACTACATTCTTAAAACCAAGTTCTACCAGCCGTTCTTGAGATTTTAAACTTCTACCTCCCATTTTACAGTAAACAAAGATTTTTTTGCTTTTATCCATGCCTTTTATTTGCTGATTAAATTCATCTGATAACCAATTAATATTAACGGCTCCGTCTATACACCCTGCATCAAACTCTGCTGGCGTTCTTACATCTAACAATACCTCTGCAGATTCATCAAAACTAATAAAATCAGAAATCGGCTTTGACTCTATTTGACTTGTAGCAAACTGAGCAACAAGAAGCAGCAGAAAGAATAGTATATTTCTCATGATAATAGCGTTTAGAATCAAAAGTAAACATAATAGCTAAAATTCAATTACTTTTGAAGTGCAGAATAAAAAATGGAAATAAACAACCTAAATCCTGATAAGTGGGTCGATCTCTATGCAGATTATCTATTTAACTACGCAGTAACTAGAGTAAGCGATGCAGAAATCGCAAAAGACCTTGTACAAGATACTTTTATAGCTGGGCTAAAATCTGCTAAAAATTTTAAAGGTGATGCAGCAGAGCGAACATGGTTAATTGCAATTCTCAAACGTAAGGTCATTGACCACTATCGCAAAATTAATTCAAAAAAGGGAAAAGCAGAGGTACGCATGAGCTATAGCTCACAGACCGATGCTGAAGGAGATTGGCTAGAAGAACGCATTGCCGACCCTAATAGTAATTTTGAAAATGACGCTCTTGAAAACGAAGAATTAGGACTTGCCATTCAAAATTGCATTTCTAAATTACCTAAAAAGCAAGCTCAAGTTTTTACCATGAAAACTATTGAAGGAATGGAAACTGAAGATATTTGTAATGCTTTAGGAATTAATGCGTCTAACCTTTGGGTAATGATACATAGAGCCAGAACTGGCTTAATGGGTTGTTTAAATCAAAATTGGTTTTAGTTATGATGATTTCATGTGAAAAGGCAGCAAATATTTGCGATAAAGCCCAATACGAAGAAGCTTCTGGTTGGGATAAAATAAAATTAAAGTTTCATTTACTTATGTGTAAAACCTGTGCAAAACACAGTAAAGACAACACTAAGTTAACTTCTCTTTGCAATCAAGCTAGACTTGCTGTACTGTCTGAAGAAGAAAAGAAAAAAATGAAAGAAACCTTTTCTAAAGCAAAATAAAATACTTCTTACTTATAATAAAAAGCAACCACCAAAATAACGGAATTGCTTCTACCCAAAAAGATGAAAAGTATTTCTTTTGATCTAATTTTGTTTTAAATATCATCAAAATTAATACTAAGAATAGAATTGTTTTCACAATAATGTGGGCAGTATCTAAATCTGTTTTCAAAAAAGTGGCAGCATAAAAAAGTATCGCCCAACCATATCCAATCATTTTAGCACCCTTTACCCCTACTCTTTGTGGCAGAGTTTTTAGGGTTGCACTATCATATTTTAAATCTCTGATTTCGAAAGGCACCAATAAAATCAGCACAAATAGAAAACGTTGTAGCGCCTCGACTTTTACATTCCAAGAAATATCATCTAAAACTGAAATAGCGGGTAATATCACTGTAGCCCCCGCCCAAACAGCTGCGACGATTAAAATTTTTAATCCGCTAAAGCTTCTAAAATTTTTACTCTTTGGCAAAACAGGCAATGCATAAAGTCCTGTAATTGCAGCTAGAATAAAGAGACCTACAAATACTCTTTCCGATAGAAAAAACAACTGATAACCGGCAACAAGCAAACATCCAAAACTGAAAAATTGAATATTTTTTTGATAGGTATTGGCGACAAGAATATACTTCTCTGCCTCTACTCCAAATTTTACAAAATTATAACAGCTAATAGAACCGAAAAAAATAAAAAAATAGAGTTCTAAGGGTACATTTATGTTTAAGATCAGCGCAGTTACATGAACCAAGCTAAATATCGCCAATGCGACATGAATACTGGCATCAAGATAAAAATCAAAAATCTTTTTGATTATGCTCATTAAACAAAAGTAGTTAAAGTGTTTATAACCTCTTGTTTTGGTTAAAAACTTTCAAGATATCAACAGCTTACAGCACTAATTAAAACACATAAAAGTGGTAATTTTACACATTATATAACAATAGTATCTATGAAGACTGACGTGTTTGCATTACGCCATATCGGCATTAGGGATGAAGATTTAAATACCATGTTCAACACGGTAGGTGTTGAAAATCTGGAACAGCTTATTTTTGAGACCATACCAGAACATATTCGCCTTAAAGAGCCCCTAAAATTAGATCCACCAATGAGTGAGCATAAGTTTCTTGCACACACAGAAGCGTTATCTAAAAAAAATAAAGTTTTTAGAACTTATATCGGTTTAGGCTATCACGAAAGTTTGATACCGTCAGTAATTAAAAGAAATATTCTTGAAAATCCGGGTTGGTACACCGCTTACACTCCGTATCAAGCTGAAATTGCCCAAGGTAGATTAGAAGCTTTATTAAACTTTCAGACCATAGTTTCAGATTTAACAGGAATGAAACTTGCAAATGCTTCGCTTTTAGATGAAAGTACAGCTGCTGCAGAAGCAATGACCATGCTTTTTGATGTAAGAAGTCGTGATCAAAAAAAGAACAATATTGTTAAGTTCTTTGTCTCAGAAGAGATTTTACCACAAACACTATCCCTTTTAAAAACCCGTTCGACTCCTTTAGGTATCGAATTGGTGATCGGCAACCATGAAGAATTTGACTTCAGTACTGATTTTTATGGGGCTTTATTGCAATATCCTGGCAAATACGGGCAAGTATATGATTATGCCGGTTTTGTAGCTAAAGCAAAAGAAAATGACATCAAAGTAGCTGTTGCTGCAGATATCATGAGTTTAGTACTCTTGACTCCTCCTGGAGATTTTGGTGTGGACGTAGTTGTTGGTACTACACAGCGTTTCGGAATTCCGTTGGGTTATGGTGGTCCTCATGCAGCATTCTTTGCTACTAAAGAAGAATTTAAAAGAAATATACCTGGTAGAATAATCGGTGTAACAAAAGATACCGATGGCAAGCCTGCTTTAAGAATGGCTTTGCAGACTAGGGAACAACATATAAAAAGAGACAAAGCCACATCTAACATTTGTACGGCACAGGTGTTATTAGCTGTAATGGCAGGTATGTACGGAGTATATCACGGTCCAAAAGGATTAAAATACATAGCCTCAAAAATTCATGCCACTGCAGTCACGTTAGTTGATGCTCTTGAAAATTTAGGACTATACCAAATTAACGCTGCTTATTTCGATACGATAACCGTCAAAGCAGATGCTAAAAAAGTACGCCCAATTGCAGAGGCAAATGAAGTTAATTTCTACTATGTAGATAATGACACCATTTCAATCGCAGTTAATGAAGCTACTTCTTTAAATGACCTTAATCAGATTATATCCATATTCGCAGAGGCTCTTGGTAAATCTGCAACAGAAGTTACCAGTTTATTAAACGCAACTTCAATACCAAGTAATATTCAGCGTAGCAGTTCTTTCATGGAGAACAAGGTGTTTAATTCATATCATTCAGAGACCGAATTAATGCGTTACATTAAAAAGTTGGAACGTAAAGATTTAGCTCTAAATCATAGCATGATTTCTTTGGGTAGCTGTACCATGAAGTTAAATGCGGCTAGTGAAATGTTACCATTAAGCTCTTCTAATTGGGGAAATATTCATCCATTTGTACCAGTTGATCAAGCAGAAGGATACCAAACTATTCTAAGAGAACTAGCAAAAGATCTTTCGGTTATTACTGGTTTTGCAGACACTTCTTTGCAACCCAATTCTGGTGCACAAGGCGAGTATGCAGGGTTGATGGTAATTAGAGCGTATCATGAATCTAGAGGAGAATCTCATAGAAACATATGCTTGATTCCTTCTTCTGCACACGGTACCAATCCGGCTTCTGCTGTAATGGCAGGTATGAAAGTTGTTGTAACTAAGACAGATGATAAAGGAAATATTGATGTTGCAGACCTTGAAGAGAAAACAAAATTACATTCAGACAACTTAGCTGCGTTGATGGTAACATATCCATCTACACATGGTGTATTTGAATCATCTATAAAGCAGATTACAAAATTAATTCATGATCACGGTGGTCAAGTCTATATGGACGGTGCCAACATGAATGCACAAGTTGGCTTAACAAACCCTGCGACCATTGGTGCAGATGTTTGTCACTTAAACCTACACAAAACTTTTGCGATACCACATGGTGGCGGCGGACCAGGTGTTGGTCCTATATGCGTTGCTCCACAATTGGTTCCTTTTCTACCAAGCAACCCGGTAATAACAACCGGTGGCGAAGATGCTATTACAGCAATTTCTGCAGCACCGTGGGGTAGCTCTTTGGTTTGCCTTATTTCTTACGGATATATTAAAATGTTAGGTGAGTACGGCCTTACCCAATCGACAAAAATTGCCATTCTTAATGCCAATTATATCAAACATAAGCTTGAAGGTAAATTTGATGTATTATATACAGGTGAAAAAGGGAGAGCAGCCCATGAAATGATTTTGGACTGTAGACCTTTCAAGAAAAATGGTATTGAAGTAACCGATATTGCAAAGCGATTGATGGACTACGGATTTCACGCCCCGACGGTATCTTTTCCAGTAGCAGGAACGGTGATGATCGAGCCTACCGAAAGTGAAAATTTAGCTGAGTTAGACAGGTTCTGCGAAGCAATGACTTCTATTCGAGCAGAAATAGATGAATCTAATGCTGATGAGCCAAATAACGTACTTAAAAATGCTCCGCATACATTAGAAATGGCCACAACAGATGATTGGCAATTTCCATACTCAAGACAAAAAGCAACTTTCCCATTACCATACATTGCCGAAAATAAATTTTGGCCTTCGGTACGTAGAGTTGACGATGCATATGGAGACCGTAATTTAATTTGCACGTGCGCACCAATTGAGGCGTATATGGAAACTGAATAACAGCTCTAAAGCCATAGTACCAAGCCTTTTCGACAATTCGAAAAGGCTTTTTTAATCTGTCCTATATTAAGAAATGTGCATTGAGCATCGTAAAATTTACTATGCATGCATATAATATTTTTATAATTTGCTTAAATTGTCGGGCACAATTCAAAAAATTACAATGAGCATATCAATTACGGGAACAGGAAGCTATATTCCTGACTTAAAAATTTCTAACACAGATTTTAATAACCATAATTTTTTAAATATAGACGGCACATCTTTCAATCATGATAACGAGGTTATTATTGAGAAATTTAAAGCCATAACCGGTATTGAAGAAAGGCGATATGCTCCCAAAGAATACACCACTTCTAACTTAGCATTTTTCGCTGCCGAAAAGGCAATTGAAAATGCCAACATAGACAAAGAAACATTAGACTATATTATTGTTGCTCATAATTTTGGGGACTTAAAAGAGGGTTATATTCAAGGCGATACACTACCTAGTTTAGCCACTAGAGTAAAACACCAATTACAGATTAAGAATCCGAAGTGTGTTGCTTACGATTTAATCTTTGGCTGCCCAGGCTGGCTCGAAGGTATGATTCAAGCCAATGCATTCATCAAAAGTGGTATTGCTAAAAAATGTTTGGTTATTGGCGCTGAGACTTTATCAAGAATTGTAGACGATAATGATCGCGATGCTATGATATATTCTGATGGTGCAGGTGCTGCAATTTTAGAAAGCTCTGCCGACGGCGGTGAAATATTAGCGCACGAATCTGCAACCTATGCAAACGATGAAGCCAACTTTCTCTTCTTTGGAGAATCTTATAACAAAGAAGACGAGAAAAAGGCTTACTACATAAAAATGCTAGGTAGAAAAATTTATGAGTTTGCAGTAACCAATGTACCATCTGCTATGGCGTCATGCTTAGATAACAGCGGTATTAAGATTGATGAGGTGAAAAAGATATTTATTCACCAAGCAAATGAAAAAATGGATGAGGCGATAGTAAAACGTTTCTACAAAATATATGGCAAAGAAATGCCCGAAGGTATTATGCCTATGAGTATTTCAAAGCTAGGCAATAGCTCTGTTGCTACAATACCGACTTTATTTGACCTAGTAAAGGACGGTAAATTAGAAAATCAGGAAATTAAAAAGGGAGATGTTGTTATCTTTGCTAGTGTTGGCGCCGGAATGAACGTCAATGCAATGGTATACAGAATCTAAACATGTACGAAAATAGTTTTCCAAACAAACGTTACGAACACACACTTCATTTTTTACGTAAATATATAAACGCCAACGAATCTATATTAGATTTAGGTGTAGAAAATCCGTTTACCAAAATCATGGTAGAAGATGGTTATTCAGTAAAGAATACCCAAGGTGAAGATTTAGATATCGACTATAGTACAGTAACGAATACCGATGCAGATGTCATTACTGCATTCGAAATTTTTGAACACCTTTTAGCGCCCCTGAATTTACTTTCAAATACCAAGGCTACTAAGTTAGTTGCTAGCATACCTTTAAAATTGTGGTTTTCTGCTGCCTATAGAAGCAAAACCGATAAATGGGACAGGCATTACCATGAGTTTGAAGATTGGCAATTTGACTGGTTATTAGAAAAAGCCGGATGGGAAATTCAAGATTCTAAGAAATGGGCTCATCCAGTAAAAAAAATAGGCTTCAGACCTTTTCTACGTTTATTTACACCGAGGTATTATATTGTTTACGCTACCAGAAAATAAGAGACTATATTTAAAATGGATTACTACATAGTTATTCCTATACACAACGAAGAGGCTTTTTTAAAAAGTACTTTAGACTCTATTTTACTACAGACACTAGCGCCTAAAAAAGTTATTTTAGTTAATGATAATTCTACCGATCGCACAGAGAACATCATAGATGAATACCGTACAGCAAACAGTCTGTTTCAAAAACTGAACACTACTTCGTCTACACAGCATATGCCCGGCAGCAAAGTGATTAATGCTTTCAACAAAGGATTACAAGTATTAGATGACCATTATGATGTTATTGTAAAATTAGATGCCGATATCATTTTACCGCCCAATTACTTTAAGGTAATTAGTCAGCACTTCAAAAAAAATAAGAATTTAGGTATTTGCGGCGGATTCATTTATGAACAAAATAACGCTGGAGAATGGATATTGAATCACCCAATGGATAAAGACCATGTTCGAGGTGCCATTAAAGCCTATTCTAAAGCTTGTTTTAAAGCAATAGAAGGATTGAAGAATGCAATGGGATGGGATACGGTAGACGAGCTCTTAGCCAAGTTTAATGACTTCAATATACAAACTGATGTAACACTTAAAGTAAAACACCTAAGACCTACAGGAAAAGCATATAACGCTAAAGCGAAAAGGTTACAAGGCAAGGCAATGTACACCATGCGTTATGGATTCGTAATCACCTGTATTGCTTCTTTGAAAATGGCAATAAAAAATAAATCTGTAAAATCATTCTGGAACAATATGTCTGGTTACATACAAGCCAGTCGAAATAACACCTCTTACCTAGTAACCACAGAAGAAGGTAAATTCATCAAAAATCTACGCTGGACAAATATTAAAAGAAAAATAAAAGCATAAAAAAAGCCATCTAAATAGATGGCTTTTCTTTTATACTATCAGGATCTTATTAGAAACCTAATTGTTTTTTAACATCAGCTAAAAGGTCTTTACCTTTAGCTACGATTAGACCACCACCTGCTTGCGCATCGATAACGTAGTCAAAACCTTGTGCTGCTGCAACTTGTTCAATTGCCGCCTTAGCTTTTTCTGAAATAGGAGCGAATAACTCAGCTTGTTTCTTTTGAAATTCTTGTTGAGCTCTTTGTTGAGCCTCACCAATATTCTTTTCGTAACCTTGTAATTCTATTGCTCTTTTCTCGTTCTCTTCTTTAGACTTCGCTGCTGCTTCGTTTTGGTACTGTGTGTACTTATTACGTAACTCTGTCATTGAACCTTCAATATCTGCATTGTAAGTTTCTTGTAATTTCTTAAGCTCAGCTTCTGCAGATTTCATTTCTGGCATTGCAGATAATAATTGAGTAACGTCTATATGAGCTACCTTACTTTGGGCATTTACAAAACTTGTCGTTGCTACGAACAACAATAAGGCTACCGCAATTTTTTTTACTTGTTTCATGAGTGTAATTTTAATTCTAATTGAGTGTTAATTTTTATGGTTGTTAAACCTATTTAAATAGTACCGCTATTGTCATCTTTTTCGGTATCGCTATTTCTTTCTTTTAATTTCTCTTGCTTTTTAGCTTCGCGCTCTTCTAACAACTTCTTTCTTCTTTCTTCGTACGCTTTCTTACGCTCTTCTCGCAATTTTAATTGTTCGGCTTTTGCATCGGCCGCACTTTTTTCTCTTGTCTCAGTTGCTTCAGTCGCTTTATCTAAACGCTCTTGCAATGCTTCACTTACAACTTCTTCCTCTTCGTCATCAAAATCATCTAATCTACTACGATCATTTGATTTTTTAGTTGGTTTGCTAATTTTTCTTGTTCTAGCAATACCTCTCAAGACTAAATCACTGATATCGTGTCTTTTTTCGGAATACAACATTACAACATCCGCAGATTTATCAAAAATAAAATCATACTTTTTATTCGTGCCAATTTTTTGTACTTCATTGAACACTTGATCCTGTATTGGCTGTATCAACCTTCTCTTTTGCAATACTAAATCTCCTTGTGGTCCGAAACGATCTTGTTGGTACTCGATCATTTCTCGTTCCAAAATTTGAATTTCTTCTTCGCGTTCTGCAATAAGCTCTGGAGTCAATAGCACTTTCTCAGCCATTAGATCTTTCTTCATCTGCTCCACAACACTTTGCTTCTGCTCTACTTCAACTTTCCAACGTTGTACTTTAGTTGCTAACTGCTCGGTTGCTTCTCTGTACTCATCTACATTTTGTAAAATGTACTCCATATCTACATAGGCCATTCTCACCCCTCTTTGGGCAAAAACCTGTATTGTCATGAAGATGACCGAAACTATTAATAGAACTTTTGTTTTTGTACTCATTGTTAATGTCGTTTAATCCTATAGAAAATATCGTGCCAAAATTACTAAATCTTTTAAAACTAAAGGATTAGCACTAAGCACGATTATAATAATTCAATGAAAATTAAAACTGTTGACCAATAATGAAGTGAGTTTCCCATCCATGTGCACCTTGCCCAGCAGATTGTGGTAAAAGATCCTCGTCGAATCCATAACCAAAATCAATACCCAACAAACCAAATGCTGGCATAAAGATACGCAGCCCCACACCGGCCGATCGTTTTAATTCAAACGGATTAAAGTCTTGAAAATTGTTGAAAGAATTACCACCCTCTAAAAATGCGAGTCCATAAATAGACGCAGAAGGCTTCAATGTTAATGGATAACGTAATTCTAATGAGAATTTATTGTATATCAAAGCACCATCTGGTGTAGTAGCTCCGGGTGCATATGGTGTTATCGTCTGGTTATCGTACCCTCTAAGTTGTACCACATCTCTACCATCTAATGTAAAGTTACCCATACCATCACCACCAACATAAAACCTTTCGAAAGGCACATTACCCACAGCACTGTTATAACTACCTAAGAAGCCAAATTCAGCATTACTACGAAGCACCAATTTATCTACCAATGTAGTGTACCAATCTCCTTTAAACTTTACTTTATAATATTCAAGCAATCTAAAACGATCTTGATCGACAGCTGATAATTCAGCTTGATCAGTTGCGTTTAATCCAACAGCATTTTTCTGCTGTTCAAGTTCTTCAGATCTGTTCTTTAATTCTCTAAAATCTTTATTACTGAATAAAGACCAAGGCGGTGTAAATTTAGCTGACAACTCAAACGTAGATCCCGACATCGGGAATATACGGCTAGGCCCTTGAGAACTTCTTGAAATACCAAAGGTATATGCCAATGAATTTGCCTTACCATCACCAAAGTTAAATAGACCGATGTTATAGTTTCTAAAATCATATAACTGGTAACTAAGCGAGTGAGATATGGTAAAGAAATCATCTGGCCATTGCACACGTTTAGCCAAACCTGCAGTTACACCTGTAATTGAGAACTGCTGATCTTTATTAATATCAATATCACCATTGTTCCCATAAGATGCTGCAAACTGTTGTGTTCTAGACATGCTTAAATTAAAACGTACTGGCTTTTTTCCACCTAACCATGGTTCTGCAAAGTTTAAGCTATATACTCTATAGGTCTGACTCGCCTGTAAACGTAAAGCAAAAGTTTGACCATCACCCATAGGTACTGGCTTGTACTTTTCTTTTTTAAATAAGTTCTGAATAGAGAAGTTACTAAAAGATAGTCCTAATGTACCAATGAAACCACCGCCACCATAACCACCTTGCAATTCTATTTGACTAGAACCAGACTCAACCAAATTCCAAGCTAAATCTACCGTACCCTCATTCGGGTTCGCGTTTAAAACATCTGGTGTAATTTGTTCAGCATCGAAAAAACCAAGTTGCCCTAATTCACGAATAGTTCTAATAATATCTGCCTTATTATACTTCTGACCTGGTCTTGTACGTAGTTCACGATAAATAACGTGGTCATTCGTTTTATCATTACCAGATACGGTAACGTGATTTAAGAAAGTCTCTTTACCCTCTATAATTCTAATCTCAAAATCGATAGTATCATTAGCAGCCGACATCTCTACTGGGTTAATAGTAGAAAATAGGTAACCGTTGTTTTGATACAAACTTGTAACATCACTTGGGTCAGGCTTAGAATTATCTGCAATTCTTTCACGTAATAATACACCGTTATAGGTATCACCTTTTTTAATACCTAAAACTCGATTCAATTGACGATCCGTATAAACCGTATTACCAACGAAATCAATATTACCAAAGTAGTATTTATCACCTTCCTCAACTTTTATCTTTAAGTCGATGTTGTTTTCATCAATCTTAATAATAGAATCAGAAATTACACGAGCATCGCGGTATCCGTTTTCAGCAAATTTATCAACCAATAAACTAAGATCTTCTTCGTAATCTTCTTGAATGTACTTTGATTTTTTCCAGAAACGACCTAATTTTTTCTGCTTGGTGCTCTTTAAAGCTTTACGCAATTTTTTGTCAGATAACTGTTCGTTACCTTCAAATATGATATCGCGAATTTTTACTTTATCACCTTTATTGACGTTAACCACCATATTACGGGTGTTACCTTCAATAGTATCTTTAGAAGTAGCTATTGTAACATCAGCATTTAAATAGCCTTGTTTTTTATACTTGTTAGTGATGTAATTTTTGGAGTTGGAAATTAAACTTTCGGTAATTTTCTTTCCTTTCTTAAGATCGGTATCCTTAATTAAGCCTTCTACCTTACCTTTTTTAACACCATAAAACTTTACGTTAGTCAACGTAGGGCGCTCTATTATGTTCAATTCAAGAAAAACGGTGTTTTCTTCAATATTGGTAATAAAGATGTCTATTTCACTGAAAAGCTCAAGACCCCACAGTTTTTTAATGACTTCACTAATTTGTTCTCCTGGTAATGTAATAGGTTGACCTACTCTTAAACCTGTATACGTTTTTACGGTCTGCTCGTTATAACTTTGCAGCCCGGTAACGTCTATACCCCCTAAAATATAGCTTTTGCCATCCTCATAGGTATCATCCTGTGCGGCGGCAATAAAGGTAGTTAGAAATAAAAGTGTAGTTAAAAAGTGGTTCAAGGATATGAACCTGGTCATATCTTTAAGTGAGTTGTTCGCTTGTTTTTCCAAATCTTCGTTCTCTGTTCTGGTAATTTTTTATGGCCTCCACCAAGTGGTGCTCTCTAAAATCAGGCCAATATACGTCAATAAAATATAACTCTGCATACGCTATTTGCCATAATAAGAAATTGCTGATCCGATGTTCTCCACTAGTACGGATAAGCAAATCTACGTCTGGTAAATCATGCGTGTAAAGATGGCTATTTATAATTTCTTGGTCAATGTTTTCAATTGAAATTATATTATTTTTAACTTTGGTACTTATCTCTTTCACCATAGATTGAAGCTCTTCTCGAGCCCCATAGCTCAAAGCCAAAGTAAGCGTCATGCCTGTGTTTTGCTTTGTTTGATCCATTACTTCGACCAACTCTCTATACGCCTTAGAAGGCAGCGCATCTATGTTACCAATAGTATTTAAACGAATGTTGTTTTTGTTAAAAGTTTTAAGTTCTTTCTTCAAAGAAGACACCAATAAGCGCATAAGTGTCTGCACTTCTATCTTTGGTCTGTTCCAATTTTCTGTAGAAAAAGTATATAATGTAAGGTATTCAATCTTTAGTTGAACGCATTCTTCAACGACAATTCTAACCGTTTTTACACCATGTTCGTGACCAAAAACTCTTAGTTTTCCACGTTCTTTTGCCCACCTACCGTTACCATCCATGATAATAGCAAGGTGCTTTGGAACATTCAGTTTATCAATATCGTTTATATCACTCATCTTAAAAATTACTCAAAACAATCCATACAAGGTTTTCTACCAAAGGTATAAGTTAGGGTTAAACCAGAAAATACATACCAGTCATCACTAAAAATATTACCAAATTGAAATTCCTCAAAGTTAGAACCTTCAGGGTTACTACCATCTAAGTTATCTGTAAAAGTATACCTAGCTCCAATTTCGCCCCCAAAAATAAGAAACTGATTGATACGATATTTAAAACCAACAGTCATTGGCACTGCAAAACTTCCTTCTCTTTGATTAATATCTTGTAGAACACCGCCATTAAAATACTGATAATCATACCTAAAATAGGTAAGACCCGTATATAAATAAGGTGTAAAAGCCGGACCAAGTTTGTGCAAGTTATATTCTACAAAGTTAAATTCTAAACCAACAGAACCTTCTAAAATAGAATTATCAACTACATAACCCCTTTGCTGCCTTGCACTTGAACTAGATTTTGTATCGTCTGCAGTAAACTTACCATAGGTTAGACTACCTCGCCACGCATACCTTTTGCTTATGTTCCATTTAAATAATCCGCCAAAAGCAATATTAGAAGGCAAAAGATAATCTGTTTTACCAACATCACCAATTGTATTGGCACCACCAGCAAAAATACCCACCTCATACGTCTGCGCCTGCAAACCCGACAGTGAAAAAAGCAATACTAACAACGTTATGTAACGCATAAAATAGATTTTACAATTATTGCAGATATTATATTTAAAACTGAAAACGCAATAATTTTTATGTTCTCAAAAGATAAACAGTGATTAAGGGCATTTATTGTTTAAAAGTCGGCTCAATTTCGCCTATCCTCACCCCAAAGAAGCTTATTTCTTAGGGTCTTTAAAAAACTTTCTGAAGTATATTCTATCATTTTAATAGTAAAGGGAGCTTTACTTATGGTTATTTCTTGACCATTTTCTAATGATGCTATTCTTGAATCTAAAGAAACCAAGTGGTTCTCTTCTCTACCAGATACTTTTAACCGAATTACGGTATCATCTGAAATTACCAAAGGTCTTGCGTTTAAGTTATGCGGTGCAATAGGTGTCAAAACCAATGACTTTGCTGTTGGCACAATTACCGGACCACCACAACTTAAAGAATACCCTGTTGACCCTGTTGGGGTTGAAATAATCAATCCGTCAGCCCAATAAGAAGTCAAGTACTCGTTATTTAAAAATGTTTCGACCGTTATCATAGAGGTCGTATCTTTTCTACTTACGGTAATTTCGTTCAATGCAAAATTAAGATCTCCGAATTCGACATCAAGTTCTTTCGTATTCAATTGAACCAAACTGCGTTCTACAACAGTATAAGCACCTTGTTTAAACTCTCGAACTACTTTTCTAACATCTTCTTTTTTAAAGGTGGAAAGAAAACCCAACCTACCGGTATTTACACCAACAATTGGTATACCTAAATCTTTCACAAAAGTTGTAGCCCTTAGTATAGTACCATCGCCACCAAAACTAACGAACATATCAAAAGAGGCATTTAAACCTTCATCGATTGTAAATGTTGAAAATGTTTGGGCAGTATTTTTAGCTCTGTATAAATCGTAAAAATCTTTTTCAATATAAACTTCGGCAGACACCTTACTTAACTCATCTAATAACTCAATGAGATATTCAATGGCATTATCTTGATAAGTTTGACCGTATACAGCTACTTTCATATTAAACATTAAGGTATTTTTCCAAGTAATCTGAACGATTCTTTAAATCTTCAAGAAACTCATCATCACTATTTCCAAATACAATATTATAATTATATCGTCTAAAAGTCTGCACTACCTTATTGTAATTATTAGCCGTAATTTTTAATGTCACCTCAATAATATCGTTTTGGGTATCAGTAATAAAACCACCATAAAGCTTGGCATTATTACTTTCAACTATTTGAGCAATTTCACTAAAAGAGTAATCTTTAGCTCCTTTTGCCACTACCAGAATACTACCAGGATCAGTAAAGAACGGAGTATCAATAAATTCAGAAACAATATCGGTTAAACAATAGTAACCAGTAACTTCTTCTTTCTCATTAATTACAGGAAGCAAATTAGCTTCATTACGTGCAAAAATCTCTAACACATCTAACCAATTGGTATCTCTACGTGCAAAAAAACTTTGCAGCTCATATCGAAACTCCTCAATTTTAGCATCTGACTGTAACCCATCGGCATCTATTTCAGAGAAAAGTCCTAAAAACCTTCCATCCTCCAATATAGCAATATGGGAATAGGTTGAGTCCTGAAAAAATTCTAGAATTTTCTCAGTAGTATCCTTAATATCGAATACCGGTAAGTTCGTAATAATATGTTCTTGAATATGCATAGGCTATATATAACGCAAAATAACAATTAATAATATCAAAAGGCGTGCCTTATTTGTATTTTTGATGCTCTTAAAAGGTAAATAAGACATAATGACAAAACTTAGCGTTAACGTAAACAAAATTGCAACTCTTAGAAATGCCCGTGGCGGTAATGTTCCAGATTTACTTAAGGTTTCTAAAGATTTAGAAGGTTTTGGAGCACAAGGGATCACTATTCATCCAAGACCAGACGAACGCCATATTAGATACCAAGATGCACGAGATTTAAAAAAAACGGTAACCACCGAATTTAATATCGAAGGTAACCCCGTTCCTAAATTCATTGAACTAGTACTAGAAGTGAAGCCAGAACAAGTAACCTTGGTACCCGATTCTGTTGATGCAATTACCTCGAACTCCGGTTGGGACACCATTAAAAACAAGGAATTTTTAACCGATGTCATTAAAACCTTTAAAGATGCCGGTATTCGCACTTCTATTTTTGTAGATCCAGACCCAAAAATGATCGAAGGTGCAAAAGCAGTCGGTACTGATAGAATTGAATTATATACTGAAAGCTACGCAACCGATTATTCTCAAAATAAAGAAGAAGCTATAAAACCATTTGTTGAAGCCGCCAAACGCGCAAACGAATTGGGTATTGGCATAAACGCTGGTCATGATTTAAGTTTAGACAACATTGAATATTTTGCTAAAAATATCCCTAACTTACTAGAAGTATCTATCGGTCACGCACTTATTAGTGAAGCATTGTACTTAGGCCTTGACAATGTTGTAAACATGTATTTACACAGATTAAAATGAAACAGATATTACATTCAGTAATTTTAGGAGAAGGAAAACCCTTGTGTATTTTACACGGATTTCTAGGCATGTTAGATAATTGGAAAACGTTAGGTACTTTATATGCAGAAAATGGTTTTTGCGTTCACTTAATAGACCAAAGAAATCACGGCAAAAGTTTTCATTCTCCAGATTTCAATTACGATATACTTGCAGATGATTTTCTGAATTATTTAGACGAACATAATATCGAAAGCACTGCTATAATTGGCCATTCTATGGGCGGTAAAACAGCTATGCAATTTGCATGCACATACCCTGAGCGTGTTAACAAATTGCTTATTGCCGATATCGCACCAAAATATTATCCGCCGCATCATCAAGAAATCATTAATGGTTTAAATGCCATCGATACCACAAATTTGAAATCGAGAAAAGATGCCGACGAACAATTAAAGCAACACATTTCAAATGCAGGCATACGTCAGTTTTTGTTGAAAAATCTCGACAGAGATGAGGATAAGAAACTATGTTTTAAATTCAATTTAGAGGTACTGAGCGAGAAGATGGAAGAAATTGGAGACAACATCAATAGCACAGATAGCTTTAACGGACCTACGTTGTTTTTAAGAGGAGACAAATCTGAATATGTCACTAAAAATGACACTGAAATTATACACCGTCATTTTCCAAAAGCAACTGTAGAAACTATAGATAATGCCGGACACTGGTTACATGCTGAAAACCCAGAGCAATTTTTCGAAAAATCACTTACCTTTTTCAATAAAGGATAAATAACTATACTAATTTAAAACTAAGACCCATGAAACTAATTTTAAGAATTCTATTGAGCGCCGTTGCTGTAATTATCTTAGCGAATGTGCTACCAAACGTATCTGTAGATGGCTTTATGACCGCTGTAATCGTAGCTGTTGTATTAAGCATTTTAAATCTTCTTGTTAAACCAATATTGGTTATTCTAACGCTACCCGTAACCGTAATTACTTTTGGTTTATTTCTATTAATCATCAACGCAATAATTATTTTATTGGCAGATAAACTTATTGATGGTTTTGCCGTTGGTAACATTTGGTGGGCATTGATTTTTAGCCTCTTGCTATCTTTTTTACAATCAATCTTTTTTACACTGCTAAAAGATGACAAGTCGTAGTTGCTTGTGATTTGAAATTCAATACTTTAAAAAATTGGTTGACTTTGCAAAATGTAGTATTTTTGCATCCCATTTTATACATGCAAATAGATAATAAGGAATGAATATTACGAAAGAGCAGATAGACGATTTAAATGCAGTAGTTAAAGTTGCTATCACAAAAGAAGATTACCAAGATAAGGTAGATACCATTTTAAGGGATTATAAGAAGCAATCTAATATTCCTGGTTTTAGAAAAGGCCAAGTTCCTATGGGTCTTATTAAAAAGCAATATGGTAAAGCTGTATTGGTTGATGAAGTAAACAAATTGTTGCAAGACAATCTTAATAAATACCTAACTGAAGAAAAGTTAGACGTTTTAGGTAACCCGTTACCAAAACAGCAAGACAATTTTGACTGGGATCAAGATGAATTGGCTTTTGAATTCGAATTAGGTCTAGCTCCTAATTTCGAGGTTTCTTTGAAAACTAAAAAACCTATTACTCAATATAAAATTGTTGCCGACAAAAAAATGATCGACGAGCAAGTTGAGCGTATTCAAAAGCAATACGGTAAACTTGTAACTAAAGATGTTGTTAGCAAGAATGATGAAGTAAGCGGTACATTTACGAATGAAGCTGAAGAAATTGACAACAAATCTTTACTTGAAACTGACAAGTTGAAAAGTAAAAAAGCTTTAGATGCATTAAAAGGCAAAAAAGTTGGTGATGTTGTTACATTGAAAACAAAAGGTTTATTCACTGAAGATCATATGTTATCTAGCGCTTTAGGTGTTGACAAACAAAAAGCTGAAGCATTAGATACCGAAGTTACTTTCACCATTTCTGAAATTAACGAAAGAGAAGCTGCTGAATTAAATCAAGAATTGTTCGATAAACTTTTTGGTCCAGACAGCGTGAAAACTGAAAAGGAATTAAAAGAGCGTATCAAAGAAGATTCTGAAAAGCAATTTGAGCAACAGTCTGATCAAAAATTATTGAACGACGTTACAGAATATTTCATTGACAACACAAAATTTGAATTACCTACCGGTTTCTTAACCAAGTGGATTCAAATGACTGGTGAAGAGCCGTTATCTGAAGAGCAAGCTGTTGAAGAGTATGCAAAATCGGAAAAAGGATTACGCTACCAGTTAATTGAAGGTAAAATAATTCGCGATAATGAACTACAAGTTCAGTTCGATGAATTGAAAGAATTTTCAAAAGGATTTATTCGTTCTCAAATGGCACAATTTGGCCAATTAGATCCTAAAGAAGAAGAATTAGACAGTATCGCCGCAAGAGTTCTTGGTAACCAAGATGAAGTAAAAAGACTATCAGAACAATTGATGAGTCAAAAATTATTGAATCTTTACAAAGAAAAGGCAAATCTTAAGACAAAGGAAGTTACCTATGAAAATTTCGTGAAAGAAGTTTACGGATAAATTCCAAACAATAAATTAAGTATCTTTACGGTGCCGGAAATAAAATTTTCGGCACCTTTTTTTACTCTAAAATATAGACATACAATTTATGGATTACGGAAAAGAATTCAAGAATTTCGCTATAAACGATCAAGGCATTAGCAGCACTTACTACGACTCTATAATGAGCAGCATGTACCCAACGAACATGACGCCTAACATTATTGAAGAGCGTTCTATGAATATTGTTGCAATGGACGTTTACTCACGTTTAATGATGGACCGCATCATTTTCATGGGCACAGGTATTAATGACCAAGTAGCCAATATTATTCAAGCACAACTATTGTTTTTAGCAAGTGTTGACGCTAAAAAAGATATTCAAATTTATATTAACTCACCAGGTGGCAGTGTATATGCAGGTTTAGGTATTTATGATACTATGCAGTTCATTACGCCAGATGTTGCTACTATCTGTACTGGTATGGCAGCTTCTATGGGTGCAGTACTTTTATGCGCAGGTGAAAAAGGAAAACGTAGTGGTCTTCAACACTCTCGTGTTATGATTCACCAACCAATGGGCGGTGCACAAGGTCAAGCTAGTGATATTGAAATTACAGCTAGAGAGATATTGAAGTTAAAAGAAGAACTATATCAAATCATAGCAGAACACTCTAGTACTGATATTGAGAAAGTTCGTGAAGATAGTGACCGTGATTACTGGATGAAAGCTGATGAAGCTCTTAAATACGGTATGATTGATGAAATATTGGTAAGGGAGAAGAAGTAAATCCGACTAATTGAATCAAATAAATTAATGAATTTTAAACCAAAAACGATTTTTGATCGTTAAGGAATAGAATAGAGAAGATAGATAATGGCAAAGGAAAATTTAGAGTGTTCATTTTGCGGTAGAAAAAAGCCAGAAACCAATTTATTGATTGCTGGGTTAGATGCGCATATTTGTGATCGCTGTATTGAGCAAGCTCACGGTATTGTTGCCGAAGAGTCAAAACAGACAAAGACCAACGATCTTTCTTCTGAACTTGTTTTAAAGAAACCTCAAGAAATTAAGGAATTTTTAGACACTTTTATTATAGGACAAGAGCGTACCAAAAAAGTAATGTCTGTTGCGGTTTACAATCACTACAAAAGGTTATTACAACCTTCATCAGCAGAAGATGATATAGAGATTCAAAAAAGTAACATTATTATGGTAGGGCAAACCGGTACCGGTAAGACCCTTATGGCTAAGACCATTGCCAAATTACTTAATGTACCATTAGCGATTGTTGATGCTACTGTATTAACAGAAGCTGGTTATGTTGGTGAAGATGTAGAAAGTATTCTTACCCGTCTTTTACAAGCGGCAGATTACAATCTTGAAAAAGCTGAAAGAGGTATTGTTTTTATTGATGAAATTGATAAAATTGCTCGTAAGGGTGATAACCCTTCAATTACAAGAGATGTATCTGGAGAAGGTGTACAACAAGGACTTCTAAAATTATTGGAAGGTACTGTAGTAAACGTTCCACCAAAAGGAGGAAGAAAGCACCCAGACCAGAAATTTATTGAAGTTAATACAGAAAATATCTTATTTATTGCCGGCGGAGCTTTTGACGGTATTGAGCGTGCTATTACAAAACGTTTGAATATGCAAGCTGTTGGGTATAGCGCTTCTAAATCTGATAATTTTTTAGATGACAGCAATTTATTGCAATACATCATACCTAGAGATTTGAAAGATTTTGGACTTATACCTGAGATTATTGGTAGACTTCCTGTTTTAACACATATGAATCCGTTAGACAAGAAGACATTAAGAGCTATCTTAACCGAACCTAAGAATGCGATTATAAAACAATACGAGAAGTTGTTTGCAATGGATGACATTACTTTCACCATTACAGATCAAGCTTTAGATTATATTGTAGAAAAAGCAATCGAGTATAAACTTGGAGCAAGAGGATTAAGATCTTTATGCGAAGCTATTTTTACTGACGCAATGTTCGAGATGCCAAGTACTGGTGACACAAAATTCAAAGTCACAAAACCATATGCCGAAGAAATGCTATCTCACGATACCATTAAAAAACTAAAGGCAGTTTCATAATACTTTATCAAAATATTGAATATAAAAAAAGCGAAGATTTAAATCTTCGCTTTTTTTATATTCAATATTTATATTATTTTCAAACCACTTTTTTAATCTGTGGTGTAATTTGCGTTACTTCTTGTAATAGATCCATACATACTTTTTGAATGATTTTCTCATCTGTATATAATGTATGTCCGTAATTAGGTAATACTTCCATATCAACCCCTAAATTACTTCCCCATTCTTCACTTGGCTTAAATGCATCGTTAGCACCGTACACCAAATTAAAAGGCACATTAGGCTTATCATTCGTTCTACGAATTCTTGTAGGCGAAACACCGTATAAAGACTTAACAGGCAAACCTTTCTTAGCAGCTTCCCAAACTATGGTAGCCCCAGTACTAAAAGCAAGGTAATAGCAAGCTTCTGTTTCTTTTTTCAATAAATGTGCAGCAGCAGTATCTGTACCACCTTCTATAAAAGCATTATGTACGTTCTCTTCTGTTTGAATGAGAATATCTAAATTAGCCAGTTGTTGACTATCATAAAAAGTTATATCAAAATACTGTTGTAGATACCCTAAGTATGAAGTAATCCATAGTCCTTTCTTAGCACCCCACATATCGGAAACGATCACTAATTTGTCTGCCATAATAATAGTATTTATAGTTTTGGTTAAGTTTTACTTCTGCAAGTTGAAATAATAACTGCACTTACAACCATTTAATTGTTTACACGCTTAAAAATATCGATGTAGTCCATTTTATCGTAAATAAGTAAGACAAAAAACAACTACAACTTTGATGTAAGGCAAAAACTACATTAATTAAGACAAATGTATAACTACTACTAAGGATATATAAAAGTTTGTTGTGATTAGGCTAATAATTAGTGTGAATAGAGTTATTTACTTGTTCATTCGCAAAAGCTCTTCTAAATAATCTCTCTTATTTGACAATCTCGGAATTTTATGCTGACCACCAAGCTTGTCATTTGACTTTAGCCAATCATAAAATAAGTTCTTACGTGCAATGTGTACTAATGGCGCGTTTAGGGTAATATTATTTAATCTTTTAGCTTCATAATCTGAGTTGAGAGATTTTAATGCGTTATCAAATATTTCTACAAATGCACTAAAATCTTGTGGCAAGGTTCTAAACTCCATAATCCATTCGTGGGCACCTTTTTCTTTACCCTCCATAAAGACGGGTCCGGCAGTATAATCCATTATTTCGGCTTCCGTTTTTGAACACGCGATCTTTAAAGCTTCTTCAGCGTTCTCTATAATAAGCTCTTCTCCAAATACATTTATATGATGCTTTGTTCGACCTGTTACTTTAATTCTATATGGACTTTTAGACGTAAACCGAACCGTATCTCCAATTTTATACCTCCACAATCCTGAGTTCGTAGTAATGATTATAGCATAATTTTTACCTAACTCCACACTCCACAAGGGTATTGCCTCTTCACTAAAAGTACCATAAACATCCATCGGAATAAATTCATAGAAAATGCCATAGTCTAACATCAATAACAAATCATCAGCTCCGTTTCTATCTTGAATAGCAAAGAAGCCTTCAGATGCATTATAGATTTCGTAGTATCTAAAATTACTATTCGGAAGTATTTTTTTGTACTGCTCTTTGTAAGGGTTAAAGTTTACACCTCCGTGAAAGTATACCTCTAAGTTTTCCCAAACTTGAAAGAGATGCTCTTTACCCGTTTCTTCAAGTACTTTATTCAATAATACCAACATCCAAGAAGGCACACCGGCCAAACTCGTAACATTCTCTTGAACACTTTCGTGAATGATAGCCATAAGCTTACTCTCCCACTCACTCATTAACGAAACCTTATTACTAGGCGTACTACTGTACTCTGCCCACAATGGCATGTTATCAATCAAAATAGCAGATAAATCTCCAAATAACGAGCCATTATCCTCATAGAGCTCTTTACTACCACCTAGTCGCAAACTCTTTCCTGTAAAAAGCTGTGAGTTTTCGTTGTTATTTAAATAAAGGCACAATAAATCTTTACTAGACTTGTAATGACAATCTTCTAATGCCTCGCCACTAACAGGTATAAATTTACTTTTGGCGTCTGTTGTACCACTACTTTTCGCAAACAATTTTACTTTGGTAGGCCAAAACAGATTTTGCTCACCTCTTCTAGTACGTTCTATAATTGGTTGAATTTCTTCATAAGAAACTATAGGTAAACGTTCTTTAAAATCATTGTACGATTTAATCGACTCAAAATCATAGGTTCTACCAACCTCTGTATCTTCTGCAAATTCAAGCAATTGAAGTAAAACCTCTTCTTGAACCTCATCAGGATACTTTAAAAAAAGCTCGATTTGATGGTAACGTTTTTTTAGCAACCAAGAGGCAATTGAATTAAATAGGGTAATTGGCATTTATAGGTATCTTTGTATTGTTAAAAATAGCGCATCTAGCTATCATTTTCAAATGATAATTCAATAAGCAAGATTTAAATGCAATACGAGGGAGTACTTAGAAAAATGCAGACAGAAATAGGAAGTCCGATTCAATATTATATGTTGTTCGAATCTGACTTTTTGAATGTAAATCAAATTCTGGATAAAACATTAAAAATAGAATTCATTAAGCATCAATGTCTAAATTGTGGCAATGACCGCCCCATTTACAGACAAGGTTTTTGCAAAACATGTTTTTTTGAAATACCATCTGCAGGAGATTGGATTATGAGACCCGAGTTAAGCAAAGCGCATTTAGATCAAGAAGACCGAGATTTAGCATATGAGAAAAAGGTGCAATTGCAACCACATATTGTATACTTAGCCAATTCTAGCAATGTAAAAGTCGGTGTAACCAGAAAAGGACAAATACCAACACGTTGGATTGACCAAGGCGCTCATGAAGCTATTGAAATCGTAGAAGTACCAAACAGATATTTAGCCGGCATAACTGAAGTTGCCCTAAAAGACCATGTCGGTGATAAAACAAATTGGCGCACTATGCTTACTAATACAGTTGTCGATGAAAATCTTCAAGAATGGCGCGATAAGCTAAAGCAATATATACCTGAAGAGGCACTACCCTATTTTTTAGATTCTAATGAAGAAACTGAATTAGAATTTCCGGTACTACAGTATCCGACCAAAGTAAAAAGTTTGAACCTAACTAAAACACCAACTTTTAAGGGTAAATTAAAAGGTATTAAAGGTCAATACCTCATCTTTGAAGACAACACCGTTTTCAATGTAAGAGGCAGCGAAGGTTATTACGTAGGCTTAACTATTAGTTAGTACTATCTTTTTTCTTTTTACCGAATAAGCCACCTAAGATATCTTTTGCCTTTTCTTTTACAGCTTCTTCTGTTTTAACAGGAGTAGAATCTTTCTTAATAGATTTGGTAGTGGCAGTATCTTTCTTAGTAGATAAGATTCCGCCTAGAATATCTTTAGCAGCTGTTTTAGTGTCATTCGTTTTTTGGCTGGTAGAATCTGTCGTTGTTTTATTTCCACTAATTAAACCACCAATTAAATCTTTCGCCTTATCGGTACCTTTAGCTATAAGCTTTTGTTTTTCAACCTCAATAAGCTTTGAAGTTAATTGCTTAACACCAGAACTCATATCTGTGGTAACCTTAGGACTATTATAAAGACCACCAATGTTAGCGACAACAGGTATCGTTAAATCAGCCAAAGAAGGATCATCTATTTTAGCAATCAACTTTGTAATATTCGAACCTAAATATTTTGCAGGCACTTGTAAAGTAGCTTTGTAATTCAATTTTTGATCAAACGAATGGCTACCATCAACATTTATGGCAATATCCTTATAGTTTAAAGTAAAAGGTTTTACAACCACGATACCATCTTTAAAAGATAACGAGGTTTTCAAGTCTTTTAAATTAAGCTGTTTTAAATCAATAAAATTTAAGTTAGAAACTAATGAATTTAATACAGGTGCCTCTTCTGTATTAACTTCTTCTGTCATTAAATCAGCAAACATCTCACCGGTTAATGACAATAAATTTGGCATTAAATCATCGGTTAAATTACCTGATAGAGAAATGTCTGAGGTTAATTTACCTTTCAACATTTTCGCAATTGGCGCTATAGCTTTAAACAAATCAACAGAAGCAAATGTTTCTTGAATACCAAGTTGATTTAAATCTAATTTCATATTGAAAGTAGGCGTCTCATTCTTTGTAGACACATCGCCATTAAAGCCGATTTTACCACCAAACATACCTGCAGTCATATTACTTAGCGTAGCAGTTTCATCTTTTATCTTCAAAACTCCTTTTACATCACTTAACACAATATCATCATACAATACTTTTTTAGCATCTGCATTAATGGTCGCATCTAAAAAAGATGGAATCTTAATTTTTTCTTCTTGTACCGCGCCACCAGAAGTGGACTTACTCTCATTTGTAGTTGTAGGCGCTTCTACCTCAGCAACCATAAAATCGCTTAAAGCAAAAGAATTAGATTTCAGGTTAAAATTACCCTCAACTTTTTCATCATTAAACATAAACCCTAACAAATTGTTTATAGTACCTGTAGCATCAAAATCTGTGGTACCTGTTGTACCATTTAATTGATTTAAAGTGACAGTCTTAGGATTGAAAGTTAAACTAGCTGCATTGAATTTTACAGGGTTTGCCAACTCTTCTGAATTGTATTCAAAATTGGTTACACTTAAATCACCCGTAGTACTTGTTTTTTCATATTGTTCTTTCTCTACAGACTGCATATCAAAAGCTGTAGTAATATCTAGCTTCAACAACCCTTTTAAATCATACTCTGCAGGTACTGGGTAAGCTTTCGAAATATTAGCCAAGTTCATAGCACCGTCAATATGCGCTTTAACTTTCGTATTACCCATTAACTCTGTTATGTGTGATGTAAGATTGAATTTATCTTCATCTATCATAAAAGAAGCTTTATTTACATCAACATAAGTATCTTCTACAATACCCGTTTTATTATTCAATTGAATATCAAAGAATACATTACTTACCGCTTTTGGTAAATCTGGATACTTAAATGATGCATTATCCGATTTTAAATCAACATGAAATTTAGGAATATGTGTTTCATCAACAATACCATTAAAATTACCGTTAACTGCAAAGTCACCTGTAGTAGTAACATTTTCAATGTCTTTAGAATAAACCTCTGGTATCAGCCCTAAAAAGTTTTTAAAATCTGAAGACGGAGTCTTGAATGTCAAATCAATTTCTTGACTGGTCTCATTTAATTTAATAAAACCATCAAACACTAATGGCAACTGATTGATTAACGCCTCATTCTTCAAAAAAGAATATTTGCTCTCATTTAAATCGATACCAACAAGTGCATCTAGCTTAATCGTGTTTCTATTCAAGTAATTAACACTATCCATTTCCAAGGATATAAGAGCATCTGTATGCGTATCTAGCTCAGAAGTAGCCAAAGACAAATCTCCGGTTCCTTTATGCTGAAAATTATCTAATTTAAAGGTTATACCCGTTGAATTATCGGTGTAATAAATTCTAGTATTGGTTATTTCATAAGATTGTAAGTCTAAATTAAAACCATCGGTTGAGCTAGATTCTTCATCAGCCGCAGTTGGCTCTGAAGGTTTTGCAATATCATAGTTGGCATTTTCTTCTTTATCAACGACAACATTAATGAATGCGCCATCTAAATTGATATTATTAATAGCTATAGCATCACCCTCGCTTTTAAACAATTGCATAATACCCATGGTTAAGTCTAAGTTTTTAGCCTTAAATAAGGTGTCTCCCTCAAAAGGAGCTTTATTTAATAGCACAACATCTTTAAACTCCACTTCTGCGTTCGGAAAACTACTGACCAAACTTAAATTAGCTTCAGAAAAATCTAATGTGGCATTAACATTCTGATTGACATTACTTTTTATAATCTCTCCTATTTTAGCTTCTAAGAAGAAAGGAGCCGCAATTAAAACTATAATAATCAAGACTAATAATACCCCTACAATTTTTAATATTTTCTTACCCATAGTATACTTTTATACTGTATTGTTTACTGTTGTTAATCTAACACATCTAAGTCCAATTCTTCATTTGGCTTTAGATTAAAACGTTTTCTCATAATATATACGAAGAAATAGAGAAAAGGGGTGTCTATAAATGCTATAAAAATCTTAAAAATAAATCCGCTTACTACGAGACCGAAAAAAAGCTCCCACGGTAATACTTTGAAGACACATAACAACCCCACAACGGTAAACGTGTCGAGAAATTGTGATAAGAATGTCGAAAAATTATTACGTAACCATAAATACTTGCCTTTGGTCAATTTTTTCCAGAAATGATAAATAGCCACATCTACATACTGCGCTAGCAAATATGCAATCATAGAAGCTAAAACAGCTATTGGCGACAGTGCAAAAACTTGCTTAAACGTTTCATCGTTTAAAGGTGATGAAGAAATTGCCGGAGCAGCTTCTGCCAACAATATAATACCCATAGAAAAGAAAGATGCAAAAATACCGGCGGTGACAATCTGGTTTGCCATTTTTCTACCATATATTTCTGAGATAAGATCTGTTATTAGAAAAGTTATGGGATAAGGTAAAATACCTACGGACACTTCAAAAAGTGAAACCCCAAAAACGGTGAAATCCCCGAAGGGATTCCAATAAAAGAACTTTTGAAATATAAGGTTAGAAACCACTAAAGAAGTGATAAATAAAGCCCCTAAATACAGATAAATACGCTGAGCTAATTTTCTATCTTTTAAGGTCATATATTACTTAATATCTAATGCAAACGGCATTCTAGCCTGTATACCCTTTTGCTCTTTAAAAGATTGCAGTTCCTTTAGCACTTTATATGCCTCATCGCCTATTTCATCTTTCAATAAATTTTCTTTGATTTGAAGACTAGCGCCTTCTAAATCTTCCATAAAGCGCTCAAATCCGCTTTTATATTTCGGAAACTTCTTAATTCCGTATGAGCTTAAAGAAGCTAACTCAGCAGCCGCTTCAATAGCATCATCTAAATTACCTAACTCATCTACCAAACCAACTTCCAAAGCTTCGGTACCGCTCCAAACTCTACCCTGTGCTACACTATCTACTTGCGCCATGGTCATATTTCTACCTTCAGATACTCGTTGTAGAAATGTTTGGTAGGTTTCTTCTATACTCTCTTGAATTTGATTTTTAAAACTTTCTTGCATTGGCTCGAAAAGCGAATACTCGACAGCATTTTTATTTGTACCTACTTGCTCTGCATTAATACCTATATCACCAGCTAATTCAGTCATGTTCGGCACAGTACCAAATACACCTATAGAACCAGTTATGGTAGTTGGTTCAGCAAAAATCTTATCTGCACCAGCAGCAATGTAATAACCACCAGATGCAGCAACATTACCCATTGATACTATTACAGGCTTCACTTTCTTGGCAAGTGCAACTTCTCTCCAAATAATATCTGAAGTCAAAGCACTCCCGCCTGGCGAGTTTACACGTAGAACAATCGCCTTTACATCTTCATCTTCACGAGCTTTAATCAATGCTTCGTTTATAATACCTTGACCGATAATATTCGGACCACCTTCACCATATAAAATTTCACCTTGTGCGAAAACGATGGCAATTTTATCATCACCAGATTTTAATTTCTTCTTATTCGAATACTTTACATAGTCATCTAAGGTGCTGTAGTTAATGTCTTCGTCTTTCTTAATTTTTAGAGCATTTGCCAGTTTACTCTCATACTCATCATAAAAAACAACATCATCAATCAATCCTGACTGTTTTGCATATTTAGGAGTTCTACCTCCTAAAGTGTCTGCTATAATATTTAAATCTGACTCAGAAATAGATCGTGTTTTTGAAATATCTACAATCATAGAATTCCAAAGCGATTGCAATAAAGAAGTTAATTGGCTTCTATTTGCTTCACTCATGTTATTTTCTAAATAAGGCTCAACAGCACTTTTATACTTACCATGACGAATAACCTCCATTTTAATTCCAGATTTCTCTTGCAGTTCTTTATAGTAAAGCACCTCTGTAGACAAACCTTTAAAATCTAAAACCCCTACAGGGTTTATAAAAATAGAATCTGCCACACTAGCCAAATAATAATCACGCTGCATAAAAAAATCTGCATATGCGTAAATAAATTTACCTTCAGCCTTAAAATCTTCTAATGATTTTCTAATAGCTTGTGTTTGTGCCAAACCTGCCATTATGAAATTGTTGTTAATACTGATTCCCTTTATACGGTCATCATTTTTCGCTACCTCAATAGCTTGTATTATTTCATCCAGTCCTTGCGACTCTTCAAAAATACCTGCAAAAGGATCTAATTCGTCACTACCCGTATAATCAGATATTTGTCTTTGTAATTGTAACTCAAGAATAGAGTTGTCTTCAATTGCAACGGTATCTTCACCACTACTAACCAAGCTCACAAAAATTAAAAACATTACAAACATGATACCGAATGCAAACAGAGATCCCAATATGGAAGCAAGAAAATTTCTTAAAAAATTCATTTAAATCTTTATTTTAATAGTGAACAAAGATAACTAATGTGGATATGTTTTAGTTATTTTGTCCCAACATTATGGGAGTATACAAAACAGCATTCTTATCTATTGGCAGTAATTTAGGCAACCGTCAATTATTATTACAAAAAGCTATTTTCGAAATCGGCAAAATAACCGGCGAAATTAGACAGGTTTCTGCTGTCTATGAAACTCCGTCTTGGGGTTTTGAGGGTGAAGATTTTTTGAATGCTTGTTTAGAATTACAGACATTGCTTTCCCCAGAAGACTTACTTGCTAAATTATTATCGATAGAGACCGATTTTGGAAGAGAACGAAGTGAAGGAAATAATTACCAGAGCAGAACTTTAGACATTGATATCATTTATTACGAAAAGGAGGTAATAAATACTACCAACTTAACTGTACCGCACCCTAAAATGCAAGACAGAAAGTTTATTCTGAAACCACTTGCTGATATTACTCCGCAATTCTATCACCCTATTTTAAATAAGGATACAAGAAATTTATTGCAAGAATGTAAGGACAAAAGCACCATAACAAAACAAATAAAAAGACTTTTTAAAAGCAGGCATACATTTTTTGCTAGCTTGGAGTATGTTGCCATTGAAGGAAATATTGGAGCAGGTAAAACAACATTGGCAACTAAAATTTCTGAAGACTTTAATGCAAAATTGATTTTAGAACGATTTGCCGAGAATCCGTTTTTACCTAATTTCTATGAGGATCAAGCGAGGTATGCTTTCCCTCTAGAGATGTCTTTTTTAGCAGACCGTTATCAGCAATTTACAGAAGACACAAATCAATTAGACCTTTTTAAGAGCTTTATGGTAAGTGATTATGATATTTATAAATCATTGATATTTGCCAAGGTTACCCTACAACAAAATGAATTTGACCTCTACAGAAAGGTGTTTAACTTTATGTACAAAGAAGTTAAAAAGCCCAAAGTATACGTTTATCTGTATCAAACAACAGAAAGATTACTAGAGCAAATAAAGAAACGTGGTAGGGACTATGAACAGAATATAGAACTCACCTACCTAGAGAAAATTAACCGTGGTTATTTTGACTTCCTAAGAACATACCCTAAAGAAAATCAATTGATTATAGACGTGAGCGAACTTGATTTTGTGAGTCACAAAAGTGATTACGAAACTGTTTTAACTAAGATTGAAGACTTTGCATTAGCCAATACATGACAATAATAAATCGCATTATTTCTTGCGTAAATGAAAAGAAAATCTTTTATTGTGAAAGCATACGTGCAACTAACTAACTCAAACTATACTAAAAAACCTGGTCTACGACCAGGTTTTTTTATGCGTTTAATTTACTCCAGCAATCCCACACTACAACACCCACACTAACAGAAATATTCAATGAATGCTTGGTGCCGAATTGCGGTATCTCCAAAACCTCATCACTAGCAGTTACCACATTTTGGGCAACACCCTTAACCTCATTTCCAAAAATAAGCACCTGCTTTTTATCTTTGGCAGGCATATATTCGTTAAGCTGCGTTGCATTTTCTGCTTGCTCTACGGATATAATATGACAACCCTCTTTTTTTAATCTTTCGACTAAAACCATCGTATCATCAACATGCTCCCAATCGACACTGTCGGTAGCACCCAATGCCGTTTTATGAATATCTTTATGAGGCGGTTTAGCAGTAATACCACACAAGTATATTTTTTCAATCAAAAAAGCATCGGCAGTTCTAAAGACCGATCCAATATTATTTAAACTTCTTATATTATCAAGAACAATAATTATGGGAGATTTACCGGCAAGCTTATACCCTTCCACATCAATTCTATCTAACTCCTCATTTCTTAATTTTCTCATACTTTACTGATCAATTTCATTAGTTTAACTGGTTATAAACTTATCCTCAAATATCAACAATGATTAAAATTCAAGAGATTAAACCATACTTTCGTGAAGGTGCAAAATTAATGAGATAAAGATAAAGTGGCGGATAAAAGCAAGACAAAAAAGGTAACACCTTTAATGAAGCAATATAATACCATCAAGACCAAGTATCCTGATGCATTATTGCTATTTCGAGTAGGCGATTTTTATGAGACTTTTGGTGAAGATGCAGTAAAGGCTTCTCGCATATTAGGTATTATTCTAACCAATAGAAATAATGGTGGCGAGCGAACCGAATTAGCTGGTTTTCCGCATCATTCTCTAAATACCTATTTACCTAAATTGGTAAAAGCAGGTCAGCGCGTTGCAATATGCGACCAGTTAGAAGATCCAAAACAAACAAAAACTATTGTCAAAAGAGGTGTGACCGAATTGGTTACCCCAGGTGTGGCAATGAACGACGATATCTTAAACTCTAAGACTAATAATTTTCTATGTGCCGTTCACTTCGGAAGAAAGAAAATAGGTATTGCGTTCGTTGATATTTCTACCGGTGAGTTTTTAACCTCAGAAGGTAGCGAAGAGCAAATAGACAAATTATTACAGAATTTCTCACCTAATGAGATTTTAATATCCAAAGCGCATAAAAAAGAATTCTTAGAGGTATTTGGCAAAAACCATCACCTGTTTTACTTAGAAGACTGGGTTTTTCAAGAAGATTACGCCCTAGAAAATCTTACATCTCACTTCAATACCAATACATTAAAAGGTTTTGGCGTAGATCATTTAACCTGCGGTGTTATTGCGTCGGGTGTGGTTTTACATTATTTAGGTGAAACACAACATCGCCAATTACAGCATATATCTAAATTACAACGAATAGCTGAAGATGATTATATATGGATGGATCGGTTCACCATTAAAAATCTAGAACTTTACCATTCTACCAATGTCAATGCTGTAACACTTTTAGATGTTATTGATAAAACCATCTCACCAATGGGTGGTCGAATGATTAAAAGATGGCTTGCCTTACCGCTTAAAAATTTAGAAAAAATTAAAAGGAGACAACAAATTGTTTCTTTCTTACATGATGAAGAAGTTGTTTTAGAAAAATTTCAGCATCATATTAAACAAATGGGCGATTTGGAACGGTTAATTTCTAAAGTCGCTACAGGCAAGGTAAACCCTAAGGAAGTAGTACAGCTTAAAAATTCTTTAGAAGCCTTAATTCCCATAAAGCAATTAGCCACCTCATCTAAAAACGAGTCACTAGCTTTAACAGGAGACCAAATACAATCTTGCGATTTATTACGCGCTAAAATAAAAGAGATGCTTAGCGAAGAAGCACCTGTAAATATTTTAAAAGGAAGTACGATCGCAAAAGGATTTTCTGAAGAATTAGACGAGCTTAGAGGATTAGCAACTTCAGGAAAAAACTATCTAAACAAAATGCTTGAAAGGGAAACTGCCGCAACAGGCATAACATCCCTTAAAATAGCCTCTAATAATGTCTTCGGATATTACATAGAAGTTAGAAACACCCATAAAGATAAAGTACCTGAAACATGGACGCGTAAGCAAACTTTGGTAAATGCAGAACGTTATATCACAGAAGAACTTAAAGAATACGAAGCAAAAATTCTAGGAGCAGAAGACCGAATCTCAACTTTAGAACAACAATTATTTTCTCAATTGGTCGTATGGATGCAAGAGTACATTGCCCCTGTACAAAATAACGCACACCTTATTGCTCAATTAGATTGCCTTTGTGGTTTTGCACAACTTGCAAAAGAAAACACATACAACTGCCCCTCTTTAAATGACTCTACAGATTTAGAAATAAAAGACGGAAGGCACCCGGTTATAGAAAAACAACTGCCTTTAGGCGAACAGTATATTGCCAACGATTTACAACTAGACAGATCCAATCAACAATTTATAATGATTACCGGCCCGAATATGAGCGGTAAGTCTGCCTTATTACGACAAACAGCATTAATTGTCCTTCTTGCACAAATGGGAAGCTTTGTACCCGCAGAATCGGCTAAAATTGGTGTTGTAGATAAAATATTCACTCGCGTTGGTGCTAGTGACAATATTTCAATGGGCGAATCTACTTTTATGGTAGAAATGAATGAAACGGCATCTATACTTAATAATCTCTCTGAGCGAAGTCTTGTTTTATTGGATGAAATTGGTCGTGGCACAAGTACCTATGATGGTATATCGATTGCTTGGGCAATTTCTGAATATCTACATGAGCACCCAGCAAGAGCGAAAACAATGTTTGCCACCCATTACCATGAGCTTAATGAGATGACCAACACCTTCAATCGCATTAAAAACTATAATGTTGCTATAAAAGAGCTAAAGGATACGGTTTTATTTCTACGAAAATTAGTTCCCGGTGGTAGTGAACATAGTTTTGGTATACATGTAGCTAAAATGGCAGGCATGCCCCAACAAGTAATTCAGAAGGCAAATAAAATTTTGAAAAAGTTGGAAAATAAACACGTAAGTGAAGATGTCAAAGACAAATTAAAAAGTGATTCTGACGAAATGCAATTGAGTTTTTTCAATTTAGACGACCCCTTATTAGAAGAAATTAAGGACGAAATCACGAATTTAGACATAGATACACTAACTCCGGTAGAAGCATTGATGAAATTAAATGAGATTAAAAGGCTGTTAACCAAGGGTAAAAAGGCTACTTCATAAATTTTTTAATTCTTTTGCACTTTTTTACTTTGGTTTTTACAGAATTGTTTTAAATTTGCAGCCGCATCTTTTAACAGATGCACGTTCTTAAAAATTTGCGAAAGTAGCTCAGGGGTAGAGCATCACCTTGCCAAGGTGGAGGTCGCGGGTTCGAATCCCGTTTTTCGCTCAGAAGATGTTGCCGATCAACATTTTTTTCAAAGCCAAGTATGCTCGAGTGGTGGAATTGGTAGACACGCCGGACTTAAAATCCTGTGCTCTTTGGGGCGTGCGGGTTCAAGTCCCGCCTCGAGTACCACAAACCCCTGAAATCATCTGATTTCAGGGGTTTTTTTATTTTATAGGGCAACCTTTAGGGCAACTATTCAGCAATAAAGGCGTGAAAAAATTTTTAAGCAGTATAGTTTCCCTTAACTAAGACAAACTATTATCCTCGTATTTTAAATGATTCGCTAAGATGCCAGACGGGCTCTTACTACTCTTATCTAGAATTTTGGTATTGGCAAAGACTATAAAATTATCCTTTGCTCTAGAAACTGCAACATTCAACATATTAGGTTTATTATCCCTATCAAAGAACATTGTTCCAGAATCACCATTACCATAAACCATTGAAAAAAGAATAATAGGTCGTTCTGCCCCTTGCAAGGCATGTACGGTTCCTAATTTCATAATACTAGTATTTATACCATTTTGCTTTAGTAAGCTTCTTAGAACATTCTTTTGACCTGTAAACGGGGTTATTACCCCAACAGCTTCTTCTATCTTTACTTTATACTTGTCTTCAATGCTATTTCTATTTAATAGCAACCATTTTACCAATTCTACCGCCTCTTGGTAGTTTTGCCTACTGGTATTCTTTGTAACCGAATTACTTTCCACATGTATGCAGTACATGGGAGGAAATAGTAAGTCGTTCCCAGACCTACCTTTTAACGGTATTAATAGACCATTATAGGCTAACTCATTACAATAATTAATAATCTCATCATAACACCTTCTATGTTCTTGTAGTATAACTCCTTTTTCTTCTAAATCCGCTTCTTTAAAACTGCTCGCGTTTTGAGCCATTTTCATTATACTACCAGTTGAAGCTAAATATCCCTTTGAATCAAAAAGTGTTTCATAAATCTGATCATCGTAATCAGCAATGAGCTGACTGTTCTTTAAATTTCCGACATCAATTTTATTAGATATATTCCATATAGGTTCAATCTGTTTTACATCACCAACAACTACCGCCTTTTTTGCCAATGAAAAAATTGCAGTACCTACTTCTGGTGTTACTTGACCAGATTCATCAACTAGTAGTAAATCCACAAAATTGAATAGAGCCGGATTATCAAAAATATTCTTACCATTGTCATCTTTCTGCAAGAACTTGAAATAACTAAAAAACTTAGGAGCCATATAAAAGGTACTTACAAAGCATGGAGTCAACATCGCATGTCTTTGCCATCTCTTTATTACCGTTGCTTTACCTTTTTTAGTGAAGTTGGGATCCCTTAAGTCACTTTCTAATCGTTGAAGATATCTTCCTTCCCAATAATGAATAGCTAGTTGAAATGCCTTATGCCGTATACTAACATCTAACTCGTCATAAAAACAATTTGGAGCCACCTTATTTCTAATTTTGAGCATTTCTAAATCCCAATACTCATCTTTATTTCTAGGTGGGTTTCCGTTTATATCATTTCTCTCTTTAAAACTTTCCCAATCAGTAGTTAGTTTAGTAATTTTTCTAACCGTTTCAATAGTGGCATTACATTGTTCTAATAGCGAGTTTTTAGAATAATCTTTGATTCTATTTTCAAGAATAGAATCTCTCAAAATAATATTTAATTCATTCTGCCGACTTCTTAATGATGATTTAATTCCAAGAATGCAGAGCAACTTTCTAAATATAGATTCAGAATTGAAATAACTTAAAATAGCATGTTCTGATTTTTGCAATGACCTTGCCAAGTCTCGTAACTGATCTGCCGATAAAAAATTATCAGAAAAGAATTTCTCCTCTTCATTTACTTTTAGCGACTTAAAAAGAGATTCTCCTTTTAAGTAGTTTTCCCACTTTTCCTTCGAATGAATTAAAGTGTTCTTTATTTCCTTTATTTCAGATTGAAGTTTTAAAAGGGTATCGGGTATATTTAGATTTTTACCAAAATAAGTCTCACTCTTTTCCAAATAGAAATCTATAGCTCTTCCAACAAATTCCTCATTTTCAATATCACCAAACAAACCACCACCAACTAATTTTTTATAGTTAATACCTCTTAGTTCATCTTCCGTTTTACCACTAGCAGGTAAATAGGTTGCATAGCCATCAACGTCTGGAAGCCACCTTCCTTGCAAAGGACCATCTTTAGTATTTGATTTAGAGAAGCTCTCTATAATATTTGTTACCGCCTGATTGTTAGTTGAGCAAGCTAAAATAATCGCAGCATTTGCGCCTTCAATAGCTGTCTCTACTATTTTATTGGCTACTATACTTTGTAACAAGGTTGTTTTTCCTGTTCCTGGTGGCCCATTAATTGCAAAAACCTTATCGTCGGAATTTAACAGCGTGTATAAACTTTTTCTTTGCGAAATAGATATCGGAAATTCATAACCCATCTGCCCTAAATACAGGTGATTTGCCTTTATAAAATCAGTAACGTTAAGTGGTTCTTTTTCTATGTCGTTTTCAACATCAATAAATGTTGACAATAGCTCAGGCTGATTTTTACTCTTTAGTATTTTATCATACAAGGCAATAATACTTTGAGCAGCTCCAATTTGCGCATTGGGCATTAATACAATTGCATTGTTCAGTGTTTTGTGGTTATCGCAAGTATAGCTATCAAATTCTTGATCAGTAACACTAGTAAAATTCTTCTTTAAATAATCAATGTAAAGTTGGTATGTATTTAAATCTTCCCTTTTAACATTATTCTTCTGATTTACTTTATCAACTGATGAAAAAATAAATTCCGTTTTTTCATCTGCTTGTGGCTCTAAATACTTGCGTTGGTAGAACGGTGCTATTTCTTCTGGAACGCTTTGCACACCTTCCCTATTCACTTTTACCGCATACCAAAAAGGGAATTTGTTTCTGTCATTCACTTTATATTGCTCTTTTTGAACCAATTTAATCGGAGCAATTAAAACTTCGATTTCATTTAAACTGACCCAGTTTTCGAAATCGTCTTTGAGTATACCTTTCTTTTTATTTAATGCTTTTTCTTCAGAATCCATAAGTTCTGCAAGTCGCTCTAAATTATGGATATTTGGATGGTCAATTTCAAAATTTTCAATTTCGAAATGTTCTTGGTTTTTAATATCGATGTCTGCCTTTAAAGAATCTATTAAACTCTTACGCCAATACTTTAACCATTTTCGGTTATCCATTATTTATTACTAATATGATTATGAAAAATTGACAAAAAAAATTAGTTGGAAATTTAAATTGTTTTCAGTCCTAATTCCTTTAAATATCCATTATGCTCATTTAATGCTTTAGCAGCTGTTTTTTCAATATCGACCAATTTATCATTAACTACTTTTAAATCAATTTTCTTTTCAGCTGAAGCGGTACTTACATATCTCGATATATTTAGATTGTAATAGTTTTTTTCAATTTCCGCCATTGAAACTCTACGTGCATAACGTTCTATTTCATCTGGACGATTTTGATATGTATCAATGATTTTTTCAATATCATTTTCTTCTTTTGGGTCTATGACACCATTTATCTTACCATCACGTAAAATATTTTGTCGTTTTTCTTTTTTATAGTGCTCACTTGCATTTATAAAGAGTACATCATCATCCTTTTTACACTTCTTTAAAACTAAGATACATACAGGTATTCCGGTTGAAAAGAATAAGTTAGAAGGCAAACCGATTACAGTATCTATATTTCCGTCTTTCAGTAATTTAGTTCTAATTCTAGATTCAGCACCACCTCTAAATAGAACTCCGTGAGGTAAAATAATAGCCATTGTACCTTCATCACTTAAAAAGTGAAAACCGTGTAATAAAAATGCAAAATCTGCTGCCGATTTTGGTGCTAAACCATAATTTTTATAACGGAAATTTTCTCCCATTGCTTCTGATGCATCCCAACGTAAACTAAATGGTGGATTGGCTACAATAGCATCAAAAGTTATTTTTTTAGCTGGGTTCATTTCATTTAATAGATTCCATTCGTTTTTTAAGGTATCCCCATGAAATATTTCAAATTCTGAATCTTTTACTCCGTGCAACAACATATTCATACGTGCTAAGTTGTATGTTGTTATATTTTTTTCTTGCCCATAAATTCTGCTAATTGTACCGCCTGCTTTTTCTATTTTATCTTTTACATTTAACAGCAAAGAACCTGAACCACAAGCAAAATCTAGTACTTTATTTAGTTTTTTCTTTTTACCTGATTTTGGGTTTTGACTGTCTAAGGTTACAATTTCTGATAGGATTGTAGATAATTGCTGCGGTGTATAAAACTCTCCTGCTTTTTTACCTGAACCTGCTGCAAACTCTCCAATTAAATACTCATAGGCATCGCCCAATGTATCACTATCTGTTGAAAAGTCTGCAATACCCTCTGATATTTTTTGAATGATTTTACACAGCTTTTTATTTCTTTCTGTATAGGTTTTTCCAAGTTTTTCTGAATCTAAATTGATTTCTGAGAATAAACCCTTAAAAGAACTTTCAAAAGAATCATTTTCGATATGTTTAAACCCTTTTTGTAAGTCACGCAATAAGTCTTCATCTTGTTTTCTTGCCAATTCCGAAATACTACTCCATAAATATTTTGGCTCAATAACATAATGTACTTTTCTACGCATTTGTTTTTCAAAAGGCTCTATATCATTTGTATTAGCTTCATACCAAACTGAAAGCGGCGTACGTTTATCCTGTTCTTCTAAATCAGGGTAATCTGAACCAAGTTCTTTTTTTACTGAACCTTCATAATTATCAGATAAGTAACGTAAAAAGAGAAATGATAGCATATAATCACGAAAATCGTCTGCATTCATTGCACCTCTTAAATCATTGGCTATATCCCAAAGTGCTTTACCTAATTGTTCTTGTTTTTGTTTTGCTGTCATTATGTTACAGTTACTGATTCCTAACTTAAAATTTCAGGAAAATTAAATTTATATTTAGTTGTGAATGCTTCAAACACTTTTTTAAATAGAGTTTTATATTCTTCATTCATTTCTTCTGGACTAAATAAGGAATATTTACCGTGGCTAAAAAGATTTAAAGCTCTATTAAACTGGTCGGTATCCCCATCAAAACCTGTTAAACATTCTTTAATATCCTCATAACCAAAAAAACTAGCTGTCTTTTCTAATATACTTCTAAGAGCATTGAAATGATATTCATATAATGAACTTTCTGAATCTATAATTTTTTTTAACTCTGAAATAGTCGAAATATGGTGAAAGAATGGTGTGTCACCAGTAGTTGTTAATATATAATTATCTGAATCTATTGAATTTAAATGATATGCAATATGCTTTTTTCTCCTACCCATTTCATTAAACATTACATTAAAAAAAAGACTATGATGAGTAGATATTACAGATTTAGTTTTAATGTCCTCAGTTTTTAATAAATTTGCTAAGTCACAAGCAACAGCAATCGCATTATTTTCATCTAAAGAAGTTATTGGGTCATCAATATAAATATATCTAACCCAATCATAAGATTCATCTTCATCAATTGCTAATTGGCAGATAGCAAGAAAAAAACTCCATATAAATAAATTCTCTTCCCCTCTTGAAATTTTGATGTTTTCAACTGTTGTTTCATGACCATTAACAATAATACTTCTCGAAAATATTACTTTTCCTTCTTCGTAATCAATATCAAAATCTAAGTCTGCATAATTGTGGAAAAAAGCAACAATCTTAGTATCCATATCAAGCTCTTGTAATCCATTAAAGAAAGCAGAATTTGTATTTAAATTTAATTCTCTATTGATGTCATTATCTAGATCATTATTCCAGACAAATAAGTCTTCTGTAAATGCATTAAAATATAACGTATCTCTTGGTGGGTTTGCTGTTTTACCTAGTTCTTTAAACTCCATGGACAATCTTGTTTTACCAATACCATTATGCGCAAAAAATAAAATAAAATCTCTTTCTTTTACCTGGTTTCCAATTAAGTCATTTCTAAAGTGTGTTGCAACTTCTGTTAAATTTGTAAAATTCATTTTATATACTGTTTGGAAATAATTGTTGCATCAAACCTTTTTTATGGTTTTTTAAGACTTTTATTCTTGTTTTTTGTGCTTCAATAAAATCATCTACACTAGTTAAACAATCTGCTATTTTTTGTTGCTCTTTTGGGTTAGAAGATATTAACGTAGGCATATTTTCAAAAATTGGAAGTCTTAAAGATTTAACTGTTGAACCAACAGCGTATCTTAAAAAATAACTTCTATTTTTATATATTGAATAGTATAAAAATTTGCCGATTGTTTTATTATTAAAATTCAAAATAGCATACGCTCTTTGATGTAAATCAAATTTTCCAATAAAATACTTTGGCTTAAACTCTTGTCCTTCACCTGCTACTATAATCGCTTCTCCATCAAATAAAAATCTATTGCTAGTTCTTATATCTTGCGACCTATCAAAAAAGGTATATTTTCCTTCTTCTTCTGTTGAGTCTTGACGGTTCGAAGTACCTGTAGTAATTTCTGAAATGCCTCCTAACAATTTCTCTTCCCAATCTCCATCCTTCTCAAACTCTGGAAAACGAAATTCTGGTTTGGTTTCTCCATTTGCAGGAAACAGTCGTTGTAATAAACCTGTTTTGTGGTCTTTTAAATTTTCTAATTTATCTACTTCTGCTGTTATTAAAGTATCTAATGAGGATAAACAATTGGCTATTTTTTGTTGTTCAATATCGCTATCAGGATAATAAACATCCAAATTAGCAAGCCTACCTTTAGATATACCCAATACCTTAGCTCCTTGAGCTTCGTTTTTTATTTGAGCTATAATACCATTAGATTTAAACAAATGTCCTCCAAAGCCTAATTTAATTTTATCATCAATTGGTCTGGCAAGAAAAGTATGTAAACCTGCTAGAAGCTTCTCTTGATTTAGGCTTATTATTTCGATGGTTTTACCTATGTCATCTATATCTTCAGAAGCATCTGCAATAACTAAATCACCTTCCTGACAGTAATTATCTTTATCTATTTTTTCTAGAGTAATATCTAAATTTATATATGGAACACATTCTTGTGTAATATCAAAATGTGATGAAAACTTAGTATGTATGTCTCCATAATGTATATTTTTTACGTTGCCTTTTTCATAGTTTAATTTTTCCCTTGAAAAAGAATTAGTTATTTTAAAATTATAGACATCATTAAATGGTTCGATTTTCCATTCTCCATCATTCTTAAACTCTGGAAAACGCACTTCAGGAATCATCTTTTGTTTTTCTTTATTCATAAGCATTTAACCCTGCTATTTCACGCCCTTGGGCTAGTTTATTTAATAATGGTACTAAGTCTTCCATTAAATCTTTCTCTTTTATGCTTCTGTCTTTCCAACCTAAGTCTAAAGGTTCTAATAAATCGGTTAGTTTTTCGCCATCAAAAATCATTCTGTTTAATATTTCATCAATAAAAGCGTTTAGGCTTAAAGCTGTAATACCTTGTTTATCTGCAATGGTTTGTATTTCTTTGGCTGCTTTGTCGTCTTTAAATTTTTGGTAGCCTTTGCGGATGTCTTTTTCATCTAACCCAAACCCAACCTTTAAGCTGTTTATGTACGCAATAATATCTTCACGTTCTTCCATTAAATTGGCACTGGAACTTAACAGGTTTATCAACTCTTCACGTGTCATTTTATTTTTAGAAGGTTTGTCTTGCGTGAAGGTTGCTATTAACCCTATAATATAATCATAATCTATAATGGCAGAAGAAAAGAGTACATATTCAAAATCTAATTGCTGTACATCTTCGGGTGCTTGGTCACCGCCTTTAGCTTGTGCTGCTTGTAAACTTTTGGCAGTATCTAAATACACAGATTTGAAAGAACGCAAATCTTCATTTGGTAATAACACCTCAATAGTTTCTGTTTGAGTATCGTTCAAGTCCGTATACTGGTCTAATTGTGTTTTATAGCGCTGTACTTCTTTAAAAGCATTTATAAAACCAGCACGTGCTTCATCTCCTTTTAAATTATTCACTTCTGAAGGTGAACAAGCTAAGCCTTTTGCCTCCATAAACTTGGTAAGTTGCTCTACAGCTTCTTTGTACTTTTCAATAACTTTAGGTGCAGCCTCCACCAGCCAAATTTCTTTTGCTTTTTCTATTTTAGCACCAGAAAAACGAATCATTGCTTTATTTACTTCTTCTTCTTGATCTCTAAACACTAAAATATTACCATAAGGTTTCGTATCGTTTATAACTCTATTGGTACGTGAATAAGCTTGTATTAAACCATGGTATTTTAGATTTTTATCAACATATAAGGTATTCAAATATTTAGAATCAAAACCTGTCAATAACATATCTACAACAATTAACACATCAATTTTATTTTTGTGTGCATAATCTTTGTTTGTATATTTTTGATCTTTTATACGTTGCTGCACATCTTGATAGTATAAATCAAAATCTGCAATTCTATGATTTGTATTGTATTGGGTGTTGTAGTCTGCAATAATGGTTTTTAATGCTGCTTTTTTTATATTAGGCTCAATTTCATTATCTGCTTTTTCTTGTGGCAAATCTTCTTGTAATTGCTTTACGTCTGTATTACCTTCTGCAGGTGGCGAAAATACACAGGCTATCTGCAATGGTCGATAATCAGGGTTAATCTCGGCATATTCTCGTTGATTTTGTTTGAATAAATGATAATATTCAATTGCATCAGAAATAGAAGACGTTGCTAAAATGGCATTAAACCGCTTGTAATGGGTTGCTTTATCATGTTTTTTTAGAATCGCATCGATCACTGCCATTTTATGACTTAAACTCTTTAAGTCTTGTTGACCTTTGATATTAAAATAGTCGATATGAAAACGCAATACATTTTTGTCCTCTATTGCGTTGGTAATGGTGTATGCGTGTAATTCTTTTTGAAAAACGTCTTCTGTTGTTTTGTAAGACGCTGTTTCTCCTTCAATCGTTTTATAGGTCGCATTTTCCTCAAAAATAGGAGTTCCGGTAAAACCGAATAGTTGAGCTTTTGGAAAAAATTCTACAATAGCTTTATGGTTTTCACCAAATTGTGAACGGTGACACTCATCAAAAATAAAAACTACTCGTTTATCCTTTAATGGTTCTAAATGCTCTATATAATTTTTGTCGTTTTTGGTATCTAAGGCTAAGCCTAATTTTTGAATTGTTGTAACAATTACCTTATCTGCATAATCTGTAGAAAGCATTCTTCTTACCAATGTTTTTGTATTGGTATTTTCTTCTACACTACCTTCTTGAAATTTATTAAACTCTTCTCTTGTTTGTCTGTCTAAATCTTTTCTATCTACTACAAATAAGCATTTTTCAATGGCATCATTATCTTTTAAAAGTGTAGATGCTTTAAATGATGTTAATGTTTTTCCACTTCCTGTAGTATGCCAGATATAACCGTTACCTCTATCTTGTTCTATACAATCTACAATAGCCTTTACTGCATATATTTGATACGGCCTCATTACCAATATCTTTTGCTCGGTTTCTACCAACACCATATAGCGACTGATCATTTCGCCCAAGGTACATTTAGCTAAAAATTTATCAGTAAAATCGTCTAAGTGGTTTATTTTAGAATTGTCTTCTTTTGCTAAAGTATATACAGGTAAAAATTGCTCGTCTGCATTGAAAGCAAAGTGTTTATTATTGTTATTAGAAAAGTAAAAGGTTCTTGTTTTATTACTGACTATAAATAATTGCATAAAGCACATCAACGAATTGGCATATCCATTGCCAATATCATTTTTGTAATCTACTATTTGTTGCATTGCACGATTAGGACTAATCTCTAAAGTTTTTAGCTCAATTTGTACAACTGGCACTCCGTTAATCAATAAAATAACATCATATCTATGATTGCTATTTTGGGTATTCATACGAAGCTGATTAATAACTTCAAAATCATTTTTACACCAATCTTTTATATTTACTAAGGTGTAATGTAATGGCGTATCGTCTTCTCTTATAAATGTATTTCGTTTTCTTAAATGATTAGAAGCTTTAAATACATCTGGATTTATTATTTCATTAAGTAGTTTGTCAAATTCTGCATCCGTTAATTTTACTCTATTTAGGGCTTCAAACTTCTGTCTAAAATTTAATTCTAAAGCTTTTCTATCTCTTATATCTTGGCGATAGGTATATTTTAGGTCTTGTAGTTTACCTACCAATCCATATTCTATGTCTGCTTCTTTTACAATATCCATTTGTTACTCTTTGTCATTAATCCGTTAATTGATACTTTCCAGTTACAGTCTGCTTTAAATTTTATCTAAGCTTGGCGTAAGCATTCAATTTTCTAATTGGTTCTTTAAAAGCATTTTCCATTCTTACTGAAGCATCTACTAAATACTCATTCATAGTAGCCCAATCTGCTTCTTCAAAATAACTCATACCATCTAGTTGATACTTAATTCTGCAAGTAACATTTTCATCCATTCGTTCCCAAATTAATTGGTCACCAAAATCACTTTCGATTTTATCTTTCATCTTATAAATAAAATCAAACAGGTCTTTATTCTCTTCTTGACTACCCCTGTTAAAAATAATTTCGCTTCTACAATAATTACCACTAACCGCAAGATTTAAGCTAACACCACTCATTCCCATACCCTTGCCAATCCAACTTTCCTTTGTTGGTGAATTATTTGAAAAAAGATTGTTTTTCGTATTGCTGTAGTTTATAAAACTTTCCCAAAATTTAAGTCTGAATTGATGTCTATTCTTAAGTGTCTCTTGAACTTCAATTTCTTCCTGTGCCTTTGTTGAAATACTTATCGCAAAATCTTCTGTCTCTTTTGTTGGCAGTATTTGCTCAACATTTAAAAACAGCTGCTCATTGAAAGCAAATGGAGTAACCTTAAAACACTGCAAACGGACCTTAAAATTTAGAAGCCATAATACAGACGAAGTAACTTCTTTTCTAAAATTAGCTGCTACCAAAATAATCCGTTGTGAATTTAGACCCTGGTTTAAAACAATTTCTGAAATATCTCTACCATCAAAAAAATCGGTTAATTTCTCAGATGCAATTGCTGATGAACCTAAAAAATCTTGGTATATCTTTATTACATCTTGCTTAGTTAAACTTGCACAATAGCTCGCATATTTAATCGCTTGCCAAGTAACATCTTTACCCGAATCATCTAACTTATTTTCAATAATTACTACATTACCAAGCTTATCTAATGCCAGCAAATCTAATCTCTCATTCGTTTCATTGAAACCATTAAACTCTTTTTGAATTATTAAAAGTTCCTCGCCTAATGAAGATGGGTTGTTGGCTATCCACTCTTGAAGATGATCCCTTTCTCTAAATTTCAATTCAGAAAAAGTCATCTGTTTTAATTTGGAAATTCTATTTTGCTCTTTATTGATTAAGTACATAATTTAATTTCAAAAGTGTATTAAAATTTAAATGAGTTATAAATATATGAGCCAAATTTTAAGACTGATAATCTAATTTACGATTAGAGCATAAATATAGGCTATTGCTTAGGATAACGTTTAACATTGGCTATTATAGCCTATTTAATTATACCGTCTTTATACCTAACCTTCTCTATTGATTTACCAGACCTATTATCAATAATTTCGGTTTTACCATTTCTGACCCCATCTTTAATGGACCTAATTTCTTTAGTTCCTTTTTCATCATCTAATAGCACAAAATCTCCTGAATAAGGTTTATCGTCAAGTGTATAATACTTTTCGTTCGAAGAATGATAATCGTATTGCAATTTGACATGTTGGCTATAATAGTAATAAGTCCATTTATCAGCTTCGACCCCTTCACTATATAATCCTTCTATCAATGGTTCTGTACTAGGAAGGTTCACTACATAATCCCCATTTTTATAAGCTTTACCATTTTCAATATTTAGAAAAAATTGTAAATCAAAATCATCCTCATCGATGTCTTCCTCATCATTTACGGAATACACCTGAGATTCACTACCCGAAGCTGTGAATTTCGTATAACGACATTTGTAGCCATTAAAACCTTTATGCAATATTTCAAACTTAGCTTCAGGGTAATTACCGGTATTATCAAAAACGGTCAGTTCCTCAAGATCTCCAGAATCGAACATATTAATTTTTTTGGGTTTATTTTCACTGTACCATTCGGTACTTTTTCCATGTAACTCCCCATCCTTAAAATTCATTGTTCTGTCTATGATTCCTTTTTCTGAATATGCAATCCATTCTCCTTCGATAATGTCATTTACAAATGTTCCTTCCATATAGTATGGCGACATTATGTTATTTTCATCAATTTCATCAAATCGCATATAAAATCTACCTTCTTTTAAACCATTTTTATAATTTCCTTTTTCGATGACAATATTTGAAGCATTCTTTTTTTCATATGGCCCATCTAATTCATCATTTTTAAAAGTTCTGGTTTCCAATACTTTTTTATAAACCCTTTTATAGCAAGTTTCAGCTGACTGATTTTTTGCATTTAATTCCGAACATTCAACTTCTTCCCTGTTTAAATATGAATACCTTTTTGATATGCCATTTAGCTTATCATTTCTATAGGTTTCAATTAAATATAATTCTTCGGAATAATCTTCATGCCTGTCTTCTTCTTTATTGTAGTAAGTAGGATGGTAATATTTCCATTCCCCTTCCAAATTATCATTTATATAAGAGCCCTCTTTATCCAATCCCCCTGTAACATGATAATACTTCCAATATCCATTTTTAATTCCTTTAGAAAATTGTCCTTTAGTAACCAAAGTCATTTTAGTAGTATCAGTCTCAATTACACCACCTAGCAAACTTCTTAAAACATCATGATAAATCTTATACTTACCATTATACTCATCATTAACATATCTTGACAATATTAGACTATCGCCACTAACCTCTTGGGCAAATCCCTGTTTTACACCATTTTCATAAGTAATTTTATTTAAGACAGTTTCTACGTTATTTTCATCTATAAAAATTGTCTTCCAAAGACCACTTTTTTCATCGTTTATATAATTCCCAATAATTTTCGTATACAGTTTATCGGTATCATCTGTATAATAATATTCAATATTTTTACCATGGAAATTGCCATTGACAAAATTTACTGTATATGATATTTTATTATCTTCATATGCAATTAAATTTCCATTTTTTTTATTATTCAACTGCTTATATTCATATAATTTAAGACCTTCCTCATTGTACTCTATAAAATTACCATTTGCCAAATTGTTTTTGTAAGTACCAGTTTTTTTCAATTGACCATTTTCATAATACACATTAGAAATACCTTCCATTTTTCCATTGACTAAGGAATATTCTAATTTCTTTTCACCATTTGAATAATAATATATCTTTTTCCCATTATCCGGGTCATAAATACTAGATTTTAAGACTAAAAGAAAATCATATGCAGTGATACTTTTATCTGCACCAAAATCATTTTCTTTTTCTCTTTTTTGTGTTGTAATTGTTAACGAATATTTAGAATTGGTATAGGTTGATATTAATTCGTCATCTTCTATCTCACTATTTTTAAGCTTATATCCTTTGGCACTAAGAGAATTCCGAATTGCTGTATATGAAGGTTTGTTGAAAACAGAATATCGGATTTTACTTGGAAAACCTTCATAAGTAAATAAATAGAACCAGGCTTCTGCAGCATCGTTATAATTCTTATTATAAGACCAAGTGATTGTACTATATTTATCAGTATCTCCTTTTTCAGACTCATAGTATTCCCAATTTTTATTCATTAAAAATTGATTTACATTTTCCCAATTAGATTTCGAACAAATATTTTCAATGTCACTCAAGGAAAGACTTTGTGCTATAGTCACTTGTGACATAAAAAGTAATAATAGAATAGTTTTGTAATAATTTGATTGCATGGTTGATTTGGTAATTTTCATTAAAAATATTATTCTTGGTCTTCGTGTTGCCAGCAGTACCCACTAGAATTATCCGTCAGATTCTCGCATTGGTCTCCATCATCGGTAATACCATTACATTGAGAAGCCATAGGTACATTTTCAAAACAGTTAGCTGAATCGCCAACAATTTGTACTTCATAATCATATCCTTTATCAGATGTAAATTCGGTATAACCATCATCGTCAAACTCCACTAAGTAAAAATCATCGAGATAACCACCGTTCGGGAAATTTATCTGTTCTAATTTATTCTCATTGACATCAACTATCAATGTATAATTAGAATAATTACCTGTGTTTGGGTTATAATATTCAATTTCTGCACAATAAGAACCATCCCAGATGTCACTTTCATCTTCATCAGAATCCTTGTAAACAGACTCATTAACTGAATTATGTTGAGTATTAGATTTTCTTTCTTTACAACTTGTTATAATTAAAATGCCGAATAATACTAACAATATTTTATTCATAATTATTATGTAATAGAGAACTAAAATATTCCTTTACAACCAAAATACATTACGGAAAACCGTAATGCCTATAATTGAATTTTAATAATTCATGTTGCTCTTCCCCCCAATCCCCCACCCACATTGAGTTGGGTTTTAATTACTCTAAATAGATTGAACCTTTGTAAAGTATAACACTAAAACAAGTTCAATTATGTCAAACTCTATTCTATTTGGTTTCAATAAAAAAGATTTAGAACGAACCGTTCGTCTCGTTATAGATGAAGTTCGTAAAACAGAAATCATTGAAAGTAATTCTAACTTACCTAAAGAAGACCGCCTATCACAAAAAGAAGCTGCTCAGTTTCTAGGTATTTCCGTAACCTCATTAATATCTTGGAAGAAAAAAGGGCATGTGCCCTATTTTCAAATAGGCAGATCCATCTTTTTTTCTAAAAGTGAACTTCTTGCTTTGGCAAGAAAGAACAACAGTTTAATTAAGTCTGCAAGAAAATAGAGTGCTATGAAAAAGAAAGCACCCTATTTAAGAATTGGAACTGTTTATCACAAACACATTGAGAGACCTTTAATATCTGGTGACACCGTACCCGTCATGGTTCGATGGAACAAGGATACTATTATTGCCGATCACGGTAAGGTATTTTTATCTGATATACCCAAGCTAGATGGTTTTTGCTGCATACCCGATCATTTGAACTACCAGCAAATACTAGGTACCTTTTACAATACTTATCATGAGTTGCCACAAAAACCGAAAAAAGGTAGTGTAGAGAAATCTTTAGATTTTGTAAAGCACATCTTTGGCGAGCAGCAAGAATTAGGTTTGGACTATTTGAAGCTCATTTTCATGAAGCCCACTCAAATACTACCTATACTTTGCCTAGTAAGTAAAGAACGAGGTACTGGAAAAAGCACATTTATTAAATGGCTTAAAGCCATATTCGGTGAGAACATGACCTATATAAAAGGTGATAGTTTCTCTAGTCAATTCAATGCCGATTGGGCAAGTAAAACCATAATTGCTGTAGATGAAGTCTTTTTTGATAAAAAGGAAATTACCGAAAGGCTTAAATATCTCTCTACTACCGATAAGGATAAAGTGGAAGCTAAAGGAAAGGACAGAGAAGAAATTGAATTCTTTGGCAAATTCATTTTATGCAGCAACAACGAAGACACCTTCATTCTTATAGATAGTGACGAGATACGGTTTTGGGTTCGTAAGGTTATTCCGTTTGAAACGGAAGACACAGAGTACCTAAACAAACTATACAAAGAAATACCTGCCTTTCTTCAATACTTAATCGATAGACCCTTTAGCACGCCTAAAACTACCCGTATGTGGTTTACACCTAAGCAGCTTAAGACGGAAGCATTACAAAAACTGGTATGGCTTAATAACAATGAAATAGAACGTGAAATGATATTCTTGTTCTACGAGCTGTTTGACTCATTTGCCGAAGATCAATTAAAAGCAACACCTAGAGAAGTTGTTTCGAATTTAGGCAAGTCACGCAAAAAGCATTTTTCCATGAATGATATTCGAAAGATTCTAAAAAAGAAATGGAACCTAATACCTTCTGACAATGCTAATTCTTATCAAGGTTTTGAATATACAAGTTATGGTGAATTTGTTCAGATAGATCGTAAAGGGAGATACTTCACAATTAAGAAAGACTATATACTTAGAATTTATGATGAAATGATGATAGAGTGATTTTAGTCATTGAAAATCAAATAAATACATCGTCATCATTTTATCATCAAACTATCATCAAAATAATACTGATGAAGAAAAAAGGGCTTTTTGTTGATTGATGAAATTATGTTGAACTGGGCGAAACCCATTCATACTGCTAATATCAACAATTATCATCAAAACCTCAATTTTAATTTAAAACACTATTAATCATGAAAAATGAAAAACATCATAATCTAGACTGTAAAACAGCTAGAGATATTTCTATTATAGATACGCTACAAAGACTTGGTTTTTATCCTAAAAAAACAAAAGAAAAGGAATGTTGGTTTCTTAGTCCGTTCAGGTCCGAGAAAACACCATCGTTTAAAGTTGACTTAAAACTAAACCGATGGTATGATCACGGCGAAGGTGTCGGTGGTAATGTAATAGATTTGGTTATTAAAATTTCTGGCTACACTATAAAAGAGACATTAGAATTCCTGAGTAATTCAAATAGTTTTTCTTTTCAAAAGCCAACTTTTGTTGCACAAGATTTGACACCAAATCACACTATTGAAAAGGTCATAGAATTAGAAAATGATGCCTTACTATGGTATTTGATTATGAGACGTATTAATGCTAGAGTAGCATTAACCTATTGCAAAGAAATTCATTACACCATAAATGACAAAACCTATTTTGCAATAGCTTTTAAAAACGATTTAGGTGGTTATGAAATACGCAATAAATATTTTAAAGGTTGCCTGGGCAACAAGGGAATAACACACTTTAATAATGCAAATCAAAAGCTGCTTCTGTTCGAAGGCTTTTTAGATTTCTTATCCTACAAACTACTTTTCCAAACCAACCAAAACGAAGATTATCTGATTTTAAATTCTATTTCACAGATTAAAAATTGCTGGAAGATCTTATCTAAATATAGCGATATCGATTGCTATTTAGATAACGATGATGCCGGTAAAAGAACAACCAATCTTATAAAGGAAAAATATTCTTTCGCCCAAGATTGCTCTTCTACATATGAACCCTTCAAAGATGTGAATGACTACTTGGTGGAGGTTTCTTAAAAAGAAAGCAAGTCGGACAGGGGCGATACCCCTGTCTCCGACTTGCTCTGCGAGGCTAAACATCTCATATTCAGATATTTAATTCTATTAATTCATATAACCATTTATAGAATATTTATAAAATAGCATCTATACAATTGATTATAAGCACTTTAAAATATAAACCATGTCTAAAAAAAGCATCTTAGTTAATGAAATCGCCCATAAAGACCTTTCTAAATTGGTAGTTCAATTCAATTCTAATTTCGGACAATTAGTAGGTTCTATGATTCAATTTTTCAAAAAAACTGGCATCAATCCTAACGAACCATTAAAGGATAATCCGTCCATATTGGTTAAAAAATTAGACAATAGAATTGTCTCTTTTTTAAAGGTTCAAGAACGAGATATTTTGAAACCTATGCGAGCCGACATTTACCATTATCATAAATCTAATGATGATCGTGTACATGCAGAAAGAGATTTTTTAACCTCTAAACTCAACGAAACGAATGACAAGCTCGATAACATTCTAATGGAAATTAGAAAGCAAAGACAGGTGCATTTAGAGGTAGTTCTGTTTTTAGATTCTAAAAATAAAACGGGCTTACTGAACAGAGTGCAATCGATACTTAAATAGTCATGCCAATATCTAAAGTACATAGCTCATCTGGAGGAAATAATACTGGCTCTTGTTCAAGTTTAGCCAACTATTTAGAAAAGGAAAACATGGAATTGGACAAGATGTCGGACCAGGAAAAAGACCAGGACAAGAAAATGAAAATTGAATCGATGAAGCAACAGTTTTTTACTCATGAAAAATCTGATGTCAGTCATACAGATGTCATCTCAAGTATTGATAATAATAAAAAAAAATTAGGAAAAGAGGACGCTAAATTTTTCGCTCCAACAATCAATTTCAGTGAAAAAGAACAGCAGCAAATAGCAAAGATGGTATCGGGCAGAAATATCGAGAACATCAAAGATTTAAACGTAAAAGAATTCAAAGCCTATAATAAAGCTATACAAGAATATGGAAGAAAGGTTATGGACAATTATGCGAAAAATTTTAACCGTAAGGACAAAGGTTTAGAATCAGGGAAAAATTTGGTCTACTATGGTAAGGTTGAGCACATGAGAAAATATAAGGGTACAGATAAAGAAGTGCAGCAGGGTAAAGTTAAATCTGGCGAGTATAAAAAAGGGTTGCAAAGCCATGTTCATCTTATTGTCTCTAGAAAAGATAAAACCCAAAAACTAAAACTTTCGCCAATGGCTAATGAACGTAATAAAACTAGAAAAATAGGAGGCAATGAATACCAAGTTGGATTTGATAGAAAAGACTGGATTCAAGCCAATGAAAAAGCCTTTGACCAACAGTTTCAATATAAGCGACAGGAAATAGAAAAATTTCAAAATCAAAATATTTTAAAAAATGGTAATCCTTCAGAAAAAGCCAAAGTCATAAAAACAATCGAGAAGGATAATGAAATAGCCAAAGCAAAAAACTCACAAAACGAATTAGGAATTTAAAACACATAAAAATATGTCACTTTCAGAAGCAAACAAAGAAACTTCAGGCTTAGGTAAAGCCGTCTTAGGTATCATAATGATAGGAGCAACATTTGCGCTCTTTAGTTTTATAAAGAACTCATTTCTCTATATAATTAATATGGATGTAGCCTATGAATTATGCAGGCTAAATGAATTCATTTCAACGCCATTCGGTAAAATAACATCTTACCTAGTATTCTCTTATATCATAAGCATATTGTTAACGTTCAGGCTATTTAAGAATTGGAAAACTAAATGGTTGTACAAATTTTACCTCGTACTCTGTATTGCATCTATACCCTCTACTTTAGATTTAGGCTTACTATTCAACATAGATTTAGATTGGTATGCATTTTTCGCAATAACTATAAGCATCGTAAAGCTTTCATTACTTTTTTACAGACCTAAAGTATTTAGCTTTTTACGTTCAAAAATTAAGAGTAAGCGCAAGATCGATGACACTTATAGTATCATCTTGCCTACTAATAAAAGAAATGTAGAAATTAAAAATCCCTTTGCAGGAATTTATATTCAAGGTGGTGCCGGAAGCGGTAAAACAGAGAGTTTATTAAAACCAATGATGAAGCAATGTATCGAAAACAATTTTGCTTTTATCATATATGATTTCAAAGGGGAACTTACACCTTTTGCAATTGAAGTAATGGAAGCTCAAAATATAAATCAATTCAATACACTAAATTTTAAAGAACCCTTCTTAAGTGATCGGTTTAATCCCTTAAATCCAGAATATATTAGAAATACTGCTGAAGTGGTTGAATTGACCAAAACATTATTTTATAATCTTAATCCGGCTTCAATTAAACAAACGACTAATAATTACTTCTTAGATGAAGCCATCAACCTCTTTACATCGATTGTAATTTTTCTGAAAAACAATAAACCAAACTATTGTACCATACCTCATATTATAGCAGGTTTAGCAAATAATAGTGTTGCTAAGGTAATTTTGAAATTAAGCACAGAATTTGAGGCATTACCCTATATATCTTCTCTTAAAAATGTAATTGAATTGAAAGCCGAGAAACAAGTAGCAGGTGTAATAGGATCTCTGCAAGGTAGCCTTGCAAAATTCACCTCTAAAGAGCTATTCTATATTTTATCTGCCAATGACTTCTCACCAGAATTAAACAACCCTGAAAGTCCTAATCGGTTATGTATCGTCAATGATTCAACTTTGCCAAGCTTTTACGCTCCACTTATATCTATGATTATAAACAACTGTTTAAAAAAGATGAATGTGGCTGATAGACATAAAAGTGCCATTTTTCTTGATGAAGCACCAACCTTATTCATTCCTGAATTTGAGCAAATACCGGCAACCGCAAGGAGCAACAAAATTGCTACTGTATTTACTACTCAAGATTATACACAGATACTTGATAAATATGGTAAAGAAAAAGCACAAACAATTATTAGTAATCTAGGATCACAATTTTATGGCAGAACTACCAATGTAGAATCTATGAAACAGATATCAGAACTATTTGGAAAATATGATAAAGTGTTCAAAACTAAAAGTAAAGGAAAATCATCTGATTTTTTAACTGTAGGCGATATAAAAATAAATAATGGTCAAGCTGAAAGTATACAACAAAGGTATACGGTGACTAGTAATGAACTGCTAAAACTAAAGCCTGGTGAATTCTATTCCGTAATAGGTGATAAAAAGTCTCACAATCAACATATACAATTGAAAAAAGAAAAGGCTAAAAAAGAAAATTATAATGCCCAGAATATTAGAAAACTATCAAATGCAATAACCCAGTTTGATTTAGACAATAATTATATAGCAATAAACAACGTGGCAAAGACATTGTTTGATTAACATTTAACCACTTAAAGCTTAATAGTATGATATTAAATACAGCTATAGTACGAAGAGCATTGTTTATGCTTTGGATAATTTCACCATTAGTAATAAGGCTTTCATCTGAACCTAGCATTTTTTGGCTAATTTCATATTTCATAAGTCTGCCTCTTTACTGCTATTTTCAAATAACTAAAAAATAAATATTAATAACATAAAACCAGAAAATGAGCTACATAGACAAATTTGATTTTGAAGATTTTGATTACTTAGACCAACATGAAGAAGGGTTTAAATGTTGGCAAACTGATTACAGATTACTAAGAGAACGAGATGAAGAAGCAGACAGATTGGCTTTTGAAGGTGGACTAAGAGATTTTAAAGAAAGCTGTATGCAAAGAGATAAAGAAAAGCAAATTCCAAGACAGCGACCTTTATTTAATAAATAAGAATTAGCAAATAGGGGTAACTGATTTTTATTGAAAATATTCTAAAATTGCATTCCAGTCAGGAAACTTGTTTGAACCGAACTGAAGTAAGGTGCCTTCAAAATTTTCCTGACCTTTTCCTTCAATGTAATCATCAATTAAATAGTCCGCTTTTATCAATCCTTTGTTTGATGAAATAATAAGTTTACTTACATACTCAAAACCAAGATGATTTTCTATCCATATTCTTTTTTCAGTGTAGCATAGCGGATTTCTTTCGGAAGGTGCTGTTAGTATATAAATTCGAAAACCAGCTATAGAGTTCAAATGCTTCACAGCTTCAATTGCCCCTTCAATCTCTGGTAAATTTTCAAAAAAACCTTGAACACTTTGTGGAAATTTTTGTACAGGGTTTAATTTTAACTGATTGTTGAATGTGTTTGTGTAATCACACATTACATCATCCATATCAACACAAATCGTTTTTAGCATAGTTTTAAATAAATATTATTCTACTACTATTCGAAGGTAATCCTAAAAGTTAATGGTTCTGACTTAAAAAGATTTTCGTTTTCAAAATCAGGATGTTTTAATCTTAAAATTGTCGGTTTTTGACTTTCCAGTTCAGAAACGCAATACAAGTAATAATTAGGGTAGGTTTTTGATTTTTGCAACTCATTTTTTGTGATAATAAAACTTTTATAAGAATTGCCTTTTGAAATTGCTTTGACCTCAATTTGTTTCTGAGTTCCATCTTTTTCAAAACTGATTATATCAAAACCTAATTTTGGATTATTCGCAACCGAACGAACCTGATTAGCCAACTCTGGATAAATAGAGCTTAGAAATTGTATTTCATCATTTAGAACTATCTCCTCCGCCAAATTCCCGATTTCTATTTGTTTTCTAAGCTGTTCAACATAATCAATTTCCGTTTCAGGCTCAGTTAAATCATCAATATTAACCGGCAATCTTGGTTGATAGTTGTCAAGTATTTTCTGTTTTTCGACAACAACCTTTTGCACTTCAATGACAGCTGGCTTTTTATATTCTGGGTTTCGCAATCGGTGTAAATAAATCCATAAAAATGAATGAGCATCTATTAACTCAATTTCAGAGAATTTACTTTTTAAATGATTTTGAAATTGTTTTATAATATTTACAAACTCAACATAATTTTCCCAGGATATATTGTAACTAGTTTTTAAATCAATACCTAATGAGCTAAAGATTAAGTCAAATTTCTTTTGAGATATGGGTAGATATTTTTGTGGATTCTTAATAAAAAATAGATAAGCTATTAATTGATATGAAAACCCCAAGTCTGAAAACTTAGAAAAGGAAACTTCATCTTTAATTTTACTTTTAAAAAAGTCAAAAAGTAACTTTTCAGTTTCTTTAGATGTACTTAGATTTTTAAAATTATCTTTTTTCCTCCAATCAATAAGGTTGTTTTGATGAGTTTTATAATTATAAATAATATCGGTTTGAATCGAGTTTTTTACGGCCTCTAATATTCTACCGTTTCCTATTTCATTTTCCTTCCAAGTTTTAGTCAAAAGCTTAGCTTTTGCTTGCTTTAGAACTTCATATTTATAGTTTTCATTCTCGATCACAAAAGGATTAGTTTTAAAATCAGTCAGCCCTACTTTTGAGCCTTCTTCAACTATTATTTTGAATCCAGAAAATGCTTTATCAAAAATTTCCTTAGTAATCTCAATCATATTCTAGTTTTAGACAATTGTAATTTAAACTTAATAACTAATACCTAGAAAACATTTTGAATATCCTCCAAGGGCAAGAAAATAATATAATAACAACATCTACACAAAGATAAGCACGCAAAATATTCCCATCAAAAGACTACGGCATAAACCAGGCTCAAGATTCGCTCTTATTTATTCCGTTTCCTTTAGAGCTGAAATTTTACTACCACTTGGGATTGCGCAAATATTGTTCAATCTAAAAATCATTTAAAATGAAAAAAGTGACCATTTACAAGAATTTGGTAGGCGAGTTAACCGTAAACTACAAACGAACTAAGCAGCGAGCAGAAAAAATCTCTAGTTCAGAAGACTCCGCAGATTTTATTAGACCTTACTTTGACCATGTAATGGACGACCATGAAGTTGTCAAGGTAATTCATCTAAACCATGAGAACAGAGTCATCAACGTACACCATGCAAGCTCTGGTACAGACATAGCTTGTTTAATACCAATAAAAGCTATTGTCAGAGATGCTATAATGTTACCTACTACAGGCATAATATTGGTTCATAATCACCCTAGCGGTCAAACCAAATTCTCAAAAGCAGATATTGCCGTTAGTAAAAAACTAGAAATAGCCTGTAATTACTTCGACATAAGATTCGTCGATAGCATAGTAATCACTCGAGAGAATCATAGTTCAATGAAAGATGAAAGGGTCATATGACCCTTTTTTTATTCTAGAATGAACCAGTAAAGTTTATCATTTTTTAACTAGCATATAATTTTCCTATTATAAAATTACTAACCAAATATATTAAAAGAGCATTTTAGTCTGCGCCAATTTGGAATTTAACATGAAAAATGTGTCATACATCTCTTTTATTGAAAGGATATATAACAAAGTTATATATTGAAATTTCAAGTACAGTTTGCGAAACGCAAGAGGAAATGAATAAAGAAACTTAAGAAAGCATTTCAAAAAAAAGATTAATTAAAACTAGTTATTTTAGTTAAAAATTAAAAGAAAAATATGAAGATTGAATGTCGTAATTGTAAAAATCTGGAGAAGGTAAACACAGGTTTATTCGTAAAAATTATCGGTGGTGCATTACCTATTGGAGGATACTTTGCTTGGACAACTTATCTACTTGCTGGAACTGGTTTAGCTATGCCTATAGTAATAGCTATGATTGCTGGCGGAACCGGTATGCTTTTGTACAAGGATAAAATTGTTAAATGGATTACAAATAATAAATATAAATGTACGAAGTGTGGTGGTACTAACTGGGATACAAATTAATTTTGTAATTTTTTAATAAATTAAAAAATTGATTATTAATATTATACATAACTAAAATCAATAATTATTCGTGTTAATAAAACTGAGCCTAACGCCATTTGCAATTTATTACTAGTTCTTCCTACTTATCAAATTAGGTACTTAAAACACGTAGCAAACCAACGCTTTGCAACACATTAGCTTTTGCTCCAATCGCACAACAGAAACAGAACTTTATAACTTTGACAACTGCTAAATTGAATGAAAATAAAAAGTGCAAAATCATTTCGCTTTTGGTACAAGACCAAAGTAAAAAAGATTGAAAGAAAAGACTCAAACTATAACGAAAATTTCATAGGGATTTATCACAACGAAAATGACAAAAAAACTATCAAAAATTTCTTTAAAATGTATCACGGACACAAAACGGATATAGCTGGTTATTTACCTTCAATTTTGAAAATAGCAGAAGATGGACAAGCCATTTATGAATTTTTACAAAATGCTGTTGATTGTGGTACTACTCATTTTTACATTTTCTACAACGAAAAATACTTTTTAGCTTTAGACAAGAAAAAAAAATAAACAATAAGCTTTAGCTTCAAGCGCAGACGGTAACAAATAGTTTTCTTACTTCCGCATTAAACTTAGCAGAGCCGTTATCTGAAATATGAAAAAAACGGGAGAAAGCTGAAAACCGATTAGAGTAAGTAACATAAAAAAATATGGCAATATCAGACGTACAAGAAAAAGGCAGTTGGTTATACATAATCGACGGTAATGGAAAAAAATCTGCAACTATATCCACTTCTCAAGGAGATCTAATGGGTATAGGAATGGACTTTATAGTTTTTCTAAAAGGTAGTTGGTACTACACTTTTGACGAAAATGGAAAGAAAATCGCCACGTTATCAAGCTCTTCAGGAAGTTTTAAAAATGCAGCAGGAAACTCGTTTAACTTAAAAAGGGGAAGTTGGATTTACACATATGATAAAAAGTGTAAAAAGACAGGAACAAGAGCAGCCTAATGAATATGCAATCAAAAACAACACTTGAAAACAGAACCGCAGAAAGCATACAACAGCTTTTTAAAAATTCTGAGAATGTTCGAATTCCAGCTTATCAACGTGCGTTTAGTTGGGGAGATAAACAATGTTCTCAATTTCTCGAAGACCTTTTAGAACAAAAAGGTAAAAAATATTATTTGGGACAAATCCTTTTTGAAAAAGATGGAAACACTCTTTTTATAATTGACGGACAACAAAGACTTACAACAACAATTTTGTTCCTTTCAGCACTTGCCAAAATCAAAATCCTAAAAGGAGAAAATGTTGAGCAAATAAGGCAAACTTATTTAACAGATGTTTTCAAAACTATTGATGACGACCAAGTAATTTTCAAAAAAGTTACTCAAAAGCATTTAGTTTCTGCCATTGACGATACAGAAACGATTTCTCAAAAACGAATTATAGAAGCCTTTAATTTCTTTGAAACAGAGTTGTCTAAACTAGAGAAAGAAAATTTAAACTTAATTCAACAAACATTAGAAAATGCGGTAATAAGCACTTTTTATATCACTAACAAGGTTGAAGCAACGCAAGTTTTTGAATACCAAAATAATCGGGGAAAAGAACTTTCAAGATTTGAAGTTATCAAAGCATATTTAATGCACCAGATTTACATTCAAAGTTCGGACAACAATCAAGCGAATAATGACATTGCAGAAATTCAAAGCATAATTTCAAAAACATACAGATACATTGAAGCAGTTGAAGGTTATTTCACAGAAAACGAGCTTTTAGATAATTATTGCAATTTGTTTTTCAATATTGGCGGTAACATTGAAGCCATAAAAGAAACGCTTAAGAAAGTAGAGAATAAATCTCAATGGATTAAATTGTTTTTTGAAAGCTTTGTAGAATTAGCGCATAGTGCGAAAAGTATTGTGAGCAACAAAAACCAATCAAATATTACGAATCTATTTTTTGTAGGTAACGAAGCGAATTGGAAATTGGTTTTACTGACACTTTTTTACAAAGGCGAAGTATCAGGCGACAGCTTCAAGAAAATTTTAAAATTATTAGAAGTTCTGTGTTTCAAACTTAAACTTGGCGACTACCGAACAGATCATTTGCCAAATTTCGCAAAACGATATTTTAACCAAAAAGACATTTATAATATTGACAATTTATATCAAGATATTAAGAATGTAACTGAAACCGGCTTTAAGTGGTATTGGAATGACGGAGATAGATTTAGAAATATTATCCCAAACTACTTTGACAATGAAAAATGGCATTACAATCGTAATACAATCAAGTATGTTTTGTGGCAATACGAAAACAGTTTAAGAATTAAAAATCGTTCAGGTGCGTTATTGGACAAGGAACTTTATAATAGTTACACAATTGAACATATAACACCGCAAAACCCAGCAGACATAGAATATACGGAAGAATTTAGAAAGAATTTTTTACAACTTGCGGGTAATTTAGCACTATTGACACAAAGTCAAAACAGCAAATTTTCAAACAAGTCGTTTAAGAAAAAAAGCGAATTATTCCAAGATACTGCACTTTCAAGTTATACAGAGATTAGAGAAAAAAATCAATGGACAGAAACCGAAATTACGGAAAGACATAATCGAATTTCAGAGTTTGCGAAAACGTACTTTAACGTTGAAAATGAACAGTAACGAAAGGAAAAAAAGCAGATAACAATGTATATCAAAACTAACCGTTGTGAGCAATTTAAACCAAACTATGAACAAAAAAGAAAAATGTGCTGAACTACTTCAGATAGGAGTTCAGCATAAAAGAAACGGAGATTTAGAACAAGCCTTAAATTATTACGGAAAAGCATTTAATAAATATAAATTGAATCCCGATATTTATAAAAATTGTTCGAAAATTTATACATCAATCGGCGAACCCGACCACGCCATGCGAAATTTATTAACTTATTCGCAATTAGTAATAAATAGTGGAAGTATAAATATGGAATCCTACGATTTTGCTGTATCATTTTACAAATGGTCTGGTGATTTAAATGGAAATGTAAGGGTTCAGAAAGACATTGCATTAACGGCAGTTGCGCAGAATTTCAATTTAGCAAAAATTGTTGCGGACTTGAATTTGACCTTTCAAGCTGGAATTTGCTATATTATAAAACACAGAAATAATATGACCAATTTGCAAATCCCTGCAAATTTGCTGAATAACTACATTAAAACACTTTTGGGACGAACAACAGATGGACCTTCTTTGGCGGACACTAATGGAGCGCCTATGGTAAGAGCAATTGGATTATCCTATTTACTCGTGAATTTCATTACAAATCCAAATTTAGAGATTGAGGAATTAATTGATGCTTATCTGAATGAAGAGTTTGAAATTGATAGTTTCTAATAAATATAGCGGTCAAACAAGATTCTCAAAAGCAGATATTGCCGTTAGTAAAAAACTAGAAATAGCCTGTAATTACTTCGACATAAGATTTGTCGATAGCATAGTAATAAATAGAGAGAAACATAGTTCAATGAAAGATGAAGGGGTCATATGACCCCTTTTTTTTGCTATATCGAAAGCCTATCATTAATAAATAATACTTTCAGTTTACAACTGAATGTATTGGCATTATTTATTCTTTCTGCTTTAAAAGATTATAGTTTCCTGTAATACTAACCAAGGATTTAATTTCTGACTCATTAGTACCAGGAACTACCAATTCGCATTTACTGCAAAGTGCAAAATCGGGATGGACATCTTCAACTGCATAACACTGACAATAATTGATATCCAAACATGCTATATCATCAAAAAGTTTAAGATTTTCTCTAGAAAATTTACTGCGGTTACCATTAAATTTTTCTTCCATAGCAATGTTTTAATTATTTATTTAGTAACCTGAAGTTACAAAATACATGTTATCGTATCTTATCCTTGTCGTAATCTTAATTTAATTGTTTTTTTAACTACACTAGGCTGTCTCCTCAACAACACAGAAACTTTATCACTATTCTTAAATTTCATGAAAGCTCTTATCATAATATCAAATTCTCTTTCTGTCCACTTTTCATAAGCTCTAGGGTAAGTTTTCCTTATTTCTATTGCCTGTGGCGGTAAGATAGACTCATCAATTTTAGGTAACTTATCTATATGTGATTTGGACTTTAAAATCAAATCATCTATTTCAGCTTCTTTTATATCTGGAATAATAGGATTGTCAGCATTTACCGATTTCGTATTAGATATTACTTTGCTGTCAGGTACACTGTAAAACCGCCACTCATAAAACTTCGATTTGTTTTTACTTCCCTGACATTGAGGAATAAGATTCAACATCCCTCTCTTATGAAGGCGTATTAAATATTTTCTAAAATGAGCGCCATTATGCCTGTCCTTCTGAATTAAACCTTTTCTTGCTAGTAAAGGATAAACATCAGTACTTCTAATACCATGCAAGCCAGTTTGCTCTAGATATTCTTGAATAGCCCTGCTTATTCTTCTAGCTTTTTGAAACTCCTCATGGCTAATTATCATACTATTCAAATTAAAAGAGTTCTAAAATAATCAGTTAAGAAGAATCTTACAAGTTCTTACGATATAATTCCCGTCCAAAATAGGGAACTTCCCTATATCCTAAAACTGGAATTAAAATGACTCAATTCTTTATATATTTTAAAAACTCCTCTTTAGATTCAAACCCAATATCCTTAACTAAATCATTTAAACCTAAATCCATCCATTCAGAAATATATTTTCTTAAATCATCACTAAGCCAAATTCTAGTATTTTTCTTTTGTTTTTTAAGAGCATTTATTAAAACTCGTTTTATAAATGATGCACCTTCAGGTTGAATGAAGTTTAGCGCGGTAAGAAGTAGAATAGTTTTACAAATAACTATTGTATCTTCTTTACTATTCAGAAATAATACTTCTTTAGTTATATCTTTTTGAAATGAGTATTTTTTAAAATTGTAATTAAAACTATGTGCAACGAAATTACGAATTAAGGTTGTTTCTTCTCTTTTAAGAATTTGGCTAAATAGTATTACTAAAACCTCAGGATGCAAACCAATTAGCACCAATTTTTCTTCATCTGCTTCATTTTGGTTGAATGTATAAGAAATCTTATTTAGTGGTGTTTCAGCAAGTTCCTTTAAAAATGAAGTAAGACTGTTTAAACCAATAACACTTCGCTCTGGAAAAACTATCTCATCAACAATCGCAGCTCTATTGTCTTCAAAGCCCGCATCCCAAACAAGATTGGACTTTAACCTGTATTTAATTTCTGAAATAGCAGCTTCATATTTTTTTAGTAAATATTTTCTTTCCTCTACTTCACTTATTGCAAGCTCATGTATATAAACAGACTTAAGACTAGATTCATCAAAGAAAAATGGAGCTAACAATAAAAACTCGGGATTACCTGACAAATAATAATTTTTAGAATGGTTTCGATTATATAAATAGGATAATTCAAAGCTAAATTTCTGCTTTAAAATAGGTGTCAATAATTTAATCTGGGATAGTATAAATGATTTAATTTCTGTATCACCGTAAGACTGTAAAAAATTATACGATATCGAATTTTCGATAATAAAATTTTCATCTACATCAATTTCCTCCCATGAATCATCAAATTTAAAATATTCCCAATTTACAATAGGATTTACAAGATTCAATGCTCTGAAATATTCAACGTATAATTCATTAACCAAATAGAAAAATCGGTCTACCAATCCCATTCGAGACAAATTATTCTCTATCAACTCTATTTTTAATTTGGTTTCCATATTTGATATTTAATCGTTACTCCTATTCCTTTTTATCCCAAGTACTATCCATTTCACTTCGCTTTAAACTCTCAGAAATATTTACATATCTTCTAAAGCTTTGTTCTTTTTTATGCCCGGTAATAGACTTAAGCACAGGTATTTTCATACCTAAAACTAAACTATTTGTCACAAAAGTTTTTCTAGCCGTATGGCTAGTTATTAATTTCCACTTAGGCTGTGTATGCTCTATTTTTCTACTACCTACAAATCTTGTGGTAGTAGTTTGTGTGTTAATCTCAACTTTTTCACAAACCTTTTTTATCTTCTTATTAAACTTTTGAGAACTAATAACAGGTAGCGGTTCATTGAGCGTACCCTTATATTTAGCTAGAATAGCTTTTGCGAAACTGTTTAATGGTATTGTATGATCAACTGTTTTGGTCTTTTGGATATTAAATTTAATCTCATTTTCATAAACATTAGAAGTCTTTAAATTTCTAATATCCGAAAACCTAAGACCGGTAAAACATGCGAAGCAGTACATATCACGAGTTCGACTAAATGAATCAGAGTCAAATTTAAAATTGTAAAGCGACATCAATTCTTCATAAGTAAGATATATAACCTCAATTTCTTCTTCAGGAGCTTTAAATTTTAAGAATGAAATATTACTATGATAATCTCTCTCTAAAGCCCATTTCATGAAAGTCTTCAAAGTAGTAACCAATCTAGCGAAGTAATTATTCTTTGTATTTTTTACTGTAAAACAATATTCCTGCAACTTTTCAAAAAACTCATTGGTAATAGTTTCAAATCGTAAAGTATATCCTGTATAAGCTTCAAATCCTTCATAGAAATTTTTGGCTGTGGTATAAGATTTTACAGTTCTTTCTGCTTTTGTAAGCTTGCCCAAATCTATAAACTCATCAAATGAAGAAATAAACGAGTGTGTTAATTCAATTTTTGTTTCAGAATTAAGCTTTTCTAAAATGAATGTTTTGTCTGGTACTATTTCATTTAAAAGAATATATCTATTCAATGTTTTTAACTTACTATCTAAGTCATCTATAATCTTATTATACTCAATATGATTATTATAAGGCTCATTTGCCTTTGGGCTCTTTACCCGTTCTTTTTTCTTATCCCATGAAGCTACAGATGATTTAACATTCTTTACTGCTTTGAAGATTTTAAAACCATTTGAAGCCACCACCATGCGAATAGGTGCCAAACCTCCTTTTCCAATTTTGTCTTTCCTTAAATGAAATGTAACTTGCATTAATCTTGTTTTAGATTAAAACTGATTAAATAGGGCTACAAAAGGGGCAACCAAACCATATTTAAATCGGTTAAAATAAATTTTAACCCAATTTAGTAATAATATATACAGTAGTACCTAAGAGTTTAAAAAGATTTAAGGACGTTTAAAAACAAGGGTACTCCCGCCTCGAGTACTAAAACCCTTGTTAATCTTTAGATTTTCAAGGGTTTTTTATTTTATATACTTTTCAAATTGAAGTCTTCAGTTATTCATTAACTTTAGTTATCATTACAAATGCATGCTGAAAAAAATACTAAAAATATCAGGGTTATTACTATTAGCGTTAATTCTAATCATATTTGCCTGTAATAGTATTATCTCAAGTACCGCAGAAGACAAAACGTATTCAGACGTAGCATTAATACCAGCTAATAGAGTCGGTCTCGTTTTAGGCACCTCTAATCGCTTAACCAACGGTTCTCCTAATCCATATTACACTTATCGTATAAACGCAACCAAAGCACTCTACAATGCAGGTAAGATTAAATTTATATTAGTTAGCGGAGACAATGGTAGCATCTATTACAATGAACCCGACACCTTCAAGAAAGACTTAGTAAAAGCTGGTATACCAGAAGAGGTTATTTTCTTAGACTATGCAGGCTTTAGAACTTTAGATTCTATGTTCAGGGCTAAGTTTATTTTTGGTTTAGATGACGTAACCGTTATCTCTCAAAAATTCCATAACGAAAGAGCAATTTATATTGCAAAGCAAAAAGGCTTGAAAGCAATTGGTTTCAATGCTAAAGATGTTTCTACAGCTCAAGGGCTAAAAGTTCAAATAAGAGAATATTTAGCTCGGGTAAAAGTGTTTATTGATATGATATTAAACACCCAACCAAAATTCTACGGTACCCCTATAGAAATAAAATAGGTCGCTAAATTCGCTACAATAAAATACACTACATTTAAGAGCACCGACCAAAACTAATTAAAATGCTCAATTTAAAAACGATACTCAAAAACTTAGGTCCGGGACTTCTGTTTGCAAGTATGGCCATAGGTACATCTCATCTTGTTTTATCTACCAAAGCTGGGGCGCAATATGGCTGGCTGATGATTATTCCTATAATTTTAGCTAACATATTAAAATACCCCTTCTTCGAGTTCGGCGTTCGATATACCAACGTTACCAATAAAACCTTAATAGAGGGCTATTTAAATCGCGGTAAAGGATATTTATGGTTTTATGCTATAATTAGCTTCATTACCACTTTCACCATACTAGCGGCTTTATATACGGTTACAGCCGGTCTATTTATAAATCTATTCGGCATTGGGCATGGTTCTATTGCCATGGTTGCTCTAAGTTTATTTTTAATCATTAGTGTGCTACTCATTTTCGGAAAATACAAGTTCCTGGAAATCAGTTTAAAATTCGTGGTCAGTGTACTTTTTGTTGCGTTATTAGTTACTACAATTTTAGTTCTAGCAAAAGGACCAGTAAGCCATGTGCCAGACTTTAAACCCTTACCCATTTTTAATGAAGTAGGAATTCTATTTTTAATAGGATTAATTGGATGGATGCCTACCAGCGTAGAAGCATCTAGTTGGATCAGCTTATGGAGTATTGAAAAATGGAAAACTCAAGACAAGCCTAGCCTAAAAGAATCTTTACAAGAATTTAATATCGGGTATTCCATTACAGCCATATTAGCTGTCTTTTTTATGATAATAGGATGGTATACGTTATACGGAACTAACATACAACTCAGTAATAATGCAGTAAGTTTCGCTGACCAAGTAGTGCGGTTATTTACACAACATATTGGCTCATGGGCATATCTGTTTATAGCCATTTCTGCATTTGCCACGATGTTCAGTACTTGTATGACCGCACATGATGCTTTAGCTAGAGTCAGCTTAGATATCATATCGCTATTAAAACCAAAAACTACATGGTATAGAACAAAAACAGCATACGCCGCAGGCGTATTCACTTTGACCCTAATTAATTTTGTAGTTATTGCAGCGTTTAGTGCAAATATGGGAAATTTGGTTGCCTTGGCTACATTCGTTTCTTTCGTAGTCGCGCCGATTGTAGGTTATATGAATTTAAAAAATGTAACCAGCGATGACCTAGACCCTAAATTTCGCCCAGGTAAGAAATTAAAACTACTTACCTATGCAGGAATTTTATTCTTGTCTGGTTTCGCCCTCTATTATTTCTATATCATTATTTTTTAATAATGATATAGAAATAGGCAACAATTACTCTACGACAAATAAAGTACGTTCGTTTTGCTTATGAAGAAAATCTAAACAGTAAGCACCATTAACGCAATTATTAACAATCGTCTCTTCACCGTAACCAGTTGCTTCAATAATATTGCTTGAATTCAAACCATTACTCAAAAGATAGTTCTTAATAACATCAGCTCGCTGTTGCGATAATCTTTTATTAGACGAAGTACTGCCCCTAGTATCTGTATGTGATTGTATTCTTAATCTCATTTGAGGAAAACGCGCCACAGCATCTACAACTTTCTTAAGCTCCTCTTCTACTTGAGCGTTTAAAACCGATTTTCCTTTATCGAAATAAAATTTATTCAGTTTTAATACCGTCTTGTCTTCTCGTTGTGTTACCAAGTCTTCCATTCTTGAAAGACCCATATTATAAGCCGTATTTTGAATTTCTTCCATACCCTCTTCAGAATATGTAGTAGAGAATATAGAATAGCCATCACTCATAGCCTGTATGGTTACTTGAGACATCCATGGCACTTCTACTCTAAAGCTACCATCATTACCTGCTAAAACTTCCTTTAGAATATCACCTTGTTGGTTCAATAATCTTACTTGAGCACCTTTTAATCCTACTTTATTTCTAAGATTAACCACCTTACCACCTAAGGCAAAAGTTTTTAATCCTGGTGCATTTTTAAGCTCGAAACCATATAAGTCATCTCCGCCTTTACCACCAGCTCTATTAGAAGCAAAGAATCCAGATAATCCTGTGTTTTCTACATTTTGAATAATGAATCCGAAATCATCTGCTGTCGAATTAATTCCGTCACCAAGGTTTACCGGTATGGTATACGAATCATTAGGCAACATATTAGATTTGTAAATATCCATCCCTCCAAGACCATAAAAAATATCCGAAGAAAAATATAAACTACCATCAAAAACGTAAGGAGCAATCTCGTTACCTGGTGAATTTATTCTAGGTCCTAAATTAATAGGCGCAGACATTATTTGTCCGTTATTCGTGTACACATAATACAAATCGGTACCACCATAGCTATCGTCAAAATTTGCCGCAAAATATAATCGCTCAGTAGCATCATCAAAGTAAGGGTAATAAAAAGAAGTACTTAAATCTTTTAATATAAATCTAAACCTGTCATTTTTAGTGAGCGTACCTATTGCCAATGCATTTTTACCATTCTCATTATACCTAAGTTCACCATCTTCTTCGTTAGATAGGATATAAAAAAACGTTTCTAGTTTTTCAGAATAATAAGGAGTTGACTTATGAAAGTCAGTTGCAGGAATTTCTTTAAAAGCTTCTACATCAACCAAATTATTATCAGAACCCAATCTTGCAAAGTAGATGTCTAAATACGACTCACCCGTTGGTTTATAAACATTTTTAGTATTGCGACCTCTACTACTACTAAAAAGTATACCATTCTTATAAAATGCCGGCGAAAAATCACCCTGCGCACTATTCACCCCTAAATCTCGTATGCTACTATTATCTGTATTAGAAGGAATTTCTAATAAACTGTAATTAAACTCTGCATTTTCTAAAAGCTCTGGAGATAACTTATCGGCTTTAGACCTTAAAAAGGTTTTCACCCTATCTCTTTCTGAATTTTTAGAAAGACTCTGCAACATTTTATTAAATCTATTGACAGACATTATCGTATCGTTCTTGTTAACCTCTAAATAAAGTTCAGAAGCACTATCATAGCTACCTGTACTAAAATAAGAATCTGCAAGGTTCAATAACTGATGATTAGTTAACGAATCTTTTTGCATTTCACTTTGATAGGCTACAATGGCTTGTTCGTATTGATATCCATAAAAAAGATTATCGGCTTTAGATTTTTTGTCTTGAGCCGTACTTAGAAATGGTACAAAAACTAGTAATACTATGATTAATTTAAATTTCATTTTAGTTCTCTTTAAAAGAATCGAGGTGAATCAACTTGTTTTGGTTTACCTTTTGCATTATTATCACTACTTCCCTTAGATTTCGAAGGTCCTTTTCTACCTAAATAGAATTTAAGGATAATCTCATGAGACCCATTATTAAATTCACCAAGTAAATTTGTATTGTAATCATACGAATACCCTGCAAATAAGGTATTAGAGATTTGAAAACCTGCTAAACCACTAAATGCGTTATCTAAACGATATGAAACACCAGCAGTAACCACATCAGAAATTAAGAAGTTACTCGATAAGTTCACATTAACCGGCGATCCCGATATAGTATTCACCAAAAAGGCAGGTTTAAATTTCAGGTTATCTGAAAGTTCAAAAACATAACCACCTATAAAATTGAATTGAAGTTTATCTTCTACTACCGATGCAATTTCGTCATTGTACACCCCTTCGGTTAAAAAGTTAGGCACAGAAGCACCAAAGTACCAATCTTCTGAATATAAGAAAGCACCAGCACCTACCGTTGGGTAGAATTTGCTTAGCATCTCTTCGCTCAGATTCTCACCTGGGTTCTCAAACGTACCTTTCGAAAAATCAACATTTAAAAATGAACCACCGGCATCAATACCGAACGACAATTTCGTTTCATCGGTTACCATTATCTGATAAGAATAAGAAATATCGGCATAGGTCTGCGTAGCAGGACCTAATTCATCATTTACGATATTAATACCTAAACCTACTTTTTCATTTTTAAACGGCAAGTTAGCACCAAAACGAAACGTTCTAGGCGCACCAGGTATATCGATCCACTGCGCTCTGTACAATCCAGAAAATTCAGGATTTTCTACCGTACCAACATAAGCCGGGTTAAAACTACCAATATTATACATGTACTGGGTGTACTGAGGTTCTTTCTGTGAAAATGCATTAAAGCTTAACAGAGAAAATAGTACTAAAGCAATAGTATAACTCGATTTATAAAAGTTATAATCCATAATTTATTTTATCTAATAAGCTGTATCCAACCTTTGTCTAATATTGCAGGTTGATTATTAACACTATAATTCATGATATAAAAATAAGTTCCCTTTGGCGATTCTTTACCTTCATAAGTACCATCCCAAACATCGCCATCATTTACTTTTTCAGTTTCAAAAACAAGATTTCCGTAACGATCGTAAATTTTTATTTTGTATTGCAAATTAACCTCTACTTGCGCACCAGTATCTGGATCTGTCAAAGTTCTATTAATTCGAAGAACCTCATTCTGATTATTACCGTTAGGCGAGAATTGATTGAACAGGAAACCTGGATCTGCAGGGCTCTTCTGAATTACCTCGACCTCAACGGTTGCCTCATTATTTTCTGTATTACCATCACGTGGTGTTGACCTCACAATATTTGCCGTATTCGTATATGTACCCATTGCAGGAACTCTAGCAATAATTCTTAACGTAGCTGTTTCTTCTCTATTCAAAGAAGGAATATTCCAATTACCAGAAGCTTCGTCATACGTACCACCAAAATCTGACTCAGCAGAAACAAATTCAAATCCGTTTTCAATTGCTATTAAATCATTTACAATAATATCGGTTACCACATCAGATTCAGAAATATTGGTAACTCGGATAATAAATTCTACTTCACCACCCACCAAGGCTTTATCTGGGCGAGCTTCTTTCTCAATTTTAAGATCGACACCTTCTGGAGCCTCTGTACTTAAATCTACAGTTGCTTCGTCATTTTCAGGGTTATTATCTGAAGGAATAGATTCTAGCAATACAGCAGTGTTTGTATAAGGACCCTGTTCTGCCACTACTACTGTAATAGATAGTTCTAAAGAAATACCTGCTGCAAGTTCTGAAATAGTCCAATTACCGGATACTTCATCATAATCGGTAGCTTCAGGAGCATCTGCAGAAACAAAATCGAAACCTAATTCTAAAAGATCCCCAACAACTATAGCTCTTGCAGTTCTGTCCGATAAATTAGTAAGCAATATTTTAAATATAATGGTATCACCAATTAAAGCATCAATATTATCTACCGATTTCAACACCTCTAAATCAATTGGATCATCACAATTAGGCGTAGCCACAGGATCACAAGGATCATCAGGATCAGAACCATTAGTTTGCTCATCTAAGTCTGAAATTCCGTCACCATCGGTATCACAACTACCATTGAATCGATTAGGTATACATGGATTATTATTAGCAGGATCTTGTTGATCATTTACTCCGTCATTATCAGCATCTGCAGTATTAGAATCTAGGGCATCGATAATTCCGTCACCATCTTCATCTAAAGGGTTAGCGATATCATCACCAACTTCAACTCCATCTTCAATACCATCACCATCGGTATCAGCATCGTTAGAATCTGTACCTAACACAACTTCTTGACCACCTAGAAGACCGTCATCATCATCATCGGTTTCACAGTCGCTAACGTTTATAGTTACATCAACAGTAGGATTCTCGCATGGTGCAGTAGAATTTGTTGTCGTAAATCTAAAAATATAAGCACCAGAAGCAAAATCTACGAATTCTACAACATTCGTAGAACTAATAGTCACATCGTTTTGCGGACCAGAAACAAACACCCAAACCCCAGGGTCAGCTCCATTTAGTCTCGTATCTAAATCTATAGCTGTAAGTCCGTTTTCAGCCACATTACATATAGATCCATTTTGCGCCGTTCCGGCTGAAGCTTGAGAACCTATTCTTGCGATAACCGGTTGTCTTTCGGTAGTACATCCATTTTCTGTAGCTTCTACATAATAAGTAGCTGTAGCATTCAAGGAAGGTGTTGTATATGTTTCACCCATTGCAATCGGTGTAACCGCATCTATAGCGTCGTACCAATTAATAGATGCACCGGCAGTTGGCACTACACTTAAAAGCAGCGTACCCGGACCACAACGCTCATTATCATTAATGGTTACCAATTGTGGCAATACATTTCTAACAATCTGAACTTCAATAGTTCCACTTGCGCAATCATTAGCTGCATCATAGAAAAAACCATAATAAGAAGCTGGTAAATCTACATCTTGAGCTTCTGCTACAGTTAAATGAGAGTTTGTGTTTAAAGGATTAGAAACTCTACTCCATGTTAAAACAGTTCCCGCAGGAGCTGCGCTACTTGTAAAATCAAATAAATTGGCTGAAAAAGCATCTCCAGCTGTCTCAACACAATAGATATTTGAAACAGTTGTATCTAAGGTCGGTGCAGCAACACAGTTGTCATCATCTTGAATTGTACCAATGGCTGTACCGCTATTTGCACGTTGTACATTATTGGTAGGTAACCCTAACTGTACTGTAAACGTTTCTGTATTTTCTAAAATAGCATCGTTATTAATTGGTACTGTTATTGTACTTGTTTCATTCACTGTACCTGTAAAAGTCAATGAACCATTCGTACCTGTATAATCTGTACCATTTATTGCAGTATCATCGATAAAAGAATAGGTAACTGTTGTACCACCAACAACTGCCAAATCAAGAACTACATCAAATTCCATTTCACCATCCGGATCATCTTCATTTAAAGAACCGTTAGAGATTGTTAATGTCGCTTGATCATTATCACTAATTTGAACAGTAGCATTTCGAGTAATGGCAGGACCTAAAATATAACCTGTACCTGCAGCTAAAGTCAGTATTACTGTTTCAGCCCCCTCTTGAATTGCATCATTGATTGGTGAAATTTCTATTTTAGCCTCTTGTTCTCCAACAGGTATACTAACAGCATTACCATTTATAGCTGCATAATCAACACCATTACCTGCAGTACCACTTATTACATAGTTTACTATAATTGGACCTGTTGTATTATTTGGCGCACTTAAACTCACTGTAAATTCCCCAGGAGAAACAGCGCCATTACTTTCTGCAGCCGTACCATCTGAAGCTGTAATTTGTGCAACGTTAGTATCATCACTTACAATAAAAACTGTTGCATTATTTGGCGAACCTATTGTATAGCCTGTACCTGCAGCAACTGTTAAGATTACGCTTTCATTATCTTCAATAGCAGTATCATTTATTGGAACTAGGTTAACAGCCACTGAACTAGCATTGTTCGGTATTGAAACAGTACCACTTAATGCCGTGAAATCTGAACCTGATGTTGCATTACCAGCTATGTTATAATTTACGACTACCGGTGCGCCGGTTGTATTATTTTCATCTAAACTTATTGTGAAAATACCATTAGAAACCGGACTTTCATTAGCTGTAGCAATCGTTGAAACAACAGAAACTTCGAAAATAATATCATTGTCATTGTTTACAACAGGAACATTTGCAACATTGCCACCTGTTAAAACACTGTAATTAGCATCTGACGAAGTAACGTTTCCGGTAATAATAGAGTATGATATATTCCCATCTACATCTGCATCATCAACACCTGTCACAGTAACTAATACGCCAGTATCCCAATTTGCTATAGGCACAGTAACAGAAGCAGGAACGGTACCTTCATCTGTATTATTACTTGTCAAAGCAACTGTAACCGCTGCCGTTGGCTGGGTATCTAAAGTAACATTAAAAGTAGCTGTTGTGCCATCTTCACCTGTATCACCACTAATAGCACTTACATTAACGCCTGCAAAATCATTGTTAACTATAGTACCTTTAGAGGCCGCACCAATATTTACATTTGTATTGCTAGCGCTTACTATTTGAACACCAAAACTTTCATCATCTTCTATAACATTATCATTGCCGGTTGGTACTGAAAACGTTTGCGAAGTAGAACCTGCCAAAATCTTTATTGTTTGAGAGGTACTATTGTAATCTTGAGGATGAGCAATACCGGGACCCCCCCCTATAGCATCTCCTCCAGAAAACTCAACTTCTACCTCGTAGTCATATTGTACAGGTTGATTTGAAGTTATAGTAAAATCTAGACCATCACCTTCATCTGCTGAAGAATCATTTATACTTAGGGTCACAAAATCATCATCAGCAATTGTAACTGTCGCTTCATCACTATTAGGATCTATAGAATAGTTAGATAAAGGATTGGTTACCAATCTAACAATAACCGTTTCATCCCCTTCAATAAGAAGATCCTGGGCTGAAGCAATTACATATACCGTACTAGTACCTCCACTTAAAAAAGCAGAAGTAACTGGCATGGAACCACTTAAAGCTAAATAATCAAGCCCTGCCGTAGCGGTACTACTTATTAAAACCTCATAATTTATGGTTCTAGTCCCAGAGAAAACACCAGACCTAAGACCAACTCTGAATTCACCTCGTATCAAACTACCCTCTTTGGTATTTACAAGATTTTCTATGTAAGCTGTTTGACCAGAGGCGCTTTGCGAAAAGGCGCCTAAAAAAAGGAATCCAAAAACAAAAAGGAATTTCTTTAAGCTCCTACTAATATTAGAAGTCAAAAAATTATTATATATACTTATTTTCATAGCATTCTTTATCATTCCCAACAGTAAGGCTGGAGGATGTTCTAAATCCATAACCAAAAATGAGGGTCTCAATATTACAAAAAAATCAAGGTAAACCCCTCACAAACAGTTGAAAAAAGGATTTATAGGTTAAATGGTACTATTAAGGAAACAATGGTTAGTCTGTTAACTCTGGAGCTTGTGTAGTTACAGAAGGTTCAATTTTTCTTACCAACCCTTGTAATACCTTACCAGGACCTATTTCAGTAAAAACCGTAGCACCATCTTTTACCATTTGCTGAACACTTTGCGTCCATTTTACTGGCGCAGTCAATTGCAGCATTAAATTCTTTTTAATTTCATCTGCACTATTTACCGCAGTGGTAGGCACATTTTGGTATATAGGGCAACTAGGCGTAGAAAATGTAGTATTAGCTATTGCCGCAGCTAATTCTTCTCTAGCAGGCTCCATAAATGGAGAATGAAAAGCGCCACCAACAGGTAGCATTAAAGCACGTCTAGCTCCCGCTTCTTTTAATTTTTCACAGGCTTCTTCTACTGCAGATACTTCTCCAGAAATTACCAATTGACCCGGACAGTTATAATTTGCAGCAACAACAATGCCTGAAATTTCTGCACATACTTTTTCTACAACAGCATCTTCCAAACCTAAAACGGCAGCCATTGTCGATGGTTTAAGTTCACATGCCTTTTGCATTGCCAAAGCTCGTTGCGAAACTAATTTTAATCCGTCTTCAAAACTTAAGGTATTATTTGCTACCAAGGCAGAGAACTCACCTAAAGAATGACCCGCAACCATATCTGGTTTAAATGAATCTCCCATCACTTTACTTAGAATAACAGAATGAAGAAATATAGCTGGTTGAGTTACCTTAGTTTCTTTTAATCCTTCGGCAGTACCTCTGAACATTACCTCAGTAATCTCAAAGCCTAGTATATCGTTTGCTTTAAGAAACAACTCTTTTGCAATAGGGTATTTTTCATATAGATCTAAACCCATTCCGACAAATTGAGCACCTTGCCCAGGAAAAACATACGCGTTCATAACTTTTAGTTTTGGTGGGTCAAAAATACGTATTTTAGATAGACTGCCATACCCAATTGTATATTTGGATTCTCATCTATTCTTTAAACCAGCCAGAATACATGGTATAAGCTTCGGCAATTCTATTGATTTCACCAGAACTTAATTCGGGACTAATATCTTTTATTTTCTTTGCGGGCATACCTGCAAAAATACTCCCAGATGGCACATGCGTCCCTTTTGTCAGTACAGCTCCGGCAGCAATAATACTATTACTTTCTACTACACAATCATCCATAATAATACTACCCATACCAATTAGCACATTATCATGTATGGTACACCCATGAACAAGAGCATTATGCCCAATAGAAACATTATTACCGATTGTGGTAGGAGATTTTAAATAGGTACAATGAATTACGGCACCATCTTGAACATTAACCTTATCGCCCATTTTAATAAAATGAACATCACCACGTAATACTGCATTAAACCACACACTACATTGCTTACCCATAGTTACTTCACCTACTATGGTTGCATTTTCTGCAATAAAACAATCTTCACCTATAACGGGTTCTTTACCTCTAACAGCTTTTATCATTGTAATTCTTTTAATTAAAATAGGATAGAAAATCTTTCTTTTTTGATGCGGAAACCATCAATTCTTTTCCGTTGGACATTACCACACTACCACCTTTGCCTTTTCTGTACTTTACCACCTCATTTACATTTACTAAAAAAGATTTATGTACTCGTGCAAATGGATAATCCGTTAATGCATCTTCAAAATATTTCAATGTTTTGCTGACCAAAATCTTCTTATTCAACAAGTAGATTTCGGTATAATTATCATCTGCCTTGCAATACAGTATTTCGGCAATATTTAATACTTGAAATCCGTCTTGCTGTGGCAATGTTAACTTCCCTTCTACTCCGTTCGATTTTGTGCTTAAAACCTCACCCTCTAAACTTGCTTCTTTTTCACGAACACCTTCTACATATTCAACTGCATTTACCAACTCATCTATATTGATAGGTTTTGTCAAATAATATGCGGCATGATTATTTAATGCATCTTTTGCATAATGATCATAGGCAGTAACAAAAACAGTTTCAAAAGTTCTATCTGGTAATTGATCCAATAAATCAAAAGCATTACCAAAAGGCATCTCTACATCTAAAAATACCAGATCTAAGTCGTTACTCTCAATTAAGACCAAGGCTTCTTTAATTGATGAAGCCTCGCCTAACAAGTTTACACTTTGGCAATATTTAGCAATATAATTTCTTAATATCTCTCTACTATTTGCCTCATCTTCTACTAAAATTGCGTTTAAGCTCATTTTTCTCTTTTTAAAATGAATAGGACTTTAGTTCCTGAACCATCCGACTGTAAATCTGAAATTTTGATAGCTACCTTATCAGTATACATATCGTTTAAAATAGCAACTCGTTTTTTAATGATGCCCATTCCTTTCGACTTTTGTTTTCGCTGATTTTGAGTTTTAATTTCTGCAGATTTCTTTCGTCCAATACCGTTATCAGTAATACTGATTATAATAGAATCTGCACTATTCTCTTTAACAGTCACCAACAATTCACCCTTTTCTTCTCTATATCTTAATCCGTGCCAAATAGCATTTTCAATATATGGCTGCAACAACATTGGTGGAATTTGAAACTTATTAACCTGTACATTCTCATCAACAGCTATCTGGTAATCAAATTTATCTTCGAATCTAGAATGCTCTAGTTTTATATAAAGTTCTAACTGCTGCAATTCTTTTTCCAACGGAATAAAATCTTCCTCAGAATTTTCTAATACAGAGCGCATCAACTTTGAGAAATCGCTTAAATATCTATTTGCGCTACGTTCATCGCTTTTTGAAATGAAGTTATTTACCGAATTCAACGCATTAAAAATAAAATGCGGATTCATCTGCGACCGCAACGATTTCAATGCCAATAAGTTATTTGCCAGTTTTTGTTGTTGGTTACTTCGATAAAAGAAAAAAGCCGCCAGCAAGGTTAATAGGAGTCCGAATATGAGCGAATAAATTACCAGTTGCTGTCGCTTATTACTTTCTTTCACCAACTCCTGCTCTGTAAGCGCAAGATCATATTTACTTTGCGAAAGTTCTCTTTCTTGCTCTAAACCTGTAAGTCGGTTTTCTGCATTTGCAATTTCACGATTAAATCTGGTAGCTCTAGAAATTTCTTGTTCTTTACGTACATATAATGAATCTACTAAAGCCACATATGCTTGGTAAGTATCTAATGCCTTGGTAAAATCACCTTTTACCTTATACACTTCAGACAACTTTCTAGTAGCATCTTTCTGAACCACTAAATCATCATCTGAATCTGCTTCAACAATACTTTTCTCTAAAAAAGGAATAGCCTCGTTGTACTTATCTTGAGAGATATACGCATTCGCAATTTTATAGTTAATACGCTGTGATGTAATGGTGTCGCCTAATTCTAATTTCTTTACACCTGCGTTGGGCGAATTAAGCTTTTTTAATTCTTGAAGACTACTTTTACGCATAGTAATCTCTTCGTTGAATCTATTTTTGGTGTTATAAAAATCTGCAACCTTTTCTTTCTCTTGCAACGCTCTTTTAGGTGCTGATTGACTTGCAAGTTCTAACGAACTATCATAATAAGCTTCAGCCTCCATATTCTGATTTCCTAAAGAATAGGTATCACCTATTTTAGAATTTAGATCAATCATTTTTGATGTAATCTGATTCTTATCGGCAATCAACAACCCTCTATTATACAAGTCTAAAGCTTCTTGTGTTCTACCATTTCCTTTTTTAGCATCACCTAACAATTCATAAAGTACTACACTTTGGTGCGGTGGCATAGACTTAATTTCTAATAACGGATTCAATAACCCTAAGCTTTCGTCAAATCTATTCGTTAAGTTATATGCCTTAGCTAGTAGCAAAGAAGTAGAAATCGTCTTATTATTTTCTAAAGCATCTTCGTAATTATCAATAGCCAGATCTAATTGTTTGTGATATTGATAGATTTCACCGAGTTTAGAAAGTGACCTTGCCAGCTCTTTCTTTCGCCCTCGTTTACCTAAAATTGAAATTGATTGTGCTACTAAGTCAATACTTCTTTCAATATCTTGAGCTTTATACTCTTCTGCCGAATCTAATAACTGCTGATGTTTGACAGCTATATCAGGTAATGATTTAGATCGACTGCTAATTGGTGAAGATTCAAGATCTTCAACTAAAATTAAAACATCATCATTCTTCTGTACATCGTACCGTAGGGTTTCAATATCATCATGTTCTATTACTAGCTGATCACCAATTCTAGTTCTAATCTCAAACTCCCCTAATGCATTAGTAATCACAAAGTCTCCCATATCATTAGAAATAGAAACACCCGATATTGGTTTTCCAGTATTTCTAACTTCTACCCTACCCTCTAAAGTAAATCTTAGGGCATCGTTTTGCCTTTGAGAATGAAGTGCGCTCCATCCTAAAAGAAAACATATTACGATATAGACACTATAATTTTTCATCTGTTATTACTACGGTAAACTTAGCTGATTATTGTGGCACTAAAAAATACGTATTACTTAAAACACCCTAATCTAAACAACCATTTCACGGGTTTACAAACTCTACATACCACTTTACTAAGTGAAACGGACAGTTCGCTCATTCTCGTTATTCAGAGAAATACTTTGCATTTAGTTTAGCATTGAATTTAAAACAAAAAACAATGAAAACGATTAAGCAACTTGGATCATTCGGCATAGCACTTCTTACTTTAACTACCATATTCGCATGTAATACTAACAATAAGAAAAAACCTATTGAATTGATTGCCCAGGCTACAGAAACAATTGAACCAATTGAACCAATTGAACCTAAGGAAACGAACACGGTTCAAATAGCCCTGTTATTAGATACTAGCAATAGTATGGACGGACTAATAAACCAAGCAAAATCTCAGCTTTGGGATATTGTAAATGAGTTTAGTTATGCAAAATGCGGTAATGACACCAGACCTAATTTACAAATTGCATTATACCAATATGGCAATGATAATCTTTCTGCTAACGAAGGATATATTCAGCAAGTATTAGGTTTTAGTAGCGATTTAGACGAGATTTCAGAAAAGCTATTTTCTTTAACTACCAATGGTGGTGAAGAATACTGTGGTAAAGTACTGCAAACATCTTTACACCAATTACCATGGAATAAGAATCCGGATTTACTGCGAATGATTTTCATAGCCGGCAACGAACCTTTCAATCAAGGTAGATATAACTACAGAACTGCATTAGCAAATGCCAATGAGAAAGATGTGGTTGTAAATACTATTTTCTGCGGAAATTATGAATTGGGAATAAATACCGACTGGAAAAATGGAGCATCGTTAACGGGTGGAGAATATATGGCTATAGACCACAATAAAGAAGTAGTACATATCAACACACCTTATGACGATATCATTATAAAACTGAATTCAAGATTGAATACTACGTACGTTTCTTATGGGTCTATGGGTAAATCAAAATATATAGCACAAGAAGTACAAGACAATAATGCATTAGAGATGGAAGAAGCCGTTGCCGTGAAAAGAGCGGTGAGCAAAAGTTCTAGACTTTACAATAATAAAAAATGGGATTTGGTTGACGCCTACGATGATGCCGAATTCGAAATAAGTTCTGTGGAAAACGATGAGTTACCAGAAGAGCTACAAGGCAAAAATGAAAAAGAGATAAAAAAGTATGTAGATGACAAAAAGAATGAAAGAGAAGAAATTCAAAAAGAGATACAAGAATATAACAGGAAACGACTAGCTTATATTTCTGGACATCAAAAAGATGAAAAATCAGGAGAGCTTGAAAACGCTATGATTAAAGCAATAAAAAAGCAAGCCAAAACGAAAAATTACAGTTGGGAATAATAAAAAACCAGGTCTGCTCAATTATGGGCAGACCTTTTTAATTTGCTGCTGGGCAGTAACAATCGTACTTACGTTCTTTTTGACCGAAATCATAACCTAAGGTAATTTGATGAAACCCACCATTATCAAAACGGATATCTCCAATTTGATAAGAATAGTTATAAGAGACCATAAAGTTTTTGAAATTAGCACCAACAATCGGAGTAACCAATTGCAAACGTTGTTCACCAAAAGAAGCTCCATCTTGAAATTGTGCTCCATCAAAACTTCTTCTATATGAGAGTCCGCCCCAAACACGACCAAAATCTACATCTTTATAAACCTTAGCATTTATATCTAAACTTTTCTCTTTAGTAAATTCAGTCATTTGAAATAAGATAGATGGTTCAAACTGCCATTCACTTCTTCCAAAAACATAACCCGTAGAAACTAAAAAACGTCTAATATTATCAATAACCAACTCTTCAGGGTTATCTTGCCTATCTCTATAATATAAATTTCTCTTACTACCCGTTAATGCATTAGTAACTGCAAAATGCGTATAAAATTCTTGATAGTTATATGAAATACCGATATCAACATTAGTGTAAGACGAACTTAATTTTATACCTGAAACCGCAGGGTCTGGTGTAACAGACCTAAATTCAGTTTCATCTAAACTGCTTTGTAAAATGGTTGCGCTTAATCCGAAAGAAAGTTGATTCAACTGCCTTACATCATCGCCGCCCATTCTTAAATGGTGAGCATATGTTAATTTTAATCCTGTTTGAGAATGATAGCCATTAGCATCATTAAATATGATTGCACCAATACCACTAGGGGAATCACCTAATCTAAAATGAGCATTTATCGTCTGTAAACTTGGTGCATCATCGACATCGAACCATTGTTTTCTTGCAGTGGCTCTAATCTTACCTCCCTGACCAATACCGGCCATTGAAGGAAAAACTAAATAATAGTTGTCAGATAAATAATCAAAATATACTGGAATACCTTCTTGCGCATTAGATTTCAATCCAATCATAAGTACGGTAAACAATAGAAGTAAGTGGTATTTCATCTTGGGACTTTAAAACTAAGGTTTAGTTTCACTAATATAAAGTGTATAACGGGTTAACCTCAACATTATTATGTAGGTGCAAACTAAGATTTCCTTTGTATTTTTGCATAAAATTACTGAGAAATGAAAGAGTATTCAATTACGGTCGTTAAGACCAATAACCCAAATATATTAAAGTTCGAAACTAATCACATATTAGTTCAACGAAAAAATTACGAATTCAAGAATATTGATGATGCCAAAAACTCACCTTTAGCTCAGCAATTATTCCATTTACCGTTTATAAAAACGGTATACATTTCTGGTGATTTCATCGGATTAGAACGTTATGATATTGTTCAGTGGGAAGATGTAAAAGATGAAGTTGCACAACAGCTAGTTGAGTATTTAAATGCAGGAGAACCCATAGTCATTGAAGAAGACATGGACAAACCTGTACCGGTAACTGTTTATGCTGAGGTGACACCCAACCCATCTACAATGAAGTTTGTGGCTAGCAAGAAAATTGTAGCATCGGCATTCGAATTCAAGAACATTGATGAAGCAAGAGATTCTAAGTTGGCTATGGAGCTATTTCAGTTTCCGTACGTAAAACAAGTGTTTATTGACGAGAACTATGTTTCTGTTTCTAAGTATGAAGTTGCAGAATGGGACGATATTAATATTGAACTGCGCGAAGTAATTAGAAATTTCATTGCCGACGGCAAAGAAATTGTTGCCGATAATGCAAAAGCAATTGGTGTAGAAGCGCAAGTATCTGAAACTGTATCTGCAGAAAGCACTATCGATCTTGATGAAACCTCTCAAGAAATAGTTGATATTTTAGAAGAATATGTAAAACCAGCCGTTGCGAGTGATGGTGGTAATATTATGTTTCAATCATACGATGCAGAAACCAAAACGGTTAATGTAATTTTACAAGGGGCATGTAGTGGTTGCCCATCATCAACTTTTACCTTGAAAAACGGTATTGAAACGATGCTAAAAAATATGATGGGAGACAAAGTAAATGAGGTAGTTGCGCTTAACGGTTAATTAATCATTGAAATGAATTAAACATTGCCTTCAATTTTTGTAACTTTAAATAAATCTAAAAATCATTAATTATGGCAGTTTTAAAAGTAATCGAAATATTAGCAAATTCTGACAACGGATGGGAAGACGCAGCGAAAAAAGCAGTTTCTGAAGCATCTAAATCAGTAAAGAATATTAAGTCGGTTTACATCAACGAGCAAAGTGCTACTGTTGAAGACGGAAAAATCAAAAATTACAGAGTAAATGTGAAAATCACTTTTGAAGTGAAATAACAATTACCTTACAGGATTAAAAGCGCCAAATGGCGCTTTTTTTGTTTTAAAACTAAAATACACCCAATGCCTACCCCACAAAAGCATACTAATAATCTAATTAAAGAAAGCAGTCCATATTTACTGCAGCACGCACATAACCCTGTTAATTGGGAAGCGTGGAATGATGAAGTTTTAAAACAAGCAAAAGAAGAGCAAAAACTAATACTTATTAGTATTGGTTATGCCGCTTGTCATTGGTGTCACGTTATGGAACATGAATGTTTTGAAGATGAAGAAGTTGCCAAAACTATGAATGCCCATTTTATAAATATTAAAGTGGACAGGGAAGAACGACCAGATATTGACCATATTTATATGGATGCATTACAAATGATGACAGGTAGTGGCGGATGGCCTTTAAATATTCTTGCGCTACCCGATGGCAGACCTTTCTGGGGCGCAACCTTCGTTAAAAAACAAGAATGGATACAAGTATTGAATCAACTTCAACAACTTTATGTTGATGACCCTAATAAGATTATTGGGTATGCCGAAAATATGGCAACAGGGTTAAAAGAAATCAATGCTATCACTAAAAATGAAAATCAAGATTTAATGGAGGCTTCTGAAATTGATCTGATGGTTAGTGATTGGGCCAAATACTTCGACACCTTTTTAGGAGGATACAAACGGGCACCAAAATTTATGATGCCTACCAACCTCAACTTTTTACAATACTATTCGCACGCAAAAGAAGACAATACTGTAAATGAATATGTAAACACTACTCTAACAAGAATGGCCTGGGGCGGCATATTTGATCATGTTGGCGGCGGATTCTCTAGATACTCTGTAGACACTAAATGGCATGTACCGCATTTCGAAAAAATGCTATATGATAACGGCTTGTTAATTAGTCTTTACGCAAATGCATATGCTAATACCAAGAATGAGCTCTATAAAAGTGTCGTTGAAAAAAGTATCACTTTCATAGAAGAAGAACTACTAGATAAAAGTCACGGATTTTATTCTTCTTTAGATGCTGATAGTTTAACTGATGATAACAAGTTAGTAGAAGGTGCATTTTATGTTTGGCAAGAAGACCAACTTAAAGAACTGTTAAAAGACGATTACCCTGTTTTTGCTGATTACTTCAGTGTTAACTCTTATGGATATTGGGAAGACGACAACTATGTATTGATTAGAGATTCAGAAGCTTTAGCTATTGCAATGAATCATTCTATTACAAAAGTAGAATTACAACAAATCATCTCTAAATGCCTTTCTTTATTAAAAATTGAAAGGGCGAAAAGAAATAAACCAAGATTAGATGACAAAATTTTAACCTCTTGGAATGGGTTGACATTAAAAGGACTTACAGATGCTTACAGATATTTAGAAGACGATAAGTATTTAAGCCTTGCTATTAATAATGCTAACTTTATTTTAAAGCATATGACCACCGAAGATGGTGGTTTATACCGCAACTTCAAAAATGGAAAAAGCACTATTCATGGTTTTCTAGAAGATTATGCTTCTATTATTGATGCATTCATAGGGCTATATGAAGTTTCATTTGATGAAAAATGGCTTGATTATAGTTTAGAATTAACAAAATATGTGATTAAAAATTTCTCAGATACTGATACGGGACTATTCTTTTTTACATCTAATAACGAAGACAATCTTATTAGAAAGACTCTAGAAGTTGCAGATAATGTTATTCCTTCTTCTAATTCAATGATGGCACATAATCTGCACAAACTCTCCAAGTATTTTCCTGAAGATAATTTTGATATTCGTTTGCATCAAATGATGAAAACTATGAAATCATCTATCACTGAGAATCCGCAAAATCATGCCAATTGGCTTCACTTAGCACAGCTAATGAGTGAGAATTTCTATGAATTGGTCGTTATCGGTGAAAACTTTGAACTCATATGCAAAACCCTCATGAAGAACTATCTACCAAACGCTATATTTGCTGCTTCAAATGCTAAAACTAGCAACTTACCTTTGTTAATGAATAGGTATGTAATGAACAAAACGCTCATCTACGTTTGTAATCACGGTAGCTGTCAAATGCCCGTAGAAGAACCTAGCAAAGCTTTAGATCTCGTTTCATCTATCACTTAACAATTATTCAGCCTCATATCAATTATAGGTTACAAGTTACTGGTCGAATTAGCAGTTTAAACAAATAAAAGTTATGATGGATAAAATAATGAATCTGCAAGAGCATGCAGATAATGCGATAGCCTGGCTATGGGCGGTACTACCAAGTGTATTATGGGCAATATTTTTATTAATTGCCGGCACCTACCTTATACGTTTCATAAATAAAATGATACGTAAATTTTTCGCAACAAAAGACTATGACTTAGCACTAGAAACATTCTTACAGAGCTTTATCAGTATAGCTTTAAAAATAATACTCTTCGTATTGGTAATTACCCAATTAGGAGTACAAACAAGTTCTTTGGTTGCTATTTTAGCATCTGCAGGTTTGGCTATTGGTTTAGCATTACAAGGTTCACTAGCAAATTTCGCTGGTGGAGTTCTAATCTTATTATTTAAACCATTTAGAATAGGAGATTTTATCTCTGCTCAAGGTGTAGACGGTACGGTAAAAGAGATTTCAATATTCACTACCAAAGTAAGCACCTTCGGTAACCAAATTGCGATAATACCAAATGGTCAACTATCTAACAATACAATAACAAATTATAACGCTCAGGATACTAGAAGAGATAAAATTGATGTCGGCATTGGTTATACCTCGAATATAAAAGAAGCTAAAGAAATTCTTTTAGCTATTTGCAATGAGCATGAAACCATACATAAGACTCCAGCACCAGAAGTATATGTAGGTGAATTAGGAGATAGTTCGGTAAACCTGACCTTACGTTTTTGGGCAAACAATACCGATTTTTGGGCTGCGCATTTCTTTGTATTAGAAGAGGTAAAATATCGTTTTGATGCTGCAGGTATTGAAATACCATTCCCACAAAGAGTGGTTACGCAGATGAAAAGTTAATTTATAATTCACAGCGAATAAGAAAGCCCTTGACTACTCAAGGGCTTTCTTATTTTACATCACTTTTATGCTTTCGATTTCTTGGTTAGCATCACAAAATCTTTCAAGTAATACGGTTCAAAATAAGCCACATCTTCAAAGTCACCTATATTATATTTATCAGATGAAATAGCTGCCATTTCTTTTGCTGATGGTACTATTTCACAATGATAAGTTATCGTTTCTAAAGGAAATAATTCTTTTATCTTCTCCGCTCCACTACCTAAAAAATGAACATGATTTTTATTGATATAGTCTTGAAAAGAATACTCATCGATTATTTCAGCTTTAGTTTCTCTTATTTCAATGAGTTCAGCATCAAAAACTGATGAATATACTTCCATGCGTCTCGCATCTAAAACAGGTATTAATACTTCATCTTTCTTAATTTTCACTTGGGATGCCATACTTTTCAATGTAGAAATGGAAATCAACGGGATACCCAATGCATAACACAAGCCTTTTGCCGCCGAAACACCAATTCGGAGTCCCGTATAAGAACCCGGACCTTTACTTACTGCTACAGCTTCTAAATCTTCCATTTTCAAAGAAGCCTCTTTCATTACCTCTTCAATGAATATATGCAGTTTCTCCGCATGTGAATAGTTTGCAGAATTTAATTCTTTCATTGAAAGGATAACCCCGTCTTTGGCAACACATACCGAACAATTTGTTGATGATGTTTCTAGATTTAATATTACGCCCATGTTGCAAAGGTATTACTTACTGTAAAATGAAAAAGCCTGTATACATGAAAATGTTACAGGCTCTTAAATTATATTCTCTTTTATACTATTCTAGAGAAATAGGAATACCGAAATAGAATTCTAATATTTTTAATCTAAATATATAGTCGTACTTAGAACGTATTAAATCAGCTTCTGCATTATCAACGAGTGATTGTGATTGGCTAAACTCAAATGCATTCATCAACCCTACATCGTAACGTTCTTTAGAATATTGATAAGCAAGAGTTCTAGCCTCCAACGTTTTTTCTGCTGCTTGAAATGCTTTAAAAAAATTAGTCACATTTACATAGGCTTGGTTTACATCAGTCTCTAACTGTAACTTTGTTCTTTCAAACTCAATTTGAGCGATATCAATACTAATTTGTGACCGCTTTATATTGTTCCTAACACTCCATCCGTTAAAAATAGGAATGTTCATTTGCGCTCCATAAGAGATACCATCATTAATATATAGCTGATCTTTAAATGGAATTGCCTCTCCAGTAAATGGATCATTATTTTGATCGGAATATCTAGTATTATAATTAATAAATGCACCTACACTAGGGTACTTGGCACCCTTAGCTATCTCTAAGTCCTTTTCAGCCAATTCCACTCCTGTCAAGGCAAACTGAATGTCATTTCTAAAGGTTAAAGCTTTATCAAAAATAACCTTTGCAGAATTGTTCAATATATCTGACGGTGGAATATCAAACTCTTCTTCTGCAATATCAAAATTTTCATAGTCTGAAATGCTCATTAATTGCGCCAAACTAATTTTTGAAATCAAAATTAAATTTTGAGCATTGATCATTTGCTGTTCTTGCGTTGCAGCAGTAGCTTCTATTTGTAATAAATCGCCACTAGGCAAAACACCAGAATCTACTAAATCTTTAGTACGTTTTAAATCTTGTTCGGTAATGACCAATTGCGCTTTAAAAACTTTTAAAGATTCTTTATTAGCTAAAACATTTAAATAGGCATTAGCGACACTTAGCTTAATATCATCCTTACCATCCTCTAATCTATATTGACTACTAATCGCAGTTAATTTGGCTCTTTCAATTCTATTGTAATTTTGAAGACCATCAAAAAGTGTAACTGATGAAGTCATACTTCCCGAAGCTGAAAAAATCGTTGCAGACACCAAATTATTGGTAGTGGGATCCAATGCAAGTCCTGTATTTGCAGATGCACTTATAGAACTATTTAAACTTGGTAACAATGCTCCTATTGCATCAGATTTATCTAATGCGGCATTTTCTAAATCTAACTCATACTGCTTAACTGTCAGATTATTCTCTACAGCATAGTATACGCACTCTTCTAAAGTCCATCTCTTTTGCTGCGCCATACCTAGCACAACAGAAAATATCAGTAGTAATCCTGTGATTTTTACTTTCATTTTATTCTTTTTTAAACCAACCTATATCTAGGTTGCTCGATTCGTTTTTTGATTTGATTGATTATTCTTAATCCTCATCCGAGCCATTATCTTCACTCTTAGCCTCTAACTTGTTCCAGATTTTTATTTTAGAGTCTTCATCGATTCCAGATATAATTTCTACGTCGATACCATCACTTACACCTAGTACAAGTTCTCTTTTTTCAAACTCATTATCACCAGTCTCCACTTCTACATAAGGCTTATTAGTTTCTTTATCGAACTGTAACAAAGCTTCTTTTATAGAAAGCACATCTTTTTTCTCCTCTAAAACAATGGCTGCATTTGCGCTATACCCTGCTCTAATATTAGTGCTATCAGACACTACCAAATCTCCTTCAATTTTAAACTGAACAGCGCCTTCTTCTTCCACACCTTTAGGTGCAATAAACTTTAATTTTGCACTGAATTTTTCATCTTGTAAAGCACCCATACTAATCTCTAATGGCATACCAACTTTAAGTTTACCTACTTCAGCCTCATCAACTTCACCTTCAAAAATCATTTTAGACATATCTGCAATAAAAGCAATGGTAGTACCGTCATTGAAATTATTACTTTCAATAACCTGATCACCTACCTCTACAGGTATTTCTAATAAGGTACCAGTTACCGTCGCTCTAATATTCGTATTTGCACTAGAAGAACCACCTGCAGAACCAACTCTAATAATCTGGTAATCTGCCTGAGAATTTTGCAGTTCTTGCTTTGCTTGATCAAATCGTAATTGCAATGCATTAAAATCTTGACTAGAAATTACCCCTTTATCAAAAAGTGTTTTATTACGGTCATATTCAATCTTCGTATTGCTTAAAGAAATTTTGGCATTATTAACTCTACCGCGAGCTTGATTTAATGACTGCTCATTAGGTACCACTTTTATAGTAGCTATTAAATCTCCTGCTTTTACTTGAACACCTTCTTCTAAATACACCTTTTGTATAATACCAGAAATTTGAGGTTTGATTTCAATTTCATCTTGTGGTATAACCTTACCGGTAACAACTACCTTATTGGTAATATCTCTTTTTTCAACGGTTTCAGTTTCATATGTTTTTAAAGGGGTGCTATTTTTCTTTAAAAAATAGACTACTGCAGCCAGTATCCCAATAACTGCTACTCCTATTAATACGTACTTTACATACTTGTTCATGCTCAACTATTTGATTGTTATTTATTCTTTTGTTGTTTGGTCTGTTACTCTTCTCTTAATGCGTCAATTGGTTTTATTCTAATAGCTCTATTCGCAGGTATCAATCCGATTAAAACACTCAGACTAACCATTAAAATAAAAGAACCTAAAAACTGTGGTATACTAATCATAAGATTATAAAAAGGCATATCACTATTTTCGCCTATCATATTATTCGCAATTGCCAGAAACCCTATTGCAATTGCAAAACCGACAAAGCCCGCAAATACCGTAATTACTATTGACTCTAGTACAATTTGTCTTTTTACCACTTTTGGTGTTGCGCCTAAAGCACGTCTAATACCTATTTCTTTAGTACGTTCTTTTACCGTAATTAAAAGAATATTACTAATAGCGATTACACCTGCCAGTAAGGTCAAAATTCCGACGAAGAATGACACGCCTTGTAATACACCGGTAAATGCAGATACATTATTGAAGACTTCAGACATATCAAAGCTACCAATTGCGCGTTCGTCTATGGGGTTGATATCATACTTGTTTTTCAACAGGCGTTTTATCTGACTCTCAACCACAGGCACTTTAGTATCTGACTGAACCGAAATTGCCATCCATCCCATTTTATCTCCGGATCCAAAAGCTTTTTGAAATGTTGAAAATGGAATATACACTGAATTCTCACCGTCAATATTTATATTTTGGTTCGGCTTATATATCCCGACAATATTAAAAAACACTCCGTTAATACGAACATCTTCCCCTATCGCATTTTCACCTTTTTCAAATAGAAGCTTATAGGTTTCTTCTCCAATAACACAAACCTTTTTAGACTCGGTCATGTCATTTTCATTCAAGAACCTGCCCTCTACCAGTTTCTTCTTCATGATTTCATCCACATTCGGATAATCACCATACACCGCCGACCCACTAGTTAATCCGTTTCTATACACTGTAACCACACCTCTATGATTACCCAATTCTATTCTTGGGGCAAGAACTTCTATTTCTGGAATCTGTTCTTTAAGAATGGTCGCATCTTCGAGTTTAAATTGAATTCTGCGTCCTCTTTCAAATCCTTTATAAGGTTCAGATGTACTTTGACTCCATACAAACAGACTGTTAGACGCCGTACCAGCGAATATTTTCTGAAAGCCGTTGCTCATTCCGTTTGCGCCACCTAATAATAGCACAAGAATTATCATCGCTATAATAACCCCTAACATGGTTAAAAATGTACGAAACAAGTTCTTACCTAATGTGGCAAAAATCTCTGACCATAAATCTCTATCAAATATCCACATATTATTTATCGCTTAATGCTACAATTGGTTTTACTCTTGCCGCTTTCATTGCAGGAATCAATCCTGCTAGAACGCCTGCTACAATCAAAATTATGGTTGCGGTTACAACCATTGACATACTAACCGACGGATTCGCAAAAGCACCTGTTTTAATACTCGGACCGATAGCCGCTAATAATCCTGTTGCAATTCCTAATCCTATAAATCCAGATAAGGCAGTTATAAAAACAGATTCAAACAAGACTAATTTTATAATCGACCACGGCTCTGCACCTAAAGCTTTACGAACACCAATCTCTTTTGTACGTTCTTTAATTATAAACACCATAATATTACCGATACCTACAATACCAGATAATAATATTAAAAGACCCACTATAATTACTGCGATATCAAGACCTCCTGTAAAGTTGCTAATATCTTCAAAAACCTCTGCGTAGTTAAAGATTCTAATTCCTGATTGATCCTTGGGTGCAATTTTAAAACGCCTTCTAAAAACATTCTCTAATCGATCTGAAAAAGCAAGTGCTTCGGTTAAATCGTAATTAGGATTATAGGTTAAAGCAATCTGATCAATGTGATCTGTTTGCCCATACATTTTTTGATATGTACTGGTAGGTGCATAAATGTTTCGCTCTGCGTTATCATCACCATCATCAGTAAAAGTGCCAATTACCCTAAACGGCAGTCCGTTGAACTCTATAAACTTACCTATGGCATCTTCGTTCTTGAATAAATCTTCCTCTACTTTTCTGCCGATAACGGCAACTTTAGAGGCATTCATTAAATCATTAGTATTTATGAATCGACCCTTATTCACTATAGTCTTTTCAATAGCTTGGTGATCGGGGTAAACTGCTTGTATACTATAACTACCCGTTTCGCTCTTATAACGTGCCGATGTATTTTGATATACTCTCGGGCTAATATACTCTACGTCGTTAGGAAAACTTCTTTTGATGTATTCAATATCATCATTTGTCATTTGAATTCTTCGACCAGCTTCAAACCCACCATAAGCTAAAGAAGTAGTACCTGTTCTCACAAAAATGGAGTTGGTAGCATCGTCACTGAACTGAAGTGTGAATCCGTTTTGCATTCCCTTTACAGAAGCCAAAAGCAATACCAAAATGAATATACCCCAACCTACCGAAAACCCGGTAAGGAAAGTTCTAAGCTTGTTGTTGCTTATACTATGGTATATTTCTTGCCAAATGTCTCTATCAAACATATTGCTCGGCTCTTACTTGTTCTATTTTCTTATCCTCTATAATTACGCCATCTTTCAAATGCACAATACGCTTGCACATATCAGCAATATCCGGCTCGTGAGTAACTATTAAAATAGTATTACCCTGGTCGTTAATTTTCTGTATTAAGTCCATCACCTCATAAGATGTTTTACTATCTAATGCACCTGTAGGCTCATCGGCAAGTAATACTTTTGGTTCAGCTGCCAAAGCTCTAGCTATGGCTACACGTTGTTTTTGACCACCAGAAAGTTCGCTAGGCAAATGACCAGCCCATTCTTTAAGACCCACTTGGGTTAAATATTTTAAAGCTTTTTCTTGACGTTCTTTTCTCGGTACTTTTTGGTAGTATAGTGGCAGGGCTACATTCTCTGCCGCACTTTTATAATTGATAAGGTTGAACGATTGAAAAACAAAACCTAAAAACTTATTTCTGTATCTAGCAGCTTTAGTTTCGTTTAAATCTTTAATAGGAACATTATCTAAAATATACTCTCCAGAATCAGAGCTATCCAACATACCTAAAATATTTAATAAGGTAGATTTACCCGAACCAGAAGAGCCCATGATAGCTACTAACTCCCCTTCTTCAACATTAAAATTTATTCCTTTAAGAACGTGAAGAGAATTCTTGCCCATTTTATAGGACTTATGAAGATCTTTAATTTGAATCATGTTGGTTGTTGTTTTGAACAATTTTTACACTGCCTATTCATTAGACTATGCAGTGTTAAATTTGTTACATCAATTTAATACTTTTTTTAATTTATTCGTTCTCGGCTAGTTCATCGGGCACTACCTCGTTCCATACCTTAATTTTATCACCTTCTATAATGCCAGAATTTATTTGAACATGAATACCATCGCTGATGCCTAATTCAATATCTCGTCTTTCAAATTCTTGATCACCAGTTGCGATTTCTACGAAAGGTTTTTTGGTTTTATCATCGAATTGCACCAAAGCTTCTTTTACTGCTAAAACACTATCTGCTCGAGCTAAAATTATAGATGCATTGGCACTTAAACCTGCTCTAATGAATATGGAGTCTTGTTTTTTAAGGGTTCCTTTAATTTCAAACTGTATAGCACCATTCTCTTCATTTCCTTTCGGCGCTATATAATCTAGAACAGCATCGAACACTTTATCTTCAATGGCACCAACGGTAATCTCTAAAGGCAGATTCTCTTTAATTTTTCCCACTTCAGACTCATCGACCTTACCTTCAAAAATCATTTTATCTACATCTGCAATAGCAGCTATGGTAGTACCTTCATTAAAGTTATTACTTTCAATAACCTGATTACCTACTTCTACGGGTACTTCTAGCACCATACCACTAACCGTTGCTCTAATTTGTGTATTTGCAGCATTACCAAAACCAGAAGTAGTACCCGTTTTTACTATATCATATCTTTTATTAGCAGCTGCGTAAGATTGTTTCGACTGATCATAGCTTAACTGAGCACGCTCTAGGTCTACTTTAGAAATTACCCCTTTGGTAAACAATCCTTTTTGACGATCTAAATTACGCAATTGATCATCTAGGTTAATTTTAGCTTCATTAATATTATTTCTGGCGTCATTCAAAGAACTTAGATTAGGTACCACTTTAATAGTACACAGCAAATCGCCAGATTTTACATAATCGCCACCCTCCACGAAAATCTTCTCTATCACTCCCGATATATTCGGTTTAATAAGCACTTCTTCTAACGGAAGAATACTACCCGTTGCCATCGTCTTTTTAATAATGGTCTGCTTAGAAGGTTCTTCTGTTTGATACACCACTGGGTCTTCTGCATTTTTTGAATACAAATAGAACATTGACCCGCCAAAGGCAAGCACTATAATAAGCAGGATGATAATTGTTGTTGACTTTTTCATTTTTTGATTGGTTGTATTTTGATGATAATTTTATTCTGTTCTTAAAGCTTCAATTGGTCTTATTTTGATGGCACTTTGTGCAGGTATGAATCCCGCTAGCAAGCCGGAAAATATTAAAATAACCAGGGCACTCACTACCACACCCAAACTTACACTAGGGTTTACAAACATGTCTACAGGACCTACGGAGTCTAGCACCGCGTTAACGCCATAAATAAATGCCGCACCGAAGACAATGCCTATCATACCCGATATGATCGTGAGGAAAATAGATTCCATTAAAATTTGTTTTTTGATAGACCATGGTGCTTCGCCCAAAGCCCTACGAATTCCGATTTCTTTAGTTCGTTCTTTAATAACAATGAGCATAATATTACTCACCCCAATAATACCGGACAATAGTACGAGCACCCCTACAAAGTAGGCTACCCAACGTAATGCACCGAACAGACTTTCTACGCGATTATACTGTTCATATAAATCAAAATACCCAACGGCACGTTTATCATCGGGGTGAATTTTTCTATTCTCCTTAACGACATTTACAATTTTCTCTTTGAGATTAGAAATGGAACTACCATCTAGCGCAGTTATCGCCATCCATCCGACATCGTTACCCATATTAAAAGCTTGCGAGAATGCAGTAAACGGGACATAGATTTCTTTTTGACCTTCTTCACCACCGCCATCATCTTTCTTTTGATAGGTACCTACTACCATGAAATTGACTCCTTGAATTTTAATATAGGTTCCTAGAACTTTTTCACCTCGATCATAAAGTTCATTTCTTACGCCAACACCTATTACCGCAATTTTTCTTTTGTCTTGAATGTCATTATGATTTACAAACCTACCCGATGTTATGGTCATAGGTTCTTGCCGTATTATTTCTGGATAATCTCCGTAGACATTGAATGCACCAGTTTTTAAACCGCGTACCACATTATTACCCCCACCAAATCCGCCTAATTGATTTCGGGGAGAGATGAATCTTAAATTAGGAATATTATCTTTTATAGATTGTACATCTTCTTGCTTAAAATTAAAACGTCTTCCCTTTGGCAATCCTTTATATGACATGGTCGTATTACGAGACCACATGAACATTGTATTGGTAGCGATATCTCCGAAATCGGCACGAATGCCATTTTCCAAACCTTTGCCCGCAGCAAGTAGAATAATTAGAATAAAAATACCCCAGCCCACACCAAAAGAAGTAGCCAATGTTCTAAACACATTGCTAGATAATACTTCTAAGATTTCTTTCCACCGGTCTCTATTGAACATGGTTCTATCTTATTTAGTTATACTTCTTTATTTTTTACTACTCGTCTCTTAATGCTTCTATCACATGAATTTTAGCCGCTCGCCAGGCAGGGAAAAATCCCGCTACTGCTCCTGCAAAAATCAATACAAATACAGTGGTTAAGGCGACATTGAAATTCACTGAGGGGTTTAACACATAATCTACCTCTACATGTGGTCCCACAATTTCGAGCAGCCCCATACTTAAAATGAGTCCTGTGAAACCCGCTATTGCCGTAATAAAAATTGCTTCGTGCAAAATCATACCAACAATTGACCATGGTTTTGCACCCAACGCTTTTCGTATACCTATTTCTCTGGTGCGTTCTTTCACTACAATGAGCATAATATTACTCACCCCAACAATACCAGCGATAATGGTACAAACCCCTACAAACCAAAAGAAAAATTTGATACCCCCCATTAGTGCATAAAAGCGCTTGGCCTCTTCCATAGGGTTATATACTTGAATGGCGCTCGTATCTTCTGGCGCCACCGTATGTGCTTTTTGCAAATACGATTTTAATTCATTCTTAAATTTGATAGATTGTGCAACGGCGGTTTCGAAATCTTCTACAGGAGGTAATGTATAGGAAAGATTATTTAAATGATCAGCGCCATTGAAAACCTGTTGTGCAGTACTTACAGGTATATAAATACGGTCTTCTTCTCGTTCACCACCAATATCGCCGTAGACACCAACAATTTTGAAAGGGATGCCAGAGATATCTAAAAACTCCCCTACCGGACTTTCTAACGCATGAAATACTTCTCGATTGATCTTATTGCTGATGATTGCCACTTTAGCCTTAGCATCAACATCTTGTTGATTGAGGAACCTCCCCAAGGTCATAAACTCATTTTCGATAAATTGAAATTGATCAGAAACACCTTGAACGTTATAAGCTAAAGACTCACTACCGTAGTTTACGAATACGCCTCGAACAAATAACCTTGGCGATTTATTTTCTATTTGATCCTCAAATAATACACCCGCCATGTCGTAATTCTCATTACGAAATTGAATTGGTCTACCTGGGTTCATACCTTTATAGCCCATAGTGGTAACACCTGGCCAGACCCAAACACTGGTAGCAGCATCTTGTTCGAACTCTTTGGCGATACCATTTTGCATGCCTTGACCAAAACCCAATAAAATAACTAGAATGAATATACCTGAAGCAACGGAAAGTCCGGTTAGAAATGTGCGTAGCTTATTCTTGCGAATAGTATCGAAAATTTCTTGCCAACGTTCTAAGTCGAACATAAGATTGATTGATTAGGTTGATTGATTGATGAATGCGATACAACTATCACACAATCATAAGACTAACCAAAAGCAAGAATGTTACACTATTTGTGTAAAAAAACTATAAAAAAGATTTAAGGCCTCATCTTTTTGTAGATAAAATAGAAAAGACCAGCTACTAAAACATAAGGTACAGCCATTAAATAAACGATACCATTATTAATGCCTTCAGCTGCCTTACCAGAAGATTCACTTTCTAAGACCGCTCTACACATTGCACATTGCGCTTCAGCATCTATTGGAATCAACAGAAAGAAAACTACTACCAATAATAATATTTGTTTAGTATGCATAGTACGGAGATATCATTAAATAAACTACAACACCGGTAACGGCAACATACAACCAAACAGGGAATGTATACTTTGCCAATGCTCTGTGATCTTCAAACTTCTTTAAATATGCCATAGCATAAGTTCTCAGCACTAAAGGAATTAATGCAATAGAAAGTACGATATGAGTAATTAAAATAAAATAATAGAAGTATTTAATAGCACCTTCACCCCCATAACTAGTAGAATCTGATGTCATGTGATACGCTATATACATCATCAGAAATAGTAAAGACAAAGCAATATTGGTTGTCATTAAATTCTGATGTAACTTTTGATTACCATTTTTAATAGCCCAGACAGCTACTAACAGTAGTACAGCCGTAATTCCATTTATAGTGGCATAGATTGGAGGTAAAAATGAAAGTGGCTCAACATTAGGCAACTTAACACCAAAAAGAATTGCTACTACTATTGGTATAATCACAGAAACAACTGCAATTAATTTATTAAACTTTTTCTCGTCTTTAACGGTCCCTTGCATACTCCTAACTTATTCTTCTAACAATTTCTGAATATCAATTTTCAGAATCCCTATTTCTTCCGTTTCACCATGATCATTAACTCCTTTTTCTTCTAGAATAGCACCACGATAATACACTATCGGGTTACCAAAGTCATCTATTCTTGATCGTAGGTAACCATCTTTATCTACTAAGGCAAATAAACCCGAATGTTCAAACCCACCAGGAACATCTGGCATCTCAGCCGCAAAAATATTAAAACCTGCATTTGCCAATTCATATATACCATCATGATCACCGGTCATTAGATTCCAGTTTTTATCTTGAATCAAATATTTCTCTTTATAGCTTCTTAGCACCTGTGGTGTATCAAACTCTGGTGTAATACTAAAAGATGCTATTGCAAAGTCATCGGCATCTTTAAAATGCTTTTGAACACCTACTAAGTTAGTTGTCATTACGGGGCAGATACTTGGGCATCTGGTAAAAAAGAAATCAACAACATATACTTTACCCAAATAATCTTTATCAGAAACAACAACACTATCTTGGTTTATAAATTCAAAAGCAGGTACTTTTCTTCGTTTCCCATCTAACAGTATATAGCCAAGCTTCTCGCTACTCTTTTTACCAGAAACATTTAAACGATCGTTCTCAACAACAGAACCAGAAGACAATCTTTCTACTATTCTTGGCACTACAATAATGCCAAAAATTAGAACAATTAGCGAAACCCAAACGTATGTATACTTCTTATTCATTATTTAGATTGATCAGTATTATTCTTTTTTAATGCAAGTCTGTATTCGGCTAATACGATTTTTACATCATCAATCATTTTATTATTCAGATCTGAAACGGAGTTAGAATTGAAACCATATTTAGTACCATCATCTTCATCAGCTGACCTACCTCTTAATGTTAAGTCTTTATCAATAATAAAAACATATGACGTACTGTTTTTAGCATCTAATACTATGTCAGTTTTTAAACTATTAAAAAGGTCTTTAATTTGAGTATCGTTAGCAGACACGAAATTCCACTTATCATTATCTGCAAGGGTAGCAAGCTCCGTTTTAAGTGCTTCGACTTCACCTTCCGTATCCTTAGCAACTAACATAACAAATTGGATGTCCTTAAACTCGTAGAAGCGTTTGTATATTTTTTGATTTATATTGAATGCATTACCCTTTCTACCTTCAACATCTGAACCCAAGAAACCTAGTATAGTGATTTTACCTTTGAATTTAGCTTCATCAGAAAAATCTATTTCATGAACATTTTTTGTTAGCTGCGATAGCTTTCCAAAATTGGTTACACCAGAAGCAAAGAATAAATATGCCACAATTGGCAGCACAAATAAGACAACAAGAACAAAGGTCTTTTTCATAAATCAGGAAGAATAGTTATTGAAACCATTTAATAAGTCACAATAGATATAATCAATAAATTACAAACTATACAAAAATAAAAAAGACGGTTATAAAACCGTCTCTTAATACTGTTAATTATAACTTAGAAGTTCCAACTTACAAAGCCATCTTTATATACATTATAAATATAATCGGCTTCTACTAGAAGAATAAATGTTAAATAAATAACCAAAAATACTGGTGTCCAAATAATCGCTCTTCTTAATGAAGACTTCTCGTCACGTAAGTGCATAAAATCCCAAGCGATATAATATGCCTTAACTAAGGTTAATATAATAAAAACCCAGTTGATTAACTTCATACCCAATACATGAGTATCGGTTAATGATGCCGGTTTAACAATACCTAACACTACTTCTACTGCAGTTATAAGCGTTAAAAAAGCTAATACTCCCCAGATTTTCTGTGTGTTAGATTTGAACTTTACAAGTCCTCTAAAAATTTCTAATTTATGTCCGTCTGCCATTTTACTTTAATCTAAAATTCTATTTTCAGTAATGCTGTTTTTTCTTAATTGGATTATACTAAGTAGAAGAAGGTAAATACGAATACCCAAACTAAATCTACAAAGTGCCAGTACAATCCGACTTTTTCAACCATTTCATAATGACCTCTTCTCTCGTAAGTACCAATGATAACATTAAAGAAAATAATAATATTAATTACTACACCCGAGAATACGTGGAAACCGTGAAAACCTGTAATAAAGAAAAAGAAGTCAGCAAAAAGTCTGGTTCCATATTCATTATGAATCAAATTAGCACCTTCAACAACTTGTGTTGCTTCTGCCAGTTTTGCCAAAGAGGCTTTTCTATCTAGAAGTGTCTTCTCACCTTCTTCGTTGATTTGTTCAGTTCTAATCAAAATATTAGAATCAGCTTTAAACCCTTCAACCACCTCTGCTAGTGAAACACTAGTTAATGTTGGTTCTTGAAAAAACCAAAGTCCATTCTTTCTTTCGTGAATAACTCTATCATCTGGTATAGAAGCTGCAAAATCTGCTAATGAAGCCCTTTCACCTGTATCAGCCTTTACGAACTGTAATATTCTACCTCCTTTAGTTTCTAATGCACCATGGTCACCTTTAATAAAAGTACCCCACTCCCAAGCTTGAGAACCAACGAAGATTATACCTCCGATTACAGTAGCGAACATGTACCATGTTACTGCATTCTGTTTCATTTTATGACCTGCATCAACTGCCAATACCATCGTTACCGATGACATAATTAAAATAAAAGTCATAAACGCAACATAAATCATGGGGTAATTACCATGAAAGAAAGGAACGTGTGTAAACACTTCGTCCGCTATTGGCCATGTTTCAATAAATTTAAATCTTGAAAAGCCGTATGCTGCTAAAAATGCTGAGAAAGTTAACGCATCCGATACAAGGAAAAACCACATCATTAATTTGCCGTAGCTTGCTCCTAGAGGCTGATTGCCACCACCCCATACGCTTGTTTCCGTTTCCGTAGTCACCGTAGAATTCATATACTAATTATCGTTTTAATAAAACTTTAGCAAATTTACATTTTTTTGAACTATTTAAAAACGCAATTTGACTCAAAACTAATTTTGATGCACTATTTATTTCACAAAGAACATAAATAACACCAAATAGACCCATAATAAATCTAAAAAATGCCAAAATGTTGCCCCTAAGGTAACACCTAAATAGTTCTCTTTACTATATTTTCCTTTGTTTTGATTGTACAACACCACCAATAAAGATATCATACCCGCAACAACATGCACTACATGCACCATCGCAATCAAAAAGACATAAGATACTTTTATACTACTTGTAGGTCCTGTAAAGTAATACCCTTCTGATACTAATTGAGAAAAACCCGAAAATTGTAGAAAAATAAAAAGTACTCCTAAACCTAACGTCGCCAATAGCCATTTAGTACCGCTTGCATTTTCACCTTCACTAATTGCTTTCTTTGCCATCATATAGCTAAGACTACTAATAATGATAACTATAGTACTATATAGAAAAGAATTTGGTAGCGTAATGTCGCTAGACCAGTCTTCTCGCGAACTACTTACAATATAAGCACTTGTCCACCCTGCAAAACCCATTAATAGGCTGATAATACCAAACCAAAGCATCATCTTCTTTGCTCTTGCATTTTTCTCTGCCGCCGTACCTTGTGTTAAATCCATAATTAAGCTAAAAATTTATCTATTACGTAAACTATTTGCATCAGTGTAATATAACTGACACTTGCCAACATTAATTTTCTTGCCGAAACATTATCTCTTTTTCTATACAATTGAAAAGCAAAACCTAACATCACTGCTCCCATCAAAAAGATTAATACTGCAGCTACGACCGACAACTGCAGTCTACCCGTAATACCAAAAACCGGAATTATCGAAACTGCCATCATCCAAATAGTATACATTATTATCTGTAATACCGTTGCTCCGTCTTTCTTACCTGTAGGTAACATTTTAAATCCACCAGCTGTATAATCATCATCCAACATCCAGCCTAATGCCCAAAAATGCGGAAACTGCCAGAAAAATTGAATCATAAATAACGTACCCGGTTCTATACCAAAATCATCAGTGGCAGCAACCCAACCCAACATAAAAGGGATTGCCCCAGGTATTGCACCTACAAACACTGCAAGCGGAGTTATTGTCTTTAGAGGTGTATAAACACTAGTATATAGAAATATAGAAATTGCCCCAAACATTGCTGTTTTAGGGTTCAAAAGATAGAGCGATAATATACCAACCAATGTTAGTACAATTGCCAGAGTCATTGCCGTATTAACAGACATACGACCCGTAGGTATAGGTCTATTTTTAGTACGCTTCATTAATGCGTCTAAATCTTTTTCTATAACTTGATTATACGCATTACTAGCACCAACCATGCAATACCCACCAAAGGCAAGAAGCAAAACTTGAAACCATTGTATTTCGTAAGCACCTAAAAAATAACCTGCTATCGAAGAAAAAACGACACTAATAGCCAATCTAGCTTTGGTAATCTCCTTAAAATCGGCAAAAATCAATGCAAATGCACCTTCTTTTTCCGAACCAACAGCCGTTTTCATATTTTTTAAATAGGTCTGCAAAGATAACTCCCCTACTATATTTCTGCAACCTTAAACCTTTATTTCTAGTATATTTGAAAGTCAATGATTTAACACTTTAACACTTAAAAATGAAACGTTTAAACTTACTTATTGCATTATTTCTAATTCACTCTATTAGTTGGAGCCAAGAGAAAGAAGTTACTATCACAATTGACACGCTTACTAGTGAAGTTTATATGCTTACCGGAGAAGGAGGAAACATCGGGTTATATGTCAATGACACAAATTCTTTTATGATAGATGATCAATTTGCACGATTAAGTCCGAAAATAAAAAAAGCAGTAGCAAGTATAACAGATAAGCCCTTACGATATCTATTCAACACACACATGCATGGAGATCACACAGGCGGCAATGCAGAATTTAATTCAAGTACAACCACATTAATTGCTCAAGACAATGTCAGAAAAGATCTTCTTAAAAGATTAAAAGAAAAACCTGAATTAGGCTCTGAAATACTACCAGAAATAAGTTTCTCTGAAGAGTTGAATATTTTTGAAGCAGATGAAACTATCATGGCATTTCATGTGCACAATGCCCATACCGATAGTGACGCAATGATTTATTTTATGAAAAATAATGTACTACACATGGGTGATACCTATTTTTCGGAACGTTACCCATATATGGATTTAAAAAATGGTGGTAGTTTAAATGGCTATATCGATGCTATAAAAAGAGCTTTGATGTTAATAGATGACAAAACTATAATTATCCCTGGTCACGGTAGATCATCAAACAAGCTAGAACTTATTGCTTATGTTGATATGCTAGAAACGATTAAAGAGAATATTCTTAAAGCTATAGCTTCTGGAGATACCCTGGAAGAAGTAGAAAAAAATTCGTCAATATCTTCTAAATACGATAATAATTTTGGAACAGGATTCATAAGCCCTGAACGAATGAGAACTATTTTCTACACCAGTTTAAAAAATGATTTCTAATAGAGATTAAACGCAAAAAAAATCCCGAGCAAATTGCTCGGGATTTTTTATATGATTAAAACAGTAAATAAATACTATTGTAATTTAAAGTTAATTGGAATACTAAAAGGAACACGTACTGCTCTACCTCTTTGCTTACCAGGAGTCATTTTAGGTAATTTACTAATAATTCTCGCAGCTTCTTTTTCTAAGTTTTTATCTGGTCCACGCATTCTAACGTTACCGATACTACCATCTTTTTGAATTACGAACATTACACTAACCCTACCTTGAACACCCATTTCTTGAGCAATTTCTGGGTAACGGAAGTTTTTACCAATGTGCTTTTGAATCATTTTGTTAAAACAAGCTCTTTTATCGCTCTCGTTCTCACAACCTGGAAAAACAGGTACATCTTCAATAACTGCAAAAGGTACATCTACATCTTCTTCAATTTCGTCAACAGCGATATCTTCAACCTCAACGATTTCTTCTTCTTGACTAGTCTCAGTAGACTCGATTACAGTTTCTTCAACCTCTTCTTCATCTTCTACAACTTCAATAATTTCAGGTGCAGCTGGTGGCGGTGGAGGTGGTGGAGTTTTGATTTGTTCTGTCATTGGAACCTCTTCATCTAAAAGATCATCCACATTCATAGAAATATCATAATCATTTACCTCATCATACGTTTTCCATTCAAATGCTACGAAAGTAAATAGCATTACCACGAATAAACCGATAACGAAATAAAGACTGCTGTTCTTTGTTAAATCCGCCTTTGGATTCTTTTTAGGTTCCATATATATTCAATTTAGTGATTGCTAATTTAACTAATTAATCCATAAAAATGCAACTAAAATTTTCATTTTAACGAGGGCACCCGAAAAAATATAAATCTAACAGCCAACATTCCAACAATTGCTCCGGTAGAATTTGCAAGCGCATCTAGCGGATCACCATGTCTATCAGCGGTAGCTACATGCTGTAATACTTCAATAATTATGCCGTACAGTACAGCAAATAAAACAATGTACCACAATAACTTAGACCTACCAACACCCTGCTCTTTACTCTTAGGTATTGCCAAGTAACCCAACACTACCATTACAGCGTAAAATGTAAAATGAACAGCCTTATCCATATGTGGAATATTGAACCTTGAGGTACCAATTCCCGAAAAAGAAAATAAGCTGGAAAATGTTACAAACATCATCCAGCTTATGAAAAGTACTTTATAAATAGTGTTTTTAACCACCTATTATCTCTTTATATGCAGCATCACTTAGCAAATCTTCCAATTCGCTAGCATCGCTAAATTTAATTTTCACCATCCAACCATCACCATAAGGATCAGAATTTACTTTTTCTGGCTCGTCTTCTAGTGCTTCGTTGAACTCAACGATTTCACCAGATAAAGGAGAGAACAAGTCAGAAACAGTTTTTACCGCTTCTACAGTACCAAAAATAGCTTCACGATCCAACGTTTCATCTAGGGTATCTACTTCTACATAAACAATATCACCTAATTCACCTTGTGCGAAATCTGTAATACCTACAGTAGCAATATCACCTTCAATCTTAACCCACTCGTGATCTTTCGTATATTTTAATTCAGCTGGTATATTCATTATAATAGTTTATTATTTTTTTACTTCGGCAAATGTAAAGTTTTCAACTTAGGTTATCAAAACATTTACCAATGTTATCATATGTTTAAGAAGGGTACACAAAACAGGTAACGAACTTTTACCAAATAGCGGTATTAGTTACCAAAATTGTAGCGAATTGTAAATCCGGTATTAATAGTAGTTTGTGGAAAAGCTGTCGAGACTGCAAATTGTGAGAACGAATGATCGTAAAAGAACAATGCATTTAAGTTCTTGCTTAAAGCGTAATCGGCAGTAAACTTCAACGACATTAAATTCTGACCAGAAGTTATTTGATTATTATTGATGTCTAAATTTCTAATAATGGTAATATTATCTCTTAAGGTGACATCGGCTTTCAAGTTTAGATCACCTTTCAATCTTGTTTTATTACCACCAATATTGGTTACAAATTTTACATCTTTAAAACGATACCCTAACCCAACTGTATATTCTTTACCATTGATCTCGGTCATTAAATCATTATCGAAACTTAATGATAATGCTCTATCTGTTCTTACTTCTGCTAATATACTAACAGAGTTCTTCATTTCAAAATCTACACGAATTAATGGGTTGAATTGATCCGTTAATACCACATTGTTTAAAATCAAATCTGGTAAAATGTTTCCATTTTCAGCATTTATAAGTTCAATAGTAGGATCTAATTTCCTGTCATTAACCAACTGCACCTTCTCTAAATTCGTTTGGTATGAGTTAATACTATATGATGCACGATACCCATGACTTAAAGAAAAACGTTTGAATTTCTTTTTAAACCATTTGCTCTTCATTAAACCAGTATACTTAATACTCCAGTTCGGTATTGGAATATCTCTAAACGTATCTAAGTTTACTCGTTTAGCATCTTGCCCAGTATATGCCGAAAAGAACGCTGGTAACAAAACACTTTGTTGTGTTTTTCCATATCCTTCAGGAAACTCACCATTCGCATCGACAGGTATACCTTGTTCGACTGCTATTCTATTTGCAATCGTAATTCTATTATCTTGAAACTCTTGAAAAGTACTTGAATCAAATTCATCACTTTTACCAAAAGCAGTACCAATCATCATCGTAGAAATACTAAAGCTACCGTAGTTATTACCTAATTGTAAGTTATACTCTTGATCAACCACGTTAAAGTTCTCTTGATAACTGTCAGAATATTGCCTGTCTGCTACCAAATCAATTGTGATATCTTTTGTTGGTTGCGCAGTTGCGGTAATATTCAATTGTTTATTTGTTCTTTGGATGAATTGCTCGTTGAATTCTTGATACCCCGTAAGCCAACCATTTCTAGCCGCTTCGTACCTAACATCTGACTGACTACCGAACAAGAAACCTATAGTTGGTTTAGTTGTACCAACAAACCCGACAGATTGCGTGTACCCAGGAAGCACGGTACCATTATTCTCACTATAATTAAAGTTTAATCGTTTCACCATAGTAACGACATCTACAACCGTATTAAATAAATCACTGGTCTTCCCTTTAATTTTCTCTTGATCTTCAGATAATGCACCCGATTTATCTCTACGTATTGGTCCTGTAGTAGACGCTTTTGGAGATTTACGCTTTTTAAGTCCGATTAAGTCATAGAACTTTTGCATGGTCAAAGACGATGTTATTGTATGCGTATTTGCGTTCTGTACCGTATTAATATACTCACCAGCTACTTCAAACAATGCATCACCTCCTCTTTGCCAGTCAAAATTACTGGTATACGAGTATTGTGTACTTATAAAATCTAAAGCAGGTATCTTAGAAAAAGGCACTTCATAATTTAGCTGCATTTGTTGAGAATGTCTATTCGGCTCACCAACATCAAAAAAGCCGTCCCACAAGTCAAGCTCATTTCTAATTCTATCTACAGATTCTAAAGGCTCATCTTCGTTTAGATAATTTCTAACAATATTATTATTCGAACCAGTAAGATTTAATCGTAGCGATTTTGTCAAATTATAGTTGATAGCATACTGCCAATTGAATAAATAATTACGCTGCTGTAACTCTGGTAATGAAATTCTATCTTCACCTTCAGTATACACATCTCTAAAACGTTGTGCATTAAACTGTCTATTAATATTAGAGGTTACACCAATATTAGAAGGCAATAAATTTAAGTTCAAATCTTTTAGCCATTTCCAGTATTTACCTGTAAAAAGCGAATCCTTTTTAGCAAACGGTGCAACTTCTACCGGCTCAAAACTGTGATTGTACACAAAACCAGTATTCACATTTTGCTCTTTTAACTCGGCAATTTCAAAATCTCTATGATCGGTTTCGTTGTAGCTATAGTTAAATGTAAAGTTTTCGACATCGTAAAAGTTAGCATCTGCTTCTTCGCCACGATCCTTACGAACGCCAATTAAGTTGATACTCGTACGTTTTGTATAATCTTCAGCCTGTTCTAATACTTCGTCTTTACCCTCTTGGGTAGTTTCTGCCGCAATTCTATCTTCTAGCTTTAAATCATCATATACAGGATCAAACTCGGGAGTAATCATTTGCTCTGAAATTCCGTAATTGAACGGTAATTGAATTCCCCATTTCTTAGGAAGCAATTGTCCGACATTAACATTGGTAACTACGTCATAAGAAATAACATCTTCACGAGCACGTTCATTTGGCATTTGATCTATAGAACCGAAACCAGAAGTACTTTTACTACCAGTGGCACTAAAATTGGCAAAATCGGCAATATTACCATCAATCGCAGCAATTGCAGCCCAGCCACCATTATTATCTAAACCTGCTAAACGAAGTTCATTGAACCAAACCTCACCTCTTGCCGGTAAAATATCTTGATTCTTTATACCTACCATCATAGTACGTATACTACCTAAAGACGGATTACCTTTTATACCAATACGAACTCTACCAGGCGTACGAACATCGAACTCACCCACAGGCACAACTTCGCCATTTTCAATTTCAAAGAAACGAACATCACTTAAATCACCATCGGCAATCCATTGCGACTTTACTTTCGTTAAATCACTAAGTAGAATATTCATCTCATTATTCTCTGGCCATACCTCATCATCTGCAACCGCAGTAAATGGCGTAAACTCTAATGGTAATTCTATTTGATAGTAGTTTTGGGTAAAATCTGTTCCCATACGCAAGAAACCAACTAAAGGTGTAGAAGTATCTGCATAATCACTATCTATAATTTTTTCGGCATGTATGAACATTTTCATTTTCTCATACTGACGAATATCAACATTCAAATTTTTAAATACACCTCGTGAATCTTCGGACTCTAAATTAGATACCGTCAACGAAAGAGATTGCTCGTTCTGTCGAATAATGGTATTATTATTATTCAATTGCTCTCTAATAACACCAGGTGGCAATACATAAGGTATTGGCGTTCTACTACTATTTTCTTCAATATTTACCGTATTTACATCTAATGTAGTACCATCATCAGATGGATCGCTATCAATATTTTTATCTTGTAAAGTACTAGTATATGTACGCCAATCTCCTCTAACTAAATCTAATGTAGCAAAACGTAAAATTGTAGGACTATTAAAACCAGTCATATACATACGCATGAAACTAATAGATCTAAAATCTGTAATACCACCTACTGCATCGGTAAAGTCACTTAACGGAATTTTATATTGGATCCAACGGTAATTTACATCATCGCCGTTAGGTATTCTAATATCGCCGCTTGCTGTACCTTCAATAATATCGGTTACATACTCGTCATTAATTGTAGTATTTGGCTTTATTGAAATTCGATATTCATAATAACTATTAACCGTATTCATGGTTAAATCTCTATCAATATCTTCCACATCTGGCAACGTTGTAGAACCCCTATCTGTATTAGTTACGGTAACCGGTGAGTTACCTTGAGGGTTATTAAAATCTATATATCTATCCAGAATACTACCTTCTCTATTTAAGTAATACCCGTAGTTATCTAAAGCAGGATCTTCACCACCGTTATTAGTATACACATCAGCTTCACGAATATCATCTAAACCATCAAAACCAATATCTTGTAAACCTCTATTATTCTCATCGGCATCAAAAGCATACACCAATGATTGTGTTGCTGGTACCTCACCCCAAGAAGTAGGTGAAACAAAATCGTTACTATTTACACCAGGCAATCCGTTTTCATATTGTTTTTTACCATCACGTAAAATATCTTCAGAAATATTACCAAGGTTAAAAACTAATTCACCTGCACCATTTGCAATACCATCAACATAGGGGTCCATTACCCAAAACTGAACGAATTCAACATTACTCTGTTCAAAATCTGTACTACTTAATGAACGCATCATACCACCCCATTTATTAGTTGGTGCTTGAGTTTCAAAATCAGGATTGTTATTATACGGACCTTTAGTGGTCGGGTAATACACCATATCTAAAGTAGACTGTACCTGCGTTTGCCCTTGAGCAACATCGGTCTCAGGAAAAACTTCATCGATATAAACTCTACGCGTAGCATTTGTTGAAATATCATCATCGCTAATTTCAGCAGGTCTTTGTGTGGTAAAGAATATTGGATCAATGGTATACCAAGATAACTTAGCTCTACCATAACCGTTTAATAAGTTATTTAAATCTTCGGGCGAACTACCAAAATTTTGATCAGAATTACCAAATTCTAATGGCATACTAGCAAGAGACCACCCAAGAGACGCTCTAATATCTATCAGTGCCTGTGCTCCTTCAAAATCATCTAAATATGTCGTAGTCTCCCCCTCAAAATCAGCATTTTTAGGTGAACTAGGTATTAAAGCTGCCATTTCTGCTCTAACAGAAATATTAGAAGGTACATCGGTGTCTATATTTGGTAACTTATTAACCATACGGGTCAAGAAAGGTACCTCTGTAGAGAAATTAGTATTTAATCCGAATATGGTATTATTTACAGATTCTACTCCGTAAGTTGATTTTTGCGTTAACGGTCGTTCGTTCATATTTAACAATGTACCGCCCAAAACAAATTTTTCATTAAATTGATGTTCAACATTTACACCCGTAAAACGACGTGTTTGTTGTCCGAATACAGCATTGTTTTCTACCGATATATTGATAGGCACATTAGAAGCCTCTAAACTTGGATCTAATATTTGTACTGTACCCGATTGATAGTTTACCGTATAATCGATACCCTCTTGTAAAGTTCTACCATTTGCAGTAACCGTTACCGAACCTTGAGGTACGTTAAAAGCACCAATAGAAATACCATTACTACCTTCTGATTTATAAGAACCTTTTAATATGAATTTATTTTTTTCAGGATCTTGAAGTGCCGCTGTTTTAGTTAAAGAGTACATATCTCTAAATACATACTGCTCTTGGTTGGCGTTATAACCCGAAGTAACATTGTACTGACCGCTGTTACCATTCTGTAGTTTTTCATACAAAGATTCCCCAAAAGGTTCTACCGTGGTAAATATGATGCGACCATTCTGCACATCTATAGTTTGTCCGCTTATAAAATCGAAGAAACCATCACCACCCGGTTGAATATCATTATAGACATTCAATCTATCTAAATTAAAGACATTTAAAAGAATACTTTCTTCTAAACCTTCAGGCCAACCAGATCCCGGACCTTCTTCTATAGGAGTAATATAGTTTCTTGGAGTAGGATCAGAATATAGAATATTCATTTTAAAATCTTCCTCACTTAAACTATACGCGCCAGTTGCGTAAATATTCTTCATCATCAAGTCCCAAATAGGATCAGTGATATTGGTAATATTACTTTTAAGAAGTTTAAGAATTAAGGTATTATTCTCGATAACTGTGTTTACAGTCTGTGTAACCGTTGTAGCTTCAATACCTCCATTTGCAAATTCACCAACTTGGTATACTTGACCTTGAAATGTGTACTGATACGCAACACCTAAAACTTCATCATTACTTAAACGTTGGTTTAATGAAATATAACCTAACTGAGTATTGAAATCGAAATCTCTACCTTGCTCTAACTTTCTAGCATTCTCTAAATAGGCATAATCAAAACCTTGATTAGGATTGTACCCGCCTGCGAAACTACCGGCATTGAATCCGCTTTCTACAGTTGCGATTTCCCTAATATTATCATTTAACGCACCATTATTAGTAAGTATTAAAGCGGGGTCATAATCATTGGCGTTGTTTCTAGGTCTTAAATCTGCAGGACCATTAAAGAACCCGCCACCACTACCGTTACTCTGACCAACTCTGGTCTTCGTAATATCTGATTCACCTAAATCTTGAATAGCCACAACATTACGCACATTCAAGGTCTGCTGTGTTCTGTTGGTAATCCAAACCTCTATACGGGTTATCTGTACCTGACTTTTTATATAAGGATAAGAAGAAAGTGCTTCATCATAGTTATCTCTAAAGTACTGTGCTAAGAAGAAGTGTCTATTTTCATCATAGTCCAAAGCCGTAAGAGAGAAATCATTTAATGTACCACCACCTTGTGCAACTACTGTATTGTTTTGTGAGCGTTGTTCAGAAAAAACAGCGGTTACCGAAGTTTTACCAAATTGCAGTTTCGTTTTTACACCAAATAAACTCTGTGCACCAGAAATTAACGAACTGTTAAGTGGCATGTTTACGTTACCAACTTCTATAGATTGTATAATATCATCTTCTGTTGGCGTATAATCTAACTTTACAATATTCTGAAAATCGAAAGTTGCTTCTGTATCATAATTTGCGGTTACTTGTAAACGCTCTCCTATTTGACCCAGCATACTAAGACTAATACGTTGATCAAAATCGAAAGAAAGATTCGTTCTGTTTCTTGGTGATAAAGAAGGATTATCATTTTTCTGCCAGATAACACCTAAATCCATCGCAACAGATCCTTGCGGAATTATCTCGATAGTATTACCCCCAAAAATGGTAGAAAAGAAATCGTTATTCACATAAAAGTTAGGAAGTAAGTTTTTACGAGCTTCTTCACTACCTTCTTTTTTACCCGAATAAGCATCAGATTTTTCTTTGAAATATGATTTTATTCCTTCTTCCCTAATCAATTTAAAATATTGGTCTGGTGTAAGAATTACAGGATATCCGATATTAAAATCGCCCACACTCTCATTATAGATATATCGATCAAGTTTAGGATCATAAATATACTTCGACACAATACTTTCTGGATTCTCAATTAGAATTCTACCCAGATCATATCCTGTTTTTACCGAATCAATTTCCTGTTCTTCTGTTTCTTGCGCCACAACAGTAGTTATGGAACCTAAAAACATAAAGAATACAAAGATGTGCTTAAAAGAAATTTTAAGAAATTTAGTTACCTCGTTTTTCAAACTTATTACAAATTTTTGAGCGCGAGTTTAATTATATTCTCGACACTTAGAGAAGCATCTTGACTAAGCACTTTATCGACAACCCTCTCTGATTGTTTACGTGCGAAGCCTAGAACTTCTAAAGCAGATAACGCTTCATCTTTATTTGTATTGTTTATACTTAGCGAAAGTTCGTCTATATCGTAAACTTTTAAGACCTTATCTCTAAGATCTAAAATTACACGTTGTGCAGTTTTGGCTCCTATACCTTTTACTGCCTGTATTGATGCAACATCGCCGTTAGCAATAGCATCTCTTACCTGAGAAGGAGACATAGATGAAAGCATGGTTCTAGCTATACTTGATCCAATACCCGAAACAGATAGTAATAATCGAAAAATTTCACGTTCAGATTTTTCAACAAACCCGAACAAGGTGTGAGAATCTTCCTTCACTTGAAGGTGCGTAAAAACTGAGATATTTTCTTGCTCTGGCAGCTTTGAAAAAGTGTTTAAAGAAATATTTACAAAATAGCCCACACCACCACATTCGATAATAACATGAGTTGGGTACTTCTCTACTAGTTTTCCTCTTAAGTGATGTATCATGGTTTTTTAAAATTAAAAAGGGAAAGAAGTATGTCTACCAATTTCCCTGTTTGAGTTATTATTTAATTAAATATTATTTTGAACCTTTAGCTTTCTTGCGCTTTTCACGCTCTTGAGCATCAATTACAGCTACTGCCGCCATGTTTACTATTTCATCTACACTGGCACCCAATTGCATAATATGAACCGCTTTTCTTAATCCGACCATAATCGGACCGATAGATTCTGCTCTGTTCAATTCCTTTAAAAGTTTATAGGTAATATTCGCCGATTCTAAATTCGGAAATATTAAGGTGTTTACTTTTCTACCCGCTAGTTTAGAAAATGGGAACTTACTCTCATGAAGTTCTCTGTTCAAAGCGAAATCCATTTGTATTTCACCATCAACTACCAAATCAGGCTTAGTCTCATGAAGAATACGAACAGCTTCTCTAACTTTTCTAGCATTAGGATGCGTTGAAGACCCAAAGTTAGCATAGCTTAACATTGCCAATACAGGATCAAAACCAAAATTAGCAGCAACATTCGCTGTCATTTGTGCAATATCTGCAAGCTCTTCTGCATTTGGCTCTATATTAATTGAGGTATCCGCTAAAAATAATGGTCCTCTATCGGTGATCATAATATTCACCGTTGCTACTTTTTTAACTCCACTTGCTCTACCAATAACTTCTAAAATTGGTTTTACTACCGTAGGATAAGCTCTTGAGTAACCAGAAATCATACCATCTGCATCACCCTCAAGAACCATCATCGAACCAAAATAGTTACGCTCGCGCATTTTTATTTTTGCACTGTAAAAAGTTACACCGCTTCGTTTGCGACTTTCCCAATATTTAGTAGCATAACGAATATGACGTTCGTCGAACTCTTTTGAAATAGGATCAATAATCACCAAATCAGCATCGAACTCCAACTCTTTCTTCAATTCAAGAATAATATCTTTTCTACCCAAAAGAATAGGAATAGCAATACCTTCTTCATGAACTATTTGTGCCGCTTTTAAAACATCTAAATGATCAGCTTCAGCAAATACTATTCTCTTAGCACTACTACGTGCTCTACTATGTAATAATCGAACAACCTTATTATCGTTACCAGAACGAAGCATAAGCTCTTCTCTATATTTATCCCAATCTTCTATTGGCGCCTTCGCAACACCACTCTCCATTGCCGCTTTAGCTACTGCAGGTGGTATCTCGTAAATTAAACGCTGATCAAAAGGCTTAGGTATAATATATTCCTTACCAAAAGTTAATCTTGTTTCGCCATAAGCTATATTCACTTGCTCAGGCACTGGTTGTCTTGTTAAATCTGCCAAAGCTTTTACTGCTGCCATTTTCATAGCCTCGTTTATAGCCGTAGCTCTAACATCTAAGGCGCCTCTAAATATGAATGGAAAACCAAGTACATTGTTTACTTGATTAGGATGATCAGATCGTCCCGTTGCCATTATAATATCTTTTCTGGTAGCAACTGCTAAATCATAAGCTATCTCTGGATCCGGATTTGCCATTGCAAACACAATAGGGTTCTTAGCCATTGATAGTAACATATTCGGAGTTACTACATTTGCTATAGATAGACCAACGAATACATCGGCATCAACCATTGCTTCATCAAGCGTATTTATTTTTCTATCGGTAGCGAATTCTTTCTTTGCTGGGGATAAATTATCGGCATCTTTTCTAATGACACCTTTACTATCAAGCATTACTATATTCTCTGCCTTGGCACCAAATGCTTTATACAATTTAGTACATGAAACAGCCGCAGCACCTGCACCGCTAATAACGATGCGCACATTGTCCATTTTCTTGTTAGAAATCTCTAAGGCGTTTAACAAAGCCGCTGCAGAAATAATAGCAGTACCATGTTGATCATCGTGCATTACAGGAATATCTAACTCCTCTTTTAATCTGCGTTCAATTTCAAAAGCTTCAGGAGCTTTTATATCCTCAAGGTTAATTCCACCAAAAGTTGGCGCAATCATCTTTACAGTTTCAACAAACTTATCTACATCTTCCGTATCGATTTCAATATCAATACCATCTATATCTGCAAAAATCTTAAACAGAAGACCTTTACCTTCCATTACAGGTTTTGATGCCTCCGGACCGATGTTTCCTAATCCTAATACAGCAGTACCATTAGAAATAATAGCAACTAAATTACCTTTAGAGGTGTATTTGTATGCGTTTTCCTTATCCTTTGCTATTTCTAAGCATGGCTCTGCCACACCCGGCGAGTAAGCCAAAGCTAGATCACGTTGTGTACTATAAGGTTTTGTGGGAACTATTTTAATTTTACCAGGCTGTGGTTTTGCATGATAAATAAGTGCTTCTCTTCTTAGCTTTTCATTGCTCATACTCTTCTATTTAAAAAAACAAATTTAAAGGTATTCTGTAAGAAAGCGTTAAGCGAATCGGTATTTATATAAACAAAATAAATTGTTCTTTGATATATATCGCAAAATAAAATCTCCTATTACAAATCAACTCCCTCTTCCTCACTTGATACATTCAAACGCATAGCAAAAAATGCTGCCATAACAAAAAATACACCTGCAAATAATATGGCATTAATAGCGTTTCCTCCCAGTAGATATTTATAGATAGGTCCAAAAGTAACAGTTTGCACGAACATTGGAATCACAATCATCATATTCAAAATACCCATATACACTCCACGTCTATCTTGCGGTACTACTTTAGAAACCATTGTATATGGTATACCCATCATTGCTGCCCAACCAACACCAAAAAGCACCATTGGCAACAAAACCAACCAAGGATCTGATATATAAGGAATACAAAACAATGCTAAAGCAGTACCTGCAAGACTCAAAGCATAAACATTTTTGTTTCCAAATTTTAGAGACAACGGAACTAAGACCAATGCAACCACCATAGTAACTGCATTATATGTCAAACTCATGGTTGCGGCTTGCGATGCAGCTTCTGAAATAGAATAACCCATTGTTTTTATAAAAAGAGGCGTAGAAAACTGCCAATATATAAATAATGCATACCATTGAAATAAATACACCAAAGCGACTTTCCACATAAATTTGGGCATCTCTTTAACCGCTTCTGAAGTCTCCATAAAAGGCAGTAATAATTCTCCGAATTTTTTAAAAAATTTGCTTTCAGGATTACTTTTAATTTTGACATATAAAAACCAAAGCCAAAAACCTGCTATGATTATAATTAATAGAACAAGTAAATTATAATTTTCATTTAAAGAAGGAAACACATAGGTTAAACCATAACCAAGCACTAATGGTACCGTAGCAATAACTAGTAAAACGGTTACAAATTGAACTAATGGACTAGGCTTTCCTTTTTTGAATGTATTGATTTCTATTAACTCTTCATCAGTAGGTGGAATTTCAGGAGTCTTAAAAATAGACCAAAGAACAGTCGTTAAAGACAAAAATGCTCCAATAAAGAAAGAATAATATATCCATCCAGGAATTGAACCTACTTCTTCTAAGTTCTCACTAAAAAGGTTTTTAAATAATATGATTGAACCTGTCGCAAGTAAAACACCTAGACCACAAAATAAACTTTGCATCTGATATCCAAAGCTTAATTGCTTCTCAGGTAATTTATCCCCAACAAAAGCCCTGTAAGGCTCCATAGCCACATTATTACCAACATCCAATATCCAAAGTAAACCAACAGCAAACCATAAAACGGGACTCATTGGAAAAGCGAATAGGCATAAACTACCCAAAATTGCCCCGATCAAGAAATAAGGCTTTCTTCTACCCCAACGTTCTGACCATGTTTTATCTGACATTGCACCAATAATAGGTTGTATTATCAAACCTGTAATAGGCCCTGCAATATTCAATATCGGTATCATTTCTTCCGAAGCACCTAGGTATAAGAAGATAGGGTTAATAGCTGTCTGCTGTAACCCGAAGCTATATTGGATTCCTAAAAAACCAACATTCATATTAAATATCTGCCAGAAACTAAGACTAGGTTTATTGAACTTCATGTAAGAGATAAGTTATTTAAATGGTATATAATTTTTCACATTCTCACAAAACCTTTGGAATTATTTCGGAAAACGTAAATTTGAACGACTACCAATATAATATAATTAAGACTGTTCTAATGCATTACTATTCAGAAAAACGAACGAAAACGATTGAGAAGTTTCAATTATTTCAAAAACTCAATATTTCTTGAGAGTCCGTCGAACTTCGTTCGCTTCACAGCAGATTTCTTAAACACTTTTTGAAAGACATCGACAGTAATTTCTTCCCAGTCTTTTTTGGTCATGCTGAGCAAATCTGGATTCGGATTGAATAATGGTTCATTATGTGGTTTCGAAAATCGATTCCAAGGACAAACATCTTGACAAACATCACAGCCGAACATCCAATCATCAAAAGAGCCTTTCATTTCGTTTGGAAGTTCATTTTTTAACTCAATCGTAAAATAAGAAATACACTTACTGCCATCAACCACGTATGGATCTACTATTGCTTGTGTTGGGCAGGCATCTATACAAGCGGTACAGGTACCACAATGATCGGTTACCGCATGGTCGTATTCTAATTCTAAATCAACTATCAACTCTGCTATAAAATAAAATGAACCTACTTGTTGGGTTAGTAGATTACTGTTTTTACCAATCCACCCCAGTCCACTTTTTGCTGCCCAGGCTTTATCTAAAACCGGGGCAGAATCTACAAAAGCGCGACCATTAACCTCGCCTATTTCCTCAGTAATAAATTCTTGTAACTGTCTAAGTTTTGTTTTGATAATATGGTGATAATCTTGACCATATGCATATTTTGAAATCTTGTAAGAATCCTCGGTTTGCGTTTCCTCCGGGTAGTAATTTAATAGTAGAGAAATAACCGATTTCGAACCTTCAACCAACAATCGAGGATCTAATCTTTTATCGAAATGATTTGCCATATAGCTCATTTCGCCATTCATATTTTTATTCAACCACTTTTCTAACCTAGGTGCTTCTTCTTCTAAAAAATCTGATTTGGATATACCGCATGATAAAAAACCGAGGCGTTTGGCTTCGGTTTTAATACTATTTGTCCATTTATGTTTTATGTCGATACTCAAAATAAGCCAGGTTGAATTCCTCCTTTTATTCTTCCGAGGTGTTTGTAAGCCAATTCGGTTACTTCACGACCACGAGGAGTTCTCATAATAAACCCTTGCTGAATTAAAAAAGGTTCGTAAACTTCTTCAATAGTTTCTGAACTCTCTGAAACAGCCGTTGCTAAAGTACTAATACCAACAGGTCCGCCTTTAAACTTATCAATAATAGTGGTTAGAATTTTATTATCCATTTCATCTAACCCATGTGCATCTACATTTAGTGCTTTTAAGCTAAATTTTGAAATTTCCATATCAATAGAACCATTTCCTTTTATCTCTGCAAAATCACGCACTCTTCTTAATAGCGCATTACATATTCTAGGCGTACCTCTACTTCTACCTGCAATTTCTATGGCTGCATCTTGAGTAATGGGTACACGTAAGATTTCTGCACTTCGTTCAACAATAGTCGAAAGCAATTCGGTAGAATAATATTGTAGCCTACTTTGAATACCAAAACGCGCACGCATTGGTGCTGTCAATAATCCTGAACGAGTGGTTGCACCAATTAAAGTAAACGGATTCAAATTGATTTGAACAGACCGCGCATTGGGTCCAGATTCTAACATGATATCAATCTTATAATCTTCCATTGCAGAATATAAATACTCTTCTACAATAGGGCTTAATCTGTGAATTTCATCAATAAACAAAACATCTCGTTCATCTAAGTTGGTAAGCAGTCCTGCTAAATCACCAGGCTTATCCAAAACCGGTCCTGATGTAATCTTGATACCAACACCCAACTCATTTGCAAGAATATTTGCCAACGTAGTTTTACCCAAACCGGGGGGACCATGAAACAAGGTATGATCCAATGCCTCTCCTCTTCTATTTGCAGCTTCCACAAATACCTTAAGGTTTTCAAGCACTTGTTCTTGACCTGTAAAATCGTCAAAATTTATAGGTCTTAATGCTCTTTCAATGTCTAGTTCCTCACTAGAGAAACCATCAGTAGATGGGTCTAAATACTCGTTCATACACTAACAAAGATAGACAAACACGAGATAACTTTACTCGGAAACTAGTAGCTAATTGAATTTATCAGAATACCTAAATGAAGCGTTAAATACATATAAGAAATCTAACTAAAAATTGTAATTTCATGGCATGACAAAAGAAAATTACACTGCACAAGTTTTACAATATATTCCGGTCTTTTATATTATCTGGTCAGATGACCTATTGTCGGCATCAGAATTAAATGTTATTGAGAATGCTATTTCTAACGATAGCACATTATCTGGCGATGATAAAAAACAACTTAAAGCATGGATGAATGTCAAAAATCCACCAAAGAACGAGTTATTTAAGTATTGGAAACAATTGATTATCAATAGCAATGTAAAGTTGGTAGAGCATGAAACATATCCGCTTACGGCATTTAGTCAAAAAGTAACATCGCATTATCATAATAACATCTTGTTCAATGATCAAATTAAAGAGATTGAAATAAACTTGGGCATTCAACCCAATCATTACAATCACTTATTTGAGGTCCATATTGATTTAGAAAAAAAGTCTTCACAATATTCGGCACAAGTTATAGACTCCATCTTAAAAGGAAAACATGCAGAAGCTATAGATTCTTTTAGATCTGTACTTAACGACCCGATTTTTTCATGGGAAGTTCGACGTAACAAAGAAGAATTTAGAAATCATGTTTTAAAACAAGTAGAATTTCTAGCTGACAATGGATACGGCGCAATGGCTTACCCAAAAGAATATGGCGGCACCAATGATATGGAGGGTTATGCGACCATTTTTGAAAATATGATGTGGGCAGACGGAAGCTTAGCTATAAAATTTGGCGTACAATTTGGATTGTTCGGAGGAAGCATTCAAAAACTGGGAACCAAAAAACATCATGATAAATATTTAACCGATACAGGGAAAGCTGAATTATTAGGATGCTTTGCCATGACAGAAACAGGACATGGGTCTAATGTTCGCGGAATAAAAACTACAGCAACCTACAATAAGAAAACAGAAACTATTGTCATACATACGCCTGGAAAAAATGACAATAAAGAATATATTGGCAATGCTATACATTCAAAAATGGCATCTGTATTTGCCCAACTTATTATTAACGGTAAAAATGAAGGTGTTCATGCGATTTTAGTTCCTCTTAGAGATGAAAAACATGAGCTACTACCAGGCATAACAGTTGAAGACAATGGCTATAAACTTGGTCTTAATGGTGTTGATAATGGGAAAATTTGGTTTAATCAAGTTGAGGTACCGAAAGAAAATTTACTGAATAAGTACGGTACTATTTTAGGTAATGGAGAATACTACTCAGAAATTAAAAATCCGAACAAACGATTCTTTACCATGTTAGGTACTTTAGTGGGCGGTAGAATTTGTGTTGCGAGAGCAGGTTTAGGCGGCGCCAAATATGCGTTGACAGTAGCTATCAAACATGCCTTAAAAAGAAGACAATTTAATGATAGCGTAAAAATACAGGAAGACTTATTGATGGATTATCCATCACATCAATTACGTCTAACTCCGCTGGTTGCAAGTGCATATGTATATCACATTACATTAGATAAAATGATGACGCTTTACTGCGATGAATCTCAACCAGATAAAAGGCAAGTTGAAACGCAGGTAGCAGGACTTAAATCTATTATTACCTGGTATGCTAATGACGCTATTCAAGAATGTCGTGAAGCCTGTGGTGGAAAAGGCTATCTGTTAGAAAACAGAATTGCAGATCTAAAAGGCGATGTAGATATATTCACCACCTTTGAAGGCGACAACAATGTACTCTTACAACTAGCAGCTAAAGGTGTACTTTCAGATTTTAAAGCTGAATTTAATAGCGCAGGTTTTTCAACCGTATTAAAATTATTGAGTTCGCAATTGAGCGATAAGCTTTCTACCATAAATCCGTTATACACGAACAAGACAGATAAAGACCATTTATACAACCCAAAGTTTCATGTGCATGCCTTTGAGCACAGAACTAGAAGACTGACCTATACTATTGCCATGCGTATTAGAGGTTATATTAAAAAAGGTATTCCGTCCTATCAAGCATTTTTAAAGGTTCAAACTCATCTAATGACACTTGGTAAGGCTTATAGTGCTGAACTGGCTTATAAATCATTTATAGAGCATACAAACACAATTACTGACCCAGAATACAAAGCCCTATTTGAAAAATTAGGAACGTTGTATGCACTTTCCGCTATAAGAAAAGATGCGTCTTGGTATTTAGAACAAGGCTATATAAGCGGAACAAAATCAAAAGCTATACGCCAACGTGTTGAACGTCTATGTACTGAGCTAAGACCACATCTAAATAGTCTTGTTGATGGTTTTGGTATACCTGAGCATTTAATGACAGCACCTATAGCAAATTAGTTTCGCTCCTTTTCTAATCGCGAGGTATCTAGAAAGTCTAAAATGGTAATTTGTGGTTCACCATATAGTTTTGTTCTAGTACCTCCTTTTGAACTAAGTTGTAAAGTTTTCAGCGCTCTTACTTCTACATCTGGCGAATCTTCAGTAACGAGAAGCACATAATTTGCTTGTAAGTCAGCTGCTTTTAAAGAACTATTACCATACATTTTCGCCATCAAATAATCTGCATTACCCTCCACTTTTGCAGAAGCATTTTTATACATGTAGATATTATTGCTAGCACCAGTAGAATATAATTTTACATCTATTCTATCCTTTAATGTTATGTTCAAAGAATCACTTGCAATATTAAAATCACCAGAACTTATTTCTTCCATTGTAATATCCATGATATCGGCTGTAGCGTTTAGTTCTAATCTAGAAGTACCAAAAGTTTGTACTCTTAGACGATTGGTAGAAATAACATCTTTCATGCTAATTTTGCCGTTAAGCATTTTAATACTACTTAATTCTTGAAAGAAAATAGTGATTTCAAGTTTCTTCTTTGATGTGATATTATAAAATGATGATATTTTAAGAACACCATCGTCAACTTTAAACTTAAGCACATCCAATAAATTATCATCTAATTCTAAAGCATAACCTTCAGTTGTAGCCTTCTGAATTACAATATCCAAATCATCAATTAATTCAATCGCTGTAAAAGGTTCTAAATCTTCTCGTACTTCAATGACATTTTTATTCCCCTTTATCTTTGGTTTTCGTTGAGAAAAAACATTAACTGAAACAAACAATACAATAACAAGTAGGGCGAACTTTTTCATAATCTAAACTTCTATTTAAAAATTGAAGGTATTTAATTTTATGTAATAATAAAACAACTTAGCAATATCTTAAGAAGATTGCAAAAAAAAGCCCAACTATTACTAGTTGGGCTTTTATATAACTTAATGAAGCTTAATGATTCATTTCTTCTTCGTCTTTTTGTAACGGAATATGTTGTGGAATATAATCTTGACCTGGAATTATATACTCGCCATTATCATCAACCTTACTATAATCATAAGACCATCTATGAACTTCTGGTATAGCACCAGCCCAGTTACCGTGAACATGTTTCTGCTCAGCAGTCCATTCTAACGTATTAGATTTCCAAGGGTTTACTGGTCCAACCTTACCATAGAATACACTATAGATAAAGTTTGCAACGAACACTAATTGCGCAGCACCAGCTATAATAGCAAATACAGTCATTAATACTTGTATATCTGCAAGCTCATCAAACATTGGAAACGCTGTGTTTTCATAATATCTTCTTGGAACACCGGCCATACCAACAAAATGCATTGGAAAGAATACACCATAAGCAGCAACAGCAGTTACCCAAAAATGTACATAACCTAGATTCTTATTTAAAAGCTTTCCTTCGAACATTACAGGGAACCAATGGTACACACCTGCAAACAAACCATACAAGGCAGAAATACCCATTACTAAGTGGAAGTGAGCAATTACGAAATAAGTGTCATGAACATTAATATCTAATGTACTATCTCCTAAAATAATTCCTGTTAAACCACCTGTAATAAACGTTGATACAAAACCTATAGAAAACAACATCGCAGGATTTAATTGCAAATTACCTTTCCAGAGTGTTGTAATCCAGTTAAAAGCTTTTACCGCAGAAGGTATCGCAATTAATAAAGTTGTAAATGTAAATACAGAGCCTAAAAATGGATTCATACCAGAGATAAACATATGGTGACCCCATACAATTGTTGAAAGAAAAGCAATTGCAAGAATAGAAGCAATCATAGCTCGGTAACCAAATATAGGCTTACGTGCACTAGTAGCCATAATCTCAGATACTAATCCCATAGCTGGTAAAATCACAATATATACTTCAGGGTGCCCTAAGAACCAGAATAAATGTTCAAATAATACTGGAGAACCACCTTGATAATGTAAAACTTCACCTTGTATAAATATATCAGAAAGGAAGAAAGAAGTACCAAAACTTCTATCCATAATCAATAATAAAGCAGCAGACAATAAAACTGGGAAAGAAACAACCCCAATAATAGCCGTTACAAAGAAAGCCCAAATAGTTAGAGGCAATCTTGTCATAGACATTCCTTTAGTTCTTAAGTTTATAACTGTTACAATATAGTTCAAAGATCCTAATAGAGATGATGCTATGAATATGGCCATTGAAGTAAGCCATAATGTCATACCTAATCCAGAACCTGGTTGAGCCATTGGCAATGCACTTAATGGCGGATAGATTGTCCAACCAGCAGCTGCAGGACCAGCCTCAACAAACAATGAGATAACCATTATAACCGCAGAAAGAAAAAACAACCAAAATGATACCATGTTTAAGAAACCAGATGCCATATCTCGGGCACCAATTTGCAATGGAATTAACAGGTTGCTAAACGTACCACTTAAACCAGCAGTAAGAACAAAGAATACCATGATAGTACCATGCATAGTTACTAAAGCCAAATAAACATCGGCATCCATAACTCCACCTGGAGCCCATTTTCCTAAAAGGGCTTCAAATATTGGAAATGCCTCACCTGGCCAAGCCAATTGCATTCTAAATAATAAAGACATCGCAATACCAATAAAACCCATTATCAATACACCTGTTACAAGGTATTGTTTGGCAATCATTTTATGGTCTTGGCTAAAGATATACTTTGTTACAAAAGTTTCTTTATGATGATGTCCATGATCGTCGTGTGCGTGATCATCTACATGTGCATGTGCTGTTGCTGACATAATCGTAATCTTATTTTTATTAATTTTCTTATTATAGCTTTGTTGACTTGAGAATAAAAACTACTCTCCTATTGAAACTGAACTTACCGTATTAAATGCAGGACTAGACTCGTCTTTCATTACCATCTCAGCAAATGTTGACTGACCTTTCATCCATTCATTATATTCCTCTTCAGTTTCTACAATTATCTTCATCTGCATATTGTAGTGTGATTTTCCACAAATCTTATTACAAAGTAAGATATAATCAAACTCCCAAGGGTCAATTGCTTCGCCTGTTCTAACAGCTTTCTTTGCACGTAGCTTATTAGTTCTCTTCACTTTATCCACAACATCTTGATTCATTCTCATCTCCTCAGTTGTGTAAATAGGTGTAAACGAGAATTCAGTAATCATACCTGGTACACAGTTCATCTGTGCTCTAAAGTGAGGCATATAAGCAGAATGCAATACATCTTGTGAACGCATTTTAAAATTCACTTTTCTACCAACTGGTAAATGCAATTCTTTAACAATAACATCATCGTGTGCATACGTATCAGCTTCATCTAAACCTAATACATTTGCTTTATCTATATCGATCAATCTTACATTAGCACTTCCTAAAACATTATCTCCACCACCGTATCTAGCAGTCCAGTTAAATTGTTGTGCATAAAGTTCAACTATCAAAGGATCATCTTCATCATTAACATCCATAATGGTTGTCCATGTATATAATCCCCAAAGAATAAGACCAGCTAATACAATTACGGGTATGATTGTCCAGATAAACTCTAAACGATCATTATCTGCGTAAAACAATGCTTTTTGACCTTTTTTACCAGCATACTTATAACCAAAGTAATGTAATAATGCTTGTGTTAATGTCTGTACTATAAATATAATAACCATCGATACTAACATCAAGCTATCATATTCCTCTCCATGGGCAGAACCAGCATCAGGCAGTAAAAACTTACCGTATTTCCAGAAACTAAAAATTGTAATTCCGTAAATGAATACCAAGAATGCGAATAACATATATCCGTTATTCTTATTATCGCTATCCGTTGCTATTTGGTGCTGTTCCGTTTTAAGCTGAGATAATTCGAATATTTTAGTCAATTGCCAAATGGCAATGGCTACAAGAACAAGTACAGCTAAAGTTAATAATGTCGTCATTGTATATATAAATGTTATACTTACTTAATTACTAGTAATGAAAGTGTCTACTTTCTTCAATAAAAGGATTTCTTTTTGGTTGTAGCGGTTGTGTTGAAATAGCTCTAAAAATCCAGAATATAAATAGACCTGCAAAAAACAATACAGAACCAATTTCAGGTATACCAATGTACCAGTTATCACCAACAGTAGATGGCATAATGGCGTTAAAGATATCCATATAATGACCTGCAAGGATTACAATACCTGTTAAAATTACGAACCAATTGATTCTCTTATAATCACTATTCATCAATAATAGAACCGGGAACAAGAAGTTCATAGCCACCATACCAAAGAAAGGTAATCTGTAATCGGCAATTCTAGTGATGTAATATGTTACCTCTTCAGGTATGTTAGAATACCATATTAACATAAATTGAGAGAACCAAAGGTATGTCCAGAAGATACTAATACCGAACATAAATTTAGCCAAATCGTGAATGTGACTATTATTAACATCTGGCAAATGACCTTTAGATTTCAAATAGATAGTTACCATTGCAATAACGGTAATACCCGATACGAACATACTAGCAAAGATATACCAACCGAACAATGTACTAAACCAGTGTGGCTCAACACTCATAATCCAATCCCAAGACATGATAGACTCAGAGATAAGATAGAATACTAAGAAACCTGCAGATATTCTAAAATTCAACTTAAAGTTCGAATTATCATCTGATGCATCTTGAGCAATTGATAATTTTCTAGAATACTCTCTATATCCAATCCAACCCGCTAGAAAAATAGCAGCTCTAATCAAGAAGAACGTAGGATTTAAATATCCAGCTTTACCTTGAAGTAATGCATCATGAGCAACTACTGATTCATCCATCCAAATGAATAAGTGATTCATATGAAGTACAGAAAGAAGCAATATTACAAATACGATGATTCCACCAGGAACCAAGTAAGCAGTAATCCCTTCCATCACTCTAAATAACAAAGGAGACCAACCTGCCTGCGCAGCTCGTTGTATAGCATAAAATGCCAACACCCCTAATGATATCATAAAAAAGAAAAATGCTGCAACATATAATGCCGCCCAAGGTCTATTCTGTAATTGATCCAACAAATGCTGATCATGAGAAGAATCGTGTTCTTCGCCATGAGCTTCAGCAACAGCATGATCATTTTCTTTCGTTGCATGTTCAGCCTCTACTTCATGGGCATCACCATGACCTCCGTCATGACTTGCAACCATTTCTTTCGCCTCTGCTATAGTTCCAGGAGCCATAACAAATCCTCCAAGGATTCCTAATGCACCTACTATCATTAGAACGAAGGAAGCTATTTTAAGTCTATTTGAAAACGTATACATAGTATTGTTTACCTATTATTTGGTTAAATCTTGTTTCAGTGTCATTACATATTCAGATACTTGCCACATCTCTTCAGTATTCATTTGAGATGCATAAGAACCCATTGAATTCAATCCGTAATGAATTGTATAATATGTTGATCCTACTGTCAAGTTTCTTACTGGGTCTGCGTAACTAGGCACCCCTAATATCTTTTCTCTTTTTACAAGTGTTCCCTTACCATCACCTTTATCACCGTGACAAATTGCACAGTAAATAGTATATAATTGACCACCTTTAGCCAAGTTAGTTTCAACATTCATTGAATCTAATGGACTACTCTGCAATCTTGATAATTCTTTACCTTCTGGAGAATTTTCAATTTCGTAAGGCAACCAACCTCTATTAATAGTATTTGCCGGTGGTAACATAGCCTCAGATTCTCTTGGTAAAAAATCTACTTCACTATAAGTTTCGTAACCAACAGACTCATACATATTAGGCATGTACTGATAGTTTCTTGAACCCTCAGTCTTACATGCAGTCGCTACAATAGCTAAACCGAATAGTATTGCTAATTTCTTAAAACTGTTCATATTTAATGACTGTTTTTTTCTGATATATTAATTTCAACTGCACCAGTATCAATTAACAAATCTCTTAATTCTTGCTCGTTGTCATGGATTTCAATCTCCATTAAAAAATGATCATCCGTAGTTCTTACATCCGGATTCTCAGCTTCTTTAAAAGGCCATAATCTACTTCTTAGGTAGAAAGTAATAACCATTAAGTGGGCTGCAAAGAAAACCGTTAATTCGAACATAATTGGAACGAATGCGGGTAAGTTCTCTAGATAGCTAAAACTTGGCTTACCACCAATGTCTTGAGGCCAATCTTCGATCATGATATAATTCATCATAACAGTTGCTACAATAAGACCAATACAACCATATATAAAAGCTGTTATAGCCAATCTTGTTGGAGCCAATCCCATTGCCTTGTCTAATCCGTGTACAGGAAAAGGACAATATACCTCTTCAATATGAAGCTTTGCTGCTTTAACCCTTTTAACGGCAAGCATTAGCACATCATCATCATCGTAAAAAGCGTGTATAACTTTAGATGCCATATTTAACTTTTGTTATTTAATAAAATTCCTGCTTGTCCTGCCCAGTCATCACGTTGTGCTCTTCCTGGAAAAGAACCTGTTATAGAATCTAACAAATTATATTCACTCTCGGTCATTCTAGCTACTTGAGCAAATGTGTAAATTCCTATTTCATTCAAAGTAGCTTCCATTTGAGGGCCGATACCTTTAACTTTCTTCAAATCATCTGCCTCTTGTGTAGTTGCATCAAAAGTACCAACTGCACTTAACAAATCAGATACTCCAACTTTATCTCCAACAGTAGGAACTACTTCCCCCATTAAAACATCATCGGTAATCGGTTCCTTAACTTCAGCCTTTAACTTTGTAATTTGATACATCGGCTTACCAGAGTCTCTTAATGTCTTATACTTTTCACCTGATGCTTTCAAGATAGATTTTACCTCTGCCTGTGCAATTACAGGGAATGTTCTAGCATATAACAAGAACAATACAAAGAAGAAACCTATAGTACCAATAAAGATACCGATGTCAACAAATGTTGGTGAGAACATTGTCCAAGAAGATGGAAGGTAATCTCTATGTAAAGAGGTTACGATAATCACGAATCTTTCGAACCACATTCCTATGTTTACCACGATAGAAATAAAGAAAGAGAACATGATACTAGTTCTTAATTTTTTAAACCACATAAACTGTGGAGAGAATACATTACAAGTCATCATTGACCAGTATGCCCACCAGTAAGGTCCGGTTGCTCTGTTCAAGAAAGCGTACTGTTCGTACTCAACACCTGAGTACCACGCCATGAACAGCTCTGTAATGTAGGCACAACCTACAATAGAACCCGTTAACATAATTACAATGTTCATTAACTCAATATGCTGAATAGTAATGTAGTTTTCTAAATGACATACCTTTCTCATTATAATCAACAATGTATTCACCATTGCGAAACCAGAGAAGATTGCCCCTGCTACGAAGTACGGTGGAAAGATAGTTGTATGCCAACCTGGTATTACCGAAGTAGCAAAATCAAAAGATACAATGGTGTGTACAGATAATACTAAAGGTGTTGCAAGACCCGCAAGAACCAATGATACTTCTTCAAATCGCTGCCAATCTTTAGCACGACCAGTCCAACCGAAACTTAATAAACTGTATATCTTCTTTTGAAAAGGTAAAACCGCTCTATCACGAATCATCGCAAAATCAGGAAGAAGACCTGTCCACCAGAATACCAATGAAACCGATAGGTACGTTGATATCGCAAATACATCCCAAAGAAGTGGTGAGTTAAAGTTTACCCATAATGAACCAAATTGATTTGGAATTGGAAGTACCCAATAAGCCAACCAAGGACGACCCATGTGAATAATTGGAAACAAACCTGCCTGAACAACAGAGAAAATTGTCATTGCCTCTGCAGAACGGTTAATTGCCATTCTCCATTTCTGACGGAACAATAATAATACTGCCGAAATCAAAGTACCGGCGTGACCGATACCTACCCACCAAACGAAGTTGGTAATATCCCAAGCCCAGTTTACTGTTTTGTTAAGACCCCAAGTACCGATACCGGTAGAGACCGTATAAATAATACAACCTACTCCCCAAAGAAATGCCACTAAGGCAATGGAAAAAACTAACCACCAGAGTTTATTAGCTCTGCCTTCTACTGGAGCGGCAATATCCACAGTTACATCGTGGTAGCCTTTGTTCCCAATAACTAGGGGTTTACGTATAGGTGCTTCGTAATGCGACGCCATAGACTTTTGTTATAATTACTTTCTACTATTGTTTATGCTTCGTTGGTGTTTCTAACCTTTACGTGATAGAAAACATTTGGTTGAGTACCTACATGCTCCAATAAGTGGTACATACGGTCACTCGCTTTTAATTCTGCTACTTTACTCTTCTCATCATTAATATCACCAAATACAATGGCTCCATTACTACATGCTGAAGAACAAGCTGTTTGGAATTCTCCGTCAGCAATAACACGCCCATCTCTTTTAGCATCAAGAATAGTCTTTTGTGTTTTTTGAATACACATAGAACATTTTTCAATAACACCTCTAGAACGAACATTTACATCTGGGTTCAATACCATTTTACCCAAATCGTTATTCATATGGAAATCGAACTCGTCATTGTTATTATACAAGAACCAGTTAAATCTACGCACTTTATAAGGACAGTTGTTTGCACAATATCTTGTACCTACACATCTGTTATAAGCCATTTGATTTTGACCTTGTCTACCGTGTGATGTTGCCGCAACAGGACAAACAGTTTCACAAGGCGCATGGTTACAGTGTTGACACATTACAGGCTGAAAAGCAACCTGAGGATTAGCAGAAGGATCTTCTAACTCACCGAAACCTCCTAATGAACCAGCATCACCAAATAAACCATCAAAACCATCTTTCTTCTCATTATCACCTTCGAAAGTTTCTTCTGAAGAATAGTATCTATCGATACGCAACCAGTGCATATCTCTTGACTTTCTTACTTCAGCCTTACCAACAACTGGTACGTTATTCTCAGCATGACAAGCGATAACACAAGAACCACAACCGGTACAAGCATTTAAATCGATCGACATATTAAAATGATGCCCAATGGTACGATCAAAGCTATCCCACAAATCAACAGAAGTTGCAGGAACTTCTTGGTGATCTAAAGAAACCATAGGAACCTCATTCCACTCAGAATGATTTTTAGTATTGAATATCTCTAAAGTTGTTTCCTTTATGATATCTCCTCTACCCATAAGGGTTTTATGTAATTGAATACAAGCAAACTCATGGTTACCTGCTACTTTCTCTACACTTACAGATTGCGTAGCACTGAAACCGTCATACAAAACAAAGGCGTTCACCCCAGTTTGCATATCTTCTTTCAATCCTACTTTCTTACCATATCCTAAAGCAAGACCTACTGTACCTTTTGCTTGACCTGGCTGAACTACAACCGGAACTTGATCAACACTTACTCCATTTACAGTAAGCTTTACATAGTTACCATCCATACCGCCATTAGCGACATTTACATTCTCTACACCTAGCTCAACAGCATCAGCCTTAGAAATGGTAACATAATTATCCCAAGATACTCTTGTAATTGGATCAGGGAATTCTTGCAACCAAGGGTTACTTGCTTGCTGACCATCACCCATACCTACTTTTGAATATAAAGTAAGCTCCATACCGTCACTGGTAGTATTTGCTAAACTACGAATAGCAGAAGCCATAGAAGTATTAGTAACAACCTCAGTAGCATCTTCTACAACAGCAGATACATTTTGTGTAGCGCCTTCAGCATTAACAACCATAGTGTCTGCACTGAAAACACCATCTTGCAATGCCTGGTTCCAACTAGCTCCGTTAAGAATAGAAGAAGACCAAGTATCTTTTATATAATCATAATACGTTTGCTCGCTTCCTAGTAATCCTAAAACTACCGTTTGAAACTGCTTTGTATCAAATAATTCTTTAATTGTAGGTTGCATTAAACTATAATGCCCCTTTTTAATTTCAACATCACCCCAAGACTCCAAGTAGTGATTTGTAGACCCAACATACTGAACAGCTTCGGTAGTCTCGTTCCAGTTTGTTGAAAAAGCAACCGTAAGATCCACCTTAGACAAACCTTCTTTAAAATCAGCAGCGTTTGGCAAAGAATACATAGGATTAACCCCATCCATCAACAAAGCACCAACTCTACCTGCTTTCATATCGGCAATTAAAGCATTTACAGCTTTAACGCTACCTTTTCTAACATATTTAGGTGCAGCAACATCAAATGCCTTACTAGCTAACATTTCGTTAATAGCTAAAACGACCGCCTGAGCATTAACATCATCTAAACCAGTTACAACAACCGCACTAGAACCTGCCTTCTTAATTTCTACAGCTATAGAATCAACTAATGCATCATATTCAGAAGTGTTACCACCTACCGAAGTACCATTTAGTTTTCCGTATAATTTAGCTAAAACGACTTTCTGCGCACTTGGCTTCATAGCCACACGCTTATCTGCATTCGCACCAGTTAATGACATATTCGCCTCTAACTGTACGTGTCTTGACATTTTACCATTCTTCGGCACACGTCCTCTAGAATAACCGGCATCATATCCGCCACCTTGCCAATCAGCAATAAAATCTGCTCCAAAAGAAACAATAAGTCCAGATTTTTCAAAATCGTAATCCGCTAAAGCTCGCTCTCCATATTTATTTTCAAAAGCAGTTAAGGCAGCATCTTCAGAAATTGCGTCATAAGTAACATGAACAACATTTTCATTGGCTGCAACTAAATCTGACATTAAACGATCCGTTGACGGACTAGCGTATGTTTGCGTAAGTACAGCTATTTTTTTAGCAGAACCCTTCAGTCCGCTCATTTTAGCTTTTACTGCTGCATTCAATACATCCCATTCAACAGGCTCACCATTAGCCAATGGTCCTTGCAATCTAGTACTATCGTACAAAGAAAGAACAGAACCTTGAATTCTTGCATTTGCAGAACCTCCAATTTTAGCCAAGGTATTATTCTCAACTTTAATAGGACGACCTTCACGTGTCTTAATTAATATGCTTGCAAAATCAAATCCGTTAGCAATAGTTGTTGCGTAGTAATTCGCAACTCCTGGAACTATATTTTCTGGTAACACCACGTAAGGAATCGATTTTACAACCGGACCTTCACATGCTGCTAAAGAAGCAGCTGCGGTACTAAACCCAACATACTTCAAGAAATCTCTACGATTTGTACTTGTAGAAGACAAAGTTTCCTTGTCACCCAAGAAATCATCCACAGGAATCTGCTCTACAAATTCGTTCTGCTTTAGCGCCTCAACAATGGAATCGTTAGGATTTAACTCCGCCTCGTTTTTCCAATATTTTTTGTTTGATGCCATACGTATTATCTGTAATTAGCTTCTTTAAATTATTATTAATAGTGACATTTACCACATTCCAGTCCACCCAATTGAGCAGCTGTTAAATTCTCTACACCGTACTTCTTAGAAAGCTCAGCATGAATTTTCTCATAGTACTCATTACCTTCAACTTTCACGTTTGTTTCTCTATGGCAATCAATACACCAACCCATTGTTAATGGAGAATATTGATACATAATTTCCATTTCCTCTACAGGACCGTGACAAGTTTGACATTCAACACCAGCAACAGAAACGTGTTGTGAGTGATTGAAATAAGCAAAATCAGGAAGGTTATGAATTCTAACCCATTCTACAGGCTGGCTCTCACCAGTGTAACCTTGAGTTTCTTCATCCCAACCAACTGCTTTATACAACTTCTTAATCTCACCAGTATAGAATTCGTTTGTGTAACCGTTCTCTAAATCTTCTTGAGAAGGACCCTCAGGATTACCAGTATACTCATAAACTGACTTATGACAGTTCATACATACATTTAATGACGGTATACCTGATGTCTTAGAAACTCTAGCTGAAGAGTGACAATACTTACATTCAATTTTATTATCACCAGCATGAACCTTATGAGAATAATGTATTGGCTGAATAGGCGCGTAACCTTGATCAACACCAACTTGCATCATCCATCCGTACGCGAAATACGCACTACCCAACAATAAGATAATTGCAGTAACCAAAACCAAAAATTGATTTTGAGCGAATGCTTTCCAAATAGGCGTTCTTTTTGCAGCATTGTCTTTCTCAAGAACAATACCGTTTGCCTGAGCTATACGTTGTAACGTTTTATTCACCAACAACAACATAACCACCAACAAACCAAACACAAGCACCAAAGCACCTAATATAACCTCGTTAGAAACACCAGCAGAACCTGTAGTTGCAGCAGCAGCTTGAGCATCACCTGCTGCAGGAGCTGGCGCAGCAGCCGGAGCAGCAGCGGTATAAGCTAATATATCATCAATATCACCATCTGATAATGTTGGAAAAGCAGTCATTGCCGCTTGATTGTACTCTGCATAAAGCTTGTTAGCATAAGCATCTCCTGATTTGATAACACCAGGACTATTCTTAATCCAAGCGTATAACCAATCTTTACCTAAGCCTTCATCTTCACTTAATCTACTTTCTACATTTTCTAATGCAGGTCCGGTCATCTTACGATTCAACGCATGACAAGCCGCGCAGTTCTGATTGAACAATGCTTTACCATTTTTTGCATCTCCAGCACCAGCAGCTACCTCAGTAGTTGCTTCGTCAGCAGCAGGAGCATCCTGTGCTGTTAACGGACTTGCAAAAAGCAAAAAAACTATTAGGGATAAACCTAAAATTTTAGAAAACTGATTTCGGTTTGGAACCTTTTTCATATTATCGAATATTTCTATCGGAATCTTGGCATGATTTTGGTCATAGATGAAACCAATTACAATCCACCAAATGCCTAAATCGAAGACAAAAATACGACATAGTCTTTATTTGGAAAATGTTAATGTATCTATAATTTACAATTTAGAAATATTCTAAATAGATCCTGATTTATTTGTTTGATCCTTAATAAATTACTTTTGTCAATAACGAAAATAAAATTAAAAATAGGTTATGAAAATTCTAAGTACCATAGTGGTTTTTGCTTGTTTTGCTCAATTTAGCTATGCGCAAGGTGCAAATGTGAACATTGAACAAAACCCAAAGATTGACCAATTGCTAGAAATCTATAAATCTTCTCTAAGCAATAATGAATATTATAGAATACAGGTTGGTTTTGGAAATTACGCCAAAGCACAAAGAATAAAAGCAAATGTTGAGGAAGATTTTCCAGATTTGTCTTCTAAAATAGATTTCGACTCACCTACTTACAGAGTTAGAGTCGGTAGATTCACTTCTAAATTAGATGCAGAACGAAAGTTTAATGAGGTTCGAATTAAGTATCCTGATGCCATGTTATTAAAACCAAAAAAATCGACCAAATAGGTCGATTTTTTTTTGCTTTATTTTTAAAGAGATTTAAAAAACTCTTCTATTAAAATCCTATTTAGATTTCAATTTCTTCTTCACTGCAACCTCTTGGAATGCTTCGACGATATCACCTTCAATGATATCATTATAGTTTTTGATCTGAAGACCACAGTCATATCCTTTTGCTACTTCTCTAACATCATCTTTAAATCGCTTTAAAGAAGTCAATGTACCAGTGTATATTACAACACTATCACGTATCAATCGAATATTAGAATTTCTAAAGATTTTACCACTAGTTACCATACAACCTGCAATGGTACCAATTTTAGATATCTTGAATGTCTCTCTAATCTCAGCAGTACCAGATATCTCTTCTTTCATTTCTGGAGACAACATACCTTCCATCGCATCTTTAAGATCATTGATCGCTGCATATATAATAGAATACATACGGATATCAATTTCTTCTTTTTCAGCGATTGCTTTAGCATTACCCATTGGCCTTACATTAAAACCAATTATAACAGCATCTGAAGCTGAAGCTAACAACACATCTGATTCTGTAATAGGACCAACTGCTTTGTGAATGATATTTACTTGAATTTCATCGGTAGATAATTTCTGGAAAGAATCTGTAAGTGCCTCAACAGAACCATCAACATCACCTTTAAGGATAATATTAAGCTCTTTGAAATCACCTAATGCAATTCTACGTCCGATTTCATCAAGGGTTATATGACGTTGCGTTCTAACAGACTGCTCACGTTGTAATTGAGATCTTCTTGAAGCAATTTGTTTTGCCTCACGTTCATCTTCTAACACATAGAACTTATCACCTGCTTGAGAAGCACCATCAAGACCTAAAATAGATATTGGTGTAGACGGTCCAGCCTCTTTAACACTATGACCTCTTTCATCTTGCATTGCCTTTATCTTACCACTAGTGGTACCAGCTAATACATAATCACCTATTTTAAGTGTACCCGACTGTACTAATACAGTAGATACATAACCTTTACCTTTATCTAAGAAAGCTTCTACTACAGTACCTGTAGCTTGCTTATCTGGATTCGCTTTTAACTCTAACAATTCTGCTTCAAGTAAAACCTTCTCCAATAACTCTTTAACACCTAAACCAGTTTTAGCAGAAATATCATGAGATTGTATTTTACCACCCCAATCTTCAACCAATAAGTTCATTTGTGCTAAACCTTCTTTAATCTTATCTGGGTTAGCTGTAGACTTATCTACTTTGTTTATTGCAAAAACGATTGGCACACCAGCAGCTTGCGCATGACTAATTGCTTCTTTCGTTTGTGGCATAATATCATCATCTGCCGCTATTACAATAATTGCAATATCTGTAACCTGAGCACCCCTTGCACGCATCGCGGTAAACGCTTCGTGACCCGGTGTATCCAAGAAAGCAATACGCTCTCCATTATCAAGAGTTACTCCATATGCACCAATGTGTTGTGTAATACCACCACTTTCACCGGCTATAACATTTTCTTTACGGATATAATCCAATAAAGAAGTTTTACCGTGATCCACGTGACCCATTACAGTAACAATAGGCGCTCTTGATTTTAAATCTTCAGGAGCATCAACCTCTTCAACTATACTTTCTTCAATATCAGCAGTAACGAAATCTACCTCATAACCAAACTCATCAGCTACAATAGATAATGTTTCAGCATCTAAACGCTGATTCATTGTTACCATTAATCCTAATGACATACAAGCTGAAATAATTTCAGTCGTAGAAACACCCATCATAGTTGCAACCTCAGTTGCTGTAACAAACTCAGTAACTTTAAGTACTTTGTTCTCTAATTCCTGTTGTTCTAGATCTTTCTCAGTTTGCTCACGATGCTGATCTCTTTTACTTCTTCTGTACTTAGCCCCTTTACCCTTCTTAGATTTACCTTGAAGTTTTTCTAGAGTTTCACGTACTTGCTTTTGAACATCTTCTTCAGTAGGCTCTACCTTTGCAACAGGTGCAAATCTTCCTCTACCTTTATTTCTATCACCAGTATTACCGGTACTTCTACTTTGACCAGGACCAGAAGGATTTTTTGTAACAATTCTTCTACGTCGCTTTTTACGATCAACAGCACCAGCAGCAGGTTTTTTATCTTCCTTCTTTTTCTTAGGCTTCTCAAATTTGCTAAGATCGATTTTCTCTCCCGCAATTTTCGGACCTGATAATTTCTGATATTGAGTCTCAATAGTCTTCGGAGCTTCAAGTTCTGGAGCAACTTCAGCTACTGGCTCTACCTTAGTAGATTCCTTTTTAACTTCTGGCTTTTTAGTCTCTTCAACTTTAGGCGCAGCCGCTTTCGGAGCTTCAACTTTAGGTTCTTCTTTCTTAACCTCTGGTTTCTTCACCGGTTGAGAAACTATCTTAGGTCCTTGTAAAACAACCTTTCTAGTTTCTTTAACCTCAACCTTAGGCACAGCTTTTTCCTCCACTTTCGGAGCAACCTTTTCCTCAGCTTTCGGAGTCTCCTTAACAGGTTCTTCCTTAACTTTTTTCTTAGGATTAAGATCTATTTTACCGACCATTTTAGGTCCGGAAAGTTCAACCTTACCAACCAAAGCTTTCTCTTCAGATTCAGCGTTTCTTCGCTCACGGGATAAGCGACGATCTTCTTGTTCTTTTTCTAATCGAACTCGAATTGCCTCCTTCTCCTTACGCTTCTCCTCGCCAACTTCCTTTGAAGCTACCTTTTTACTCTTATCCGTCTGGAACTCGTCAAGCAAAACTTGATAAACATCATCGGAAATTTTTGTGGTAGGCCTCGCTTCCACATCATGTCCTTTTCCGTTAAGAAAGTCCACTGCCCTATCCAAGGAAATATTAAGTTCACGAAGAACTTTATTAAGCCTTATTTTTGCATTGTCTGCCATAAATACTGATTCCCGTTCTTTTATTTAAGTGCTAATATATAGCTAATCTTCTAATTCTTCTTTTAGGATACGCACAACTTCTAAAATAGTTTCCTCTTCTAAATCTGTACGCTTCACTAAATCGTTAACATCTTGTTCTAAGACGCTACGTGCTGTATCAAATCCGATCTTCTTGAATTCTTCTATAATCCAAGCATCGATTTCATCAGAGAACTCTGTCAATTCAACATCTTCCTCTACTCCTTCACGGAATACATCTATCTCATAACCAGTCAATTGACCAGCTAATCTAATATTATGCCCACCTCTACCAATAGCTTTAGAAACCTCTTCTGGCTTTAAGTAAACTTGCGCTGTCATCTTCTCATCATTCAACTTAACAGAAGAAACTCTTGCCGGACTCAATGCTCTAGTAACTAACAATTGAGGGTTAGCTGTCCAGTTAATAACATCGATATTTTCATTACCTAATTCACGAACAATACCATGAATTCTCGATCCTTTCATACCTACACAGGCACCTACCGGATCAATACGATCATCATAAGAGTCTACAGCAACCTTCGCTTTTTCCCCTGGTATTCTTACTACTTTTTTAACCGTAATTAAACCATCGAACACCTCTGGAATTTCTTGAAAGAATAATTGCTCCAAGAATTTAGGTGAACTTCTAGACATTATAATAGAAGGTTTTGCTCCTTTTAATTCTACGCTTTCGATTATACCTCTAACATTATCACCTTTACGGAAGAAATCTGAAGGTATCTGTCTATCTTTTGGCAAGATTATTTCATTACCTTCATCATCTAACAAAATTATAGCTTTATGACGAATGTGATGAACCTCTGCCGTATATATTTCGCCCTCTAAATCTTTAAAGTGCTTATAAATAGTTGTATTATCATGCTCATGAATTTTAGAAATAAGATTTTGACGTAATGCCAAAATAGCTCTTCTTCCTAAATCAATCAACTTCACCTCTTCAGATACATCTTCACCAACTTCAAAATCTGGCTCAATTTTACGAGCAGCAGTTAATGAAATTTCTTCATTCGGTTCTTCAACTTCACCATCGTTTACAACGATACGGTTTCTCCAAATTTCTAAATCACCTTTATCTGGGTTGATAATGATATCAAAGTTATCATCTGAACCAAACTTCTTTTTAAGCGCATTTCTAAAAACATCTTCCAAAATGGCCATCAATGTTACCCTGTCTATGAACTTATCGTCCTTAAACTCTGAGAAAGATTCAATTAACGCAATATTTTCCATTGGTAATTACAATTAAAATTTTAATACAACTTTTGCTTTAATAATATCTGAAAAATTTACTTCTTCTTTTTTCTGAACGGTCACTTTTCCTTTACCAATTAGCTTAGGCTCTCTAGCTTTCCACTCCAAAATAATAGAATTATCATTTACGGCGGTCAAATTTCCTTCAAACTTATCGTCATTTGTACGAACTTCAAGTTTTCTACCAATATTCTTAACATATTGACGAGGCAAAACCAACGGAGCCGCTGCACCTGCAGAGGCAACCTCAAGGGAAAAATCGTGTTCTTCACGATCTAAATCATTTTCAATAGCCCTACTTATTTTTATACAATCACTAACCGTAACCCCATGGTCACCGTCTATTACCACATGAATGCTATTATCAGCACCCATAGTGAAATCGATTAAAAATAGGGAGGGATCTTCTTGAAGACCTTGTTCCAATAATTCTTTTACTTTTTCCTTTAGCATAAATAATAAGTAATAAAAGAGGGGACTAATTGTCCCCTCATGAATACTTTTATATCCTTTCAGCTTTGCAAATATACAATAAATTTAATTTCCTACAATAGTCTATTTACACCTAATTCATTCAATATGAAAACAATCAAAATAAATAATAAATACAACAAAAATTAAACGCTTTTAGAAATTATCTTATTTTTAGCCTAACACCAACCAAAATAACATTAATGGAAATTCTTACGTCTTACAACCTAATTATAGGTGCATCACTAATTGTTGTATTGTCTTTCTTTTTTAACGGCATCTCTAAAAAAACCAACATACCGGCTGTACTCATGCTTATTGTCTTGGGTATTCTAATCAAAATAGGACTTGAATTTTTTATCCCAGAAATACCAGATTTCAAAGGTTCATTAGAAATTCTTGGCACCGTAGGTCTTATAATGATTGTTTTAGAAGCTGCTTTAGAATTAGAATTAAAGAAAGAAAAACTATGGCCAATTTTAAAATCTATGGCAATCGCCCTAATTGGCTTAGTTGGCTCTGCTTATGTAGCCGCTTTAATTCTAAATCAATTCATACCTAATATGACCATGCAATCTGCATGGTTATACGCTACACCGTTATCCATATTATCTAGTGCTATAATTATACCTAGCGTTGGCGGACTAAGCGAGGAAAAAAAAGAATTCCACATCTACGAGAGTACCTTTTCTGATATCATGGGTATTATGATGTTTTACTTTTTAACAGGAAAACTTGACCCCGCAGAAGATACTGGGGTTGTCGGTTTTGGAATAAACCTGGTCGTCACCATAGTTATTGCTTTGGTCGCTAGCTACGCCATTATACTAGTCTTTCAACGTATTAAAAGCCAAGCCAAGCTATTCTTACTTATCTCGGTGCTACTACTTCTTTATGCTATTGGAAAGAAAATGCACTTATCTTCTTTAATCATTATACTTGTTTTTGGGTTAATCGTTAAGAATGTGAATTTGTTCTTTCCTGGGAAAACAAAGATTTTTCTAGAAAACGAACGAATGCAACAAATTTACCACGAACTACATATTGTCACTCTCGAAACAGCATTTGTAGTTCGTACTTTTTTCTTTGTAATATTTGGTATTACTATTGTATTATCATCACTGTTAAGCGTTAACGTAGCAATTGTTAGCTTACTTATAATAGCATCTATCTATATAATACGCTTTTTGGTACTCATTGTTTTTGTTGGCAAGGACATGCTGCCGCAATTATTTATTGCCCCAAGAGGATTGATTACGGTATTGTTATTCTACGCCATACCGATGAAGGCACAAATTGAAGGTTTCGAATCTGGTATTCTACTGTTCGTTATAATTGCTACAAGCTTAGTAATGACATGGGCCATGATTCGGGATAAACGTAAAATGGGCACTATGTTAGATGAAATTGACGAAGAGATTGCAGAAAGAAATTTAGCTGAAGATGCAATTAGGCAGTCGGAAAGTGAAGAACTTATCGAACCTAAAAATGACGCTCCTGAGCAAATAAGCCCTGAGGATTCTCACTAAGACGGATTACAAATCTGTCTTAATCACAACAAAAATTGAAAGAGTTATTGCGGCATAAATGAAGCGTGCACTTCAACTTGTTCACTGTACGCCTGTGGTTCAGATTCTTCTAAACTATCTACTTCTTTACGAAAACGAAGTATCATAAGAGTATCTAACTGCTGATCGATACTATCTTTTAATACTCTCCAGTTAGAAGAGTTCATTTTATTATTGTACTCCATAATCTTATTAAAGCGATCTAAATTATAGCGATTCGCCTTCCAAGCATGGGCAGTACTTTCTTCGTGTTTTACGTCTTGCATGTAGAATCCGATTCCAAATCCAAGTAAAACAACAATCAATAATATCTTTAAAACTTTTGGAGAGAGTTTCATAGGGTTAAGTTCTTTAGGGTACCAAAGTAAATAATAACATAATCGAAATGGTTTCTTTTCCGATGAATTTGTAACGTTATCGGACTAAATGTACAAAAATACTTACATACAGCTCATCATTTCTACATATTCAACTTTTAAACATGCATGAATAGCGAAGGTCTTACAGTTCAAATTCAAATAAAATGATATAAATCATAAAAACAAAAATCCCGATATCAAATGATATCAGGATTTTCTATGTTCTCTTAGTTGGCCCACAAGGATTCGAACCTTGAATGACGGTACCAAAAACCGAAGTGTTACCATTACACCATGGGCCAATACCTTTTTAAGAGGCTGCAAATTTAAAACAAAGTTTTGTTTCACCAAACATTTTTTTAAGTAAAAATGAAAAAAATCTACTTTACCCATGTTAAAGGTTTATAAAAATAGTTCATTCCTTTCTATATTAATTAGTAAATTCGCCACTTAGGTTTAACCCAAGCTTCATGTTTTCAAAGAACTACCACAAGTGGGACACTATATTAGGATGGTCCGTATTTTTCATAGCACTTATTACATACTACATTACCGTAGAACCCACTAACAGTTTTTGGGATGCGGGCGAGTATATAGCAACTGCTGCTAAGCTTCAAGTGGGTCACCCACCAGGAGCTCCTTTACTACAAATGATAGGTGCATTCTTTGCCATGTTCGCTTTAGAACCTAGCCAAGTTGCAATGATGGTCAACCTAGTGTCTGGTGTTTCAAGTGCTTTTACCATTTTATTCATGTTCTGGACGATTACAAATATCACCAGAAAACTAATCGATAATGACGGTCCGTTAACTAACAGTAAAGCAATTGCCGTATTTGGTAGTGCTTTAGTTGGATCTCTCGCATTTACTTACTCTGATAGTTTTTGGTTTAATGCCGTAGAAACTGAAGTGTACGCCATGGCAAGTTTTATAATGGCCTTATTACTATGGATGGGTTTAAAATGGGTCGATAATCTAGATGATCCGCGAGGTAACAAATGGATCGTATTAATCTCTTTCGTGGTAGGTCTTACTTTCGGTATACAATTTATGGGCTTTTTGGCAATACCATCAATTGGGCTACTTTATTATTTTAAAACCTACAAAGAGACTACTGTAAAGAACTTTTTACTGGCAAACATTATAGTTATTGCCATTTTAATGTTGGTCTATAAATTTTCTCTTACTTATATTCTTCAACTTTTCGGTTGGGGAGAAGTGTTCTTCATTAATAGTATTGGACTACCATTTAACTCTGGATCTATTATTATTGGTTTACTATTCATAGCAGCTTTTTACTTTGCTCTAAACTATACACGAAAAAATAATTACAGAACAGGGAACACTATTGTTCTTTGTATGATGTTTTTATTCTTAGGCTTTTCATCTTGGTTAATGTTACCGATTAGAGCAAATGCCAAGGTTGTTATCAATGAGAACAATCCAGAAGATGCACGAGCACTTTTAGCATATTACAATAGAGAGCAGTACCCAGGTGTTGATAGCCCTGTTTACGGTACCTATTATTCAGACATGTTTGCACCTGCGGGTGAAGATCAAGACGGCAAACCAAAGTATGAGAAAGATTATGCGCTTGGCAAATATATTATTGTAAACAAATATGTAGATGCTGTTCAAGGTCCTAATCCAAAACACCAAGGCCTGCTACCTAGAATGTGGAGCTCACAAAATGCAGAAAACTACATGCGCTACTTTGGGGCATTAGATTTCAAAATCACCCAGCCAAATCTAGAATTAAGACAAGCAGCAAAACAAATTAAAATAGGTTTTGCAAATGGTGACATCGGCGCTGACCAATACATTAGCTTTTTAAAGCGTTTTGATGAGTACATAGAAGTACAGCCACCAACCGTTTGGGACAATGTAAAGTATATGGTAGAATTTCAATTCAACTATATGTACTTGCGTTATTTCATGTGGAATTTTGTTGGAAAACAAAATGATGTTCAAGGTCGTTACAATGAAAATGGTAACTGGTTAAGTGGTATAAATGCGATTGACAGCATGCGATTAGGCAGTCAAGATAACCTACCTAGCGATATACAAAACAACCCAGGCAGAAATACCTATTTCTTTTTGCCTTTAATTTTAGGAATTATCGGTATTGTTTTTCAGGTCTCAAAAGACAAAAAGCAATTTTGGGTATTGCTCATATTCTTCCTATTTACTGGTTTGGCTATTCAATTTTACACCAACCCAGGTATTTTTCAACCTCGTGAACGAGATTATTCATTAGTAGGGTCATTCTATGTTTTTGCCCTTTGGATAGGTTTAGGAGTATACGGACTTTATGATAGTTTTAAAGATTGGATTACGCCTAAAATATTAGCACCTGTAGTAGTTGTCGTCACTTTACTTGCTGTACCAACAGTAATGGCTGTACAAAACTGGGATGACCATGATAGATCGGGCAGATTCACTGCAAATTCATCTGCAAAAGCATATTTAGATTCATGTCAAGAAGATGTTGGCGCTATATTATTCACCATCGGAGATAACGACACCTTCCCTATTTGGTATGCACAAGAAATTGAGAACTATAGAACCGACGTACGTATTGTCTGTACCAGTCTTTTTGAAACAGATTGGTATGTAGATCAAATGAAGGTTGCTGCATATGAAAGCGCACCAATACCTTCTCAAATTACACACGAGAAATATAGATTAGGATCACGAGATGTCTTATACCACCAAGGTATTACAGAAAACAGATGGCCAATTAAAGATTTCATCAACTGGATCGATAGTGACAAACCTAGAACAAAACTTAAATATTTATTTGAACAAAACGGAGCAGACCTAAGTCAGTATTCTGAAGATACTCAAAACATGGTCTACTACCCTACCAATAAAATTAGGGTTCCTGTAAACAAACAAAATGTATTGAGCAGCGGCTTGGTTAAAGAAAAAGATGCCGACCTTATTGTAGAATATATTGATATTGACCTACCAGGCGCAATAACGAAGAAGAGCATGATGATGCTAGATATCTTAGCGAACAATGACTGGAAACGACCTTTATACTTCTCTGGAGGTAGTTTTGACGATGCTGAATACCTTTGGATGAAAGATTACCTTCAACTAGATGGCTTAGCATATAAACTAGTACCTATTCGTACAGAAAGACCTAACGCATTTGAACTTGGTCGTATCGATACAGACCTAATGTATGATATCGTTACCGGATGGGATTGGGGCAATGCAGGTGGTGACATTTACCATGATACTCAAACACGTATTCAAAGTGTTTCTTTTAGAGGAAACTTGGCTCGTTTGACAGAGGCGTTGATCAAAGAAAACAAAATGGACAGGGCTAAAGATATTATCGAAATATCGTTAACCAATATGCCAGTTGACAAATTTGGGTATTACACATTAATAGAACCTTTTATAGACGGTTACTATAAAGTTGGCGAAGGCGATAAAGCACGTGCCCTCTTCGAAAAACTAAAAAAGAAGTACCAAGAAAGATTAGAGTATTATGCTTCTACAAGTTTAGACGAACAATACAGCAATATTGATGATATCATCGCAGATATGGAAGCATACAGACGTAATATAGATATCATTATCACTAATGATAATGAAGATATGGCCGAGAAAGAAACATTGATATTCAACGAGTACATCGACAAGTTTCAACACTTCTACAAAGATGAAGATGATATGGACATGCGTGAAGAAATGCAACAGCCCAATCCAGATATGATGGATACGGTACCAGTATCTGATACTATTCTACCAGACAATACCAAAACCGAGATCATAGAATAAAAGATGCTGTTGAAAATAATGCACAATAAAAAAGCTTTGAGTCTCCACTCAAAGCTTTTTTTTATTTTAAAATTGTGATAGTTTAAACGTATTCTTTCAGAATACCCATTAGCGTAGTAGCATCTTGCTCACCACTTTGTCGCCATACCATTTCACCTTTTTTATAAATCATAAGTGTAGGTAGACCTTTAACACGTAGCGCTTGAGAAAGCTCTTTGTTCTTATCCACATCAATCTTTATAACCTTACCTCTATTACCTAAGGCAGCGGCCACATCTCTTAATACAGAATGCATTGCAGTCGACTGTTCGTTCCACTCTGCATAAAAATCAAGTAGAACGGGTACCTTTAAATCTATTAGCTCACCAAATTTGGACATAAAAAATGCTTTTCTTAGTTATCCAAATGTAATAAAAATTGTTAAAATACTAGTCTTAGCATTCCAATTGTAACGCTCTAAAAGGGTTAAAATCATGTTAACGCCTTTTTCTTGAGTGTTATTACGGTGATTTCAGGCCAAATTCCTACCCTACCTGGGTATCCTAAAAAGCCAAAACCTCTGTTTACATTAATAAATTGACCCATTTCTTTATAGATACCTGCCCAATAAGGGTACCTCCATTTCACAGGGCTCCACTTGATCCATCCAGGTATTTCGATACCAAATTGCATACCGTGGGTATGTCCGCTTAAAGTTAAATGATAATGATAAGCATCTTGTATTACCTCCATTTCCCAGTGCGATGGATCATGACTCATCAATATTTTAAAATCATCGGCATTAATCTTTGAAGCCGCTTTTTTAAGATCACCCGCTTTTTTGAATCCACCTTTACCCCAATTCTCCACTCCTACCAATGCAATTTTATCATCTCCTTTTTGCAAGTACCTGTGCTCGTTAAGCAGAAGATCAAAACCCATTTTCTTTTGCAGTGTTTTTAAGTCTTCTAAATTCTGATGTTTTAGTTCTTCTGTATCCCAAGGGATGTAATCTCCGTAATCATGATTTCCTAAAACTGAAAACTTGCCATCTTTAGCCTCAAGGGTACTGAACAAATCTGCCCATGGTTCCATTTCAGAAGTCATATTATTGACCATATCACCAGTAAACAACAAAACATCACTTTTTTGCTTATTGATTAAGTCAATACCATATTCTATCATCTTTCTATCATCAAAACTACCACTATGTATATCTGAAATTTGAGTAATCTGATAGCCGTCAAAACTATCGGGTAAATCATCGAACTCTAAATCGTATTTCAAGACTTTAAAGTTGTATTTACCTTTATACATACCATACAATAGCGCACCAAAAGGAACTGCAGCAATACCTAAAGCGAGTAAACTTAAAAATCGTCTTCTAGCAGGTAATCCGAATTGTTTTTCTTCACCATATAACTTTTGATATAAACCAGAAATTAGGCGATACATATCTTCAGAGAACAAAAACAGAATAGTAATGATATTGAAAGTCAACATGGTCAATAAAAACCCGAAAGCATAACTTTTAGGTATACTTAAAACACGACCTGTTTCTTCACCAATAGAGAATTGATATATAAAATTGATCATAACAACCAAAGAGATTGCAATATAGATCCAAGACCACCACGGTTGTTTGGTAATGGTTTTCAATGCCTGAAGCACATAAAAACTCAAAGCAACATAACCTATAACAAAAAGAACCCAACGTATCATGATTAATTTTTTTACAAAGATATCTGTATAACAGCGGTATGCGTGCCCATTTGCATTTTATTTAACCTTGGCAACTACCGCTTTAATATTTTCTAATTGCGTAACTGCAATATGATCATTACTTAAAAAACTCTCTGAATTCATAGAGATAATAGGTTTTTTAGCCAAGGTTTGCATCATAGCTGTACCAGATAGATGAACCGCACTAAATCCTTTATTTTTAAAACTAGCAACATTACCGGCATTAACACCTGAACCGGGCATAATTTGAATAGACTTGGTTTTCCTTTTTAATTCGGATAAAAAATCAATACCTAGAGGAGCAGATTTCTGTTGACCAGATGATAATATATAATCTACTTGCATTGCCTCAAGTTGGCATAATGCTTCCGACGGATTCTTGATCCAATCAAACGCTCTATGAAAGGTGAATTTTAAATTACCAGCCGCAGTCTTCAGTTTTTGCGTCTGCGCAACATCCAAAGAAAAATCATTCAAAAGAGCTCCAGATACAATTCCGTCAAAACCTAATTCAACACATAATTCAATATCAGAAAGCATGATATTTAATTCATCAATCGTATAGGTAAAATCTCCGCTACGTGGTCTAATCAACACATGAACCGGAATATTCACTTGTGCTTTCACAGCCTTCAACAATCCGTAAGAAGGTGTTAACCCGCCAACTGCCAATTCTGAACATAGCTCAATACGGTCTGCACCAGCACGTTCGGCAACTAAGGCAGATTCTAAAGAATTAGCACAAACTTCTACTATCATATTGCTATATTTAAGGTCACTAAAAGTAAAGAACCAAACCCATGAAAAGAAGAAAGTTTCTAAGAAATTCTACTACCGCGGCTGCAGGAATAGTATCGGCACCGTTATTAGCTTCATTTAAAGACAAAACTACAGATATAGTAAGCAGCAAAGCTGGAATTATACCGATAGCAATTTGCACATGGGATTTTGGAAATGCAACTGCTAAAGCATGGGAAGTTTTAGAAAAAGGTGGCAATGCGCTAGATGCAGTTCACCAAGGTGTAATGGTCGAAGAAAATGACTTAAACAATAGCACTGTAGGTAATGGCGGTAGACCAGACAGAGATGGCAATGTTACTTTAGACGCTTGTATTATGGACAAAGATGGTAATTGTGGTGCTGTACTTGCTATGCAAAATATAGCTAACCCTATTTCGGTTGCTAGAAAAGTGATGGAAGAGACTCCACATGTAATGCTTGCCGGCAAAGGTGCCGAACAGTTTGCCTACGAACAAGGTTTTGAAAAAACTGATTTGCTTACCGAAGAATCGAAACAAGCTTGGGAAGAGTGGAAAAAAACATCGCAGTACAAACCCATCATCAATATTGAAAATCACGATACTATTGGTATGTTAGCAATTGATGCCGATGGTGATATTGCAGGCGCATGTACTACTAGCGGAATGGCATATAAAATGGCAGGTAGAGTTGGTGACTCCCCCATTATTGGAGCTGGACTATTCGTGGACAATGAAATTGGTGGCGCTACTGCAACAGGTGTCGGTGAAGAAGTGGTCAGAACTGTTGGTAGTTTCTTAATCGTAGAATTAATGCGACAAGGCAAATCGCCGCAAGAAGCATGCGAAGAAGGTGTAAAACGCATCATCGCTAAAAATAAGGATAAGCAAGATTTTCAAATCGGATTTATCGCAATTAATAAAAAAGGTGAAACAGGCGGTTATTGCATTCACCCAGGGTTTACATATAGAACTTATACTAAAGAAGGTCATGTAAACAATCCTTCAGAAAGTTATTTAAAAAGTTAATACACTTCTTTAACTTGATTTAATACGGAAGCAATAGGGCAATCTCCCTTAATGTTTCCGTATCAATTTGTACTTTTAACGTTTTACAATCAATACTCAAAAATGGCAGATCAAAAAAGACTCTTTTTGCTAGATGCATACGCACTAATTTTTCGTGGTTACTACGCACTTATAAAAAACCCTAGAATAAATTCTCAAGGCATGGATACCTCAGCAATTATGGGATTCATGAATTCTTTATTCGATGTTATTCGTCGTGAAAAACCTGATCATTTAGCGGTTTGTTTTGATAAAGGAGGAAGTGCTGAACGTACAGAATTGTTCCCCGAGTATAAAGCCAACAGATCAGAAACTCCCGATGCCATCCGTATTGCCGTACCTTATATACAAGACATATTAAAGGCAATGCATATACCTGTAGTCGTAAAAGAAGGATGGGAAGCAGATGACATTATAGGTACTTTGGCAAAACAAGCCGAGAAAGAAGAATACAAGGTTTTTATGGTTACGCCAGATAAGGATTTTGGACAATTGGTTTCTGAAAATATCTTCATGTACCGCCCAGCAAGAATGGGTAATGGTATTGAAATTTGGGGTATTCCAGAAATTCAAAAGCGTTTCGGCGTTGAAAGACCAGAACAGGTTATTGATTACTTGGGAATGATGGGTGATGCTAGCGATAACATCCCTGGATTGCCAGGCGTTGGCGACAAAACAGCAAAGAAGTTTATTGCCGATTTCGATTCTATGGAAGGTCTTTTGGCTAATACAGACAAGCTTAAGGGCAAAATGAAAGAAAAGGTAGAAGCTAATAAAGAATTAGGACTTCTATCTAAAAAATTAGCGACTATTTGCTTAGATGTCGATGTCACTTTTAACGCTGGTGATTATGAAATGTCTGAACCAAATGCCGAAGGAGTTCAGAAAATTTTCGAAGAGCTTGAGTTTAGAAGATTAAAAGATCAGTTTATAAAATTATTTTCTACGGAAGTTGAAGAAGTTGCTACAGAGACTACTAGTAAACCAGCAGCCAAAAAAGAAATACAGGATGCTGGATCAGGGCAGTTTTCATTATTCGGAAGTCCCGCAGATTCTGGCGCAACCGTAAAAGATTTCTCAAGCAGAAAGACGATTGCAGATGTCGCACACTCCTACCAAAGCGTTGCCCCAGGTATGGCGATGAAATTATTCTTAAAAAGCTTAATGCAGCAAACCTCAGTTTGTTTTGATACCGAAACTACAGGTTTAGATCCTTTGACAGCAGAATTAGTTGGTATTGCTTTCTCTTGGGAAGCTACAAAAGGATATTACATTCCCTTCACTGATAATAAAGAAGAAGTACAAGCACTTTTAGAAGAGCTACGCCCTTTCTTTGAAGCTGAAGCAATCGAAAAAATAGGTCAAAACCTTAAGTACGATATTAAGGTATTGGATAAGTACAATATTGATGTAAAAGGACCTTTGTTTGACACCATGTTGGCACACTATCTCATTAATCCAGATATGCGTCATAATATGGATGTATTGGCAGAGACGTATTTAAACTACACTCCGGTTTCTATCACAGAACTTATTGGTAAAAAAGGAAAGAATCAATTGAGCATGCGCGATGTTCCGTTAGAAAAACAAACGGAATATGCTGTTGAAGATGCAGACATTACCTATCAACTTGCACAACATTTTAGACCAGAATTAAAAGAAGCCAACACAGAGACATTATTTCAAGAAATTGAAATTCCGTTATTACGTGTATTGGCAGACATGGAACTGGAGGGCATCAACTTAGATAAAGAATTCTTGAATTCACTTTCAGAAGATTTAAACAATGATATCGCCAATCTAGAAAAGAAAATATACGAAGTTGCCGGTGAGGAATTTAACATTGGTTCACCAAAGCAATTAGGCGAAATACTTTTTGATAAATTAAAATTAGTAGCCAAACCTAAAAAGACAAAAACAGGTCAATATTCCACTGCAGAAGATGTGTTATCGTATTTGGCAAAAGACCATGAAATCATTCAGAATGTATTAGACTATAGAGGTCTTGCTAAATTAAAAAGCACTTACGTAGATGCGCTACCAGAACAGGTAGAACCATCTACAGGAAGAGTACATACAGATTATATGCAAACTGTAGCCGCAACAGGTCGATTAAGTAGTAACAATCCGAATTTACAGAACATACCTATTAGAACAGAACGCGGTAGACAAGTAAGAAAAGCATTCGTACCAAGAGATGAGAATTATACTTTATTAGCAGCAGATTACTCACAAATAGAGCTGCGTATTATTGCTGCTTTAAGTGAAGAGACTACAATGATAGAAGCTTTTAAAAATGGAGAGGATATTCACGCATCTACGGCATCAAAAGTATTTAATGTTCCGCTTGAAGAAGTAACTAGAGAACAACGTAGTAATGCCAAGACGGTAAACTTTGGTATTATATATGGTGTCTCTGCCTTTGGTTTAAGTAACCAAACCGACTTATCAAGAAAAGAAGCGAAAGAATTAATAGACACCTACTACAAGACCTATCCAAAGCTACGGAATTACATGAGCGAGCAAGTTGATTTTGCTCGTGACAATGGCTATGTATCTACCGTTTTAGGTAGAAGAAGATATCTAAAAGACATCAACGGAAGTAACGCCATTGTTCGTGGTGCTGCAGAGCGAAATGCCGTAAACGCACCTATACAAGGTAGTGCTGCAGATATCATTAAAATTGCCATGATCAATATTCATAACAAACTAGAAAAAGGTAATTACAAGTCTAAAATGCTTTTGCAAGTACATGATGAATTGGTATTCGATATCTACAAACCAGAATTAGAAGAATTACAATCACTCATTAAATCTGAAATGGAAAATGCATATAAAATTGCAGTTCCTTTAGATGTTGAGGTTGGCTTGGGTGAGAATTGGTTGGTTGCACATTAACAGCCATATTTGTAATATAAAAACCACACATTGTAAGAAACAATTGTAGTATTTTGACGAAAATATTCTGTTAACAAAACGCTAATATTTATATTAGTGTTTTGCTAACCATATTTTACTATGATTAAAAACTACACTAGGCTGCTATTGGCTGTTTTCTTTTTGTCTTCAATTACAGGGTTTTCACAAACTAATTACTTACAAAATGCCAGCTTTGAAAGTTGGTCAGGAAATCCAGAATCACCCGATAGTTGGAGTATTGCTAACGAAAACGGTATTTCTAAAAGTACTGATACCACAGAAGGTAACTTTTCCTTAGACTTGGACCTAAACAACACTTTAGTAAATCAAACCATACTTAGCACATGGAACACTAGCGATATAGCTTTGACACCAAACGCTAACCATACATTTACTTTTGATTACAAGATTAGTACAGAAGCCGGAAACAATCTAAGTGCTTATTTAGATATTGTTAAAGACGAAGGAAGTTATACTATACAATACATTCATGAATTTATTCCTCTAGTAAGTGACGGTGCTTGGCATACATATACTTTTGACTTTAATACTGAGATCGAAGAAGATTATGCTTTTGAATTAATGTTTAGAGCCAATACTAGTCCTGCAAGCTCAATAATAGTTGACAATCTACAAGTTTTGGGTGAAAACACAGCAACCAACACTGACAGAGATGCCTTAGTTGCACTTTATAACGCCACAGGTGGTGATAATTGGACAACACCCTGGGATTTAAATGCGGATATCAGCACTTGGGCAGGTGTATTGTTAAACTCAGAAAATAGGGTTATATCATTAATTTTAGACTCTGATAATTTAATAGGAGAAATACCAAGCGAAATAGGGAACCTTTCTGAATTATATTATCTTAGAATTACTAGAAATAATATAACTGGAAGTATACCAGCCGAAATTGGCAACCTTAATAAATTAAAAAGCCTTTTTTTATTTCAAAACGAACTAGAAGGCAATCTACCTAGTTCATTAGGGAATCTATCAGATTTAGAAAATTTGAACCTTGGCTCCAATAACCTTCAAGGTACAATACCAATAGAACTTGGCAATTTAAACTCTATTCAAAAAATTGATATTGGATATAATCAATTGACCGGATCTATTCCTTCAGCCTTAAGTAATTTAACCACATTAATAGAATTAAACTTTTTCAACAACCAATTAACAGGTAATATTCCTCCTGAACTAGGCAACTTGCTAAATCTTCAGAAATTAATTCTAGGAAGTAATGCTATAACTGGAGGAATTCCGGTAGAAATTGGAAACCTTACCGAACTAACGGATTTAAACTTACTTTCTACTGAACTAGAACAAACAATACCTTCAGAAATTGGAAACCTATCAAAGCTTCGCTACTTAAGGATAACCGGCTCTCATTTTACAGGAAATATACCGCCAGAAATTGGGAATCTAACCCAATTAATAGAAATTCGGCTTAGCCATTGCAATTTATCTGGTTCAATACCCGAAGAGATTGGTAACCTCACAAATCTTGAGCAACTAGATATAAGTTACAATAATCTAACAGGAAGCATTCCATCGACCATAGGTAATCTTTCAGCATTAACAACTATGAGACTTAAAGAAAACAACCTAACAGGAGACTTACCTGTAGAAATTGGCAATCTTATTACATTAGAAGAAATCTATTTAGATCATAATGAAATAAGCGGTAGTCTCCCTTCGAGCATTGGCAACCTAAACTCTATTAAAGACATTTGGCTAAATTATAACAATTTTTCAGGTGTAATACCAACAGAAATTGGAAATCTTGCACAGTTAGAGAGATTATTGATTGACAACAACGAACTTACAGGCACAATACCAAATGAAATCAGCAACTTACTTAAGTTAACATCTTTAGGACTTTCATATAATGATATTACTGGTGAAATTCCTGACGGAATTGGAGCATTACCACTATTAGGGGGGTTTGGATGCGACAATTGTAATCTATCGGGCAACGTGCCAGTATTTAGCTCGAGCGACTCCCCTAATGTTTTCCTTAGGAATAATAATTTTGTTTTTAATAATTTAGTTAATACGGTTGAAAATTCAAATAACGTTTCATTTAATTTGAGTCCACAGGAAAATTTAGAGAATGTGGAAGAATTAAATATTGAACTTGGTGCACCAATAAACTTAATCATTCCCTCTGCATCACATCCAAATAATCAATATCAATGGCGCAAAAATGGCATTAATCTAACAAATGAAACAAATGCGACATTGACTGTAAATTCATCTACAGTGACTGATATTGGCACTTATGACTGTGTAATAATTAATTCTAGCATTCCAACCTTAAAATTATACAGAAATTTGGTTACCATTAATATTAATGGCGTCGATGGTGAAGCCGATGATGACAACGATGGTGTTAAAAACTCTAATGATTCCTGCCCAAATACCAGCCCAGGCTTTTATGTTGACGAAAGTGGATGTGCCGCAAGTCAAATAGATGACGACAACGACGGTATTGATAATACAATTGATATTTGCCCTAACACCCCTAATGGTGATAGTGTAAATGGATTTGGTTGTTCTGAAAATCAATTATCCGATAACGATGATGATAATGACGGCGTACCTAATAACCTTGATGTTTGTGAGAATACACCAATTGGCGCAGTAACTGGTGCTACTGGTTGTAGCTATCAAGACATTTTAGTACCAAAACCAGATGATTTTACTGCAAAAGCTACGAGCACTTCTTGCCCTGACACCGCAAACGGGATGCTTACTGTTGAGTTTAAAGTTAATCAAACACATATATTAGTGATAACAGGTCCGAATAATTTTTCTGCTAATTATACGCAACAAAACGGAAGTACACTTATGGTTACTGATCTGGAACCGGGTTCATATAACATTATTGCTAATTCAGAAATCGGTCGATTAGCTGGCGCACCCAATGTTGAATTCAGTTTGAATATTGAAACTCCCGAAGAATTTATTTCTGGTAAAACCGTTATAGACCACACCGCTAAAAAAGCAAGTATTGTAGTTTCTGGCAGTAAAAATTACGAGGTTTTGGTAAATGACAAAGTATACACCTTTGAAGTTGACAATATTGATAATCAGGAATTATCATTTCCGCTAGATAAAGGAGCTAATGTTATTTCTATAGAAACCGATAAAATTTGCCAAGGTGTTTTTATTGACAATGTGGTTATCAGTAATGCTATTTTAACTCCAAACCCGGTGGCTGATATGTTACGAGTTGAAGGCTTAGACATAATGAATAATGTTCAAGTTATCTTATCAAACATAAGCGGAGTCACATCACTACAAGAAAGCCGACAAATAAATAACGGCACATTAGAAATGAATATTTCTAACCTTTCTCCTGGCATCTATATGTTAACAATTGCAGATGGAGATAAAGAAATCAATTTAAAATTTGTAAAAAAATGAGATTAGCTATAAAATTAATTTTTGTGATACTACTAGTTACTTCTTGCGGAGGCAAGGATAGTGATAACCCAACGACACCTGAAGAAAAAGTATTAGGTGATTTCAATCTTGTTTTCCCTGACAATAATTTAATTTGCACGGAGGGTGAAGACAATGGTACCGATGGGATAAATATAGAATTTCAATGGTCAGCCTCAACCAATGCAACTTCTTATGAACTAGAAATTACCAATCAAGAAACAAATTCTACCGACACAAGAACTGTAACTACAACATCACTTGCTGTAGGTCTGCCTAAAGGCACTCAATTTTCATGGGGCGTAACTGCTATTTTGGGTTCAAAAACACTACCGAGTGATTCATGGAACTTCTATTCAGAAGGCACAAGTACTGAGAACTTTGCTCCTTTTCCTGCAGAAATTAGTATTTCAGATAATGGTGATGGTACGGTAATCGTTTCTTGGGTAGGTGAAGATTTAGATGATGATTTGGTTAATTATGATGTGTATATCGGTACCTCAGGTAACTTAGAATTAATTCTTGAGAATACGACTAATGAAAACACCACTTACAATATTACAGCTGAGGAGCAATATATTGTTGAAATAGTATCTAAAGATAGCAATGACAATACATCTACCAGTAGAACCTATTTCACATTTTAGAAAGTTAAAGTTTATTTAAAGAAAGACGAAAAGGTATTTTATAAACGTTAGCATATAGCGTACTTCTACTATGAGGTACGCTATATTTTATGAAACGCATTTTTCTCATATTACTTTTCATCATCTTTAGTGCAACACAGTTGTGCGCACAAGATGCGGAAAGTACCATAAAAGTGTTTCCTAACCCGGCAACGAATGTTATTAATGTCTTAGGACTCAAAAATGATTCGAATGCGGCTATAAGCATCAGAGATAGCTACGGAACCCAAATTATCTATCACCAATGGGATATTAAAAGAAACTCGCTTAACATACCCGTTTTCAATCTTGAGAAAGGTTTATACATGATTACGATACAATCAGAGCATCAAAATGTAAAAGCTAAATTTATCAAGCAATAAAAAACCCTCACAATAAATGCAAGGGTCAATTCTTTAAATATCATTTTAGCTCTATTATAATCGCTTCACAAAAATCAATTGTCCGTCTTCAGAGAAATTAGGAATATCAAGATCTGCCGCATCAACTGTCATTACGTTGCCTTCTATAGTGACACCAATAGCTAACTCTTCACCATCTTCATCTATCGTCGTTACAGTTTCACCATCAAAAGTATAGGTACTTGCGTTTGTATCAGATTCTGTTGGACAAGGAATATCTAAACCATCTGCCGTAGCGTTAACTTCTACATAATTAGCAGAATTAGATGCTATAGCACTTAGATCCTCATTAAATTGTAATGTAATAATGTAGCAATCTTTATTAGAAAGGAAATCTAAAATTTGTTTTCCAAACTTAACATCATCACTTGCTGTTTCATTATCTATAGTAAGTTCAGTAGCATCCCATGTGCCAACTATGGCAGTCTTATTAATTTCCGCTTCCGATTCAGTTTCATCTTTATCAGAGCTACAAGAAACTAAGGCTAACACCATAGCTGCACTAAGTAAAATACGTTTATACATTGTTTAGTTTTTTTGGTTGTACAAGCATAAAAACGAAAAAATCAACTTATTATTTCATACCTACACAAACTGCTAGCTAATAAAAACAAGTGCTTACAGTATAAACCGATAGGTTGCTTTCAGCAAAAACGTATTATCTTTCTTCTGACCTAAAATTTGTTGATCAAAATTTCTACCTAATGTTTCACTTGGGTTCCCTGCCCCCACAACGCCTTGCGACCATACCAAAAAGATTTCTGAACCAGGCACATATTCCCATCTAAGCACCAAATTTGATCTAAACTGAACATATGAAAAATCTGGATTCTCAATCTGATAATCTGTAGTTCCGTCAAAATCTTCATCTATTAAATAATTATCAGTACTAGTAGATTGCGAAATTTGATTGTCTGAAAATAAGGTTACCCGCTCATTCAGCTTTTCTGCAATAGGGTTGTTCACATAATTAAAATCGGTATATGTACCTCTAGAAATAAATGGCTCACCATAATACTGAATAGATAAATTCGGGTTTATACTATAATTAAAACGAATAGAAGTACTAAAGGTTTTTTGATCAATATTGCCGGTAATATATCTCGCATCGCCATTAAAACTGGTTTCGGTAACGTACTGCGTTTTATTCGGATTCTCTTCAAATTCAGAAGAAATAGACAGGTTGAAAGCATCGAAAGGTTGATAGTACAACCTAAAAACATAACGTGCTAACGAGAAGTTATTTTCGGCTGCCTGGCTATTTACATAACCTAGGGTAAAACTCAATTTCTTTCTACTATCAGAACCGAAGAATAGATATGCAAAATTCTCGTCAGACCAGCGCCAACGTGGTCCGCCACGAAGTACGGTATTAGAAAATATACGTGGTTTATGGGCTGCACCAACTTCTGTCCACCAATTGTTTTTATAATTTATAAAGCCTTCAAATTGATATTGAATTCTATTGTAATTACCCTCAAAATCATAAGTAGAATTCTGACTTAACTCTATATTGGCTTTTCTATAAAAATTAGTAGGTTTTATAAACAATCTACTTACTGAAGCCGTTTGTTTTATTTCATCTGCCTGTCTTAAAAATCCGATATCGTTCAGTTCCAATTCGGGTGAGCGCCAAATGACTCCGCCATCATACCTCCAATTTCCACCGCCTGCTTTACCTACTTCTAACTTTCCGCCTGTACCCGTAAGTGATGTTCTACTTTCATCAACAGAAACATGACCCGCATCTACTCTTTGAAATAAATGAGTAATACTATTTTGTGTTCGTGCTATTGCTTCTTCGCTACCCGTAACGTGACTACCTACTATATTACCTTCAACATAATAATTTCTATTCTTCCAATTATGTTTAAAATCTAAACCACCAGTATATGCGCCACTTCTTAAAAACTCAAGATGATCAGGTAAATTTCTATTAGTTGCAGTAAATATGCCGCCTAAATAAGAATTTCTTTCATTGAAATCTTTTTGCACTCTACCCACAATATAGTTGGTTAAAGGCTCTACTAGTTCTGATCTTTTATTACCAGCAACATCTTGGATGTCTGCGTACATTTTACCAGTAACACTTTCTAACAAGCCCAAAGACCATCCGTTTTTTGTCTTACCAGAAAATTTTGCCGCGCCAAGTATTGTAGAATTGGTAGGTTGATCAACAAATTCATTATCTGTAATATCTGCATACCCTTGCGGACTTCTACCTATTCTTCTACTATAAAAAACATTGTCGTTACCATCAGCAAACTCATAGTCGAATATATTTTTGTTTTCAATAAAAAAAGGTCTTCGTTCTTCGAAAAATATTTGAAATCCGTCTAATGCAATTGCACCTGGATCAGCATCTACTTGTCCGAAATCTGGGTTGACCGTTAAATCTAGCGTCAAGTCATTCGTCAGCCCGATTTTAGCATCTAAACCTGCATTGAGAATATAATCTTTACCATCTCTAAAAGGGTTGCCGGCTTCAGATGGATAGCTATCAAACTGATTCACTAAAAACGGTTGAATCTCTAATTGTTTTTGCGGTTCAATATTTTTTAAACCGTTCAACCTACCAAATTCACTTACCCAACCAGGTGCTTCTAAAGAAATTGGCTGCCAAATAGAGCGTTCTTCTCCTCTAAAATATCTTCTGTGAATTTGAAGTCCCCAAACCTGTTCTTCAGCAACACCAAACTTCAATTGACTAAACGGAATTTTCATTTCTGCGGTCCATCCTTCTTCATCAATATTTGAAGCGGTATACCAAATTGGGTTCCAGCTGGCATCCCAAAAATCACCATTTCGAGAAATAAATTCATCACCCTTTACCCCTGCTGCCGAAACATTAAATGAAAAAGCGGTTCTTTTATCATTATAACTATCAATATTAATCTCTATCCAATCTCCAGAAAAATTATCTCTTCGAGCAAGTCGTTTTTCTATTTTATCAGGTATACTATCATAACAACGAATACCTACGTAAAGAAATTTAGCATCGTATGCGATTTTAAATTTTGTTCGCTGACTTGCTTCTTTACCATTATTTGGCTCAAAAACAGTAAAATCATCATCCCATATAATATTTTCCCATGCTTTATCAGACAATTCGCCATCAATAGTAATTTCATTACCTAATGAAAGTTGCACAGTATTATATTCCCTTTGTACCTTTACAGAATCGTTTTGAGCCACTACTGTCGCTGATAGTAAAAGAAATAGGATACTATTGAATAAGCATTTACCCATAATCGTAAGTTCTTTGGTTGATTGTTTTAATATTAGAAGAGACATTAAAGAATTGTAAATGTTACAGAAATAGTAATAAAATCAATAAGTTTAACAGTATCTCAATAGTAGTAAAGTAGAAAGATTTCGCATTTATTGAAAAAATGTGAAAAAATAAGAAACAAGTATTTGCAATTCAACTTAATAATTGTAGATTTGCAGCCCCTTTCTAGGGATTGATTAAAATAATAGTTAAAAATAGCAGTAGTGGATACATTAAGTTATAAGACCGTTTCGGCCAACAGAACAACTGTCAACAAAGAGTGGTTATTGGTAGATGCCGAAGGAGAAACATTAGGACGCATGGCTTCTAAAGTCGCCTATTTGTTAAGAGGAAAGCACAAACCAAGTTTCACCCCTCACGTAGATTGTGGTGATAATGTTGTTATTATCAACGCAGAGAAGATTGTTCTTTCAGGAAACAAGTGGTCTGATAAAACCTACTTGAGATATACTGGCTACCCAGGTGGTCAACGTTCTACTACCGTAAAACAATTATTGGATAAAAATCCAGAAGGTATTCTTGAAAAAGCGATCAAAGGTATGTTACCTAAGAACAGACTAGGTGCTGAGCTTTTCAGAAACCTAAAAGTTTACGCAGGTACAGTACACGGTCAGGAAGCTCAAAAACCTACTGTTGTTAATTTAAAAGACATTAAATAAGATGGAAGTAATTCATAAAATTGGTCGTAGAAAGACCGCTGTAGCGAGAATATATCTTTCTGATGGTAATGGTGATATCACTATTAACAACAAAGATTTAAGTGTATACTTTCCAACTGCAACACTTCAATACAAAGTAAAACAACCTTTCACTTTAACTGAAAGCTTAGATACTTACGACGTAAAAGTAAATGTTTACGGTGGTGGTATTACTGGTCAAGCAGAGGCTATTCGTCTTGCTTTATCTAGAGCAATGTGTGAGATTGATGCTGAGAACAGAATTATTTTGAAGCCAGAAGGTCTTTTAACTAGAGATCCAAGAATGGTTGAACGTAAGAAATTCGGTCAGAAGAAAGCACGTAAAAAATTCCAATTCTCGAAACGTTAATTCGAGTTACAAGATTAATAGGCATCCTTTTTGGGTGCCTATTTTTATATTTTATCAAACTGGATAATCCAGAGTATTAACAAGTTCATTGAAAGTCCTTTTGGGGACAATTAAAAATCCTTTAATCACTTAAAATTAAGGGTAAGATTAGTTTAGCATCTAAATGATGAAGGCTTTTGCTCATGCAAATACCACTTTATCATTGCTAATTCATAAGAACGTAAACTAAATTTAAAATGGCGAGAGTCGAAGTAAAACAATTATTAGAAGCAGGTGTACATTTTGGTCACCTAACAAGAAAGTGGAATCCGAACATGGCTCCTTACATCTACATGGAGCGTAATGGTATTCACGTAATCAACCTTTACAAAACTGTTGCAAAATTAGACGAGACCAATGAGGCTCTTAGCAAAATTGCAGCATCAGGTAGAAAAATACTTTTCGTAGCTACCAAAAAACAAGCAAAAGATATCGTTGCCGAAAAAGCAGCAGCAGTAAACATGCCTTACATCACAGAAAGATGGCCAGGTGGTATGTTAACAAACTTCGTTACAATTCGTAAAGCTGTTAAGAAAATGGCTACTATCGATCGTATGAAGAAAGATGGTACTTTCCTTACACTATCTAAAAAAGAAAGATTGCAAGTTGACCGTTTGCGTGCAAAATTAGAAAAAAACTTAGGTTCTATTTCTGAAATGACTCGTTTACCAGGTGCATTGTTCATCGTTGATACAATGAGAGAACACATTGCAGTTAAAGAAGCTCAAAAATTAAACATTCCTATTTTCGCAATGGTAGATACCAACTGTGACCCTAGAGATGTAGATTACCTTATACCTTCTAATGATGATGCTTCTAAGTCAATTGACATCATTATGACAGAAGTTACAAATGCAGTTGCTGAAGGTCTTGCTGAACGTAAGGCTGAAAAAGGTGACGCATCTGAAGGTAAATCTGAGAAAAAAGATAAAGCTCCAAAGAAAAAGGTTACTGCTGAAAAGCCAGAACCAACTCCAGAAAAAGCTGAACCAGAAGTGATAGCTGAGCCAGAAGTTAAGGCTGAACCAGTAGTTGCTAAAGCTGCTAAAGTTGAAGCTGACGATTTAACTAAAGTTGAAGGTATCGGACCTAAAGCTGCTGAAGCATTAGTTGCTGCAGGTATTACTACTTTCGCTGACCTTTCTAAAGGAGAAGCTGAAAAAATCAAAGAAATCTTAACAGAAGCAAGTTCAAGAATGGCTCATTTAGATCCTACTTCTTGGCCAAAACAAGCTAAAATGGCTGCTGATGGTAAATGGGATGAGCTTAAAGAGTGGCAAGACAACACTAAAGGTGGTGTAGAATAAGTTATTCTATTTTTGATATAAATAAATCTAAGAACAACCCATTAAAACGGGTATACTAAAAGAAAATAAAATGGCAAAAATTACCGCCGCAGAAGTAAATAAATTAAGAAAGGCGACTGGCGCTGGAATGATGGATTGTAAAAACGCTTTGGTTGAGGCCGAAGGTGATTTTGACAAAGCTATTGAAGTGCTTCGTAAAAAAGGACAGAAAGTAGCAGCAAAAAGAGCAGACAGAGATTCTTCTGAAGGTGCTGCTATTGCTAAGTTAAATTCTGACGAAACTGTTGGTGTTGCTATAGTACTTGGTTGTGAAACCGATTTCGTTGGTAAAAACGAGAACTTTATTACTCTTGCTAACCAATTAGCTGAAAAAGCACTTAACTGCAACTCTAAAGAAGAGCTTTTAGCTGCTGATTTTGGAGGTATGACAGTTGCTGAAAAATTAGTTGAGCAAACTGGTGTTATTGGTGAAAAATTAGAAATCACAGCTTTTGAAAAATTAGAAGCACCTTATGTTGGTTCTTACGTTCACATTAACAAGATTGCTGCTTTAGTTGGTCTTTCTGCAAAAGTTGAAACTGCTGATGTATTAGCAAAAGACGTTTCTATGCAGGTTGCATCAATGGGCGCAACTACATTATCTTATAAAGATTTTGATCCTGCATTTGTTGCAGCTGAAACAGAAGCTAGAATTGCTGTTATTGAAAAAGATAACGAAGAACTAGGTCGTTTAGGCAAGACGCTTAAAAACGTACCTCAGTACATTTCTATGGCGCAATTAACTCCAGAAGTTATTGCACAAGCTGAAGAAGATGCTAAGGCGCAGTTAAAAGCAGAAGGTAAACCAGAGCAAATTTGGGATAAAATTCTTCCTGGTAAATTAGAAAGATTCATATCTGACAATACTACTTTGGACCAAGAACAATGTTTATTAGACCAAAACTTCATTAAAGATGAGAAAATCAACGTAGCTAAATATGTTGAATCTCATGGTGATGTTTCTGTTTTAGATTTTAAACGTGTAAGCGTAGGTTAATTACAATACAACTAACTCAATAAAAAACCGTCTTACTGTAAAAAGTAGACGGTTTTTTTATTTCATTATATTTTAGCTATTACCTAATTCTTCAACCAGGCATTTCGCAAGGCTATTGTTTCTTCAGTAACGCCTTCTAAAGCAACTATCTTCTTAACCTGCTTTACCGGTTGACCAACAGGTCCAGCAACAGAAATCATTTCACCATCTCTTTCAACAGTCATACTAACAACACTTTCTGGAGTCCAACCAAAACTCTCCCCTATTATAGGACGAAGTGTTTCTAAATTAATTTCTTGTTCATTTATAGTTCTAAAAATATCACCGCCTTTTAATTTTAAATCATTGAAGAAAGAATTCAATTCAATATTTTCACGAATAAACACGACACTATCATTTTGAACATCCACATCCATATATGGCACTTGACCATCAAAAAAGTAACCAGTAGGCTCCTCAACATCTTTAATAGCTAAACCAACCTTAGCAAAAAAGGCATCATAATCAATAGGCGTAGTACCAATTACATGTTCCTTAAAGAACACATCTACTTCTGGATAGGTCATAGAAACGATTTCAGGAAACAAAGCTTCATCTTCAAAAGGAATATCGGTACCGTATTTTTTAGATAATTCTTTCATTAACCAAAGCATCCCTTTTTCACCATTACTTTTTTCTCTTAAAATAATATCAAGACACATATTAATTAAAGCGCCCTTCTCATATACATTGGCATAATTAGGCTCATAAGGCTGTTCTAATATATTTTTACTCATTACAGTAAAAGACATACTATCATCATAAAATTTAGAATTAGTGATTTTACCTAGCATACGCTCATAAAAATCTTCCTCAGAAATTAGACCTTGCTGAATCTGAAACAGGTTGGCGAAATATTCTGTAGTACCCTCATACATCCATAAGTGTTCTGACATTTTTGGATCATTGAAATCGAAATACTGAATCTCTTTAGAATGAACGGATAGCGGAGTAACAATATGAAAAAACTCATGAGAAACCACATCTACCATAGCTTGTTCTAATCGACCAACATCCATTGCCTCTGGCAATATAACCACTGTAGAAGTATGATGCTCTAAAGCTCCATAACCATGAGCATCTGGTATATTAACATCAGACATATATAATAAAATATTATATTCTTTTGTACTATCGACATCACCCAAAAACTTCTTTTGAGCACCCATCATAGCAACCATTCTATCTTTTAAATCTGCCGCTTTATAAACGCCAGTCGGAGAATACAGACTAAGTGTTACTGTAATACCATTAATCTCAAAAGTTTCTGTATTTGGTTTAGCATACATTATAGGGTTGTCGATCACTTCAAAATAACGCTTAGCAGTAAAAGCATCTAAAAGCGGATCAATCTTTTCACCTACCTCACTTGAAAGTGTCGTAGTAGCAATTAAATCAGCTGGCTTTTTAATTTGTATAGTATACGGTATTTCTTTAAATCCGTCAAAATAACCCACAAATCCGTGAAGGTTAAGCATAAAATTACTTCCCTCGGCAATGTTAGTACCTGCAGGCGAAAAAACCGCATCTTCAACATCATTCTCAGTGTCATAAGTATCATTAACCCAATATTGCACCTTTTCTAATTGAACGGCGCCAGTGATACTCCAAGTGTTATCATCAAGTTTCGTGCTATTTAATAAATTACCCTTATAATCAAGAGCCTCAAAATCATCAATATATTGTCCATAATTATCTGAACTATACGTACCCGGGACAGTTTTAGGTATTCTGAATAACACCGTAGAAGTAGTAAACGCACCAGGGTTTACAACCACCTGAACCTTGTCGTCAACAACATTTACCAAATCTATAGAAGTAACAACTGGGCTATTTTCTACCGACAAAAGCGCCTTACCTGCCCCACAGGCATTTAATATTAGGGCAAAAGCAATAATTAAAACATTTTTCTTCATAAAAAACTTCATAAGTGAATATTTAAACATCAATGATATCAAAGATAGATAATATGTTACGACCCAAACTTAGCGAATTAAGTAATGGTTCAATTAAATATTGAACGTACCCATCAAATATTTTCATTATTTTTGATGGCAAATAAAAAATTAAGATGCACTACAAAAGAATTCTTCTAAAACTAAGCGGTGAAGCCCTAATGGGTGAAAAGCAATACGGAATAGACTCTAATCGTCTAAACGAGTATGCAGAAGAAATTAAAGAAGTAGTTGAAAAAGGCATAGAAGTAGCCATTGTTATCGGCGGAGGAAATATCTTTCGTGGCTTAGCAGCTGCTTCGACTGGCATGGACAGAGTTCAAGGTGACCACATGGGTATGCTAGCAACGGTTATTAACGGCTTAGCATTACAAAGTGCTTTAGAAATGACTGGTGTACAAACCAGATTACAATCTGCCATTAAAATCAACGAAGTTGCCGAGCCTTTCATTAGAAGAAAAGCGATGAGGCATTTGGAAAAAGGAAGAGTTGTTATCTTTGGTGGAGGAACTGGTAACCCATATTTCACAACAGATTCTGCAGCCGTATTACGCGCTATTGAAATAGAAGCTGATGTAATACTTAAAGGTACACGTGTAGATGGTATTTACACTGCTGATCCAGAAAAAGATAAAAGCGCTACGAAATTTGATACTATATCTTTTTCAGAAGTACTTAAAAAAGGACTAAAGGTTATGGACACCACAGCTTTTACCCTTAGCCAAGAAAATGAACTACCTATCGTAGTTTTTGATATGAACAAAAAAGGAAACTTACTAAAAATTGTTGACGGCCAAAATATTGGAACAACGGTCAACCTATAAATATTGGTATAGTTTATGTTATTGCGATAGTAATATACTTATTATATGAACGAAGAAGTAGAATTTGTTTTAGACGCTACAAAAGAAGGCATGAACGCCGCTATAGCTCACTTAGAACGCGCATTTTTAAAGATTAGAGCCGGTAAAGCTAGCCCTGCAATGTTATCAGCTGTAATGGTTGATTATTATGGATCACAAACTCCGTTATCTCAGGTAGCTAATGTGAACACCCCAGACGGTAGAACTATTTCTGTTCAACCATGGGAAAAAAACATGCTTCAAGAAATTGAAAAAGCGATAATGAACGCGAACCTAGGTTTTAACCCTATGAACAATGGCGATCTGATTATCATCAACGTTCCACCATTGACCGAAGAGCGTAGAATACAGCTTACAAAACAAGCTAAGGCAGAAGCAGAACATGCAAAAGTTGGCGTACGAAGTGCAAGACAAGACGCAAATAAAGAAATTAAGGATTTAGATATTTCTGAAGACCTTCAAAAAAATGCCACTGCCGATGTACAAGATTTAACTGATATTTTTTCAAAAAAAATTGAAGATTTCTTGGATAAAAAAGAGGCGGAAATAATGAAAGTATAATCGAAAGATTTATAATTATCATATAAAGCTACCCTAGATAGGTAGCTTTATTTTTTTGTAAAAAATTTAAACTTTTCAATTTAGGAACAGATGTAGCTAATAGTTACCTTTGCGACCTGCAAAAACAGTTATGGTAGCTAAACTAACGAAGGGATTTTGGCCTAAAACGGCAAACATAATTCTACGAAATAGAATCCTAATTTTACTCTTGATTGCCGCATTTACCATTTTCATGGGATGGCAATGGCAATATATGCGTTTTTCAAGCTCGCAGACAAACCTACTACCAGATGACCACCCTGTAAATATTCAATATCAAGATTTTCTTAGCAAATTTGGTGAAGAAGGTAATGCAGTCGTTTTTGCCGTACGTGACAGTGCTCTATTTACACCTGAAAATTTTAACCGTTGGAATAAATTAAGTAAACAACTTGCTGCATTTCCAGAGGTAGAATTTGTTATCTCAACCGACAATTTAAAAGAGTTAATTAAAGATAACGAAAAGCAAGAGTTTGTAATGCGCCCCTTAATAAACGGCGAACTAAAGACTAAAAAGGAAATAGACAGTATCACCAATCATTTATTTAACGACCTCCCTTTCTACGACAACCTTCTATATAATAAAGAAAGCAAAACAATAAGAACTATTGTTAATCTAGATAAGGACATCGTCAATACCTCGGTCAGAAAAGACTTTATTTTACAAGATGTAAATACCCTAGTTAAAAAGTTTGAAGAAGAGACAAATTTAGATGTTCACATATCTGGCATGCCCTATGTAAGGACAATGAATTCTCAGAATATTATTGATGAAATCGGTAAATTTATTCTGGCCGCTCTTGGTGTTACCTCATTAATTTTCTTCTTTTTCTTTAGAAGTATTCGAGCTACAATCATCTCTATGTGTGTAGTGATAATTGGCGTAATGTGGGCTTTTGGTTTGCTTGGGTTATTACAATATGAAATTACGGTTCTTACAGCACTTATACCGCCTCTAATTATTGTTATAGGCATACCCAACTGCATCTTCTTAATAAATAAATACCAACAAGAAGTAAAGAAACACGGTAATCAGGCACTTTCATTACAACGCGTTATTTCTAAAATTGGAAATGCGACGTTGATGACAAATATTACAACAGCATCGGGTTTTGCTACTTTCATTGTAACCGATAGTACGTTATTAAAAGAATTTGGTATTGTTGCCTCTATTAATATCTTAGGCATATTTGTATTATCGTTACTTATCATCCCTATTGTTTATAGCTTTATGCCGCTACCAAAAACAAAGCATTTAAAACACTTAAACAAAAAATGGATCGATGCCTTTGTTCAATGGATGGAACGTATTGTAAGACATAGAAGAATTACTGTTTATATTGTTTCTATTTCTCTACTTGTTATAAGTATTATTGGTATTTATCAGATAAGAATATCAGGCAGCCCTATTGAAGATATGCCGAAGAATGCTGAATTTTTTCATGACATTCGCTTTTTTGAAAAAGAGTTCAAAGGTATTATGCCCGTTGAAATCGTTGTAGATACAAAAGCTCCAAAAGGTGTTTTAAAACCTGTGACTCTAAAGCGTATGAATCAGCTTGGGGAGGTTATAGAAGAAATACCAGAACTTTCAACTCCCGTATCTGTCGTGAATTTGGTAAAGTATTCTAAGCAGGCGTTCTATAATGGAATTCCAAAATATTATCAATTACCCACTAGTCAAGAAAATACATTCATTATGGATGTTGCCCGTAAATCTGGTGATAATGGAGATTTATTAAAATCATTTGTTGACAGCACTGGCCAAACAGCTAGAATAACCACCTTCATGCGAGATGTCAACACCAGCCGCATGGAAGAAATAGAACAGCGGTTACAAGAGAATATCACGAAAATATTCCCTGCAGAGCGTTACAACGTTTACATGACTGGTAGTGCTTTGTTATTCTTAAAAGGAACAAAGTATCTTGTTAAAAATCTAATTATGTCTCTTGCTTTGGCGATCGGCCTAATTGCATTATTCATGGCTTATTTATTTAGGTCATTCAGAATGATTGTTATTTCATTGATACCTAATCTATTGCCCTTAGTCATAACCGCTGGTATAATGGGCTTTGTAGGCGTACCTATAAAACCATCTACTATATTAGTTTTTAGTATTGCATTTGGTATTTCGGTCGATGACACCATACACTTTCTCGCGAAGTATAGGCAAGAACTTACGGCAAATAACTGGCGAATAGAAAAATCGGTTTACAATGCACTAAGAGAAACTGGCGTAAGTATGTTCTATACCTCTATAGTATTATTCTTCGGCTTCTCTGTCTTTGTAATCTCTAATTTCGGTGGTACGGTCGCACTAGGTTCACTAGTTTCTGCAACGCTATTACTTGCGATGTTGGCTAATTTAATTCTGTTACCTTCTTTACTATTATCATTAGAAAAAAGTATAGCAAATAAGCAAACACTTAAAAAGCCGCAAATAGATATTTTACCACAAGATGAAAATAATAACCAATAAAATTATTTAACCCTTGTTTATATCGCTTTTTAAACCCTCTATTTTTTAACAAAATCCTATCTTTGGGACTTTAATTTTCAATTCAACATCATGCGTTTAGCAACAATAAAAGAATTACTAGCAAGTAAAAACTTACTACAAGAAGTAACTATTAAAGGATGGGTAAGAACCTTTAGAAGCAATCGTTTTATAGCATTAAACGATGGATCTACTTTAGGCACTATTCAATGTGTAGTTGATTTTGAAAATTTTGATGAAGAATTATTAAAAAAAGTAAATACTGGTGCTGCATTAAAAATCACAGGTACACTTGTTGAAAGTCAAGGTCGTGGTCAATCTGTAGAAATTCAAGTAAGCGCTTTAGAAGTATTGGGCGTTGCTGATCCAGAAGAATATCCTATTCAACCAAAAAAGCACTCTTTAGAGTTTTTGAGAGAAAAGGCACATTTAAGAATTAGAACTAACACTTTTGCTGCAATTATGCGTGTTAGGTCTACCCTATCTTTTGCTATTCACAGCTATTTTAGAGAAAACGGTTTCAACTACTTCCACGCTCCTATTATTACGGGATCAGATGCTGAAGGTGCAGGAGAAATGTTTCGTGTTACTACATTAGATGAGAAAAATCCTCCACTTACAGAAGATGGGGATGTAAATTACAAAGAAGATTTCTTCGGAAAAGAAACCAACTTAACAGTTTCTGGTCAATTAGAAGCAGAGGCTTATGCAATGGCATTAGGTAAAGTTTATACATTCGGACCTACATTTAGAGCCGAAAATTCAAATACATCTAGACATTTAGCTGAATTTTGGATGATCGAACCAGAAATGGCTTTCTTCGATTTAGATGCCAATATGGACCTTGCAGAAGACTTTATTAAAAACGTTATTTCTTATACATTGACGCATTGTCAAGAAGATTTAGAGTTTTTAGAAAAGAGATTGATAGACGAGGAAAAAAGCAAACCACAGGCGCAACGTAGCGACATGCCTTTAATTGAAAAATTAAAATTCGTGGCAGATAACAACTTTAAAAGAGTGAGTTATACTGAAGCTATTGATATTCTTAAAAACTGTAAGCCTAATAAAAAGAAACAATTTACTTACCCAATTGAAGAGTGGGGTACAGATCTACAAAGCGAGCATGAGCGTTACTTAGTAGAAAAGCATTTTAAATGTCCGGTAATATTATTTGATTACCCAGCAAAAATTAAAGCTTTCTACATGCGATTAAACGAAGACGGAAAAACCGTAAGAGCTATGGATATTTTATTTCCAGGCATAGGTGAAATCGTTGGTGGATCACAAAGAGAAGAGCGCTTAGATGTCTTGAAAGAGAAAATCAAAGAATTGGGTATAGACGAGAAAGAACTATGGTGGTACCTAGATTTAAGAAAATTCGGAACTGCAGAACATAGTGGTTTTGGTCTTGGTTTTGAACGATTAGTTCTTTTCGCAACTGGTATGGGTAATATTAGAGATGTAATTCCGTTTCCAAGAACGCCACAGAATGCCGAATTCTAAGCGGATTTAGTTACTTTTACCAGTACTAGAATAAAGTAATGCTGAAACAACACCTATCATTTAAATTATCTCAAAAGTTATCTCCACAGCAAATTCAATTGATGAAGCTGATTCAATTGCCTACGCAGGCTTTTGAACAACGTCTCAATCAAGAATTAGAGGAAAATCCGGCTTTAGAAACAGGTAAAGAAGACTTAGAAAATACGAATGATGAGTATGATGAAGTTTACGATGAAGCAGCTGACAACGAAACCATTAACACTGAAGACATCAATATCGATGATTATTTAAGTGATGATGAAATTCCTGATTATCGCACCAAAGCGAATAATTATAGCACAGATGATGAAGAAAAAAGTGTGCCTTACGCCGCAGGTACTTCTTTCAATCAGTATCTAATAAATCAACTGAATACCGTTTATCTTACAGATGACGAGTGGAACATTGCCGAGTTTCTAGTAGGCAGTATAGATGAAAGCGGATATATACGTAGACCTATCGCCGATATTATGGATGATTTGGCTTTTACCCAAAACATTTACACTGATGAAAAAACAATTACAAAAATACTTTCTATAGTTCAAGAGTTAGACCCACCTGGTGTGGGCGCTAGATCTTTAGAAGAGTGTTTAATCATACAACTAGAGCGTAAAGAAATTACCCCAAGTATTGAGCTTGCCACCGCAATTCTTAAAAAGTCTTTTGAACACTTTACTAAAAAGCACTATCAAAAATTAATTCAGAAGCATAATATTACCGAAGACGAGTTAAAAGCTGCAATTGGAGAAATTGAAAAATTAAATCCAAAACCAGGTGGTTCGTATTCTGGAAACAACAGAATTGTAGAGCATGTAGTACCTGATTTTGCCATTAGAATTACCGAAGGCGAATTGGAGCTTACACTAAATGGTAGAAATGCACCAGAGCTACATGTATCTAGAGAGTATAGTAATATGCTTAAAGGCTACAAAGAAGCTAAAGATAAGTCTAAGTCCCAAAAAGACACCGTGATGTTTATTAAGCAGAAGTTAGACGCTGCTAAATGGTTTATTGATGCTATAAGACAGCGCCAACAAACCCTGTTTATTACAATGAACTCAATTATGCAATATCAAAAAGAATATTTTCTGACAGGAGATGAGCGTAATTTGAGACCTATGATTCTAAAAGATATTGCAGATGAAATAGGAATGGATGTTTCAACAGTATCTAGGGTAGCAAATAGCAAATATGTAGATACCCCTTATGGAACCAAGTTGATAAAAGAATATTTTTCTGAGTCAATGAAAAATGAACAAGGAGAAGATGTTTCTACAAAAGAAATAAAGAAGATTTTAGAAACAGTTATTCAAAACGAGACAAAGAAAAAGCCTTTAACAGATGACAAACTTGCTGCTATTTTAAAGGAAAAAGGATATCCTATTGCTAGAAGAACAGTAGCTAAATACAGAGAGCAGCTAAGTATACCTGTTGCACGTATGAGAAAAGAAATTTAATGAAGATTTTCTCTAATCTTATCTCCTACTTATTTCACCCGCTATTTATTCCTATAGGTGGTACTGTTGCCTATTTTCTAATCACTCCAAAATTTACCCCATTAGAAATTCAAAGCGCGAGTATATTACCCATTTTTATATTAACCGTTATTATTCCGATAATAACCTTTTTAATATTGAAGAATTTGGGCTTGGTACACTCCATTACGCTAGACTCCATTCAAGAAAGAAAATACCCGCTTTATATTCACGCATCAATACTTCTTTTAATCCTTTATAAAGTCATTCCAAACAATTACGTAAGTGAGCTTTATTTTTACTTTACAGGGTTATTAGGCGCAACTGTAGCCTGTATACTATTACTATTATTCAATTTTAAAACTAGCCTACATACCGTTGGTATAAGTGGTCTTTTAATGTATCTCATTAATTTAAGCATACATTTTGAAATCAATCTTATTATTGCCATCAGTTTGCTTATTGTATGTACAGGAAGTATCATAACTGCCAGACTATATCTAAAAGCACATACCGGTATTGAAGTTGTAATCGGTCTTTTTATAGGACTATTATCTCAGTTGTTAACTGTAAGATTCTGGTTATAGAATATAGAAAATAAGACCTATACGCAATGGTGTGTATTGCAATACCTCACCATTTACCGAAGCATTACCATCGAAAAGCTCAGTTAAGGCATAATACGCATGAAGATTAAAAGTATTATAACCAAAACTTAAAGTAAGCCCGTATTGAAATTTAGTTAAGTCTGTATTTTTGAATCCCTCACTAATATCACCTAAATCATATTTTGAACGAGCTCCTACAATATAAGCAGCCTTAATACCACCATAGACACGCCAGAATTTATAATCTTCTGCAGTGGAATTTCGCCATCTAAATTCTAAAGGAAACTCAACTAGGTGTGTCTCTAACTTACTTCTAGTAATATCATCATTTATACTATACGTAATATCATCACCAGATATATCGGCAACTAAGTTTGAATAATAACTATTCAAGGCCAAGCCTGCTCCAATACCTATAGCCTTTGTTCCTGCTCTGTTTAAAGGAATATCTTTTATTACACCCGCTTGTAGACCATAAGAGAGGTTACGTTGATTAGAACCTTCAGGATGATTCAATATAAAGTTATACGATAGACCAACATAAAACTGATCTTCAAAATACCGTGTATCTGAAATACTATCTGAAACTACTTGAGCATTAGATTGCAGAACTACTAATAAAAATAAAATGGCAAAACGCATGAAGTAAAGTTAATGAAATAAAAAACGCTTCAAATAAATTTGAAGCGTTTTGAAAATGTAATATTCTACTTAACTAACTATTGTAGATTATTGAAAGCATCACCTTCATAGGTAGTATAATTTACCTTTAAAGCGTTTACCTTTCTTAACTCTTGTTTAATATCGGATATCAATCCCATACTAGCGTTCTTATCAACCTTAAGTGCCGTGGTCAATACATTCTGAATTTCTTGAGGCTTTTTAGCTCTTTCCATCAAAATATAATCACCAACTTCTGAAGGACTAGAGAATTTGTCATTTAATTGGATTTTTGGTTCAGTACCAAAAGTTTTCTCGAACTCTTTAGTTGGCTTACCAACATAAATATAGATTACACGATCTTTCTTTTCCAATTTCTTAACTTCACTAGCGTTCGGAAGTACGTTTTCAACTTTCAAGGAACTATCCTTCATAACGGTTACCGTCATAAAGAAAAACAAAAGCATAAATACAATGTCAGGAAGGGAAGCTGTTGATACCGCTGGTATCTCTCCATCTTTTTTCTTTGCAAATTTTGACATAGTGTTACTTTTAATTTATTAATTATTCGCTTGAAGTTTCAGCTTCAGATAATTTCTGTGGAAACAAACCTTGTATTTTTTGTACCTTTTCTTTCAATTCTTCTTTAACAGAATCTTCAGTTTCAGGATTTAAATACTCAGCTTCCATAGCCACATAATCTTTACCAAATAAACGCTTAGCTTCTCTATTTCTAAGATCGTTATATGCCCCTACCAATTCATTTTGAACTGTGATGTAAGTACCATACTTTGTTTCACGATCATTCTTTAAAGAGATAATTGCCTTTGTCGGATTATCCGAAGATTCAGCAATACGCTTTCCTTTACAGTAGCTACAATAATCAGGACTTCCTGACGGTGCTCCACCGTTATCTAAAAACGCCATTGCTCTTTCACGCAATTTATCTATTGAAAGAATCTCATCTTCCACCAACAACTGACCATTTCGGTTAATATTAACCGTAAAAATGTTCTTTTGCTTAATAATTGGTGGTGCTTCCGTAGGTGGCTCCATTGGTGGTAACATACGATCCAAACCTGCATCTGTTTCAATAGTAGTTGTTACTAAGAAAAAGATAAGTAAAAGGAAAGCTATGTCCGCCATTGAACCCGCACTAACTTCTGGTGCTCCTGCTCTTCTAGCCATAGTTCTTTATTTTATTATTTACTAAACATGTTTTTTACAGCTGGCACTATCAAAGATAATACTGCAATTATAGTAAGGATAAAAAATACATTTAATCCCATTCCTATATTCTTCACTGTACTTTCATCTGTCATTGAAGCAAATTCAGGAGCAACGTCCGTTCCGCTTGACATAACATAAGAAATACCAACTACCAATAAAAGACCACCAACAACAAACAAAGTTTTTTTCAAACCTTGAGGGTTAGAGAATAGGTTTTTTAAGGTGAAGACTAAACTTACTATAACGGCAACAGCCAAAAGGAAGTAAGTTATCATAAACATAAAGTTCATAGCACCACTTTGAGCTGCTTCAGCAGCAGGCATATCCCTTTCAGGAAGCATGAACCACAGTACTGCACCAAGTAATCCTATTACTACCAATGCTATTTTTACAATTTTTTGCATAATATTTTAGGTATTAAAAGTGATACTTATTTTTTGTGATCCACCAACATATCGATTAAAGTAATCGAAGAGTCTTCCATATCATTAACGATGCTATCAATTTTAGCAATGATATAATTATAGAAAATTTGAAGGATAATAGCCGTAATAAGACCAAATACAGTTGTTAATAATGCAACCTGAATATCACCTGCAATAAGAGATGCACTTAAGTTACCAACTGCAGCAATCTTTTGGAAAGCCTGAATCATACCGATTACCGTACCCATGAAACCAAGCATTGGAGCAATAGCGATAAATAAAGACAACCAAGAAACGTTTTTCTCTAATTGACCCATTTGAACACCACCATAAGCAACAACCGCTTTTTCAGCAGACTCGATGCTCTCACCAGCTCTATCTAAACCTTGATAGTAAATAGAAGCAACAGGACCTTTTGTATTTCTACAAACTTCTTTTGCAGCTTCAACACCACCAGATGCCAATGCGTCTTCAACTTGTTGTTTCAACTTAGCAGTATTAGTACTTGCCATGTTTAAATAGATAATTCTTTCAATAGCAACTGCTAAACCAAGAATCAAACATAAAAGAACGATACCCATAAAGCCGGCACCACCAGTAATAAACATTTCTTTTAACATTTGAGTAAAACCTCTCTCTGCTTCTGGAGTTGCGTCTTGAAGTAATAAAGCTACTGCGGCTACTTTAGCGCTTGCCATATTTGTACCTGCTACAAATGCCCCAGCAATTGCTAGGCTTGGGAATAATTTTTTCATTTTTCTGAACTTAAATTAGTTAGTTAATAGGGTTAAAGATAAAAAAAAAACAATATAAAAAAAGTAAAACTTACTTGCAGAGAGGAAGGGATTCGAACCCTCGATACCCTTTTGGGGTATACACACTTTCCAGGCGTGCGCCTTCGACCACTCGGCCACCTCTCTAAGATACCTTTTTTAAGGGTGGGCAAATAACAAAAAAAATATTAGTTTAAAAAATTAAACCACTGTTAAATTTACACCATCTCTCCTCGTAAAGAAGTCTCAAAAACAGTTTTGAACAACTCATGAGAGACACCACTACCAAGCAAGTACATTGCCTTTGTAATAGCAGCCTCAGTTGTAATATCCTTACCGTTAATAACTTGCATTTTCTTAAGTCTAGAACTGGTTTCATAATGCCCCATCATAACGGCACCGCCAGAACACTGAGTTACATTAATAATATGTATACCTTTATTTATTGCATTATTTAATTTCTTTAAAAACCATTCTTCCATCGGCGCATTTCCAGAACCATATGTCTCCAAAACTAACGCTTTTAAATTTTCAGTTTGCAAAATTGCATCGATAACATTTTTGTTAATTCCCGGAAATATTTTCAAAATAGCCACATTATCGTCCATATTTCTGTGAGATTTTAACGTTAATTTTCTTTTTTGAGGGAATAAATATTCATTAAAAACGGTCAAATGCACTCCCGATTCAATTAAATGAGGGTAATTTAATGACGCAAAAGCTTGAAATTGCTCTGCATTTATCTTCGTAGTTCTATTACCACGATACAATTTATACTCAAAATAGAGTCCGACTTCTTGTATAACTGGCTTACCTTTTTTATACAAAGCAGCAATTTGTATGGCAGTTATTAAATTTTCTTTGGCATCGGTTCTCAAATCTCCAATTGGTAATTGCGAACCAGTCAATATTACAGGTTTTGTTAAATTTTCAAGTAAAAAGCTTAAAGCAGAAGCTGTATAACTCATAGTATCACTACCATGTAATACTACAAAACCATCATACTCATTATATTTCTCCGTAATAATATCAGCTATTGTCACCCAATGCGTAGGATTCATATTAGATGAATCTATGGGGTGCTCGAAAGAAAAACTAGATATGGTACAGTCTAATTGATTTAGCTCAGGTATATTTTTCAACAATTGCGAAAAATCAAAGGCTTTTAAAGCTCCTGAGGTATAATCTTTCATCATACCAATAGTACCACCTGTGTATATTAATAAGATATCTCTTTTATCTATGCTCAAACCTTTGACTTTAAGTTGATTATTAAATTCCGAAAACTTCTTTAGAGTTCTTCGTAGTCTCTATAGCTATTTGCTCATTGGGTACACCATGAATGTCTGCCAACTTCTCAAGCACATTAACGATATAAGCACTTTCATTTCTCTTACCTCTATAAGGAGCAGGTGCCAAATACGGCGAATCGGTTTCTAGTACAATATGCTTAAGATCTATTTCTTTTAAAAATGTATCGATTTTACCATTCTTAAAAGTCACTACACCACCAATACCCAACTTCATATTATATGATATCGCTTTTTCTGCCTGCTCATATTTACCAGTAAAGCAATGAAAAATTCCTCTTAAATCATCTCCTTTCTCCTCCTCTAGTATTTCAAAAACCTCATCAAAAGCATCTCGACAATGAATAACGATAGGCAATTTATGCTTCTTCGCTATTTGTATTTGTTTTCTAAAAGCAATTTGCTGTTCTTTCAAATACTTCTTTTCCCAATACAGATCAATCCCTATTTCTCCAATCGCATAATAGGTATGCTTACCCAACATTTCTTCAACATGCGCTAGCTCATCTTCAAAATTTTCTTTCACATGCGTGGGATGCAAGCCTGTCATTAAGAACATATGACCCGGAAATTCTTTTTCTAAAGCCAACATACTTTCTGTATAGGTAGAGTCTATAGCAGGAATAAAAAAACGTTCTACTCCTAAATCAATGGCTTTCTGTATTGCTTCTTTTCGGTCATCATCGAAAGCTTCGCTATATAAATGTGTATGCGTATCGGTTATTATCATGCCACAAAAATAGGCTTATCTTTGAAAAAAATGAATTATGAGTACCCTCAAAAAATTTTTGAAGGATAAAGATTACGTGCGCATACCCTTAGTTTTAACTGCTACCGACCATTTTGAAATATATGCAGAGATAAATTCTGTACCTGGACGGTTTATTTTAGATACAGGAGCTTCTAATACTTGTATTGGCATGGACCGCATTGACCATTTTAAACTAATTTCTGAAGAATCTATAATCAAAGCTGCAGGCGCGGGTGCAACCAATATGGAGACGCTGGTCTCCAAAAAGAATACGATTACACTAAACTCTTGGCGGTATAAAAAGCTAGAGATTGTATTATTCGACTTAAAACATGTTAATGAGGCTTTAACTGCACATCATGCAGAACCAGTAGACGGAATAATAGGAGCTGATATTCTTAAAAAATCGAAGGCAATTATAGATTACAATAAAAAGTGCATCTATTTAAAAAAGAAAAAGCGTTGAGATTACCCAACGCTTTTCACATATATCAAAAATTAGAAAATTTACATTTCTAAAGCTTTCTTTACATTATTATCCATCAACAATTCTTCAGGATTTTCTAAAGCTTCTTTTATAGCTACCAAGAAACCAACAGATTCTTTACCGTCAATTATTCGGTGATCATAAGAAACTGCAACATACATAATAGGTGCGATCGCAATAGCTCCATCACGAGCAATTGGTCTTTCAACAATATTATGCATACCTAAAATAGCACTTTGTGGCGGATTGATAATTGGTGTAGATAACATAGAACCGAATACACCACCATTAGTAATAGTAAATGTACCACCTGTCATTTCATCAACAGTAATTTCACCTTCACGTGCTCTAATCGCTAATCTTTTAACCTCAGCTTCAACACCTCTAAATGTTAAGTTTTCAGCGTTACGAATAACGGGCACCATTAATCCTTTTGGTCCAGAAACCGCGATACTAATATCACAGAAATCATAAGAAACCATTTCTTTACCGTCAATCATAGAATTAACAGCAGGATACATCTCTAATGCTCTAACCACAGCCTTTGTAAAAAAGGACATAAATCCTAGTCCAACACCATGCTTACTTTTAAAGTCCTCTTTGTACTTATTTCTAAGTTCAAAAACAGCACTCATATCTACTTCATTAAAAGTAGTCAACATTGCAGTTTCGTTCTTTGCAGCCACTAATCTTTCGGCAACTTTTCTACGCAACATTGATAGTTTTGAGCGAGACTCACCACGGTTACCGCCAGTTGGCGACCCCATAGAAGGCACAGCACTAACTGCATCTTCTTTAGTAATTCTACCATCACGACCAGAACCAGAAACAGATTTACTATCTACTCCTTTTTCATCCAATATTTTCTTTGCCGCTGGCGAAGGAACACCAGATGCATAAGTTTCTTTTGCTTTAGCAGGTTGAGGAGCTTTCTCTGTCTTAGGCGATTCTTTCTTCTCTTCTTTCGGAGCACTAGATGCATCTGTCGCACCTGCTGGTTTAGCAGCACTTGTATCTATTAAACAAACAACAGCACCTACCGCAACAGCATCACCTTCTTCTGCTTTTAGTGTAATTATACCGCTTTCTTCTGCCGGCAATTCTAAAGTAGCTTTATCTGAATCCACTTCGGCAATTGCCTGATCTTTTTCTACATAATCCCCATCTTCAACTAACCATTCCGCAATTTCCACCTCTGTGATAGACTCTCCCGGCGAAGGGACTTTCATTTCTAGAATCATTCTTTCTATAATTTGATATGTTATATTATTTTTTAGGTTTGGACATATTGTCCTTTGTCTTGTCAAAAACGTAATCTATAACTTGCTGATGACGCGCTTTAGAACGAACAGAACTACCAGCTGCAGGTGCGGCGTAAAAACGCCTAGATGCAACTCTGAATTTCTGAGTTTCACTAAAATGCATTAACATATGACTCCAAGCACCCATATTTCTAGGTTCTTCTTGTGCCCATACAATATCATCTGCATTTTTATATTTCGCAATTGCTGCCTTCATTTTCTCTTCTGGCACAGGAAACAATTGCTCCACTCTTACCAAAGCTACATCTTCTCTTTTATTTTCTTCTTGTACTGCTAAAAGATCATAATAGAATTTACCTGTACAGAAAACTAAGCTTTTTACTTTCTTAGGATCCGCAGCTTCATCATCTATCACCTCTTGAAATCCACCATTAGTTAAATCTGATACTTTAGATACAGCTTTAGGGTGTCTCAATAAACTTTTAGGAGTAAAAATGATAAGCGGCTTTCTAAAATTAGCTTTCATTTGTCTACGAAGAATATGGAACATTTGTGCAGGTGTAGTTACATCTGCTATGTACATGTTATCTTTCGCACACAATTGTAAGTAACGCTCCATTCTAGCAGAAGAGTGCTCAGCACCCTGACCTTCATACCCGTGTGGCAATAACATTACCAGTCCGTTTTGAAGTTTCCACTTATCCTCAGCAGCAGAAATATATTGGTCGATCATAATTTGAGCTCCATTACTGAAATCTCCAAATTGCGCTTCCCAAATAGTTAATGTATTAGGGCTTGCCATGGCATAACCATAATCAAAACCTACCACACCATATTCTGACAAAAGTGAATTATAAATCTGAAATTTAGCTTGCTTTTCAGATAACTGATTTAGCAAAATAACCTCTTCTTCACTTTCTTCTACTTTCATTACCGCATGACGGTGAGAAAAAGTACCACGTTCAACATCTTGTCCAGACATACGTACCGCGAAACCTTCTTCTAACAAACTACCATAAGCCAGTAGCTCTCCCATAGCCCAGTCAAGTTTATCCGCTTCAAAGTACATATTGTAGCGATCCTTAACCAGTTTTTCAACTTTACGCAAAAACTTCTTGTTTGTAGGTAAAGCTGTAATTACTTTGGCAATTTTATCAAGTTTTGTTTTAGCAAATGTGGTCTTTATAGGATCCATCATTTCCCATTCACGAACATTTTCAAAACCTTTCCATTCATCTGCCATGAACGGTGTAATTACAGTTTTGTCTTCTTTTCGAGAATCTTCCAATTTCTCTTCTAGAGAGTCCTTGTATTGTTTTTCTAATTGAGCAACATAGGTATTATCAATAACACCTTCTTGCATCAATTTCTCTGCATAAATATCTCTAGGATTCTTATGCTTTGAAATTGCTTTATATAATTTTGGCTGAGTAAAACGTGGCTCATCACCTTCGTTATGCCCATACTTTCTATATCCAAGTAAATCTATAAATACATCACTTTCAAATCGCATTCTATATTCTAATGCAAAAAGAGACGCATGAACTACCGCTTCTGCATCATCAGCATTTACATGTAATACCGGACTCAATGTTACCTTGGCAACATCTGTACAATAGGTAGATGTTCTAGCATCTAAATAGTTTGTAGTAAAACCTATTTGATTGTTCACCACTATATGTATGGTACCACCAGTTTTATAACCGTCTAAACCTGCCATTTGAACTACTTCGTAGACCAAACCTTGACCAGCAATAGCAGCATCACCGTGTACTACAATAGGTAATACTTTAGAAAAATCATCATAATAATGCGCATCTTGTTTAGCCCTAGCTATACCTTCAACTACTGCACCAACAGTCTCTAAGTGAGAAGGGTTTGGAGCAATGTTCATTTTGATTTTATTACCGTTGTCAGATTTTCTATCAGAGGTCCAGCCTAAGTGATATTTAACGTCACCGTCAAAAATCTCTTGCTCATAATCTTTACCATCGAACTCACTAAAGATATCTTTTGCAGATTTACCAAAAATATTGGTCAGCACATTCAATCTACCACGGTGAGCCATACCCATAACAAATTGCTTAACACCCATTTCTGCTGCGCGTTCAACAATTACATCTAAGGCAGGTATCAAAGATTCATTACCTTCTAATGAAAACCTTTTTTGCCCTACATATTTAGTATGTAGAAAGGTTTCAAAAGAAATAGCATGATTTAACTTCTTAAGAATATGTTTTTTTCTATCAGCCTCAAAATTCGGATGATTATCGTTGACATTGATCCAATCTTGTATCCACTTTACACGCTCTGGCTTTCGTATATACATATACTCAACACCAATAGCATCGCAATAGATACTTTGTAAATGCCTAACAATCTCTCTTAACGAATTTGGACCTATACCAATTATATCACCAGCATTAAACACTGTTTCAAGATCAGACGTTGAAAGTCCGAAATTTTCAATCTCTAATGTAGGCTCATAATGTCTTCGCTCACGTACCGGGTTAGTTTTCGTAAATAAGTGACCTCTGCTTCTATAACCGTCAATTAAACGAATTACCTGAAACTCTTTTTGTAGAGATTCTGGCATTTCACTTTTGTTGCCGTTTACTAAAACTGTAGTTCGATTCTCATCAATTTCAAGTTCATCAATTGAACTTTCCATACCAAAGTCAAAACCTTGAAAAAAGGCTCTCCAACTTGGCTCTACACTATCCGGATTCACTAAATACTTATCGTATATCTCTGAAAAAAAAGAGGTATGAGCGGTATTCAAAAAGGAATATTTATCCATGAATTACTTTCTGTATCTTTAGAATAAATTTCTAACAAAAATACAACATTTACAATATCTAACGATAGAATGCCATGTATTATTGAAAAAAATGAAACTTTAAAACAAAATTATCATATGAGCTTAAAAAAATTAATTTTTATAGGGTTAGCAACATTTAATATCACTTTAGCACTAGCTCAATCGTCAAATAATACTTCTGCTTTTTTGGATAACGTTAGATTTGGCGGAAGTATTGGCTTAGGATTCACAAATAATGGCTTCAATGGTTCAATTTCGCCAAGTGCGATATATCAATTTAATGACCAATTTGCATCTGGCGCAAGTTTAAGCTTCAATTACGCAAAGTTCGATGAAGACAAATTTTTGGCTTATGGCGGTAGTGTTCTATCTCTTTTTAACCCCATACCACAAATTCAAATGTCAGCCGAATTTGAGCAACTAAGAATTAACAGAACAATTGCCACCCAAACAATCGACGTAGAAGATAATTATTGGTTACCAGCATTCTTTATAGGTGCCGGTTATAGCACAAGAAATGTAACAGTTGGTCTTCGATACGATTTACTCTATAATGATAATAAAAGTATTTATGGTAATGCACTAATGCCGTTTGTACGTGTTTATTTCTAAAATTCACTACCTTTCATAGTACCAAACCAACCACAATGAGTACACTTAAAAATAGATATCTTTCGCTGGATGTCTTTAGAGGGATGGATGTCGCCCTAATGATTATTGTTAACTCCCCCGGAAATGGCGATACCAGTTTTGGAATTTTAAAACATGCTGTCTGGAACGGATTCACACTTACCGATTTAGTCTTCCCTACTTTCTTGTTCGTAGTCGGTAATGCCATGAGCTTTAGTATGAAAAAATACGAAGCTGAAGGTAGTGGTGCCTTTTTAAAGAAGGTCTTTAAACGTTTTTCTATAATTTTCTTACTAGGTTTTTTAATGTATTGGTTTCCATTTTTTGAAGATGGCGGATTAAAACCAATTGCCGAAACCAGAATATTTGGAGTATTACAACGAATTGCATTATGCTACTTATTTGCATCAATTCTACTTCATTATTTTAAAACAAAATCTGTTCTAATTTTTAGCGCCCTGGCTTTAGTGGGGTATCATATTATATTATTGGTTTTTGGCGACTTGTCGTTGACAGGTAATGCAGTATTAAAACTTGACGAATTTCTTATTGGCGCAGACCATATGTACCATGGTAATGGCGGTGTTGCTTTTGACCCTGAAGGATTACTAAGCACCTTACCTGCCATAGTAAATGTTATTGCCGGCTACTTTACTGGTAAATTCATTCAAAAGAGTGGTCAGAATTTCGAAACCATTGCCAAACTCATTATGGCTGCCGGTCTTTTAATTATCGTAGGATTTGCTTGGGATTTAATATTCCCATTCAACAAAAAACTATGGTCAAGCTCTTTTGTATTGTTAACTAGTGGAATTGACATATTTGTAATAGCTGTTTTAATCTATCTATTAGATATGTCTAAACCCGGAAAATGGACTTATTTCTTTGAAGTATTTGGCAGAAATACGCTATTCATTTATTTATTATCAGAACTGTTCATTATCAGTTTGGCAGAGATCACTATGAAAGGCACAAACGCTTATAATTGGATTGCAGACAATATATTCATCGCCACAGCAGGAGACTATTTCGGCTCGCTGCTATTTGCCTTATGGATTATGCTTACCTGCTGGCTTGTTGGCTATATTATGGATAAAAAAGGAGTATATATAAAAGTGTAGAACAACATTATTGATATCGATTGCGATACCACACTTTTTTATACTCTCGCTTTAAAATTAATAATGTAATCTGATCCGCTACATCAACAGTATCGGTGATTTCAATATTATGAAATGCACTTTCTGGAATATCTATGATGTACATTAAGTTTAGATATTCAGCAAAATGCTCCATCATTAAATAATATACCTTCTCACGAATAAGCGTTATAAACTCAGAATGCCCAATTGTTTCAGGTATTTGCAGGGGAATATTAGCAAGAACAAAATCTTTCTCTACCTGATGTTTCAATTTATCAAAAAGAGAATCACCAATAGCAACCTGCATTAATTGCTCACTATTATCAACATTTAACTTCATGTCACACCTACATTCTTTACTCCACCAAACAGAAAGTAATTTGAGATATTATTGCTTATACACAACCCCCTCTTTCATAACAAAAACTACATCTGTCAATGTTTCTACATTATCTAAAGGATTTTCATTTACAGCAACAATATCAGCTATATAGCCCTCTTTAATTTGACCTAATTCCTTTTCACCTAAAAGCATTGCATTTGTAATTGTAGCAGAACGTAATGCCTCTATAATAGGCATACCTGCTTTGTGCATATAAACAAACTCTTTTGCATTATCTCCGTGAGGTGATACCCCAGAGTCTGTACCAAAAGCCATGCTCACACCTTTTTTATATGCCTTTTCGAATGTTGCTTTTAATTTAGGTCCGATTTCCAAAGCTTTCTTAGCTACTACAGGTGGCAAGTAGTTAGGTATTTTCGCCAATCTAGCTGCTTCTTGACCTGCAGATATTGTAGGCACCATAAAGGTATTATGCTTAATCATTAACTCCATCGTTTCCTCAGACATTAATGTACCGTGCTCAATAGTTTTAATTCCTCCTAAAATTGCTCTTTGCATACCTTCATCACCATGTGCATGAGCTGCCGTAAGCATACCATAATCATTAGCTGTTTCAGTAATAGCTTTTATTTCTTCGATAGTAAACTGCGGATTTTGACCGCTTTTCGCAACACTTAAAACCCCGCCAGTAGCCGTTATTTTAATAACATCTGCACCTTCTTTATAACGTTGACGAACGGCTTTTCTACCATCCTCCGGAGAATTAACAACTCCTTCTTTTGGTCCTGGATCACCCATTAACTCATTACTTCTACCGTTAGTTGGATCTGCATGACCACCTGTAGAAGCAAGTGCTTTACCCGCTGTAAAAATACGCGGACCAACTACAATACCTTTATTAATAGCATTTCTAAGTGCAATATTTACCCCCGAACCACCTAAATCACGCACGGTTGTAAAGCCGGCCATTAATGTTCTTTTTGCATAAACTGTAGATTCAAATGCAATATCGGCTTCATTCATGGTAAAAGCCTCTAAATATCTTGACGGACTTGATTCGCTTTCAATATGAACATGCATATCTATAAAACCTGGTAAAACGGTCTTAGATTTTAAATCTACCACCTGATCTTGTTCACTACCAACTACATAACCATTTTTAATTTCTGTAATCTTATTACCTGAAATAATGATTGTTTTCTCAGACATTATTTTACCTGATTCCACATCAACAATTTTACCGCATTGAAGATATGTATTTTGAGCTGTAGCTACTGTAAAAGACAGAAGCATAAGAAGAAATAATGATTTTTTCATAAGAGGTGGTCTTTAAATTGAATAAGGGGAAATATAGCTATATTTCCCCTTATTTATATCGTTAAACCTGAAAAAATCAGTCACGTATTTTCTGTTCCCAGATCCACGCGTAATTCATGGCTTCTTCTAAAGTATATTCTGCTTTCCAGCCTAACACTTTATTAGCCTTTGTTGTATCTGCGTAAGCACTAGTGATATCACCAGGTCTTCTATCAACTATTTTATAATTCAATTTTCTGCCAGAAACTTTTTCAAAACTTTTTATAGCCTCTAATACAGAACTACCAGTACCGGTACCTACATTAAAAACTTCAAAATTAGATTCGTTTTTTCCGTTCAGCAAACGCTCTAGAGCAACCACATGGGCTTTAGCCAAATCTACTACATAGATATAATCTCTTATACATGTGCCATCTGGTGTAGGGTAATCATCACCAAAAACAGATAACTGATCTCTTAATCCAATACCAGTTTGGGTAATAAATGGCACCAAGTTTTGCGGAACACCTATTGGCAATTCACCAATCTCTCCACTTGGGTGTGCACCCATTGGGTTAAAATAACGTAATGCAATTGCATTTAAACTAGGAGTAACTTTACAGGTATCTGCAATAATCTCTTCGCCCATTTGCTTGGTATTACCATATGGCGATTCTGCAACCTTAACAGGTGCATCTTCTGTAATCGGCATTTTATCTGCCTGACCATAAACCGTACAAGAAGAACTAAAAATAAAACTAGCCTTGTTCTTTTTACAAAGCTCTTTTAATACATAGACCAACGTACCAATATTGTTCTCATAATATAACAATGGTTTCTCAACACTTTCACCTACAGCCTTAGATGCAGCAAAATGTATAACACCTGCAACATCTTGATAGCGTTGAAAAAAGTCTTCAACCTTATGTTTTTCTTTTAAATCTAACTTTTCATAAAGCGGCTTTTTACCCGTGATAGCTTCAATACCATCAAGTACATTTTCATCAGAGTTAGAGCAATCATCTATAATGACCACTTCGAACCCTTTGTTCTGAAGCTCCACTACTGTGTGCGAGCCTATAAAACCTAATCCGCCTGTTACTAATACTTTCATTTATAATGCTGTTTGAACGTTATCAAATTTAAAAAAATACACCACTACCCATTAACAAACCCGATAATTAACTCCGTTATATAGTTAATCTGTTCTTCATCTAATTCTGTATGCATCGGTAAAGACAGTACTTCTGTCACCAATTGATTCGTTACCGGAAAATCTTCTTCTTTGTAACGATCATCTAGATAAGCTTTCTGCTTGTGTAACGGAATTGGGTAGTAGACACCAAAAGGAACTTCATTTTTAGCTAAAAATTGTCCTAGTTCATCTCTTTTACCATTTGTAATTCTCAAAGTATATTGATGAAAAACATGACAATCGCAGACATCGCAAATGCCTTCACAATTATTTACCGTTACCGGAGTAATAATATGTTCCTGACCCTCAAATGCTTTTGAATATGCACGGGCAGCATTTCTTCTTGCATCGCAATACCCATCTAACTTCGGCAATTTAGCTCGTAACACTGCTGCCTGTATAGAATCTAATCTTGAATTTACACCAACTACATCATGGTGGTAACGTTCGTACATACCATGATTAACAATACCACGTAAAGTATGTGCTAGCTCATCATCATTGGTAAAAATTGCACCACCATCGCCATAACACCCTAAATTTTTAGAAGGAAAAAAAGATGTAGCACCAACATGACCCATACTACCTGCCATATGTTTTGAACCATCTTTAGAAAGATATTTTGCTCCAATCGCCTGAGCGTTATCTTCAATAACAAACAAATCGTGTTTTTTAGCCAACTCAAGTATCGCATCCATATTGGCACATTGACCAAAAAGATGAACGGGAACTATAGCTTTCGTTTTTGGTGTTATCGCTTTTTCTATAGCTTCTATATCAATATTAAAGGTATCTGGATAAACATCTACCAAAACCGGAGTCAATTGTAACAATGCAATAACTTCTACTGTTGCAGCAAAAGTAAAATCTGCCGTAATAACCTCATCGCCTGGTTTCAAACCTAAACCCATCATTGCAATTTGCAAGGCATCGGTACCATTGGCACATGGTATCACATGCTTAACCTGAAGATAATCTTCCAACTCTTTTTGAAAAGCATGAACCTCTGGTCCGTTTATAAATGCCGACGTTTCTAAAATTTGAGTTATAGAAGTATTTACTTGATCTTTAATTTCTTGGTATTGACCACCTAGGTCTACCATTTGTATTTTTTTCATCTGTTGTAATTACATGAAGTCATACAAAAATACGAAACAGACGACACTAATTTTATGGAAGAAACGTAATTTAGCCCAAAAGCATCAGTTTGTACTTTCTTTATAACCTTATCGTCATAAGCGCATCTGCCATTTTAAAGGTATTGGCATTGGTGAATTCTAAACTATCGTTATTTGTAAATGGAAGAAAAGAAACTATTTCTTTAATTAATAAATCTATTTCAATAGAAGATAAAGTTATTTGGATTCATGCAGCATCGTTAGGTGAATACGAGCAAGGCTTGCCTGTTATTGAACAATTAAAAATTCATCACCCTACATATAAAATAGTACTTACCTTTTTCTCCCCTTCAGGGTACGAAGTAAAAAAGAATAGCAAAATTGCTGATGTTATTTGCTACCTACCTATGGACACGAAGAGGAAAGTAAATTCTTTTTTAACGGCTGCACACCCCGATATCGCCATTTTTATTAAATATGAAATATGGCCCAACTACTTAAATGCGTTAAAAAAAGCTGATACACCCACATTTTTAATCTCAGCAATATTCAAAGAAAACCAAACTTATTTTAAGTGGTATGGTGGTTTTATGCGCAGCGCATTACAGAACTTCTCACACTTTTTTGTACAGAATGAAAAATCAAAAACATTATTAAATTCCGTAGGATATACTAATGTAACCATTGCCGGAGATACTCGTTTTGACAGAGTAAGTGAAATAGTAGAACGTGACAATGAATTAGATTTCATGAAGCGTTTTAAGAATAACCAATTTTGCTTTGTTGCCGGAAGCACATGGGCGGAAGACGAAAAAATAATCATAGAATACATCAATAACAATATACACCCAATCAAGTTTGTTATAGCGCCGCACACTATTAAAGACAATCATATTCAAGAAATAATTCAATCTATAAATAAAAAGGTTGTTCGTTTTACAGAATTAGAACATAGCAGTTTAGAAGATAGTGATGTCTTAATCATTGACACCATTGGTCTTTTAACCAAAATTTACAGCTATGCAGATATCGCATATGTAGGTGGCGGTTTTGCTACAGGCCTACACAATACATTAGAGCCTGCGGTTTTTGGTATACCCGTAATTATCGGTCCGCAGTTTAAAGGGTTTGCCGAGGCGGAAGAATTAGTACAACTAGGCGGAGTCATTTCTGTAAAAAACAATAGTGAATTTCAAGAGCTTGTAGACAAGTGCTTTAAGCATCATGACTACAGATTAAAAATCGGGCAAATCAATACAGACTACATCAAAGAAAAGGCCGGCGCAACCAAACGTATTATTTCTGAATTAAATTCAGTTTTAACCTTAAATAATTGAATAATTATCAGTTAACCCCTGCTATATTATTTAATAAATCATTTTCATAACTATCAGTTATTGTATAGAAAACATACTTTATACAGATATTTTCTATACGTTAATCGATTTTATACTCCTATTTGACAGCACTTTAGGTTAGATCTACCATATTGACAACAGAACAATAGAACAATGATTATGGAACAAGAACTAACTTCAGGAGTTAAAATACTCAACGGATTTCTTAAATTAATGATTACCTGCTTGGTAATAATACTTTTATCAGTACCCTTAGCAGGAGTAGCAGATTGGTTTAATCTAATTAAATAGATCCTACTATAATATTACCGACAAATGCTACAATGGATAGTGAAGGTTTACGAAGTGTTGAATTTCAGATATCGACAAGATACCTTTTTCAAGGTTGAAATACACATTTTAAAAACCCTAAACCACTAAGAAGTAGGATTATACAGCTAATTACGAGAGTTTTACAACATTTTATATGGAATTGTTGCTTAATTCAACTAACTTTAGTAGTGTAACTTTAAAGTAGGTAATGTTATGAACAATTTATCATTTAAAACCGGAGTAGAAACTTATCTATCCGTGCTCGTAATTGCAATGCATGCATTTTTAGCAGTTGTTGTTGTTGGAGCTTTTTTAGCCCTTTTGGGGATTGTCTAATCTTTTAATACCAAAACCCTTATTGAAAAAAAATTACTTTAAAAAAATGCCCCTTTAAAAAGGGGCATTTTTTGTTTTATAAAGTTATACGATTACATCATTAAATATTTTCACTTGATTAATCTTGATTTTGCCTTTTTCCTTCTTTTCCTAATATCCAGAACATCAAGTAAAAACGGCATTGTTTGCCATATGGTTGGATAAACCTTATTATTTTTCATTCTTTAGATAATTAACAATTTTATAATACAAAGGTTATCTAAAGTAGATCAATGCAAAACATGGATATTCTCAAGTTTCTATGCTGAATTAACTTAAATCTTCTCTTACATTATAATTAATTACAGTTCAGTAAATTATTTTACTCCTAACGTTATAAAATATAAACAAAAGAAGCCGTCAAAAATAAATTTGACGGCTTCTTTTAATCTATAATTATTTTATTGGTAAACCCTTACATAATCCACTTCCATGGTATCTTCTGTAAATGCTGGATCGATAGCACCGCCAAGTGTACCGCCCATTGCCACATTCATAATCAAGAAGAAATCACTATTAAAAGGAGTTGTCGCATTGTTCACAAAACTATTATGAATTAGTTGATCATCAACAACAAATTTGATACTTTCAGGTGTCCATTCAACCGTATAGTTATGGAATTCAGAAGTGGCAGTTTCAACTGGTGTTGTACCTACAACCGCATTACCACCGGAATTACCAGGATAATGCAAAGCACTACTTACCGTATTGTTATTATTACCAACGTGCTCCATAATATCAATTTCACCAGTTGCAGGCCATCCAACTTCATCGAAGTTAGCTCCTAATGCCCATAATGCAGGCCATGTACCACCTGCTGACGGCAGTTTAGCTCTTATTTCAACTCTACCGTATGCAAACTCAAATAGATTCTCAGATTTGATTCTAGCAGACGTATATGCCGCACCTCCTGTAGGACTAACTCCGAAATCAAAGAATAGTACTACTCTATCATAATTGAATGCCGGAGCTCCACTAAGGTCAAAAGATAATGTCTCCCAAGACTCTGCCACAGATGTAGTTGCATCTACTTCAAAAAACTCATCCGAATTTGCTTGATTTTCGATTTTCAATCTAACCACTGCACCAGTGGCAGGAGACCAAGTATTAATATTCATACTTGAATATGTTGCTAAGTCTAAAGGAGCGGTAATATCAAAGAACGAACCTGCCCAAACTTCGGCTCCACTATTCTTTGTAGACTCCGCTACTGTATCAGAAGTATTTACACCCGATGCATCAGGATTGTCAATTACAGCAGTTGAAGCTCCACCAAAATCTGTAAATACCGGTACATTACTTTCAAAATCCTGTACCGATAAAGTTTCACCACCAGTAGCGATCAAAGTAATATCATCATAATAATGAACCGCACCACCAACTGCACCAGAACCTCTAGCAGTAATTTTCAATACACCATCTTCTACAATAACATTATCAGCAGCATCAGTATACTCTTGTGCTTCACCGTTACCCCAGCCACCAGCGCCAAGATCATAACCCCAATTAGCAGGGTTTGGAGCACCGTCTACATCAAACTCATCTGACCAAACCAAGTTGGTATAAATGGTCTCTAAACTTTCATCGCCACCCTCAACAGCTGCTGTAGCGTTAAATTTATGGTACCATGCCAAATCAGCATTTTCTGTATCATAAGTTCTAACATATAATTCGGTATCGCTAATAGAAAGTATTTCATACGTAGATGACCCTACATAGTATCCCATAAATCCACCATCTGAAAAACTCATTTGAATTCCCGTAGTTTGATCTTCAGGCACATTTCCTGTAACTTCTGAAAGAACTACAGACTTTGACCCAGTAGTATCAAAATCATAACAGAAATCCATATCTGCAGCACCACCTACGACTGCTTTATGTCCCACATTAAAATAAGTTTGCCCCTTATTATCCAAGGTATAAGATAACACACCGGTAGCATCTACAGAAAATGTAAGTTCATCATCACATAAACAATCAGAATCATCAGAACCACATTTTTCAAATGCTGAAGCTGAATACCATTTTGGGTACCACCAATCACCATCAATACCTTCTCTTGCAGGACCTAATCCTAAATGCCCAGGTTGTGCTGCCGCCAAAAACCAAGTTTTAGAACTATCGTTGGTTAAAAAAGCTACCGTTTCAGGATCAGAAAAGGCAATAGAAACAGATACATCTATAGTCTCTGAAATTTTCTTTCCCTCGGTAGAACCAGCAGTAACAGTAACGGTATACGTATTGTCACCAATCATGTCATAAGTTTTTGATGCTTCACCAGAAGTATCCAATGCAGAACTACCATCACCAAAATCAAAATGATAATAATTGGCATTTGTAGCAGATGCCGTAAAGTTTACAACACCACCACCCATATTTTGAGCACTAACCGTAAGATTAGAAGGTAGTACTGATGCAGGAATATCGATGTCATCTCCGTCACAGCTCATTAAAACTGCAAATAGGGATACCATGATGTACTTTAATTTTTTCATAGTTAAATTTTTTGTTAGAGTTAATTATTTGATTTAGAAACTACCCTTAACCTTACACCTTCTCTTTGTTGTGTTCAGATAAGAATAATCGTTATCGCAATATAAATCAGAACATTATGAATTTCTAAATTATTACCCCTACAAAAAACATACAATTCAAAAAAATCGTGTAATAAAAGAGATTATCGTAATAAAATATAGGGTTACCTAAATTTATCAATAGCATGATGAAATTTGTTAACTAGTAATGAAATTTAAGAATGTTGTGGTAATGTTGTGGTAAATGAAATAGATGTAGTGGAACTTAAAGGTTAATGATATAGTCGGTTAAACCAGCTTCACGAGAAAGATTCATTTTTTTACGTAGACGATATCTTTTCACTTCTACACTTCTTACCGAAATATTTAAAAGTGGCGCAATTTCTTTAGAAGATAAATTTAATCTCAAGTATGCACATAATCGCAAATCATTTGCTGATAATTCTGGATGCTTATCTTTTACCTTTTTCAAAAAATCTTTATCTGCATTATTAAATGCATTCTCAAAAAACTTCCAATCATCAACGTTATTAATATTTCTATCGATTGTTCTGATTACTGCTTTTATTTCTGGAATACCACCACTGGACTTCAACTTGTCTTTAATAGCATTTAAAAATTCATTCTTCTTAATAATACTCATCGTAGAGATTGCTAATTCTCTGTTTTTACTATCTATAAGTTCTTGTAATTGATCATTTTTTATCTGAACTATCTTTCTTTGGTTTTTTAATTTTTTACGTTTTAAACGTTTGCTGTTATCCTTTATAAGTTGTGCTTGCTGTTTTTTATAATAATTTCTATAAATTCTGTGAATTAGAATTGAAAGTAAAAACCCTAATATTATATAACTTATAATTGCCCAATATGAAATATACCAAGGTCGTTGAATTATAAAATTATACGTTTCTACATTACTTGTAAGTTCATTACCAACTTTTCCCCTTACCTGAAAATTATAATGACCATATGGTAAATTATCAAAAGAAATCTCAGAAGAGGTAGACCAATTACTCCAATCCCCATAAAGACCATCTAACTTATATTGATAATAAACCTCTGTATACTTATTGTATTCAGTAACGTTATAATCAAAGCCTAAACTATTTTGAGAATATTTAAACTCATCATCATCTTGCAGAATAACAGGAGCTTTAGGTGTATCATATGATTTTATTGACACCTCGTTTAAACTAATTTGATATTCTCTTTGTGTGATTTTACCTAAATCTAAAGTGATATAACCATTGGATATACCAATTAAATAAAGTTCATTCTCTAAATGAACAACAGATTCAAAACCCAGAACGCCCATACTACGTCTAAAAAATTTTGGTATTGATACCTCTGTCTTTAATGGTTTTTCACTTAAAAGTCCTGTAGATAGACTTATAATATTATCATTTGTAAAACCCCACAGCCTTTCTGTATTATTGGTAGATTGAAGTATACCAACAATGCTATCATTACCTGTGAAAAAATTAGTAGTGAGTAATGAGTCTTTATTAAAAGTGCGTTCTTTAGGCAAGTACTTAAACACTCCATTAATAGTGGCATAAACAATATCTTCATGATACTTTAATAAGCTCGAACCGATACCTTTTGATTCAATTTGATTCATATTCAAAACCTTAGTGTAGGCACTATCTATGGTAACATCAAAAATTCCTTTGAAATCATGATTTATTAGCACTTGGTGTTCATCTACAAATTCAAAAAACCTACTAGAGCTGTCGAATCCTTCAATATTATTTCTATAATTCCAAGTACCATTTTTTCGTTCTAGCACACTTAAGCCCTCATAATTACCCTGTATCAAAAGTTCTCTGTTTGATTTTAAGGGTTGAATATCCCATGTACCCGGGTATTTTGATATATGGGTTGCTTTATCATCTTCGATTACATAAGTGCCATTATGATGACCACAGAATAAAGTACCGTCAATTTCTTTCAACATCCACACCTGTCCCTCTGTACCCGCTACCAATTTAAAATCTGTATCACCAGCATTGTTTTTAAGAAACAATCCTTGATTTGTTCCTAAATATAATTTACCAGCCATTTTTTTAGCGGTATAGACTACTCCTAAAGTGCCCAAATGGTCAGTGTACTCTTTAAATGGAGAATCTAAATTCAATACGCTTAAGCCATTGTCCAAACCAAGCCAAAGATTATGGTCAAAATCTTGATATATTGACAATACGGTATTATTGTTCAGTCCCTTTTCTTGATTAATACGCCTTATTAATTCCCCATTTTTATTGAAATGATAAATACCTTTTGAAATTGTTCCTAATACAAATGAACCATCATCTAAAAGTAAACTGCTGTATATTTTTGTTGAAGATAAATCAACATCTGCGGCGATATTCCATTTTTCAACATTGCTCCCATTAAGATAAAAGAACTCCCCTTGATCAGTAATTACTAAAATTTTATCGCCCAAAGAAAATGCGCCAACTATACCAGTATTAAGAAAAATAACATCATCTGATACTAAAACCGGTTGCCCATTTTCGAGAGTGAAAAGCCCCTTATTTTTTATTTGAAAAAATATTCTACCCCGTATTTCAAAGATTTTTGCGCTTGTAGTTTTTGCTTCTATAATCTCAAAAGAACCGGAGTTGGAATTATAAATATATATTCTGTCTAAAGATTGGAACAACACCCAATCTTTATATGGAGTAATATTCCAAAAATCTTCATCTTCAATAAGTGGTATTGGTAATTTTGATGAGAGCGAGTTGTAATTTAAAACACTAGATTGATTTCTACTCCAGTAACCAAATTCCATATAACTACCAGTATAAACCTTATCTTTTATAGAAACTACTGATTTAACAGGTGTCCCTAACGGAGCCTGATACAACTGCCAAGATGTACCATTAAATTCTAGTAGACCACTATTATTAGCAATATATAATGTTTGATTTTCAGATTGACCTATTCCCCAATTCTGATTACCTGCATTATATTCTATTGGGGTAAAATTTTGAATAGGCGGTAGTTCTTGTGCCGAAAGACTAAGGGTAAAAAGAAAAATTAAAGTATATAAAGATTTCAATATCATTTAAAGGAACATCAAAATTTGTTGGATTTAAATATAAGGTATTTAATGCGAGTAATAGTTTTGTTACAGGTATAGATAAACTTGGATTAAAACTATCAAAGAATTTTAGATTGATTATCATATCATTAATAAACACAAAAAAGGGTCAGCTATTGGCTGACCCTTTTTAAATCTAAAACTAATATTCTATTTCACTTCAACACCTTTCCAAAATGCAACATAACCTTTAATACCTTTTGCTAATTCTGAAACTTCTGGGTAATACCATGCCGCATCTTTATTTACTTCACCGCTTACTTCTACATCGTAATAAGAAGCAATTCCTTTCCAAGGGCACATACTATGAGTTTCTGTACTTTTAAAAAACTCTTTTTTAATATCGCTAGGCGGAAAATAATGATTCCCTTCTATTACAACAGTTGCATCACTTTCTGCTATTACCTTATTATTCCAAATTGCTTGTTTCATAGTTCTAATTTTTAATCATCTTATATTAATTCTGTCATAATCAAAGCACCTTTCGAAAGCGTTTTATGTACAGGACATTTATCGGCTATCTCCAACAACCTTTGTCGTTGCTTATCATCTAAGTTTCCGAATATTTCTATTTCCCTTTTAAAAGTATCAATTTTTTTTCCGTCAGATGAAACATTTTCCGAATCTGGCGCATGATCCTTGCCATGGTCTACATGCACGATTACTTTTTGCAAATCCCATTTTTTACGGGTCGCATACATTCTTAAGGTCATTGCCGAACAAGCACCTAAACCAGAAGCCAAATAATCATAGGGTGATGGTCCGAAATCATTACCGCCAAAATCTATTGGCTCATCAGCTATTAACAAATGATTACCCGAAACAATTTCAGAAGTAAAGCCTTCATTACCGATACTTACCGCCACTTGATGAGAAGTCTTTAAAACCGCTTTCTTCGGAATATCTAAATAACGTTCTGCCCAACCAGATATTACATTTCCAACATAAGTAGAATCCGCACTATTCATTAATAGATGGTCTGCCCTATCAATAGACACAAAGCTTTTAGGATGATGTGCATAGCTGTATAATTCTTTCGCATTTTCGATACCGACTATGGCATCTTGTGGCGAATGAATAACTAAGAAAGGTTTTCTCATGTTCTTAAGCACAGACTCCATAGGTTTTGACTCAATATCATCTATAAAATCTTTATTAATGGTAAAATCTCTACCACCAATATTCACTTTTGCTTTACCGTTCGCATTAATTTCTTCAACACTAGATTTAAATAAATGCTGCACATGAGCAGGAGAAGATGGTGCCCCAACAGTTGCGACAGCCAATACCGATTCTAATTTCGAAGCGGCAAAAATAACTGCAGCACCACCTAATGAATGCCCAACCAACAAAGAAGGAGCCTTATAATTATCTTCTAAAAATTTAGCTGCCTGTATTAGATCAGAAACATTAGATGAAAAATTGGTTTCTTCAAAATCACCTTCACTATCACCTAAACCCGTAAAATCGAACCGAAGTACGGCGATACCTTTATTTACTAATGCCCTTGAGATATTACGAACTGCAGAAAAGTTTTTATTACAGGTAAAACAATGTGCAAAAATCGCATAACTGTGCGCTTCTTGATTAGTAGGCAACTCTAACCGTGCAGCCAATTGTTTACCTTGAGAATTTGTAAAAGTTACTTTTTCGAAGCCCATATTATTTTTTTTCTATACTGTTAGCATTACCATTGCATTAGATGTAAATAATACTAAAAACTTACAAGGCTAAGAAATAATGACTGTGTTATTTAGTAAAGACGAAAGTTGATTAAATCTAAACCATAAAAAAAAGCCCCTTGATTTCTCAAGAGGCTTCTCTTTTATAATTCATTATAGAAGCAAAGTTATATAAGATGTTTTGGTAAATCTTCAACACGCTCACAACATAACTGATCCATAACCTGTTTAAACTGTGTTTTTAGCATACCGATAGTATGATCACCGCCTTTGTCACCTAACGCACCAGTTCCATAAACGAAAGAACGACCCATAAAGGTAAACTTAGCACCACTAGCTATGGCACGCGCAATATCAGGGCCAGAGCGCAAGCCACTGTCCATCATAATCTCTATTTGATCGCTATATTTAGCTGTAATTTCTTGAAGCGAATTTATTGTCGATTGAGCTGCATCTAACTGCCTTCCCCCATGATTAGAAACGATTATCCCATCAAAACCCATACGTATGGCATCTTGAGTATCTTGTTCAGAAGCAACTCCTTTCAAAACTAGTTTTCCTTTCCATTTATCTCTAATCGGTTTTATTTTCTCTTCATTCAATCTACCTGAAAAAGTTTTATCCATAAAAGCACCTAGCTGCTTTAAATCTAGCCCTTCTGGCGTATATGGTTTCAATGTCTCAAAAGTAGGTTGACCATATTTTAAGGTATTATATGCCCAACTTGGTTTTCCTAAAATTTGAAGAATATTTGCTATTGACATTTTTGGTGGTAGTGCCAACCCATTTCTAAAATCGCGCGGGCGATACCCAAAAGTAGGTACATCACATAATAAAACAAGAACAGGGCAACCTGCAGCTTCGGCACGATCGATAATATCATCTCTTATAGCGTCATCTACGGGGTTATATAATTGAAACCAAGCATTGCCCTCTGTGAGCTCGCTTGCTTTTTCAATATCCATGGTTGTAACTGTACTTAGTATAAACGGAATATTGTGATTATGTGCTGCTTCAGCAAGAATAGCCGGAGTATTCGGCCACATGAGACCTTGAAGTCCGACGGGGGCTATACCAAAAGGAGCATCGAACTCCATCCCCATTATTTTCGTCTTTAAACTAGAGGTACCATTATTTCTAAGATACCGTGGTTGTAACTGAACCTTTCGAATATCAGATGTGTTTCTAGTAAGACTTACATCTTCATTACAGCCGCCATCTAAATATTCAAAAGCGAACTTCGGAATTCTTGATTTTGCCTTAGACCGCAAATCGTCTACTGACGGATAGTCTGAGTTGAAATTCATAGCCATAACTAATTCTATTTTAAATTGAGTGGCACGTGTTTTTTAACAGCGTAATTATTTTTAAGAAATTTAGGCTCTAACATCTTGTCTGAAATAACGATTGCAGCACCTAGGGCAGAACCAAGCGAAGAATTTGCAGTTCTAAGCTTCATTTTATTCATAGACTGTGAAAGCATTTGTATATACACTTCATTATCACTAAAACCACCGTCAATATAAAGTTTTTTGATTTTAGATTTTCCAATAGCAGCTTTAATACTTTTCTCTTGAAGTAAAACCAATTCTAAAAGTAATTGATGGTAAGCATATTCATAGCTATCGTATGAAATTGTAGTTTTATTAGGCATATGTTCTGAATACATTGTAAACCACTTGAACATATGAGTAAAATTTCTATTGATTTCTAAAAAGATATCTTGATCGAATTTTACTTTTTTATGACAGTCATAAGGCACATTATAATAATCAGATAATACTTTGACTTGGACCTTGTACTCATTACCTAAAAATAGTCGCGAAACTTTAACAGCACTTCCGTCTACTCGCATGTTAAAAAGCGAACGATTTTCAATATCATTTAAGCTTAACATCCCCTCATTAAAAGGGTTAATAGAAATGCTCCATGTACCTGTAGAAACCAATAAAAATGGTTTGGTAATACTACGATTATATGGTACTAGTGCCGATGAGCTATCATGAATACCACTACCTATATTAATTTGATGTCCTTTATAATTAACCAATGTTGTTTTACAAGAAGATTGAATAGGAGGCAATTTCTTATCAATACCTTCTTTGTATACCCAATCGTGATAGTCTTTTTGTTCAAAATTCCATAACATGGTATGACAGCCTATACTTGTATACTCACTTACGGGAATACCTGTAAATAAGTAGCTTAAATATTGGGGTAGATGTAACGAATATTGAATTTTTTCAAAGACCTCTGCCTGGGCTAACTTTAGCCAATATAATTGTATTCCTGCATTTAGCATTCCTAATTTTGGTGACCCAGTTACTTTAGAAATTTGAGTTTCTGTACCGTGAGTTTCATAAAAAGAATCTAAAACCCCATCTTTTAAAGGCTTCAGGTAATTGTAAAGATGTGTAAGTGGCTTGCCGTTTTCATCAATATGCACCAAACTAGCCCCATAACAAGAAAAATTTAAAGCTTGAATCTCATATTCTTTAGAATCTAGCATTTTATCAAAAATGGCGACAGCCCAATTTTTCAAAGCTTCTAGGTTTTCGGTAGGATAACCGTCTTCATCTTCAATTTCATCAAAACGTATATACTCGCGATGAATCTCTCTGAAAGATTCGTCGAAAAGAAAGAACTTTTTGTTCGTTTTTCCAATATCGAATACAGCCGTTACCTTTATTTTCATTAGAGTATAATTACAGTCCTGACGCCACTGAATCAGCACCTCTTTCTTTAATTAAATTTTCTCTTACCTGCAATGACCTATAAGCGTTTAAAGGATCTAACGCACCTTCTTTATTTAGCCTAGCCTTCTCAAGTAATGGTCGCACATCTGTGCGGTAGGCAGCTTGAAGTATCTCTTGACATTTTACAACATCATTATTTAATTGTGCGGTCGTTAAAAGCTTCTGGTCTACAAGCAACGCTTTTGCATATGCTTCTTTTATAGCTTCTAAAGACTGAATTAAATCTTCTAAAGGATCTTTAATATTATGACTAGCATCTATCATCCATGCAGGATATGGATTTTGAGGATTATTCTCCATCCCATAAACTAAGGCATTAAAAATTAAAAATAAGGCGTAAGGCTTAACACTGCCAACAGTAAGGTCATCATCGCCATACTTACTATCATTAAAATGAAAACCACCTAATTTTCCTTTTAACATTAAGGTAGAAACTATTTGCTCAATATTGGTATTCGGTAAATGATGCCCTAGATCAACTAAGGTATATGCCTTTTCTCCACAGGCATTTGCAAGCATAAATGAGGTACCCCAATCTTGAATTACCGTACTATAAAAATTAGGCTCGTAAGGTTTGTATTCAATAAACATTTTCCAATCATCAGGTAGTGTTTTGTAAATATCCTTTAAACTATCTTCCGTATTTTGCAATGCAGATTGAAAATTACTCTGACCAGGAAAATTAGCCCCATCTGCCAACCAAACGGTTAAACTTTTTGAGCCTAGTTTGTCGCCGATTTTTATAACTTCAATATTGTGTGCTATTGCCTGTTCGCGTGCAGCTTTGCTTGTGTTACTCAGTGACCCGAACTTATAACTTTCTTTTGAATCTTTTTGGTCTTGAAAAGTATTGGAATTGACGGCATCAAATATGATGTCGTGAGATTTAGCCAAGTCTTTTATTGCATTATAATCTTGAGGAACATCCCAAGGAATATGTAATGATATGGCACCTGCACTTTGCGTGAGAGAATGAATAATACCGACATCATCAATTTTCAACTCTAGGCTAGATGGTTCGCCTTGAAAACCAAAACGACCAAAACGAGTACCACCAGCACCTAATGCCCAGCTCGGTATCGCTATCTGAAATTCTTCAATTTTTTTAATTATAGCATCAACATTGGTACCATTTTTAGTCAATTTATTAGCTAAAAAATCGAAATGCTCATTATGCTCAATGATGTCTTTTCTATTTACATCACCAAGTTGATTTTTATCTATTCTCATAAACTTCTTGATTTTGAAAAAATACTTCCATGAGCGAATTAACCCTAATGACCCATGGAAGTAAGAACAAACTAAATTATCTTACGAAGGCATTACTCATACCACCATCTACATTAATAATATTTCCGGTAGTTTTATCTAAAATACCTACGCATGCAAATACACCATTTGCAATATCTTTAGGGTAAATAATTTCATTTAAAAGATTTCTTTTAGCATAATGCGCCGGTAGCTCATCTACGGTAATTCCGTAAGCTTTCGCTCTACCTTCTGCCCAATCACCTTCCCATATTTTGCTACCTACAATAACCCCATCAGGATTTACCGTATTTACACGTATTTTATCACCACCTAATTCAGCTGCTAATAACCTTGCCATATGTTGTTGGGCTGCTTTTGCTGTTCCATAAGCAACGTTATTTGGACCTGAAACCAGACCGTTTTTACTGGCAATACTAACAAAATCGCCTCCTAAGCTTTGTTTTCGCATAATACCTACAGCTTGTTTTGCAAGTTCGAACTGACCTTTTACCAGTACGTTTTGTAGTATATCCCAATCTTTATCTGTAGTTTCTTCTAAAGGTTTTGAAATAGCAAGACCTGCACTATGAACAACGATATCTACACCACCAAACTCTAAACATGCTTTTTTATAAGCTTCAGCTATAGATTCACTTTTTGTTACATCACAAACCGTATAGCTTGCTACATCTTTAGCATACGTTGCAACGCCTTCTTTCAGTCTATCTTCCGCAATATCAGTCAACACTACGTTAGCGCCTTCTTGAGCTAATTTATCAGCAATAGCTTTACCAATACCGCCACCTGCACCAGTAACCAGAGCTACTTTACGCGATAAAGGCTGTTCTTTTGGCATACGCTGTAATTTTGCTTCTTCTAACAACCAATATTCAATATCAAAAGCTTCTTGTCTTGGTAAGGATGTATACGCCGTAAGTGCCTCTGCACCGCGCATTACATTTATAGCATTTACATAAAACTCATTAGCTACACGGGTAGTCTGTTTATTTTTCGCAAAACTGAACATACCAACACCAGGATAAATTATTATAACCGGATTTGCATCTCTAACAGCAGGGCTATTTTCGCGCTTATGGTTCTCATAATAAGAATTATATTCTTTTCTATATTGCTCAAATGCCGGGTGTAATTTCGCGAGTACCCCAGCTGTATTTGAAAAATCTTCATTAAGATCCAGTTTCAATACTAAGGGCTGTATTTTAGTTCTAAGAAAATGATCAGGACATGAGGTACCCATTGGCGCCAAACGCTCCAAATCATTACTATTTATAAATTCTAAAACAACATCACTATCATTAAAATGACCAATCATTCTATTTTCAGAAGAACAAAGTCCCCTAAGCATGGGCATTAATTGCGCTGCTTTTTCTAATCGATCTTCTTTGGCAAGGCTTTTTATCTTTTGACCACCAAATACGCTACCGTTATCGGCGATCTTTTTCTCTATGTATTCAGAAGCCATTTCAATAACTTCAAGACTGTTTATATAACATTCATAAGAAGTATCGCCCCATGTAAAAAGTCCATGACTACCTAATACAATTCCACGAATTCCGGGGTTGTCGTTCAGACATTTTTCTAGTTGAAGCCCTAAATCAAATCCAGGTCTTTGCCAAGGCACCCACCCCATGGTATCTCCCCATATTTCTTTGGTCACCTTTTCACTATCCTTTGCTGCAGCAACCGCAATCAAAGCATCTGGATGTAGGTGGTCTATATGCTTAAATGGCAATAAGCCATGCAAAGGCGTATCAATAGATGGTGCTTTACTTTCTAGATCATAAATACAATGATTGAATAGACCAACCATACGATCTTCATCTTCTAGGCCACCATATACATTCTTTAAATTTCGCAGTCTCTCTGTATAAAGACCTGCTATGCCAGCTTTAGTCAAGGTACCGATATCGCCACCAGAACCTTTAATCCACATTACTTCAGCTTCTTCATTTGTCAACGGATCTTTTTCAATGGTTTTACAACTTGTATTTCCGCCACCGTAGTTCGTTATTCTTAAATCTGCACCTAAAATATTTGAACGGTAAAGGAATAAGGCAACTTGATCATCACCTAATTCGGCGGCTTTCTTGTGGTCCCATAAATAATCAACATACTTTAAATTCTCAGATATATGACTCATGAATTTTACTTAAATAATTAGTATTATCGTTAGATTAGCTAGCTAAGCTAAAAGTTAGTAACCAATATAGCATCCTGTACTATACTGTAAATTAGCACTCTTGTTTTAAATATTTATTTTACCCTTGTTTAAGCAAAATCATTGCGTATTTTAAATGAATAATTGCTTTAGTTAGTAATACTGTCAGCTAAATTACCCTCTGTAAACAATAATTCGACAACCCCATTTTCATGATAACATTTAGAAAAATAGTAATTGACAGAAAGTCAAGAAAACCTAAATATAGACAAATTGTTGATTCAATAATTGATGGTATTGCTACTGGATCTATAGTTATAGACGAACAGTTACCATCTATAAATATGTTTAGTGAAGAGTTTCTTTTATCAAGAGATACCGTTGAAAAAGCATACAAAATTTTAAAAGAAAGAAAAATTATAACCTCTGTTAGAGGCAAAGGTTACTTTGTATCAAGAACACAGTTAATCTCTAAAATTAATGTGCTATTTCTTACCAACAAAATGAGCGCTTATAAAATGAAAATTTACAACTCATTTATAAACTCTTTGGGCAGCGATGTACACACAGACTTATTTATTTACCACTGTAACGAATCTTTGTTCTTGAATTTACTAGACAAAAGCCAGGGTGCGTACGATTACTATCTGGTTATGCCTCATTTTAAATCTGACCAACTTAAACACAAAAGTTTTTCTGAATCTATAATTAATAAATTAAACGATATACCAAAGAAGAAATTAATAATAATGGATAATAATAAAATCGCTCTTAAGGGTGATTATTCTGAGGTATATCAAGATTTTGAAAACGACATTTACAATGCATTAAACGATGGAATTGATAAAATTAAAAAGTATAAAAAACTTTTATTGGTATACCCTGAAAAAATAGAATACCCCTACCCAAAACGCATTGTTTTTGGATTTAGAAAATTCTGTGCAGAGAATAATCTTGATTTTGAAATATTAAATGAGATTTATGACGACATGATATTAAAAAAGGGAGATCTCTATATAACAATTGAAGAAACCGATTTGGTGAATTTGGTTCATCAAGTTCGCGAAGACCATATGTCTATCGGAGAAGATATTGGCATCATCTCATATAATGACACTCCTTTAAAAGAACTTTTAGGAATAACAGTAATATCTACCGATTTTGAAAATATGGGAAAATCGGCTGCTCAGTTGATTTTAGAATCTAAAGTGAGTAAAATTAAAAACCCATTTAACCTAATTGACCGCAACTCTATGTAATCTAAATTGTTTAAAATATTACAGGATAGCACAGGATGAAGCAACTACTAAATTATTCTAGTATTGTTTAACAAACCAGAACCAATATTTAAAATTCCAAAATTACCGAGTTATGAGATATAATTTAACGGCAGAAGAAATTTCAAGTTATCGCACAGACGGATTTTTAATCGTTGATGACTTTTTAAATGAAGATGAAGTAAAATTATGGAAAGACACTATTGATTTGGCCATCACGAAAAGACAAGGTCGAAAATTTCCTCATTCAGAAGTGAAAACCGGCGATTCTGACGGAATCAATAAAGATGCAGAATACTTTGGTAAAGTTTTTGACCAAATCATCAACTTATGGATGACAGATGAAGGTGTTAAAAATTTGATGCTCGACAAGCGACTAGGTAAGATGGCGGCAGATCTTTCGCAAGCAGATGGTATTCGTATATGGCATGACCAATCTCTAGTAAAACAACCTTGGGGTAACCCTACCTCTTGGCATTTAGATACTCCGTTTTGGTCTTTTAATGACAGAGAAGCATTAAGCATTTGGGTAGCTTTAGAAGATGTAACATTACAAAATGGGTGTTTATATTTTATGCCTGGCTCCAATAAAGACACCGAGCTTGTAGAACCTGGCATTGGTTCTAATATGGGCGATGTTTTTAACTCGTACCCTAAATACGGATCAAAAGACCCGCAACCTGCGGTAATAAAAGCTGGTAGTTGCACTTTTCATAACGGCTTAACAATACATGCGGCAGGTGTAAACATGACGCCAAGAACAAGAAAAGCAATGACGTGTGCATATATGCCAGATGGCGCTGTTTTTAATGGAAAACAAAATGTATTACCAGACGATTATTTCAAGTCATTAAAAATTGGGGATATTTTAAATAACGAAGAGCAGAACCCATTAATATATCATAAAAACAGAGATTAAAAATGGACGATGCGAATTGGGGGCATTTTGATAGAATGCTGCCTATACAAATAGAAGCCATATTCAAAAAATCTCCAATTGCGTATATACCTTGGGGGGCAATAGAATATCATGGCAATCACAATCCTACAGGGTTGGACACCCATAAAGCATATCATTTATGTGTTGATTTGGCAAAGGATTCTGGCGGTTTAGTTTTTCCGCCTATAAGTTTAGCCGCTAATTTAATAAAGTCATATCCGGGTGTAAATTTCCCTAAACATTCTATTGAGTTTTCTGAGCAATTAATACGCTCTATTTGCGAAGAATATCTAGAACAATTAATCTCTCAAGAATTCAAAATAGTTGTGTTACTATCTGGTCATGCCGGTCAGCCTCATCTAGATATTTTAAAAGATGTAGCCGAAAAGTATAATAAAAAGCAAACAGATTGCTATATCTGGGCATTGGCAGAGTTTGACATATTGCCTAATGAGTTACTAGAGGCAAATCATTCTGCTTTAGGCGAGACATCTTTACAATTGTATTACGAACCGCAGACAGTAGCTCTTGATAATTTACCGAAAGACAGAGAGGTAACTTTAGAGCACGATGCCGTATCTGGTAAAGATCCAAGATTAGCTAATAAAAAACTTGGTGAGCAAATAGCAAAAACCTTTGTTTTGAACGCATCAAAAAAAATAGAAGACTTAAAGCAAACATATTGTTAAAATGAAAAAAAGAATATTAGGTCGTACTGGATTAAATGTAAGTGAGATTGGTTTGGGTACCTGGGCTTTCGGAAACAATGTTTACGGTGGCGTTGCCGAAAAAGATGGTATCGCAACAATTCATGCTGGCATTGACATGGGCATTAATCTATTTGATACAGCACCACAATATGGAACAGACAAGCAAGATGGTGTTGCTGAAATCGTATTAGGAAAAGCCTTGAAAGGCAAAAGGGATAAAGTTTTCATATCATCAAAATTTGGCAGAAATCCTTGTATTAAAAATGGTGCTTCGCAATTTTACAAATCACGAATTATAGATTCTGTTGATGAAAGTTTAAAACGTTTGCAGACCGACCATATAGATGTACTTTTTTTTCATTCTCCTTTCTCTTCCGATGAAATAAATGATGATGTTTGGGAAGGTGTCGAACATGTAAAAAAGCAAGGCAAAGTTCGCTTTATGGGACATTCAGTTTCAATGTTCGAACAAACCGAAAATATGGCCAGACAATGGGCAAATGAAAATAAAATAGATGTTGTACAAGTTGTACTTAGCTTAATGAACAGAGAATCACAAAAGCTAATTAATGAATTACACGAAGCTAATATTGGCGTTTTCGCTAGAGAATGTCTTGCCAATGGTTTTTTATCTGGTGCATTTAAAAAAGACACCATTTTTAAAGAAGGTACTTTAAATGCTCGTTATTCTCGTGAGCAACTTGCTGAAAGAATTGACCAAGTTGAAGCTTTTAAATTCTTAATTAAGAACGATATTCATAATATGCCAGAAGCTGCACTACGATGGGTTTTAGACCAAAATGGTGTAACCACTACTTTATCTGGCGCAAAAAACATTCATGAACTTGAAGGTGCCGTATCTGCTTCGAAAGCTGATTCTTTTACAAAAGAAGAATTACAAAAAGCTAAGACAGTTTTGAACAAAAATTATGAAGCGGCATAAAAATTAAAAAACTATGGGCGCATTACTAGGTTTAATTTTACATGCAATTGGTGGTTTTGCCGCAGGTAGTTTTTACATTCCTTTTAAATTAATAAAAAAGTGGAGTTGGGAAACTTCTTGGTTTGTATTAGGTATTGCTGCATGGCTAATAGCACCAATACTAATGGCTTGGTTTACTGTCCCAAATTTATTTGATGTTTTGTTTGCTGCAGATTTTGAAACTAAACTTTACACCTTCGTTTTTGGAGTTCTTTGGGGTATTGGAGCATTAACCTTTGGTTTATCTATGCGTTATTTAGGCATAGGCTTAGGTATGGCCGTTGTCTTAGGCTTCACCGCAGCATTTGGCACATTAATACCACCAATCTATTCTGGTACATTTTTTCAGTTATTAGAAACACCCGGCGGTATTATGGTATTGATAGGGGTATTAGTAACACTTTTCGGCATTGCAATTGCGGGAAAAGCCGGAATTTTAAAAGAGAAAAATTTAAATATAGAACAACAACAGGCTGCTGTTGCAGAATTCAATCTTTCTAAAGGTATTGTCATTGCTATCATCTCAGGTATTTTGAGTGCTTGTTTTGCTTTTGGTCTCGCCGCAGGCAAACCAATTGCAGATGAGGCTTTAAAAGTCGGAGTCCAGAATATATTTCAAAACAATCCTGTTATTGTCTGGATCCTTTGGGGTGGTTTATTAACTAATATCGTTTGGACAGTTGTTTTAGGTATTAAGAATAAAACTTTTGGTCAACTTACAGACGAAAATATACCTAACAAACCCAAAAACTATTTGCTAGCTATAGCTGGTGGTGTTACTTGGTATTTTCAGTTTTTCTTCTATGGTATGGGCACTACATTTTTAGGCGAAAAATATGAATTTGCAAGTTGGTCTTTACACATGGCATTCATCATCATTTTCAGCACACTTTGGGGGGTTTATTTCAAAGAGTGGGAAGGTGTCTCTAAAAAAACCATGCGTACTTTATGGCTCGGCCTTTCTGTAATCATTTTATCCACACTATTAATTGGTATAGGAAACAGCCTATAATTTCAACGTTGAATTAAATACGGAGAGCAGAAATGAAAATCAAAAATACAGCACCGCTATTTGTCTTTTTATTACTTGTAATAACATCTCATGGTCAAGATAATTTTATTCTTGAAGAAGCAACTACACCTAGATTCAATCTAACCGATAAAATTTGGGCACAAAATATTGGCGATGCATCTGTTTCTCTATGGAATGATGATAAACTAAGTGCGTTTAGCATTACCATTGACGATAACTATGAAAAGGATATTCCTTTTTGGATCGAACAACAGAAAAAATTCTCATTTAATTTCACATGGTTCGTTATAACAGAAGCTGAAGAAAAATACAATGTAAAGAATTGGACATTATTCAATGAGCTTGCAAAAACAGGAAATGCTATTCAAGGTCATGATGATAGAAACTGGTATGAAGACAAAACCAAAGGCATTGATTTCCCTTCTTTAAAAGAGTACAATGACAGATTAAATCGAACAAAAACAAAAATTGAAGAGCATATTGAAAATCAAGAATGCTTGACGTACGCATACCCTTGGGGTGAAGGCAATGAAAATGAAGCTAGTAAGCACTTTATAGCTAGCAGAGGGGTTATTGGCAGGTTGAACACTGCAAATCAAATTAATTTCAAACAAGTAAGAAGTATTTCAAATCCCCATATTTATCAAAACGACAGTACGCGCAACCATTATATTTTACCGCTCTTAAACAAGACATCAACATTAGAGAATAAAAATTATTACAGAGGTTGGGGCAGCACTCATTTTCATGAAGTCTCTACTAAAGAATCTCAAATCAAAACAGTAGAATTTCTCAATTACCTAAAAGAAAAAGAGGATAAGTTATGGATAGGAACCTTTCCTGATATTGCAAAATATGCTCAAGAATATGCAACACATTCTATTAATGTAAATTCCGTTTCTGAAACTCAAATTCATATCACATTAAAAGATGAAATGAGAGATGATATTTACAACTACCCATTAACTGTAAAAGTTCGTTTAGCGAATAATTGGGTATCGCTATCTACAACCCAGAACGGAAACGAAATCGAAAGTGAAATCATACAATACAATAGCAACAAATATGCTTTGGTAAAAGCTGTACCCGACAACGGCGAAATATTATTGAAGAAAGGTAATTTATAAAATATCAGAAGGATTATGCCCGAAAATTTCTGAACAAATTATCTTTAAAGTAGAGCATTAAGTCCTAAGTTACATTCCTACTTAATACTAAGAGTTGTTGATGAATTATTTCACTTTCTAGAAATAAATAAAAACGCTCTAATGTATCTAAATACGCTGTTTTATATTGGTTCTCTACATCCTTATTTAAAATTTAAGGTTGTAATTTTATTATGTTACGTTGATTCTATTAAATCAGTATAATTATTATCTTAATATTTTATATGAAAAACTCATTTGCGCTTTCCTTAATTATACTTTTTACAATATCTTCTTGTAATACCAAAAAGTCAGAAACACTTTTTAAGCAATTACCTTCAGTAACAACAGGTATTACGTTTAATAATACAATCGTAGAAACAGATAGTTTTAATATCATTACCGAAGAATACCTTTTTAACGGTGGTGGCGTAGCTGTAGGAGATTTTGATAATAATGGGCTACCTGATCTATTTTTTACAGGTAATCAAGTAACAAATAAACTCTATTTAAATTCCGGAAACTTTAAATTTACCGATGTGTCTGCTAGCGCGAATATAGAGGCGAAAAACAAATGGAATACCGCTGTAGCCGTCGTAGATATTAATGCTGATGGTTGGTTAGATATCTATGTGTGTTCTGCAATGGAGAATCCAATAGAAAGAAAGGCAAACCTACTTTTTATTAATAATGGGCTTAATGATAAGGGCGAACTAAATTTTGAAGAACGTGCTAAAGAATATGGAATAGCAGATACTGGTAATGCCATGGGAGCGACATTTTTTGATTATGATAAAGATGGCTATTTAGACCTATACATAGTAAATAATGAAGAGGCCCATAATCAACCAAACACCTATAGAAAAAAAATTGAAGATGGAACGGCAATAAGTAACGACAGATTATATCATAATAATGGCGATGGCAGTTTTACAGACAAAACTTTAGCTGCAGGTATTCGTTTTGAAGGTTATGGTTTAAGTGTCGCAATTTCTGATTTAAATTATGATGGTTGGCCAGATATTTATGTAACTAATGATTATTTAACCAACGATTTATTATATATAAACAATCAAGACGGTACGTTTACAAATGATATAAAACATCATATAAAGCATCAAAGTAAGTTTAGTATGGGGTCAGATATTTCAGACTTCAATAATGATGGCTACTTAGATATCTTAACATTAGATATGCTTGGCGAAACTAATGAGCGTATGAAAACCAACAACGCTAGTAATAATTACATGAACTACCTTTTCAACGAGCGGTTTGGGTTTGAATATCAATATAGTAGAAATATGTTACAATTGGGGAATGGTTCTTCAACCCCTTTTAGCGAGATCGGGATGCTTGCAGGAATTTCAAAAACAGATTGGAGTTGGTCGCCTTTATTTGCCGATATTGATAATGATGGTAATAAAGATTTACTTATAACAAATGGTTTTCCAAGAGACATTACGGATATGGATTTTGGAGAATTTAGATTAGAGATGTCGCAGTTTCTCGATGAGATAAAAATGCTAGACTCCATTCCTATTGTTAAAGTCACTAATTATGCATATAAAAATAATGCAGATTTAACCTTTGATAATGTAAGTGAAGATTGGGGTCTTAAAATACCATCATTTTCAAATGGTGCCGCATTTGTAGATTTAGATAATGATGGTGATTTAGATTATGTAGTTAATAATATAAATGATGAAGCATTTGTTTTTGAAAATACAATTCAAAAAACAAATAGTATTCAACTAAAGCTAAATGGACCTAAAAATAATTCTCAAGGTATTGGAACAAAAATTAAAGTTTCACTTACCAATGGTGAATTTCAATTTTACGAACATCATTTAACACGCGGATATATGTCTTCTGTAGATCCTAAAATTCACTTTGGTTTAGGTCCAGCCAAAGTTAAGGCAATAACTGTATTATGGCCCGATGGTAAATTGCAGGAGATTATGAACCTGACTGAAGATACCTTAGTTGAGATTGATTATGCTGATACAAAAGCTAGTCCAGATGTAGCTATAGGATTTCCATTTATGAAAGAGAGTTCTAAAAAACTATTCAGTGAAATTAGTGATAGCCTTGGTGTTAAATATGTGCATGAAGAATATGATATCAATGATTATAGTATTCAACGAACTTTGCCGCATAAATTATCTCAAAATGGACCAAGTATAGTTACAGGAGATATTAATGGTAATGGTTATCAAGATTTTATAATAGGAAGTTCTTCCCGTTATTCCCCAATTATTTTTGAACAACAAAGCAATGGTACTTTTACGAATAGACCTCTCTTTAAAGAGATTGCAGATAAAATGAGAGAAGAAGAGGATCTGGTATTGTTTGATTTAGAAAATGATGGAGATTTAGACTTGTATCTAGTTGGTGGCAGTTATGAGTTTTCTGGAGATTTGAGTAGGTATAATAATCAATTATATATAAATGACGGAAAAGGTAATTTTAGCTTGTCGATCAATAAATCTCCATTAGTTACCAGTAATGGCTCTGTGGCAATAACTGCCGATTTTAATAATGATGGTTATCAAGATTTATTTGTTGGAGGAAGAACTCCTGCGGGTAAGTTTCCACTTTCGGATGATAGTTATCTTTTGCAAAACCAAAACGGAACTTTAGTTGATGTTACGCAAAGCCTACTGCCCGAAATTGATAACTTAGGTATGATAACCGATGCAGTTTGGACCGACGTAGATAAAGATGGGTTACTAGATTTAATAGTTGTTGGAGAATTAACTGAAATATTTCTATTTAGGAATACAAACGACGGATTTGTAAAACAGGAAATCCCTGATTTCAAAGGTTTGTATGGTTGGTGGGAGAGCATACTGGTCGCTGACTTTGACAACGATGGTGATGATGATTTGGTAGTTGGTAATGTGGGTAGAAATAACTTCTTTCAGCCTACAAAAGAAAAGCCGGTTAATTTAATAGCCAAAGACTTTGATGCAAATGGTAGTATAGACCCTGTTTTATTTACATACTTATTAAATAAAGAGGGTGACTATAAATCATACCCAGCAAACTTTTGGGGAGATTTATCAAAGCAAAGTCCATTGTTTAGGTCAAAATTTAATTTTTATAAAGATTTTTCAAAAGCTACAAAAGAAAACATGTTTACTTCAAAAGAACTTGAAGGGGTTATGCAATTAACAGGCAACTATGATAGGAGTATTTATATTGAAAATTTAGGTGATTTAAAATTTAAAATATCCGAGCTACCTATTGAGGCACAATTTGCTCCAATAAATGATATGTTAGCTGGAGACTTTGATTTCGACGGTTTAAAAGATATGATACTGGTAGGAAATGATTATGGAAATGAAATTTTTATTGGACGTTTAGACGCCTTAAATGGAGTGTTTTTAAAAGGTGACGGAAAGGGAAGTTTTAAAATTATTCCAACTGAAAAGAGTGGGTTTTTAGCTACTGAGGATGCAAAAAATATTACTACAATAAAAAACAGCAATAATAAAAATCTATTTCTAGTGACTCAAAATAAAGGAAATCTCTTGATTTTCAATCAGAATAATAAATAATGAGGCCTCTTTAAATCCTTAAATTATGGTTTTTAAAAATCATTTTTATTGTAGAATAGTAAGTAAAGACGATTGACTATTTTGTAGATACTGATGAAGAAGTGATAAGAGAATATTCTTAATCAAGCAAAATCAAGGTATACCAGTTGCGTAATAATCATTATCCGCGCCTTTTTACCCCTCTAATACTTTGCCTTGGAAACGTTCATAATAAATATTAATGAACAGGACAATTTTGAAAGCTTTAAAAAGTTTGTATTATGTATTAAAAAAAAGCAGCATATGTAAATATGCTGCTTTTTGAAATTCAACTAAACTAACTTAACAATATTATCTTAAAAACCAGGGTTCTGGTCTGCAGCCGATACATTTTCATTAGAGGTTATTTCTCTATCCGGTATTGGCCATAATTCGTTTTTACCAACTTGAAAATTAGTACCCGCTAATTCGGTAGATACTAAGTTCCATCTTAAAATATCGTTGTAACGAACTTGCTCACCAGCTAATTCAACTTTTCTTTCATGAACGATAGCTTCAAAAACTGCAGCTTTAGAAAGTCCGTTTGGCAGGTCGGTAAGACTAGCTCTTTCACGAACTTCATTGATAAGGTCTACGGCATCATCTTGCGTACCTACCTCATTTTCACATTCGGCCATCATTAAAAGAACATCGGCATAACGTAAGTATTTAAAGTTGATACCGGACTCTTGATCTTCATTGGCATCTTTGTAGTAGTTCTGATACTTTTTCCAGCCTGCGCGTCTCTCATCTCCTGCTGTTAGCATTTCTGCGGTTACCGTGCCACCACCGAAGGTGTCGCCAACAGAATAAAAGCTATCGGCATATCTAGCGTCGCCAGCTTCGAACTCATCTAAAAGATCATCTGAAGGAAAAACATTGAACCAATCGTTAAAGCCATATTCCTGACCTCTAAAAGTCGCTTCGTTCGGACCTGCACCTGTAACGGATGAGTTCCATTTTGCACCTGCCCCGAGAGCATCGTCATATTCGATTTCAAATATAGATTCTACACCATGTTCCGTTTCTTCTGTGAAGTTGTCAAAATAGTTAGGCTCCAATGAGTACCCAGATAGTTTATTGAACTCGGCCAAGGCCAAGGAATGCTCTCCTAAAAACAGATATACTTTACCTAATAGGGCGATTGCGGCACCTTTGGTAGCTCTACCGTTATCTTCATTGCTTTTATTCAATAAGCTTGTAGAAGCAGCTTGTAGATCTGAAATAATCAATGCATAGACTTCTGATGCAGGCGATTTGGCGATACCTTCTGTGGTGGTCGGTATTTCTGTAATCAAAGGCATATCACCAAACCTGGTAACCAATAGGAAGTTGTATAGCGCACGTAAAAATTTGGCCTCGCCCAAAAACTTTTGTTTGGTAGCATTGCTCATTGTCGCTTCTTCAATTTCGTTGATCGCTTCTTCGTTACCAATAACAAAATTCGCTTTATTGATACCTCTATAGCAACTTTCCCAGTAATCGGCAATTGGTCCGTGACTAGAATCAAAAGAGAAGTCTAAATACTGTCTTTTATCAGCCTCTAGTTGAGGGTTCCCATCATTCTCATGAGACATATTATCTTGTGAGAAGAACATGTGCCTAGAGTACAGACCTCTGGTCTGCAAGTTTGCATATGCAGCATTTACCGATGACTGCACCTGAGCTTCTGTCTTGAAAAATGTCTCTGGAGACAATCCGTTAGGATTGACTAGCTCCAGGTCATTTTCACTACACCCGTTTATGATCACCATGGCGGTGAAGAGCGTAAACATTGAAAAAATTATTTTTGTTGTTTTCATCTTTCTTTTCTTTTTAGCAATTAAAATGATACTTGTAACCCCATTAAATAGGTCTTAGGCTGAGGGTAGGCACCTCTATCGATACCAAATTCGAATAAATCGCCATTACCTACTTCAGGATCTAAACCAGAGTAATCTGTAATGGTAATCAAGTTCTGGCCACTAACATATATTCTGAATTTAGAGAATAGTTCTTGACCAAAAGCATCATTTGGTAGTGTGTACCCAATAGTTAGGTTTTTAAGTCTAGAGAAAGAACCATCTTCTACAAAACGATCGGATAATTGAATGTTCTGTGGCGCTCCACCAGCTCTTGGTACTGTAGTGGACGGGTTAGTTGGTGTCCACCTATCCAATACGGCAACACCTGCGTTGAATAATCTAGGCATACCTTCTAAATCATAGATATTGGTATTGTAAAGATCTCTACCATAGATACCTGTCCAGAACATATTGAAATCCCAGTTTTTGTAATCTGCACTTAGGTTTAGACCATACGTAAAATCTGGTAACGGATTACCGATGATATCTCTATCTTCAGAAGTAATGTCGCCATCATTGTTTAAATCCTTAAATCTAATATCACCAGGCTGTACCGTAGTTTGACCAGGATTCGCTGTAAACACCGCGTCTACTTCAGCTTGATTTTGATAGATACCATCGGTAACTAATCCGAAAAAGTGAAATAACGATTCGCCTTCGGTAACTCTTGTAATTTGTTGTGATTCAAAGGTTCCTCCATTTAGTTCATCAACACCACCCAAAGAAATAGCTTCGTTTGAACTTGTAGATAAGTTTAAATTAGCGGACCATTTAAAATCTCCTTCGAAATCATTGTAGCCTAAGCTTAATTCAAAACCAGTTGTTTCTACGGAACCTACGTTTCTAACTTGGCTACCTTCGTTAATACCTAAAGAGGTAGAAGTAGGTACCCTAATTAATAAATCATCACTTTGGTTTTCGTAGTATTCAAGGGCAGCTGTGAATTTATCGTTTGCAAACCCAAAATCAAGACCAACATTCAATTGTCTTGTTTCCTCCCATTTTAAGTCAGGATTTGCCAAACCGAATGCAGTAGTACCAACGGCATTAGAACCGGCGATCGGGTAAAGGAAATCATTGACCAATGTTGCACTATATAAATAGTTAGAGATTCTATCATTTCCAGAATACCCTAAACTACCTCTTAATTTCAAGGTACTTACGTTAGAATCAACCAAGAAATTTTCTTTGGCAATGTTCCAACCTAATGCATAAGAAGAAAACCAGCCCCAACGGTTGTTGGTACCGAATTTAGAAGAAGCATCACGTCTTAAAGATACCGCCGCGATGTATTTGTCATCATAGTTGTAGTTTAACCTTCCTAAGAAACCCAATCTGTTATACTCGAACGATGTACTTTGTAAATTAGAATCTTCATTAGATAGTTCATCTATATTATCGGAGACTGTATTTCTACTGCTTCCGTTTAAACTAGTACCCTGACTTTCAAATTTTTCAGCTAATAATAAAGCCTCAAAATTATGAACATCCGCTATAGTTTTGTTATAGGTTAAACTATTGGTGAAAATTATTGTCTGACCTGCAGAAGTGTTTTTGGTAATAGATGCAAAAGCCTGTTGGTGCGTACCACCTAAGCTATCGTCGTTATAAGATGGTATAAATCTATCGCTGGTACCTTTATAATAGTCTAGACCTACTTGCGATTTAAATGTTAGGCCATCTATGATAGCATATTCGGCAAAAATGTTACCTACTAATGCAAAAGTATTATTAATGGCATTGCCATGCTTTAATATTCTAACAGGGTTTTCGGCATCTTGTCCGTCACCGGCACTGTTAGGTCCTTGAAAACCGCCTAGGTTGTTAGGGTTGTATACTGATAAATACGGAGCGGCTTTGATCGCATGCTCTAACAATGAACGATCACCTACACCACCTGTTGGATCTGGGTTCTGTTTGTTGAAATTAACGGATAAGTTCTGTCCCAATTTCAATTTACCGAAAGTAAAATCGCTATTAGCTCTAAAAGAATATCTCTGAAACCCTGTTTCAATAATGATACCTTCTCTTTCAAAATATCCACCAGATATTCTAAAGTTACTAGTATCACTACCACCAGAAGCAGCCATATCGTAGCTTCTAATAAGTCCCGAAGTATAAATTTCATCTTGCCAGTTCGTGTTCACACCAGATGTAGACGATGGAGTGTTTGGTACGATACCAAAAGCTTCATTAGCATATTGCAGATATTGTTCGGTATTCAACACATCATATCGTTGTGTATTCTGTTGAAAACCAGTATGGGCATTGAACGATAATTGAGTCTTACCGCTTTTACCTTTTTTAGTAGTGACGAGAATAACCCCGTTAGAACCTTGTGCGCCATATACTGCAGTGGTAGAGGCATCTTTAAGTACGTTGATAGTTTCAATATCGTTTTGGTTGATACCGGAAAGGTTACCTACGATAACCCCGTCAACAACAAATAATGGTGAGTTGTTACCGAAAGTACCTAGACCTCTAATCGTAATAGAAGGTTCAGAACCTGGTGCGCCTGTATTTACTACAGATACACCTGCAGCTCTACCTTGTAATGCTTCGGTAGCATTTGCAACCGGCACTGCATTGAGATCTTCAGATTTAACACTGGATATTGCACCGGTTACCGCAGCCCTACTTTGAGCACCATAACCAACGACCACAACCTCGTCTAAAGCCTGAGCATCTATTTCCATAGCTATATTGATCGATGATTGACCATTTACTTGCACCTTTTGTGTTTGATAACCGATGTAGCTAATAGTTAAAGTACCGTCTGAAGGAACATTAGCTAGTGCAAAGTTTCCATCAAAATCGGTTTGAGAACCGTTTGTCGTACCTGATACCACCACTGAGGCTCCTGGAAGGGGGGCTCCGGTTTCATCAGAAACAACACCGCTTACGGTCGATGTTTGTGAGTAGGCAAATTGCCCTAACATTGCAATCAATGCAATGAATGTCATTTTGAGTTTAGTCATAATTAATTAAGTTTTAAGTTGTTAGTTATTCAAATTTTTAAGTTCATTACTAGCTCCTGAATATAAACCGGGTAACATAATAATTATAAAACAAGTGGTGATTGTATTAATAATAACTCAACAGTTGATGCTATTTAGTAGTTTAAAAATTAGCATCGTTTAACAAGACTATTTTAATTGACACGTTTGTTCTATTAGCTAAACTATCAGTTTCAAAACTTACAAGTATCCTGTAGTATCCTGTTTAAAATTATAATATAATAAATATACTCGACATTTATTACGAAATATATAAAATTTAAGGTTCGTTATTGCAAATCTAGAAAAGACCCTTTAGCTTCACTCAGGATAAACTTCTCATCTCTCCGTAAAATAACATTCATTAAAAATTCTCCATAAAAAAAGCCTCTTGATTCCTCAAAAGGCTTCTCGTTGTACAAGCGGAGAGACTCCCTTCGACTGCGCTCAAGATAAACTTCTCATCTCTCCGAATAGAATCTTCAATAGATTTACTCCATAAAAAAAGCCTCTTGATTTCTCAAGAGGCTTCTCGTTGTACAGGCGGAGAGACTCGAACTCTCACACCGCAAGGCACTAGATCCTAAGTCTAGCGTGTCTACCAATTCCACCACGCCTGCATACTTTCCTAAATCACGATATGTGATTATCGGGCTGCAAATATAACGCAAAAAATCAATTCTCTAAATTTTAGCTATTTAAAAATTACGCTTTTTGTACTTTTATCAAAAGTTACACAAAATAGTACATGAAAAACGTAAAGAATTATCTATCGGAAAATAAAGACCGATTTTTAAATGAGCTTATCGAACTACTTAAGATCCCGTCTGTTAGCGCAGACCCCGCCTTTTCTCAAGACGTGTTAGATACAGCCGAAACGGTTAAAACCAGATTAGAGGAAGCAGGTTGCGATATTGTTGAAATTCATGAAACCGCAGGTTACCCAATCGTTTATGGTGAAAAAATTATAAATACTGATTTACCGACCATACTTGTATACGGTCATTATGACGTTCAACCGGCTGATCCAATTGATCTTTGGCATTCACCACCATTCGAACCTGTAATTAAAAAAACAGAGAAACACCCAGAAGGTGCCATATTCGCCCGTGGAGCTTGCGACGATAAAGGTCAAATGTACATGCATGTAAAAGCATTGGAGCTGATGGTAAAAACCAATCAACTACCATGTAATGTAAAATTCATGATTGAAGGTGAAGAGGAAGTTGGTAGTAATAACCTCGCCATCTACGTCGCTGAAAACAGAGAAAAGTTGGCAAACGATGTTATTTTAATATCAGATACAGGTATGATCGCCAATGATGTACCGTCGATAACTACAGGTTTACGCGGACTAAGTTATGTTGAAGTAGAAGTTACAGGACCAAATCGTGATTTACATTCCGGATTATATGGTGGCGCTGTTGCAAACCCTATCAACATCTTAACTAAAATGATTGCCAGTCTACATGACGAGAACAATCATATTACCATACCTGGTTTTTATGATAAGGTAGAAGAACTTTCTGCTGAAGAACGCGCAGAAATGGCAAAAGCACCTTTTAGTATTGAAAAATACCAAGAGGCTTTAGATATTGATTCTGTTTACGGCGAAAAAGGATATTCTACCAATGAGCGTAACTCCATTAGACCAACATTAGATGTTAATGGTATTTGGGGCGGATACACTGGCGAAGGTGCAAAAACGGTTATAGCTAGTAAGGCATTTGCAAAAATATCTATGCGATTGGTTCCTAATCAAGATTGGAAAGAAATTACCGATTTATTCAAAACACATTTTGAAGCTATTGCTCCAAAGGGTGTAAAAGTGGTCGTAAAACCTCATCATGGCGGACAAGGATATGTAACCCCTATTGATACCATTGCTTACAAAGCAGCTTCAAAAGCTTATGAAACTACCTTTGGTAAAAAACCGATTCCGCAACGTAGTGGTGGTAGTATTCCTATTGTTTCTTTATTTGAGCAAGAGCTAAAAAGCAAAACCATACTTATGGGCTTTGGATTAGATAGTGATGCCATACACTCCCCTAACGAACATTTCGGCGTATGGAACTACTTTAAAGGAATTGAGACCATCCCTTATTTCTATGAGTATTTTACAGAAATGACTAAGAAGTAGTTGACAGTTGACAGTTGACAGTTGACAGTTGACAGTTGACAGTTGACAGTTGACAGTTGACAGTTGACTATAAATTAAAAAACAAACGTCTTTGCGAGCAAAGACGTTTGTTTTATTATATAAAGAAAATTTGTTGATGATAAATTGATTCCAAGAACCACCAACTAACAACTATAATTTCTTAACGTACTTGGTAATTATAACCGTCATTGTAGGTCCTACTTTACCTTCTATATATTCTGCGTTTTCACGATCTAATGAAATTCTTCGTACTGCAGTACCTTGTTTAGCAACTTGGCTAGATCCTTTAATTTTCAAATCTTTTACTAAAACAACGCTATCGCCATTTTCTAAAATTACTCCGTTTACATCGCGGTGAATAATCTTGTCAGCCTCAGCTAAACCTTCGCCTGTTGCTTTTGCCCACACCAAAGCCTCAGGCTCTAAATAAATCATATCTAATAAATCTTTAGGCCAACCTTCAGATTTTAATCTAGATAACATTCTCCAAGCCACAACTTTCACAGAATCATACTCACTCCACATACTGTCATTAAGACAACGCCAGTGGTTTGCATCCATTTGCTCAGGATCTTCAATTTGCGTTCGGCATGTTTCGCATGCTAAAATACTAGAATCGACTCCGCTAATAGAAACTGGTTCTACTTCAAAAACTTCTAAATTATTGGTTCCCGTACATAATTCGCAAGTGGAGCCACTACGTGCTTCCAAATCAGCTAATACACTCATTATTCATTATTTTTATAATACGAATTTACATCTTTTAAGTGGGTCAATTGGACCTTTCCCCAAAGAATTGGGGTCGGGCTATACATTACAAGTACGCTTTGCTAAAAAGCAAATGCTGGCTTTTCATTACCATCCCTAAGGCAAAAATACAAAACTTACTCTACATTTGTAGAATTAAAATATTTGCTCTATGTTTGTAGAACATACTCTAAACTTATAGAAAATGCAACTATCCAAATCGGAAGAAGAATTAATGAATATTCTATGGAAGCAAAAAAAGGCGTTCATGAAAGATTTGCTCGATGCTTACCCAGAGCCAAAACCCGCGACGACGACTGTTGCCACTTTATTAAAAAGAATGGCAGACAAAAAGTTTATTGATTATAAAAGCTTTGGCAGAAGTAGAGAATACTTTCCGCTAGTAAAAAAGAAAGACTATTTCTCTAAACACGTTAACGGACTCATTAAAAACTTTTTTAATGATAGCGCTAGTCAGTTCGCATCGTTTTTTACTCAAGAAACCAACTTAAGTAAAGCTGAGTTAGAAGAATTGAAAAAGCTAATAGACGTAGAAATCGAAAAGAAGTAATTATGGTAATTTACCTTTTAAAATCCGCCGCATGTATGAGCATATTTCTGCTCTTCTACAAACTCCTATTGGAGAAAGAAAGCATGCACCATTTTAAAAGATATTTTCTATTAACCGCCGTCATCACTTCTTTTATAATACCTCAAATAGTTTTTACGGAATATGTTGAAATAAAACCCACCACTGCAGTTACTCAAGTTGTAACCATTGGTCAACAAACAGAAATTTCACCTGTAGTTCAAGTTGTCAAAGAATCACCCATGAATTGGTCTTTAATACTATGGACTCTCTACGGATTAGGAGCCGCCGGATTCGGATTTCGTTTTATGTTTAACCTATTTAAAATCTGGAAACGTATTCGTAACAACCCAAAAACCAAACATAGTGCTATCTATAGAATACTATTAAAAGAACAACTGCCTCCGCATACTTTTTTACGATATATTTTTCTAAACAAGCAAAAACTTGAGACCAACAGTATACCTAATTCTGTACTACTGCATGAAGAAACCCATGCTATACAAAGGCATAGTTTAGATGTACTTTTTCTTGAAGTATTGCAAGTGGTATTTTGGTTCAATCCGTTAATCTATGCATTTAAAAAAACAATTAAACTAAACCATGAATTCTTAGCAGATAGTGCCGTACTTAATGGTCAAGAAGACCATTTAAACTATCAAAATACATTACTGTCGTACTTATCAAACGACAGCTTTAACACCCATCAATCAGTTGGTATCGCAAATGCCATAAATTATTCATCAACTCGCCTGACCGTATTTGGAAAAACCTTCAATATTGGTAACCCATACGGGCAGGTCAAAAAACGATTCATCATCATGAAAAAACAAACATCAAAAAAGAGTATCCTGTTACGAAGCTTATTGCTACTGCCAGTATTAGCTTTAATGCTCTACGGATTTAGTCAAAAAAATGTGGTATCGCAAAACACGATTAAAGACATTAATATTGAAATCACAAAAACTGGAGATTTATTAATCAACGATAAACCAGCAACATTAAAAAACCTTTCTACAGAAGTAGTAAGAATCAATCAAAATTCAGGTCCATATATTACTAAAAACTATCTGACAGCTCATATTCTTTATGACGAAAATCAGTATAAATTAATTGAGGAAGTTGAGTCACAATTAAAGGCAATCGGAATTTCTAACATTGAACATTTTAGTGAAAGAACTACAAATATTCTTGGTAAAAACGGATTTGAACCAAGTGAATATCATGGTAAAACTATAGATGAGGCACAAAGAATAAGAAGGAATAATGTTTTTAATGAGCTTAAAACCGATGATAACCATGAACCATTACTAGAAATAGTGTGGATAGAAGTAAAGAATGAAAACCAAATTTGGTTCAATGACCAACAAGTTCAATTGTCACAACTAAATGAAAAGATAAAGGCAGAATTTCCATTGGCGGTTAAGAACAACAAATTATCAGCGCAAATTTATTCTACAGAGAATATCAATTCAGAATTCACAGATATTGTTACAAAAGAATTGAGAAAGCTAAACACGAAAAGTATTACTGTTTTCATGGACAAACCTGTAAATAATAACGAAGCTTTTACTTTACAAGGAGATTGGTTAAATGCAGATAACGAGTTAGAAATATTTAATATCAAAAAAGAAAAAGACAATCTATATTGGGGGTTAGCGCAGAATAACACAGTTTATTTTGAAAAAATAAATGATAATTATTACTATATCCCTAATGTCAGTGACAATAAAACAAAGGTTGAATTAAGCTCAGCAAAAGGAACTATCAGCTTTGATGACAAAAAGTATATCCGTAAAGAAAAAAGCTTAAGAAATAAATTAAATGGCACTTGGATAAACGAAGAAAATAACACTAAACTAATTGTTTCCGAACAAGATATTTATATGGTTTTTGATCTCTTAAAAGGAAACAAAAAACCTGTTCGTTATTATCCTAAAAAACGCGGAAACAGTTATTATTTCACCTATGGTTATGAAGATTGGTCGTTTAGAATTGAAAATAATCAATTAGTTGACTCAAGAGGAAATCATTATACCAAAAAAGAGAAACAGCTAACTACCATACCTAAGATAACAGTAAACATCAATAAAGAAGGAAAATTACTTGTACAAGATGATCTGGTTGAATTAAAAAAATTACAGAACTATTTATCTAAAATAAACTCTCATTTAACTATCAACGAGAGAAAGCAATTTGTAAAAACTATAATAAAGGTTGTACCTGACAGCCCTAAAGAAGTCATATCAAAAGTAGAGCAAGAATTAATTGCATACGGAGCAGCTACTATTGATATACAGGAATACAACCCTAAAACCAATAAAGTAGCGCGTACAGCAACTTCGGTTCAAATATCAAAATACAATTCCCTTGCAACAAGTTATAACAACATGATATCTGAGGGAGGAAATATTCGCATCATGAAATCTGATGTTGATCAGCTAACATATATCTACGGATTAATGTCTGCTAAACAAAAAACCTCCGCAGCCCCATTCCCTGATTTCCCGGAGCCACCACCTGCTCCAATGGCACCTAAAGTGGCAAAAGGAGAAAAAAGTAACATTCCTCCACCACCAGCGCCAAAAGAACCAGAAACACTTATAGAGTCATCATTAAATTTCCCTGCACCGCCTCGCTCACCCGATGCACCAAAAACACTAAACACGACTAACTATGCTAGTAACCAACTTAAAGAAATAATTAAAAATCAGGATCCATATGACCACATAACTCTTGACACTAAAGCGATAAATGGTATCCCATCAACAACGCATACTCAATACACGTTAGTAAAACCTTCAAGTGCGATTGCACCCTCACCTCCTACTCCACCTTCACCATTAGATTATGCTATTAGCATGGCAAAAAAAGGAGCTACATTTTTATTCGAAGGAAATGAAATCTCTTCTGATAGCGCCATTGATTTACTAAAAAATAATAAAGAGTTAAATATAGAATCTAGAGAGAAAAATGGGCAGGCAGAAGTAAGAATTACCAAAGAACCTGTAACAATCGAATGACAACAACGTCAAACATATGTTAAAGCCCTCTTTACGAGGGCTTTTTGCGTACCAAAAGTGAAAAAGTTACGTTCACCCAGTATACATCATCATCAACTTATACACTATTAAGTGTGTAAGAATCAAATCAATCATCATGATACAAGACTTCTTTATTCTCTGCTCAGGAGCAGACTCCGAACTTTTAAAAACATGCTCTAAAGGTGAGCAAAACAAGTATGCTGGCATAGGTGCTACCGTATTTTTTACTGCAGTTATGGCATTTATTGCTAGTAGCTATGCACTTTTTACTGTTTTTGATAATGTTTATGCTGCGGTATTTTTTGGTTTCATTTGGGGATTATTGATATTCAATTTAGACCGTTTTATTGTTGCTACTATTAAAAAGAGAAACAACTTTGGTCAAGAATTTTTACAGGCTACTCCGCGTATTATTCTTGCGGTTATTATTGCCATTGTGATTTCAAAACCTTTGGAAATGAAAATTTTCGAGAAAGAAATCAATCAGGTATTATTAGAGCAAAAGAATGAACTGACCTTAGCCAATAAAGACCAACTTGCACTGCAATACACTCCGAAAGTAGAACAATTAAATAATGACATTGCTGCATTAAAATATGAAGTTTCAATAAAGGAAACAGAGACGAATGCACTTTATGATATTTACATCAATGAAGCGGAAGGTACTGCCGGCACAAAGTTATTAGGCAAAGGTCCTGTTTATGCCGAAAAACGAGATAAGCATGATGCTGCACTTGCGGAATTACAAGCACTAAAAACTACAAATAATGAAAAAGTATCGGCGATAGAATCTCAAATTGCCGTATTAGATAATGAATATGCCGAAGTGGTTAAAAATTCGCAACCTATAATAGACGGTTTCGACGGATTAATGGCTAGAATTACTGCCTTAGACGAATTACCATGGCTACCATCGTTCTTTATATTCCTGTTGTTTTTAGCTATAGAAACTTCACCAATAATAGCTAAGCTACTTGCCCCTAAAGGGGAATATGATATTAAGTTAGAAGAGGAAGAAAGCATTCTTTCTACTTGGGTCGAGCAAAAACTGGCGCAACGAAAACTAATTGCGTCAACTGATAGTGAAATCAATCAGAAAATATATGAAGACTTAAAAGGAGAAGAAGAGCTATTCGGCTACAAAAAGAAAAAGGCAGAAGAACTGCTACGTCTGCAAGCAGATAGTTTTCATAGAATTCAGACCAAAGGGTTAAAATAGAAAAAGACCAATATTTCTATTGGTCTTTGGTGATTTGGGGGAACTACCTGAACACTATTATTTTGCCATAGCTTCTAGTATCAATTCTGAATTTGTAATATTAAAATTGTTGATTTCAAAAATTTCATCTTGGTTCGCTGATTCAAAATAACCTAAACATTTTTTAAAATTTGAAACAGTTTTCATAAGATTCAGTTTAAATGATATTGTTTGCTAATCGTTAATTACACTTCAAAGGTATTTAGTTAAAGCTTTTTAAATTTATAGATATTGACTAAGCGCTAATATGTATAGACCAAATAACAAAGTGTATAGACGAACTGTTTTCATCTTTTAAATTCTAGGCTTTAGAACCCTATAACATATAATACATTATGTTTTTTACCGATAATCTTCGTAGCAAATAAGCTAAATTTATACATTGGTAGTCTTAACTTTGCATATTAATGGCATCATTTAAAGAATCCAAGAAAAAGAAAAGAAGGTTTTACAACCTCGTTATCATAATCGTATTGTTAATTATAATTGCTACAGGTTTTATGGCACAACTAGAATGGTAACATTTCAGTTGAAAATTGAACGTTAGAATTCAATCCTTTAGTGTTTACCATATGACCCACACAAATTCAAAATTCAAAAAGTATTTAAAGCTCCTGGGTAAAATTATCCTTGGTGTGTTATTGCTGTTTTTTATTTTGATTTTAGTAGTTCGAACTCCCTGGGCTCAAAACTTCATTGTAACTAAAGTCACTAATTATATAGCAGACAAAACGAATACTAAGGTAGCAGTTGGCAAATTGTATCTTACATTCTCAGGCGACATTCAAGTAGAAAATGTATTTCTAGAAGACAAAAAAGGTGATACTTTATTCTATTCAAAATCCCTTCAAGCAGATATTCCTATTTACCCCATTGTTTTTAAAAATTCATTATCGATAGATGATGTTACCTCAAACGGTGTGGTTGCCAATATCAGTAGAGACGATAATCCCGACGAATTTAATTTCACTTTTCTTATTGATGCATTAACGACGCCAACAGATAGTACAGCACCTGCTTCAGAAGCCATGAATATTGATGTAGGTAATTTAGACTTGACCGATTGGAAGCTGAAGTATAACGATACTTATTTAGGAACGGATATAAACCTCCTACTTGGTAAACTAGATGTAGCTGTTTCTGAATTTGATTTAGAAAAAATGAAGTTTTCTTTGGATGAATTAAATCTAAACAATACCCAATTCACCTATAATCAAACACACCCATTTCCGGTTACAGAAGATACTACAAGTACTGCGCTACCATTTATAAAGGTAGAAGATTTTAAAGTTGAAAATGTAGCTGTCAACTACAACAGCCAACCAGATGGCTTACAAACTCAATTAAAATTAGGCACTATTGAACTAACAGATATACTCGCTGATGTTTCTAAAAACAGATATGAAACAGATGACCTTTTATTTCAAGATTCGCAGATTGCTATTCAAATAAAAAGTGAAGAAGTTGTACAAGACGACACAACCGAGAATTCAGCTTTTGAATGGCCAGAATTTATCATTGCAGCGAACGATATTAACATTGCGAAAAACACATTTAGTTACTCTTTAAATGGCAATGTTAGTAATTCAGATACTTTCAATCCTGATGCATTTAAAATTCAAAACTTTGAACTGTTAGCTAAAAATCTAACATACCAACCAGAGAAATTTAATGCCGATGTTTCTAAGTTTTCTTTTTCAGAACCGAGTGGTATTCGCTTAAATCAATTGGCTTTTAAGGTAGGTTTATCAGATACCGAAGCATCTCTTCAGGATCTTGTTTTTCATATGAACCAAAGCTCAGCGAATGCCAACTTAGCTATTCAATTTAACTCCTTAAAAGGGGCAATAAAAAACCCCGAAAAAACTAACTTATCAGCAGAGATATCTAATCTTAACCTAGAGTTAGAAGATGTACTGAAGTTACTCCCAGAGCTTGCTCAAAATCAGTATTTAGATTCTTTGGCTGCAAAACCTATTACCGGCAACCTAAAGGCTATCGGTAGCCTAGATAAAGTCAATGATTTTAATACAAATCTACAATGGGGAAAAGATACAAAACTGACTGCAAAAGGTAGTATCAGCAATCTTACCAATATAGATTCGCTAACCTACAATTTGAACAATATTAGCCTTAACAGCACTAAATCGGCTATTGACAAAATAATATCGTCTAAAGAATTAGGAATTTCCATCCCAGAAACTATACTCGCAGCGGGTAATTTATCTGGAGGTACAACGTGGGTAAAGCCTGATATTAATATTAAAATACCAGAAGGATCTGCAACGATAAATGCTCTTGTAAATTTTGATGACACCATGAAATTTAATGGTCAAATTTCTGTTGATAGTCTGCAATTAGGAAAGCTGTTACAAAATGACCAATTAGGTGAAATATCATTAAACGTAAAAGGTAATGGGTCAGGTACTGAAGTTGGTAATATCGATGCTACGATTAATGGCAATATTTCTCAATTTAATTATGGCGGATATGATTATAAAGAGGTTGTCATTAACGGTATTTTGAAAGATGGAAATGGTAATATAACAGCAAATATCAACGACCCAAATTTGAATATGAAAGCAAATGCCACTATGGCTCTTTCATCACAAGAAAATGACATTACGTTTACTTCAAATATCATTGGTGCAGATTTACAACAGCTTGCTATTACAAAACAAAACATAAAAATTGCAGCAAATATTATTGGAGACTACAAAGGCTCGCCATCTAATTTTACTATAAATACGACTATTGAAGACGGCATTACAATTGCAAATAACAAACAATATCAAATTTCTACCATTGCCTTAAAAGCCCATATTGAAGATTCAATTACTGACGTTTCTATACAAAGCAATTTCTTGAACGGACTATTGGCATCTAATGCATCTCCAAATCGTATTAACGCTGCCTTAAAAAAACAACTAGAGCATTATTTCTCAACAGATGATACTACGTTTGAAGCTGAGGACGATATCGATGCAAAACTGTCACTTGCCATTATACCTACTCCCGTTTTATCTAAAGTGTTTTTTAATGGAGTTAAAGACTTAGACTCCGTAAATATAGATGCTAGTTTCAATTCTAAAAAGCGAAAGATATCTGCCGAAGTAAAAGTACCGCACATTGCATACGCAGGTAGTTCTGTTGACAGTTTAAACGCTTATATAAAAGGTGATTCGGTAGACCTAAAGTTCTCTGCTGGTTTGGCAGATTTAATTTATGAACCCATACATTTAAAGCAGACGTATTTAGAAGGAAGCCTTAAAAATAAAGAATTACAACTAGACTTTACTTCTAAGAACGACACTGTACAGGTAATGCACATAGGATCGGGATTGACATTTGAAAGGGATACTATAAAACTTCATATTGACCCTGAAAATTTGATATTAAATAAAAAGCAATGGGAAATACCTGAGGAAAATAACATAGTCATAGCTGATGCATATTCGGACTTTGAAAATGTTGTCTTGACCAGAAATGCTCAAAAATTAGAAATATCAAACAAGTTTCCGAAAATAAAGAGGGAACATATTGCCGTTCTATTTGAACACTTTCAGTTGCAGACTTTTCTTAGCTTTTTCAATCCAGATGAAGCATTGGCTAGTGGCAAAGTAGAAGGTGACCTTGTCATTCTTAATCCGTATACAGCCTCTGGCCTGGTTGCAAATATAAATATCAAAGATTTTCAAGTACTTCAAAATTCGTTAGGCACCTTAACCTTAGACGCATCTTCTAAATCCTTATCAGAATATGATTTTGATTTGGCAATGAAAGATGGTGGTGCCAATCTTACCTTAACAGGAGACTATACTTCTAAAGAGAATACCGCATATTTAAATATGGAACTTGATATTCAAAAGCTGCAAGCCAGTATCCTTCAAGGGTTTTCTAATGAACAATTAACAAATGCCAAAGGGTATTTAGATGGAAGCTTATTGGTAAAAGGTTCTCTTGCCGAGCCTAAATATTCTGGTAGAATAAATTTTAATGAATTCGGTTTAAGCTTAAACGCCTACAAATCTGCCTTTACCATCGACAATCAATCTATAGATATTGATCAAAATGACATCACTTTCAATTCATTTACTATAAGCGACATCAACCAGAGTACATTAACTGTAGACGGCAATATCATTACCGAAAGCTTTGCGAACCCAGGTTTTGATCTTTCGGTAAAAACCGATCAATTTAGGGTGTTAGATTCTAAAAGAGGAGATGATGAACTGGTATATGGTACTGCCAGTATTCAGGCAGACGTTACCGTAAAAGGAGATTTGAAATTACCGGTTATAGACGGAAAACTACGTGTACGAGATGTTACCGACCTCACCTACATAGTACCTCAAGATCAATTGGATATTCAGGAACGTGATGGTGTAGTCATTTTTGTAAATAGAGAAAACCCTGATGCTATCCGAACAAGATCGGATGAGGAAGCAACCAATTCCTTTTTCGCAGGTATGGATATCAATACCATATTAGAAATTGGTGACGAAGCTAAATTTACTATTGTTCTTGATGAAAAAACACAAGATAAACTACAGGCATCTGGTAGTGCAACACTGAATTTAAATATAGACCCCAATCAAGATATTCGCCTTTCGGGCAGATTAGAATTAACCTCTGGGTTCTACAGAACAAGCTTATATAATCTAGTGAGCCGCGAGTTTCAATTACAGAAAGGAAGTAGTATTATTTGGAGCGGTGATCCTTATGACGCTAAAATGGATGTTACCGCTATTTATGAAATAGAAACTTCTGCCTCTTCGTTAATGTCATCTATAAGTTATGGTTCGGACAGCAGTGTTTCTGGCACATACCAACAGGCAGCAGATTTTTTGGTTTACCTCAATATTGACGGACAGCTAACACAACCCGAAATATCATTTGCTTTAGACATGCCCGAGAGCGAACAAGGTAATAATGGTGGTGCCGTATATAGTAGAGTACAACAATTGAACGAACAGGAATCTGAATTGAACAAACAGGTATTCTCGCTTTTGGTCCTGAACCGTTTTTACCCAACTTCAGGTAGTGATGGTAGTAGCGGCGGCGCTATATCTATTGCCAAGAACAATGTAAACAAAGTACTATCAAATGAGCTAACTTCCATCTCCAGTAAACTACTGGGCAATACCGGTTTTGAGCTTGGTTTTGATTTGGACAGTTTTGAAGATTATGAAAGTGGTACTGCAGAAAGTAGAACGCAGCTAAACATTAGCGCTAGTAAAAAGCTATTTAATGACAGGTTGATAGTTACAGCTGGTAGTGCCGTAGATGTAGAAGGTAGTGCCTCATCTAGTGAGACCGAAACACCATTAATTGGCAATGTAACATTAGAGTATTTGCTTAACGAAAAAGGTACCTATAGGCTTAAAGGTTTTAGAAAACAAGAGTATCAAAATATTATAGACGGGCAATTGATCATTACCGGAATTGCCTTTATTTTTAATCGTGAATTCAACAAATTCAGTCAACTGTTCAATCCGTTAAGAAAAAAACATTCTAACAAAGAAGGGTCAAAAAAAGATAAGAAAGAAGAGGACATTGAAAAATAGAAAATTTACATATCGTGCTATACTTTGCGCAGCATTAGTATTCGCCTATTCTTGTGGTATAGAAAAATATATACCAGAAGGCGAGCAATTGTATACTGGAGCTACCCTTGAATTAAATTCTGAAAGTGAACTTAAAGACGAAAAAGAAGTAAAATCAGCATTACTTAATCTCATTGAGCCCAGCCCAAACACCAAGTTTTTGGGTATGAAACCTGCCTTGTTTTTTCATTATAAAGCACAGCGAGAAAAACCAGGGTTCTTATATAAATTTCTCAATAAATCTTTCGGTGAAGAACCTGTATACTTTTCAGATGTAAACCCTGACCGCGTAGAAGAATTAATATTGAACAGACTTGATAATAACGGGTTTTTCTATAGTCAATCTGAATCTGAAACGGTAATTGAGGATAAATTTGCATCTGTTCATTATTCTGCCAAATTACCGGCACCCTACGTTCTTGAAAATTATAAATTGGAATCTGACACCTTACCAATGTATAAGGAAATAATAAAAATGCTGCCGAAAACAGCATTAAAAAAAGGAGACCGTTTTGATTTGGATTTATTAAAAGCCGAAAGAGTACGCCTAAATAATGGGTTAAAGCAAAAAGGCTTTTACAACAGTCAAGAAGACCTGTTAATCTTTGAAGCAGATACCAACCAATACAAGAATAGAAAGTTTGATTTATTCCTTAGACTCAAAAAAGAAGTACCATTGCGTGCCTCTATACCCTATAGAATCGATTCCATTTCAGTATATCCAAATTATAGTATAGAAGCGGACAGTATACCTTTAACGAAAGAGAATGTTACCCAAATTGGCAGTATAGATTTCATACAGGACAGGTTTTATTTCAAACCAAAATTATTAAAATCTTATCTATTAATTAATGAAGGTCATCTTTACAATGCCAATAATTCTAAACTAACTAGTAGTAGATTATCTGCTTTAGGTAGTTATAAGTACGTAAATATACAATACACGGAACTTGACACCACTGCAACGGACGGTAATGCCGGTTCTTTAGCAGCAGAAATCTATTTAGCCCCATTAACCAAGCGATCCATAAGAGCAGAAATACAAGCCGTTTCTAGATCTAACGGTTACACCGGTCCTGGTATTTTATTGAGTCATACCAACAGAAATGTTTTCAACGGTGGTGAAACCTTCAGTGTCTCGGCAGATTTTTCTTATGAATTACAGCTATCTAACAGCGATTCTAATTTAAGTAGTATTGCAGGTGGTTTAAGTGCCGATTTGATTATACCGAGATCCATACCATTCTCTCCAAAAAGATTTAAATACGCGGTACCTAAAACTAAAATATCTGTTGGGGTTGATTTTTTACAGCGTAGTGATTTGTTTACCCTAAGTTCTGTAAATAGTAGCTTTGGGTACACCTGGAAAGAAAACGAATATGTATATCATACATTAGATCCAATCAGTATCAACTATTCTAGACTATCTAATGTGACCAATGAATTTCAGGCAATTTTAGATGATAATGAATATTTAAGTCAAAGTTTTGAACAGCGCTTTATAGCAGGTCTGTTATATAGTTTCACCTATGACGAAGTATCTAATCTAAATAAAGAAAAACCCATTTATTTTTCTACAAATTTTGATTTGGCAGGAAATGCCTTAAGCTTATTCAGTGGTGGTTCAAATACTATTTTTGGCTCGGAATATGCGCAGTATGCAAAAGTAGATGCCGATTTACGGCTTTACTTAAGATGGAAAAATGAACGCACTTTGGTATCTAGACTATACGCCGGTTGGGGTGTACCTTATGGCAATAGCACCACCTTACCTTTCGTTAAGCAATTTTATTCTGGCGGTCCATACAGTGTACGCGCCTTTGATATTAGATCTATAGGACCTGGTAATTTTTATCCGGATACAGAAGATGACACCACAGACTATTATGACCAATCTGGTAACTTAAAATTAGAAGCTAATGTGGAATATCGTTTTCCGTTATTCTCTTATTTAAAAGGTGCCTTTTTTGTTGATGCAGGAAACGTATGGCTAACGGGAGATTATTCTGACCTTTTAAATGACGAATCTATTAGTACTTCGTCTGAAGCACTTTTTACAGATGGCAAATTTGAGAAAGATTGGCTAAGTGAAGTAGCAGCAGGTGTAGGTTTTGGTGTGCGATTAGATATTCAAAGTTTTGTAATTCGTTTAGATTTGGCTTCTCCATTACGTATACCATACTTGGACAAAAACGAACGTTGGAATGTGCCATTCTTCGGAAATGCAGATAACAACATGACGCTGAACTTTGCTATCGGTTATCCATTTTAAGAAACTAAGCTAACGTTGTATAGCTACTTAGATTACAATTTAAAGAAATTTGAATGTTTGGTTGAGCGCAGTCAAAACCTCCATTCATTAATTCCCCCACATACGTTGCCACAGAGCAGCCATTAACCGTTTTGCATCTCTTTTAAACTTCGGTCTTTCTTCTACAATTAAATCATCACCATCTGGCACTAACTTATAACTGAATGCAAATTGGCTTTCATTTTCGTTTAAGCTAATGAGTCCGAATCTTAGGTCATTAAAATACAGTTGCCCCTCTTTTTCGGTAATGGTATACCAGCCTTCGGTTATTTTTATCAGTCGTTCAATTTTATCATTCGTAGCCCATCTCCCTAATAAGTCATGATTTTTAGGATATGATATAAATGAAATTGGTTGGCTATCAAAAAAAGAATAATCGCCCATTAAATAGGCATCTTCAGTGTCTATATTAGCCATCCACAGCACAGTATTCAAAGGCGCAGGTCTTGTATTCATTTCAGTATACGAAATACCTTGCTCATCAAGCGCCTTCTCAAATTTCTGAAAAGCGATTCCTTTTAGGACCAAGGTCAACAGTAAATAAGCACTACTAATGACCAGACCCAATTGCACATATTTTCTACGTTTTACAGCAGTGCGTTTTTGAAACATAGCCAGTATCAAGAAGATAATAAACGGAACCGTATACAAAGGATCTATCACAAAAACACTTTGAAACGCCAATCTTGTTTTAAAGGGCCAAAACAATTGCGTACCCCACGTAGTAAAAGCATCTAATAACGGGTGCGTAAATAATCCCCAGAACATTAACCAAGACCACTCTTTCCAAGTAGCCGATTCTTTCTTATTAATCTTCCAAACCAACCACCCAAATACAGGAGCGAAGAGTACAGAAAAGAAAATGGAGTGACTAAAACCTCTATGCCATTCCGTAGCTGTAACCGTATCAAGAAAATAACGTGTTATGACATCTAAATCGGGTATAGTACCAGCAATAGCCCCATAAAGCATTGCCTTGTTACCGACCTTTTTACCAAGAACTGCTTCGCCAACGGCTGCGCCAAGTACAATTTGTGTTAATGAATCCATTTAAAATATCATTCGATTATAAGACTTTGCTCTGCTGAAATTAAATTTCCCTCTGCACTCATGCCTTCAATATAAAAATTGATATTATTCTGCAGGGTGTTCAGTATTTTAAAAGTAGCGATACCATTTTCATTGGTTTTCAATTCAGGCACCCAATGTATAGTTCCAAAATTTTCAAATTCATTAGAAAGATATGAAGTGTATTTAGGGGTATAAAATTTCTTAACAGGTTCAAATCCTTCCTTTAATATATACTTAAAAACATTTTCATCTTTACCATACTGATCATTGTAATCTCTTGGTAATCTTCTGGTGTAAATACGAATTACACCACCAGCGCCTCTTGCTCCCTCACCTGCCCCTGTTTTATCAATTAAAAAACTTTCTACATCTTTTGTAGGCATTCGATATAAAATATCGAGAGTCGTCAATCTTACATTATCTAAATAAATAACAGGAACTGGTAGCGCGTTACCTGAGATGAAAGATTGTACTGTTCTTGCTCTAATGATAAGTCGATCTGTACTACCAAAACTCAACTCTTCTCTTACGTAATACCCTCTTGAAGCTATAATCTCAGTTATTAACGGAAAACTAAACTCTATATCTTCAGTAACCTCGGTCATCTTACCTCTTAAGTACTTAGGAATAAATACATTGCTTTCTACCGTTGCTTTTATCTTATCTTCAACAACAGTAACCTCATTTAAACTTATGGTATTATCAGTAGAAATTAAATCTGGCGCATTGACTTCGTTAGAACCATCGTCATTTTCAAATTTTACTTTTTCTTTCCAAATAGCATCCATTGCATCGGGGATTGCCCCTAACTTCATATTCAAACCAATATTTGGTTTCGCCAATTTTCCATTCTTAACAATGAGCGTAAAATCTAAGCCCTCACCCTTTATTGGAAAATTCTTCTGAATCAAAAATCTATTGTCTAAAATGTCTAAATACCTACTTCGCCCATCTGGAAAACTAACTAAGAGTTTATCTTCAGATGTAACCCCTTTACTGTAAATAGTTCCTTCTAAATCTATTCCGTTTTCAAATTCATAAAATTGACCAGGAGGTCCTTTAAAAATATCGTTCCAATCATATTTAGACCAACCTTGGGTCATTAACAATAAGTCTAAGTCATTCTCTTTTTTTTCAGTAACATCTCTAAAATAATATCTAGGGTTTTCAATGAATCCTCTTACATAAGGTTTTAAATAGAATGCGCTATAAATTGAGTTTTGATTATTGTTCGAAATTGTTTTTTCTGGCAATACAGATACACTTAAGTTTTGTAACCCTTTACTAGCATCAAGAAGTTTAACTTGAATACTCAACGAATCTTCTTCAGTAGATAACTTACTAACTTCTAATTGTGAATCTAAAAGGTCTGAATGATTAAATATTAATCGCTCTGCTATCGGCTTACCATCTGGATTAAACAGCGTTAAAATATTCATCCCCTTATTGAGCACTTCTTTATTTAAAACCTTCGATACAAATAGTTTGTTCTTGGGGAAAGTAATGGGTATTCTATTTGCATGACCATCTTTATGTATCAATAAATAAAACTGTTGTTCTTTAATTACCTCTTTTGTCGCAGCATTGGTCGTTAAGCTAATAATAAACCGATTATCATCGACATTTTTTACGCTAAAAGAGACACCTGCTTTAGAAGGTTTTTGTAGTGTAGTGGTTTGCACACTACCATCGCTAAATTCGATTTTTGCAACATAAGTCGTACCCGCTTTCGGATTAAAGTTGAATTTCCCTAAACCAAAAATTGAAGTGTAAAATCTTGCCACCTGTGCATTATCAGTATCAAATACAGACCCTTCTACGATTCTTACGCCATAACCGTTAATATCTGTTACTTTCACACCCATCACCCCAGGCGCATCTTCAACTAAATTACCGCCTTCTGGCAGAAATTGAATATCATATTCTTTTACAGATTTTCCCTTTTCAATTGACTTTTCATTTAAAATGGTAATCTTCTGTACAAAGGAATCATCTTCTTTAAAATTCTTCATCCAATTTGTGCTTGTACGAAGATAGTATTCACCACTTGAAAGCATTGAATCTACGGCGATATTCCCTTTAAAATAACCATCTTCAGCTTTAAAATGATAGTCATTAAATTTCTTACCATCAACATTATACAACCCCACGTGAACCGTAGTAGTTTGACTAAATGGTTTACTATTATGCCTATTATACACATAACCTTTTAACCATACTTCTTCATTAGCTATATAAGTCGTTTTATTAGTATGAAGAAATACAGACTCTCGAGGTAATTCAAAATATTTTAAGAATTTATCCTTAACGAAATTGTCGCCAAATTCAGTTTGAACAAGAAGAATATTAGAAAACAGTATGAAGAATAAAAGCGAAATTCTATGCATAAAAAAGACGGAAAATGATTACAACCTTAAATCTAAGAATAAAAAAGTTTTATTCAATAATCCCCATCTTTTTTAAGAGAAAAGAAGCGTTCATATTCTGGCAAATTCCGTTTTTAAACGTATAATCGAAATGCAGTTCGTTGTCTATAATCTCTGCGTCAAAATAATGGTTTTTAACCGCTTCGTATTCATCGGCAACTTCACAAAGACTAAGATCATGCGTAGCAATTATTCCGGTAGATTTACTTTTCACTAGGCGTTCTACAAATTTTCTCGAACCTAACGCCTTATCGGTACTATTTGTTCCTTTTAAGATTTCATCCAAAACAATAAAATAACGATCCGTCTGAATTTCATCTACGATATACCGAAGTCGTTTTAATTCTGAAAAGAAGTACGATTCATCATCTGTCAATGAATCTGTGGTACGCATACTGGTAATTAACTTTATAGGCGAATAACTGACCGATTCTGCACAAACAGGAAGCCCAACATTTGCCATCATTATCTGCAGCGATACCGTTCTTAAAAAAGTACTCTTACCAGCCATATTTGCACCAGTAATTATAAAGAACTGTCCGCCATCAATAGTAATATCATTCAATATACTTTTCGCAGGATCTAATAACGGGTGACCTGCATTTTTAGATTTCAATACCACGCCGTCATTAGTAATCGTCGGATATGTAAAATTCGGATGGTTAAAAGCAAAATTCCCTAAACTACTATAAGCGTCAAAAAATGCGATAGTATTAAACCAAATCTCTACACTCTTACCATGCGCCTCAATCCATTTTTCAATGGCTAGGCAATCGGTTAATGAGCGAAGGAAAAATCCGTTTGCAAAAATTAAATAGAGAAGATTATTATTTCGATCAAGGTTACTTAAAAGTGATGCGAATTTCTTTAGAACCTTAGAATTATGCTCGCCATTACTTAAAATGTTAGCCTTTTGTTTTTTTAATAGATCTGATGTAAAATCAGTCGTTTCTATCATTGCCAATAGCTGATTGTACTGGTCAAAGGTAGATTTCATTTTGGTAGCACTCTGTCCTAAATTTGTCACTTTTTTAGTGAATAACCCAACAATTATCATACCTAGAACTAACCACGTAATCAACACAGATTCTGGTAGGTAATCTAAAAAGTAAGCCACAAAGATAGCCACTGAAATAATTGAAAATACAAGAGGAATAAACTTCATTGCCTTTGGCACAAAAGACTCGTAATTCTTTAACCATTTAGCAATAGTATGAGTAGAAGTCTCTGTTTCGGTCAGTGCCGCCATCGCAGAAAACTCTTGTCTCCAATCAACCTTCTCTCCTATCTCGGCGATAGCTTCTTGTTTTTCTTTAATGTCGTTTATGGTATTCTCTTTATAGATATCGGCTAATAAAAGGCTTCCCTCGGCAAGTTTTGTCCTATTTGAAATTTGATAAAAAGATCCTTCACCAAACAAGTCTATATCTTGACTGAAAAAATGAATGTCATCGGCAAATTCTTTTCCATTAGGTAATTTAGAAAAGTCTCTTTTTAGTACTTGCAGCTCTACCGTATTGATATTTCTTAATTCTTCAATTTTAGCTTTTTGTAGTTTTAGATTCGTGTACTTACTTACTAAAAATAAGAATAATGGTATACCTACAAATAGCACGGCAACCACATATTTTGCATTTACTGAAGCAAAATAAAGTGCAGCGATAGTACCTAAAAATATCAGTAACCGTAGCGTGCTAAATAAAAAGAGTTTCTTATTTAAAGCTTCAATAAGCGCATCAAACTTTTGTACGCGTTGGGTATAAAATTCCTCTAAATTATTCATGAATATCAACCTATTATAGAAAAGGCAAAGATAACCTTAGAAAGTGGTTTCTATAAATGGAAAGCAGATTTAAAAACACTCATTTCATTCTATAAATTATCTACAGCAGCACCTTCATAAGTGGTATAGTTTATTTTCAACAAATTCACCAAACGAAGTTCGCTTTTAAGGTCTTCTATAATACCCATTTTCACTCCCACATCTGCTTTAATAGAAACTGTTGCCACACTTTTTAAATGCTCTGGCATTGATGATAATGCTTGCAAGGCATAATCGCCGACTTCATCTACGGTAATAAATTTATTATCCATTTGAATTCTGGGTTCATCGCCTAAATTGGTCTTGGCTTCAGCAGTAGGCTTACCCACATAAATTTCTATAACTCGGTCTTTCTTATCCAATTTTTCAGTTTCAGTTGCGGTTGGCAAAGTATTCTCTACCAATAAGTTTTGGTTCTTCATAACGGTAACCGTCATAAAGAAAAAGAGCAGTATAAAAACGATATCAGGTAATGATGCTGTTGATACGGGCGGCAAGCTTTTACTAGATCGATACTTGTTGAATTTTATCATGGTCTTAGTTATTTACGGTTTCTGGTTCTAGAATTTTCTGCGGATAAAGTGCTCTTATAATTTCAAGACGTTCTTTTAATTGCACTTTTTGGTCCTCACTAATCTCTTCATTATAATAATCAGAATAAATAGTTTCATAAGGGGTATCGAACAATCGTAAGCTTTCTCTATTACGCAAGTCGTTATAAGCTGCAATCACTTCATTTTGTACAGCTACATAAACCGGATAGCTTGTATTTCGTTGTGCCTTTATAGAAATGATGGCTTTTTCAGGATTTTCAGATGAATCTGTCAACCTATTTCCTTTACAATAATTGCAATACCCTTCTTCTTGCATTAAAAACCCGCCGTTATCGATAAATGCAATTACTTTCTCTCGAAGATTTTTAGAATCTATAACATCACCTTCTGCCATTATTAAGTCAGCGTCATTTATACTAATTTCAAAAAGGTTTCGCTCTTTGATATCGACAATGACATCGTTATTTTCAGGAGGCATTATACGGTTTAGTCCCGCATCATTTTCTATAGATGTGGTAACCAAGAAAAAAATGAGTAATAGAAAAGCAATATCTGCCATAGAACCGGCATTTACTTCTTGAGGAGATCTGTGGTTTTTCATGAATAGTGGTTTTAGACACTATTAAGTACTGAAATTTGACCGCTAAAGAAAAGTTAGAATGAGTGAATGGTGGTTTTGAGTGAGGGAACAGACTTTTCTTATTAATTATACAAGGTTTTAGATACCTAGTACTATAGTGCTTCCAACTCCGCCTTCACCTTCTTAGTCAATTTAGAAACCACCAAATCATACGAATGGTCAATAAGCTCTTTTGTGAGGTCTTTAGAAATTTGCTCAAGATATACGGTATTCCAATGCTTTTTACTCATGTGCCAACCCTCTATAATACCATCATGTTCTTCACGTAGTTCGATGGCTCTTTCTGGGTCGCATTTTAGGTTAACGCGTAACGGCACATTTTCTAATCCGCATAAAGCGAACATTTTGCCCATCACCTTAAATACCAAGGTAACCTCATCAAAAGGAAAGGATTCTGTTACTCCTTTTTTAGAAATACAATATTCCCGGTATTCTTCAACGTTCATACTTATGGCTTTAAATAATCGGCACTAAAAGACGCGCGGTAATTCTGTTGACAGCTTACCGTGTGTAAATTGGCAATTCGTTCAATATCATTAAAAGTACCTTTTAAAAAAATCATGGTATTCTTTAGATACTGGTAGAATCGTAGACGATTACTTTAGTCCAAAGGGCACTTGACTCTTCAATAAAAACTTTATGCGGAGCTTCGTCTTGGTATGCCTGCTGAGATTCTGCAGAGTCAAAACTTACAATCAAAGAATACGTAAATGAACCATCAACAACGTCTCTACTAGCCTTTGGTGGCTTCCCTATAAATTGTGTTTTAGCATACGCAGAGTTATCTAAAAACTTACGTAAAGAGGTTTCAAAAGTGGTACGGTCTGCTTGATTATCTGGGTTTTTCAACCAGAAAAATACGGTATGAGAATAATTAGAATCGAATTCAGTCATTTCTTTATCATTTTGACCAAAAGTTACTGCGGTCATTAGTGTTAATACAAGGATACAAATTACGTTTTTCATTTTCTATTTTGAGTTGTTTATTGTTATTTTTCAAGTACCTCAATTTGTTTTTGCGGAATTTTAAGTGCAGAATAATCGAGTTTCCACCCAATAGTTTCTACTATTTTCTCCATAATCAAAACGGTCTGTAAAGCTTCTTTTCTAGCTGTATCCATCAAGCCGCTTTCCGGAATTTTTTCACGTATATGTGCTTTAGCCTCTGCATTTAATTTCGTAAGATCATCTGGAGCGAAAAAGTTAAAAAATCCGCTTTTTACATCGTAAAATTCCAGCTCAGGTTCAATACTCAATACTTCTGGCTGCGGAAAATTATCTAGTATAATTATCTTCTTACTTTCATCGGTATGCATTAAAAGCTTACTTAAATCATAACCAATATGCGCTTTCGCCTTTATAACCACCAGCGCTTTCTTTTTGCTACTTACAATGCTTAGAAAATCTTTTACATTTTCATACTTGTAGATTTCGGCAAACTCACCTTCTACGGAGATCAACTTGCAAACGCTTTTCATTTTTTCTAATAACACGGTAGACTGGTGCGTTGTTATCTCTTTACTTTTCTTTCCTTTAAAAAAATTGAAAAGCCAATACATGCCTATTGCACCTAAAACTAAACCAAGAATGGTATCAAAAATATTATCCATTTTTATTTCCTATTTCTCCTAAATGAGTAAACTTAAACCCTTTATCATATTTAAGTCCGTAGCCAAAGATACGGTCCATGGCTATATGTATAAAAAGAATTGTACCTATTAATTGCATTATAGGCAACATAAAACAGATACCAACAAAGTATAAAAGTATGGCTATACCTCTGTGATGAAAGATGTTATAACAAACTGCACCGAATTTTGAACCTAGTAAATAACCCAACATAGAAATATCTGGAGCCAGTATTAAAACAGGCAACCACCACCATTGGTAGCCTAATAAGCCGAACATAAAAATGCCAAGAATCATTAAGGCTAGCTCTTCTAATTTCAAAACATTTTTCATGATTATTCTATTTTATAAAGTACCGGTCTACTTGGGCTAGCATCATTCTCAAAAGGTGCTACTTGTAAGTTTAAAAAGTACGAACCATCAACAATCGCATCTGGCACATAAATAAACTCTGTGATAGTTGCACCAAGTCGAACATCGCCGTTGATATTCCAAAATGCCTTGTGCGCCAAAAGCTTACCATCATCTTTTTCTTTGTCGACAGAAGGTAGGTCTATCAACAAATGTTCTACACCCAATTCCCTTATAAACACCATAGCGTCTTTTAATATGTATGGCGGATTCGTATGTGAATACTGTCTATTTCGTTTTGACGAAGCATTAGGTAAGGTTCGTATAACTAACGCTGTCGGAGTTTGATTACCTATGGCATTTTGAAGTTGTTTTTTCGTGATTACTGCATCTCCATTTTCCTCGGATGGAGTAATAGTTATCACCTTAGCCAAAAAGAAAAACTGTTGTAGATTTTGGTTTACAGACTGATGCTCAGCAGATATATGCCCAACACACTCCGTATGCGTACCATGCGAATGCGGATTGAAAGAAATATCATAAAAATTAGTACTTGACCCAGCTGCTATACTCCCAGTAAAATTGGCTTCTCTATGAGGCTCTATAGTCGGGGCTTTAACATACCAAGCGTTTACATTATCGTCTTTATTGGTAATGGCTATAGAAATGTCTAAGGGTTTAGATAGGTCTATCTTGTACTCTTTAGAATTATGGGTTATGGTAGTTTTCATTGTATTTACACTCAATTTACATGGTAGCTTTGAGATAAGAAAATTACAACTTTTTGGGCGGTTATAATTAAAGATTGTAGAAGTGAGAGGTATTCGTGTTCCAAACCTGTTCTCGATACAATTTTATATTTCCGTTCCACTTCAATAAAAAATCACTCCAACTGACAGTCCGTTTTACTTTAACTCTGGCAGATAGATTATTACAAGTACTCATGTCACTTCTAATGAATTTTTGAGGCACGAGGACATTTGTATCGAGAAGCTTGCGTGTTCCAAACCTGTTCTCGATACAATTTTTCATTTCCGTTTCTCTTCAATGAAAAATCACTCGAACTGACAGCACGTTTTAATTTAACTCAGACAGTTCGTTATTTCAAATTCAGCATAAACAAATCTGCGGCGATGCCGTCGGCTAAAAACATGCCTTTTTTGGTGGTTTTTAGAATATCACCATCTACAAAAAGCAAATGCTCTTCTATAAATTTGTCGGCTTGCATTAGTGCATATTCTTTGTATTTAGGTCCGAATTCATCAGAAATTCTAGATAATGAAACTCCCCAAATAGTCCGTAAGCCCGTCATTATATACTCGTTGTATTTGTCGGTAGCAGAAAGTACCTCAACTTCCATAGGTAAAATATTTTGTGCTATGGATTTTATGTATTTCGGATTGTTATTAATATTCCATCCTCTGCGTACACCATCAAATGAATGTGCAGATGGACCAATACCTATATATTTTTTCTGCTGCCAATAGGCGGAGTTATTTTTGGAGTAATACCCAGGCTTCCCAAAATTGGAAATCTCATAACAATCGAAGCCTGCTGCCAATAAAGTCTTGTTCAAATGGTTAAAATGCTCCTGTGTTTCTTCGTCGGTAGCGGGAGTAATCAATCCATTTTCCACAAATTTGGCAAGTGCCGTTTTTGGTTCAACTGTAAGAGCATAACTAGAGATATGCGGAATACCAAACCCAAGTGCCTTATCAATATTTTGCTTCCAGCGTTCTAAGGTCATGTTTGGCATTCCATAAATTAAATCGATAGAAATATTATCGAAATGCTGACTCGCCAATTGCAAACACTTCTCGGCTTCCAGAGCATTATGTGCCCTGTTCATCAGCTTTAAATCTTCCTCAAAAAAAGATTGAATTCCGATACTCAATCGGTTTATCGGACTAGCTACCAGTTGCAGTATTTTCTCTTCGGATAAATCATCAGGATTCGCCTCTAAGGTAATCTCCGGATTATCTACAACATCATAATGTTCACTAACCGTACTTATCAACTGCTCAATCTCCTTAATCTCCAAAACGGACGGCGTACCGCCGCCAAAATATATCGTAGCAACAGTTTCCCCAGAAAACTCCGTTTTGCGCAGCTCCAGTTCTTTACACAATGCATTTACCATCGCATCTTTCTTCCCCATTGTGGTCGAAAAATGAAAATCACAATAGTGACAAGCTTGTTTACAAAATGGGATGTGGATGTAGATTCCGCTCATGAGTTCAATTAGCAATTAGCAATAATCAGTTAACAATTATGCTTGTTTTTTAATTCTTGTGGATTTAAGTATAGCGAACATAATTTTAGAAAGTTCATCAGCTTTTTCTATTAAACCATTCGCAATTGACAATTCAATATATCCTGAATCCTTTAAAAGGTTTAACCAATATTTAGTCTCTAAACTTTCTTTATAAGCTATTGAAATCTTAGCAGAAAAATCTGCTTTTGATATCGCACCATTAGCTTCTGCTATATTCGCACCTACAGAAGTTCCTGCTCTCAATAGTTGTTTCGATAGAACATACTCTCTTTTATTCTTCGTTAGTTCTTGATATAATTTAACAATTTGCAAAGCAAAATCATAAGATTTACTCAAAAGAGGATTTTCATTATTCATTGCTAATTAATTATTGTTTATTGGTAATTGTTTAATGTTTATTGAACATTACTTTTTCACTCTTTTCTCATTCTGCTTTACAAAAGCATCCCAACCAGAGTAGCTTTTACCGACTACGTCAATTCTACCTTGGTTGTAAAAATGGCATACGGCAGCAGCTAATCCGTCAGTGCTATCTAGGTTTTTTGGTAGTGTTTTTAACCCTAATACACTTTGTAGCATTCTAGCAACTTGTTCTTTGCTGGCATTTCCGTTTCCAGTGACTGCCATTTTAATTTTTTTGGGCAAGTATTCTGTAATAGGTATTTGACGTGATAATCCCGCTGCCATGGCAACACCTTGTGCACGACCAAGCTTTAGCATAGACTGTACATTCTTACCAAAGAAAGGAGCCTCAATAGCAATCTCATCTGGGTGATAGGTATCTATCAATTCTATGGTACGCTCAAAAATGAGCTTTAGTTTTGTGTATGGGTCGTTATATTTTTGAAGAAGCAATTCGTTCATTTGAAGAAACTCCATCTTTTTACCCACCACTTTTATGAGTCCGAAACCCATAATAGTTGTGCCTGGGTCAATACCCAAAATTATTTTCTCGTTCGCCAAAATGCTTAGTTTGTATTTAATTGAACCGGAATTCGATATTTAGTATTCACAGGAATTCCTCTTTTTAAAGCGGGTGCAAGTTTAGGAAGATTCTTTAAGCTTTGCGTAATTACACCATCAAATTCTGGCATTTGATTTAAAACCAATGCGTTCTTTTCAATAGTAGCTACATTAATTCTGCCTAGGGTATCTATCACAAAAATAACATCAACCGTTTCACTTTCCTTATCGGTCAAGGTAAATTCAAAATCATTTAAGGTTTCTTGAAAATGGGAAATTAGGGTTTCTTCGAAGCAAATTTTCTGTTGCTCTTTAGTAACCGCTTCATCGCAAGTATAGAAAAACGGATAAGAATCTACACTGTTCCAATCGATATGGCGTAATTCTTCATCAATAAGCTCTTGTGTTCTTTTTTGTTTAGACTCAAAGAACGAACATGAACTTATCAGCAGCATCAAAAGAAAAAATACAACTCGTTTCATTACACCTATTCTACTGGTGAAATTACGATTTTTTTGATGAGTTTATTCTTTAGCAAAATGGATTTCCTCCTTTAACTCTGAGATTCGTTTTCTCGCAGTTTCGTAATAGAAAGGATGCTCGTTCGGATAGTGCTTTAAGAAATTCTCATAATAACCTAATTTCTTCTGCAAATCAGTACCAAATTGATCATAAGTAGTGGCTATATTGTAATAGATACGAGCATTTGACACATCTTCTTGGTGAGCCATTTCAAAGAATTTGAATGCTGTTATATAATCTTTTTGCTCACGGGCGATATATGCCAATTGATTATAGCCATTCGCAAAAATAGGTTTTTGGACAGCCATTGCCTTATGAATGAAAATCTTGGCACTATCTAATTTGCTTTCTTTTTGATAAACACTGGCTAAATCAAAATAGGTTTGTGAATTAGTATCATCTCTTTTCAATAAAATAGCATAAGCTTCTTTAGCTTTTTTGAATTCCCAATTCTTGTTATAAGAAATTCCTAGTTTTTCATAGACGTAGTTTTTATCTTCCCCAAGTTCTAAGACGCGTTCAAATAACGGAATCGCCTTCTCAAATTGAGCATCGTTGAATAGCACCAATGCATGTAAATTTATTAAGGATACGTCATTCTCATAATAATTCAATCCCTTTAAAATATACGTTAATGCGTTGTCGCGCTCTTGTTTTATGGTGTAATATTTAGCGAGCTGAAACAGGCTTCTAAGATGCGTACTATCTAATTTAATTGCTTTTTTGTATTGCTTTATACTTTCATCTGTTATATCTAGATGACGATTGACTTCCCCCAAATAAAACTGAAACTCAGGGTTAGTCGTATTGAGATTAGACAAATTTTTAAACACAGATTTTGCCTCTTCAAACTTATTTACTTTCAGCAATAATTTCCCAAGTTCAAATTGCGCGAGTTGATTTTCAACATCTTCATCGACCACGTATTGATATTGAGTAATTGCCTTCTCATAATTACCAACAGCATTATAACTTCTTGCAATTTGTAGCGCAGAAGAGACTCCGCCTACTTTAGAGTACTCATTAATCGCTTTTGAATAATTACCAATAGTGTATAAACTATCGGCAACAGCTAAAGCCGAAGATTGCGCTTCGGCTTTAAACAGTACTAATAGTAGTATTGAAATAAAAAATAGTTTCAATTATTCTTTTTTAATTCTAATTTCAACTACTCCATTTTCACCCACTTCACCATACTTTTCAATAGCTTTTTCATCTTTTAAAATAAAAATACTTTCTATTGTATTTGGATCAATAGCTTCCATTTCTAGTTTAGTTATTTTTATATCATCAACATAATACATAGGTTCTAACTCACTTTCTTTCGAAATTTCAGAAACCATGTTGGCTGTACTATTATTGTTTTTAGTTATAATTTCATAAGATCCATTTTCGGCAACTTTACCATATTTTTTAATGGAAGCTTCGGGTCCCAAATGTAAAATCCTTTCAATTGAATTTTTATCAGCATCCATTTTGTCATATTCATGCTTTTCCACCACTTCTCCGTTAATTAAATAAATAGACCCCTTACTATCATTACTATTTAAATTAATAGCCTTTTCATTAGTACTTTCACTTTTCAACTTAAAATTAACAGGAATGGAAAAAGGAACATTTACTGCTTTACCAGATTGTTTGCCAGGAATCATCTTTGGCAACCTTTTTATTATGCGTTCTACCTCATCTTCTAATAATTTATCTGGACCACGCATTTTAATATTTTCAATAGCGCCTTCTGAAGTAATTAAAAACATAGCACTAACTCTACCCTCTATATTCGCATCTCTAGCTGCTTTTGGATAATTAAAATATTTACCAATATGTTGTTGCATTTTTTCATTAAAGCAAGCACGATTATCATCTGCATCTTCACAACCAGGAAAAATCGGAACCTCATCAACTACAGCGAAAGGAACATCATTCTCATTCATGTATGTTTTTTCATCTAATGAAGAACTATCACTATCATCTAATTTGAATTGAATAGGAATAGAAAAAGGAACATTTACAGCTTTACCAGATTGTTTACCAGGAATCATCTTTGGTAAACTTTTTATGATACGAGCCACTTCGTCTTCTAATAGCTTATCCGGACCACGCATTTTAATATTTTCAATAGTACCTTCTGAAGAAATGATGAACATAGTACTTACTCGCCCCTGTATATTAGCATCTTGAGCAGCCTGCGGATAACTGAAATGTTTTCCAATATGTTGCTGCATTTTTTCATTGAAACAAGCACGTTTATCATCTGCATCTTCACAACCAGGAAAAACCGGAACTTCATCAACTACGGCAAAAGGAACATCTACATTATCGAAATCGCTAAAACCTTCTTCAGATACAAACTGAATATCAGATGATTCTTTACTTTTCATTAAATCTTTAATATTGGTCTTTATTAAAAATGAATTCTGATCATCATGAAGTATAATGTTCGTTAAATGATACGATTCATTTTCTAAACCAATCAACAATTCATTAAATTTTTGTAATTCATTAGAACTTAATTCTGCGGTATTTTTTACTTTAAACTCTAAATAATCTGATGGATACACCTTAAAATTATTATTATAATAAAAAATACCTTTCTCAAATGCTTTAACTGATGCTTTTAGGTTAACATCAATTAATTTGTACGCTTTTCTTTGATTTACAAAATCATTATACAGCTCTGTAGAGGGTTGAACCAATGCTAATTTTATAGATTCATCAGGATTTTTTTTAATATAACTTTTCAATTCTTCTTCTAAAATTTTATTCTGCAAGACCTCATAAAGAAAGTATTCATTCTTAGTAAAAGTTTGATTCATATCCCGACGTTTTTCAGCTAAACTAGAATTATATAAATAATGCATACCCAAATCATCCTCTTCTATTTTAGCCTTTACCTCTGCAATTAAAAGCTCATCATTTCTTGTGATTCCTTGACCGTCAGAAGTATTTTTATACATTTCACACGAACTATACAACAACATCCCCAGTACCATTGGCAATAATAGTAAATACTTCAACTGCCAGACTTTTTTTGATTTTGATTTTTGTAACATGATTATTCGTTTTTTGATTAATGATTGTGTAAAAAATTGATTGATGAATGATATATGTTCGGTCTGAAAAACCTGAGCCAATAACTGCTCATAATGATCCGTTTTATGTTCTTTTGATACTTGAGCATCGGCAATAAATTCATGTAATTCTGAAATACGATTTTGATATACGTACACTAACGGATTAAACCAGCCTACAATTCTCATAAACTCAAAAAATAACAAGTCGTACGTATGCCTTTGTTTTATATGCACCAATTCATGGGCGATTATGGTATCGTGCTTCATCTTCAATACTTTATCTCCAATAAAAATGGATTTAAAGAATGAAAAAGCAATATTGCTGTTTGCTATAACAACCTGAGTAAATAAAGGGTAAGAAATCTTTTCTCCGCTTTTTCTTAATAGGTATAATTGTCTGATTTTTAATCCGAATAACAACAATGCCACTAGCATTCCGCCATACAGCACTCCTTCTTGCCAAGTAACATTCCAACCCGTTGATTTTTGAACCTGTACTACTACATCTGTATTTTGTAATCCCCATAAATACTCCGGGTATTGGGCAAACGTTGGTGGCACTTGCTGCTTAAAAGCTTCTATTTTTATCCAAGGTAATATCAAAGACAAAACAAATGTTCCGATTAAATACACCCGATTCCATTGAAAAAAGGTCTCTTTCTTTAGAAAAAAGTCATAAATAACCAAGAAAAGAAGTTGAAAGGCGATGCACTCCAAAATGTATTGTATCATGGTTTTTCCTTTTTAATTTCATTTAATACCGATTCCAATTCCGACAGGCTCATATCATTCTTCTTCATAAAAAATGACACCATACTTTTAAATGAACCTTGAAAATAGCCGTCTACTAATTTGTTGATGGACTGATTGCTGTAATCTGATTTCTTCACCAAAGAGAAATATAAATACCCTTTACCTACTTGCTCATGATCCACAAAACCCTTGCTTTCTAAAATTCGAACAATTGTAGAAACGGTATTATATGCCGGTTTTGGTTCAGGTAATTTCTCAATGATCGATGCTACATTACATTTCTGTAATTCCCATAACACAATCATTACTTCTTCCTCTGCTTTTGTCAACTGTTTCATTCAACTAATCTTTTAGTTCTACGGTCAAATATAACTAAATATTTAGTTTAAACTAATTTTATAGTTGAAAAAAATTAATTTAGATATCTGCTCATGTAACAAATGCAACCTATATTAGTCTTATAAGCAACACTTACTATTTACAATGGATATATTTTTATTAGTACTAGGATTCATTTTAATGCTCGTGGGCATTTTAGGGAGCTTCTTACCTATTTTACCCGGACCACCAATTAGTTGGGTAGGTTTACTATTATTATATTCTACCAGCGCCATTACCATGAATTGGACGTTTCTAGGTATTACACTAGCTATAGCTTTAATAGTTTTTGGATTAGATTACGTTATACCTGCCATAGGTACCAAAAAATTTGGCGGTACAAAATGGGGAGTTATCGGTACTACAGTTGGTTTATTAGTTGCCTTAATATTCCCTATTCTAGGACCATTCGGAATTATCATATGGCCTTTTGTGGGTGCTTTAGTTGGAGAATTACTGAATAAGGCGGATAAAAAAACCGCTACGAAAGCGGCTTTTGGTTCTTTTTTAGGATTCTTAACAGGTACTTTTTTGAAATTTATGGTCGCTATTGTCTATTTCGGACTATTCATTTCAAAAGCTTGGGAGCATAGTAGCGCCCTATTTCCTTTCTTTAATTAATGGAGTAATTACTCCGTTATCCATTCGGTTTTAGTTGTAATAGGCTCGCGTTTACCGTCGGTCAATTCACCATCGAAATTACCCATGTAGAAAAATCCTAAACATTTTTCACCATCGGCTAAGCTTAAAAACTCACCCATGTGTTTTATGAGTCCCGGTGAAGACCAATACGACCCAATACCCATTTCGGTGCATTGTAACCACATATTCTGAACAGCCATAGCTACTGCTGCAACCTCTTCCCATTCTGGTATAGATTCTTTTAGGTCTCGTTGCATACAAATGGCAATAATTGCACCCGCCATTTTTGGGTTTTCCTGTAATTTTTTAATCTTCATTGCTTTTGGCTTAGGATCAAGCTCTTCATATTTTTTAGATAAGAAATTACCTAGCCTACCTTTTGCTTCACCTTGAATCACCTTAAAACGCCATGGCTCTGTACACTTATGGTTAGGTGCCCAGTTAGCCGCTTCTAAAACCTTTTCTATATCTGCCTTCGCAATTGGAGTATCATTATATTGAACCGGAAATACCGAGCGTCTCTTTTTAATTATATCTAATATCATAATTTTCGTTTGTTCGCTGTGCGCAATACGCTAAGCGCAGCAGGCTCTATTTTCTCTATTCTATTTTCTATTCTCTCTTTTCTATTCTCTCTTTTCTAAATCAAAGTAAAATTAAGATTTGAAAACCTCATTCTATGTTAGACAAGTATTAAAACTTATCCTCTAACAACAACTCCATACAATTCTTGAGAACAGGGTTGGTATGTTCCTTTTTCCAAATAACAGATAATTCTGCTCGCTGGGGTATATCTTTTAACTCCACAAACTTCACTCGCATTTGAAATCCGTTTTGCAATGATGTAGGCACAATGGCAATACCCATATGATTTTCTACCAACTTAAATATGGTATGTGCATGAACAGATTTATGTGAGATTTTAGGTGCAAAACCTGCATCTTGACAAATACTCATGATCGTTTCATAATACAGCGGACTATATGCCTGACTGAATAAAATAAAATCTTCATTCGCAAATCGCTGCATTCCGTCAAACTCCCTTGTCAGCATCGGGTATCTTTCTGGTAGCACTAAAGAAAAGGTATCGGTAAAAACCGTTTTCATTTCTAAGGTACTCGGTACTCTAGACACACGTACAAAACCCATATCTAATTGATCATTTAATACTGCATCTACTTGGGCAAAATTTGATAGCTCTTCTAAAGATGTTTTCACCTTCGGATATTTCTCTTTTATTCCCAATAATAATTCTGGAATCACTTGCTGCATAGCCGAACCTAAAAATCCGATTCGCAACTCGCCGCTACTACCATCGCCCACCAATTTCAATTGGCGCTCAACTTTTTCAAGATGATTAAAAATATATTCCACCTCCATTTTTAAATAGTGCCCTGCAGGAGTTAAAGCAACTTTTTTCTTATTTCGCTCAAACAGTTGAGTTTCTAGAATCTCTTCCATCTGCTTTATCTGTCTACTGAGTCCCGGTTGAGAAATAAACAACTTCTCCGCAGCCTTTCTAAAGTGCAGTTCTTGCGCTACCGCTAGAAAGTAGGTTAAATGACGTAATTCTATTTGATTACTCATAGTTATCGATTAATGACAAAATTGATATTACCAAGTATCAAAAATAGGTATTAATTTTAATTAGAATATTCAAGACAGAAAGCTATGAGTAAACAGACGTTTAAATTGGGTGAAGATTGGCTAACGGCCGGTAAAGCAATGCAAATTGTTCATGGTGAAATTATCCCCATATTGTCTAAAGCTACAGAGGACAAAATAACTAAAAGCTGGAAAATTGTACAGAACATTGTAGATAAAGGTGATCCTGTTTATGGTATAAATACAGGGTTCGGTCCGTTATGTACAACCAAGATTTCTAAGTCAGAAACTAATATTCTACAGACCAATATACTTCAAAGTCACAGTGTAGGCGTTGGTGACCCAATCGCTAAAGACATTGCAAAATTGATGCTCATTCTTAAAGCACAATCATTGGCAAAAGGTTATTCGGGCATTGCCCTGAACACTTTAAAAAGAATTATTTGGCATATCGATAATGATGCTATACCTGTAGTACCATCGCAAGGATCGGTTGGTGCATCTGGTGATCTGGCTCCGCTTTCCCATTTATTTCTACCACTTATTGGTTTAGGTAAGGTAGAATACAAGAATGAAACCATAACCACGAAAACACTTTTTGAACTAACAGGATTAACACCAATCGCTCTTGGACCAAAAGAAGGTCTAGCACTTATAAACGGCACCCAATTTATAGCAGCACATGCCGTAAAAGTGGTAGCTCAATTACATTCTATTCTAGCTCAGGCAGATGTCATTGGCGCTATGATGATAGAAGGTTTGCAAGGTTCTGTAAAACCATTTTATAACGAGCTTCATGCACTGCGCCCTTTTAAAGGGAATGTACATGTAGCAAAACGCGTAAAAAAATTATTGAAAGGCTCTGAAATCATGGAAGCCCATGTAGATTGCGAAAAAGTACAAGACCCCTACTCCATTCGTTGTATTCCGCAAGTTCATGGTGCTTCAAGAACAGCATGGTTACACCTTAAAGAATTATTAGAAGTTGAATTAAACTCGGTTACCGACAATCCAGTAATTATTGATGAAGAATTGACCATTAGTGGTGGTAATTTTCACGGTCAGCCATTAGCAATGGCTTTGGATTATGCTTGTTTAGCGGCATCTGAAATCGGTAATATATCTGACCGTCGCATTTATTTATCCTTAGAAGGTAATAGTCCCGGTGTACCAAAACTACTCATGAACGATACTGGTATCAATTCCGGATACATGATTTTGCAGTATACCACCGCAGCTTTGGCAAGTGAAAATAAGGGACTTTGTTTTCCGTCAAGCGCAGATAGTATTCCTACATCTTTAGGTCAAGAAGACCATGTAAGTATGGGGTCTATTGGTGGTAGAAAGGCGTTACAGGTTATTGGTAATGTTGAGAAGATATTGGCAATTGAATTACTGACCGCTGCCCAAGCTTTTGAATTTAGAAAACCTTTAAAATCGGGTATTTATTTAGACGAAGTACATAATGCAGTACGTGAGCAAGTGCCTTTCGCTAGTAAAGACCGTGTATTTTCTGATGATATTGAAAAGGGTATTGCCATGATTAAAAATCAAACAATACTAAAAGTTATAGACCGTGTACAAGCAGAACATAACATATCTTTAAAGACAAAACACTCAGAAGAGTTCGAAAACTACTAATCTAATGACAAAAAGAACACTTATAGGTCCGTTTGTACAGATCATACCCATGACGGGAATAAAGCTTAAAGGAGCCATTTCTGATCATGAACTTGAAGTGATTGTTGACGGCGGAATTTTAATCGAAGACAACCTCATCGCAGCCACAGGTAATTTTGAGGACTTAAAATTAAAATATCCTGATGTAGATATTACCCTATTAAATGGCAACCATGTTTGTGTACCCGGTTTCGTTGATGCTCATACACATATTTGTTTTGGTGGATCTCGTGCTAAAGATTACGCCATGCGAAATGCAGGAAAATCATATTTAGAAATTGCACATGCCGGAGGTGGTATTTGGGATACTGTTACCCAAACCAGAAAATCCACAATAGAAGAACTGACTAAAAATACCATAAAAAGAGCTAATCGTCATCTTAAAAACGGAACAACAACAATAGAGGTTAAAAGTGGTTACGGATTAACTGTCGATGAAGAGTTGAAAATGCTTCGCGCAATTAAAGAAGCCAATGAACAAGCATTACCAGAATTGATTTCTACTTGCCTTGCAGCGCATATGTTACCTAAAGATTTTGAGGGAACAGAGAATGAGTATTTAAAAATGATAAGTGAGGAGTTATTCCCCATTCTTAAAGAAGAAAACCTAACACACCGTATTGATGCGTTCATTGAACAAAGCGCTTTTTCTGCAGATGATATACAGGCATATTTTTCAAAAGCTACCGACATGAATTTTGATATTACCGTGCATGCAGACCAATTTTCTGCAGGTGGCAGTAAAGTAGCAGTTGATTTTAATGCAATCAGTGCAGACCATTTAGAGGCAAGCGGAGATACAGAAATAGCATTATTAGCACAAAGCGATACTATATCTGTTGCACTACCAGGTGCTTCAATCGGTTTAGGATGCGATTTTACTCCAGCACGTAAATTGCTAGATGCAGGTGCGGCACTTGCAATCGCGAGTGATCATAACCCTGGATCTGCACCTATGGGTGATTTATTGACACAAGCTAGTATTCTTGGAACATTTCAAAAACTGAGTAATGCCGAGATTCTAGCAGGAATCACTTTTAGAGCAGCAGCAGCTTTGAAATTGACCGACCGAGGAAAATTAGAAGCGGGATTACTAGCTGACCTAGCCGTATTTCATTCAGATAACTATCAAGATATATTATACAATCAAGGGAATCTAAAGCCATGTATGGTTTGGAAAAATGGGGAGTTGGTTTTTGATAGACATAAGTAGTTGTTCGTTGTTGGTTGTTGGTTGTTGGTTGTTGGTTGTTGGTTGTTGGAAAATAAACTTCTATATCCAAAATCAAATTAATTTATTTAAAAATTAAAGATGGATTTTAAAGCACAAATACAGATTGGGATACCTACTGAATTGCCTCTAAAAAAGGAACGTTCTTCAGCGGTTAGTCACGCGCCAAACCGAAAGCAGATACTTTCTAAAGAAGAGAAGCAATTGGCGATTAGAAATGCGTTGCGCTATTTTCCGGCGGACTGGCATGCTGTTTTGGCTCCTGAATTTGCCGAAGAGCTACAGACGTATGGTAGAATTTATATGTATCGCTTTCAACCCTCTTATGAGATGCATGCAAGAGCTATATCAGCATATCCCGCACAAACGAGTCACGCTGCGGCAATTATGCTCATGATTCAAAATAATCTGGATCCTGCCGTTGCACAGCATCCACAAGAACTCATTACTTATGGTGGTAATGGTGCTGTATTTCAGAATTGGGCGCAATATCTGTTGACCATGCAGTACTTGTCAGAAATGACTAACGAGCAGACCTTACATATCTACTCTGGTCATCCTATGGGGTTGTTTCCCTCATCAAAAGAAGCTCCAAGAGTTGTGGTAACGAACGGAATGATGATTCCGAATTACTCAAAACAAGACGATTGGGAAAAGTACAATGCGCTTGGCGTAACCCAATATGGTCAAATGACTGCGGGTTCTTATATGTACATTGGTCCGCAAGGTATTGTTCATGGCACAGCGATTACAGTTATGAACGCTTTTAGAAAGGTGTTAAAAACGGATGAAAATCCCAATGGAAAAATATTCTTAACTGCAGGTTTAGGCGGAATGAGCGGTGCACAACCAAAAGCTGGTAACATTGCCGGATGCATTACTATTTGCGTAGAGGTGAATCCGCTTGCGGCAAAGAAAAGACATGAACAAGGGTGGGTAGATGAATTGATTAATGATATAGATGTTTTAGTAGTAAGAACAAAAGAAGCCACATCTAAAAACGAAGTGGTATCACTTGCATTTATAGGCAATGTGGTTGATGTTTGGGAACGTTTCTTTAAGGAGGACATATTCATTCACCTCGGTTCTGATCAAACCTCATTACACAACCCCTGGGCAGGCGGCTATTACCCTGCCGGATTATCTTTTGAGGAATCGAATACACTGATGAATCAGAATCCGGAAGCTTTCAAGACAAAAGTTCAAGAATCGTTACGCAGACATGCCGATACTATAAACCTACATACCAAAAAAGGGACTTATTTCTTTGATTACGGAAATGCCTTTTTGTTGGAAGCTTCAAGAGCAGGTGCCGATGTTATGGCAGAAAACAAAATAGATTTCAAGTATCCTTCTTATGTACAAGATATTTTAGGCCCCATGTGTTTCGATTACGGCTTCGGACCATTTCGTTGGGTATGCTCTTCAGGAAAAATAGAAGATTTACAGAAAACAGATGCCATTGCATTACGTGTTCTAAAGGAAATTAAAAAAGATGCTCCGGCTGAAATTCAGCAACAACTATCAGATAATATAAAATGGATATCTGAAGCCGAACAAAATAGATTGGTCGTAGGTTCAAAAGCTAGAATTTTATATGCCGATGCAGAAGGCAGGGCAAAAATAGCACTGGCATTCAATGAGGCAATCGAAAATGGAGCATTAAGTGATGCCATCATATTAGGTAGAGACCACCATGATGTAAGTGGTACAGATTCACCTTACCGCGAAACAAGCAACATCTACGACGGAAGTAAATTTACTGCAGATATGGCTATACATAATGTTATTGGCGACAGTTTTAGAGGTGCAACCTGGGTTTCTATACACAACGGTGGCGGAGTTGGCTGGGGAGAAGTCACCAATGGTGGATTCGGAATGGTTCTAGACGGATCTAAAGATGCCGAAAGAAAATTGAAAAATATGCTTTTCTATGATGTAAACAACGGAATTGCAAGACGTAGCTGGGCGAGGAATAAAGAGGCAATGTTTGCCTTACAACGCGAAATGGAGCGAACAAAAACATTAAAAGTTACCATACCAAATTTGGTTGACAACAAGCTTTTAGATGACTTATTTTAAGATGGTTATAATTGTATTGTAGATTTAAAAATTAACTCAATCACTTTTTAACATTTCAAAAATGTAAGATTAGTATTACTTTTTCGTTCTGTTATCAGAATAATGTAAAATCTTAATGTTCCCCCGAATTTTAAGAAATTCAAGATTTTATAATTCCATTAAATTTTAAGGATTATATGCCAAACTATAAGTTAGCGAATAAAGAAAATTGGAAAGGACGTTCTTCTAAGAAGCAGCTCTATTTACACGAGAAAGTACAATTCTCAAGCATTTACGAGCCTGTTATAACTTCAGACACCAAAACCATTGCTTTATTAGGCTATAGCAGTGATGAAGGGGTGAAGAGAAATTTAGGCAGGGTTGGCGCAGCTATGGGTCCTGATGCTATTCGTAAGCAATTGGGCAAAATGGCTAATCACCTTAAACCTAATACCCAATTAATAGATTTCGGAAATTTAGAATGTAAAGATGAAAATCTAGAAAAATTACAAGCAGACTTATCTTCGAGCGTAAGCACTTTGATTGAAAATAAAACCATCCCTATTATACTAGGCGGCAGTCATGATCTTGCCTACGGAAATTATAACGGTCTAGCTACTCATTTAAAAAGTGGCGAAAAACTAGGCATCATAAATTTCGATGCCCATTTCGATTTAAGAGCAAATACCAATGGCAATAATTCAGGCACACCTTTTTATCAAATTGCAGTAGAACAAGAAGCCAAAAATGAGGAAATAAAGTATATGGCTCTGGGTATTCGAAAAGATGCGAACACTAAAGAATTGTTTGACTTTGCCGAATCAAAAAAAGTAAACTATCTACTTCAAGAACATTTCAGCATAAATTATTTAGAGCACGTGCAACTACGGCTTATTCAATTTATGGAAGATGTAGATTATATATACACAACAATAGACCTTGACGGATTTTCATCTGCCTTTGCACCAGGTGTAAGTGCGGCATCGCCAATGGGTTTCTATCCAGATGTTGTTTTAGAAAGTTTGAAATTGATCATTGAGTCGGGTAAACTACTTGGTTTAGATGTAGTAGAATTAAACCCTAATTATGATATTGATGACCAGACTGCAAAACTAGCTGCCTCTTTGGTTCATTACGTAATTCATAAGCTATAGGGTAAAAACAAAAAAAGCCTCCCTTAATGGAAAGCCTTTCATTGGGTTCTATCGATTAAATTCGATAAACACAATTGCCTCAAATTTCTCTGAGACACAACACAACGCTGTAAAGGTAATAAAGCTTTTCAAATAAAAAAACGGTCTGTTCATTTCTTGTAACAACTAAAGTCTTTCTGAATATTATTGACCTTCTTCAGTTTTGAACATCTTATAGATATGTTGCTTTTCTTTCAGGGTAAATTGTTTCTCTTCAAACCAGTCATGAATTCTTATTTTTTCATTTTCTATCTGGGCGTTTCTAATTGCTTTTAAAGAAACAATATGCCAATGCGACCCCTTATTTCTATTCACAGAATAGCCAACATCTTCTATAATGTACGATTGTTTTGGTCTATTAATAAGACGTACTCCGTTTTTCAAAACCGCTAGGGTTTCGGTAAGTCGAACAACTTCAGAGAAAGAATATCTGGCAAAATCGTTAAAACCATTCTGCTCGACATTATATAATTTATCACCAATATTAAGGGTATCCATAGCTTCAAAAAGCTACAAATTTAAAAGGCAAAGCTTATTAATGAAATTTTTTACGGGTATAGTTATTCACAAAAAAAAAGGATAAAAAAATTTGCGTTCAGTTATTACGCCATACCCTTCATGGTCAACAAAGTAGTTGCCCAAACAATTAAAGAAGATAAAAATATACCAATGGTATTTGCTAAAAAGGCTTTTTTTCTTTCTATCTTAAAAAGATAACTAGCAATACTACCAGCGTATACACCAGTACCTGGTACGGGTAACATTACGAAAAAAATGAGTCCGTAAAATCCGTATTTTTTAATCTGATTCCCAGAACCTGTTTTTGCTCGTCTTGCAACGAATAATGCATTCTTCTTATAAAAATGCCACCTAAGTAAATACCTATTTACGGTGTTTAAGAAAAACATCATGATAGGAAACACCATAACATTAGCTAAAAAACAAACTATAAAGACCACATAAATATTACCACCCTGTAGAAGACCATAGGGTATACCAACTTTAGCCTCTCCTAATGGGGAGATACTCCAAAGTGCTGCTATAAGTATATCTTTCAACAATTTTGTTTTTTTAAGCGAATGCAAAATTACGTTGTTCTAGAAAAATTTAGTGCCATTTAAATCATAAATGTTGCCAATTGGTCAATTATACAGGTGAATGACCATAAATTATGTAGCGTCGACTTTAGGAATTAAGAGATTCTAAGATTATGCTTCAACTGCATATACCTAAGACCATAATTAATTGGTATTTTTAATAGCTTACAACAACAACTAATTTCAACGCTTACCCATCATGACAAAAAAGAATTCTAGAAGGTCGTTTATTAAACGAGCTTCAATTACCTCTGCCGCATTAAGTACAACTCCATTTCTTCTTGCAGCATCAAAAAATGAAACTCAGCTCTTACATAGAAATTATTCTTTTCAAGACTTTGGCATAAATGACCAAATTAACATAGCTCTTATAGGCACAGGTATTCAAGGTATTTATGACACACAAGCAGCTTTACAAGTTGCTGGTATAAAATTAGTAGCCGCATGTGATTTATATACAGGCAGACTTGACCGAGCAAAAGAGCTTTGGGGACAAGATATTTTTGTAACAAGAGATTTCCGAGAAATTTTAAATAGAAAAGATATTGATGCCGTTTTAATAGCAACACCAGATCATTGGCACCAAACTATAACCGTAGCTGCTCTAAAAGCAGGCAAGCATGTGTATTGTGAAAAGCCAATGGTTCAAAACTTCAATGAAGGTCAAGAGATTATTAAAGCTCAAAAAGATTCAGGTAAAATATGTCAAATTGGTAGTCAAGGAATGTCATCGCTCGGTAATGAAAAAGCCAAAGCACTTTATGAAGATGGAGCAATTGGCGATATTGTGATGTTAGATATGTACAATGATCGATATTCTGCGGAAGGTGCTTGGCAATATCCAATACCTACAGATGCCAATTCTAAGACTGTTGATTTTGATACCTTTTTGGGGAGCGCACCAAAAGTACCATTTGATAACAATCGGTTTTTTAGATGGAGAAACTATCAAGATTATGGTACCGGTGTTGCCGGAGATTTATTCGTACATGCATTCTCTACCCTAAACTATGTAATAAGTTCAGACGGACCGAACAGAGCTTTGGCAACTGGTGGACTCCGTTATTGGAAAGACGGTAGAGACGTACCCGATGTTTCCATTACACTTTATGATTATCCAAAAACAGCAACCCATGCTCCTTTTAATGCCGCTTTTCGTATCAATTTCATCGCAGGTAGTGGCGGTGGTGGCGGATTCAAATTAATTGGCACCGAAGGCGAAATGGAAATAGGTCAGAATTCGGTTACTGTAAATCGCTCTAAATTAGGTATGGAACCTAGCGGATATTCTATGATATCATTTACAGAAGACATGCAAGCTAAAATAAGAGCGGAATACGCTTCTAAAAAATTAGATACTAGAGCAAGTAGCTTAGCTACAGGTACAACTACTTGGCAAGCACCGAGGGATTATAAAGGAGCACATTATGATCACTTCTTTAATTTCTTTACGAGTATAAGAAATAATGGGAAAGTAATACAAGATCCAAAATTCGGATTAAGAGCTGCAGGTGCGGCACTATTGGCAAATGAGAGTTATTCAAGAAAACAGCCCGTAGACTGGAATCCGACCGAAATGAAATTACTATAATTAATCTTCTTCTACTTCTACGAATTGAATGTGGCGTTCCAAATTCTCTTCAATTGATATAAAAGATTCTATACCACGTATACCTGAAATACTAAGAATTTCATCTTGATACACTTGCTTGTAGTGAAAACTATCTCTAGCATGCATTTTTATAAAGATGTCGTACTTACCGGTTACGTGGTGTATTTTAACCACCTCTTCAATTTCGTTTAACCGCTTCATCACCTTTTTGAACAGGCTAATTTCACTCAAGAATATTCCTAAGAAAATAGTCATCTTCCAACCCATTTTAGCATAATCTAAACTTAAGGTCGCTCCAGTAATTAAACCCATCTCTCGCATCTTTCGCATTCGCATATGTACCGTACCCGGAGAAACTATCAATTTCTTGGCTACGTCTGTATATGGAGTCTGCGCATTTTCAGCTAAAATGTTTAAAATATTAAAATCAACTTGGTCTAATTTATTCCTCATTTGTGCTTATCGTTTAAATGACTATTTCAATAAAAGTTGAATTTTCATTGAACTATTGTAGGGATTTAACCCTTTTTAACAAATTTAATTTATACTTATCTAATTTTTAGTAATAATATGGCAATAAAATAACCAAAAAATGAAGTATTGTTTATTATTTGCTAATCAAATTATCAATAGTATAAAAAGTAGTTTTCATTGAAATAATAACACATCACCATAATAACCAATCAAGGCTTATAAAAAATTGAAATATCACCATTTTTTTAATTTAATAATGGTGATATTTCAATAAATAAACCTTTAACCATCTCATCTATAACCCCTTATAATACAGTCTCATTTTTATAATTCTTCAACAATCGATAATATTGTCTATACAGTAATACCAATATTTAAAGCAGTAAAATAAAGGTGTTCTACGAATAAAAAAGATCGCTGTTAAATCGTCTTTTATTCTTTTTAGAAGTATTCCTTTTCCAACATTTCAAACTTAAACACATATGAAAACTACAGTAAACAGAAGAAATTGGCTTAAAAGAGGTGTTCTTACCGCAGCAGGTGTAATGGCAGCTCCTTATTTAACCTATGGAGCTTTTCCGTCGCAACCTATTACGGTAGATGCAAAAGGAAACATTCCTTACACTCCGTTTTTCAAAGAGTATTTACCATATGTACCAACGCAGCCTCTAGAGCTTGCGGCGAAATTAAACGCAAACGAAAACCCATACGGACCATCACCTATGGCCGTTTCTGCTATGCAAGAATATGCACCAAAAGGAAACCGTTATGCTTGGAAAGAGTTGTATCAGTTGATGGATAAAATTGCAGTTGAAGAAGGTGTCAAGCAAGAGAATATTATGATGGGTCCTGGGTCATCTGATTTACTAGAAAAAACAGCCATGGTCTTCTTTCAAAATGGAGGAAATATTGTTTCTGCAGACCCGGCATACATGTCACTGATTAAAGTCGCGGAAGCTACAGGCGCAACATGGAAACCCATTCCACTTAAAAAAGATTGGTCTCATGATTTAGCAGCAATGGAAGCTGCCGTTGATGATGATACGAAATTGATTTATATCTGTAACCCTAATAATCCAACAGGTAGTATGACGGATCATGCAGAACTCATTGATTTCTGTTCTCGTGTATCTGAAAAGACTCCGATTTTTATTGATGAAGCCTATCTTGGTTTTTTAGACGATGCTGCAGAAAAGAGTATGGTTTCACTTATCAACGAAGGTAAAAATGTAATCATTGCACGTACTTTTTCTAAAATTCAAGGTATGGCTGGTTTACGTGTCGGTTATGTAGTTGCACAAACAGAAACATTAGATATCATCCAGAAAATTACCCGTGGCGGCATGGGTATCTCACTACCATCTGTATATGCTGCAATGGCTAGCATGGAAGATGTTGCCTTTAAAGATAAAACTAGAAAACTAAATAAAGAGTGTAGAGAGTATGTATATGAAAATCTAGATCGATTAGGTTTCGAATATGTGCCTTCCTCTACAAGTTTTATCATTTTCCCAATTGAAATGGACGGTAAACCTTTCTTAGAAAAAATGACATCTGAAGGTGTTGGCGTAAGAGCATTTGAAATCTACGGAAAAAACTGGTGTCGTGTAAGTATGGGTACTATGGATGAAATGAAACTATTTACAACTGCACTAGAAAAAGTGCTCGTATAAAATTGAATTAGTCCAGGAGTTGAAAGATTAGATAATTGCCTTGACACAATAACTCTGACTTCAACTCCTAGCGACTATACAATGATTCTTTACTGCCATTTAGAAATAAGAAACTACTCTAAGAATGAATTTTGCACTACAAAAAACCCTCGAATTAATACTAATTATTGGTCTTGGTGTATTATTACAAAAGAAGGTAGCCAAGCAAGATTTAAAAGGTGTTAAAGTCCTTATTCTAAGTGTGGCGTTACCAGCTACTATATTCGTAGCCCTTTTAAAAATAGAACTTAATGGAACCTTATTAGTTTTTCCATTAGCAGCATTAACTTTTAATCTTTTGATGTTATTGGCGACCAAATACTTTTTGGCAGCGTCTTTACATACCGAGGAAAAAAGTAAAAAACGGACCTTGATGATGCTTTTACCATCTACTGCACCTGGTCTTTCATGCTTTCCTTTTATTGTGGCTTACTTAGGTGATGATACCTTAGCTTTAGCCGCACTTGCAGATATTGGAAATAAAATATTTGTTCTGATACTTCTTTACATGCTAGCCATGCACTGGTATCGAAAAAATGCTGTTGTAGAGAAACAGGAATCTTCTTCTGCCAAATTAAAAGGACTTTTTATTTCTCTGATCAATGAACCTATAAACATCGTAATCGTAGTAGGTTTACTAATGTTAGGCTTCGGTCTGGACCTTTCCTCTTTACCCACCTTCTTTCAAAACACCGCTTTAAGCATTAAAGATTTAATGACGCCGTTAGTACTGCTATTTATTGGTATGGCCGTTAGAATAAACAAAGGAGAGTTCAAGTTGATAATTTCTATGCTCTTTCGTAGAATGGGACTTGCATTTTTATTGAGCGGACTTTTTGCTTACGCCATACCCGCTTTGACTCCGGCAATGATTTTACTATTAGTGGTATTTCCTCAAAGCGCATGTAGCTTCTGGCCATTTGCCCATATGAGTGCAATTCAGTCAATAGAAGATAAGGACGAACAACCCAACCCTACTTTTGATGTTAACTTCGGATTAAACATTTTAGCATGTTCACTACCCTTTTCAACGCTACTAATTATAGGCATTTTCTCTTTTAGCGATTACTTTATAAATCCGGTTACGTTACTTGGTTTAGGCTCAATTATTTTAGCAATCTCCTTTGCCCCAGACATTCTTAAAGCTACCAGTTTTAGAGCAGATAGAGAACGTAAGATTTCACTTAAATTATTAAAAAGAAAATCTAATATGACCATTGCAAAGGGCAACTACGAAGAAGAGAAAACCTTAAACGAAGCCAAAGCAAGCTAAGCCTTAATAGGTTTCTTTCATCCAATTATAAGGTGTTCTTTTCATCCAAAGACCCCGAGTAAAATCAGGGAAATCTTGAGGCTCACCATTATTCGCAATAGAAAGTTCTGAAAGTGGTGTTACCGCACTCCATGCCGCAGCATCATAAGCATCTAATGGCGGAGCAATGTTTGGCTTTGCTGATTCTACAAACGAATTCAATACAAAAAAGTCCATTCCGCCATGACCGGCATTTAAGGCATATTCCCCATATTTTTTCCAAAGTGGGTGGTCGTAGGTATCAAGCCAGGGCTGTGCATCATCCCATTGATGTGGTTCAGATTTTCCTTCCACATAAATTCGACTACCGTCTACTTCCCAGAGTCCGTTGGCACCTTGCGCTCGAAATCCTAAAGAATAAGGTCTTGGCAAATTACAATCATGGGTAATGATGATCGTTTCTCCGTTGGCAGTATCAATAGTGGAGGTAATAACATCACCCTGTTTAAACTTCACTTTTGCATTCGGGTGCTGTTCACCACCTTCCCTCACTATATAATTATGCAACCCAATACCTTTTGATGCATGCGATGTCATTGACATAAAACGATTACCACGGTTGACATCTGCCATCACTGCAATAGGTCCTAATCCATGGGTTGGGTATACATCTGCATTTCGTTTTACTGAATGCTCGGTACGCCATTTAGACTCCGATATTCCTTTCTCACCAAACTCCACCCCTTTTCCATAAGCGGTTTTACCATCATTGAATTTTACATGTCGCAAATCATGCTGATAGCCACATCTATAATGCACCATTTCTCCAAATATATTTTGCTTTACCATATTCAGCACCGCCAAAACATCTCTACGATAATTCACATTTTCTAAAATCATCATATGTGTACCTGTACGCTCATGGGTATTCACCAGATCCCAGCATTCTTCTAAAGTATTGGATGCAGATACTTCTACACCAGCATATTTACCAGCTTCCATAGCATCGACCGTCATACGGGTATGCCATAACCAAGGTGTAGCAATAATTACGGCATCTACATCTGCTAAAGCCAAAAGGTTCTTATAATCTAATTCATTTGCTCCAAATACTTTTGGGGCTTTACCCTTAGCATCGGCAATATGATTTTTAGCAATAGTTATTCTATCGGTATCAACATCACAAATAGCGGTAACATTCACATCTTTTCTAAGCAACAGGTTCTGTAAATGGTTTGTACCTCTCAAGCCTACACCTATTAGACCAACATTAAGTTTATCGGCAGCACTAAAACTATTATGGGCAAAACCAGGTACTGCAAATAGCCCCATACCAGCTATTGATGTATTCTTAATAAAATTTCTTCTTGATGCCATGTGATGTGAATTTTATGAACTCTGAATTTATAAAAACTTACTGACCCATATTAACTTATCATCAATTATAATGAGGTTACAACCGATAATTTGTACGAATTTTAATCACATTCGCTACTTTTGCGCTGTAAATACAGAAAATTATGACATTACTTTTAATGGCTGCCGGTAGCGGTAGTAGATATGGAAAGCTTAAACAATTTGATGATTTAGGTCCTAATGGTGAGTTTTTAATGGAGTTTGCCATTTATGACGCCATCCAAAATAATTTCGAGCAAATTGTAGTTATCACCAAAAAAGAGAACGTTTCTTTTTTAGAAGAGCATCTTTCTAAAAGAATACCAAGTACTATAAAGTTAAATGTTCTTGCCCAAGAACTTACAGATTTACCTGACGGAGTTACGTTTACTGGTGAGCGTAAGAAACCATGGGGTACGGCACATGCAGTTTGGACCGCAAGAAAAGTAATCGACGGACCATTTGTAGTTATTAACGCTGATGATTTTTACGGACAATCTGCCTACAAAAAAGCTGCTGACTTCATGAAATCTAATGATGAAGCTTATGCACTTTTAGGGTACACTTTAAAAGACACTTTATCTGAGCACGGTTCTGTTTCTAGAGGTGTGTGTGAAGTAAACGGAGATAATTTAGTTTCCGTTCAAGAGCGTTTAAAATTGGTTCAAAAGGAGAACAATATTCTTGATGAGGATACTAACCTAGAATTTACTGGTGATGAACAAGCTAGTATGAATTTTTGGGTATGCAGACCTTCTATCTTTGATAAAATAGAATCTGAATTCAGAATTTTCTTGAAAGACGATGACCGTATTGCTAAAAGCGAATTGTACATTCCTTTAATGATACAAGAAATGCTTCAAGCAAAAGAGATCGAAGTAAAATGTATACCTTCTGGTGGAGACTGGTTTGGTGTTACGTATGCAAGTGATAAAGAAAAAGCAATGAGTAGTTTAAAAGAAAAATCTGATTCAGGTAAATACCCTGCTCCTATTTGGAAATAAGACTTTCATTATTATAAAGTAAGACCTATTAGATATTTATTTAATGGGTTTTTTTATGTTCAAAAACGACATAAACTAAAAAGAGTCCGATCTTAACAGACCGGACTCTTTTACGAGAACACTATATGAAAATGAAAAATTTTTAATTCGTTTTTAATAACACTGTAAATGTACAGGTAAGGTTAACTATTAGAAACAAATTGATGTCAACTACTCATTTTTTGTTGTGAGATGGTCTATTTTTGTTGTGAACTCAATTTATAGCTATGAAAATTAGAATAAAAGGTGATTCTGTTAGGTTTCGACTAACCCAATCAGAAGTGAAATCGCTCTCTACAAACGGCGAGATTTACGACAGTACTAATTTTGGAAGTCAAGTCTTCAGTTACGGAGTTATTCTAAAAAGTAACACCAATCAATTACGAATTAGCTTTGAGAACAATCGAGTTACTTTAGAAATGCCAGAAACAACAGGTAAGGTTTGGTTTGAAAATGATATCATCACCTATGACCATACTATAAAAACAACTTCTGGCAACGAACTTTACTTACTATTAGAAAAAGATTTCACCTGTCTTGATAATACAATTGAAGATCAATCTGATAATTACCCAAACCCTAAGTTGAGCTAAAATCTAATATTTCTCATCAATTTTAAGGTAGTTTTAATGAATTTGATTGCTGTGGTTTCTTATACATTTACTAAGTTTAGTGTATGGATGCAAAAACCGAACGCAACGTCTCATTTAGAGGGTCAGAAGAATTTTTTGATATTGAAATAAAAGACCCGATTACACATGCCGCAGGCTATCTCGGTGTTCGTGAAGCTTTAAAACATACATTTAAAGAAATGGGCGTTTTACGATCCATGCGCACATTACTGAGCATGAATCAGAAAGACGGTTTTGATTGCCCTAGTTGTGCATGGCCAGATCCAGAACATCCATCTCCTGTAGCTGAATATTGCGAAAATGGGGCTAAGGCCTTAGGCGATGAAGCTACTACAGAAAAAATCGGCGCAAGTTTCTTTCAAAAGAACTCAGTTGAAGAATTGTCTCAATTAACTGATTACGAACTAAACAAATTTGGGCGTTTAGTAGAACCTTTGATTTTAAAACCTGGCAGTGTTCATTACGAACCTATCTCTTGGCAAGCAGCTTTTGATTTAATCGCATCAGAATTAAAAAAATTAAATAACCCAGACGAGGCTATTTTCTACACTTCAGGAAGATCAAGTAATGAAGCAGCATTCATATATGGTATGTTTGCCCGTGCTTTAGGTACCAATAATTTACCCGACTGCTCTAACATGTGCCATGAAAGTAGTGGCGTTGCCTTAGGTGAAACTTTAGGTATTGGTAAAGGATCTACAACTCTAGAAGATCTATACGAAGCTGAGGTTATTTTAATAGCTGGTCAAAACCCAGGCACCAATCACCCTAGAATGTTATCTGCGTTAGAAAAATGCAAGAAGAATGGCGGTAAGGTAATTAGTATAAATCCGCTTGAGGAATCTGGATTAGTAAATTTTAAAAATCCGCAGCATCTTGGCGGATGGATCGGTGGTGGCGAAGATATGGCAGATATTCATTTGCCGGTCAATATCAATCAAGACATCCCTTTGGTGAAATTGATCTTAAAGAAATTGGTTGCTTTAGATGAACAATCAAAAGATGTTTTTGACCACGCTTTTATTGAAAAATATACAGATGGTTATGAGTCTTTAATTGCCGACCTTAAAAATTATTCATCCGAAGAACTATTGGCGCAAACTGGCGTATCCGAAGAAAAAATTAATGAAACTGTAGCATTATTAGCTAGCAAATCTAAAATTATTGTGTGTTGGGCAATGGGTCTTACACAGCATAAAAATGGAGTAGAAAATATTAGAGAATATATAAATCTTCTATTACTTAAAGGTGCCATTGGCAAACCAAATGCTGGCACATGCCCAGTACGTGGTCATAGTAATGTACAAGGCGATCGTAGTGTTGGTATTCAGCATTTTGTTGACACGGCAATGAACGAACGTATTAAAGAACATTTAGGTTTTACACCGCCAGACCACGAAGGTTTAGATGTAGTAGGCACGCTGAAAGCTATGTATGAAGGCAAGGCTAAAGTATTTATGTGTTTAGGCGGTAACTTTTTAATGGCAGCTTCTGACACTGAATATACCGCCAAGGGTATTCAAAATTGCGACCTTACGGTACAGGTAAGTACCAAATTGAATCGTACACACTTAATTACTGGTAAAACAGCCCTTATTCTCCCTACCATAGGTAGATCAGAGAAAGACATGAAAGATGGCAAACCACGTCATTTTACGGTAGAAAACAGCATGGGCCGTGTAAAACGCTCTAAAGGAATTCTAAAACCCGCTGCTGATACTATAATGAGCGAGCCAGAGATTATTGCCAATATGGGACATGCATATTTCGGTGAAGGTCATTCTATGAATTGGAAGGCTCTTGGTAATGACTATGAATTGATCAGAACACAGATAGATCAAGTTGCCAAAGGGTTTAGCAAAACAGAAGAACGTTCTGTAGGTGCAGGTTACTACTTACCAAACAATGTACGTGAGTTAGATTTTAGCATGCTACCTAACGGAAAAGCACAGTTTTCGGTCAATAAATTACCAGGTCACCAATTGGCTAAAGATGAGTACATGTTAATGACCATACGCTCACATGATCAATTCAATACGACCATTTATGGCTTAGATGATCGCTATAGAGGTGTATACAATGCAAGACGGGTGATTTTTATGAATATTGATGACATGAAAGCCATCGGACTCAAAAAACTAGATGTAGTTGATATGACCAGCACGTATGATGATCAGATTAGAACTGCTCATAACTTTAAGGTAGTACCTTACAATATACCATCAGGTAATTTGGCATCTTATTTTCCTGAAACCAATGTATTAGTGCCTTACAATCATTTTGCTGACCGAAGCAAAACACCTATCAGCAAGTCAGTTAAGGTGAGATTGGTAAAGAAATAGTTAACTAATATTTCACTGACATTCAAATACTTAACAATCTGGTAACTCAAAAATAAGTTAGCAGTAACCTTGTTATTCTCTTATTTTTTGAAACTTTACGGTCATATGTTTCAGTACATGAAATCTATTGAATTGACCGTTTTCTCAAATGTCCTTCTTGCATATAATGACAAGTTGGAGGTCAATCTACCCCTATTTAATATTTCAAAATCTTCAGATAAAAACCTCCAATCATTTTATGAAAAAAAGACCAGTTGACATTGTAGTCATTTCTGATGTTCATTTAGGAACATACGGCTGCCACGCTAAAGAGCTTTTAAAATACATGAAATCTATAAAGCCAAAAGAAGTAATTCTTAATGGTGATATTGTTGACATTTGGCAATTTAGCAAACGTTATTTTCCAAAATCTCACATGAAGGTAATTAAGCTTTTATTAGAGTGGGTTGCCAAAGGTGTACCTGTACATTATATTACAGGTAACCATGATGAACTGTTGCGTAAATTTTCTGGTAATAACATGGGGTCATTAAGTATTGTCAATAAAATAGTGATTCCGCTTGACGAGAAAAAAGCATGGATTTTTCATGGTGATGTTTTTGATGTTACCATGCAACATAGTAAATGGGTTGCCAAGCTTGGTGCGAAAGGGTACGACTCTTTAATTCTACTAAATAGAGGTATTAACTTCATTAGCAAGAAAATAGGTAGAGGTCCCATTTCTATGTCTAAAAAGATAAAAAACAGTGTAAAATCTGCCGTTAAGTTTATTAACGACTTTGAGCAGATTGCTGCCGATATCGCTATAGAAAATGGTTATGATTATGTGATATGCGGACATATTCACCAACCAGAAATTCGTAAAATAAAAACTGATAAGGGTGAGGTCACCTATTTAAATTCAGGAGACTGGATTGAAAATTTAACAGCACTTGAATACCACAAAGGAAAGTGGAAACTATATTCTTACCTAGAAGACCAACTCGTAATTGACCATCAAGAAGATAGTAAAGAAGAAACCTTTGTCTTAGAAAAGGCAGAGCTTTTTGAAAGCCTATTAGAAGAGTTTAGAATTAGTGGAATGACCCAACAGACCAAATGAAAGTACTATACGCAATACAAGGTACCGGCAACGGACATTTAAGCAGAGCACGAGACGTTATCCCTGCGCTTTTGAAACACAATATTTCTTTAGATATTTTGGTGAGTGGCATACAAGCAGACATTAAGCTGCCCTACCCTATTAAATATCAATTAAAAGGACTAAGTTTCATCTTCGGCAAAAAAGGAGGTGTAGATGTCTGGAAAACCTATTACAGAGCAAACTCCCTTCGTTTACAGAAAGAAATTAAAAGCATACCTGTAGAAGAATACGACCTCATCATAAATGATTTTGAACCCGTAACGGCATGGGCATGTAAGTTAAAAAATAAACCTTGCTATAGTTTTAGTCACCAAGCTGCCGTTATATCTAGCAAAGCACCAAAACCCAAAAAAAATGATAGCTTAGGAAAATGGATATTAAATAATTATGCCCCTACAAGCCATCAATTCGGACTTCATTTTAAATCGTACGAAGCAAACATATACACACCTATAATAAGAAACGATATTCGTTCTGCTACAGTATCAAACGGCGAGCATTATACAGTCTATTTACCCTCATATAGTGATGAAAAATTATTGCGCTTTTTAAGCAAGATGAAAAGAGTAAAATGGGAGGTTTTTTCAAAGCACAGCACTTATGAATATTTCAGCAATAATATTCATATAAAACCCATTACCAATGAAGCCTTTGTAAAAAGCATGGCATCAAGTAAAGGTGTCTTATGTGGAGCCGGTTTTGAAACCCCTGCAGAAAGTCTTTTCATGCAAAAGAAACTGCTGGTAATACCCATGAAAGGGCAATACGAACAGCAATGTAATGCCGCAGCATTGTCAAAAATGGGAGTGCCTGTAATTAAATCGCTCAAAAAAAAGCACTTGGCTAAACTGAAACATTGGCTGAATACTGATACTACTATCCCAGTAGATTACCCAGACATTACAGATAAAATCGTTTCAAAACTTCTAGAAGCATCTCTAGTAATTCGCTAAAAAAGCCCAATTCAATTGAAAGAACAAAAAGAGCCCCTTTTGAATGCATCAGATTTTGGTGAAGATTTCACATGGGGCGTATCGACTGCAGCATATCAAATTGAAGGCGGTCATGATGCAGACGGCAAAGGTCGATCCATTTGGGACAAGTTTACCGAAACCCCGAAAATGATTCATAACGGAGACCACGCAAATGTCTCTTGCGACTTTTATAATAAGTACAAAGAAGATATTCTTTTAATGAAGTCCATGAATATTGATAATTACCGTTTCTCAATATCATGGACCAGAATTTTACCTTATGGCGTCGGAACCATAAATGCCGCAGGTGTAGATTTTTATAATAAGGTGATCGACTTTTGCCTAGAAAACGAAATCACCCCTTGGGTGACCGTATATCATTGGGATCTACCTCAGATACTAGAAAATAAAGGAGGATGGACAAATAGGGAAATCATAACCTGGTTTTCAGAATTCACGCAAGTCTGTGCCAATGCTTTTGGCGACCGAGTAAAACATTGGATGGTCTTGAACGAACCAATGGTATTTACAGGAGCTGGATATTTTTTAGGTGTGCATGCGCCCAGCAAGAAAGGACTAAAGAATTTTCTACCCGCCGCACACCACGCAGTTCTTTGTCAAGCAGCAGGCGGTCGAATACTTCGAAAATTAGTGCCTGATGCTCAAATAGGTACTACATTTTCATGCTCGCAAATTACCCCGTACAGACAGAATAAGCGAGATCAAAAAACTGCAATAATGGTCGATGCATTACTCAATCGTTTATTTATAGAACCAGCTCTAGGCTTAGGCTACCCCACAAATGAAGCACCGATTCTAAAAAAACTAAAACCTTACATTCAACCGACCGATATGGAAGATTGCATATTCGATTTTGATTTTATCGGAATTCAAAATTATACTCGCGAAAAAGTAAAATACAGTCTTTTGGTACCCTACATAAAAGCTAAGATTGTAAAAGCTAGCAAACGAAATGTAGAAACCACCTTGATGGATTGGGAGGTGTACCCACCAAGTATTTACAATATGATCAAGAAATTCGGGGAGTATCCGCAGATTAAAAAAATAATCATCACAGAGAATGGCGCTGCTTTTAAAGACACCATTGAAGGAGAAATTATAACTGACACAGACCGATTAAATTTTCTACAACGTTATTTAAGCGAAGTACTAAAAGCAAAACAAGAAGGCTTAAATATTCACGGATATTTCGTGTGGACATTTACAGATAACTTCGAATGGGCAGAAGGTTACCATCCAAGATTCGGATTGGTACATATCGACTTTAAAACACTAAAGAGAACGATGAAAGAATCGGGGAGATGGTTTTCTCAGTTTTTATCTCACAAGAATTAAGCGCATAAAAAAGCCGATGCTCCCATCGGCTTAAGCTTTTATCCAAAAAACATGCACACATCTTACTCGCGCTGTTCAAAGGTATATGTACGTTCTTTATTCTATGTTAAGAAAATTATATCAAAATGTTACCTTATTGAAAAGCCGGCATTCCTGTAATATCTGCACCCGTAATCAATAAATGAATATCATGAGTACCTTCATAGGTAATTACACTTTCTAAGTTCATCATATGGCGCATAATACTGTATTCACCGGTAATACCCATACCACCTAATACCTGTCTTGCTTCACGAGCTATATTAATAGCCATCTCAACATTATTTCTTTTCGCCATTGATATTTGAGCAGTAGTCGCTTTACCTTGATTCTTTAACTGCCCTAATCTAAACGCTAATAATTGCGCCTTGGTAATTTCGGTAATCATTTCTGCCAATTTCTTTTGTTGCAATTGTGTAGCTGCAATAGGCTTACCGAATTGCACACGCTCTTTTGCATATCTTAATGCCGTATCATAACAATCCATCGCTGCACCGATCGCACCCCAAGCAATACCGAATCTTGCAGAATCTAAACAACCTAACGGCGCCCCTAATCCCGATTTATTTGGCAAAAGGTTTTCTTTCGGAACTTTTACGTTATCAAAAATCAATTCTCCTGTTGCAGAAGCTCTTAAAGACCATTTATTATGCGTTTCTGGCGTTGTGAAGCCTTCCATCCCACGCTCTACGATTAAACCATGAATACGTCCTTCTTCATTCTTTGCCCAAACAACGGCAATATCACAGAAAGGTGAATTTGATATCCAAAGTTTAGCTCCGTTCAAAAGATAATGATCACCCATATCTTTATACTTGGTCTCCATACCACTAGGGTTAGAACCGTGGTTAGGTTCGGTTAACCCGAAAGAACCCATCCATTCACCAGATGCTAATTTTGGTAAGTATTTTTTACGTTGTTCTTCTGTACCGTATGTAAAAATAGGGTACATCACTAAAGACGATTGTACCGATGCCGTAGAACGAACACCACTATCGCCTCTCTCAATTTCTTGCATGATGAGTCCGTAACTGATTTGATCAAGACCTGCACCACCATATTCCTCAGGAATATATGGACCAAAAGCACCTATTTCAGCAAGACCTTTTATAATCTGCTTTGGGAATTCTGCTTTTTGAGCATATTCTTCAATAATTGGAGATACATCGCGCTTCACCCATTGGCGTGCGGCATCGCGAATTAACAGATGTTCTTCAGAAAGTAAATCATCTAAATTGTAATAATCTGGTGCTTCAAATAAATCTGGTCTCATAACAATGCTTTTATCAAAGATAAATAAAGAAATATAACAATATGCAAGACTAAAGTTACATTTTTAAATAAAACTCTTTAGTCAAGTCCACATACTCAGCAGTATAGACATGCCGTTCTGTTTCAATCACCAACTCGGTAGTCTTACATTTTTGTTCTTCTCTAGAGAACGCCAATAACACACGTTTTATTTCTGAAGTCGGGTTCCCTTTTACATGAAGACATTCTTTTGGAAACAAACCTAAGTCTGCTGCCATATGTACAAATGCCTCTTTTTCTTTAAAAGGAATAATTGTAGCGAATTGTCCGTTTTCGGTTAGTAATTTCGAAACACCCTCTAAAAGTTCATTAAAGGGAAGAAACTCATTTTGTCGTGCTTGATCTCGCTGTAGATTACCCGAAGTTACCGTCTCAGCATAAAAAGGTGGGTTACAAACAATCAATTCATATTGGTCTTCGATTTCATCAACGAATTCATCTAAACCGGCATGGTAGCAGTATAATCGATCGCCCCATGGCGATAACTCAAAATTCTCTACACATTGCTCATAGGCATCTGCATCAATCTCTATGGCATCCATTACCTCTGCAAAGCAACGTTGTGCCAACATTAAAGAAATAACACCTGTACCAGCACCAATATCAAGAATAGATTCTGGGTTGTTTTCGACATTTGCCCAAGCACCTAAAAGAACTCCGTCTGTACCAATTTTCATGGCGCAGCGATCTTGGTTGACACTGAACTGTTTAAATTTAAAAGGCTCGCTCACAGTAAAAATCCTAATCCGTTAAATCATTTAATATTCTACTTTTGGCATCTGCCAAGTAGCTTCTACCAATAGTATATCTAATACCACCAATTTCAACACTATTACCTTCAACAACACTAACCTTATCTACGGCAATAGTGTAAGACCTATGAATTCTAAGAAAATTATCGCCTGGTAGTTCATCTGTAAAACTACTTAGTGTTCTATGGATGATATATTTAGCGGTTGGGGTAATAATTCTTATATAATCTTTTAAGCTCTCTATGACCATTATCTCCTCAAGGTATATTTTCTGAAGCTTCTTTTTATCGACCTTCACGAAAATTGATGGTTTCTCGTCTTTATCTGACGAACCATTATCTGAACCTTTCTTTAAACCAATTACACGGTCTACAGATTTAAAGAATCTAGGTAATGAAATAGGCTTCACCAAATAATCTATCGCCTCAAGCTCAAAACTTTTTAATGCATGCTCTTCATGTGCCGTAGTCATAATAACAAATGGCTTTTTATGTAACGTACTCAAGAATTCCAATCCGTCAAGAAAGGGCATATTAATATCTAAGAACATGATATCAACTTGGTGGTCTCTTAAAAAAGTTGATGCATCCAAGGCGTTTGAAAAGGTGCCTTCTAACTGCAATTCTTTAACTCTCTCTATATAGTTTTTAAGCACCTTTACTGCTAACGGTTCATCATCTACAACTATCACTTTCAAAATCATATCACCTTAAGCTTTAAAAAAACATTGAACATTTTATCCTCTTCGAATATCTGTAAATCATAATCATTTTTACCATACCCTAACTCTAAACGCTTTTTCACATTCGAGAGACCGATACCACCTCTTTTTACAGGATAAACATACTCTTTATTAACATTAGGTATAGAATTGGACACTTTAAAGTCCATAAAACCATCTTCCACCTTTATATCAATTTTTATCTTCATTTCCCCAATATTCTTACTTGCCCCATGCTTAAAGCAATTTTCTATAAGAGGAATAAGCAACATTGGCGGTATTTTACAATTAACAAGATCGCCTGAAATATTCATATCAATCTTCAAAGAGTCATCGAAACGAATACGTTCCAAATCTATGTAATTTCTAATACAATTAATTTCGCTAGTTAAATCTTGTCGTTGCTTTTTTGTTGCATACAATAAATAACGCATTAGCTCAGACAATTTTAAAATAACCTCGGGCGCCTGGTCAGATTTTTCTAGCGTTAAAGAATATATGTTATTTAAGGTATTAAAAAAGAAATGTGGAGAAACCTGAGAACGTAAAAAACGGAGTTCTGTTTTTAATTGTCTCTTTTCTAAATCATGTAGTTTACTACTTTCTCTAAGCCAATCGACCGTAAGTTTAATCGCTGTAAAAAAAGATATTACATACACCTCACCTATCATAGTTTGTACTGCGTAGCCAATAGTAAGTGTATCTATAATTTCGTTTGCTTCTGGCATAACATCTGTACTCACCAAATAATAGGTAAGGTTATATTTGAATAAGAGCATTACGAGTAAAGCCAATAATATATATATCGTATACTGAACGTATTTTTTAGTATAAATGAACTTTGGCATTAAGTAGTAGGCATTCAAATAAGCCAAAAACATGTGTATAGGAAAACCTATTAAATTGGTACGTAAAGAAAGTAGAAAATCGTCGTGAATGAAGGTCCAACGAAAAGTATTAAATCCGAAGTAGACCGACCAAAATAAAATGTGGTGCCAGGGTTTAATTTCACTGGTTCCGAAGAATTTAGGCCTATTTAAAAACTTTCTCAATCTAATATCCATAGGCTAAATACACTTCTGCTTTATTGACTTAATTTGACGTTGAGCATCAATCTTTAGTTGTTAGGCTAAAATTATTCGGATTAACCATTATTTTGAAAATATTCAACGTGACTGTTTCGAATAGGTAAATATTAATCGTTGCTAAATGTACTTAAAAACAACAAGAGCATGATTTCACTTTAAAATGAGATTAATAGCCAATTCGAATCGACTTATAATATTAAAAACACCCAAAGGGTAGAACAAATTAAAGTAAAAGGATTGACTTACCTAATATCCTTTAAATCTAAATATCGCAATAATTGATATAGCGAATGTTAGCAAAAATTTAATTACTACATTAAAAATAAGATTATGGCAATTGTCAATAAGAAATCAATAAAGTCAAAAAAAGCAGTTGCCCTATTATTGTTTTTACTATACCTAGGTGCCATATCAATGGCAGCTCAGAAAACACCTCTTACTTACGTAGCACAAAATACTACAGAAAACATTACAGTAGATGGAAAAATGGATGAGTCTTCATGGCAAAAAACATCTTGGTCCAGCAACTTTATAGATATTGAAGGTATTAAAAAGCCAACTTATGAAACCAAATTCAAAATGCTTTGGGACGATACCAATATCTATTTTTTTGCTGAATTAAAAGAACCACATGTTTGGGGAACTTTAAAACAAAAAGACACCATAATATTTTACAATAATGATTTTGAAATCTTTATTGACCCAGATGGTGACACTCATAATTACTACGAATTTGAAATGAACGCCTTAAATACCATATGGGATCTTTACCTATCTAAACCTTACAGAAACAACGGACATATAACTGATGGATGGGATTTTAAAGGAATAAAAACAGCAGTACAGGTAAACGGCACCTTAAACAATGTTTCTGATATTGATGAAGGTTGGTCTATAGAAATCGCAATACCATGGTCGTTCACCACTGCACCTGGCGGAAAACCTCATGTACCAGAAAATGAATCTTGGAGAATAAATTTTTCGAGAGTGAATTGGGATTTCGAAGTGCAAAACGGCAAGTATTCTCGAAAAAGAGATAGTGCAGGTAAATTTCTACCAGAATATAACTGGGTATGGTCACCGCAAGAAGTCATAAATATGCACGAACCAGAACGATGGGGTTATGTTTATTTCAACAAAGACTCTAATATCACCGAATATATAATACCTGAAGATGAACATATTAAGTGGTACATGTATGAATTGTATAGAAATCTTAAGAATGAAAATAGCGACAAAAAGAAGTGGACTTTAAAAAACGGACAGCTACAACACGAGCCTAAAACAATAGCAAAAAAGGCAATAGCTGCTGTTTTAGAAGAGAATAATTTCGGCTTTGACCTTTGGGTAAAAAGTCCGTTCACGAACAATAAATTAATCATACATACCGACGGAAAATTTGAAACCTACCATGATAAAACCAACTAAATTTTTAATTTTTTTCATTTTCGCCTTTATTATTTCATGTGAAACGAAGAAAGAAACAGCTACCGAAACTACCAATGATAACTCTATTTCTAAAGAAGGGAAATTTAAACTCTGGACTTGGATCACTGCTGAAAAAACCAGAACCGATGCCTCATTTGACGAGGAATTTAAAAAGTATGGCGATAACGGATTAGATGCAATTTTAATTAACACATACGGCGACCCAGAACTATTAGCTAGACTTGTACCAATTGCCAAAAAACATAATCTAGAAGTTCACGCTTGGATGTTTACCATGAATCGCCCTGGTGATAAAGTCGCAGAACAGCACCCAGAATGGTACGCGGTAAGTAGAGATGGTAAATCTTGCTTTGACGAACCACCTTATGTAGGTTATTACAAGTGGCTTTGCCCAACTAGAAAAGAATCTCGCGAACACATTCTAGGCTTAATAGAAGGATTATCCAAAGTTGAAGGTGTAGCTAGTTTTCATTTAGATTATATCAGATACTCAGACATCTTTTTACCTATTGGGCTGTTACCAAAATATGATTTGAAACAAGAAACTGAACTACCAGAATATGACTTCTGCTATTGCGATGTATGTACGGCTGAATTCGAAAAAGAACATCATAAAAATCCGAATGACTTTAGTAATCCTGCGATTGATATGGAGTGGAAAAATTTCAGATTAAATAAGGTCAAAGCGATTGTAGACGAAGCTTATAAAATTACCCATGAAAATGGTAAATTATTAACTGCGGCTGTATTTCCTTATCCAGAGATGGCAGATCATATGGTTCGCCAAAGATGGGATAAATGGCAGGTAGATGCTGTATTACCGATGATCTATAATGTTTTCTATAACGAAGAAATTGATTGGATCGGGTACGCCACTAAACAAGGAGTTGAAGATTTAGAAGGCAGAAATACAGAATTACATACCGGTATTTATGTGCCAGAAATGACCGTTGAGCAATTAACAGAAGCTATTCATCAAGCAAAAAGCAATGGTGCAAACGGAGTATCATTCTTTGACGGACCAGCTATAACCGACGAACAATGGCAAGTAATTAAAGCTTCACAAAAACCTTAATTATTGTTTCATTTCTAAAGTTTTACTTTTTGTTAACACGTTGTTAAGCTTTTCACAATAGTTATTTGTCGAAATTTTTCATCATTCAACAGATTATAGATCAACTTGATACCTTATTATATTCAACTAACTAAACTCAATCATTTATGAACAAAAAATTCTTAAGTTTTTTGACCATTACGTTACTGCTGTTTTTTCAAGGAGTAACCGGTCAAGATAAAAACGTATCTGGTATTGTCACAGACGATACAGGATCACCTTTGCCGGGTGTAAACGTTGTTGAAAAAGGCACATCGAATGGTACTTCTACCGATTTTGATGGTAATTACGTAATTAACGTTGACACAAATGCAACTTTAGTATTTTCATCTTTAGGGTATAAAACTAAAGAAGTTGCTGTCAATGGTAGATCAACAGTAAACGCTTCAATTGACGAAGATGCTAGCGAATTAGATGAAGTAGTTGTAACTGCTTTAGGTATTCGTAAAGAAACCAAAGCATTAGGGTATTCATTAACAGAGGTTGATGCTGACGAAATCGCAACAATTAAAACACCAAATGCAATTAACTCGTTACAGGGTAAAATAGCTGGTGTAAACATTTCACAAAATGCAACAGGTGCTGCTGGTTCTAGTAGAGTTGTAATTAGAGGTGCAAGTTCATTATCCGGTAACAACCAACCACTTTATGTAGTTGATGGTATTCCTATAGGTAACGGAAATAATGGTTCTGCCAGTTTATGGGGTGGATCTGATGGTGGTGATGGTATTTCTAGTTTGAACCCAGATGACATCGAATCTATTTCTGTTCTTAAAGGTGGTGCAGCATCTGCGCTTTACGGCTCTCGTGCCGCAGGTGGAGTAATTATAGTGACTACTAAATCCGGTAAAGACCAAGAAGGTTTCGGAGTTGAATTTAGTAGTTCTGTAACTTTTGATAGAGTAAACACAGATTTACAAGATTTTCAACAAGATTACGGTCAAGGTATTAGAGGCGAAAGACCAGCAACACAAACTGCTGCTTTAGACGCAGGTAGTTCTTCTTGGGGTGAAGCTTTTGACGGAGCAAACTCTATACAATTTGATGGCGTTTCTAGACCATACTCTTATACTGGAAACAATGTAGATAAATTCTACAGAACAGGTTCTACATTCATTAATACAGTCGCAATAACAAATGCTTCTGAAAACATGACCTATAGATTGTCTGCTTCAGACTTAACGAATGAAGACGTTCTGCCAAATGCAGGATTAAACAGAAAATCATTCTCTATAAATTCAAGCGCAATTTTAGCTGAAAAATTGACTAGTAGCGTAAATGCAAAATACATTATAGAAAAGGTTAAAAATAGACCTAGACTTTCAGATTCTCCAGGTAACGCCAATTTCTCTGTTGCATTATTACCAGGTAACATAGATGTAACAACATTACAACCAGCAACAAATCCTGATGGTTCTGAAAGAGGTTTTAGCACGAATACATTTTCTACCAATCCATATTTCGCAGCAAATAATTTCAATAATGAAGATGTAAGAAATAGAATTATAGCATCTACATCATTACGTTATGACATTTTAGACTGGCTTTCTTTAACCGGTAGAATCGGTATTGATCATGATGTTATTAGAAGAACATCTGCAGAACCATTTGGTACTGCATACAAACCTTTAGGTGGTATCAATGAAGAAGAAAGAAGATACAATCAAGTTGATGCGGATTTAATATTAGCTGCTGAAAAAGATATCACAGACAAATTTGCTATTTCTGCTCTTGTTGGTGCCAACAATAACCACGTTAAATCTGAAAACCTTTTCTTAGGTGGTAATGATTTTATTGTTCCTGGTTTAGAAGATATAGGCAATACAGTTAGTCAGTCTCGTAGTAGAGAATATTCAGAAAGAAAAATTGGATCAGTATATGGTTCACTAGAATTATCTTACGATCGCTGGGCATATGTAACTTTTACTGGCAGAAATGACTGGTTCTCAACCTTATCTTTCCCTGGAAAAACTACGCCAAACGATGACTTTTACCCTTCTGTTAATGGTAGTTTAATTCTATCAGACGCACTTAACCTACCTTCATTTGTAAGTTTCTTAAAACTTAGAGGTGGTTATTCTGAAGTTGCAGGTGGTGCACAAAACCCTTACTCTTTAGCTTTAACTTACGAGATTTTCGGAAACCCTATTGCAGGTCAACCATTAGGAAGGATTTCAGGAAGCACAGTACCAAATGCTAATTTAGTAGCCTTTAGTAAAAGTGAAACTGAAATAGGTTTAGATATGAGATTCTTCAACAACAGACTTTCACTTGACGTTGCTTACTACAGTAATGAAACGACTAATGATATTGTTGATGTAGCAACTTCATCTTATTCAGGATTTTCTGGAGCAAGTGCCAACTTAGGTAAGGTTTCAAATGAAGGTGTTGAATTTTTAATTAGTGGTTCTCCTATCAAAACAAATGACTTTACATGGAATACGACAATTAATGGTGCCTACAATCGAGGTTTAGTTGAAGCAACTGATGATGTTAATTCTGATGTTAATTTAGATGAACCAAGAACACAGAACGTTAGAATTACACATATCGTTGGTGAAACTTATGGAACTATCGTTGGCGTATCTTACGAGCGTGATGATAATGGTACTATCGTTTATGAAATTGATGGAGACGGGGTTCCTAGAGCAGTAGAAGGTGAACGTAAAATACTAGGCGAAGGTGTACCTCCATTAACTCTTGGTTTTACAAATTCATTTAATTATAAGAACTTCAATTTGAACTTCTTGATCGATGGTAAATTTGGAGGTCAGATATTCTCTGGTACCAACACCATTCTTTATGGATCAGGTTTACATAAAAACACTTTAGAAGGTAGAGAAAGTGGCTTAACTGTTTCTGGTATTGACCAAGCAACTGGTCAGCCATTTACAACTACTGTAGCTCCAGAAAACCTTTCAACATACTACGGTGAAATAAACGATATCGCAGAAGAGTTCGTTGAAGATTCTGATTATATCAAATTCAGACAATTAAGCATTGGGTATTCATTACCTCAGAAAGCTTTGGAAAATGTATTCTTAACCAATGTTAACGTATCGCTGATTGCATCAAACTTATTTTACATCAAAAAAAGTGTTGATAATATTGACCCAGAAAGTGCGTACACTGCAGGAAACTCGCAAGGTTTAGAATATTTCGGGGTTCCGTCTGCTAGAAGTTACGGTCTAACTATCAATGTAAAGTTTTAAAAGAGAACTATGAAAAAATCAATATACATACTACTGTTCGCACTACTTTCTGTTGGTGCATGTGACGACGGCTTTGAAGAATTAAATGTCAATCCTACCAAGCCTACTCAAGTTGCAGCTGGCAACAAGCTAACTGCGGTAATGAAGTTTATCTCTAGCGAAAGATATGATAACTGGAGAGCAGGAATGATCTATCAATCTACAATGATGCAACATGTTGCTACAACTGCAGGTTATTGGAGTGGCGACAAGTATACTTGGAACAAAGGATACGCTTCTTCATTACTTGATAGATATTATGGTAATGCTGTAAAATCAATTGAAGATTTAACATTACAGCTAGAAGAGGAAGAAGCTCCTGAAGAGATGAAAGCTATTGTAAAAATCTTACGTGTTTTTACATATGCAAGAATTACAGATCTTTATGGTGATGTTCCTTATAGCGAAGCAGGAAAAGCAGTTATCGAAGGTATTTATCTACCTAAGTATGATTTGCAAAGTGAAATATATCCTGATTTATTAAATCAATTGGAAGAAGCTTCTGCTGCTCTAGGTACAGGAACATCTGATTTTGGTGCTGCTGATGTTATCTATAACGGTGACCAAGCAAAATGGAAAAAACTAGCAAACTCATTGATGTTGCGCTTAGGTCTTAGATTGATTAAAGTTGACCCAACGGCTTCTCAAGCTTGGGCAGCAAAAGCAATCGCTGGTGGTGTTATGACTTCTAACGAAGACATCTTTTATCTTCAACATGATGCTGATAACAAAAATGGTATAGGTGAAGTTTTTACTGCAGACAGCAACCCAAGAATGAGTGATACATTCATTAATTTCTTAAAAGATGCAGGTGACCCAAGACTTACAGTGCTAGCTTCTTTACCAGAAAATACAGGCGAAGAAGATGCTGAAGGAAATGCAATTTTAAGAACTCCGGCAGAAAGACTTGACCCAGCCAATCAAGCTGGTCTACCAAATGGATTAGATTCAGATTTACTGAATGATTTAACTGGCGAAGAAAATGTTCAAGCATACTCAGAACCAAATAGATTATTGATCACGTCTGAAATTGCACCTATGATCTTTCAAACCTATGCTGAAGTAGAATTCATGTTAGCAGAGGCTAATGTAAGATGGGGTCTTGCAGGTGATGCAGAAGCACACTACAATAATGGTGTTACTGCAGCGATGAAGCATTTATCGCTTTATGGTGCTGATGGCACTATCGCTGATGTTGATATCGCAGATTACCTAACGGCTAATCCTTATGATTCTACTAACGCCTTAGAACAAATAAACACCCAATATTGGGCTGCTACATTCTTAAATGAATATGAAACATTCTCTAACTGGAGAAGAACTGGTTTCCCTGTTCTTACACCTGTAAATTACCCTGGTAACGTTACCAACGGTACTATACCGAGAAGACTTACATATTCTGAAAATGAGCAAAGCACAAATCCGGATAACTATGCGGCTGCAATCGCTATACAAGGTCCTGATGTTCTTACCACACGAGTTTGGTGGGATGTGCAGTAACAATAATTAAGTTTGGTTTTTGAGTGAAACCTCTCATAATAGTTGAGTTAATTTTTATTGAGTTTGAAAAGGAGAGGAAACTCTCCTTTTTTTTGTTTAAAATAGTATCTTGTAATTATGAAAATCAGGCATTTATTTTACTTCTGTGCATTACTGTTTTTATGTTGCGAAAAAGCGCCTAAAAAGATTGAGAACAACAACACACTATTTACGCTACTTAAATCAGATGTAACTGGTATTGATTTCAATAATATTATTAAAGACGACAAGGATAAGAATATATTCGCTTATGCAAATTTCTATGGCGGTGCCGGTGTTGGTGTTGGTGATTTCAATAATGACGGACTAGATGATATTTTCTTTGCAGGCAATATGGTTCCCGATAAATTATACCTTAATAAAGGCAATTTAACTTTTGAGGATATCACAGAAAAAGCTGGAATTAAAAATTTCGATGGTTGGTCTACAGGGGTAACTGTGGCAGATATTAATAATGATGGTCATTTAGATATTTATGTAAGCAGAGAGCTTTATGATGAAAATCCCGAATGGCGTAGAAACTTACTATACATCAATAAGGGTGATGGCACTTTTGAAGAAAAGGCTGAAGAATTTCTGATAGCAAATACAGAAAGAACACGGCATGCTACTTTCTTAGACTATGATAAAGACGGATTATTAGATCTTTTCCTATTAACTCAACCACCAAACCCAGGTAGTCTATCTAAATATCATGATGCCAACAATCTTCTAATACCTGAATATTCTTTAAAACTTTATAAAAATAACGGAGATACATTTCAAGATGTTTCGGAAGAGGCAGGAATTAATAAAACCGGATTCCCAAATGCAGTTTCAGCTAGCGATATAAATAATGATGGGTGGCCAGACCTTTATGTTGCAAATGATTTTTATGCTCCAGATTTTCTATTTCTAAACAATCAAGATGGAACATTTTCAAGCATTGAAAAAAGCGCCTTAAAACAAACCTCATATTATAGTATGGGTGTTGATATTGCTGATATAAACAATGACCAAAACTTAGACATATTTGTTTTAGATATGGTTTCTGAAGACAACTTTAGACTAAAATCGAACATGAGCGGAATGAATATCGGCTCTTTCTGGAAAGTGGTCGAAGATGGTGGTGGTTTCCAGTATATGTACAACACACTACAATTGAATAATGGTAATGAAACATTTAGCAACATAGCTCAATTTACAGGTATGGCAGCAACCGATTGGAGCTGGTCTAACCTTATTGCTGATTTTGATAATGACGGACTTAAAGATACCTATGTCACTAACGGACTCCTAAGAGATATTAGAAATACCGATGCCGATAAAAATGTGGCGAACTACATAAATACGACCAGAGCTCAATGGCTTCAAAAGAATCCGAACGCTCAAAATGTAAAAAGCATTTGGGATATCGTCAATCTTGAAAAAGCAGTTAACATGGTTCCTTCCCAACCATTAAAAAATTATGCTTATAAGAACAAAGGCGACTTAGAATTTGAAAACAGTTCCAATGAATGGGGCTTAGATGATGAGTCTTTTTCTAACGGTTCTGCTTATGCTGATTTTGATAATGATGGCGATTTAGACTTAGTTACCAATAACATTAACAACGAGGCTTTCCTATATCGTAACAATTCAGAAATTCAATCAGATAAGAACTTTCTAAGAATCACTTTAAAAGATGAAGCTAACAAACCAACTTTTGGCGCTAGAGTAAACATTTACACTAAACAAGGTGTTCAAACTTTAGAATCTACAAACGTACGTGGCATTTATTCAACAAGTGAATCTGCTCTTCATTTTGGCCTAAACTCATTAACAAAAGTAGATAGCATTAGCATTCTGTGGCCTAACGGAAATACTACTATTAAAAAGAATATTAAAGCAAATCAGTTTTTAGAAATTTCTTCTAATGATTCTGAATCTACTACGCTTAAAACTGAAAAATCTGACACCTATCTTTTTGCAGATAGAACAACGACTTTCCCTGCTCAATTTAAACATCAAGAAAATAGCTTTGATGATTTTGAAAAGCAAGTTTTACTTCCACACAAACTATCGCAATTTGGTCCGGCATTAACTACTGGAGATATTAATAACGATGGTCTAAATGATTTTTATATTGGTGGTGCAGCAAACCAAGCTCCTGTCCTATTCGTACAACAAAAAGATGGTAATTTTAAAGAAAGTCAGACTGCTTTCTGGCAAAAAGAAGCAGGCTATGAAGATGTTGATGCGCTGTTTGTTGACATCAATAACGACGGATTCAAAGATTTGTATGTAGTAAGTGGCGGTAATGAATACCCAAAAAATGATTTCCATTATACGGACAGAATCTATTTAAATGAAGGTAATGGCACCTTTAAAAAAGGTGCGATACTCAATGCCGATAGAATTAGTGGGTCAGTTGTAAAAGCTGCAGATTATGATGGTGATGGTGATATCGATTTATTTGTTGGCGGAAGACATACGCCACAGCAATACCCGAATCCGTCTTCTAGTATGTTGCTTATAAATGACAACGGACAATTATCAAACAATACAGAATCACTATCTCCGCAATTATTAAATATTGGTATGATTACAGACGCCATTTGGAGTGATTATGATGGCGACCAAGATTTAGATTTAATTGTTGTTGGCGAATGGATGCCGATAACCGTTTTTGAGAATAATGATGGAAAATTCACCAAAATTGATGTTGGAGATTTCGACGCAACAAACGGCTGGTGGTTTAGTATAGAACAAGGTGATTTTGACAATGATGGCGACATGGATTACATCGCAGGTAATCTAGGTCTTAATTACAAGTACAAAACGAGCACAGACAAACCTTTTGATGTCTATTATAATGATTTTGATGCCAACGGCAACAGCGATATCGTTCTGGGGTATTACAACAAAGAAAAACATTACCCGCTACGAGGGTTTTCGTGTTCTTCGGAACAAGTGCCAGATCTGAAGAAAAAAATTATCAAGTACGATGCGTTTGCATCTATGGAGCTGAAAGATGTTTACGGAGAGGAAAAATTGAAGAACTCACTTCACTACTACACAGATACATTTGCTTCAGTTTATATTGAGAATACCGGAAACGGTCAATTTAAAATCAGCAACCTACCAAATTTAGCACAGCTATCTAACCTCAACGATATGCTTATTAGGGATTTTAACGGTGATGGAGCACTTGATATATTAGGAATAGGCAATCTATATGTTTCAGAAATAGAAACCCCGAGAAACGACGCAGGAACAGGTATTCTTTTACTCGGCAATGGAAAAGGTGCTTTTACCGCTCAACGCGGTTCTGAAATAGGGTTTTATGCTGCTAAGGATGCCAAAAAGATAACACCTTTATCAAATGGCAAAAAAGAATATATTTTAGTAGGTAACAATAATGATGCGCTTCAGTTTTTTGAATTAAACAAGAAGTGATTTCATTCTCATTTAAAAATTATAACTAATCAATAATTCCAGGAGCTCTAGTTTCCAGTCCCTCCATGTCTTTTAAAGAATCACCCAGTCGTACTCGCATTTCATCTACTAACTTTTGAATAGTAGCGACCACCTTAGGGTTACTTGCTGCAACATTGGTTGTTTCGCTTTCGTCAGATTCTAAATCGTATAATTCGATCTCAGCTAAATCCACCATTTTATACTCACCAGGCAAACCATCTTTACCAGGTTCTTGACCGTTCATGGTTCTGTACCGATGTGGAAAATACAATTTCCATTTACCATAGCGTACACCGAATAACTCGTTTACCCTGTAGTAAAAGAAATAAGCTTCTTGCGGACTCTCATCTGTTTTACCCGTAAATAAAGACCAACCACTTTTACCGTCAATTATTTCATCAGGTAGTTTTGCATTGGTAACCTCTGCCAAAGAAGGTAAAATATCAATTGCCATAAGTGGCGCATCAATAGTTATCCCGCTTTTAATCTCTTTTGGGTACTTAATAATAAAAGGTTCTCGCTGACCGCCTTCCCATCCGGTTCCTTTTCCTTCACGAAACGGATATGCACTACCAGAATGATTTCCATAAGCCAACCAAGGTCCATTATCCGAAGTAAAAATAATAATGGTATTTTCCGTCAATCCATTCTTTTCAACTGCCTTTATGATCTCACCAACAGACCAATCTAATTCCATAATAACATCACCATAAAGTCCCCTATTCGATTTTCCTTTAAATTTATCAGATACATACAAAGGCACATGAGGTTGTGGATGTGGTACATATAGAAAAAACGGATTGTTCTTATTTCGTTCAATAAAATCAACACTTCGTTCGGTAATTTCTGTCGTTAAGTTCGTTTGATCGGTAAGTGTATCAATCACCTTTTCATTTTCATATAGCGGCAATGGACCAAAATCGAAAATAGGTCCTTGTTGTGGATGCAATGGCCACATATCGTTCGAATACGGAATTCCGAAGTACTCATCGAAACCTTGTTTGTTTGGCATAAACTCCTTTGCATCACCTAAATGCCATTTACCAAAAATTGCCGTGGCATAGCCTTTAGCTTTTAGCATTTCTGCAAGTGTAGTTTCCTTTGGATTCAAACCCTTTTTACTATTAGGCATAAACGCATTATGAATACCGATACGATTAGGATAACTACCGGTAAGTATCGCAGCTCTTGAAGCTGAACAAACCGCCTGAGCCGCATAAAAATTAGTCAGCATTGCTCCATCTCTAGCCATTTGGTCAAGATTGGGAGTATCAATATCATCGGCTCCAAAAACACCAACATCATTATAACCCTGGTCATCAGTAAAAATTAATATAATATTCGGAGAAACTTCTTCTTTGACTTCAATTTCTTGACCAATGATATATTGACCTATCAAACAAGATAACAACAGCAAGTAGTTCAATTTAGAAGTCATATGGTTTTTTTAGCTATCTGAATTAACAATAAAAAAATATTTGCAAAGGCGATTAATTAAGCACTACTTCATCAATGAAAATCCAGCTTTTACCACCTGGATCTGTATGCCAAGCTGGGTTTTTCAACGGACTCTGTATTTGTAATTTTACATATTTAGCGTTAGTAGGTGCAACCTCTAAATCGAAAAAAGTAAGCTTCACCTCTGCATTCGGTTCTTCTTCACCCAATTCTTTTCTTCCAATTTCTTTATAATTCACTCCGTCTTTAGAGGCTGACACTACTAATGTCTTAGGATAGAATATCCAACTTGCGGGTGCCGATAAAGCACCAATTGATACTTTTGATATTTTATTCTGTTCCTTTAACTCAACAATTGCATTGAGGTGCTTACCTTCAAAACCTAGCCAATTGCCATCAACAAAGTTAGTAGAACCCCGTTTTTGATCGATTAAAGTTTTACCTTTTTGACCAGCATATTTCTCATTTGGTATGGTCAGTAAATTGACATTATTATAAGCGATGTTATTCTTAATGAACGTACGCTCGGCTATCACACTTGGCTTCCACTCCTTTTTTACAGCAATTGCTTTTACATTAGCAGTGGTTTGCAAAGTAATTTCAGCATCGTATTTCAAAGAAGCTTCTGTTGGTGTAGAGCCATCAATGGTATAGTATATTTCGGTGCCCTCAAAAAGGCTTTCAATTGAAATAGTGAGATGATCACTAAAAAAACTAACATCACTTATTATCGTAGGTGGGTCTAAAATAGTTGCTTCAAAGACATCTGCCCCAATTTGCTGTATGGTTAACCCAGGGTTATTTGTTTGAAGTTGCGTTAAACCATCTGTAGAAACACTTGTATTCCATAAATAAATACTCTGAAGTTTTTTATTCTTTTTAAGTTCAAGAACTAACTTGTCGGTCACTGCTGTACCATAAAGATTCAGTGATTCTAATAGTTCAAAATCAGACAAATCATCGGCAATAGCATCAGTTACATTAGTATGCTGTAGCTTCAATTTCAGTAAATTTTTAAAAGGTTTTAATTGCGACATTAACTCATCGCTGAAATTGCTAAATCCGAAATCCATTTCTACAATATTAGGAGCGTATTCCTCTAGAGCCTCTAACATGTCTTCCGTAATAGAATCCATACTCGACATATTCACCGCCAATAAATGATTTTTTCCAGATAGAGTCTGTACTGGTATACCCGCACCCCTAATATTTTGCAACCACTCTTTTGGTATCTCTACGGCGTCTTTGGCTAGAACAGCCAATGCAGAAGTATCTTGCTCAAGAGAAGTTAGTATTGCAGCTAATTTTCCTTCTCTTGGCAGCTCGTTCACCTTGCATTCAAAACAATTTTTATTTTCCAGCCACCATTCCAACAGTATCTTCTCGTTATCTGTTAATTGAACCTTCCCTTTCGGTGGCATGTGGTCTTCATTTTCTAAAGGCAAATGCACACGCTCTAAAAACATAGATCGCTCTTGACCTGCGATCGTATCTAAAAATCCGCCATTATCACCACCTTTCAATAGCTCATTGGGAGAATTCATTACCAAACCACCTTTTGCTTTGTTTGCATTATGGCAGCTCACGCATTTATCATCAAAAATTGGTTGTACTATTTGGGCATATACCTTCGCTTCTTGAATATTTGTAATTACTAGTTCTTCCTTTTCTTCCAAGAACAAATAATCTTCGCCATGGGTCATATTACCTCCAAAATGTCCTGTTAAACTTATTAAGCCTAAAACAACAAGAAACAACGAAATATAAGATTTACTCAACCAGGTAATTTTACTCCGTTTTACGAAATATAGTAAAACTGTAGTTACTGTAAAAGATACTGCCATCCAACGGTGCAGAAAAAGAGAATCTACATCATACCCACTTTCTTCACCCAATAGCCAACCCGTGCCCAATGACAATATCGCCGTAGCACCTGCTACCAATAATGTAAATTCAATGATTTCATCGAACGATTTTTTTGCAATAAATCGACTATATACTTCAAGCAAAAATGCCATCATAATAATACCGATGGGCAAATGAACAAAAAGCGGATGTAGGTGCCCTATTTGTATTCCTAATTGAATCATGCTATTGAATTATAATTTCGTCTATAAACAACCACGGCGTAGTGCCTTTACCTTGATGCCATTCTGGAATTCCGCTTAGTGGGTATATTACCACATTAAGAGTATTGTACGTCCCTTTCATTACAGGCACAGTCAAAAAAGTAGCCCCATTTGAAGCTTCTATTTCACTCTTAGAATAGGTTTCAGTTCCAATTAATTTTCCATCATAAAAAACTTCAATTCTACCGGGAGCGAAAATCCAGTTCGATTGATTGGTCAAAGCGCTAAGCACTACTTGTGACACCTCACTATTTCTTTCTAATTGAAGCATAGCCGAAACACTATCAGTTTGGTAACCCAACCATTGTTTATCTCCGCCAAATTGCGCACTTCCCTTCTTTAAATCCATTAACCCTGCAGCTCCCAAGCCAGAATACTTTTCACTAGGTTGCTGATTCAATACAAGTGATTTAATCGCACTTTTCTTGGCAATTTTAACTACTTCTAATTGCACCTCGTCACTTTCTAAATAATCAGGATGATACATGACAGCCTTTATTACAACACTCTTATCAATTCTTAATGGCTCATTATAAACTTTAGAGTCTTGATTCACTCCGCTTCCATCCAACGAATATTTTATAACCGAATTAGGTAAGTCTTTGGTAATTTCGAGTGTCGTAAATGAATCGAAAAAAACAGCGGAAACAATCATTTTCGGTGAAGCCAACTGAAACATTTCTGTTGCTGCATTTTGAGATATTACTATTTGACTCAACAACATTGTAAAAAGAGAAAAAATAGTTCGCTTCATCATATTCTATTCAATTTTATAGGATATGTTTTTCCTGAGTTCCACTGCGCTACATATAAATTATCATCATCGTCTACGCACACATCATGTGGATGCGTAAATATTTTGATAGATTGATACATTGGCTTCAACACATTATTCTCATAAACAGGAGTGCATCCACCTGGTGCAGAAATCAATTTATTGTCTTTATCTAAAATGGAAATAAAGCCAGTGCCATCAGATCCATCGCCAGACCAAATGGTTGCCAAATACACGTTATCACCCTTTATTACAGGTCTACAAATAAATGCTCCCGGCAAATTTATACTTTCAATAAATTTCCCATCCATAGTAAAGCGTTTCAACTTATTCTGTTGTCTGGCAGTTATTAATAGCTCCGGACTTTTCCCTCCTCTCGTATCAATACAAATTCCGTGGGCATTATTAAAAAGGTGGTCTGCATCTCCTTTACCACCAAAAGTTTGTAACAACTCGCCTTTAGCATTGTAACGCATTATATATTGTGCACCATAACCATCGGCGATATACACATCTCCGTTTTCGGCAATGGTAGTTTCGGTAGGTATGTATTGGTCTTTAGAGGTATATTTTCCTGATTCCTTCGGATAGGTAAAAACCTGTACGACCCTACCATCTATAGTTGTTTTAATAACTTCATGACGCGTATTATCTGATATATAAAGGAAATCTTCGCCATTTTCAACATTCAATGTCAACCCGTGAGCCCCCGGATAATCAGTACCCCAAGTTTCTAATAACTTGCCTGAACGGTCATAAACGATGATGTTATTTTTGGTGTGGTTCGTTAATAATAAAATTCGCCCTTTAGAATCTTGTACCATTTCATGGCAATCGTTCACCGGGTAGTAATTCGGATTTAGCGCACCCCAATTTAAATCAATCTTATACTGATGACTACCATGCCCAATAATGGCATCTTTATATGCTAATAAATTTGCACCCACAGAAGAGCAGGTCAATAAGCCTGCTGACGCTGCTGCAGTATTTTTTATAAAAGTTCTTCTCTCCATTAAGATAAAATATCTTTGATTACTTTGCCTTCTACATCGGTTAATCTAAAACGTCTACCTTGATATTTATAGGTAAATTTCTCGTGATCAATACCTAATTGATGCAGCATCGTTGCTTGAAAATCATGCACGTGCACTGGGTTTTCAGTGATATTATATCCAAATTCATCAGTTTCACCGTAAACAATACCAGGTTTAATACCACCACCGGCCATCCACATGGTAAAGCATCTCGGGTGGTGATCTCTACCGTAGGTGGTATCGGTAAGCAAACCTTGAGAATAGTTTGTTCTTCCGAACTCTCCGCCCCAAACAACTAAAGTATCTTCTAGCATACCGCGTTGTTTTAAATCGGCAACCAAAGCTGCCGAAGCTTGATCTACATCTTTTGCTTGTTTTTGAATAGCACCGGGTAAATTATCGTGTTGATCCCAACCCATATGGTACAATTGAATAAAGCGGACATCCTTTTCTGCTAAACGTCTAGCTAACAAACAATTTGCCGCAAACGTACCCGGAATCTTGGCATCTGACCCGTACATTTTATAAATATAATCTGGCTCACCTTCGGTATTCATTACATCTGGTACCGAAGTCTGCATTCTATATGCCATTTCGTATTGAGCAATTCTACTTTGTATTTCTGGGTCATTAGATTCTTGATAATGCTGATCGTTCAGTTCAGCCAATTTATCTAGCATAGACCTTTTGACATCTGCCGTAGTCCCCTTTGGGTCATTTAAATATAAAACAGGATCTTTTGCCGCTCTAAACTGCACACCTTGGTGAAGGGAATGTAAGAATCCGTTACCCCAAAGTCTGGTGTATAATGGCTGTCCGTTTGGTCTACCCGAACCTCTTGATAATAAAACCGTGAATGCCGGCAAGTTTTCATTCTCACTACCAAGACCATAACTTAACCATGAACCAATACTTGGTCTACCCGGTTGTTGAGAACCTGTCTGAAAGAAAGTAACTGCGGGATCATGATTTATCGCTTCGGTATACATCGATTTTACTATACAAATATCATCTACAACTTTAGCAGTATAAGGCAAAAGGTCACTAATATACGTGCCGTTTTTACCATGCCTTTGAAATCCGAAATTAGAACCTACAAGCGGGAATTTATCTTGACCGGAAGTCATACCCGTTAAACGTTGCCCGTTTCGAATAGACTCTGGTAAATCTTCACCTCTACGCTGATTTAAAAGAGGTTTATAATCGAACAATTCTAATTGCGATGGTCCACCACTTTGAAAAAGATAAATAACTCTTTTTATTTTCGATGGATGATGCAAAGAATCTAATACTCCTTTTACTCCAGCTGGTCCGCTATCGGCAGTATACAATCCGTTTTCTCCTTTTCTAAATAGATTATTACCAATTAATGATGCTAAGCCTATTCCACCGACTCCCATTGCTGCCTTTCCTAAAAAAGATCGTCTGTTTAAAATTAGAGAACGTTCCTCAACTATTTTCTTCTCGCTCATAATTAGCCTCTATTTATAGTTTCGTCTAAATTTAAAATTGTGTGTGCCGTTAAAGTCATTGCCGCCAGTTTCTCTTTATTCAGTTCTGCAGGCACTTCACTTCTACCGATACTTAAATATTCACTTACCGAGATTTCGCCGCTCTCTACTTTACCCAACATTTCGGTATAGTAATCAACTAGCGACTGCTCCTCAACTTCATTTGGTAATCGCGAGGTTGCTTTATAGAATAAGGTCTTTATCTGCTCATTTTCAGAATTGGGGTGCGCAGTCATTTCACCTACCGCTGCCACTCTTGCCGCTTCTACTATTTGAGGATCATTAAGTAATACCAAAGCCTGTAGCGGAGTGTTAGTTTCTTGTCTTTTTACAGAACAATAATCTCTAGAGCTACTGTCAAAAGTCATCATACTTGGTGGTGGAACGGTACGTTTCCAGAATGTATAAATACTTTTTCTATAGACATCTTTACCTTCACTTAAAGTATATGATGCGGTACTTCCACCACCACCACCGGTGGTTTCTTCCCAAATACCTTCAGGCTGATAGGGCTTTACACTTGGTCCACCAACTTCTTTATTCAACAATCCGCTAAATGCTAAAGCTTGATCACGAATCGCTTCAGATGATAAACGTAATCGCGATGCACGTGCCAAATACTTATTCTCCGGATCTTGTTCTAATTTCTCTTTTGTTGATTTTGTCTCTTGTTGATACGCTTCAGACATGGCTATGTATTTTAGCATCTCTCTCGTATTCCAACCTTCATTTTTGTATTTAATAGCTAAAAAATCTAACAACTCTGGGTGTGTAGGTAACGACCCTTGATTACCAAAATCAAACGAAGATGCCACAATACCACTACCGAACATTCGCTGCCACAACCTATTGACTGCAACCCTTGCCGTAAGTGGATGTTTATCTTCAAAAAGCCATTGTGCCAATCCTAATCTATTCTTCGGATAATCATCAAAGGGAAGAATAGACGAAGGAGTATCAGGAAAAACTTCATCACCATATTGATCATAAATACCTCTTTTCAATATAAAGGTAGACCTCGGCTGGTCCATTTCTTTCATCACCATTACTGGCACCTCTTTCATATCACTACTTTCAAGATTAATGAAGCCGAGGATGTCATCAACTTCTTTCGAAGTAACTTTTATATATGGTTCTGGTAATTCTGCAGCGTTTGCCAACAACCCTTTCTCAGGAATATTGTTAAAGAAGCTATAGAATTGAAAATGTTCTTTTTGACTGATAGGGTCATATTTGTGATCATGACAACGCGCGCATTCAAGGGTAAGCCCCAAAAATGCTGTACCCAATGTAGTATTTCTATCTTCAACATATTCAACCCGATATTCTTCCGGAATCACTCCGCCTTCAGCTGTAATTTTATGATTTCTGTTAAAACCGGTAGCTAATATTTGTTCTAAATTCGCATTTGGCAATAAATCTCCCGCTAGTTGATAAGTGACAAATTGGTCATACGGCATATTTTCTTTGAACGCATGAATTACCCAATCTCGCCAAGGCCACATGGTACGCTCAAAATCATCTTGATACCCATGCGTATCGGCATACCGCGCAATATCCATCCATTCTGCTGCCATGTTTTCTGCATAGTCTACAGATAACAATAATGAATCTATAATTCCTTCATACCTCTTTTGAGAAGGATCAGCAGCAAATCTCTCTAATTGATTTAAAGTTGGTGGAAGTCCAGTTAAATCGAATGTAATTCTACGCAACAATTTCTCGCTACTCGCCCGATCACTAGGGGTCATATTCTTTTCGGTCAACTTATTTAAAACGAAAGCATCAATTTCATTATTCCCCCATTCCATATCATTTTCCGGCACTTCTTGTGGTGCTGGTGGAATAAATGCCCAATGTGTTTTATATTCCGCGCCTTGCTCTATCCATTTTTCTAGAATCTTCTTTTCAAAATCTTCTAATACCAAATTAGATTCTGGCGGAGGCATTATGAGATTCGAGTCATCTGAATTAATTCGTTCAATTAATCCACTTTTAGAAACATCGCCTGGCACTATAGCAAAGTGATCTTTAAGATCCCCTAAAGCTCGATAAGCTTCTTCGGGAGAATGAAGCGAAAAGTCTCCTTCAACAGCGTCTTTATCTGGACCGTGACATATAAAACAACGGTCAGATAATATTGGTTTTACATGAAACGTAAAATCGATTTTTTCGGGAACACTGTTTAGACCGGCACTATCGTTTAATGCGATTGTTTTTTCAGATTTAGACGAACAACTCAACAATACACAGCAAGCAAGTGCTATAGTGATAAAACCGAGTGAGTTACTGATGGAGTTCTTGGTCATTGGTGCAGGTTTTTAATAACTGCATTGAACTTACAAACTTTACCATATAATAACAGTTAAAATTCGACCAATAACGAAGTAAAGAAGCTAGATACTACTAGAATTCATAAAAATGAAAACAAAATTTATCATAATGATAAAATATAAAGGTTGTACCTATTAAATTAACAATGAATATAGCAGGTAATTTACGAAAGGTATAAATCTACAAGGCCCTCTGGGGTCTTCACGAAAATACTTTTATTCTCGCGATCTATTTTGGTAATGATATCATCACTTACAGGTATAAGCAATTGGAAATCTTCTTTTTCAACTTCGAACAAAGCTTGAGCAGTAGTATCGTTTACACTTTGTACAATACCAATATCACCATGAACAGCATCAATCATTGTAAAGCCAATAACTTCGTGATAATAAAACTTGGTACCCGTAAGTTTGGGTAACATGGTAAGGGGTAAATAGAGTCCAGATTTCATAATGCGATCAGCATCAGATTCTGATTTCACTTCTTCAAAATCTATACGTAGTAAGTTCGATTTATGAAGTCGGCATTTTTTAATAAAAAATGGAACCAGATTGTTTCCTAAAGAAACGAATACTGATTCCATGTTTTCGTATATCTCGGGGTCATCGGTATCTAGTTTTACTAGCACCTCACCTTTGAAACTATATTTTGAAACGATATTACCTAGGTAGAAACATTCTTCCTTTCGCATCGTTTCTTAAAAATTAAGCTTTATCTTCTTCAGCAGCCGGAGCTTCTGGAGTTTCAACAACTTGCTCTGGCTCGCCAGCAGCTTCAACAGCTTCTACCTCAGCTTCAGCGTTTTCACCTTCAGCAACTTCTGGTAAAGCAGCAGCGGCAGCATCAGCAGCACGCTTATCGTTTACTTCTTTTTCTAATTTCAAAGCAGCAGCTCTTTCATCAGCTTTTACTTTATCTAAACCACCAACTTTGTTAGCAATAGAAGCTTCTTTTTCAACAACCCAAGCATTGAATTTTTCTTCAGCTTGCTCTTCAGTTAATGCACCTTTACGAACACCACCTAATAAGTGATGCTTTAAAAGAACACCTCTATAAGAAAGAATAGCTTTAGCTGTATCTGTAGGTTGTGCACCATTTTGCAACCACTGTACTGTATTATCGATATTAAGTTCGATTGTTGCAGGGTTTGTATTAGGATTGTAGATACCTAATTTCTCTAAGAATTTACCATCTCTTTTAGCTCTTGCATCTGCAGCAACTACCCAATAGAATGGTTTTCCTTTTTTACCGTGTCTTTGTAATCTAATTTTTACTGGCATATCACATTAATTTGTAGGGTGCCCGACCCTTGATTATTAATTCTAGTTTTTTAACTCTTTCGCACTCAGTGAGCAAAGCTAATCTGAAAGCGGCTGCAAATATAATTTAAAATACCGAAATGACAATCATGAATAATAGTTATTTAAATAACCATAAAAAGATTTCATTTCAATTCCGATGCAAAAATAAAGAAACACTCTCAAAACCTCAGCGAATACTAACAACTAAAGCTACTCACCCCTTTTTTACAAAAAATAGAATCTAATAAAGTATACACTAATATATGCCTATAAATTCACCCGTTAATAACTCTTTGCAATTCTACTTTTTCAAACACCTCCTTTTTTGTAATTTTATATGCACTTTTTAGGTCAAGTAACTGACCGCTTTTTAACACACAGAAAATTCGCTATGTACCTCATCTTTGATACCGAAACCACCGGTCTTCCAAAAAAATGGAATGCCCCTATTACCGACACTGACAACTGGCCGCGTTGTATTCAGATAGCCTGGCAGTTGCATGACGAAATGGGAAAATGCATTGAGCATGAAGATTATCTGGTTCGCCCAGACGGATTCAACATTCCCTATGATGCTGAACAAATTCACGGCATCTCTACTGAGCTAGCAGAGCAAAAAGGTATTTCTCTATCTGAGGTGTTAGAGAAATTCAACATTGCCATGTCTAAAACAAAATTTGTGGTTGGGCAGAATGTAGGGTTCGATTTAAATATTATGGGTGCTGAATTTCACCGTTTAGGTGTTGAAAATCCGCTACAAGAATTACCCATTTTAGATACTTGTACAGAGCACACCGCAAAACTTTGTCAAATTCCTGGTGGTAGAGGTGGTAAATTCAAGCTACCTACATTAACAGAACTGCATCAATATTTATTTGGTGAGCCATTTGGCGAAGCGCATAATGCAACTGCCGATGTTGAAGCAACTACCCGTTGTTTTCTAGAGCTTATTCGTAAGCAACAGTATACAAAAGAACAGTTAGATGTTCAGCCAGATTATTTTAAGAATTTCTCTGAGGCGAATCCGAAAGAAATTGAACTTATCGGTCTTAAACATATTAACCTAAAAAAGGCATCGAAGAAAATAGCCGATGCACTTTGGGCCAAAGATACTGGCGGAGTTTCTCAAGAAGAAATAGAAGAGAATTTAGCGACATTAGAAAACGCAAATTTTTCACATTTACATAATCACACCCAGTTTTCCATCCTTCAATCAACTATAAGTGTACCTGCTTTAGTTGCTGCTGCCGCAAAAGCTAAAATGCCAGCAGTTGCCATGACGGATCATGCGAATATGATGGGTGCTTTCCATTTCGTAAACGGAGTACTAAACCATAACAAAGGTGTAGTATCTAGAAATGAAGCAAACCAAAAACTATTCGAAGCTACACAAAACGGCACTTTAGAAGAAGGGCAAGAACCTTTAACTGAACTACCGGAACCTGAACAAGAAATAACACCTATTATAGGTTGCGAATTTCAAGTCTGTGAAGATCACACCAACAAATCGCAAAAAGACAACGGGTATCAGATAGTAATGCTTGCCAAGACCAAACAAGGGTATTTGAACCTTGCAAAAATGTCTTCTATAGCATTCGTTTCGGGTAAGTATTATGTACCTCGTATCGATAAGAAAGTTATTGAGCAGTACAAAGAAGATGTCATGGTATTGACAGGTAACTTATATGGTGAGGTACCGAGCAAAGTATTGAACGTTGGTGAAAATCAAGCAGAAGAGGCGTTGATTTGGTGGAAAGAGACTTTTGGCGATGACTTATACATTGAGATCATGCGCCACGGTCAAGAAGATGAAGATCGTGTAAACCAAGTATTAATTCAGTTTGCAAAAAAGCACAATGTAAAACTAGTAGCCACCAACAACACTTATTACGCAGAGAAAGAAAATGCACATGCACATGATATCCTTTTATGTGTAAAAGATGGCGAAAAGCAAGCTACACCAATAGGTCGTGGTCGCGGCTATCGCTACGGACTACCGAACCAAGAATACTACTTTAAATCATCTGATGAGATGAAAGAGCTTTTTAAGGATATTCCTGAAGCTATCATCAATATTCAAGAAATTGTAGACAAAGTAGACACCTTTACATTAGCTCGTGATGTATTGTTACCTGCTTTCGATATTCCAGAAGAATTTCAGTTTAAAGAAGATAAACTAGATAACGGTAAACGTGGTGAGAATAAATTTCTACGTCATATCACCTATGAAGGCGCCAAGAAAAGATATGGCGAAATAACACCATCTATTGATGAGCGACTAGACTTTGAGCTTAAAGTAATTGAGAAAACTGGTTACCCAGGTTACTTCTTAATTGTGGAAGATTTTATTAGAGCAGCAAGAGCTATGGATGTTTCCGTAGGTCCCGGTCGTGGATCTGCTGCGGGATCTGCCGTTGCCTACTGTTTATGGATCACGAATTTAGACCCTATTAAGTACGACTTACTTTTTGAGCGTTTCTTAAATCCGGATCGTGTAAGTATGCCCGATATTGATATTGACTTTGATGATGAAGGGCGTGGTCGTGTAATGGACTATGTGATCAACAAATACGGTTCAAATCAAGTAGCACAGATTATCACTTATGGTACCATGGCTGCCAAGTCCGCCATTAGAGACACGGCTCGTGCTTTAGATTTGCCTTTGCAAGATTCCGATCGCATGGCGAAGTTGATACCCGATATGTCTAAGCTAAAAAAGATTATTGGGGTCGATGAAAAGATATTAAAATCAAAATTTAGGTCAGAAGATTTAGAAAAAATAAATGAGCTTTTAGCAATTTCTGAGGGCGATGGTCTCGAAGCAGAAACCTTAAACCAAGCTTATATTCTAGAAGGATCTGTACGTAATACCGGTATTCATGCCTGTGGGGTTATTATTACTCCCGATGATATTACCAAATTCGTACCCGTAGCACTTGCCAAAGATTCTGAGATGTACTGTACTCAGTTCGATAACTCGGTTGTGGAAGATGCAGGATTGTTGAAGATGGATTTCTTGGGATTAAAAACACTGACCTTAATTAAGGATACCGTTAAAATCGTGAAAGCGAAACACGGTGTTGAATTAGACCCAGAGAATTTTCCGCTAGATGATATAAAAACATACGAACTCTTCCAAAGAGGGGAAACAGTTGGGGTGTTCCAATATGAATCTCCCGGAATGCAGAAACACATGAGGGCGTTAAAACCCACCGTTTTTGCAGATTTAATTGCCATGAACGCCTTGTATCGTCCTGGTCCGATGGAATATATACCAAGTTTCATTGCCCGTAAACATGGTACCGAAGAAATTGTATATGACCTTGATGCTAACGAAGAATACCTAGCAGAAACTTATGGTATTACAGTATACCAAGAGCAAGTGATGCTGTTATCGCAAAAGTTGGCGGACTTTACAAAAGGTGAAGCCGATGTCTTGCGTAAGGCGATGGGTAAAAAACAAAAGCATGTATTAGATAAGATGAAGCCTAAGTTCATTGAACAAGCTTCAGCTAAAGGACATGCCGTTGATAAACTGGAGAAAATTTGGAAAGATTGGGAAGCATTCGCAGCCTACGCCTTTAACAAATCTCACTCTACCTGCTACGCTTGGATTGCATACCAAACCGCATATTGTAAAGCCCACTACCCTGCCGAATATATGGCTGCGGTATTGAGTAATAATATGAATGATATTAAACAGGTTACCTTCTTCATGGAAGAATGTAAGCGAATGGGCTTAGAGGTATTGGGACCAGATGTAAATGAATCGTATTACAAATTTGCCGTGAACGATGCTGGTGCTGTCCGTTTCGGAATGGGTGCCGTAAAAGGTGTTGGTCGTGGTGCTGTTGAAACCATAGTCGAAAACAGAAAAGAAGAAGGAGAATATAAATCGGTTTTTGATTTTGCGAAACGTATAGACCTTCGTGCCGCCAATAAAAAAGCATTTGAAAGTTTAGCAGTTGCCGGTGGCTTTGATTCTTTCGGTGATACGCATAGAGCACAGTATTTTCATAATGAAGGAGACGGAGTCACCTTTTTAGAGAAGACTATTAAGTATGGTGCTAAATTTCAAGAAAGCGAGAATTCTAGCCAGGTAAGTCTATTTGGCGATGCCAGCGAAGTACAAATACCAGAACCTGAGGTACCACCTTGTGAAGAATGGGGCACTATGGAAAAACTACGTCGCGAGAAAGAAGTAGTAGGTATTTACATTTCTGGTCACCCGTTAGATGATTTCAAAACCGAAGTAAAGGCATTTTGTAATGCCAATATAGCTTGTGTGCATGATTTACCTTCCTACGTAAACAGAGAACTTACGTTTGCCGCTGTAATTACAGATGTGCAGCATAGAGTTTCTAAAAACGGAAAAGGATGGGCAGCATTTACCATGGAAGATTATACGGACTCTTATGAATTCCGGATTTTTGGTGAGGAGTATTTAAAATTCAGACATTTCTTAATGATCAATTCCTTTGCCTACGTGAAATTATTTGTTCGTGACGGATGGATGAATAAGGATACCGGTAAAAAAGGAGACCCGAGAGTGCAGTTCAATAGCTTCATGCTATTACAAGAAGTTATGGAAACATATGCCAAAAAACTTACCATAAAATTGAACATTGCAAATCTAAAAGAAGAGAATGTGCGCACATTAAAAGACACCTTTACCAATCATAAAGGAGAGCACAATGTCAACTTTATCGTTTATGAAATGCAAGAAAAAATTAAGGTAACTTTAAATAGTAGAAAACAAAAAGTAAATATTTCGACCGAGTTATTACAACTTTTAGAAAAACAAGACGTTCACTTTAAACTGAATTAAAGCAGTTTACATCATTTATAACGAGTGAAAAAGTAGTTTTTGCATTAGACGGTAGTTAAGCTTAACTTTTATTTAGCGTTACAATGTAAGAAATGAACTATATAAATTGATAAATTAGCTTGATACCTGAATAGGCAAAACGAATTGTTAGCCTGTAAGGAAACAGAAGAATAATTGACTAAATTTGCATAATCAATAAAAGATATTAAGATGGCATTAGAAATAACAGATGCTACTTTTGACGAGGTAGTTTTAAAAAGCGATAAACCAGTAGTAGTAGATTTTTGGGCAGCATGGTGCGGTCCTTGTCGTATGGTAGGTCCTATCATCGACGAAGTTAGTACTGAATATGACGGCAAAGCTGTTGTTGGTAAAGTTGATGTTGATGCAAATCAAGAATTCGCAGCCAAGTACGGGGTACGTAATATACCTACTGTATTAGTTTTTAAAGGCGGTGAAATTGTAAGCAGACAAGTAGGTGTATCACCTAAGAAAGTTTATACAGATGCTATTGACGCAGCTTTGTAAAAGCCCCCTAACCCCCAAAGGGGGAATATAAAATTTAAAAAATCCTGCTTTTAGCAGGATTTTTTATTTGGGATAATTTTAATTCCTCGCATCCATAAAGTTTAACCGTCTTTAGTATCTTTAGAAGTGTGAATCTACAATCAGAATTAAATAAATCATCTTTATTCTCTAACCTAGAGCTTCTCGCTAACCAAGTGGTAGAAGGTTTTATTAGCGGAATACACAGGAGTCCGTTTCATGGGTTCTCTGCGGAGTTTGCCGAACACAAAATCTACAACAATGGCGAAAGCACCAAACATATAGACTGGAAGCTTTTTGCAAAGACGGATAAGCTCTATACGAAACGATATGAAGAAGAGACGAATTTAAGGTGTCACATGATCTTAGATAATTCTGCATCTATGTATTATCCGCAGGTAGATAATTTAAGCATCGATTCTTTAAACAAAATAGGATTTAGCGTCTTAGCAATTGCTGCGTTAATGAACGTGCTTAAAAGGCAGCGTGATGCCGTTGGGTTGAGTATTTATTCTGATAGTTATAATTATTACGCACCAGAAAAAGGAAGCGAGCGTCATTTTCAAATGTTATTAGCTCAATTAAGCGCGGTTGGTATGGCTAAAAATCCGCCAAAAGAGACAAATACTTATACCTATTTACATCAAATCGCAGAAAATATTAAGCGCAGAAGTCTCATTTTTCTATTTACAGATATGTTTCAAACCGAAAAAAATGATGATGAATTGTTCGAAGCGCTCCGTCATTTGAAATATAATAAGCATGATGTCGTACTTTTTCACCCGATGGATAAACAGCGTGAATTATTCTTCAATTTTGAAAATACACCGAAGAGATTTGTCGATGTAGAAACCGGCGAACATTTAGACTTATATGCAGACAATATTAAAGAAGCTTATAATGAACGTATTACCGCTTATTTATCTGACATAAAAATGAAATGCGCCCAGTATAAAATTAAATATGTGGACATCGATATACACCGAGATTTCTCAACGGTGCTCAATACTTTTCTCGTAGAAAGAAATAAATTTCTCTAGATTGAAAAAAAAGTAAAAAAAATGTTTGCGCAATACAAATAACTACATATATTTGCACTCGCTAAACGCCACGGTCTGGTAGTTCAGTTGGTTAGAATACCTGCCTGTCACGCAGGGGGTCGCGGGTTCGAGTCCCGTCCAGACCGCTAAAAGCTCTCAAGAAATTGAGAGCTTTTTTCGTTTATAAACTTTTTTCTGTTTTATGACTTATCACTACGTATACATTATTTATTCTACTTCGCACGATGTCTATTACAAAGGGTATTCTACAGATTATATACTGAGATTGGAACAACATAATCAAGGCAAAACAACATACACTAAAAACAAAGGACCATGGAAATTGGTATATGCAGAAAAACTAGCCTCTAAAAAAGAAGCTCTAATAAAAGAGAAAATGTTGAAAAGACAACATCGACAGTATCTACTTTGGCTTTTCAATCAAAACTCGAACCTTATAAAATAACATAGAATACCTGTCTCGGCTCAGCCGAGAGGGTCGCGGGTTCGAGTAACTGCCTGTATCGGCTCAGCCGAGAGCCAGACCGCTAAAAGCTCTCAAGAAATTGAGAGCTTTTTTCATTTATAGAGTTTTTCCTGTTTTATGACTTATCACTACGTATACATTATTTATTCTTCTTCACACGATGTCTATTACAAAGGATATTCTACAGATTATATACTAAGATTAGAACAACATAATCAAGGCAAAACAACATACACCAAAAACAAAGGACCATGGAAACTGGTCTATGCAGAAAAATTAGATTCAAAAAAAGAAGCGCTCATAAAAGAGAAAATGCTAAAAAGGCAACATCGGCAGTATTTACTTTGGCTTTTTAGTGAAAAAGCGAATTATATAAAATAGCTTAGAATACATGTCTCGGCTCAGCCGAGAGGGTCGCGGGTTCGAGTAACTGCCTGTCTCGGCTCAGCCGAGAGCCAGACCGCTAAAAGCTCTCAAGAAATTGAGAGCTTTTTTCGTTTATAGAGTTTTTCTTGTTTTATGATTAATCACTACGTATACATTATTTATTCTTCTTCACATGACGTCTATTACAAAGGGTATTCTACAGATTATATAATGCGACTGGAACAACATAATCAAGGCAAAACAACATACACCAAAAACAAAGGACCATGGAAACTGGTATATGCAGAAAAATTAGATTCAAAAAAAGAAGCTCTTATAAAAGAGAAATATTGAAAAAGACAAAATCGGCAGTATTTAATTTGGCTTTTTAGTCAAAAAACGAACTTTAAAAAATAGCTTAGAATACCTGTCTCGCCAAAGGCTAGACACTAAACACAAAAAGCTCTCAATTTCTTGAGAGCTTTTCTTAATTTACACTGTATAGTTTAAAAGAATCTTGGTGACTTAATTATTCTATTACTAGATTTCAGCATGAATCTTAAAAAGATTTCGTGCGTACCAGAATTATATGCCGTTAATTGGGTGGTAGAAAAATCATAGGCATAACCCATATTTAACTGTGGTGTAATTTGCAATCCAAAAAGTGCACTTACACTATCATCCCATCTATAGTTTACACCAAGGGTTAATTTTTCGTTCATTAAGAAGTTTGCCGATACATCTGCAGAAAGTGGTGCACCTACAACATGTTTTACAAAAAATGAAGGTTTGAACTTCAAAAAAGGATTTAAATCAAATACGTAACCACCTATTAAGAATATATGAATACGCTCTACAGACTCTGCTTCTTGTATTTCATCATAATGCGTGTTTGTTAAAATATTTGGCGTAGATAGCCCTATATAAGCATTTCTAGTGTAATAAAAAGCCCCTGCACCAATAGACGGTAACAGCTTTCCGTTTACATTTTCGTTTAAAAATACATCACCCTCATCTCTATACAATCCTTTACTCCAATCTATACTTAAAAATCGAACACCGGCTTTTAAACCGAAAGCAAGTTTATCTCCCTTTCTGTTTACAACTAGTTGATGAGCATAATTACCATCTATATAGGTTTCAGATGATGGTCCGATTTCATCCTGTACGATTGATAGTCCGACACCATCATATTTACCAATTGGGGAATCTATACCGAAGGTCAGTGTTTTTGGAGCACCTTCGACACCTACCCATTGATTTCGATATAATGAAATTATAGCTAGATTACCTCTAGACCCAGTATATGCCGAATTAACGGTCATTGTATTATAGTTATAATGGGTATACTGCGGATCCTGTTGAGCGAATCCTTCTGCAGTACCAATTAGAACTACTATTATTATCGTTATGTATAAGCTAAGCTTCATACCTATTTTAAAATTTTATCTTGTTATGTATAACCAACCTGTTTTTGGCTCTGAACCATCACCGAAATCGATTAGATAGAAATATGTACCTACAGGTAGTTTTTCTGATGCACTAACCGTTGCTCTACCCATAGAGGTGCCATCCCATGTATTATCATAGTTATCCATTTCAAATACTTGGTTACCCCATCTATTAAACACTTTTACATTGTTATTCGGGTAATTCTCAATACACTCTATAAAAAACACGTCATTAAAACCATCGTTATTCGGTGTAAACTTGTTGAAAACGGTAAAGCATTTTGCCTGAGTGACTAATGGTGTTGCTTCTGCCCTATCGTTATCTATATTAAGATCTACTTGATCCACATAAATTAACTCTGCTACATTGGTATAATCATCAACATCTGTTACGTTAACCGTCATTTCTAAAGATGCTGTTGCACCAATTGCTATACTAGGAATATCCCAAGTGGAAGTTGTTTCACTATAGTCACCATCGGTAGCTGTCGCAGCAATAAACTCATAACCTGACGGAAGCACATCTTCTACTCCGATATTGGTAGCTGCGTAAGTACTGTTATTCATAACAGTTACTGTAAATACCACTGTATCTTCAAAGAAAGTTTCTTCTTTATCTACGGACTTCATTATTTCTAGATCTACCGTTGGCGCATTTATCATATGGCTAACCTCATCATCTTCACTTTGATCTCCGTCATCATTATTAGGAGTTGAGTTCGGATCAAATTGATCAGATGAAATTACTTGTGCGATATTGGTATACTCATCTACAACATTGTTAGGTGTGTTTAAAGTCACCTCATAGCTCACCACTTGTATACCTACAGGCACGTTTGCAAAATTCCATGTAATCACATTTCCAGAAACGCTACCACCGTTATTTACTGTACCCAAAGTATAACCACTAGGTAAAGTATCTTCAATACTCACATTTGTAGCAATACCAGGTCCGTCATTTGTTAAGGTCAATTCAAAAGTCACCGTATCTCCAGAATTCGGAGCAGGATTAGATGCTGAACTTAATGCTTTATCCAAACTTAAATCTGCCGGAATTAAAACGATTTCAGCATTATCTTCATCATCTTCACTTTGATCACCATCATCATTATTCGGTGTAGAATCTGGATCTAACTGATCTACATTTACAATTTGAACCGTATTTAAATATTCATCTGCGGTATTTGTTGGTACATTAATAGAAGCTTCAAATGTTAATGTGGTAGTTGTACCGTTAGGAACATTCAACACTGTCCATAAAATTTCATTACCCGTTTGCACTCCGCCGTCATTTACATTTACCACTGTAAATCCGGAAGGTATCATATTAGATACCTCAACATTCGTGGCATCATCGGTTCCATTATTGACAACCTCAACAGTAAACGTTAACACATCACCTGGGTTACCTGTACCTGGTGTAACAGTATTTATAATTTCTAAATCTGTTGATTGTAATCTTAACTCCACATTATCCTCATCATCTTCACTTTGATCACCATCATCATTATTAGGAGTAGAATCATTATCAAACTGATCCACTGCAATAACCTGTACCGTATTTAAGTATTCATCAGTAGTATTTACAGGATTGTTTACATCAACATTAAAGGTCATTGTAGCGGTTGTTCCATTTGCAATCGTTAATCCGGACCAAGTAATATTGTTTCCGCTTTGCGTACCACCGTCGTTTATTCCTGTAACCGTAAAGCCTACCGGAACAACATTTTCTATACTGACATTGGTTACATCATCAGGACCATTATTAAGAACATCAACAATAATTATCAATGCATCACCAGGATTTGCACTTGGTTGTGAAATTGTATTTGTCACTTCTAAATCTGCCACCTGAGGCACAATAGATGCCGATGCTTCATCATCTTCACTTTGATCTCCGTCATCATTATTAGGTACAGAATCAGAATCGTAATTTGTTGCCGAAGTTACTTGTGCAATATTCAGATATTCGTTTGTCGCACCCGTAGGGGCATTCACTGTAACCGCTATTTCTACCGATACACTTGCACCGTTAGACAAACTAGGTAAAGTCCAGTTTCCAGTTGCAGAATCATAGATACCATTAGCAGCACTACCTGTATCGCCAACATAAGTATATCCTGCGGGAAGCAAATCGTTAATTACAGTTCCGCCCGTATCATCACTAGGTCCGTTGTTGGTCGCAGTTAAGGTAAACGTAACAGTATCGCCCACATTAGGATTTGTAACATCTACCGAATGCACTATTTCAATATCTGAAGTAGCATTCACAGTTATAGTTACACTATCAGTATTTTCACAAGTATTGCCATCTGTACCGATAACCGTGTATGTTGTAGTTACTAAAGGATAAACAGTATCTCCATCGGTAACACTATTATCCCAAACGTATGATGTAGCACCAGACCCGCTTAAGGTAACTGGTTCACCAGCATTTATAGTAGTAATCGATGCATTAGCTATTACATTTGGCAAAGCATTTATCGTTAAGCTAACAGGCGTTCTAGTAAAACTTGTACAAGAACTAGCATCATCTACTTTTTCAGCATAATAAGTTACTGAACCTACAGCATTTAAAATCGGACTAGCGACTACACTTCCGCCAGTTGCAGCATCGTACCAAACAATACTATAACCAGATGGCGCAGTTGCAGTTGCCGTAAGTGTTTGCATCGGACTCTGTTCACATTCCGTTTGGTCACCTCCGCTAATTGGTGCAGGCGGAGTTGCTTGAATGGTTAAGACCACTTCAGTTCTTGTACTACTTAAACAGTTGGTCACATTCTGCACACTTTCGGCAAAATAAGATACCATGCCTACCGTATTCAGAGATGGGTCAGCAACTATATTTCCTCCAGTTGCCGCATCATACCATACTATAGTTGCATCTGCGGGAGGTGTTGCCGTAGCGGTCAATGTCTGAATAGGATTTTCTTCACATTCCGTTTGATTGCCACCACTTATTGGCGCATCAACTACAGGGCAAGCACAATCAGGTGCCGTAACCGACATAGTTTGTGTACATGTATTTGGTGCCGTAACGGTCAATGTTATATTATTTCCTGATGTAATATCTGATATCGTCCAATTATTTCCGCCGTTGTCAACTACAGTACCTTCGCTAGAAGTTACTGTACCTTCGCTAACATCTACAGAAACTGAATAGGTCAATAAATCTGGAGCACATGTCGCTGCCGTAGCGATTGTAATATCCGGAGTATCTTGAATCGTCAAGTTTACCTGTGTTCTTGCAAGACTTGTACAAGAGCTTGTATTATTTTCACTTTCCGCATAGTAGGTTGCCGAACCTACAGTATTTAAAATCGGACTAGCAACTACATTTCCTCCCGTAGCGGCATCGTACCAAACTACGCTTGAACCTGCAGGAGCAGATGCTGTTGCCGTTAAAGTTTGGATTGGAGAAGTTTCACATTCCGTTATATCTCCTCCACTAACTGGAGCAGTCGGTGCTGCCTCAATAGTTAAGGAAACTGCTGTTCTAGACAAACTAGTACAAGATGTTGTAGTATTTTCACTTTGTGCAAAATAGATGGTTGTACCCACTGTATTAAGCGTAGGACTTGCAACAATATTCCCGCCAGTTGCAGCATCATACCAAACTACATTTGAACCTGCAATAGCAGTCGCTGTTGCAGTCAATGTCTGAATAGGATTTTGCTCACATGCTACCTGATCACCGCCACTAGTTGGAGCTGTTGGAGCAGCTTCAATAGTTAAAACAACTGCCGTTCTAGTACTACTTAAACAATTCGTTACATTATCACGACTTTCGGCGTAATAAGTTGCTGTACCTGTTGTATTTAAAGATGGATCGGCTACTATACTTCCGCCAGTTGAAGCATCATACCATACTACCGTAGCACCCGCTGGTGGTGTCGCCGTAGCGGTCAATGTCTGAATCGGATTCTCTTCACATTCCGTTTGATTTCCTCCACTTGTAGGAGCATCGACTACAGGACAGGCACAGTCTGGAGCAGTAATATCTAAAGTTTGTGTACATGTGTTTGGTGCCGTAACCGTCAATGTGATATCGGTACCCGAAGTAATATTTGATATCGTCCAGTTATTTCCACCGTTATCAGTAACCGTACCTTCAGTCGAAGTCACCGTACCTTCGCTAACATCTACAGAAACTGAATAAGTCAATAGATCTGCTGCACAAGTTGCTGCAGTGGCGATTGTAATATCAGGAGTATCTTGAATGGTCAAGCTTACCGCTGTTCTTGTAAAACTTGTACAAGAGCTTGTGTTATCTTCACTTTCCGCATAATAAGTTACCGAACCAACAGTATTTAAAATCGGACTAGCGACTACATTCCCGCCGGTAGCGGCATCATACCATACAACGCTTGAACCTACCGAGGATGTTGCCGTAGCAGTTAATGTCTGTACTGGTGATGTTTCACATTCCGTTATATCTCCTCCACTAATCGGAGCAGTAGGTGTCGCATTTATAGTCAACATTACTGCCGTTCTAGTTCCGCTTACACAGTTTGTTACATTATCACGACTTTCAGCATAATATGTTGCTGTACCTGTTGTATTTAAAGAAGGGTCGGCCACTACATTTCCGCCAGTTACAGCATCATACCATACTACAGTAGCGCCCGCTGGTGGTGTTGCTGTAGCTGTTAATGTCTGAATCGGATTTTCTTCACATTCCGTTATATCTCCTCCGCTTATTGGAGCATCAACTACAGGGCAAGCACAATCAGGTGCTGTAACTGCCATAGTTTGCGTACATGTATTTGGTGCCGTAACCGTCAATGTAATATCGTTCCCTGAAGTAATATTTGAAATCGTCCAATTATTTCCACCATTATCTGTAACCGTACCTTCTGTTGAAGTTACCGTGCCTTCACTTACATCTACAGAAACTGAATAAGTCAATAGATCTGCTGCACAAGTTGCTGCAGTGGCGATTGTAATATCAGGAGTATCTTGAATAGTCAAGCTTACCGGTGTTCTTGTAAAACTTGGACAAGCACTGGTATTATCTTCACTTTCCGCATAATAAGTTACCGAACCAACAGTATTTAAAATCGGACTAGCAACTACACTTCCGCCAGTTGCGGCATCAAACCAAACTACACTTGAACCTGCCGGAGCAGTTGCTGTAGCAGTCAAGCTTTGTATCGGTGATGTTTCACATTCTGTTATATCTCCTCCACTTACAGGAGCAGTCGGTGTAGCATTTATAGTCAACATCACTGCGGTTCTTGTTCCGCTAACACAATTCGTTACATTATCACGGCTTTCAGCATAATATGTAACCGTATTTACAGCATTTAGTGTCGGACTAGCAACGATATTTCCGCCAGTAGCGGCATCGTACCATACTACCGTAGCACCAGTTGGAGGTGTTGCCATTGCTGTTAATGTCTGAATCGGATTTTCTTCACATTCCGTTTGATCACCTCCACTTACCGGAGCATCAACTACCGGACAAGCACAATCAGGAGCCGTAATATCTAAAGTTTGTGCACAAGTATTCGGTGCCGTAACCGTCAATGTAATATCGTTCCCAGAAGTAATATTTGATATCGTCCAGTTATTTCCACCGTTATCAGTAACCGTACCTTCTGTCGAGGTAACCGTGCCCTCACTAACATCTACAGAAACTGAATAGGTCAATAGATCTACCGAACAAGTTGCTGCAGTTGCGATTGTAATATCAGGAGTATCTTGAATAGTCAAATGTACCGGTGTTCTTGTAAAACTTGTACAAGAGCTTGTGTTATCTTCACTTTCCGCATAATAGGTTACCGAACCAACAGTATCTAAAATCGGACTAGCTATTACGTTTCCGCCAGCAGCAGCATCGTACCAAACTAAATTTGAACCTGCAGAGGCAGTTGCTGTAGCGATCAAAGTCTGAATAGGTGATGATTCACATTCCGTTATATCTCCTCCACTAATTGGAGCGGTTGGTGTAGCATTTATAGTCAAAACAACTTCCGCTCTTGTTCCGCTTACACAGTTTGTTACATTATCACGACTTTCAGCATAATATGTAACTGAATTTACAGCATTTAGTGTCGGGCTAGCAACAACATTTCCGCCAGTTGCGGCATCATACCAAACTACAGTTGCACCTGTTGGTGGTGTTGCCGTAGCTGTTAATGTCTGAATCGAATTTTCTTCACATTCCGTTTGATTTCCTCCACTTACTGGAGCATCGACTACCGGACAAGCACAATCAGGAGCAGTAATATCTAAAGTTTGTACACATGTATTTGGTGCCGTCACCGTCAATGTAATATCGGTACCAGAAGTAATATTTGAAATCGTCCAATTATTTCCACCATTATCTGTAACCGTACCTTCTGTGGAAGTTACCGTGCCTTCGCTAACATCTACTGAAACTGAATAGGTCAATAGATCCGCTGCACAAGTTGCAGCTGTTGCTATTGTAATATCCGGAGTATCTTGAATGGTCAAGTGTACCGGTGTTCTATTTTCGCTCACACATGAAGTGGTCGAATTTTCACTCTCGGCATAATAAGTAACACTTCCTACGGTATTCCACGTCGGACTTGCAACCACACTTCCGCCAGTAGCAGCATCGTACCAAACTACATTTGAACCTGCAGGGGCAGTTGCCATAGCGGTTAAAGTCTGAATTGGCGATGTTTTACATTGCGTTATATCTCCTCCACTAATTGGAGCAGTCGGGATAGGATTAATAGTTAAACTTACCGCAGTACGTGAATGGCTTACACAACTTGTTGCATCATCTTGACTTTCGGCATAAAATATTTCAGTTCCTATAGTACTCCATTCCGGATTCGCAACAACGTTACCACCAGTTGCCGCATCGTACCATACAATTGAAGTTCCAGCCGCACAGGTTGCTGTTGCTGTTAAAGTTTGCGTTGGTGAAGCTTCACATTCTGTTTGATCTCCACCACTTATTGGAGCAGTAGGAGCTACTTGTATTGTAAGGTTAACAGCTGTTCTTGTTGTACTTGTACATGCATTTACATCGTCAACACTTTCTGCGTAATACGTAATTGAACCAACGGTGTTCCATGTAGGACTTGCAACCATATTTCCACCCGAAGCAGCATCATACCACACAACACTTGCACCCGCAGGTGGTGTTGCCATAGCAGTTAATGTCTGTATAGGGTCTTGCTCACATTCCGTTTGATCACCACCACTAGTTGGTGCGTTTACTGTTGGGCAGGCACAATTTGGTGCATTTATACTGATAGTTTCCGAGCAAGTATTTGCATCGGTTACTGTAACAGTAATATTATTTCCAGAAGTTACTCCCGATATTGTCCAGTTATTCCCTCCATTATCAGTTACCGTTCCTTCCGTAGAAGTCACCGTACCTCTATTGACATCAACAGAAACCGAATAGGTCGTTAAATCTGCAGAACAGGTTTGCGAACTTGGGGTAATTGCAATCGTCGGAGTTGAATTCATGGTTAATACCACTGCTGTTCTTGTCTCACTTATACAACCACTACTCGTAGTTCTACTTTCCGCATAATAAGTTACCGTACCCACTGCATTTAAAGTAGGGCTACCAACTATACTCCCGCCAGTTGCCGCCGTATACCAATCAACAGTTAAACCTGCCGGTGCCGTTGCCGTAGCGGTCATGGTTTGTGTTGGATTACCTTCACATTCTATTTGATCACCTCCACTAATTGGAGCATCAGGTATCGCATCAATGGTTAATGTTACTGGGGTTCTTGAAAGCGAAATACAAGCTGAAGTATTGTTTTGACTTTCTGCATAATAGGTTACTGAACCAACAGCACTCCATTCCGGACTAGCAACTACATTTCCACCATTAGCGGCATCATACCAAGTCATTGTAAAACCTGAAGGTACCGAAGCCGTTGCAGTCAATGTTTGAATAGGATTTTGTTCACATTCCGTGATATCCCCTCCACTAGTTGGTGCAGCTGGTGCTGGTTGAATGGTTAGCGAAACTGCTGTTCTCGTTACACTAGGACAGCTAGTTACATCATCTTGACTTTCGGCATAATAAATTTCTGTTCCGACACTACTCCATTCTGGATTAGCAACTACATTTCCGCCAGAGGCAGCATCGTACCATACTAAAGTAGAACCAGAAGGCACCGTTGCCGTTGCCGTCAGTGTTTGTATCGGATCTTGCTCACATTCTGTAATATCGCCGCCACTAGTTGGTGCTACAGGTGCAGGTTGTATAGTTAAGATCACCGCAGTTCTACCCACACTTGGACATCCGTTTACGGTATCATTACTTTCTGCATAATAAGTTACTGTTCCAACAGCATGCAATGTCGGACTCGCCACTACATTTCCTCCTGTAAGGGCATCGTACCAAATAATACTCGCTCCTGATGGTGGTGTTGCCGTGGCAGTTAAAGTCTGTATAGGATCTTGCTCACATTCCGTAATGTCGCCGCCACTTGTTGGTACAGGTGGTGCTGTATTCACTGTCAAAATAGCTTCGTCTGAAGTAGCATCAGAACAACTTGCTGCCGGACTGCTAGCTATTGCACGATATCTGTTACCGCTCATTGCAAGAGTTACATTTGCTACCGTAAGTGTATTTGTCGTTACTCCGCTATGTGGAGCCGTATTCGTTAAATCATTCCAATTAGTGCCATCAAAAAGTTGCCATTGAATTACACCAGAACCAGAAGCCGCTACATCAAACGTAACCGAACCTCCTTCACAAACAGCCTCATTTGTAGGTTGCGTGGTTACAACAGGTGCATCATAAACATTTACAAGTAATCTGGTTCTACCACCTTCACAATTAGCCGTTCCATTAACCGTTGATTGCGTTACCCAGAAAGATTGTTGCCCTACAGTTGAAGTATCTGGAATAGTAGTACCTGCGATTTCGTTTCCACCAGTTGCAGCATCATACCATCTTAAATTTGTACCCGTAGCATGAGAATTCAACTCACCAGCCTTATCACCAATACAGTAGTCAACAGGAGAATTCACTACAGGAGCCGTTGGTATGGCATAAACAATAACATCTATTTGTGTACGGTCACTTTCGCAAGAAGTAGAATCATCTGTTTGACTTACATAATAAGATGTTGTGCCAGCAGCAGCTGTACTCGGTGTAGGTTCCGTTGCAGCAGCAGTACCACCCGTTGCAACCGTATACCAGTTTAAAGTATGATTAGATAATGCTGTAGCTGTAAGAGCTGTCGCCGTTTCACCAACACAATATTCTATTGGACCATCAGCCACCGGAGTAGGTGGTTTAGGTATCTGATATAAATCTATTGACAAAAAGTTTTCACTTGTACACCCATTGGCATTTTGTGAATACACTAGATAATTTCTATAAAATTCACCTGTAGCAGGTGCCGTATATGTAGTAACACCTGTGGCTACCAAAGTACCATATTCATCGTACCAGTTAGCCGTTTCTCCACCTGCAACATCAACAGATACCGACATTTCAGGAGGTGTATCTCCTTCACAATACATATATTCAGTTGTACCTGAAGGCGGGTTAACATCATTCTCTACAGTGATATTAAAAGATCTTTCCACGAAATTTCCAGAAGCATCCCTAACCGTATAACGTATCGTAGTAGTACCAATATCAAATTGATCACCACTATCAAGTCCCGTACCATCAGTTCTAAAAATTACATAATCCGCAATTTCACAACTGGTATCGTTAATGTTGGTCACAATAGTTCCAGGGATAAGCAAATCATCTAAATAAGCCTCCATTCCTGAGTTAAATAAAGAAGTAGAAGAATATCGAATCTTAATTTGATAATTACCTACTAGATTAAACGGGATGATTTCTTGTTGTACACCTGTTGTGGTATATGTTTTCGAAAAGTAGCTAGAAGTGATTGTAGTTCCATTTTCATCTAAAACGTCCAAATGAATAGAAGGAGAATTGTTAGTACTTGATATACTATGCGAAAAAGTAATTTCTCCAAATCCGTTAAAGTAAAAAACAGGGGTAGTCATTGAACTAGCAAAAAAAGTACCGCTAGAAATACCTGTAGAAACTAAATTTCTTGATCCGTTTATTACACCGCCACCTTCAATTGAAGAACGAGTAAAAGTGTAACATTGGTTAATGGCGTTTTCAAAATCTTGTAGTACCGGAGCTTCACCTTCACCAGCCGGACAGTTATCTGAAGCCGTAGGCTCTGCCCAAGTATGAGCAGCTGTACACGTATTTGGATCAGCAGTTAAGGTTACATCACTTGGAAAAGTTTCAAAAACAGGATCTTGATCATCTTCAACAATAACATTAAAAGTACATACCGTAACATTACCGGTAGCATCCTCTGCTCTATAAATAACGGCTGTTGTACCAGGTAGAAAAGAATCACCCGGACTATAATTACTAGTAACACTTACTGCATCTGCAGAAGCAGTTGGGGGTGTCCAAGTTACAACGGCACCACATTCATCTACAGTATATGAGACGATCACATCTGAAGGAGGGCAATTTGAAAAAGTAGGAGGTACATCTAAAGCATCATCATAGGTTTCATCTAAAACCGTATGCGTTAAAATGCTATTAATATATATATCATTAGCAGTTGAAAAGCTAGTCAAGCCCATCAACAGGAATAATGAAAAAAGTAGTTTAGTAAGTTTGGACATCATTGAGTTATACTTTGCTCTAATGATTTCATTTATTCTTAAATACTTAAAAAGCTTTCGTAAATAAGTTCAATCACTATCTAGCAAAATTTAACTTTTAATGTCTTATATCAATATAATTGTTGTGAGATGCGGGGTATTCTGTTGTTATTTGCGACTATTTGTAGTTTTTCATCGATTAAATTTGCCCATTTGACGCATTTAATTATGCATTTTGTAAAAAACGCATTTAAAAATCCAATGAAATTTTGAAATTTATATTCCCTTAGTTGTATTAAAATTATTAATAACTATTAATTGACTATAATTTAAATAGTTACATTAAAAAAAGATGTTTTAATTATTTGTCTGTATTTATTTAGACCAATTTTCTTCGGGTCCTCATCATTCGTTCTTGCATTATTTTAGCATAAATAATCTGATTTTCTTCAATTTGTCTTTCTAATGAAGAAACTACGGCTGTAGCTTTTTCTTTTACAGCACTAACCACTTTCTTATGATCATGTTTATTTGTACTATCTATCGTTAAATCATTCAATAAAGAATTCAATTCGTTAGAAACAGAACTTTTAGAAAGAGACTGTGTATTCTTCTCGTTAGAACTAGACTTAAATAGGTTTAAAAACATAAGGCGATAAGATTTTGAGGTTTAATATAAAACGACCGAAATGTAATAATAGTATAAATTAAGTAATATTTTTCTTACATAAAAATAAAATGACGATTTCTTTATTCCGATTAAAACAACAAAGGCATAACATTTTAAGCTATAAAAACGCGGTAAACCTTTATGATATTCATATTTTAGGGTACTTGTAAATACTAGAAAAGCAAAAAGAGTGTTACCTTATTACAGAATCTACTTTTAGACCCAATGTCAAAGAATTGGTATGTACTTTATGTTAAACCAAAAAATGAAAAGAAGGTAGCCGAAAGGTTATCGACTTATCAGGTAGATGTCTATTGCCCAATGATCAAAGAAGTAAAGCAATGGAGCGATCGCAAAAAGACGATTGAAGTACCCTTATTTAAATCGTACGTATTTGTAAATATTTCAGAATCGGATAGACAACAAGTTTTTGATGTACCCGGAGTTGTACGATATCTTTACTGGCTAGGCAAACCTGCCGTAGTGCGTGATATTGAGATGGAAACTTTAAAAAAGTGGTTAACTAATGATGAGGTAGAAAATTATACCCTTAGTAAATTAGAAACCGGAGACCGAGTCTCTATAAAATATGGAACTCTTAAAGACCAAAAGGCAGAGATTATTGAAATAGGAAAGAAAAGAGTTCGATTAGTTTTAGAAGGTATGGGTGTAGTTCTTAACATGAAGATAAAAGACCTCGTCTAACCTTAAATCACAAAATAACTACCTCTTATTTAAAAACGATTGCTATAATAGCCTACTTCATTTTGCATCATATTATTCCTACGACGACTTTTTTATATAAAATTCACATGCTCTTCTTCCATAAAACCATCAACCAGCACAATATTCTCTAATACGCTTCTTTGCTTTTTAATAATTCAAATTAGAAGACCATAATTGCCGCCTACTATTAATATAAATAATTACTTATATTTCACATTAATTTAAGTAATTCATAATTTATTGATTCGTTAACATTAAATTTTGGAATGCAACTTTTAGCAACCTATGTTTGCTATAGAATATTACCTCCCCCGTATAAATTTTTAGATGTCTTAGGTAGGCGTCGATTTTTGATTTTAAACCTGAAGTTAGTCCTGTATAATGTGGCTGACCATGCGGAGCGCTATTTCAATTTCTAAGCTCAGTTGCGTATAAATTATTAAAACGAGTTAGATTTTCATTTTAAATAAGTCGTATTGCTGAATAAAATTTTGCAACACATTTTAATCTCTTTTTAAGAAATCAACTTTCTAATTTAACCACCAATTATCATAACAAAAAAGTGTAATGAAAAAATCATTTTTTGTAATTCCCTTATCGTTTATAGCGCACATATTAATTATTAATATCACGCTATATGTGCTTACACCGCTAACCTATTTTAATATATACAGTATTCTATATTATAATATTTCATGGTTCTGTATTACCTATGCCCTAGATTTTTATCCTACAGCACGAAGAGAGAATTTCAGTATTAATCTCAAGAATTTTTTAACCTTGTTTTTATTATTTGGATTAATCTATTTTAGCTCATTTGTTTTTCTAGCGCCTTACCCCTATTCTGCTCGTTATTTAGTACAGGTTTTTTTGACCATCTGTTTATTACTGACCGTTTTTAGAGTTTTGTTTTACTGGTCTAGAAATATCATACGCCGTAAACAATATGTAACTACAAGAGCTGTCGTTATTGGCAGAGATAAAAACCTGAAGAAAATAAGACGCATTTTTGATATTCCCGAGTATGGGTATAGATACATGGGGTATTTTGACAACTCGGCATCTAACAGTCCCACGTATTTGGGCAGTATAGAAAATAGTTATGATTATATTTTTGAGAATAATGTCGAAGAAGTGTATTGTTTAGCCTCTCGCTTAAGTAAAGACGAGATTAAACACCTCATGAATATCGCTGATAATAGCTTAAAAAGAATAAAAATAATACCAGATAATAAAGAGTTGTTCTCAAGGGCTATGTCTATTGAGTTATATGATTCTGTACCTGTTTTAAACTTAAGGGCATCTCCATTAGATTTAGAATACTCAAACCTTCTCAAACGAATTTTTGATATCATATTTTCTTCTTTTGCCATAATTTTTGTGCTGTCTTGGTTGGTTCCAATCATATTTATTTTAATGAAGTTAGATTCAAAAGGACCGTTATTATTTAAGCAAAAAAGACACGGCGTAAACAAGAATACCTTTTGGTGCTACAAGTTTAGATCCATGGCTAAAAACGAGGATAGTGACACCAAAATGGCTACAAAAAATGACATGCGTATTACCAAACTGGGTAGAATTTTAAGAAAGACCAGTATCGATGAGCTACCTCAATTTTTTAATGTTTTAAAGGGAGACATGAGTATTGTAGGTCCAAGACCCCATATGGAGGTACATACCAAACAATACGAAACATCCGTAGAAAAATATTTAGTACGCCACTTCTTAAAACCTGGTATTACCGGTTTGGCACAAGTAAAAGGATATCGAGGAGAAATTATACATAAATCTGATATTGTAAATAGAGTTCGTTACGACATATTTTATATGGAAAAATGGTCTATTCTATTAGATATTCAAATAATAATTCGCACCGTTACCAATATCTTTGTTGCTGATAAGAATGCGTATTAGAATTACTCAAAACTTCAGTACATTTATTATCTACAAATAACTAATGCATAAAAACTAGTTTCTGCATTATACCAACACAAATTCTAAGTTTGCATTAAAAAGCAACTATAAAAGACATACCCATAAAGATGAATGATATCAATTTTGATTTAAAAACTTCTGAGAATAACAATTTAGGTCAAGTTTTTAAATCCTATTCCAAATACTGGCTTCTAATTACCATTTCAATTATCACCTGTTTGGCAATTGTTTTTCTGTACTTAAGATATAAAGCAGTAAACCAATATGAAATTAACAGTACCATTTTCCTTAAAAACAGCAGTGCTGGGAAAAACACTGGGGATATTGAAAGCTTTAGAGATTTTGGTTTAATTAAAACTTCTCAAAGTTTAGAAGATGAAATTGGGATTATCACTTCTTCTGGTATCATGGAAGAGGTTATAACAGATAATTTTTTTAATATTAATTTTTATCATAAAGGGAGCGTTAAAGATGTAGAAATATATGGTAAAGATGTACCTGTACAAATATTGGTCGATGAAAATGCCGAAATAATACCTTATAACCTATTCATTGATTTAAATTTCATTGACGAAACAACCTATGAGTTAAGTACCGAATTTGAAAAACAAAAAATTAGCAGTACACATACTTTTGGTGAAACCGTTACTACCAATTACGGCACATTTACAGTTTTAAAAAAATCTGAAGTTAGAAGTTTAAAAGATTTTAGTACCTTAAAATTTGTATTGTTAGATACAGAAGAGTTGGTCAATTTATTCCTAAAAAATCTAAGTGTTTATCCAGATAATGATACGGGCAGTTTACTTCGAATGACCTTTGTTTCTTCACATAAAAGAAAAGGCGAAGACATTCTTTCAAAATTAATTGACACCTATATAAAAAGGACTATAAAATACGAGAATGAACTAGCAGAAAATACTATTCAAATTATTGACAACCGGTTAAAACTATTATCTGGTGAAATTGAAAATGTTGAAAAATCGGTGGTAGATTTTAAAACTCAAAATGAAGTTACAGACGTTGCTAGTAATGCAGATACTTATATAAAGCAAGCAAATGATTATAAAGAAAAAGCTTCCGACTATCAGAGTCAAATAAACATTTTAAGTCAAATTGAACAAACATTATTAAACAGTACCATTGAAAATTCTATTGGCGGCGGATTTTCAATTAATGACAGAACACTTACCGACCAAATAGGCACTTACAATTCTACGCTAGTAGAACGACAAAATTTATCCCAATCTGCGGTTATCTCTAACCCAATGATTGTAAAACTTGATGCCAATCTCTCAAATCTTCGCCAGTCTATATTAAGAAATGTTCAAAGTTCAAAAAACGGTCTTTCTTTGGCTAAGCGTAATTTACAAGATAATGCAAATAGGTATGACGCGCAATTAGCAAGAGTACCCGGCATGGAAAAACAATTGTTAGATATTAGTCGAGACAAAAGTACTAAAGAGGGGTTATATCTTTATCTTTTGCAAAAAAGAGAGGAAGAGGTTTTGTCATTGGCAGTGCCAGCATCTTCAACAAGGGTCGTTAATCGCCCAAAATCTGGTATCTACCCAATAAGTCCAAATAAAAAGTTAACCTATTTGGCAGGTTTGTTACTAGGTCTTTTTTTACCGATTTCCACGATATATTTTAAAAATGCGTTCAACACGAAAATTACTTCCATTGAAGAAATCAACAATCTTACGGTAACACCTGTAGTTGGAGAAATTTCTAAACACACAGGTTCTAAATTAATTGTAGCCAAACAAGAAGAACGAGAAAAGCAATCGCACACTTTAGAATTGTTCAGGCTTCTACGATTTAATCTAGAATATCCGAAAAAAGACCAAAAGATTCAGACTATATTGATAACGTCATCCGTAAAGGGTGAGGGAAAAACTTTTATTGCTTCCAATTTAGCTTTATCACTAGCTTCCATCGGCGAGAAAGTTGCCTTACTTTCATTCGATTTAAGAAAACCCACTTTAATGAGTTGTTTTAATTTGGATGAAAAAATTGGAGTCACCGATTTCATTATTAAAAAAGGTATCGATAAAAATTCATTATTTCAAAACTATAACGGTATTGAAAATTTAAAATTAATGGGGTCTGGCATCGTTATAGGCCAAATCAGCACAATCTTATTACATGAGCGCGTAGGTGGTTTAATTAATGAGTTAAAAAATGAATTTGACAGAATTATAATAGACACCGCACCAATTGGTCTAGTATCTGATGCTTATGCTTTAAACCCATTTGTAGATTGCACCATTTATGTTGTTCGTAAAGATTTTACTAAAAAAGAGCATATTGGTATTGTAGATAACATTTATAAAAATAAGAAGCTTAACAACTGTATGATTTTATTGAATGAGACCGAGCCCAAAGAAACTTATAACTAGCAAAGAACAATCAGGCCTTAAATGAAATCTTAGCATATATAAAAGTTATAAATGTCCTTAAAAAATAGAATTCTAAGTAATGGCTTAGCATCGATTTTACAAAAGTTGATCAGGGTCTTAGAGCAATTATTTTTAGTCCCTTTTTTCATTACTGCATGGGGAGCAGCCTATTACGGAGAATGGCTTACTCTTACCATAATCCCGTCCGTTATTGCTTTTTCTGACTTAGGTTTCGGCACCGCCTCTGCTAATAGTTTTGTTTTAAATTATGCCGCTGGAAAAAAGCAAGTAGCATCAAACATTAATAGAACCGGGATGACTATTATAAGCATAATGGTAATTAGCGCCATGTTAATTAGCGGTTTGGTAATCTTTGTCTTAAACTATTTTCAAGTATTTGAAAAATCTTTAATAAATAAGCACGAAGCAATTATTGCTGTCACCATTTTAATTTTAGCTCGTCTATTAAATTTTTATACTCAATTAATTGAAGCATATTATAGATCTGTTCAAAGAGCATCATTAAGTATAAACTTATTAACGATTAAAGCAAGTCTAAATTTGGGGCTAGGGTTAATAGTTTTACTTCTTGGCTATGGTGTTATAGAATTCGCTTTATCTCAACTCATAGTTATATTCTTTTTTAACATTTTTTATTATTTAAAAGGAAAACAAATACTCAGTTTAGCTCATGAATACCATGGTATTTATGATAACTCAATAAAAAAAGAAATTATTCAAAAAGGACTAAGTTACTTAATGTCACCTGTGTGGCAAGTAATATATTTTCAAGGAACCACTTTTGTAGTGCGTATAGTTTTAGGACCAGAATCAGTTGCTATTTTCAATACAGTTAGAACATTGAGCCGATCATTAAATCAAATATTTTTTATGATTAAAGGAACAGTTTACCCTGAATTACAATTTGAACTTGGTCAGGAAAATTGGAAAATAGCTCAAAAGATTTTTAGAGTTGCAATCTTAAGTGTCTTCATAATGTCATTTATAGGATTTATATTCCTTTTGTTTTTTGGTCGTTGGTTTTATAATATTTGGACGCATAACCAACTAGAAATTTCTAATACATTGTGGTATATATTTATTTCCGGCATGCTATTTAACGCTATATGGTGGACAGCAGAAATGGTATATGGCGCAGTTAATAAACCGAAAAAAATAGCAATATTTGGTTTAATTACATCTATAGTATCGGTTATTTTGACTTATATTTTTGCCAATTATTATGGTTTAATTGGTGCAGCTATAGGAACTGTATCATTAGATCTAATTCTACTCTTATGGGTTTTACCAAACAGTTGCAGAGTTATGCATTTGACTGTAAAAGAATTAGTGGTTTTCGGCTTAAAGGATATAAGAAACATTTATTTAAAACTGGTTGTCAAATAAAAATTCACAAAAAATAATTAATAAGTCATGAATATTCTGATAAATTTATTTGACAGCGTTCTTTACAAGCTTGAGTACTCTAAACTTAATCTTATTAAAACCTTAGTGTTTAATTTTAGAACTATGCCTTTCAAAATTGCTATTAAATTACCAGTTTTCATCTATGGAAGGGTAGATACTTATATATTAAAAGGAAATGTTGAATTCAAGAACTGTGAAATAAAAAGGGGAATGGTTAAAATGGGTATGAATAAGGAATACTTAAGTACCGTTAAAGGTGCTTCTCTTATTATTTTAGAACTTAACTCGAGATTAATTTTTAAAGGTAATAGCGAATTTAGCTGTGATTTTTTAGTAAGAACAGGTCTCGGTGCAGAATTAATTATTGGGAAAGAAACTTTTTTTGGAGCCTCTGTTAAATTAGTATCTATTAAAAAGATATTAATAGGAGACTATTCAAGAATTGGGTTTGAATCACAGGTTATTGATTCAAATTTTCATTACACATATAACATAGAAAAAAAGAATTTAAATATTAGAGACGAGGATATTATAATTGGTAATTATAATTGGATTGGAAACAGAACTACTATTTCTAAGGGTACAATTACTAAGCCGTTTACAATAATTGCAAATTCATCAATTACTAACAAAAATTATAGTGCGATAAATGAAGATTATATGATTTTAGCTGGTCAACCAGCTAAAATATTGGCAAAAAATATACGTAGAATATATGATCTTAATTTAGAAGACAAGATATATAATACTTTTTTAAATGGGGATTTAAGCTTAAGTATTGATGTATTAAATGATATAGAATCATCTTTAACAAAGCTTAACAACTAACTTATATGAAAATATTATCTGTTGGTTGGTTTCAAAATATTAGCAATACTTCTTTACATCGTCATTGGGCATTGGATAAATATGCAGATGAAATCGATAAAGTAGAAGCTGGAACAAAAAAAATTAATCTTCTTTTTCGAATCGCTTATCATTTATTTCAAAAAGGTCTACCAATCAATTTACCTGACGGCACCCAGGCAAATAAAAAAATAATGGAGTTAGTGTCTAAAAAATCCTATGACGTAGTCTGGATAGACAAAGGAGTTACAATTAACAAAAACACTTTGCAGTTCATAAAGGAATATTCTCCAAACACAAAAATTGTAAGTTACTCTCCTGACAATATGGCTTTACGCCATAATCAAAGTAGAAATTATCTCCAATGTATTCCATATTATGATTTTATTTTCACCAACAAGTCGTACATCTTAAATGATATGAAGCAGCTGGGCGCAAAAAACATTCAGTTCATCCACAATATGTATGAAGATACTTTTCATTACCCAAGAAAATTAACCTCAAAAGATTTTGACCGATTAGGTGGAGATGTCGGTTTTGTCGGTTCTTGGGAAGAAGAACGTTGCAACAGTATATTATACTTAGCTAAGAATGGTATAGAAGTTAAAGTATTTGGGGATGGCAAGTGGAATGATTATAAAAATGCCTCAAGTAATCTTATCATTTTACCGAGCATATTTTCTGAGGATTACTCTAAGGCATTAGGTGCTTTCAAAATATCCTTATGTTTTTTACGAAAAATGAATTTTGATCAACAAACCACACGTACTATGGAAATACCTGCTTGTGGAGGTTTTATGGCCGCAGAACGTACTGAAGAGCATTTAGAATTATTTAAAGAAAATAAAGAAGCAGTTTACTTTTCGTCAGATAAAGAACTTTTGAAATTATGTAATTTTTACTTATCTAATGAAAATGAACGAAAAATGATAGCCGATGCCGGCTTAAAGAGGTGTTTAACTTCTGGTTATTCAAATGAAAATACTATTAAAAAAATGTTAGAGATAATAAATATTAATGGGTAGTCAACCTATACATATTTTAAGACAGTTAAAAAAAAGTCTAGCAGTAATATTGGCTATTGCCATAATTGGAGAAATTATATTCTTTCCAACTTTGGCAAATTTCTATGGATGTGTCATGGCAATAATAAGTTTTTGGATCTTTTCTTTTTTTTTAAAAGAGAAATATATCCGTTTATTTCCATTTGCATTTTGCATGTATTTCTCCATGTTTATGTATCGGTATTTACCAATAATAGCAACAATTGCAGAAGGAAAGCCAATATCTTATGGTTTCGAACGACCTTTTCAAACCTTTATTTACGAAATTATTTTATTTTCTATTTCATCACTAGCCTTTTATTTGGCTTGTCAGCCTACATTAAAGAATCCTGAAAATAATATTATTCAAAAAAGTTTGTATCGATTAAAATTCTTCGAAACAACGCCAGCTACCCTTTGGGTAATGGGTATAATCGGTGTAATAATCAGAATCTATAATTTAAATGAAAGTACAGAATACGGTGATGTTGGCGGTAAGTTCCTATTAGGTTTAAATTATCTTATGTACGCTCCCCTTTGTTTAATTTTTCCATCACTTACAAATTTGGAATATAACAGTAAAAAAAGTTTATGGCTTTATTTGGGGGCGATATTCATTATCAATATTGCATCAAACAGTAGACAAGCGATTATAACGCCAATGGCTATTGTCGCTTTATTATTCTTCTTGTTTTTAATCTCAAAAAATTTAAAGTTTACCCAGTACCTTTCAAAAACCAAAATTGTAGTTTTTGGTATTATTTTATTCTCGATTTTAAACTTACTTTCCAATATCTCATTAGCCATGCTTTATAATAGAAATATTAGATCAAAGGTGAATAAATTGGAACTTTTTCAAAGAACTATAGACACCGTATTTGATGATGAGTTGATGTCAAGATTAAAAGCTAATAAAGATAAGGAAGAAGGTCAACAGTTTATTACTTACCAACAAGGTTGGACAGAAATGTATGTTGATAATTTTATGTTAGCACGTTACGCTAATATGCGTATTACTGACGAAACATTGTATTACGCAGAAAAACGAGGGTATAACAATAAACAAATGCAAATTGGTCTTAAAGAAAGTTTATTGGCCTTACTACCAACACCAGTTCTCCAATATTTTGGGTTGTACATAGATAAAACCAAAAAAGAATTCTCCAGAGGTGATCTTCTATATGGTAGCGGATTTGGCTGGTATCGAGTAACTAGTCATGTGGGAGATGGGTTAGCAACTTTTGGTTTCTGGTATTTTCCAATTCAATTTTTAGCCTTTTTAGTTGTATTCAAACTCCTGAACTGTTATGTATATTTCACAACTTCATCTATAAAATATGCTCCCTTTGCCTTAATAGGGGTTTTTAATTTTCTCGGCATGTTTAGAAATGCTCAAGGAATATATGCGGATTTTATGTTTATTTTAAGAGATTTTTTACAAGGCATAATCACTTATTTACTGATTTTTTATATCATCAAGTTAGCACTTAAATTTTTTGACGCAAATATATCAAGAATAAGAAGTAGGGTTAACTAATAGAAAAGCCTGACAAATTGAACTCTTATAAAATCTATATTTTGATAAACGCCATATCACTTAAATGAAAATCATATTTTTAACCCACCATAAAGAATTTAGAGGGTATAGCATACACCGTTATACTAATTTTTTAAGTCATGGCTTTAAATCAAAAGGTCATACTGTTGATGTCTGGGCGCCAAAAAGCATTTTAGGTAAAAGTAATTTACCCAAACAAATCAAAAAATGGTTTAGGTATGTAGATACATTTATCTTATTTCCTATTTACCTTAAAAAAAAAATTAATAGCCAACCAAAATCCACCCTATATGTAGTTACAGATCAAGCCTTGGGTATGTGGATGCCATTTTTAAAAAAAAAAATCATATAGTACACTGCCATGATTTTATCGCTTTAAAATCTTCTTTGGGATTAATGAAAGAAAACCCAATAAGTTGGACAGGTAAAATATATCAAAACCTAATTCGCAAGGGATTTTCAAAAGCAGATAATTTTATCTGCATCTCGAAAAATACGCAGAAAGAATTAACTTATTTTTTACATAAAACACCGAAAAACATTGAACAAGTATATAATGCCCTTGACCCAATGTTCAAAACTGGAAATGTATTAGAGGCTAGAAATTATGTGAGTCAGTTTTTAGATGTCGATGTTACTAATGGGTATTTAATGCATGTTGGGGGTAATGATTTTTACAAAAATAGAACTGGTGTTATCACATTATATGACGCCTGGCGAAAACAAACAAAAAAATCACAACCGCTATTGATGATTGGTTACGAGCCATCTGAGATAATCCTTAAAAAATATCAACTATCACCGTATAAACAAGACATTCACTTTTTAATTAGAGTTGAAAATGAATTGCTTTTAAAAGCTTACCAAGGTTGTAGTTTATTCCTTTTTCCTTCTCTCACGGAAGGTTTTGGATGGCCTGTTGCAGAAGCCATGGCCTCTGGCTGTCTCGTAATTACTACTAATGAAGCCCCCATGAATGAAGTTGGTGGCGATGCTGCAATTTATATTGAACGTTGCCCGGCACCAGAAAGCGTTCTGCCGTGGGCAATCGAATCGGCTAAGGTAATAGAGTCGAGTTTAAATTTAACCGAAAAAGAAAATAATAGTATCATAAATAAAGGCTTAAATCAGGTCGAAAAATTTAGTAGAAACTTGATTCTAAATCAAATAGAAACATTCTACAAAAGTATTACAGCTTAGTTCCCTAGCGCCATACTTTTTTATAAAAATAAAGATCCATACCCTTTAATTACAAATCGAATCTTTCAATAATCAAAGATCTAGGCAGATGAAAATTTAACTAGACCTAGTACCCGTGACAAAAATTTTAAAAACCTATCATGAAAGAACCTAATACAAAACGTATTTTATTTGTTGGTTATAATTTTTCTCCCGAACTGACCGGGATTGGAAAATATTCTGGGGAAATGATGCATTGGTTAGCTGAAAAAGGACATGAATGTACTGTTCTTACTTCTTACCCCTATTATCCGTATTGGAAAATTCAAGAGCCTTATCGAAAAAATCGTTTTTGGTATAAGAAAGAGGTCACACATTTCGAATCTGGTGGTAAGCTAAAAGTAATTCGTTGCCCCATGTATGTACCTAACAAGCCGAGTGGCGCTAAACGAATGCTATTAGACACCTCATTCTCACTTTCTGCTTTTTTAGTGGGTATTCCACTTTTATTTACCAAAAAATATAGCAAAATCATTACAGTTGCTCCTTCTTTTCAATTTGGTTTATTGGGTGTTTTCTATAAGAAAATTAAAGGCGCCATGCATATACACCATATTCAAGATATGCAAATTGAAGCCGCACAAGATCTTGGTATGATAAAGTCTCCAAAACTTTTAAAAGCTTTATACGAAATTGAAAAATATATTTACCGAAATACAGATATGATTAGCAGCATCTCTGATGGTATGATCGAAAGAATTGAACGTAAAGCACAAAAACCAATTTCATTTTTCCCGAATTGGACAGAAACTAAAAACTTTTACCCTATTGAGGATACCTCTAAAATAAAAGAAGAATTCGGATTTAAATCTACAGACTATATTGTGCTATATTCTGGAGGAATAGGAGAAAAACAAGGTTTAGATGCCATATTAACTTCTGCTAAAAATCTAGCATCTCATCATCAATTGCAATTTATAATTTGTGGAACAGGACCTTATAAAGAGGTTCTAAAAGAAAAAGCCGAAAGCTTGAACTTAAACAATGTTCATTTCACACCATTACAGCCCAAAGAATGTTTTAATAAATTTTTAAATATTGCCGATCTACATTTAGTCATTCAGAAAGAAAAAGCAAGTGATTTGGTAATGCCTTCAAAATTAACCACGATACTTGCCGTAGGTGGTTTGTCTTTAATAACAGCAAACCCTAACTCTAGCCTACACCGAGTGGTTAGTAAACATGGGATGGGTATTTTAGTTGCTCCAGAAAATCAAGAAGCTTTAGATACCGGTATTTTAATAGGTCTGGGAGAGCTAGATAATCAAGATATTAAAAGAGCTGCTCGTACATATGCAGAACAGTTTTTAGCCATTGATACTGTTATGAACAATTTCAATAAAAAAATTACTGCTTAAAAAATCATTAAATAATGTATTTCATCGATTAACTATGCTAAGTGCATAATTAATAATATATTTTAGATGCTGTTAAATTACTTTTAATAATTAAGAAGTTTAGCATTATAAGTATTGATTTATACTATTTTAAACCTCATAACTCCCCCTTTAAATCTCTATAATTAACAGGTTGTATTATAAATATTAATACTATGCGAAATAGTTTTTCTAAAATAATTTTCTCTCTAAAAACCAAGATTTTAAACCCTAGGTTAGCTAGCTTATACAAGCAAACGGTAAAAGCTTTAGAAGAAAATGACCTTGAAAATTATAATTTCGAAAAACGACAAGCACTCGTTAAACATGCCATAGAAAATTCTAGTTTTTACAAAGAGAAGTATGCGCATTTAGAAAATTTAAAAACAGGGCTACAAACGACAACTGATTTCTTACAATTGCCTCCATTGACACGAGAAGAAATACAATTTAATTTCAAACATATTAAGGCTGACAACATAACCTTAAGCAAGTGTAAAAAAGTTAGCACTTCTGGTAGTACTGGACCATCTTTAACTATTTTACATGACAAAAGACACCCAGAAACACCGATTAGATGGCGAATTTTGGAATGGTGGGGGATTAAACCATGGGAGAATCAAGCCTTTATCTATCGGTTTAAAAAACCGTTATGGGAACGTTTCACAAATACCATCATGTGGTGGCCTACAAAAAGAGTTTTCTTAGCTGCAGCAAACCCAAGTAAAAAGCAATTAGAAAAATTCGTTACTCAACTCAACAAAATAAAGCCTACTTTAATCCAAGGTTATGTTGATGTAGTTTTTGAATTTGCTTTGTATCTTCTTGATAATAATATAAAGATTCATCCACCAAAAATGGTTTGGGTCACCTCAGCACCTCTTTTTGAGGCTCAGCGTGAACTAATGGAAAAAGCTTTTGGCGCACCCGTATGTGACCAATATGGTAATACTGAAATTATGCTCATTGCGGCAGAATGTCCTGAGCAAAATGGGCTACATATAATGCAAGACACCGTTCATATAGAATTTGTCGATGCCAACAACCAACCAGTGCCATCTAATACCTCTGGTAGAATTCTATTAACTGACCTAACCAATTATGCATTCCCACTCATACGATATGAAATAGGAGATGAAGGAAAATATTTAATCGAAAAATGTAGTTGTACCAAACCTTTCCCCTTAATGCAAAATGTTCAAGGCCGTAGAGCTGTACACATTCAAACCCCAACAGGCTTAAATATTAAAGGGGAGCATTTAATGGCTATGTTCAATAGTTTTATGAAACACTTTAAGGAAATTCAATTACACCAAAATTTAGATTACGCTGTTTGTATAAAATATGTGCCTAGAGAGCAATTTACACATGTTGAAGAAATAAAAAATATGGCTCAACTTTTAACAGAACGTTCTAGAAAAGAAATAAAAGTCAGTACTGAAAAAGTAGAGAGAGTACAACAGATCGGTAAAAAATTCCCTCTTATCATTAGCGACCTAAAATAAAAATTTTGTGACCTTAATTAAACAAATAGCTGCCACAAGTATTAAAAAATTAGAGAATTTACGTTACCATAAAATTTCTACTAAGATAGCTTATGACATACTTACCAGCTTAAAGGAAGAAAAAGGCAACTTCCCCATTGAACTTAAAAAAAAAGCTGACAACTATGCTATAGAAGTATTGGGGTGGAAAGGCTTTGCACCATGGCTTTACGTGTATAGCCATTTTACAGGGGAATTTAAGGAAGGCTGGATTCCTGATAATTTTTATGGTAAGGTTGTTATACCAAAAATACAGGGTGCCTATGGGAGAGTTTCTATGTTAAAACCGTTAACAAATCGCTTATTTGACAAGAACATAAGTCCAGATCTTGGTTATTTTATTAATGGTACTTGGTTTGACACAAATTATTCCCAAATTCCAGAAACCGATATTCAAAAAATATTTTTTGCTGATACTGACATAGTCATTGTTAAGCTAGATACAACCTATCAAGGTAAGGGTATTTATGTACTCACTAAATATAAATTTAATATTTCCAAGCTCAATAAATTAGGTGATTTTGTAATTCAAAAATTTATTAAACAACATGAGTTTTTTAACAGCTATACATCTAAATCTGTAGCAACTATTCGTTTAACCACGGTAGTTGAAATAAGTGGCGATATCAGTCTAAGAGCAGCGTATTTAAGATTAGGAAGAAGTGGTGATACCCATGTGCAATCTGTTAATCATATTAGAATACCTATTGAAATGATAGATGGTAAACTTTACGAATTAGGGTATTTACCTAATTGGCATCAGATTAAAACTTATCCTGATAGCAAAACTACTTTTTCAGACAAAGAAATACCGAACTTTGAAACCTGTGTTAATTTAGTTTTATCACTACATAAAAAAATGCCCATGGTAAAAGCAATAGGCTGGGATGTTATAATAGACAGCAACAATCAACCTGTGGTAATGGAATGGAATGGCTATAGTAATGACATTAAGTTTTCAGAAGCGACCCAAGGTCCTTGTTTTAGTGATCTTAATTGGGATAAAATAAAAATAACAAATACACAATTAGCACAAAAAACTTAAAACCCTAATGAAGATTCAATATTTTTTCAGACATCCTCATGTAGGTCATTCAATACACCGTGTATTTAGAACAATCATTACGGAAATTTCTAAAACGGAAGATACCACCATAATTGAAGTTCCGAACAAAGGTTCTATGCCGTGGGATGTAATTAAAAATAATCTTTTTGTTTATAGAAAAAGAAACAAGCATACCATACATCACATTACAGGTCATATACATGATGTGTTGATGGCTTTGATAGGGGTGAAAACAGTATTAACCATACATGATTTAGTATTTTTAGACAATGTAAAAAACCCTGTCAAACACTTTTACAAATGGCTTTTTTGGCTCTATTTACCAATAAAAATAGCTGATAAAGTAGTTTGTATTTCCAACCAAACGAAGAAAAATATACTTAGTAAAATTAATACGGACAAAATTATTGTTATTCACAATGCAATTGACCCGATTTTTACTTGTTCAAAAAAACCATTCAATTCTGAAAAACCTATCATTCTTCATATTGGTACTGGCTGGAATAAAAATTTAGAAAGAACAATTGAAGCTTTGGAAGGTATTAGTTGCCACTTAAGAGTTATCGAAAAATTAAAAGATAACCAAATCAAACTTTTAACGAAATACAATATTGACTATTCTAACCAATACGACCTTACTGATGAAGAAATTAGGGAGGAATATTTGAAATGTGATATTGTAAATTTTCCATCTGTATATGAGGGTTTTGGTATGCCTGTGATTGAAGGTCAACAAACAGGAAGGGTAGTTATCACTTCAAATATAGAACCAATTATAGAAATCGCTGGTAATGCCGCAGTATTTCTCAATCCGTGGGATGTTAATTCCATGAGAGATGCTTATTCTAAAGTTTTGAAAGATTATGATTTACAAAACGAGTTAATTATAAAAGGTTTAGAAAATGTAAAACGATTTTCTATTGAGAATATTAGTCAACAATACATAACATTATATAGAAACTTGAACGAAATATGAAAATTCTTCAAATTATATCTAGTATGCAACCAGAGAATGGAGGCATGTGCCAAGGTATACGAAATACCATACCTGAATTACAAAAACTAGGAATCACCAATGATGTAATTTGTTTAGACAATCCTAATTCAGATTACCTTGGCAAGGATTGTTTTCCTATATACGCTTTGGGTGAGGCTAAAACTGCATGGAAATATAATAAAGACTTATTATCTTGGCTCAATATTAATTTTAAAAACTATGATAAAATAATAGTTCATGGTCTTTGGTCTTATCATAGTTATGCGGCAATAAAAGTCTTTATAGAATTTAAAAAAGCAAGAAAAGAGACACCAAATCTATACGTAATGCCACATGGTATGTTAGACCCTTATTTTCAAAAAGCAGAATCCCGTAAATTAAAAGCATTACGCAACGATTTCTATTGGAAGTTTTTTGAAAAGAATGTCATCAATAGCGCCGATGGAGTTCTATTTACCTGTGAAGAAGAATTATTACTAGCAAAAACAACCTTTCCTAATTATCTACCTAAACAAGAACTCAATGTTGGTTATGGCATTCAATCGCCTCCAAATTTTAAACCAACAATGCGTGAAACTTTTGCTTCGAAAGTACCGAATTGGAACGGTAAGCCTTTTTTGCTTTTTTTAAGTAGGATTCATACAAAGAAAGGAGTCGATTTATTAATTGAGGCCTATTTGCAATTAGAACACGAAATAGAGAGTATTCCACAACTAATTATTGCAGGTCCAGGTCGAGAAGAATCTTATGGCATAGCAATGCAGAAACTTGCTTCTAAATCAAAAAACATTTTGTTCCCTGGCATGTTAAGTGGAGATGCTAAATGGGGTGCTTTCTACACAAGTGAAGTGTTTGTTCTACCTAGTCATCAAGAAAATTTCGGTATTGCGGTGGTTGAAGCTTTGGCTTGTTCAAAACCGGTATTAATAAGTAACAAAGTAAATATTTGGCGCGAAATTAAAAACGGTAATGGAGGCATTGTAAAAGAGGATACAGGTAAAGAAACTTATGATTTATTAAAGAAATGGTTTCAATTAAGTGTTAGTGAAAAAGATAAAATGTCTCAAAATGCTGAAAATGTATTTTCAAAGCATTACACTATAAAGCAGGCTGCTAAAAAACTTCATGATTCAATTTCTTAAAGAAAATATGGAAGTTAGTAAATCAAAGGTTAGATTAAACGATTTCGACGCTAGTATTGGCTTAGAACGCGGTGCGAGCAAAATAAAAGAAATTATTTGGTATTTAATCAAGGTATCCTTTTTTTTATCTGCTTTACCTTACCCCAGTTCTTTTAAGGTATCACTTTTAAAATTATTTGGTGCTAAAATAGGTAAGGGTGTAGTTATAAAACCTAGAGTAAATATTCATTTTCCATGGAAATTAGAAATTGGGGATAATGTTTGGATAGGCGAGGAGGCTTTTCTTTTAAATTTTGAACAACTTAAAATTGGCAACAATGTATGTATTTCGCAACGCAGTTTTCTATGCGGAGGAAATCATGATTATAGAAAGCCAGATATGCCATACCGTAATGGCCCTATTGAACTAAAAGATGGATGCTGGATCGGGGCGTGTTGTTTTATTGGGCCTAACATTACTATTGGAATAGATACAGTAGTTACCGTTGGCTCTATAATCGTTAATGATTTAGAGTCAAAAAAAGTAGTTACGCATCGGCCAACAAATAACAATAATAATCGATGGAAATAGAAAAATCAAATTTAATACTATACTAATAATTTAAGGTAGTAGCATTTGAAACTTGTAAACTATTAAAAATCTATTCCTTTTCAAATCCGATTATTTCATGAATTTAATTTTAAACTCAAATGAAAAAATTATACAAAATAATTTTTATTTCTATCATCATTGGTATAACTATTGAATTTAGCTTGCGGTTTTTCTTAGGTTTTTGCGATGCACCCCTATATATCTCAGATGAATCTTTTGAATACATTGCGGCACCAAATCAAAGCGGAAAAAGATTCGGAAATACATATAGTTTCAATACTTTTTCTCAACGTAGTGAAGAAATAAATCCTAATAAAACCAAAATATTAGGTTTGGGTGATTCTGTAATTTTTGGTGGAGTACAGTCTGATCAAGATAGTATTGCTACTTCAATAGTGAGCGAGAAGCTTCCAAACCTACAAATATTAAATATATCATCGGGTAGTTGGGGACCAGACAATTGTTCGGCATATCTAGAAAAATACGGCACATTTAACGCAAAAGCTATGCTTTTAGTAGTTAGCAGCCATGATGCATTTGACGTTATGGATTTTCAACCAGTAGTCGGTAATCACATCTCTTACCCAGAACAACAATATAAATTAGCTTGGGGAGAACTTTTAGACCGTTATATCAATCCAAGAATTTCCAAAATTTTTTCTAAAAAGACGAAATTAGATCCAGATGAACAAGCTACTCAAGGCATTAAAAAAAATGGATTTAATTTTAATCCTGGCTTCGACCAATTAAAGTTAATTTCAATAAATTTAGACTTGCCATTAACAATTTATTTACATGCCGAAAAATCAGAATTACAAAATAAAAAGTATAATACTCAAGGAAATTTAATTTTAGAATGGGCTAATAAGAACGACGTAAAAATACTAAAGGAACTAGATTATAATTTTATAGATGCTGATTATAGAGATGCTATACATTTAAGTAATAGCGGTCAGAAAAAGCTAGCTGAAATAATGATAAGTGAATTGAAAACTATAGTAAATCCTTAATATATTTTTTCTCAAAAAAATAACTTGTAATAGCTAATCCCAAAGCGTATGAATTATATTAAAATAATTAAGTTTTAACCAAACGTTAGATTAATACTGCGTTGAACGAACCAAATTAATTGTGACTTGTATTTTACCTGTATTATTAAAATCTTGGTTAGCAAATAAATAGATATTACTACTACCTTCAAATGAATTTGCATCATCAATATCTACCGAAACAACACCAACTTTTTCAGAAATTAATGTTATTAAATCTTCTTTATTTGAACTTCTTGTTCCCATAGATATCTTGGTGCCAATTGCTAAATCCTCTAAAGTATGAACAACCAATTTATCTAACGAATACCCACCTGGTATTGTCATATTCAACATTAGGCTATTTCCTGAACCAAGTATTATAGTTTCACTTAGTGTCCAAATATCTTTTCTTAAAGAGTTGGTTTGTTCAATAATATAATTATTATTAATATCAGTAATTTTAGCATAATTATTATTAAGGTTGACACTATTGGCAAGTATGACCTGAACACTTCTTTTCATTGGACTTGACTCCAATTCCCTCCACCCATTTACTTGAATATCATAAAAATTATCACTTCCTTCGTTCAGCGTGTTTAAATCATGAAAGACCACAGCACTATAATCATTTATACTTGTATGTTTTTCAATAGTTAATGTAGAATTCGCGACTGTATTATTTGAGCCGCTAATTCCAAAAAGACCAGCTTCCTCATTATTTAACCCCTTAACTACTACATGTACACCATCCATTGAAACGTAATCGCCAACAGCATAATCCATTGGATATATTTCAATAGATTCTGAATTATCTTTTATGGTCATATTATTAATTGAAATATTATTCAATGGACCTAAATATCTTAAAGAATTAAACTTGAAATTAGGATTAAAGATATCAATCGTACTTTCTGCATATATATTACTAAAAACACCATTAGTAATACCTCCCCAATCACCCAAACCATCTCTTCTATAAGAAGAATAATTATCTACAACCACATTTTCAATAAAATCAACTAATTTTAAAGAGTTGCAGTAACCACTTATTTCTTCTCTAACATTTGAAGTCCCAACGTAATTGCCATAGTCAGTGGTATTTAGTATCGTTAGGTTCTTACATATATGATTTTCTGAATTATCACTGTTTAAATAAATTAAATGCGGTGGTGGCATCCAATAATCAAGTCCCCCCACCAAAACGCCATTAAAAGTTTGTACATCTGAATATCTATAACCCTTTAAACCATCTAAAGTTAAATTATCTACTATACCCTGTATACCCATAATCGCCCCATCAATTACCAAATTTTTTAAATTGATATTACTACAAATTGATGTTGGGTCTGAATTATTTGAAATATTCTGATTGGCACTATATTCTTCCTTCAATTTTATTGCACCGACCATAAAAGTATTAGCAGTGGTTCCTTTTGATAACATGTTTACATTCTCGAATAAAACGTTTCTTGCTGCGTCTAGTAATACAGTATACCTAAAGTTTACTGGACCTCGCCAAATAGGACTTTGATTATTAAAAACTAATCCACGATTCTGTACTAGATAATTTTTAAGTTGTGTAGTATTCGCTATAGTCATTTGATTATCATACCCAAAATTAGCATCATAACTTTGATCATAGAAAATAGTGATATTTTTAATGGTAATATTTTCTGCTAAGGCGATTATGAACGCCGGTGAAAGCAAATTATTAACAATAATACGAGCATCATTTGCGCCTTCAATCCAGGTATTATCTTCTAGAAAAATAGATTTTGTCCCTGTTTCCTCAACATCTAAAAAAATATCTTTATCTATTAAAACCTTTAGCCCTAAAGAATCTGCATAAGCTAAGGTTTCTACAAAAGCATCTCTATCATCTGTAACACCATCCATTACTGCTCCAAACCAATGGGGCCTAACATATTCATTACCGTAAGTACCAGTTAAAATTACCTCTTCTATAATAGGTTCACTCGAACTAGAAGCAATAAGTGTATCATCTCCTTCTACTGTACCATTTTCAAGTTGTCCTTCATCAAAATACAAAGTTACATTAGCAGGTAGCTCAATAACTTCACCATTTAAATCAAAGTGGTCATTAATTTCAAATACCGAGTTTGCGTAATCATCAGGTATGTTGTTCCAATCAAAATTGCTAGGTATTTTTATAGTGTCCTTTGGAATCTGGTTTTCTGAATTTTCAGCAATATCATTAATCACGTACTCCGACAATAAATCAGCATCTTTTGCGCAAGATATTTGTAAAAATATAGCATAAATCACAATAAAGGAGCGTATAGATAGTATCTGACTACATTTCATTGAAGGGTAATATTATGAATGCAATTAACTTAATTAATTGAAATTTTAATCTAAACGATTAAACTAATACAATTAATACGTTATCTATAGCTTTTTAGACTACATGCATACACTTTTCTCATTACTTCAATTTTATAGCCAAAATATTATACAAAAGACAAACAAATACTGAATCACCACTTAAAAAATAATGATAGTGGCATGGTCTAAAGAAAAAAGATTTAAGAATATTAGAGAAGAACGAAATAATGCATTACTCCGTTTCAAGAATAATACGCAGCTAACCATGTATTATAAAGCAGCAAAATAACTGCAGCAAATTACATCATTACTTCATTCGATAAAATAGTAGAAAATAATTACTAATTATTATTGAACCGTAGCTCCAATTTCCTTCTCTGGCGCAAACTTAGCTTTCACCAAATATTTAGTAAATACGGCACCATAGTAAATATATCTATTCGCCATACGCTTAGGTTCTTTTAGTAGACGACCTAACCACTCTAGCCCTAAATCTTGCCAAATTTTATTTGGTCTTTCTACAGTACCAGCATAGAAATCAAATACAGCCCCTATTGAGCATATTATTTTAGCATCTAGATTTTCTTTATTGGCATGACTCCATTTTTCTTGTTTTGGTGCTGTCATACCCACGAACAAGACATCTGGCTTAAAACTGTTTACAGCTTCGATCATTGCCGCTGTATCTTCATCTGTAAAGGTTGGCTTATATGGTGGAGAGTAGCTCGCAAAGCTAACATTCGGGTATTCTTTTTTTAATCTTTCCCCAATTTTTGAAAGTGTTTCGTCTGATGCTCCTAAATAGAAACAAGAACCATGTATTTCATTTAATCTCTTTAATTGAAAATCATGAAAATCTGCACCAGCTATTTTTTTAACGGAAGCCCCGTTAAGCCATTTAGCGGCAGCGACAATACCGACACCATCTGGCAGTATAACATCGCTTTCTAACAAAGCATTTTTGAATACAGCGTCTTCTTCTGATATACAGAAGGAGTATTGATTTATAGTACTTACCAATAACTTGGATTTAACCGGTAAATTCTCTAATGTAGAATTGTAAACCGGATAACCTAGGCATAATACTTCTGAATCAACTGCTGTACTACTCATAATTTTCTAAAAAACAGTAATTGAATCTATAGTTTTGAATAGAACAAATTGAAAAAATGTTCCACAAAAAAAATAGTAATTACCACGGGGGTTAATGGTTCTACAAAAATAAAATAATTAACTCAAAATTATAGATTACTTACGATAACATGGTGTAAAATAAAGACATATGACCATAAAATACCATATTTAAATATCTAATTATAATTATTTGATGTGTTTTCTTACGAAATACTTAAACTGTACAAGAAAATATTGTACGTGACCTATTTACAATAATAAGCCGTTAATCGAACTTACAATATGAAAGACAACATAAAATAAAAAACCTAGTTATCTAAAAGGAGTAGGCATTCAAACTAAACTAGAATTTATGTATTCATGGTTTGGTGAAAAAATTAGAATTATGGCTAAAACTAGACTTCAACCTATGTACTTCAATACTTCAATACTTTTTTTAATGGTATTAGTACTCCCTTTACTGCAATTGGGATCTTGTTCGTCGGATCACGATATTCTTAGCGAATCTATTATTAAAGATGCGGCTACAGAAGAATCTATTTTTATTCCAGTTCTTCAAATTACTAATTTTAGCATACAATCAATTGATAATATAGGTTTGACCTCAGATATTATAGGTGTTATCGATGAAGAAACAAATCTTATATATGTTGAAATTGATACCAATAACATATCTACGCTTCAACTTAAACCTAACATTACCGTTGATTCGGCTACAACGGTCGTACCCGATACAGATACTCCACAAGATTTTAGTGGAGAAGTTACCTATACTGTAACTTCTGAAAATGGAGCAGAAGAAAACTATACTGTAGTACCAACCATTGCTGAAACTGAGATTGTAGAACCCGAAATTGAAGAAACCCCGTGTGCTAGCAATCGTCAAGAATCAGGTCCGATAATTGTCACTGAAAATAACCAGCGAATAGAAAACCTCCATATAAAAACATCTAATCAACATGGTATAGAAATTAATGGCTTTACCGGTGTCGTCATATCAAATTGCATTATTGAATACACTGGCGCCTATATGGGTATTAAATTCGCTGAGGCAGATAATTTAACTATTGAAAACTGTTCCATAAAATATACAAATGCTCCTTCTAGTGGTCCTTTACCTGATGCCACTAGAAATTGTATTGAAGGATTTGATACTGAGAATTTAGTAATTACACATGTAAAAGTAGAAGATGGCTCTACAGGTATTCGGTTAGATCAATGCGATGCATCTGTATTGACCTATATTGAAGGTCACAATATGAGAGGTCCTTTTCCTAGAGGGCAATTAGTGCAATACGATAAATGTATTGGAGGATTATTAGAGAATTTTTCGGTAATCAACGACCGTGATGTTGCTTGGACCGAAGACAACATTAGTATTTACAAAAGTGCCGGACAACAGATCAAAAAAGGTTTGATTGTCGGTAACAATAGCCCTAGGGGTGTTGGTGTAATGTTCGAAGATCAGAATACCGAAGGTGCACGTGGTGGCACGGGCGGACTTGTTGAAGATGTTGACTTTTTAGAGATGGGCAACGGTGTTGCATCTTCTGTTGAAGGTTCTGGCAATGTAACCTTTAATAGATTACGTGCGAAGCAAATTATATGTGGCGAATTAGGTCAAGGCAGAGGCCTACCAGAATCTAACTCATTAATATTTGCAGCTTTTGAAACTACTGGTGGTAATAAAATAATTGACTGCCTGGTTTATGAGTCATGTAACCCTACAAATATTATTTGGCCAGAATATAGCTTTGAAGTTGTTGACTACAGGGACGATATCGATTTCGAACCGAGAGACCCTATTGTTCTTGATTTTGGCTGTACTTCAGGTAATTAATCCATTTCATAAACATTAACCCCAATTTGTATAACCAGGTACTCTGAGATAAGCAAATATTTTTCTACGTAGAATAGTTGTTATAAAAAACTTTTTAAAATATCTTCTATCAGCTTTACCATCTCTTATAATAAAATTAGGATGGGCTAGTGGAAAACTAATATCAGATGCTTTATTCTCTTGCCTTTTATCATTTGCACTTGTTGTATGTGTGGCATCTTCCCCAAAACCTAAATTTTGAATCATGTTTTTATGCGGAATAATTGATAATCCTGAATTGATCAATTTGGTATAATCCCATTGATAATCCCACCATGTAACTTCTTCTGCATTGATTGTTTTTTCAACCTTGCTAAGTCTGTATTTTTTCTCAATGAAATTAGAAAAGTACTTATCAAAGTACCCTTTCTTTTTTAACTCTGGATACGTTGACACCTCATAATCATAATGTTTCCAAGCTCTTCTCCAGCTAGCCCAACCCCACTCATGACTGAAATTAGAGAAGTAATACGAGTAATCTGAATCAGAAACCCATCCGTTCTGAAAATTAGAACCTCCAATATGCATTATCTGGCTATTATCTCGATACTTTTCTAACAGCTCTGAACTGAATTTAAAAAAGCTTTCTGATGGCAAGCAATCATCTTCTAGTATAATGCCTTCTCCTTCATTTTCAAAGAACCAATCGATTGCTCTTTTTGGTCCTAAGCCACAACCTATGTTTTCATCTCTAAACAGTGTTTTGACCTCACAGTCCCAATCCACTAAACCTATAATCGCTCTAGTTTCTTTACAACGTTGATCGTCTTTACCATTATTTCGTGGTCCATCGGCCGCAACATAAAGTTTTTTAGGTTGCGCCTTTCGTATCATTTCAAAAACCTTTTGTGTTTGCTCAGGCCTATTAAAAATGATAAAAAGTACGGGTGCTTGTGGTGTGGTCATTTTCATTTTAAATAGTCTTTATTTTTAAATAATTGCCATATAATAGGAAACAATGTTTTAATCCACAACAATACAAAAGCAATAGGGAAATGAAATGGCAGGTGTTTCTTTACAAATCGTAAATATTCTTTATAGGATAATCCCTTAGGACTATACAAATAAGCTATCCTTTCTTTAAGGGTACTTTTCTGAGTCAACCAATTCACCCCATGATCATATTTACAATACCCAATAACCTGACTAGAAACATAAGTATAAATACCTTTGCGCAAAGCTCGCAAAGTGTAATCATAATCTGCTATACCATGAATAAAATTTTCTGACAGAGAACCTACTTGCTCATAAACCACATTAGGAACCAACATAATATTGGCATTCCCCAATTCACATCTCTGCGGAAATTTGTTATTAGGTATAACCATTCTTCCTTTAAAAAGTAACCTGTTTAAAATCTTATGACCTCCATATGTTATTTTTTTAGTATCTGGATTTTGAGTAGATCCCACAATAATACTATTAGGCTCATTGATTATTTTTAAGTCATTAAACAATATTGTCAAAGCATCATCAAAAACAATCGTATCATCATTTAATAGTAAATAATAATCTGTATTTTTTTCGTTTTCATTGGCAAATTTCCAGGCAGCTCGCATACCACCGGCCCAAAAAAGATTTCCTGAACCTTGCATTATGTTAAGGTTATTAAATTTTCCTTTTAAATATTCAGTTGTACCATCGGTACTACCATCATCTACCAAGAATACCTTTAATTCAAAACCATCTTCTAAAGGGCAATTAAAAAGTGCTTGTAAACAGCTATAAGTTTTCATCTTACGATTGTGGCACGTAAGCAAAACAGTTATTATTTTTTTTTCTTTAATTGACATCATCTATAATTTATTTCAACTTACTAAGCTGGTAACTTTCGATTTTTTTTCATTTCAACATACACTTGGTATGGTGCTACTATTAGCCCATTGACATTGGTTACTACAATTGCCATACATATTCCAAAAATACCGTAACCCATGTCTACCGACAAATAATACGCTAACGGCACAAAGAATATGATTATAAATATGGATATATAAAATTGCAGATTCACCTTACCCATACCGTTTAGAATACTAATAAATATTGATGAAAAGCAATTAGATAATACGATTAACAGAACCCCTAATGAGGTTATAAATGGTATGGTAATAATATCACCAATCCATAAATTATAAATAGTTGGTGCAAAGTATAATACGATGAGACTACCAACAGCAATAACAGCCCAAATTAATAGCAGCTTATTTATTAGTTTCCGTATCCACCTATAATCATTATTTACTTGGGCATTGGTAACCGAACTCCACACGGGGCTCAATATGATACCAAATACTAAAGAAGCAACGCTAAACAGCTTAAAAGCAATATTAAACTCCGTTACCTTCTCTGGTGAGAAGTATTTACTTATTAAAAAATTACTAGTTTGAAACTGCACCATATATGCAATGTTCAAAAAGAAAAATTTAATACCAAGAGAAAATATAGAGCTTAAAGTATCTGTAGTAGGTCTTTCTATTTTTTGTATTAAATCTCGTCTTTGAACCAAAAAGAAATATGCAGTAAATAAAAATATAGAAAGTACATTACTACCCATTACTACAAAACCTAAATTGAATAATGAAGGCTCAGAAAATTCTCTTAAATAAAGAATACCTATTAACCCAAGCACATTACCTAATAAGATAGTTCGCGCAATCATTGCCGGTTTTTGAAGGGCAAACTGTATAGGGTTATAAATTTGAAATATAAATTGTAAACTAAAGAAGGATATTAAAAGAAAAATCAACTGTTGTAGTTCAACTCGGTATGACGCATCTACACCTAGAAATTCATCCCATTTTATTTGATCCGTAAATACTACATTTAAGATAAATATGATGGTGGAAATTAATATTAATACTGCTGCCGTAGTATGTATTAATTTTCGTTGTTCTTTAATATCATCAATGGCTACAGCTTCAGAAAACTTATTTCGCAATCCGTTACCAAAACCTATATCTAACAAGGTAAACCAGGTTAATACAGAACTTAAGGTTAACCAAATACCGTAACGTTCAGCATTTACAAAATTTATAACCAAGGGTACAAACAAAAAGTTTATAGCCGTACCCAAACCTCTTAATATCAACGAGGAGAAAACATTCTTAATCAACAGATTAGTCCTAGAATTTCCTTGGAAATAAGATTGAATAATTACCCTTATGGAATTAAACCTTTTTATCATTATATATTATTAGGTTTTTGCAATTCTAAATATTTTGATCTGTAATTAAAGGATAAAACTGAAAAATCTTGATTTTTAAATGTTGGCAAAAATATAAATATGACGCAAATTGGCAACATTAATATAGGCTCACCAAAACTTAGAATAAGCAATATCAATATGGAATAGGCAACATATTCAGTTTTTCGTAGATAGACCTTGCAAACCGTTCCAAAACGATACAACAAAACAAAAAGGCCTACGACTCCGAACTTGGTAATGAAATCCATTATTCCATTAGAAATATTGACATTATATTCATTAATATAATACTCGTCGTACTGGTTACTTACCCCTAAAAACAATTTCCAATCGAATTGCTCGTAAAGAAAAATAACACTGGCAAATCTATTTAATGGAATTTGTCTCTCTACATTATCATAATATTTTGATAGTTGCTCAAGCTCTTTTAAATCTCTAATATCTTGATCATAAATTTCAACTATTTTCTCACCTAAAAATGGCACATTCGGTATAGCAAGTGCAAATATGACTGCAAATATGATGATAGCCATTTTACTTCCCTTGTTCAATACTCTATATCTTAAGAAAAATAAAAGAAATACACCTAAATATGCTGTAGTTGATACTGTCGTTAAAATCGCCAATGTGATTATAAACGCCTCTTTATTCAACTTAAAGTCATTTATTAAGAAATTGAATAATAACGCTAAAGTCAAAAATGAACCGAAAGCACCAGGTTCCCAACAGAAGCCTGAATTTCTATAATAATGAATATCATCAAAAGTGAAGAATATAAAATTAGTATACCTAAAAGACCCATCATTCACCGTAATACTTTCAAAGGCAGTACCGATTGCTTTAACAATAGCACCATTTTGGAACATTTGAAGTGCGTAAAAAACAAGAGAAACAATAGCTAGGTGTGAAATCACTTTTACCAAATAGTACAGCGCCTTCTCTCTTAATATAACACAAAACAAATACGATGTTAATACGTACTTAAAAAAGTAAAATACATCACTAGTAAAATAATCAGATGGTAATTTGTTCAACTTAAACCGAACCAAAATATAAATAAAAAAGATACCAGCACTGACTAGAAAAAACTGAACATCTTTTTTCTTGAACCTTTTTAAATGAAAGGCAACAAATATCATAAACACCTCTAGACCAAACCATGCAACATTAGATTCAACTAAAAAATTGGCTTTAGAAGAAAATAGCAGGAAAAGTAAAACTACAAGGTAGTATAAATTCATTCTGGTTTTTTACGTGTGCTTATGGCAATAGATTTACTACTATTTATTTAGTAGAAATATCATTCATCACCACCATCGGATTCTTGAACTTTTTATTTATTCTAACGTCTTCTATTATACTTAAGTCTTCTAGTTTAGAGTGTTTTGCACGTACCATATAAAGACAGCAATCTGTATACTTTGAAAGCGCAAGGGTATCTGCCAACTTGCCAATTGGTGCAGAATCGATTAGAATGTAATCGAACTCTTGTCTCAACTGAGCCATCAAAGTTTCCATTTTCTTAGAATTGAATGATTCTAGTCCGTCAACCTGTTCTGAACCCAAACCAATGGCAAATAAGTTCTCATTGTCTTTCACCGGAATCAAAAGATCATTTACGGTAATCGTATTAAAAGGTTGATTAAGATAATTAGTAACTCCGTATTCCTTTTTGGTTTCACCAAGCGTGGCTATTAATTCTGGATTGTGCTTATCTAATTCTAAAATGACCACTTTAGAGTTTGATGATGCTAAGGCTACTCCCATATTAGAAGAAAAGAATGTTTTACCTTCTCCTTTAATTGCAGAGGTAACTAAAACAGTCTGCACCTTCTTTTTCGAAAGAATAAAATCTAAATTCATTCTCATCATTCGAAAACCTTGAGCCAAGGCACTTACCTCTTCTCCTTTTTCTATTAAATTTTTACCAGATGTATTATGGGCAATTTCACCTATTACAGGTACACTTGTTCTTTTCTCAATATCGTTCTTGCCTTTCACTTTAGTGTTCAAAATGTCTCTTAAGTGAATAATAGCTATAGGTAAGGCTAAAGCCATTAATAAGGCTATTAATACAAATAGTTTTTTACTTGGCGAACCAGATTCGTAATCGGTAATCGCTTTATCGATAACGGTAAAATTATCTTGCTTCGCACCTACCATTAATGCTGCCTCTTCTCGTTTTTGAAGTAGGTATAAAAACAAGTTTTCTTTAATTCCTTGTTCTCTACTTATTTCAAGTAATTGTTGCTGCATTGCAGGTATTCTTTGTTTCTTTTCCGCAAATTGATCAGACCTATTTTTAATACTACCAATAGTACTACGTAGGCTTTGTTTAGATGTAGAAAGGCTACCCAGAATATTACGCTTTAATTGCGATAATTGATCTCTAATATCGACCATTCTAGGGTTATTCTCTGGCACTGTTCGTTGCAAACTTTTTCTATCGATCTGTAATTTGTTATAACTATCAATTAAATACGTAAGGTTAGAACTTGAAACATTTAAAGAGTTTATAGTCGATTCATTATCGCCCCTCTTTAAATTACGTTCTATTGAACTCAGTACTTTCAACTCAATTTCAGAGTCTGCTAATTTGCGATCATAATCAATTTCTTGTTCTGAAAAAGAATTCGCATCTAACTCAACATTGGCAAGTTCATTTTCTGTTTTAAACTGTGCCACATTCATTTCTACTTCACTAAGCTCTGTAGAAAGTGTATTTAAACGATTATCAATAAATTTTACATTTTCTAATGCTACAGCATTCTTTTCTACAAATGCTTTATAACCGTACATTTCAACTAGACCATTGATAATATCTTCACCCTTCTCTGGGTTCGATTCTTTCAATTCAATATTTATAACCGAAGCATCTTTATTTACTACATAAATATTTAATACCTTTTTCACATAGTCATGTGCCAATTCATCAATATCTCTAAATTCGGCAACAAACTCAACATCTTTTGAAGTTGTTTCTACATTCTTAACAACATGAAAAATGCCGTATGGTTTTTCAATTTTATAACCATAATTATAGGTGTTATAGCCATAAGAACTTGAAGAACTAGAATCTGTTAAAGCATCTTCGAATTCTTCGGTAATACTAAAGCTATCTGCACCTTCAATTTTGATTTTTAAAGTAGTTTTATAAGCAAGTGGAAATAAGGTGTCAACAACGATCTTAAAAGGCAGTTCTGAACCATATAATTCTGTCTCAGGAAAAACATCAGGAGCTATGACCTTGGCTTGTAACGACAAACTATCTAACACAGAACGCATTAAATGCACAGAAGTAAGTACTTCTATTTCGTTATTTACCTTTTCAGAGTTACTAAACGGATTATTGTTCACCAAGTTATTACCCGATGCATCAATAGTCGTTGTTTCGTTCTTTAATAGTATTTTGCTAGTAACATCATAAGATGTACGTACAAATTGCAAGGCAGCCACAGCTAAAGCCAAAAATACGATCAAAGAAATTAGAAAAAATTTCCATGATTTAAGGTATTTGGTCAACAGTGCTTTCAAATCAAAATTTTCTCCGTTTTCTTTAGAAGACATTTGTGAATCGAAATATTCCTTTTCAGTCATTACATTCAGTTTTATATGGTAATTAAGCTACAGTACACACAACCAATCTAGATTGGTTATATCACCTTAAGTTTTAAGTAAACTCTTTTTTATAAGGATATATTGTTGCGTTTACTTGAAAGTAGAAATAGAGATTACCGCTAATGATAAAGAACCTAGTATAACTGAAAACCATTGGGCAGCGTTAGACGTGTTTCTTACTTTTCTATCATTAGGCTGAACATAAACAATGTCATTTGGTCTCAAGTAGTAATTCGGAGAAGTAAATAATTCGTCTGATGTCAAATCAATTCTTTTTGTACTCTTAACTCCGTCTTCTTCACTGATCAACAATACGTTGTTTCTCTGTGCATAAATAGTCATATCACCAGCCATACCTAAAGCTTCCAATAAAGTTACTTTCTCATTCGGAATGGTAAATACTGCAGGCTGATTTACTTCACCTAATACGGAAACCTTGAAATTCAAAAATCGAATATCTACAATCGGCTCCATTAATAATTTTTTCGAAATCAATTCTTCTCGAATATATTCTCTTAGTTCTTTTTTGGTCAACCCAGAAACTTCTATTTTACCCAAGACCGGGAAACGTATAAAACCATCTTGATCGATTAAATACCCTGTAGATTGTGCACCACCAGCGTTATTGGCTAGATTAAACATCTCTGTTACCTCTGCATTTAAACTCGTAATGTTTATGCTTAACAAATCGTTCTTCTGTAATATCGGTTCTAGTGGTTCAAAATAAGTGGCAAAAGAATTGTTACCTACTTCATTGAAGTAAGAAGACTTCTTAGCACTACCACAAGACGATATTTGTACTGCAACTAATACTAACAAAGAGTATTTAAGTATGTTTACTCTTGTCTTTTTTAGGTTAAATGGGGAAAAAATAGCTTTCATAAATAAAATAATTTGACGCTTATAGTTATTAAACATGGTAAGGTTCAAAATTACTTCAAACAAAAATCTGTTTCATCTTAATTCCGATATCCTAGTTTATAAAATCGTCGTAATAAAGAAATAACGTAATTATAACCGTATCAGTGTGTAGATTAAATAAAGAGGAGAACACTTTATCGGCCACATACGATGTTTACCGCCGTTATCGAAAAGACTTTAAGCTATTTACTGACCCAAAATCGGTAAGTAATGCGGATTTTAAGCTTATTGTCGTGACATCTTCTTCATGAATTAAGCTTTGTGTTGCTATATGACACTTGTAGTCAACATCTATACTGATTTCATTTAGATAATAGGGCTGGTCAGCGATGAATGTAGATTGATTGCTGATTTCAAAGGATTGTAAAGGTATATGCAAGCCAGACCCGTTAGATTTGACTACAGCTTCTTTTTGGGTCCAATAGGTATAGAACTGCTCTAATACTTTTGGCGCGCCAAGTATAGTTTTATATTCTGATGGTGAGAATTGATCTTTAAAATCTTCAATAGGGATAGCATTGATTTTCTCTACATCAACACCAATATCACCCACCGATGTAATTGCGCAAACAATTACATCATTAGCGTGTGAAATGTTGAATTGAATAGATGAGTTTTCTAAAAAGGGCTTTTTATCTTTTGAGAAATTCATCTTGAGGTTATCTATATCTAATTGATATAAATTCTTTAATCCGTAAGCTAAAAGCAACCTACCCAATATGGTCGATTTCGCATCTTGCCAACGTTTATATTTTGAATATTTACGTACAAACTCCTCCGAGAACATATGCTCTGCATCCGCAAAAAAAGCATCGTTACCGTCATCGGTTAAATACGTAAATAATAGATGTGTCATTTATAGAGGCAATCTCAGCTTTAAAATTTTATTATTTTAAATATCAATTTTCATATACCCACTTTCTTGGCTAGCATCTGCTACATACCAAGCTGGTTGGCCTTTTTCATCCCTACCCAAACGTGCACCAGGTACCGGAGGCGTATTTAGTTTATCAAAAGAAGATTGCGAGCTAACCACGTGATTACCATTTATACCTTCTTTAGTAAGTATACCTACAGCCACCAATTCGTCTATTGAAGACAATAGTGTTTTCATTAAGAAATCAACGTCATCACTCGTATATGCAGTGGTCAAGAAGCAAGGGAAACCGTCCCAAATATGAATTCCTTTTTCACGCATACTAACGAATAGCAATTCTGAATGCGGTATCTCTTTCTTGAATTTCAATCTCCATAGAGAACCAAAATAAGTAATTTCTATTGGGAGTCCGTCTTTTTCAATAGTAGCATTCAAGCTTTTTGCCATACGTTCTGTCATAGCAGATACATTTGCCTGCAGACTTGGACCTTGTTCTTTCATGTGAAGCAAGACTGCCTTTGCAGAAGCCAATGCTAAAGGATGACGAACAAAAGTACCTGCAAAATAGGTAACCCCAACCTCAGGGTATGAGTCATCACCATATTGCCAAAATCCGCCATCAAGCGCATCCATATACTCTTTTTTACCTACAATAGCACCAATGGAAACTCCGCCACCAATAACTTTACCGTAAGTTGCTAAATCGGCTTTTACATCAAATAATGCCTGCGCACCACCTGGATGCATTCTGAAACCGGTAATAACCTCATCGAAAATAAATGGAATATCTTCAGCAGTTGTTACTTCTCTAACATTCTTTATAAATTCTACGGGTTGAAAATCTGGTCTACGACTTTGAACAGGTTCTATAAGCACTCCAGCAATTTCATGTGCTCTTTCTTTTATGATCTGCAAACTTTCGTCTGTTCCATAATCAAGAATTAACATATTTTGAACTGCTTCAGGAAGTATACCCGCAGCAGCTGGGAATGTTTTTTTCTTTTGAGAACCTCTTACAATACCTTCATCGTTAATACCATGGTAAGCACCTGTAAATGCAACAATAAGCGAGCGCCCTGTTACCGTACGTGCAATACGCATAGCACCAAGAACCGCTTCAGACCCTGTGTTACATAATGCAGCTCTATCATGACCTGTAAATTCACATAGAAGTTCACAAACCTCACCCGCTAATGGGTGTTGTGGTCCAACTTCATAACCCAACTCAATTTGGTCATGCATCGCTTTTTTAATGAAATCGGGCTGATATCCAAAAAAGCAAGACCCAAATCCGTTTAAAGCGTCTATATATTCATTACCATCTACATCCCATAAGCGGTTACCCGAAGATTTACCGATCACTACGGGATACACTAATTCTTTGGTTAATGGCTTAAAACCAGATACTACTCTAGGATCTGCCATTTTTGCTCTATTATCTTGAGCGTAATTTTTACTACCAATAGTTTTGGTATTGTACTTTATTGTAAGGTCCTTTAAATACTGCGATTGTGCCTGATCTAAACCAGTTGATTTCTTCTCAATTCTTGGTGAAGCACCGAACGGTTTTTTATGTTCAAGCTTTTCTTGTTCTGAACGAGCATCTAAACTAGCTGACCCGTTCACCACTTTTGCTGGCACAGGCTTTTGAACAGCAACAGGTTGTGGAGCTTGAGCTACAGTATTACCTTGTAATAACTGAAGTTGACGACTTAATAAGTTAAGCTGCTCACCTATTAAGCCAATAGCCGTTTGGTTCGTAGCCGAAGTATTATAATTAGCAGGAACAACTTGTTGCATTTGATTAAAAGCGGCAACTGGTTGAGGAGCTGCTTCTGCAACCGGTTGTGGCGCCATAAACTCTGCTGGCAAATTCTTATCTAAGTAATTCGCCAAAAGCTCAGGCGTATTGATATCTTCATTTAGCTGTCTAAATGTAATCGGAATCTTAAATTCTTTTTTACAAGTAATTGCCATTTGTGTTAGAATCAAAGAATCTAATCCTAATTCTAGAAAGCTGCTGTCTTTGTCGGCAACTTCAAGCTCAATTCCGTATGAATTTGAAATTAGCTCTGAAATTTTATTTAAAATAGAGACGTTTCTCATTGGTGCGGCACTTTTTGGTTTTTCTATTATTCTAGTTATCGGCTGATCGGCATTCAAATGGGTTCTTTCTTTAGGAATAGATACCACCGGGTCGATCCAGCATGGTTTGCGGTCAAAAACATAAGTTGGTAATCTAAGTTTTTGCCTTTCTTGGTTTATGTATAAGGCATTCCAATCTACAGTAAGACCAGTTAGCCATAATTGACCTAAAGCTTTCAATACCCCGTGATAAGAATTCTCATCTTTTTTCGGGATAGGTAAAGAAGCTAAAGATTTTATATTTTTTGCGCCTTTGTTCTGACGACTTAAAGTGGTAAGCGTATTTCCAGGACCAACTTCTAACAATACAACGTCTTCTAACTTTACTATGGTATCCATAGCATCTGAAAAACGTACGGTATCTCTTAAATGGTTTGTCCAGTATACAGGATCTACAGCTTCTTCATTCGTAAGCCAAGTGCCTGTAACGGTAGATATTATTGGTAATTCAGGAATGTTTAAATTAATTTTTTTAACCACATCACCAAATTCCTCTAAAATAGGATCCATCATAGATGAATGAAAGGCATGACTGGTAGCAATTAAACGGTATGGTAAACTCTGCTCTTTTAAAAGCTCACTGAATTTCGTGATCTCATCATCTTCGCCAGAAACCACACAAAGCTTTGCAGAATTTACAGCAGCAATAGATAATGTATCTGGTAGCATTTGCTCAAGAGACTCTTGATCTATTCTAACGGTTAGCATACTCCCTTTTGGAAGTCCGCTTACCAAAATACCTCTCATTGAAACCAATTTCAATGCATCTTCTAAACTGAAAACTCCTGCTAAATGGGCACCTACAAATTCCCCTAGGCTATGTCCGCATAAAACGGTAGGCTGAATTCCCCAACTCATCCACAATTGTGCAAGCGCATATTCTATGGTAAATAATGCAGGTTGTGTATAACGGGTATCACGTAATTTGTTTTCTGCATCTTCAGAACTTGCATCCTGAAAAATGATTTCTCTAATATCTACCTTTATAGTATCTAACAGTAAATCGGAACAAATATCAACAGCCTCTCTAAAAACGCTTTCCCCTTCATATAAGTCTTTACCCATATTTAAATACTGGGAACCCTGACCAGGAAGTAAGAATACAATCTCACTCGGTACGTTTTTTACAACCGATGACTGTGTAGCCTTTAGATTGTTATCAATCAAAAACGCAGAAGCGTCTTTTGTATCACTCGCTAAAATAAATCTACGATGGCTAAAACTAGCTTTTGTAGTACTTAAGGTAGACGCAACATCAGCTAAATTAAGATCTAGTTTAGCATCGATATGTTTTTTAAGTACGGTTTCGAATCCGGCTAAACTAGTTTCTGTTTTTGCAGAAATAGGCAATAATTGTAAAGGACGTTGAAATTTAGAAGTCTTCGCCTCCATTTCATATTCCTCAACCACAACATGTACATTGGTACCACCTACACCGAATGAACTTATACCTGCTCTTCTCGGACCTTCAACTTCCCACGGAGTTAATGTATTGGTGACGTAAAAAGGACTATTTTCAAAATCAATTACAGGGTTAGGTTTATCAAAACCTAATGAAGGTGGAATTACTTTATGATTAAAGGCTAAAATTGTTTTTATTAGACCGGCAACACCTGCTGCTGCAGTCATGTGCCCCATATTACTCTTTACAGAACCTAGGCCACAAAAATTCTTTTTTGACTGCTCACCGAAAGCGAGATTAAGACCTTCTATTTCTATAGGGTCCCCTAATGGAGTCGCCGTACCATGTGCTTCTACATAGCTAATGGTATCAGGTGAAATATTGGCATCGTCGATAGCACTTTTAATAGCATTTGCTTGACCTTCTGCACTTGGTGCCGTAAAACTACCTTTGCCACCACCATCGTTATTTATACCTACGCCTTTAATGACACCATAAATAATATCTCCGTCGTTTTTAGCTTCCTCTAAATTCTTTAAAACGATTACACCAGCGCCATCACTAAAAACAGTTCCCATTGCTTGAGCATCAAAAGGTCTACAATGACCATCTGTACTTAGCATCGAACCCTCTTGATAAAGGTGTCCGCTATTAATAGGAGCGGTAATACTAGAACCACCCGCTAGGGCAACTTCGCAATGACCGTTTCGTATAGATTCTGCTGCTTCGGCAATCGCCAATAATGATGTAGAACATGCCGAATGCACACTAACTGCCGGACCTTTTAGATTTAATTGATACGCAGTTCTTGAAGCCACATAATCTTTCTCGTTCACAGTATCTAACTGTAGCTGGCCAATGGTTTCTACAACTTCACTATTTGGCAGTACATTCTTTTTATAATAGGTATTTGTACCTGCACCAGCATAAACCCCTACTCTACCTGTATAATGTTCTGGCAAGTGACCAGATTCTTCAAGAGCCTCCCAAGCCAATTCTAAAAATAGACGTTGTTGGGGATCCATAGCTTCTGCCAATTTAGGCGTTAAACCAAAGAAACGGGCGTCGAACATTTTTGCAGATGGCACAACACCCCTTGCAGCAACATATAAAGGATCATTTCGTAAAGATGCTGGAATACTTTGATCTAATTCTTCTTTCGTGAAAAATGAAATCGTTTCTTTTCCATTTTTTAAGACATCCCAAAATTCATCAATGGTATTGACACCAGGAAACCTACCTGCCATACCAATAATGGCAACATCGTTAGACTTATTTTTTACTTTTCGCTTACTAGAAAACAATACTGTTTTCTTATCTCCGCCCATAAATTCTGAAAGCGTAGAAATCGTAGTATGCTGATATAATTTGGTTACCGGTATTCTAACTTGAAGCGTTTTCATAATGGCGTTGACCACTTTTTGCGCTACAATAGAAGTACCGCCCATTTCAAAGAAGTTATCGTCTAAACCTATACCCGATACTTTTAGTTCTTTTTCCCAAATACTGGCAAGACCTTTTTCAGTCTTAGTACGAGGTTTTCTAAAAATTACATCAGATGATGACCTAAGATACTCTGGCTCTGGTAATTTTTCTTTATCGATTTTACCGTTTGAATTAGTCGGAAACTCATCTACCCACATGAAAAATGTAGGCATCATAAATTCTGGTAGTGTATCAAAAAGTTCTTGCTTAATACTACTTATTTCAGGTTTTTCACCGTCAGCTAAAAGATAGGCAACCAACCTGGTTTCACCTTCTTCATTTGTATTAGGCAATACCACCGTACGTTTTATCCCTGCAATAGCATCAATAGAAGATTCAATTTCCCCTAATTCTACTCTATGCCCACGGATCTTAACTTGGTGATCTATTCTACCGATATACTCTAAAGTACCATCAGAAAGTCTTTTTACTAAATCCCCAGAACGGTACATTTTTTCTCCATGCGCAAAAGGATTATCTATAAACTTCTGAGCGGTCAGTTCTGGTCTATTCAAATAACCTCTTGCGAGACCATGCCCAGAAATACATAATTCGCCTATAACACCTATAGGTTGCAATTGGTTATTGGTATTTACAACATGAGAAGATAATGTTGATATACAGTTACCAATATTAGAAATATTGGTTTTGATATCTTCATCATCAATAATATTAAAGGTTGTAAATATGGTCGTTTCTGTAATACCATATCCATTTACAAACTGAATACTTGGAAATTTGCGATACCATTTTTCTAGATACTTAGGAAATAGTGCCTCACCGCCAAAAATGACATATCGTAAGTTTAAATCGATAGCACCTGAAGGCAGACTACCCATAATATTCAAAAAGGAAGATGGTGTTTGATTTAAAATCGTCACCTTTTCCTTTATCACTAAAGACATAAATTCATAAGGATCTTTAATCACCTCTTTTGAAGGAATGATTAGCTTACCCCCAAATAACAATGCCCCATACATTTCCCAAACCGAGAAATCAAAACAATACGAATGGAACATGGTCCACACATCGTTCTCATTAAAATCATAAAACTGATCATCATTAACGAACAGACTTACAATATTTCTATGCTCTAATTGTACACCTTTAGGCTTACCCGTAGTACCAGAAGTGTAAATGATATATATTAAATCGTTTGGCTCTAGTGTGATGTCTTTAATCTCTTCAGTAGAATAGGTATCGCGAGTTGCCTTAAATTCTTCTATTGCCGCTGCATCAATCGTGAAATCGCAATTACTATCTTCTTTAATGTAATCGATTCGCTCCTCTGGGTAATTTGGATCTACAGGTACATATACAGCCCCTGCCTTTATAATACCCATCATACTTACAATCAACCATTCGCTACGCTCCAGTATTAAACAAGCAAAATCACCTTTGGTTGCGCCATGTTTTTTAATAAGATAGTCGGCAAATTGATTCGATAGTTTATGAAGCTCATCATAGGTTAACGAATTTTCTTCGTAAACAACCGCTATGTTATTCGGAGTTTCAACTGCTTGTTCATTTAAAAGATCAACAATAGTTTTCTCTTTTGGGTATGTCGCATAAGGGGTATTAAATTCATTCAATACTATAGATTGCTCTTTTTCTGAAAGAATATTAATACTACCTACTGCTGTTGATGGTTGTTCAATTAAAAGCGGCACAATTTGCTTGTAATGCACCATAAACTGTTCAATCAAATCTTTTTCGAAAACATTCTCATTAAAAACGAGGTCGAATTTGATATGCTCATCAGCAATATTCAATACAAGCTTAATATTAGAATCAGTTTCAACCGTACCTATAAACTTAATGGAATCTGTAGCATCGTTGTCTTTTGAAACAGCAGCCGCGTCTTTTTTAGAATTTATCGCTAATACAAAATCTAAAACTGCATTTTCACCATTGTCCTTTACTAGATTAAAATCTTTTAAAAATTTATCGGTCGGGTATGGATTCGCTTTATGTAAAGCAAGTATCTCTTTTGTTTGATTATTTAAAGTAGTAAAGTCTGCAGTAGGATCTATGCTATTTCTAAATAGCGATAGCTTATTATGAGCATTGTCGTTATCATCGATAGTTAAACCAAATGCAATATCAATTTGATTCGTGTATCGCTGTAAAAGAACACTTAATGCCGTAATTAAAAATACTTCAATCTTATTATCGTCAGCTAAACTAACCTTTACTTTACTAGTGACATCAGCAGAAAATCGGGTACGCAACAACGACCCTTGACCATCGCTATTCTTTACAGTAAGCTTTCTACTCGGCAGGTCTAGTAATTTTACATCATCTAATAAAACATTCTTCCAATAGGCTTTTGTAGAATCGGTTATTAAATTCACTTTTTTGGCTTCCATTATAAAATGATAATTAGGTATAGACTTGTAGGGTTGTTATTTACTTGTTTTTCAAAAGGAATATCATAATCGTTTTAAAACGCTATATGAATAACTTAATAATTAAATAAAAATTTTAATTCATTAATGTTTTACGAATACTTTCAATTAAAGTTCCTGTATAAAATAATGTAAATAAACAATGCAGTAAAATTACTAAATATCATAAACATTTCTGTTTCAAACAAGTAGCAAAAAAGTAGAACTCTGAATATAAAAATAAGTTAATTAACTGGTTTTCAGTTTTATACAACAAAAACTGTTATTAATTATGCCATTCAATATTTTTTTCTGTTCTAAAATTTCGTCGAGAAAAAAATAACGTTCTTCGATACCAAAATAAATTTTAAAAATACCGGTAATTATTGGTAGATGAGAAGCAGTTTTCTTCGTCAAAAAATAGCAGAAATTGTTCTCTTACTATATGCATAAAAGCATTTATACCGAAGTAATTTTTACTTCGGTATAAATGCTTAAACTTTGACTAATTACAATATTAGCCCTTACTATTGTCATCAAGAACCTTTTGCAGCGTTGTAGCCAAGACTTTATCATTTGGCGGATAAAACATACTCAGGTGGTCACCTGGTACATAATGTAGCTCAATTCCGTTTTCTGCAAAAGATTTCCAGCCAAGATTTACGCTATCGTGCGTATAATCAATAACATCTTCAATTCTAAATAAGTCGACCTTTATAGCCAATGGTTGTAAATGATATTTATCGACAACCTTATTATGCTCAATAATTCGGCTTTCGTACTCCCAATCATAATCCGTTTTGGATACTGCAGCTTTATCTTTCTTTACTCTTAAATACAATTTCTTCAAGTTAGCTTTAGTGACTCCAATTCTATATTTAAATCCTTCTACACTTGATAATTGCTTTAAAACATGTAGGGTCTTATTCGCTAAATAATTAAAATAAGCCATCTTTTTGCCTAAACTGGTACTCTTGCCATAATGGGCATATGCGTAGGTATCTAAAAGTGCTAAAGCAGAAATCTCTTCTCCTTTTGCCATTAATTGTTTTGCCATTTCATAGGCGATAATACCCCCAGAAGAATAACCCGCCAACTTATAGGGTCCTTTTGGCTGTGTTGCCAAAAGAGCTTCATTATAATGTGCTGCTATTTCTTCGACCGTCTGTAACAAATCTTCTTTACCGTCTAGTCCTTTCGCCTGAAAAGCGTAAATAGGCTGATCAGCATCCATGTGATCCTTTAAAGTTTTAAAAGAAAGTATATTTAACCCTGCACCGTGAACTATAAATAGCGGTGTTTTAGATCCGTTTTTTTGAATTGGCACTAAAGAATCCCAGGTTACGGTATGCTCCTCAATTTTTAATAAACTAGCCAGACTTTTAACCGTCGAATATTCGAACAAAGAAGATAAAGGTAATCGCTGACCAGATTTCTCTTCTAGCCTAGTCATTACTTTTGCAGCAATTAACGAATGCCCACCTAATTCAAAGAAATCATCGTTTAGATTAACGTTGTCTAAAAACAAACACTCTTTCCAAACCTCTGAAACTAATTTTTCGGCTTTGGTAAAAGGTTGAACACGCTCCTCTTTAGTAGTGATGATATGCGTATCATCTGGTAGACTTTTTCTATTTAATTTACCGTTGATCGTTACGGGCAGTTTATCTAATTTAATATAGTCATGAGGTAGCATAAAAACGGGTAACTCCGCCGCTAATTGCTTTTTCCAAAGCGCAACATCTGTATCCCATTCGTTACCATTATAAACTATATATGCTTTTAAAGCATTATTTCTAACATCGGTAGCAGCTGATTGAATTCCTTTCAGTTTATTTAAAGAATGCTCAATTTCGCCAAGTTCAATTCTATGTCCGCGAACTTTAACCTGTCCATCTTTACGACCTAAACATTCAATTTGACCATTAGGTAAAAGTTTACCTAGATCTCCCGATAAATACATTTTAGTGGTCGTTTCCGCTTTAAAAGTATTGTTGACGAAACGTTCATTGGTAAGTTCTTGTTGACCTAAATACCCATTGGTTACACCATCGCCAGCAATTACGATTTCTCCAACTTCACCAGTTCTCACTGGTTTACCGTTGGTATCTAGAATATAAATATTGGTATTTGCAATAGGTCTCCCTATGGTAATCGGATCATCTTGATCTGAAATTTTTGTAAGTATACAGCACACCGTGGTTTCCGTAGGTCCGTAAATATTCCAAACTTCATCAACCTTTTCTAATAACTTTAATGAAAGTGCTTTAGAAACTGGTTCACCACCAATAAGTGCTTTTATATGCAATGGTTTTTTCCAACCAGAATCTAATAAAATTTGCCAGATGGTTGGTGTTCCCCAAATTACCGTAATGTTATCTTCAATTGCCTTTTGTAATAAAAGGTGTCCATCTTTTCGTGTTTCTTCATCGACCAATACCACACTTGCACCGTGAACCAATGGCAAGAAAATCTCCATCACCATGGCATCAAAAGAGATAGTGGTAGTTGCGAATATCTTATCATTTGGTGTAATACCTGGCTCTTTGCCCATCGAAAACAACAGATTCACAACATTATTATGTGTTACCTGAACTCCTTTTGGCTTACCGGTAGATCCAGAAGTATATATAATGTATGCTCCTGCATCAGAAGGCACATTTACATCAATTATGGTTTCACTAGTTTCGTTTGTTTTGATTCTTAATTCTTCAATGAAAATCGTTTTGACACCATGCTCAAGTGCTTGTTTTGATTTGTCACAAATAAAGAACGTCGATTTAGCATCTGAAATCATCAATAAGGTTCGATTATCAGGGTAGCCGGTATCTATAGGCACATATCTAGCTCCACATTGAAGAATTGCAAATAACGTCGCAATTAACTCAGGTGATCTATCCAATGAAATAGCAACTGTATCTCCGGTTCTTATGCCTTTTTCCCACAGGTACACAGCAGTACTATTTATTTTTCGCTGCAACTCTGCATAGGTAACCTTCTCGTTTTTAAATTCTAATGCAATTGCAGTTGGTGTGCTTGTAGCCTGCTTATATAACAACTCATGAAGCGTAGTGTTTGGATAATCTAATGACACTCCCGTTACGATACTATCTTCGTTCGATCTATTTAGTATTTCAGATAATTTAGCATTAGGCTGTTCAATCAATTTATTTAAAATAGTATTGAACGTTTCGCCCATAGCCTGTATAGTACTTTCTTTAAATAAGTTGGTATTATACGACCACTCCAACACTATATTATCTTTCGACCCTGTTGCATTTAAGAATAATTCGAAGGTTTCATATTCTCGTTCATTACTATGGTATTGATATGAAAGTCCTTCAAAAGTAACGCCATCGTCCAAATCCATATCCACATTAAAAACTACCGGCACCAATGGCACTCTACCAGGAGTTCTAGGAATGTTAAGCTTCTTCAATAAACTACCAAATGACAATTCTTGATTTTCGAAAGCATCAAAATTGGCAGATTTTCTTTTCTTTAAATAATCTATAAAACTGTCGTTAATATCTAGATTACTTTTCATCGGTAACAACTTCACACAATGCCCAACAAGATGCTTTGCCCCCATTGATGATTGCCCTGCAACAGGCAACCCAAGCACAATACCTTCTTGTTCGGTAATTTTATATAGCAAAATTTCAAAAGCCGCCATTAAGGTAAGTACCAAACTAGAGTTACCTTTAATTCCGGTTTGCTTAATACCTTTTACTACATTTTTATCTAATAACTGATTGATACGCGCACCGTTATAGGTTCTCTTCGTTATCTGTTTAAAATCTGTCGGAAGATTAGTTATCGGAATATCGTTTTGAAAGACATTCAACCAGTATTGTTCGGTTTGATTGAATTCAGGACTTATTTTTATTTCATTTTGATGCGCCACATATTCAGTATATGGTACAGCATCAGGAAGATTATGAGCTACATTTTTGACCTTTGCAGAATACAAAGCGCCTAATTCTTGCATGATAATACCTAAAGACCAACCATCACATACAATATGATGTGTAGTCATTATAAACTGAAATTTATCCGATTCAGTTCTAAGAACGGCAAATCGTATTAAGGGTTCTTTGGTTAGGTCAAATGCTTTACCAGTATCGTTCTTGGTATAGTTTTTTATGGCAGCTTCCTTCTCTTCAGCCGACAGACTTGAGTAATCTTGTAAGTCTAAGTTTGCTATGATGGAAGCAAATACATTAATAAATTTTCCATCGGGACTAAATACAGAACGTAAAGCTTCGTGCCTACTAATAAGCATGTCAACAGACCATTGCAAGGCGGTAATATCTAAATTACCTTCAAACTCAATAGTCAATGAGAGGTTATACGCTTTATTCGCATCGTCACCACCAAAATAACAAGAATACCAAATCTCTTCTTGCGCATCTGTAGTGTGCAGAATATGCTTTATCTCTGGACCTTCAAAAGGGTTAAAATGTGTTAGTACTTCCAAGTTTTTTAAATAATATAGGTTAATGCAATTCAAAATTTAGGGGAACCAACAGTCACAAAGATCTTATAATTTAAAGTTTCTTTATTCCTTTTAATCAAGTATTTACTACTTATTTAAAAACAAATTAAAGATGTTGAATTCATTAAACGATCATCATCATGGCTGCGATTAAAAATTTACAATTATAACATTGTGCTATAAATATATTATTAATCTATAGAATAGAAATTTAGTTTCGCTGATCTGTAGCGAATATTAGATGTGTGTTTAAATTGGAAGAAAAAATCAAAATTTTATGGTGATTTTTAAACTTTTAGACGTGTACCGATTGGCTAAAAATGGCAAACTTTAATAGCCATTACATTTAATTTTAAAACACAAAAAGTATAGTAATGAATCAATAAAATTCATTACTACACTTTATATTAAGTACCAATTGAGCACTACTTGTTTAAAATAGAAAACACTTTCATAAAGAAAACATTCTCATCTTCTAATCACCTAAACTTTCAACAACCTTTCGGTCATAATTTTGGCGTACAAAATTTGATTTTGCTCAATGGCGTTGAATGCATTTTTAACTTGTGCACTCTTAGATTTTTCACGAACCAATACGTTATCGGTTTCGTTACTCTTCGCACTTTTCTTTAAGCTAAAATAAGGCTTAAGGTGCATGTAGCAATCTTCAAGAGAAACTAACTTTTTCTTCTGATAAGGAAATGTTAGCTTCCCGTTTAAAATGTTAGATATCATCGTATGGTGGTTTAAGTTGACAAAATAACGGGGAAAAACAATAAATATTATAAATCAGAGCTCAAGTACTATTTCAAATAGACTAAAATTATTCATTAAGCTTTGATTAAATAAACTTAATATAAATATTAATATCTACACCACTTTTGTATGAATTTTACTAAAATTTAACAAAATTTCTTTTAAAATGATAATATCAAAATGATTATTTGACTTTACAGATTCCAATTTAAAGAAGCTCCTTGTTATACAATCTACAAGTTCATTTAGAACCGTAAATTTTCAATCCCTTCAACCATAAATAATCCATTGACTTTGTTAATTAGTTAAATTCAACAATTACCACGTGACCAAGTAAGACGAAGGCTACAAAGCGATTACTTGGCAACTAAAATCAGCCACATCCTATGACCTAAAAAAATAAAGGAGTAATAATACCACACATTAACTTAATAAATCATCAACCAGAAAATCCCATATATAGTAAGATTACAACACTTTACAATTATGAAAATAGATCAAAAACACAGTTCAACGATTATATCATTAATTGGTCTAAGGTTTGTTTGCATTGATCTGTAATACATAAATAATGTCCTAAATTTGCAGCACAACCATTAACCATAGTTACAAGATTAAGAATATTTACATTTAATCTTAATGACTTCTGATACTTTAATTATTGTTATCTCGTTAATGGTAAAATTGAGCTTTTGCCTTCAATAATCTAGTTATACTAATTAAGAAAAAATCGTTTAATTTTGTAAACTATTACGCTATTATTTAGAGTATTGTATAAAACTATGATACTTGGTAATAGTTAAAATTGAAATTGAAAAAAAAACATTTATAAATCCATTTTACAATAGTATGAAAGTAGCATTAATCACTGGAGTCACAGGTCAAGACGGCGCTTATTTAAGCGAATTTTTATTAAAAAAAGGATATCAAGTACACGGTCTTAAAAGAAGAGCGTCTATGTTCAATACGGACAGAATTGATCATCTTTATCAAGACCCACATATTGAGAACAGAAATTTTGTACTTCATTATGGTGATATGACAGACAGTACTAATCTTATTAGATTAATACAAGAAATTCAGCCAGATGAGATTTACAACTTAGCGGCTATGAGCCACGTTCAGGTCTCATTCGAAGTTCCAGAATATACTGGTAATGCAGATGGTTTGGGTACACTTAGAATTTTAGATGCCGTACGTTTATTAGGTTTAGAGAAAAAGACTAGAATTTACCAAGCATCCACTTCAGAATTATACGGTAAAGTGCAAGAGGTGCCTCAATCAGAGACTACTCCGTTTTACCCACGTAGCCCTTATGCAGTTGCAAAAATGTATGCATTCTGGATTACAGTAAACTATAGAGAGGCTTACGACATGTTCGCATGTAATGGTATTCTTTTTAACCATGAATCGCCTATTAGAGGAGAAACTTTTGTTACTAGAAAAATAACAAGAGCAGCTGCAAGAATTGGTTTAGGCTTACAAGATAAAGTATACCTAGGTAATTTAGATGCACAACGAGATTGGGGTCATGCTAAAGATTATGTTCGCATGATGTGGATGATTCTTCAAGCTGAAGAGGCAGAAGATTGGGTAATTGCAACTGGTAAAACTACTCCTGTTCGTGAATTCGTAAGAATGGCGTTTGCAGAAATGGGTATTGAACTAGAGTTTAAAGGTGAAGGTGTTGAAGAGAAAGGATATATTAAATCATGTTCTAACCCAGATATACAAGTTGAAATCGGAAAAGAAATTCTTGCTGTTGACCCTAAATACTTTAGACCAACAGAGGTTGAATTATTAATTGGTGATGCAACAAAAGCAAATACTAAATTAGGCTGGATCCCTGAATATGACTTACAAGGTTTGGTAAAAGACATGATGACAAATGATTTAAAATTGATGCAAAAAGATCAATATTTGAAAAAAGGTGGTTATGTAACCTATAATTATTTTGAATAAATAATTGTCAATATCAATTCTTATAATCATAGGTAAATAATACCAAATGTTAAATAAAGAAGCTAAAATATATATCGCGGGTCACCGTGGTCTTGTGGGTAGTGCAATAGTTAAGAATCTTGAAAGTAGAGGGTATTCGAATTTAGTTTACCGAACTCATAAAGAATTAGATTTGACTAACCCCACAGATGTTGCAACCTTTTTTGAGGTTGAAAAACCATCTTATGTTATTCTTGCAGCTGCCAAAGTTGGCGGTATCGTTGCGAATAACACCTATAGGGCAGATTTCATTTATGAGAATCTAATGATTCAAAATAATGTTATTCATCAAAGTTATGTTCATGGGGTGCAAAAATTACTCTTTTTAGGTAGTACTTGTATTTATCCTAAAAATTGTCCGCAACCGATGAAAGAAGATTATTTGTTGACCGATGTTTTGGAGTATACGAATGAACCTTATGCCATTGCTAAAATAGCAGGTATAAAAATGTGCGAGAGTTACAATTTACAGTACGGCACAAACTTTATTTCTGTGATGCCTACCAATCTGTATGGTCCTAATGATAATTTCGATTTAGAAAAGTCGCATGTATTACCGGCATTAATTAGAAAGATGCATTTAGGTAAGGCTTTGGAAAATAATGATTGGAATGCCATTGCTGAAGATTTAAATGCTTTGCCTATTGAAGGAGTGAATGGAAATTCATCTGAAAAAGAAATACTTGCTGTTTTAGACAAGTACGGTATTAAACGAAAAGATGACACAATTTACTTGGAAATTTGGGGATCAGGTAAACCGATGCGAGAGTTTTTATGGAGCGAAGACATGGCAGACGCCTGTGTCTTCTTAATGGAACAGCGAGATTTCAAAGATTGCTATTCACAAGACACCAAAGAAGTACGCAATACACACATCAACATTGGTACCGGAGTAGATATCACTATTAAAGATTTAGCAGAACTTATACAGCAGAAAATCAGTTTTAGAGGTGAATTATATTTTAACACCGAAAAACCAGATGGTACACTAAAAAAATTAACAGATCCCTCAAAATTACATGACCTTGGATGGAAACACACCGTTTCTTTATCACAAGGAATAGAACAAGTATATTCTTGGTATACCGCTAAGAATTAATTAGTTATTTACCTACAGATTTCTATCAACCTTAAATTTAACGTTGACCTGCAGCTGTAAAGCTATAGGTCAACATTAATAACCTATCATTAGCTCTTTGACCAACCATTACTAAAAGCTTAAATGAAGAGATCGAATTTCATAATACCATTATCATTTGTGGTGCATATACTGTTAATTAACATAACACTATATGCCTATATACCCGATACCTATTTTAATGGTTATAGCATACTTTATTATAATCTTACATGGCTTATAACCACGTATAGCTTAAACTTCTATCCTACGGCTAGAAGAGATGGTTTTATGACCAATCTTAAAACTTTTGTTGTATTGTTTGTTATTTATGGTTTGGTCTATTTCACCTCTTTCGTGTTTTTGGGCATGCACTCGTACACACCTGTCTACCTATCATTGGTATATATGCAAATCTGTTTTCTACTGACTTTGTTTAGGGTATTATTTTATTGGTCTAAAAAATTATATAGAGCGAAAGGATTTAATAGTACTAGAGTTGTTGTTATTGGTAAAGACAAAAACCTGCAAAAATTAAAACACATTTTCGATAATCCAGAATACGGGTATCGGTATATGGGCTATTTTGATAATGTAAAATCAGATCACCCTACTTGTTTAGGGGATATAGAAAGCTCTTTCAACTATATTTTCGAAAACAATGTAGAAGAAGTCTACTGTATGGCTTCTAAATTATCTAAGGCTGAAATACAGTATGTAATGAAAATTGCCGATAATAGTCTTAAACGAATAAAAATCATTCCAGATAATAAAGAGCTTTTTTCAAAAGCTATGTCGTTAGAATTATATGGAGGTGTCCCTATTTTGAACTTAAGGGCTTCACCATTAGATTTAGACTACTCAAATTTAATAAAACGCATTTTCGATATTCTGGTCTCAAGCTTTGCGATTGTATTTGTGCTGTCATGGTTAACACCGATAGTCTATATTTTCATGAAAATTGAATCTAAAGGACCTTTGTTCTTTAAACAACAACGCCACGGGGTCAATAGAGATGTGTTTTGGTGTTATAAGTTTAGATCTATGACCAAAAGTACTACGAGCGATACTCAAATGGCTACCAAAGGTGATGTCAGAGTTACTAAATTGGGCAAAATTTTAAGAAAAACCAGTATAGATGAGTTACCTCAATTTTTCAATGTTTTAATGGGGGATATGAGTGTTGTTGGTCCAAGACCACACATGGTAATTCACACCCAAGAATATGAAGGGTCGGTAGATAAATATTTAGTTCGCCATTTTCTAAAACCAGGCATTACGGGCTTAGCACAAATACAAGGCTGCAGAGGTGAAATTGTTGATCGATCAGATATCGTTAATAGAGTACGATATGATATTTTTTATATGGAAAAATGGTCGCTTGCTTTAGATGCCAAAATTGTATTCTTAACAATTTATAACGCAATAAAAGGCGAGGCTAGAGCATATTAATTACTTCTTTTTAAAAAGCTTTTTAACGCCATTAAAAAGTAATAGTGCCACGAAACCTACAATTAGCCCCACTACAAACTCTACCAACATACTAGGAACATTCGGAAGCAGGTGATGAAAGAAGTCTATATTATGGACAAATATTCCGCCCGAAACTAATAGTAACGCTATTGTTCCTATAACCGATAATGCTTTAATTACTTTAGGTAGTGCATTAACAAAGAACCTTCCTATTTTATCAGAAATACTATTCTCTTCTTCGTTTAGGTTAATTAACCGTGTACCAAACTCATCCATACGTACAATTAGGGCAACAATGCCATATACACCTACCGTAGCTAGTAAGGCCACAACCGATACAACAGCAATCTGGGTAACTAAAGGCTCCTTTATAACAGCACCTAAAGCGATGATTACTATTTCTATGGATAATATAAAATCGGTAACTATAGCAGATTTCACTTTGGTCTTTTCTAGTGCCAGAATTTCTTCTTCAGTATAAACCTTCTCTTCCAAAGAGATATGTGCATGCTCGTGAGGCACAAAGAATTCATGAATTTTTTCAGCACCTTCAAAAGCAAGGTAAATTCCACCAAGCACCAAAACTACAGTTACTGCCCAGGGTAGAAAAGCACTTAATAGAAAGGCGATAGGCAGAATTATAATTTTATTGAGCAACGACCCTTTGGTTATGGCCCATAATACCGGTAATTCGCGCTGAGAAACGAAACCTGAAGCTTTTTCTGCATTTACGGCTAAGTCGTCACCTAAAATACCAGCCGTCTTCTTAGTGGCTATTTTACTCATAGCAGCAACGTCATCTAAAAGTGCTGCTACATCATCTAAAATTGCAAAAAAACCTGAAGCCATATATTTATAATTTTAATCAAAAATAATTCAAACAGAACATAATTCAGAATTCTATCCAAGCTAATGTTGACTTAAGATACATTTCTACTGGCTTAGCACACTTTTAAGATTTAGAGATTTAGTATACCGACTGTACGAGCAATAAAGCTTACAGACTAAAAAACGCAATAAATTTGGTGAAATGGCAGAATTAGAAATACAAAAACTTTAAAGTTTAATCAACATTAGTTAATAAAATGCTTACCAAAATATTTTAAACTAAGAACTTCAACAATAAATTTAGGTGTAGAAACTAAATTTCTGCTCGCTAACCTCTTAGGGTCTTTTAAAAAACGAGGCAACCATTCTAAACCTATATTAATCCAAAACTGAGAAGGTCTTTTTACTGTACCAGCATAAAAATCAAATACAGCTCCTATACAACATGTAATTTGTACATCAAGATCATTTTTATTGTCAGCTACCCATTTTTCCTGTTTTGGTGCCGTCATACCAACAAATAATACATCAGGACCAAACTCATTAACTTGGTTACACATTTCCAAACTATCATCAACAGTAAATTCTGATTTGAAAGGCGGAGAATAAGAACCTATTCTAATATTTGGATATTCAATTTTCGCTTTTGCATCAATCAAACTAAGAGTTTCATTTGATGCACCAAGAAAAAAGCATGTTCCTTTCGTTTTTTCTAAATAAGCAAGCAAGTGTACAAAAATATCATAGCCAGCAATTTTATTGAATTTTTTATTTTTCAACATTTTACCTGCCCACACAATACCAATTCCATCTGGCAACAAAAAATCAGAGGCTAATAATGCACTTTTAAAAGAAGGGTCTTTTTCTGCTACACAATAACTATGAGGATTTATTGTATTAATAACAACTTTGTTGTGTAAAGGTAATTTAGGTAATTTGGTAACAATATTATAATCTAAAATTCTCATTAGGGGGTCTTTTAATAAGCGCCGATATGCGAATAAGCTGCGCTGTTGAACATTAATTTAAGCTAACTGTAGTAAATTATTAAATCTTTCACATTTTATTTCACCTGCAAGCTTAGTGTTTCTTATATAATTAAAAACCAAATGGTTATTATTTATTTAAATCTTAAACAGCTTTTAATCTGTTATATTCAATTCTTAGATAAATCAACCAAATAAAAATCAGTTAATTTGTTGCCATTCACTTCCGTCACTTTGTAACCATATAACATCATTATTAGGTATAAAGCTTAATTTATTACCTTTCATATCTACATACTGTAGATTAATCCGAACGGGAATATTTTTTAAATTCTTAAACATAAAAATATGTCCTAGATTTGAAGCTAAGGCACTTGGCATGACTAATTGCTCAACGGTTGAAGTTATTATTAATGTGTTATCTACTATTGAAACTGCCTCCTTTTTCTTGATCAATTTTCGAATTGTATTTACATTAGATTCTGCATTATTTTTATATGTACCACTCGAAGTAGTAATTGTACCATCTACTATCAAATTGCCACCTACATGAAGTGTTGCTTGTGGTGCCTGAACATTAATACCTACTCGTTGATTTTGACCTAGCCTCATTAATTCATTACCTGATACAGAAAACCCTACCTCACCAGATAACAATGCAAACATTCCAGAGTTAAAGGCTACACTAAAGTGATATCCAGGAAAACTAGCAGTACCAATACCATTATTAATTCTATTTGTCCTTGTAGTACCATTAACATGTAAGGTACTCAAAGGGGCTGAAACGCCAACTCCAAGTCTTTTATTTTGGTTATCCCAAAATAAATTATTGTTATCTTGAGTAGGGTCACCGGTAGTATCATTCGCAAAAAAAATAGAGCCAGCATCTCCAAAATGACGTCCATTAATATTTCCTACAAAAAAGGTAGTAGGGGTATTTTCTTCATCTGTATAAGTATAAGTCCCATCACCATTATCCGTTAGAGTAGAAACCACAGTAGATTGATTATTACTCAAGTCAAAAGTAGTTTCAATATCTTGTTCATCGGTATACGTATAAGTATCATCTCCATTATCTACCAAAGTAGAAATTACAGATGATTGATTATTATTTAAATCTATGGTGGTTTGATTATCTATTTCGTCAGTATAAGTGTAAGTGCCATCACCATTATTTACTAATGTAGAGATTATGGAAGATTGTGACCCATTTAAATCAATAATTGTTAGATTACCCTCTTCATCAGTATAAGTGTATGTACCATCACCATTATTTTCTAAGGTAGAGAGTAAGGTAGTTTGAGATATATTCAAATCAATGATAGTTTCAACGCCTAATTCATTGACATAAGTATAGGTATTGTCTCCATTTGAACCTAATGTTGTTATTGATTCACTAGCGCCGTCAAAACTAAACGGAAGATTCTCTCCATTGTCAACCGTAAAAGTACCATTACCATTATCTGTAATTGAAAGGGAACTATTGTTAGAGTCATGGCACAAGTTATTCCAATTAGTCCCATTAAAATAGTGTAGGCATTTTATATCTGTATTATAAACTATTGCGCCTTCTAATGGTATTAAAAGCTCCATTTGAGTTGTATTCATTCTATTAATTACAAATACCTTAGTAGAGCTTTCAAGTTCCAAGAGAGAAGATGAATTTAGGTTTTGTAAATTATCACCTATTTTAATCTGAGTGTAAGCTAGATTGCTCCATAAAACAGCAATCAAAACAAGAAACACATTTCGTAAACTAAAAAACATTTCCATTTAATTTAATTTTTAGATGTTCCAGAATAATTATAATTATAATTTTTTCGCAAATCGAATTTGACATCATTTAGTACAAAAGCCATATTCTTAAGTTTTCCATTTCTATTAAGTTCTACTGCCTCTTGCAAAATTTCTTTTTCAGTAAATCCTGCTCGTGTAACAAACAAGGTTACATCTGCAAAATTCGATATTAGCAAAGTATCAGTTACAGGAATAATAGGAGCTGTGTCAACAATTATTATATCAAAAACTTTTTTGGCATCTGTTATAAAATCTGCAAAAGCATCACTAGATAATAATTGAGGAGCATTTGGAGGGATACTTCCACTTAATAAAACATGATGATTAGTGGTCTTTTGCACACCAGAGTGTATATAATCTTTCCAATTCATTTTAGCGTCCAATAAATAATCAGTAAGACCAACTGAATTAATGTTCATTCCTAAATAATTATGTAGTTCAGGGTTTCGTAAATCTGCACCAACCAATAACACCTTTTTATTAACACTAGCATATGCTACAGAAAGGTTATAAGATAAAAGACTTTTACCTTCTCCTGAAACGGCGGAAGTCACATAGATGACATTACTTGATATATTTTTTTCCCTTGGCAACAAATAATTAATATTTGTTGCCAAAATACGATAAGACTCAGCCAAAGGAGAACGATCGTTTATTCCATTAAATAATTTTTCTACTTTAAAATGTGGTATTTCAACTAAAAAAGGAATATTAGGTAATACATATTTAATATCCTGTCGGTTACGAATTTTACTATCAATAGCAAATCGCACATATAAAAAGGCAAAAGGCAAAAACAAACCTAACAAGCCGGAAACCCCTAGTAGTATGATTTTATTTGGCGAAACAGGAATACTATTTGTTAATCCATAATCTACAACTTTTATGGAAGGTTCGGTAACTGCTAAATTTATAGCTGCTTCCTCCCGTTTTTGTAATAGCAATAGAAAAAGGTTTTCTTTAATACTTTGCTGACGCTCAATAGAACGAAGTTTTTTCTCTTTTTCTGGTAATCGAGCAAAAACACTATTTACCCTACTTTGTTCTAGATTCAGTTGCTTTAATGAAGTTCGTAATTGAGTATCATAAATATCTAAAGTTTTTATAACATTCACCTTAGCGTTGTCTAATTGTGCGGATATAGTCATAAGACTGGGATGTTGCTCACCTACATTTTCTTTTAATTTATTTCTTTGAAGTACTAAATCATTATATCGACTTACAATATTATTAAGACCAGAATTTTCCAAACCTACATCCACGGGCAATAACTCAAATGCTCCTTGGTTTATAACAGATCTTTTTAATAGCGCTGAAAGTGAAATTTGAGTTTCCAAATTAGCTACATTGTTTTCAGTTTCGGATTTCCGGTCTAAAGATACTTCAGCATCCGCCTCTATATAAGATAAATTATTCTCCTGTTTAAAATCTTGTTTCCCACCTTCAATAGAGTCCAATTCAGTCGAGAGGTATAAAAATCGTTCATCTATAAAGTCAATTGTTCTGCGTGATATTTGTTGACGATCTAAAATACCATCTTGATTAAACTTAGCTATTACAGTATTTAAAATTGCTTCAGAAAGTTCTGGATTTTGCCCTTTTAAGGCTAATTCAATAATATCACTATCCTTTGAAGTTCTTGCCACTTGTAAATCTCTAGCTAAACTTAAAACAGTTTCTTTTTTAGAATGCAGTTCTACCCTATACGTGGTATTTTCAAAATCTTCATAGTTCAAACCAGAAGATAACTTTATACGAAATGGCAGTCCAACTAATGCAGAATCTAAGTTAGAAAAAGAAATGTGCCGTTTAAAATCATCATCATTTGTTACCTCTATTTCATCAGTATCAATATGAATATTAAACAACACTGGTCTTTTTAAACTGTCTTCAGAAATATCCTTAATTATACTAAAGGCAGGTTCCGAGCTTCGATTATTTTTAAGATGTCCTTTTTTAAAATAAAGAACATCTAAATTTAACTCATTTACAACTTGACTAAGAATTCTAAATGATTTCAGTACTTCAGTTTCATTGTCAATATTTATTTTAGAATTACTACCAAGCATAGACAATGCATCTGCCGAAACATTAAGTTCTTTAGTTTCATCTGTGATTTTAATTTTCGCAAAAGAATAATAAATTACGTTGGCATAACGTAGATATAAAAAAGCTAACGACAAGCAAAGTATAAAGCTTACCAAAAACCAAGGCCAAAAATTAATATATCTTTTAAGTAAATTTTTAAATGTCAATTCCTTATTTTCTGAATCAAATTCTAGTTCAACGGGAGCATTTTTCATTTTCAATTCTTATTATTTCTTATTTTATCTTAAATCTTAGTTAGGATAATTTTAATTAAACAAGAAAATCATCATCGGATAAAATTTTCTTTTACAGTAATATCTTTCTACTATATTCATATTGACAACTATAATCTATTTATTTGCACTTTTTAAAATTTTTGAAAATCTCTTTTCAAAAACCTCAAGTGTGAAATTTTTATCATACCTCACTCTACCAGCATTACCCATTTGTTGACGTAATTCTGGATTATTTGCTAATAATTCCATTTTTTTCGCTAAATCCTCTTCATTCTTTTTTGGAACTAAAAAAGCTGTTACTCCATCTTCAACTACATCTGGTATACCACCTTCAAAAGTGGTGATAACTGGCAAACTTGCTTGCATAGCTTCTAGAATAACCAAACCGAAGGTGTCATTATAGGTCGGAAATACAAAAACATCTGCATTCAAGAAAAAATCTATTTTATCTTCATTATATTTTTTACCGTGAGCGAACACCATTCCTTCTAAATCAAATTCTTTAACAGTTTCATTAAACATATCTTCTGTAAAATCTGACCAGGCACCTACAAAATGAAACTTAAAATCAACTCCTTTTTCCTTTAATATACGACAAGATTTTAATTGGGTTACGACACCTTTATTAATCATCATATTAGATAACCAAAGAAATGTACACGGTTGGTTATTCTTAAACTTTGTAGGTATATTATTACTATAAATTTCAGGGATACCATTTGGGCAATAGAAAACATCTTTCTCATCTACAAAAGAAGCCAAATCATGATACAACAAAGGTGTTAACAAAATGCTTTTTGTGTTTTTAAAACATATTTTATATAAAAACCTGTCAATTCGGCGATTTTCATATTCACTTACCCCCTTGTTATGAAAATGGAAGAGAATTTTTTTTCTAAATAACTTTAGAAAAATAACAATGATAAAATCTTTATAGAAACCCAGTCCTTTAGCGTTTAATGTTATATAACATAAGTCCGTCTTATTAAAAATAAGATGTTTAATTATCTTAAAAACAATACTTAAGAACCACAAAGTCGACGACCATATCTTGTGCCCTATTTCTTCTAAAGTGTTTGAAGTTGATAAGTTTATATATGTTGCTTTTATCGGACCATTAATCAATTCACTATCTTTTATCATTTTACCAACAACAGCCGCACCGTGTATAGGCGGTGGTAAATGCATAATAAAAAGTATCGAAGGCTTTATTAACTGTTTCTCGATAGTATTAGAATTATTCTGTCGCATATTTTAAATAAAATAATGAGTTGTTTTTAGTTTATTGAAATCGAAAAAAGTTTAACACTTTATATTTCACTCTATTTTTAATACTATTCAAAGCTTTAAATTCAGCAATGATATTTTGATTTAATTTTATCTCTTTCATAAAATTAAAATCGATTTCAGAAGTTATATCTAAATGCACATCATACCTCTTATTAGATTGTTTTGTATTTGTCGCATTATCATTAAAACCAATATTCTTAACTTTTGAAACCAATGGAAAAACACTCCATAATTTATTCTTATGCTGATGGTAGCTATAACGAATAGCCCAAGAATCAACCTCACCATTTTGTTGACGTTTAAGCATACTATACATATCACTACCCCAGCTATTAAATTCTTTAATTTCTGGTTTATTTTGAGAGAATTCACTGAAGTCTTTAACTTCCCAATCTATCCCAATCCATTTCTTTTTCCATGTTCCCCATCCCCAAGATGAACTTCTTTTTGCAAAAAACATATCGTACGGATATTCTTTAGATTTTCTTACACTTATAGTATTATTAAAACCACAAATGGAAGAAATGTTTTCGTTATGTTCATAATAATTTAACGCCTTATTCATGTATTCAAGAAAATTCGAGCTAACCAATAAATCATCTTCCAAAACAATAACTGTATTATGAGTTTCTAAAACTTCAGAAACACCATCTAGTATTGAAGATGCTAACCCTTTATTAGATTCTGAAAATTTATAAATGACCTTTTTAAAACCATCTATAGATTTTAAAAAATCTCTAACCTGTTCAACAGACTCACTGTCTTTAAAAGATCTGGGACCATCTGAAAACAAATAAAGAATTGTTTCATTGGCTAATTTTGCAGATTTAAGATTATTAACAGTTGCTTTTAATTCATTTAAACGATTATAAGAAAATAGAAGCACAGGACTGATTTCATTCATAATGACTCTTAAATTATATTTTTTTAATGGCAATTAAGCTTTAAATTTCCTTTGAATAACTTGTTTGACAATCTGCCACAAACCTTTTAAAGTCAGTTTTAATCCTCCAACTCGAATCGAAAAAAGAACTGGATTCATTTTTTTACCTATGTACGAATCATATTTTTCAACAGGCAAGTTTAAAATAACTGGTAATATAGATTTGACGAAAGGTATTCCATGATGACCTGTTTTAAAATGGTAAATATTTAATGGTAGTTGGCTTATATGCAAAAATTGTTCATTATCCCAAGAACTATTTCTAGAACAAAAATAATGTATGGTGTTAGGGTTTTTAATGAAAGGAAGCACATCATAATAAGAATTTAAAAAATTATTTTCATTCTCTCTAAAAACTATAGGGTCAATCATTTCACTAGACCTTTTTAAAAGAGAATTTACTTCAAACTGCCCATTAAATGAATATATAATATCTGCCCCCAATTGCTGACCATATAATACGGCAGCAAAACCTCCAGAAGAACTGCCTATTGTTATTACAGAATATCCCTTGGTTTCCTCTTTTAAAAAATCTAATAAAGCAACAGGGTTATTTACTTTACTGTTTACACCAGTTAAATACCATTGCTTTTTAATATCCCTCAACAAAATATGTTTGTGCCCTTTTTTTATTCTGGTTCCATACCACTCAAATTTATTATTATCAACAATTTCTTTATCAAATACCTCTTGAGTATTAGGATAGTAAATATTATTACTACTGAAATAAATTATACAATATTCTTTTGGTTGTGATTCATCAATTTCTATTACGTAATTATTATTATTTTCATAAACAGATTTAATCTCTTCTGAGTCAGTTTGAAAAACGAAACTTTCTTTTACTTTCATATTGAACTAAAATTTAAAACAAAACCTTAATTAAAATTTCAATTAAAGTTTTCAAATTATTTTTACTTTATTATTCACCTTAAAGTTATTTCTAGCTGTTATTAAATCTATCGACAACACAAGAAAACATAAACCCCAAAAATCTTCTGCACTAAATAAATTTGACGAGAACATCCCGTAAAAAAAAGATTGAAGAAATAATAATATTATCCAACCAGCAGCATGTTTATATCGTAAAAGTTGAAAACATTTTATTAATGATAATAATGCCATAACTATAAATGGAATACCTCCAATCAATCCTGTAGTCATAAATACCTCCAGAAAATAATTATGTGGATAAGAGCCCTTTCCTATTCCTGACGAGATTAAATAGAAACTTCCAAAAATCGGAGAATCTTTAATTTTACCTAAAACGTTTAAATATATCCCATCTCTACCACTTGAATCTCCACTCTCTATTGAAGCCAATAGTCTTGTCACTATATCACTTTCTATCATTTCTGATAATTGAATTATAACGCCAATAGAGAACCATAGAATTAGAAAAGAGCAAAAGACTATGAACAAACCTTTTAAAAAACTATAATCGGAAAGAACATAGAAAACAACAACTAACAATAGCACCACCACAGGCGAACGAGACCCTGAACGCATAATAGAAACTATCCCTAGTAAAACCAAAAGAGGATATATCAACAAACTAAACTTAAACTTATAATTTTTGTATCCATAAATAGCCACAATAGCCATTGAACATCCCATTTTACCATAATTAATTGTATTTACAGTTGAATTTGCATCGAAACGACCAATTAATGGTGGTGGACTAGGTATGGCAACAAAAAAAGCAATTAGTAAGCCTAAGGCAAGTGTAAATAAAAAGAAGTAATAAGATGATTTTGTTGAAAAAGAATCTTCATATCTAAATGAAAACGCAACTAAAACACATAAAAAGAAACCTATCAAATCGATTGGACTACCTAGATCAATTGGGTAATTTTGCAAAAAAACATCAATAGCTATATTCAGAAAATAAACGAATGTCACGAATAAAAACAACTTCTCTCCCCAGTTAAGTATAAAGATTTTCTTTTTAAACTTATGAATTAACCAAAACCCCATAACTGCCCTTATTAACCAAATTCCATTAGTAAATAAAGAAGCAGGCAGCCCTATAAAATCAGGAATAAAGGTTATCAATAAAAAAAGGCTATAAAAATTTAATGAAAAATGATATTTAGCTTTATAACTTTGATAAAATTCCATAAAATCTTTGAGTTTATCACCATATTTTAATGGTGTAAAAATTCTGCTATTTTTCTATTGATTCCAAATCCCTTTGGCTCTATTTAAAATAATTTTTTCATACTGTATTTGATAAAATATGAGTGGAATAGTTAGCATCACACAAGAAGCTAGGACCACCCCACTTAATCCAAAGTTTAAAGTTTTAGCTAAAAATATACTTAACGGTATGTTTAAGGTCATAGTTACAAAACTAATATAAGTTTGCAGGCGAATCTTGCCTGTTCCATTCAAAAATTGAATATAAATAGACTGATATGTTAATAACAAAACAAACAACGCCATAGAACATGACAACTCTATGGGAACAACAACTTCATCCCCAACCCATATTTTATAAAACCAATTTGATAATAAAACCATAATCAACATCAAAACAGGGAACATCAACCAAATTCTTTGAACATTTTTCACAGAGTTTCTTATCCACTTTATATCATTATTAACATAGGCTTCTGTAATAGATGACCAATAAGGAGATACTAAAACCGTATGAGCAACAAAAAGTATGGAAAAATATTTTTGAGCAATACTGTAAGGGACCACTTCCTCAGGTCCAAAAATTTGAGTGATAACAAAATTATCAGTTGACATAAGAACCATAAAAGCAATCTGAATAATAAAAAAGTTTAAACCAATCCCAGTAATTTCCTTTAAATATTCTAGTTTAAAGTATTTATATGATGGCTTATATTTATTATAAGTTGATGAAAAAGAAATAAAATTAAGTGTCAATAAAATCAACACAGGAATAGCTGAAAAAATAACACCATATAATAAAAGTGAACCTGGTTGAAAATTAAGAAGCACCCAAACCATTAAAAGTGACAAAACTTTTGTAGCAAATTCTATTTTATGATAAATTGAATGATGTTGATCCGCAGCATAAATAGTATTAATTAACTTAACTACCAATTGCAGTCCAAAAAAAACAAAAACTACTGGCATTAAAATACTCAAATCATCATCCAATTCCGTAGTAGTATTAAAAACAGTAGACCATTTGATAAAAAAATTACAAATTATAAATAAAACAATTAAGCATAAGCTAATGAAACCAATGGTAAAATATGCACAACTAACATAGGTCTTAGCCAATTCCAAGTCACCTTTTGCTTTTGCCTCTGCAAATTTATTTCTAAGACCACTACCTAAACCAATATCAAAAAAAGAAAACCAAATTACAAATGAACTTAACGTAAGCCAGACACCATAATTTTCTTTATCTAAATAATTCATCGTTAAGGGAACTATTAAAAATCCAGAAACAATACCTCCAACTTTATATAGAGTAGACCACCCCATATGTTTGACAATATTCTTTGTCCTATCAGAATTAATTCCGAACCTACTAAATAATGATGATTTTGATTTTTCCAAAACTTTAATTTCGTTCTTTAACTCTACACATTAATTTTGAAATACTATAAATAAGATAACTTTGATATATAAAATTATAATTTAGGAATCTCTATTTTAATTTTACCGTTGCGTTGTACCAGTAAGAATGGAAATAAACAAATAAGTGGCAATACTACACTAATTATATATAGTTGTACTGTTAAATACAAATCGCTTAAAACAAATGCTATTTGAATTACAAAAATATTACAAATAGCGACTATTAAGGTCGATTTAATATGTGAAAAACCATTATCCAAAAGACGGTGATGTATATGATTTCGGTCTGCTGAAAATGGACTTTTACCATTATTTATTCGTATAATAAATACCCTAACCGTATCTAAAATTGGATACGCCAATATTGCTAAAACCATAATAGGAGCATTAGAGACAGTATATGCTGTTTGTTCCATTTCATTAACACTTAAAAATGATATGGCTTGATATGCCAACAGAAAACCAAGAAACAAAGACCCAGAATCTCCCATGAATAATTTACGTGAACGAGACAAATTATATCGTAAAAAACCCAGTAATACACCAATTAAACTAAAACTGACCAATACAAATAAGTATTCTTTGTTCATTGCAAAATAAACACCAAAGGAGGTATTCACAATAATAGCTACAGAAGATGCCAAACCATCTATGCCGTCTATTAAATTAAAGGCGTTAATTATAAACACAAATATAAATATGGAGAAAACTACCGAAAACACATAGTGCAAATCACCCACACCAAACATTCCATAAAAGCTCTCTATTCGAACATCTGTACATAAAACAACTAGCGCAGCAGAAAATATTTGCCCAACAAATTTCTTTTTAGGGGAGAGATTTAATAAATCATCTTTTATACCAAGAAATAAAAGTATAATTATACCACCTAATATCGATAATAACTTTATTAAATCTTCTTGATTAAGCTTGGTAAGAATACCAAGTAAAATAATAGCTAATGAAAAGGTTATAAACATACCTATACCGCCAAGTGTTGCTGTTTTATTAACATGACCACTTCGTTCAATAGGATCGTCCATCAATTTCTTTTTATGTGCTAAATATATAATTACCGGATATATTCGCATTGACACTAAAAGTGAGAAAACAATTGAAAAGAATGCTAAAAAGTAAATGTTGCTAAATAAATCGTAAATCATAATCGTTATTTTGTCTATTATCATCCCCCCGAGGGAAGGGCATAAACAACTAGACCAAAAACACAAGTGCATTTAGATATTGAATACAAAATACTATAACCATCTTTAAAAAAGAGGGTTAATACTTAATGGTTTTGTTAGTGTTCTAACACAAAAGTATTCTTTATTTTTTCTTTTTCTTAACGCAACAACCATCTTTATTGTTTGTATTCGACAAACTGCATGATTAATACGAAATACTGCATTAAAATATTATTTTAACAAGATTAAACTTACTTTAAAACTAACCACTTACTGAGACTTTTATAGCTATATAAGGCACTTGAGAAGAATTACCATACATGAATCAACTAAAACAAAACTCATATTCAAAAATTTTAGCAGTTAATATTTAGAGTAATTTAGATATGCGATCTTGTATTTTTTTAATAAAAATGTGTTTGAATATTATTTCAGTTCGTATTATATATAAAAACATTAATTAGTAGTTACTCTCATATTTTGACGGTTAAACACCAACACTACTTTATGAGCTACTTTTCTCTCCAATAACAACCAAACAAACTCGTAAATTGCCATCATGAAAAAATTAATACAATTCTTTGGTGCCTGGTACGGTGCAAAGAAAATAGGCGGAGGTAAATGTGGTTGTATTGGAACCTTTTTTGTGTTCTTACTGCTATTTTGGATATTAGGTTATGTACTTGATGCTTTTTGATGTTGGTTACTTCGGCTACGCTCAGCACAAGTGTTGGTTTTTGCGCTGTGCGCTAAACGCTGGACGCTATACGCTTTTTGGTTGTTGGTTACTTCGGCTACGCTCAGCACAAGTGTTGGCTGTCGGTTAATGGTTATCGCACTGAGCGTGTAATCTGCGCAAAGCTCATTGCGCATTGCGCATAGCAGTTTCTCTCTTCTTTATTTTCTATACCCTATTTTCTGTTGTTCTTTTATCTATTCTCTAACTTCTATTTTCTATTTTCTTCTCTCCAGTTCTCTTTTTATCAAAAACCTTTGCACTAGTCTTCATATCAGCATACCTTGGATCTTGAATGAAGTCTTGTTTTATTAGTTTAATAACCTCTATACTTAAAAAACCGAATTCACTGACCACTTTACCGTAGAACCGATAAATTCCTCTTCCCCTAAACATATATTTCTCTGCTACTGGCGGAAATAGTACGGCATCAAAAACTTGCCCTTGTTGGTCTAACAATGTCGCAAAGTACATTGCTTTGCCTTTATGGGTCTTCGTGCTTTTTACGGTAATCAAATATCCGTAGATATCGATATTTTTATTCAGATACTTTTCGAAATCTTTACTGCCGGAACTATTAAATGGCACCTCTTCTAAAAGTTCAAACGGACTACATAAACTGAAACCAAACAATTCTAACTGCGTAAAAGCAACTTCTAAATTAGTGCTGTATAATGACGGAATTTCAAAATGTTGTTGTTTTGGTACGAACAATTTTGGGTGGTCTATTTTTTTGGTTTTGTTTAAGAACAAATGTGCTTTCCAGAGGAGTTCGTGTTTGTTGGTATCCGTAAATCGGAATGCATCAATCCGTATTAAAATACTGATTTGCTCTATGGAGATTATCAGTCTGTCCAAAAAATCTTCCAACGATATAAAATCACCTTTCACGAAGCGGTCTTTTAAAATACGCTCCATCACCCTTTGTTCTAATTCCCGCAAATAGCCTAATCCTAAATACAAATCCTTACCATAAATACGATTTCCCGAATTACTTCTATTTACGCATGGTGGATGAATTGTTGCACCCAACATACGGGCTTCGTGTACGTAGAATTCGGGTCTATAAAATCCGCCACCATTATTAAGCACCGCCACCATATATTCTAACGGATAGTAGGCACGCAAAAACAAACTCTGGTAACTTTCTACGGCATACGATGCAGAATGCCCTTTAGCAAAAGCATAGCCTGCAAAACTCGCTACTTGGTCCCAAATCTCGGTAATGAGTTTCTCGGCATATCCTTTTTTACGGCAATTATCCATAAACTTGTCTTGCACTTTCTGAAACTCCTCTCGCGAACGGAACTTACCACTCATACCGCGTCGTAATACATCAGCTTCTCCTAAATCTAGGTCTGCAAAATGGTGGGCTACTTTTATTACATCTTCTTGATAGACCATTACTCCGTAAGTCTCTGGCATAATTTCTAGCATCACTGGGTGTGCCAGCTCCTCTGCCCTACCCTTGTTACGATGGCGAAGAATATACTCGCGCATCATTCCGCTTTTAGACACTCCCGGGCGAATAATAGAACTTGCAGCTACCAAACCCAAATAGGTATCAACTTCCAGCTTCTTCAATAACATCCGCATGGCGGGAGACTCCACATAAAAACAACCCATACACTGCGCCGTTTTCACCAAATTATTGATTTTAGGGTCTCTCTTAAACGCCTTGATATCATGAATATCAAACTTGGCAAATTCCTCGGGACGGTCACGTTCTAAAATATCAAGCGTCTCCTTTATTTTCGAGAGTCCGCGTTGGGCAAGAATATCGAACTTAAAAATACCGACATCTTCAGCGATAATCATATCGAACTGCGTGGTGGGGAATCCCTTTGGAGGCATATTGGTCGCCGAAAACCAGTGAATAGGTTTCTCGGTAATTAGAATTCCGCCTGCATGTATACTCAGGTAATTAGGCATACCATGTAGCAGCTGTGTGTATTTCAATACTAAAGTTGAAATAGTATCTAACCTGCTTTCCTGAATATTACCATCGCACAACAAATCTATTTCATCTTTTGGCAGACCGAAAACCTTACCAAGCTCACGAATTACACCCCGAGATTGGAAAGTAACGTAGGTACCCAACAGTGCCACATTTTCGAAACGATTAAAAATATATTCCGTCATTACAGGTCTGTCCCGATGCGAGAAATCAATATCAAAATCGGGCGGATTCACACGGTACAGATTAATAAATCGCTCAAAATACAAGTCGAGCTCCATAGGGTCTACATCGGTAATAAAAAGCAGGTATGCCACAATGCTATTGGCACCACTACCCCTACCCACATAAAAGAAATTCTGTTTTCGGGCATAGGTGACAATATCCCAATTGATAAGAAAGTAAGAGACAAAATTCATCTCTTTAATGAGATACAGCTCTTTCGCTAAGCGATCCAATACAGCCTGGTCAATTTCTGGGTAACGCTTGGGCAATCCCTCTTGACATAACTGCTCTAGAAAAACCTCATCCTCTTTGGTACTGCCTAAATACTTACTTAAATTCTGAGGTTTTCGCCCTGTAGTAAAATCGAAATGAATGGAACAGGCATCCATCAACTGCTGGGTATTTTCTAGAATAAAACTATGTTCAGAAAAATGCGCCGCCAAGTTTGGTATCGCATACATATGTTCATCATCACGTGCCTGTTCGGTAACCGATAACATACTCAATAAGGTGTTGTTATCTATGGCACGCAGTAATCGATGTGCATTAAAATCGCGCTTGTTCCTGAACGTGACTGGCTGTAGCAATACAATTTTATCGCGCTGCTCTAACAATTTTGAAAACCGGAGTCGTTTTAGCTCATTTACAGAAACCCCTATAAACTCATGTTCAGCAAAGACTTTCTTTTCACTCTCCAACACTTTCTCGAAGGGATAAATAACAAACACCTCTTTAAAATCTGGAGCGGTATCTGGTATTTTCTTGTCTTGATGAATGTGATGCGATAAGAAATTATTGAGTTCTAGAAATCCCTCATTATTCTTTGCTACCCCTACAAAGCAAGGCTCTACTCCGTTTCGAAAATCGATACCTAAAATAGGTCGCACATCATATTCAGGTGCTTTACGAACAAAGTTTAAACAAGCCGATGTATTATTAATGTCTGTCAATACCAATTGCGTTACCCCATGTGCCTTCGCTAATTGCAAAAGCTCTATCTCGGAGAAAGTCCCGTAGCGAAGGCTGTAGTATGTGTGGTTGTTTAGGTACACTTTTTTCGTTGTTGGTTGTTGGTTTTTTGCGCTGAACGCTTGACGCTACGCGCTATACGCTTTGTCTTTGGTTGTTGGTTGTTCGTGTTTGCGCTTCGCATGTGGCGTTGGGCGCGACACGCTGTTCGCTATGCGCAGTGCGCTTTTTTATTGTTTGTTTTTTGCGCTTCGCGTGTGGCGCTCGGCGCGATGCGTTTTTCTCTCTTCTCTATTTTCTATATTCTCTTTTCTAACTCAGTAATTCACTTCCGCTACCCTCAGTGAACGGATCTCGTCTTTGCGAGGTTTTTTCACCGAAGCAATCTGCCGAAAATGAGTACTAAGGATTATCATTGTTACCCCGATTCAACAGATCACTTCGTCTTGCCTCCTCTTTTTGGTTGTTCGTTGTTGGTTGTCAGTTGATGGTTGTCGGTTGTTCGTTTTTTTTTGCACAGTACGCTGTTCGCTTGACGCTACGCGCTATACGCTATTTTTTTTGCGCTTCGCGTGTGGCGCTCGGCGCGATGCGTTTTTCTCTCTTCTCTATTTTCTATATTCTCTTTTCTAACTCAGTAATTCACTTCCGCTACCCTCAGTGAACGGATCTCGTCTTTGCGAGGTTTTTTCACCGAAGCAATCTGCCGAAAATGAGTACTAAGGATTATCATTGTTACCCCGATTCAACAGATCACTTCGTCTTGCCTCCTCGTGAAGACGTTTATACCCTAAGCGTTTTTCATCCTTAACAAACAACCAACAACTGACAACCATCAACCAACAACCAACAACGAACAACCAACAACATTTCATTCCCCCTTCGGGGGCTAGGGGGATTACATCTTCCTATGCGCCAACACAACAGGTGGTAATCCGTTGAAAGGGTTATGCATTCTACCAATTGTTTTTGCTCCCATGCCCGATGCTCGTAATACACTTTTTTCTCCGTAGCGTTTTCTAATATTATCCATTGCATTATAGAGGCTTAGAATTTCTTCGGTATCATCAAAAAGGTTGATTTGATAATTACCAGATACCAAATGACTAAAACGTATACCAATTAGCCTCACTAATAACCTACGGTTATATAAGGTCTTGAACAGGTCTAGAATTTTAGGTATTAGAATATGGTCTCCGCTAGTATAAGGAATCCGCATTTGCTTTGAGTAGGTATTAAAATCTGAATATCGAATCTTTACTGAAATACAAGCAGTTAGCTTATCTCCACGTCGTAATTGATATGCCAGGTTTTCGGTCATAGCAATGAGAATACCACGTAGTCTATTTACATCAATCGTATCTTTATTAAAAGTTCGTTCGGTAGAGATAGATTTTCGTTCGCAAAACGGAATCACAGGTGTATTATCTATCCCATTGGCACGTTTCCATATTACTCCGCCATTAGCGCCCAAAACCCGCTGCATGACCTCCATAGGCATCTCTTGCACGCTACGCACTTGTCGTAAACCAAGATTCCGTAAGGTCTGATAGGTTTTATCACCCACCATCGGTATTTTTTTAATCGATAATGGTGCTAAAAAAGGTTTCTCCAATCCCTCATCTATCTTCAACTGATTGTTTGGTTTCGCCTCGTTCGTGGCTACTTTAGACACCACTTTATTCGCTGATAATCCGAAGGAAATGGGGAGTCCCGTTTCTCGAATAATCTTCTTTCGCATTTGAGAAGCATACTGGTAGCAGCCAAAAAAGCGATCCATGCCGGTAAGATCTGCATAGAACTCATCGATACTCGATTTTTCGAATACCGGTACGTACTCTTTTATAATTTCCGTCACCACATCTGAGTGCTTACTATAGTCACCCGCATTACCTCGAATTACAACAGCATCGGGACACAGTTCGCGCGCCATTTTCATGGGCATACCCGAATGCACTCCGAATCCGCGGGTTTCATAACTACATGCCGCTACCACGCCACGGTCTCCCGTACCGCCTACCAATAAAGGCTTATTCTGCAACTCACGATTATTGAGTCGTTCTACTGATACATAAAAAGTATCTAAATCTATATGAAGTATTGTCTTGCTCATAACTATCCCTCTGAAAAATCGGGATAGCTAAATTATGGAATATTTCCATTTATTAGGATTATTTCCATTTTTTAACATTAAAAAATAATAGCCCTAAGTATTATATAATTAGTAAAACAGCTCTTGAAAAAAAATTAATATGACCTAAATGAATTAAAAGGCTCTTGCTATTATATTAAAATGGCATAAATTTTCGTTTAGTGTCATATATCTTGTAGATTATAGAGGTCTTAAACAAGAATCGTTTAATACTATCTTTAAGATAATACAGTACACATGCGCCAAATTCATTTTATATTTTTATCTGCCCTATTGCTAGTATCTACTATTAGTTTTGCGCAAGATATTGCTACCATAAATATCGTTTCCCCAAACGAAAGTACTGTCTGGAATATTCCCGACAAAATTGCTTTGCAGTGGAATACCGTAAAAATAGATACTAGCAAGTCCATTCGTTTTTTTCTAGTACGTAATGAAATGGTAGTGCAAGAGCTTGGTTCTTTTAAGAATGATGGTTTTGAAGACGGAATAGAATTGGCAAAAAACATTGGCTCTGGCAATAGATACCAAGTAGTTGCCATAGAATTATTCCCCGATGACAAATTCAATATTGCTAAAAAGGCAACTCCGTTCTTTTCGATTATAAACGTAGCATCTGACGAAAGAAAGAAAAAACAGCAATTGGCAAATGCCAACACAGTAACCCCGAAAAATAAGAAGTCTAGGTCGAAAGCAAAGAAAAAAGCAAAAGAGAAAATAGCACCTAAGCGAACTGCAATCGCCCAAGCCGAAAACAAGCCTGAACCTACAACTGAAAGCAAACCTGAAGTTAGAGATAGCTTCGATGGTAGAAAAATTTCATACACCAAAGAATTCGAGTTCAGCTCTGAAGATATTGTTATAAAAATATGGGATCACGGCAGACAAGATGGCGATATTGTATCTATTTATCTGAACGGCGTTCAAGTAATTAAAAAGTACTACTTAACCTATTGGAAAAAGGAATTCAAGATTAAACTTGACCCGACAAAATCTAATGATTTATTCCTTTACGCCCATAATTTAGGCGATTCGCCACCAAATACGGTTTCGGTAGAAATATCTGATGGTGAAAAATCTGAAAATATTGTTTTGAACTCCGACCTAAAAAGTTGCGAGGCGGTATTGATTAGTGTAAAGTAATTTATCCTTTCATAAACTGAATTAGATAAGCAATTAGAATACTCACGAAAAGACCCATATTTACTTTGGCAAAATCATTGACCAACATTTTATAGGTTTTCTTCAATTCACCTTTCTTTAGGCGGTAGCTTATAGCAATTTCTCTACCCGCCAAAATTCCAATAAACGCCCACGTGGTACTCATAGGTATGGTGTTCACTGATGTAAAAAAGAACAATAACAACGCATAACAAGCATCTATTATAGTTGCCGAACGAATATGTTGCGTATTCGATTTTTGATTGACTATACCTTGAATCTTGCCTCCTTTCGAATTAAATATATATGCCATAATAAGCAAAATGAGCGCTAAGGAAAATACTAATTCGTAAAGTGATAATTGCCTCGGCAGAAATACAAAAATATTGGCAAAATCTTGTATTAACCACTGCGACCAAAGAAAACCTGTTGAAAACCATTGCGCAACGATCCAATAAGGACGCTGCTTTTTCTTATCCATTAATCGAATAGAAGCCGGAGATTCAAACTTTTTCGTCAAAAACAGATACAACACAAATGCGGCAACGAAGGCTAGTGCATATCCGAATACCGATTTAAGAATCATTTTTTCTATCAATTGACTCGATGAAAAAACACTTAAAATCATAAACGTAGTACTCGCAGGTATACCGAACCGGGTAATTACCATTAAAGAGATCGGTGCTAATAAATACCACCATGGCATTGGATCAGGTAGCGGAATATTCGACAACCTACCATAAGAAACATCACCACCATTAATATACCAGCCATAAACCAAAGTAACCGTTAAAATAGAGCCTGCAAAACCCCATAAAAGCCACCATTTCACATTTGCGTTAGATGTCATAAACGTACCTAAGGTCTGTATAACATCATTAGCGATCACAGCATATGCTGCTACAATAAAACCTAAATAAAAAATATATTGATCCATTTATAATTTTGATATATAGTCTTTTTTACCACTAACAATCAATGCATTACCCTTTAAAAAATAAAGGCCGAAAGTAGTACTAAAATTGATGCGCCCATTTTATTTTATGAACTATTTATCAGTCCCTTTTTCTACTGTAAAAAATGATTTGATAATTTACTTACACCCACCTCAATTGTTCAAAACATGAGCATTAAAAGAAACAGATGCCTATCTTTAAAGCACAACCTAAAACAAACACGATTAGGTAGCTTAACCATTATTAGCATAAATGCCATTTAAAACTTTCTTTGATGAACCTGATAATTATAAGAATCGATTTGATTTTTATGAGCAAGGCGGCTCACCACTATTGCTTAAAAAGTTTATAGAAACTATTGAGGGGCAAAGAGGTGATATTGAAGAAATCAATATTTCTTGGTATTTGTACAACAACCAACATTTGCATGACTATTTGAAACAGGTAGCAGCAGATGGCATTATCGTAAATGTTATTACAATACCCTTAGAAGGCTATGATAATAACAAACCTAAATTTCTAGAAAATCTTGCAACAGGAGAAAAGTCAGACAAAAGTGTGACCAAGTATAATTTAGCAAGAAAAATTTATGGGGAGATGTACAGATCAACATCGCACGAAAACTTTAATTTATATATGTTCCCTCATTTATATGTACGCAGTGCCCGCGTAAAAAAATTCTCAAGAGGCTCTCTACCCTATTCTTTACATATTAAATCGGCTTACATTAAAAAGAAAAGTGGCTATATAGCTTTAATGAGTTCGTCAAATTTAGCAGTACGAGATTTGGTAAAAAACGAATCTATGATTTGTATAGAAGACGAACCAAATTATGAGGGAAACATAAAAGCGTTTTACAAGAATTTGATCAGTAATTCAGTTGCTATTAAAGATTACAAAACGTCTTTAAACACCACATGTAATACATGTAAGAAACTTGAATATAAGTTTTCAAATTCGGCATTTATTACTGCACCATTTTATGACAATTCTGCCAATATTCTAGAAAAAACATTATCAGAATATATAGTAGCAGCAAAAGAAAGAATTATAGTTTGCGCCCAGCATTTGGCAGCGTTTAATTACAAATTCAATGCTAAGCATCATGCTACTATCAATAAAAGTGAAATTCGAAAAGGTATATTAGGCGATGTAATTACCATGGCGAACAAAGGGATAGAAGTCACTTTTTTATCACAGACTTTTGCACCTTTAACCGAAGATGCAGAGAAATTTAAAGAGATGAAATTTAGAAGACCTGCGAACACAAATAGTTTTCAGCAATTCTACAGTCAGGTCAAGCGTTCTGAGAATATTGAGTACTTTGTAAATGAGCACATTCATTCAAAATTCATACTCATTGATAATATGCTAATTTACTGTTCTTATAATTTCACTCCCACTCAATTTATTTATCTAGACAACGTGAATATCACTCAATTTACGAATATGCCAGATTTAAGCTATAGCGGAATACATTGCGAAGTAGGTATGCATCTTGTCATTAAAGATGAAAGTACCATAAAGGCTTTTGAAAAAAATGTCGCCAGTATTAAACGTAAGAAGGAAACCATACAAGTAATTAACTTCGGGGCAAGCCAACGAGGTATTAACTTGAAGACATAATTAATATTTAGACGTACGCATCTGAGCATTTAAATCTCAATTATCGAGTAAAATAGATGATTGATTTAAAAGCAATTTGAAATTCTAAAATGTATTTTTGCCTTCATGTGATGTGTTTTCTAAAAACTTTCAGAGAATTTAAATAATATAGAATAGCGTAAAAAAATGAATATAGTATCCTTTTTTGCTGGAGCAGGCGGACTAGATCTTGGTTTTGAACAAGCTGGTTTTAATGTGATTTGGGCAAACGAATATGATAAAGATATTTGGGAGACTTATGAAAAGAATCACCCCAATACTACATTCGACAAAAGAAGTATTGTTGATATACCTGCGGATGATGTACCCGATTGTGACGGAATCATTGGCGGACCACCATGTCAAAGTTGGAGCGCCGCTGGTGCAGCTAGAGGTATTCAAGATAAAAGAGGACAGCTATTCTATGATTTTATTAGAATACTGGAAGCAAAGCAGCCCAAATTCTTTTTAGCAGAAAACGTAAGCGGAATGCTTATTGGCAAACACAGTACAGCACTTGATGGTATTAAGAATCTTTTAAAAAACGCTGGTACAGGTTATGACCTTTCTTTTCAAATGCTAAATGCATCTGACTACAATGTGCCACAAGACAGAAAGAGAGTTTTCTTTATAGGCATTAGAAAAGACTTGAATTTTAAATATGAATTCCCGACTGAGACTTTCCCTAAAATCACTCTTGAAACAGCCATTTCAGACTTAAAGGATGCGGCAATACCTGCGCTAGAATTCAATAATACGAACGGCAAAAAGTGTACTATTCCCAATCACGAGTATATGATCGGTGGTTTTTCAACCATGTACATGTCTAGAAATCGTGTTCGTAATTGGGACGAACAATCATTCACCATACAAGCAGGTGGCAGACATGCGCCTATACATCCGCAGGCACCAAAGATGAAGCTTATTGAAAAGGATGTTCGCGTATTTGTACCAGGTAAAGAAGATTTATACAGAAGGTTAAGCGTACGAGAATGTGCTAGAATACAGACTTTTCCCAATGATTTTACCTTTCACTACAAAAAAGTAGCGGCCGGCTATAAAATGATCGGTAACGCAGTACCCGTTAACTTAGCGAAGTTTTTAGCTGAGAGTATTATGAAGCAATTAAAGGCTAATGATAAATTAAAAAAGAAGCAAAATACAAAAGCTGATAAATTACCTGTCTAGATAATATATAGGCAGGTAATTTATTTTTTAAGCCTTATTTAATTTATTCGACGATTCAAAATTTAACTTCGGCGGCATAAAATACATGAAAATCAACATGACCACAAAATAAAGAACTGCAAATACAGTATAAGTATAGTCACCCGCATCTGGTGAAATCGGCAACAAAACAAGAGACATATTTAACATCGATTGTATTACCAACACACATATTCCACTTTTAGTTTTTGAGTATACAATAGCGCACATACCAGCAGCTCCCATCATATTTAAAAATAATGGCCATACTGGCAAATCTTCTATTACTCCGACATTAATAAAAACGGAAGGTAACCACCATAAAGACCATACAAAGCCGATAACCTGAGTTGCGTAAAATGGTTTAGTGATTTTCGAAAGTTCACGAAATGCATAACCTATCCATACCACTTCACCTAGAAATGCCCAAGACAAAAGAAACAAAGTGAATTTTAAGCTAGGTATATAAATTTCGAAATCTAGAATGGACATGTCTCCATTATAAAAAGCTACAATTACCAATGTCATTAAACCTATGGTAAATGCGAATAGTAAGCTAAATAGATACCACTTTGGGTGCACTTTCCAAACTAGCATAGGTCTAAACAAATTCTTTATACCTTCATTACCTTTTGTAATTTTTACAATAAAAAGCAATAAGAACATTAGTGCGTAAAAGCGACCGTTTGTATATGGAAAAAATTCTATAACCCCCTTACTTTTCAAATAAGTAATAACAAAATTAAGTAAAGGCGCGAGTGCTAAAAACACCCATATTTCGTACTTTTTTAAAAAATTAATCATTTTTGTAATCATCAGTAAATTTCTAATTCTAGTTTGGTACTTGTTACCTATTATTATGAGTTAATCGCTTGATCAAAGAATTACTTGCTAAGATAGTTTTATCATTGTTTTTCACAACACATTATAGTTATTTGAACTATCATTATATATTAAGCACCAACCTCCATGTTATTTTAAACAATAACGCTCAAGTATTCATTACTCCGAAAATTCCAAAATGATCTTCATGAATTTTACCTGGCGCCTTAGACTCGTGCCATAAACTAAAACCCGCATTTTTAAAAAGTCGTAAATAATCATGAGAAAATGATCGCTCCACACCATAAGGTTGAGAATTTGGATTCTTTGTGAAATCAATATTTGCTCCAATGGGCTCAATAGCAATAAAGATGGAAAATCCTAATTCGTTTAAATAAGAAAAGAATTTCTGTAATCGTTGTTCTGAAAAATATTCAAGGACACCACCTGAGGTAAAGATTATCATGTTATTGGTTCCATTTTCTTTAATCCATTCAAATCCATCTGCCGCTACAAATTCAATTTTAATGTTTTCATCATACAGTTTTTGATTGAAATTAATTTGCTCAACGCTTAAGTCAATTCCAACAAATCTTTCAATCTGTGGAAATTTAGAGCTCAAGTAATCCAAAACATCCCCATTTCCTGTGCCAATTTCAACCATGGTATGAAACTCTTTATGAGTATCTTTTAATATATCATGAAGCTTCTCAAATACAGGTAAACAATTGGGAAGAAAAAAATCTTTTAATACATTCTCTTTCTCAGAAAAATATTTTCTACCTGTTTCTTTCCAAAAATTTTCATGATACTCTGCCAACATGTTGAAATCTTGATTTTTTTCAGCATTTTTCAAAAGTGCCGAACGCATGAAACGTTCACTTAAACTAAGTTCATTTTTGACATTAAAGCTTATACCTTTTTTTATTAATGTTTCCACTTTTTCGGGTTGTAACTTAACCAAAAATGCTCCAATAAATTCTTTAATTATTTTTTTCATCTACTAGTATGCTATCGCATTAGCGATTCTAATTTTATTTTTTTGAAAGATTACTCAATTACACTTACAACACTACCACAAGTCAACATACCACTGTCATAATATGGATTCCTAATTTCTTTTTCCATACTTAGCCATCTAGCACCTTTATTTTCATTAGCCATTGGGCATTCTTGAACATATATCGGTTCTGAAGACGATTGAAGATTCATTGCAATAGCAACAACATTCTCATTCAAAATCACTAGGTAATTTCTTTGTTCGCCTATGTCTACACTATTGCCAATAGCATTAAACATTTCTATACTTTTTTGTAAATGCGCTTTCTCCATTTCTCCTAAGTCTTTTACTAATAATGTCTTGAATTTGGAACTTGCCACTTTTGCTAATGATGCAACTTGTGTTGTATTACCCGCCACAAAGGCATCTTTCATTTTCAAATATTCATTTAATGATTTTGAAAAATTATTTTGAAAAGTTTCTGGCAATTCCATCTTCATACTATAAGATGATTCCATTTCATCATTTGTTGACTCTAAGCCCATATGATGTTCATGACCAGTCATTATCTTGCCTCCCGTTTTATTCATCATAGATTTTTTACCCTGTAGCTGTGCTGCAGCATCCATGGTAAACGTACCATTAGTAACAATCTCCTCTCCATTTTGCAAACCTTTTGAAATCGTAAAATTTTCACCGTTTCGGTTACCAATAGTTACTTCTCGCATTTCAAAAACTGGCTCATTTGGATTTGTTCTTACATAAACCAATGATCTTTCTCCTGTCCACATCACAGCACTTGCAGGAACGCTTATCATTTCATCATTAATGTCCACTTTTCTAGTAAGTTTACCCGTTACAAACATGCCAGGCTTGAACAAGCCTTCTGTATTTTTAAGAATAGCTCTTACTGTCACCGTACGTTTTGCATTGTTCAGCATAGGGTCTATAAATGATATTGTCGCTTCAAATTCTTTAGTATAGGCATTACTTAATACCTTAATTTTCTGACCAACTTTTAAATTAGAAATTTGATTTTCGTAAGCATCAAACTCCGCCCAAACAGAATTTAAATTGGTTACTTCTAAAATTGGTTGACCCTGCTTTACATAGTCTCCCTCTTTTGCCATTACTTCTGAGACTGTTCCTGAAACTGTAGCGTAAATGGAAAAATTATCGCGAACTTTTCCAGAAGATTCTATAGCGTTTATTTGACTCTCTGAAAGCTTCCAAAGTTTCAATTTATTTCTAACCGCATTATACAATGCTGGTTGAGATTCTTTTAATGATGCTGTAGTAAGAAGCTCTTGTTGCGCCGCAACGAGGTTAGGTGCGTAAATTGTTGCTAATAATTGACCTCGCTTTACTTTTTGTCCCTCGTAGTTGACATTCAAACGCTCTAAACGACCATCAAAATAGCTTGCTTGAACAGCATTGGTCTCTTTGTTTACAGCAATTTTTCCTGAAAGTGAAATAATTCTATCGCTGTCACCGTCTGCAAGATTTCCTACAATGGTAGTTTCAATATTTGCTAATGCCATTGCATTCGCGGTCATCTTTATTTCATTGACAGCAAGAACTTCCCCACCAACATCAGCAAGAATCAAATCCATCCCGCAAATAGGGCAATTACCAAACTCTGGCAACATAATCTGTGGATGCATTGAGCACGTCCACATTTCATTAATTGAAACCTCCGAATGGTTATGATCATTTGTCACTTCTGCATTGATAGAATCTGAATTATTGTGGAATATCAAATAACCACACAGTAGCCCTAAGACCGCTGCAATACCTAAGTAAAGAATATTCTTTTTCATACTATTTTTGGTTTTCGAAGTGTTGAATCAACACCTTCATTTCTTCAATTTTACGTTTCTGAGCTTTAATAATATCGTTAGCCATTTTTTTTTACTTTAGGATCTTGTATATCTGCTCGTTCACTTGTTAAAATGGCAATTGAATGATATGCAATCATTGCTTTCACCCATAAAATATCGCCTACAATAAAAGCCTGAGTAAGGAAGTGGTTAAACACTAACCATTAACATATAACTCTACTTCCTACATCAGGACTTTAGTCTGTAGTATCTTTTAAACTCATCATATTTTTAATTACAAATCGTTTCAACAATACTATTTAATTGATTTCCTTTTGCACTTTCCCACAGGTAAGCATTTTACTGCCGTAATACGGGTTTTTAATATTATTGCTTTTACTCAACCAAGCACTACCACCATCATACATTGGGCAAAACTGTTGGTATAAAGTGTTTTCTGTTCCTGTAAACGCTACCATATTAGTTAAGTCTTTACTTAAAATTTTAAAGTGCTCTCGCTGTTTTACTATATCAGTTTCTGAAATATGCTTAGATTGTACCGTTGCATCTGCTATAATACCTGCTAATTTCTCTAGTTTATTTTCTGAATACTTTGACTGATCAAGACTACCTAATGATTTAGCAAGTGTATTGCCTAAAGTTTTGGCTTTATCGTTATCATCATCTACTAATGCATCTTTAAGGTTAAAGTAATCTGAAAGAATAGTTTCTACCTTTACTTTTTCTGAAGCACTCATAGACATTTTTTTTGCATCATTCATTTCTATCTCTTCTGAGGAAACTTCGTTACCTTTTTTCTCATCTTTACAAGAGATTGTCACTATCATCATGGTAGTTAATGCAATCGTAGCTATACTTTTATTTACTGATTTCATATTTTTATTTTTTATGTAGTTTTTTAATTTCTATTATTGAATTAGATAGTTAAGAATTGATTGTTGGGTATAAAAAGATCGAATTGATTCTATTTGATTTAATTGAAATTTTAACTGTAACTCTTGTATATCCAACAGGTCATTAAAATCAATAGTTCCCGTTTCATAATTTTTAATTAAAATATCTTCTGCATCCCTAGCCTGTTTTAAATTTTTAGACTGGGTTCTATACTTTATTTGAGCTTGGTTACGTTGAGAAAGCGCTTTAGAAAAAGTAGTATTTAGTATATTGTACCGTTGATTTTTTTGAAACTCTATTTCTTTTTGTCGAAGCTCGTTCTGTTTAGAGATTGAAGTGTATTTGCTATTAAATAGGGGAATAGAAACGGAGACCATAGGCATTATAACATCTTTACCATTATCTGCAATTACCATATCTGCGCGCTCACTTACTGGCAAATAATCTAGCCCAATACCAATTGTAGGTAAACTTTCTCGCTTATTCACCATTTCTGATTGAACTATAGATTCATACAGTTTATTATATTTTAATAATTCTGGATTTAAGGAAAGTACATCTATATCAAAGACTTCATTTTCTTCTGGCAATTCTAAATGAACTACCGAACTAATTTCAAAATTGATATCTCTATTAAGCAAATTATTAAAAGCTACTTTTTCTGCTTCAAATATTTCTGACAATATCTCTTTTTGCTGTTTTAATTCATTCTGGCGAATTTGTAAACGTAAGACATCAACCGCAGATGCTTTACCTGTTTCTACAGATGTTAAAGCCAAGCGCTCATAAGTTTTTAAAAGTTGAATATTCTCTTCTAAAATTAGTTGTTTGGTGCTTGACTCATATAAATTGTAGTAAGATTGAGCTACTGATAATCCCAATTTTCTTTTCGCAATTGTAACTTCAATATATTCCGCTTCAGCCATTGAGCTAGCATAATTTTCGCGTGCGCTTAGCGTACCAAACCAAGGCAACATTTGCTTTACCCCTATTCTTGCACGTTGGGCACCAACCCTAGTTTCTGTTTCACTTACGAAATAACCTAAACTAAACTCTGTATTTGGAAGCCAATTAGCCTCCTTAATCTTCTCTTCAGCAATAGCATATTTAATGTCGAATGACCGTACTTCCGGATTATTTTGAATAGCCTCTTCAATCAACGATTGTAACTCTTGAGCATTAACAAATGCAGTTAGAAAGAATAAGCTTATAATTAGACTTAAATTTTTCATTTGTTCACTTTTTTAAGTTCGTACTCTTTTTTCCAGCTATACAGAACAGGAACTAAGAAATAAGAGGTTATATCTATGATCATTCCTCCAAATATGGGAATAGCCATCGGTATCATAATATCACTTCCCTTTCCCGTAGATGTTAGTACAGGCAGTAGTGCCAATATGGTAGTTACGGTAGTCATTAAACAAGGACGAATACGTTTACCTGCAGCTTCTAAAGTTGCTAGTCGAACTCCTGTTTTATCAGTAGGGTTTTCCCTATCAAATGTTTGGGTGAGATAGGTGGCCATAACTACACCATCGTCAGTAGCAATGCCAAACAGCGCAATAAAACCAACCCAGACAGCTACACTTAGGTTAATGGTCTTCATATTAAAAAGTGTCCGTAGATTTTCTCCGAATAAACTAAAATTAAAAAACCAATCTTGTCCATATAACCAGATCATAATAAAACCACCTGCAAAGGCAACAGAGATTCCTGTAAACACCATTAATGATGTGGCTACCGATTTAAACTGAAAATATAAAATCAAGAAAATAATTAACAGGGCCATAGGCACTACTATTGAAAGTGTTTTCTCTGCCCTTAGTTGATTCTCATAGGTTCCGGTAAAGCGATAACTGATGCCCTGCGGAACTATTAAACTACCGTTTTCAATTTTTTGCTCAATTCGAGCTTGTGCACTTTCTACGACATTAACTTCAGCAAAACCATCCAATTTATCAAACAAGACATAACCTATTAAGAAAGTGTCCTCACTTTTAATAACCTGTGGTCCTTGTTCATATCTTATATCTACAAGATCTCCCAGAGGTACTTGTGTTCCATTATTAATTGGAACATATATATTTTTCAAATCTTCTGGGTTCGACCTTAATTCTCTGGGGTAACGAACTCTTACTCCGTAACGTTCTCTACCTTCTACTGTTTGCGTAAGAGACATACCGCCAACAGCTACTTGTAAAACATCTTGAACGTCCATTACTGTTAATCCATAACGGGCTAATTGCTTTCTTTTAATGTCAATAAGCAGATATGGCTTACCAACGATACGATCTGCAAAAACAGCTTGTTTTTTTACACCATGAACCTCTTTTAAAATGGTTTCCAATTGTAATCCAAAATCTTCAATAGTTTTTAAGTCGGGACCTTTAACCTTAATACCCATAGGAGCTCGCATACCGGTCTGTAACATTACAAGTCTAGTTTCAATAGGTTGTAATTTTGGAGCAGATGTAACTCCTGGAAATTTGGTTACCCTAACTATTTCATTCCAAATATCATCTGGACTGTTTATTTCTGGTCGCCAGTTTCGATAATATTCTCCGTCGTCATCAGCAATTAAATCCCTATTAGTGGCTATTGTTTTTAATTTTGAAGGTTCATAATTTACATCATCATCTATATCATTGTTCGGGTTAATGATGTACTTGTCATGCTTAAGAACAAACAATCCGTCATCGTTTACCTTGTAACGTTGTCTTTCTCCATTACTATTTCTCATATATTCAGACTTATACTGAATCATGTTTTCATACATAGATAAAGGAGCTGGGTCAAGTGCAGATTCTGTTCTACCAGATTTACCAACCACAGTCTCTATTTCTGGAATACTCGCAACAGCCATATCTAGTTGTTGTAGTACACGCTTATTTTCTTCAACACCAGCATGCGGTAAAGAAGTAGGCATTAAAAGAAAGGAGCCTTCATTAAGAGCAGGCATAAATTCTTTCCCAGTATTTCTCATAATAAGAACGCCCAGTATTAAAACAACCGTAGGTATTGTTAGAAACAGAAGTCGGTTCTCTAAAGCCCAACGAAGAATTTGGTCATAATACTTTTTAAAAACTGTAAATACACCCAATAGACCAAAGCAAATAATAGAAACAAAAATCAAATTCATGATTATACTTCGATTAAACCCTAGGGGTCTCCAATATTCTGCAAGTAAGACTACAATCGCTAACGTTGATAGTACGATGTTTATCAAATTCGCTTGTTTCGATGAAATAAAAGACCTGATCTTTAAAAAAGCCACAGCACCAAAAGCAATTAACAATAAACCCAACCAATAGCCATAAAGAATGGCAATACAACCTAGAATTATTAATAATCCATTAATAACATATGTCGTAGCTGCTTTTAAATTTCTCTTTCTAAAAAGAAATGCAGCGATTGGTGGTATTAAGAAAAGTGCAATTACCAAAGATGCCGTTAACGCCATGGTTTTGGTAAATGCTAGCGGACGAAAAAGTTTACCTTCTGCACCTACCATTGTAAATACAGGTAAAAAACTAATGATCGTAGTTAGAACAGCTGTCAATATTGCCCCAGAAACTTCGGCGGTTGCGTTATATATAATTTCATTGGTTGTATATTCTACACCATTTGCTTGAAAGCACAATTTCTCATCTTCTAGATGCCGAATCATATTCTCTGCGAGTATTACCCCAACATCTACCATAGTACCTATGGCGATTGCAATTCCAGATAATGCGACAATATTAGCGTCTACATTAAACAGTTTCATGGCAATAAAAACCATCAATACCGCTACAGGTAATAAACCCGAAATAAGTATAGATGCACGTAGATTGAACACCATGACTATAATTACAAGAATAGTAATAAGAATTTCTAGCGTAAGCGCTTCGTTTAACGTGTGTAAGGTTTCTTGAATAAGTTCTGTTCGATCATAAAAAGGGACAATCGTTAACTGAGATGTACGTCCATCTTTCAAAACTTTTGAGGGTAGACCCGATGAAATTTCTACAATCTGTTCTTTTACATTATTAATTACCTCTAATGGATTGGCACCATATCTAGCAACCACAACGCCACCTACAACTTCAGCACCTTCTTTATCTAAAAGACCTCTTCTTGTTTGAGGACCTAAATGAACATTTGCAATATCCTTGATATGTATAGAAGTATAGTCCTTTGAAGTAACCACAGCATCTTCTAAATCTGAAATAGATTTTACATAACCTAAGCCACGAACCAAATATTCCGCTTGATTCATTTCTAGAGTCTGTACACCAATATCTTGATTAGACTGCTTAACAGCCTTAACGACATCGCCTAAGCCAATACCATATTGACGCATTTTTTCTGGCTCAACATCTATTTGATATTCTTGAACATACCCGCCAATAGACGCTACCTCAGAAACACCACCAGCAGAAGCCAACCCATACTTTACATAGTAATCTTGAATACTTCTAAGTTCTTGTAAATCCCATCCTCCGGTGACATTACCATCCTTATCTCGACCTTCTAAAGTATACCAGTAAATTTGCCCTAATCCTGTAGCGTCAGGTCCTAATGTGGGGTTTACACCATCGGGTAGCAAACCACTTGGCAAGGAATTTATTTTTTCTAGAATGCGGCTTCGAGTCCAGTAAAATTCAACATCTTCCTCGAAAATGATATAAATACTAGAAAAGCCGAACATAGATGAACTACGAATAGTTTTAACACCAGGTATTCCCAAAAGGGTGGTTGTTAAAGGATAGGTGATTTGGTCTTCTATATCTTGCGGAGACCTACCTGCCCATTTGCTAAAAACTATTTGTTGGTTTTCACCTATATCTGGTATTGCATCTACAGCAACCGGATTAGACGGTAGAATGCCGGTATTCCAATTAAAAGGAGTACTTACTATACCCCAACACACAAAAAGTGAGAGTAACAGTACAGCAACCAATTTATTTTCTATGAGAAATTTAATGCTTTTATTTAGCATATATCATTGATATTAAATAGTTGAATGAAAAGTTTTGAGGTTTAAAACTAAAACAACAAAACTTGCCCAAAACAGATAACCTGCTGGGCTCAATTTCCGATAGAGATCGGAACTATTTAATAAATCAAATTAAAAAAGTCTGGTGCAGCACTTGCACATCTTGTTTGACAAACGGAGGGGGGTAATCCTTAAAAGAAATCTTTTTAGAAGCTACTCCTTTAAAAAGATTTAAATAAGAATATGTAAATGAAGTAATAAATATCTGTTGATCAAAAGAAAGTTGATCAAACGAAACTTTCATGTTATCGGCACCTTCCACAATTAATTGTGTATCTGTACAACAAGACTTCTGCGTGATATTTAAATTCTCACAGTCAGTCTCTACTTTTTCCATTCCGCATGACTTAACCTGCTCAACGATTGAAAAATCTACCAACATATCGCCACAATAGTGCATATCTACACTGAATGACATTGTAGTCAAAAGAACTACAACTGCCATTAAAACAGATACAAATTTGTGAGCTAACTTCTTCATTTAGTGCAATATTAATAATTAAAACAATACGGCTGGTACTATTTTAACAATTCTATTGATTCTATAAACCTCAAACTTGATATAACAATATTATATTCATAGCAGATCATAAATTGATTGACACTAGACCTTTAAGTAAAAAAAATAAAAAATAACGCTAATCAAAACTAGAATATTTTTTGTGGTAAATTCAAATTAAAAATCCCTAACAATCTATATATTAGATTATTAGGGATTTTAGAAGTACTCGAGGCGGGAATCGAACCCGCACTCCGAAGAACTGGATTTTGAATCCAGCGCGTCTACCAGTTCCGCCACTCGAGCATATTTTACCGTTAAGAAACGGCATCCTGTAAAACAGGACTGCAAAACTAAATAATTATTTTCTTTCCAACACCAAAAATATCAAGATTTATGCATTAGCAACCGAATTTAATTTTTAAATTTGCACCTCCTTAAAAACAAAGACCTCAATACTTTATTGAAGCAACTGTTTGGAAAACAACAAGAAAGACATGCCATACCAAGTTCCACAACCGAAAATATTTGCTTGTACACAAAGTAAAATCTTAGGCGAGAAAATCGCTAAGGCTTACGGTGCAGAAATAGGTAAAATATCTTTTTCCCGATACAGTGACGGGGAGTTTCAGCCATCGTTCGAAGAATCTATTCGCGGAACGCGAATCTTTATTATCGGTTCTACACACCCTGGTCCTGAAAATTTGATGGAAATGTTGTTAATGATAGATGCCGCAAAAAGAGCATCTGCACGTCACATTACAGCAGTTATGCCATACTTTGGTTGGGCTAGACAAGATAGAAAAGATAAACCCAGAGTACCTATTGCAGCAAAATTAGTTGCTAAAATGCTAGAAACAGCAGGTGCTACTAGAATTATTACAATGGATTTACATGCTGATCAGATACAAGGGTTCTTTGAAAAACCTGTTGATCATCTTTTCGCATCTACGTTATTTTTACCATACCTAAAAAACTTAGGCTTAAAAGACCTTACTATAGCTTCACCAGATATGGGTGGTTCAAAAAGAGCCTACGCATATTCTAAAGCATTAGATAGCGATGTTGTTGTTTGTTACAAACAAAGAGCGAAAGCCAATATAATTTCACATATGGAGTTAATTGGTGATGTACAAGGTAAGAACGTAGTTCTTGTCGATGACATGGTAGACACTGCAGGCACATTGACCAGAGCAGCTGATTTAATGATGGAACGTGGTGCTAAAAGTGTAAGGGCAATATGTACACATGGTTTATTGTCAGGTGATGCATACGAGAAAATTGAAAAATCGAAATTAACGGAATTGATCATTACAGATTCTATTCCGATCGAAATAAAGAGTGATAAAGTAAGAGTATTAAGTTGCGCTAATCTATTTGCCGAGGTAATGGATAAAGTACACAACAATAACTCTATTTCTTCTAAGTTCTTAATGTAAGTTAGAAGCAAAACAAGAATATTAATTTTTAATACATATAATGAAGTCAATTACAATTAAAGGATCAGAAAGAGAAAGCGTAGGCAAAAAAGCAACCAAAGCCTTACGTAATGCTGGAAAGGTTCCTTGCGTAGTATACGGAGGGGATAAACCATTACATTTTTCAGCAAATGAACTAGCGTTCAGAGATTTGGTTTACACTGCAAATGCGCACACAGTTGCAATTGAATTAGATGGTGGAGATTCTGTTAAAGCTATCATGCAAGATATTCAGTTTCACCCTGTAACAGATGCTATCATCCATATTGATTTTTATCAATTATTCGATGATAAAATGGTTACTATGGATATTCCTGTAACATTAGAAGGAAATTCACCAGGTGAACGTAACGGTGGACGTTTATTGTTCAGAAAACGTAAACTTTCTATTAAAGCTTTACCTAGCAAATTACCTGATTTCTTCAACATTGATATCTCTAAGTTGAAAATCGGTCAAAACATTGATGTAGCATCATTATTAAATGATGATTTCACAATATTACACCCAGATAGCCAAGTTGTAGTACAGGTTAAAACTGCACGTACTGCTGTTGTTGAGGATGAAGAAGGTGAAGAAGGTGAAGAAGGTGAAGAAGGAGCAACTGAAGAAGCTGCTCAAGAGTAGTCTTTACAGTTTAAGATTCATAATAAAGCATCCTGGTACTTGTATCAGGATGCTTTTGTATTTTTATCAATTAAATCACAATACAAATGTTCAGTTTTTTTAAAGCACTTTTTACAAAACAGAACATCATACTTGAAGAGAAAGATCCCATGAAGAAATTTTTAATTGTTGGCCTTGGTAATATCGGTGATGAATATGGAGAGACCCGACATAACATTGGCTTTAAAGTACTAGACGAAGTAGCCCGCACAAATGACTTTACTTTTGAAACTGTAAAGCTTGGTGATATAGGGTCATACAAAGTAAAAGGAAGAACTATTATTTGCCTTAAACCTTCTACATATATGAACAGAAGTGGGAAGGCTTTGAAGTATTGGATGGATAAAGAAAACATACCTCAAAGTAACATTCTAGTTATAACAGATGACATCAATTTACCTTTCGGCACCATTAGAATCAAAACTAAAGGTAGTAATGGAGGTCATAATGGATTAAAGGATGTAGAGCTGTTTCTACAGACTATACTTTACAACAGATATCGTTTTGGAGTTGGAGCTGACTTCGGTAAAGGCAGACAGGTAGAATACGTATTAGGGCAATGGAGCGAAGAAGAAAAAGCACTAATGCCAGAACGATTAAAGAAATCAACCGAGATTATAAATTCGTTTGCTCTAGCGGGTATTGCTAGAACTATGAATCAATTCAATAATTCTTAAAGAACTTTAAACGTAAAAACACCAGTATCTGATTTATTACCTTCTTCATCAATAACAACAACTCTCCAGTAATACACCGTATCTGATGTTACAGATACTTTTATACTTGTTACTGGTGATGACAATTCTCGAATTAAGGTTATTGGTGGTGTTTCTACAGAGAAATACACTTCATAACTAGCGATATCATTATCTAAATCAGAAGCAGACCAAGAGAGTTCAACCTCGTTATTAATATCTTTAAAAACATTATCTGAAGAAGCCGGACTTATAATAGTTGCTGGAAAAGGTGCAAATGTGGTTCTAGATCCTGAATTATAAAAATACCATTCTTTACTAGATACCGTTTGCTCTACTTCACTATTTCTAGAGCGTACAAACCATGAAAATTGCTCGCCTTTTGCCAAAGGTAATTGTGCAGAATTCGATGCCGATACAATGGTCTGTACTGTACCAGTGGCGATATTAGTAACACGTAATTCATAGGTCTCCGTATTATCTGCCGATCCCCAGCGAAACTCAACTCTACTCGTCTCTTCGCCTAAACTCGTACCTGTAGTGCATTCAGAATTCTCTTCTGGAAAAACCAAGAGCACTGCTTCAGGTGGGTTTGCAGCACTTTTCTTTTTACAACTGGTAACAGCCATAAACAAACACGTAATAAGTACTAGAAAGCGCATCATTCTTTAATTACTTTAGAAGTTCCATTTATTGTTCTACCCTCATACTTTAAGTAATAAATACCTGTGGACAGTGGACTCAAATCTAAACTTATGATTCCGTTTAATGGTAGCATAGAATTACTAGAAATATATCTGCCGTCGGCACTAAAAATACTTACAGTTACTTCTTCTTGCTGAGCACCTAAATAGACTTGAACAATATCTTTTACAGGATTAGGATATACAACTGGCTGTACATAAAAACCTATCTGCTCTTCATAAACACCCTGGCATGGTATATCTGTAAAAACCTTTAAAGTATTCAATCCTTTATCTAAATCTAGCGCTACTGTAGATTCTTCTGTTTGTATCGCTACTCCGTTCAGTTCTATAGTATAAAATGATGCCCCTTTCATTTCAAGTGTTACTTGAGAGCCATCTACCGCAATTTTAGAAGTTACATTAAGTGGCGAAGGTTCTGTAATCTGCACCTCAACACAATACTCTTGATACGCAATAACACCATCTGTCCCCGTCATACACAAAGTATATGTGCCAGACTCTAGATTGGCTAAATTAAAGGCATTTGAAAAATTCTGTGTTAGATTTAATCCATTACCAGAAACTATTACCTGGTAATCTAACGCCAGCTTTGGCACAATAGAGAGCGAACCATCATTATTATCTCTACACGTTTCACTTTCTAAGCTAATAATAAAGTTCTCAACAGGAAAACGATATATAGCACAACCAGAAGCATCTACCTCTTGACCGGCAGGTGTACCCAAACATAAATCATCACCATCATCAAACACTCCGTCATTATCAGCATCTTGTCTAAAATCTCCCTCTACACAAGCCTCAAGAATAAAAGAATTTAAACTACCACCATCTGAAGGAGCATTATCTTTAATTTCTAAAATCCATTCGCCTAATATCGATTCTCCATTAAAAGAACTCAAACTTCCTAAAGGTTTTACCGAACCGCTAATACCAGGATTAACCGAACAAGTAAAAGCCGGACTATCATCATCAAAAGTTGCGTTGATATTTCGTGCATCACCGCATGAACTAGAAGCCAATGTCACCGTAGTGCCTGCTGGCGATGTTAAAGTAATTACCAAATCAGCTAAAAAGGTATGTTCGATATCTAGCCTTACATTAATATCGGCTACTGGCAAATCTTCAAAAAACACGATTTTAGAAGTAATAACTGGCGTACCACTACTTGATATAGCGATTGGCATACCTATAGCGTTTTTTGTAGCGCAGTTAAACTGAACTGTAGAAAAGCTGAAAGGGGTACTAAAAACGCCCTCACCGCAATCATTTTTTGGCTTTACCCTCCAAAAATAAGTACTATTATTATCTAAAAGCGTAGGCGAAAACGAACCACCATTAACCGCGATTGACTCAATAATATTCGTAAAAGCAGCATCATCTGAAATTTCAACATCATATTGCGTATTACCAACAGATGTTTCCCATTCTAACAAGACATCGGTAGACGCGTTCTCAAAACCATCGACGGGAGAAACTAGAATTACCTCTTCAAAATTATCATCATAAATTCTTAACTGCAGCGTAATTTCTTTTGTTACCGTAGCTGCTGTAGCTAATACCCGAACAGGATAAATACCAGGATCTACCGTATCAATTCCTTCTAAATCAACTGTAACCAAAGTGTCGTCTGCATCTGCGACAGCAGGTGTAAAAGTTGCTGTAAGACCTATTGGCAAATCAAGTACGCTAAAAGTACTTTCTTCATCAAAACCTAAATTGGTCTCATATGTAAAATCAACACTTAGATCATCTGGTTTACAAATATCAAAAACAACCTCTTCAAAATTAAGTACGATCTCTGAAGGAGTAATAGAAAAAATTGCATCATTTACAGCAAAGAAAATATTGTCATCTGCCTTAATCATTATACGTCCCGTACTAGTAGCAGTATTTGGTATAATTATAGTCTGACTACCATCGTTCAAAGTGTTCTCTGCTAATAAAATAGGAAAAGTTATACCACGATCGGTAGATAAAAAGATAGAAACAGTCTCAGCATTTATGGGTGAGACATCAGTATTGGCAACATCCCAAATAATGGTTTGCACTGATCCAGCTTCAAAAGACTCCTCTACGGCTTGAGAACTTATTAAAAACGGTCCGGCTTCATTGACTACCGAAACTGACATCTCATCTGAATCTGATTGTCCGCCATTTAAAGCATTATCGCGTACGGTCAATGAAAAATTCATTTCACGCCCTACATTAGAAAGGGTTTCCCAAGCAGAACCAGAAGTCGGTACTGTCTGAGTTAGCTCTCCACTTAAAATTCTATTTAAACTAGGAAAATACCTTTCAGGAATCAGCGTAGGCGGCAAAGATCTAAAATTCGCCCCAGCAGGGTTATCAGGTCCAAATGTAGCCTGAGTAACTATTCCATTATCAATTTGCTCCCAAGTAAAACTAAGCACATTTGCCACATCAACATCAGTCGCCTCGCCCGCAAGAACAAAAGGAGTTCCTTTAGGTATAGTGTAATTTGTTAATGGAACAATAGTAGGCGGATTATTTACAAGTGCCTCAGTTACTCCGCATGAAACAGTTTCTAAATAATCTCGTATTTGAACTATGCTTACATAATGAAAGTAATCATCACTATTAGAGGCTACATTATTGACCCCTGTTATACCTGCATACCCCATGATTGTTGTACCACTGGCTGGCTCGACCTGTACCGTTGTACCTTCTGAAATATGTGAAAAAGAATGATTTGCCCCAAATTGATGCCCCATTTCATGAGCAACTAAATCAATATCAAAAGCATCACCGACCGGTGAAGATAATGTTGTGTAACCACTACCCTTTCTACTATCTGTACATACAGCGCCAATAAAACCAGAATTACCGTCTAAGGTATTATTCTGTTGATTAAAAAGGTGCCCAATATCATAATTAGCTTCTCCAATAACAGATGTTAATGTATTTTGAACTTGAGAGCTTAAACTGCCTGTATAAGGATCCGTTTCTGCATCTGTATAAATTACTAAGTCTGTATTTGCAATCAATTCTAAGGTTATGGCTAAATCGCGTTCAAATACAGCATTAATTCTAGTTAATGTTGCATTAATAGCAGCAAGTGCATCAGCCTTTGTTCCTCCATGAAATGCCGTGTATTCACCTGAAGCTGAAATAGCGACTCTAAATTTTCTTAGTGTTTGATCATCTACCAATTTAGCCGTAAGGTTTTGCGAATATTCTTTAACCTCTGGCATCGTTTTACACACAAAATCAATATCCCGCTCGTCTTGCTCTGTTCTACGATATAATATATAAGTGTCGTCAGCAGATTTCTGCATAAATAACGCTCCGTTTTCACCAGAAGTACTCATTGTACTTTGAATACCTTTTGGAGAAACACTAAACCTAATTTGGGTAGTGGCATCGTGTAGGGCAATACCCTTATATGATTTTATAGCTGGATATTTAAGTGCTAATTCTTCAGAAAAAAGATGAGAATCTTCTACTAGAAAAGGAACTAGCTTGCCCGTTTCATCTGGAAAATAAATGATATTGGAGGTTTTATGACCTGAAAGTGCTTGTAAAAATTGTTGCTGATTAAGGGTAAAAGCCGTTCCTTTATTTACTCTTAACTGTTGCTTAGTGAATTGCTTAGCCTTATTATTCAATTCCGTATTTTTCCAATAAGCAGTTTGTGCTATACCGGAAAAGGAAAGAAATACTATGGTAATTGTAAAAACTAGGCGTAATTTTGCAATCATTAAGAGGCTTTTAACTCAAAATCAAATATAAGTCTTTTTATTTTCTATCATAGGTGATTACAGTCCGCAACATTTCTAAATATAAAGAAGAACATCCTACGGTCATTACCATAGGCACCTTTGATGGTGTACATATAGGTCACCTTAAAATACTTAGTAAAATCATAAATCATGCCAAAAGTACCGAATTAAAATCTTCGGTTCTTACGTTTTTTCCGCATCCGAGAATGGTCTTACAAAAAGATGCGAATATTAAACTACTGAATACCATAGACGAAAAGATTCATATTTTAGAAAAACTTGGTCTAGACGTTCTTATAATTCACCCTTTCACAAAAGATTTTTCTAGACTTACAGCTATTGAGTTCGTACGTGATATGCTTGTAAACACCTTACATATAAAAAAGGTAATTATTGGGTATGACCACAGATTTGGACGAAATAGAAATGCCAATATCACAGATTTAATCACTTTTGGCAACACGTATGACTTTTCGGTAGAAGAAATTCCTGCTCAAGAAATTGATGATGTATCGGTAAGTTCTACCAAAATCAGAAAAGCATTAGAAGATGGTGATATTGAAACCGCTAATAGCTATTTAGGCTATGAATATATGCTTACGGGTACCATTACAAAAGGCAAAGGCATTGGCAAACAGTTAGGCTACCCTACGGCAAACCTATCTATAGCCGAAGATTACAAGCTTATACCTAAAAATGGTGCTTACGTTGTAAACAGCATTTTAAATGGAGTGGTTGTTTATGGCATGATGAATATTGGCTATAACCCAACCGTAAATGGCACAGAGAAATCGATAGAAATCAATTTTTTCGAATTTGATGAAGATTTGTATGACCAAAAAATTCAGGTTAATATTTTGGTTCGCTTAAGAGATGAGCATAAATTTGAATCTATTGATGCTCTAAAAGCACAATTGGCCAAAGACAAAGAAAAATCGCTACACTATATTAAAAAGTAATTATGCTCAATAGGTTATTATTTCAACGCATAGATAATAGCCCGTTAATCATCTTTCGTATATTTTTCGGCATACTCGTCTCCTTAGAATGTTTTGGAGCTATTGCTACAGGCTGGGTAAAAAGAAACCTAATTACACCAGAATACACTTTCCCTTTCATAGATTTCGAATTTCTACAACCATTACCTGGTTATGGCATGTATTTTTACTTCTGCCTAATGGGTCTACTTGGGTTATGTATTGCCGTAGGCTTCAAATACAGGGCTAGTATAATTTCATTTACAGTGCTGTGGACTGCAACGTATTTGATGCAAAAAACGGCTTATAACAATCATTACTACTTACTTATATTAATATCATTAATCATGTGCTTTTTTCCTGCGGAAAGAAGTAGGTCATATGATGTTAAAATGAAACCTGAACTAGAAAGCAATTCTATGTATGCCTATGTAAAATGGGCAGTAGTGCTACAATTGTTTATAGTTTACGTTTACGCTTCAGTTGCTAAAATGTACGGCGATTGGCTTGATTTCAGCACGATAGCTGTATTAATGAATTCTAAAAAGAATTACTGGCTAGTTGGTGATATTTTACAAGAACCGTGGATACATAGTATAATTGGATCTGTTGGTATTTTATTTGATTTACTCATTGTACCAGCTTTACTTTGGAAACCAACAAGAAAAGCGGCATTCTTTATTTCATTATTCTTTCACTTATTCAATTCCGTCATATTTCAAATTGGAATTTTTCCATACTTATCGATTGCTTTTAGTGTCTTCTTTTTTGAACCCGAAACTATTCGCAAGATATTTTTCAAATCCAAGAATCCGTATACTGCGTCAGAACTAATTGTTCCAACACACAAGAATGCCCTTCTATTAGGCTTTTCTGTATACTTTATTATTCAATTACTACTCCCCATTCGACATCACGCTATTGATGGAGATGTGCTTTGGACAGAAGAGGGACACCGAATGAGCTGGCGCATGATGTTACGTAGCAGACAAGGAAAAGGCACCTTTAAAGTGGTAGACAAAGACACTAAAGAAACGTTTATCATTAAACCAAAAGATTATGTCTCTCGCGGTCAAGAACGTAAAATATTTGCCTACCCAGATTTTGCATGGCAGTTTGCCCAATATCTAAAGAAAGACTTTAAGCAAAATGATAGAGATGTTTCAGTATACCTAGAAAACTCTAAGATCAGCATCAACCGCAAACCTTTTGTACCCTTTATAGATTCTAAAACTGATCTAGCGTCAGAGACTTGGTATCAAACAAAACATCACGACTGGATTCTCCCCTCAAACTTCGAAAATTCTAAAAAATAGTTTAATCTATGTTTAGTCACTAAAAGTATCCTCTATAAATATAAGATTAACGTAAATTTGCAGTCAAATACAATACATCCATAATGTTACAAATACAGACCATTAGAGATAATCAAGAAGATATTATTCTTGCCCTTGGAAAAAGAAATATTGATGCACAACCCTTAATTGAAAAAGTGCTTCAATTAGATGAAAACCGACGTGCTGCCCAAACAAGTTTGGACAACATTTTGGCAGAATCGAATAAAATTTCTAAAGAAATTGGTGTATTGTACAAAACAGGAAAAGCTCAAGAAGCTAATTCTCTAAAAGAAAAAACAGTAAAGCTAAAGGAAGAGTCTAAACAATTAGGTGATGACTTAAACTTAGCGGAAGAAGAGTTACAAACCCTTCTATATCAATTACCGAATGCTCCGCATACTTCTGTAAAGAAAGGTTCTACAGAAGAGGACAATGAAGAGATATTCAATGAAGGTGAAATACCTACATTAATTGAAGGTGCCTTACCGCATTGGGAGTTGGCGAAGAAATATGATATCATAGATTTTGAGTTAGGTGTTAAAATAGCCGGTGCAGGTTTCCCTGTTTACAAAGGCAAAGGCGCTCGTTTACAACGTGCTTTAATTGCCTATTTTTTAGATAAAAATACCGAAGCGGGATATACCGAAATTCAAGTGCCACACTTGGTAAACGAACTATCTGGTTATGGTACAGGTCAATTGCCAGATAAAGAAGGTCAAATGTACCATGTAACCGCAGATGATCTTTATTTAATACCTACTGCAGAAGTTCCTGTAACCAACATTTTTAGAGATGTTATCGTAAACGAAAGTGATTTCCCTATTACATATACAGGGTATACTCCGTGTTTTAGAAGAGAAGCAGGTAGTTATGGCGCACATGTACGTGGTTTAAACCGCTTACACCAATTCGATAAAGTCGAAATTGTACGCGTAGAACACCCTACTAAATCATACGATGCCTTAGATGGTATGGTTGATCACATAAAGAACATTCTACGAGAATTAAAATTACCGTACCGTATTCTAAGACTTTGTGGAGGTGATTTAGGTTTTACAGCTGCATTAACTTTCGATTTTGAAGTGTTCTCAACTGCACAAGACAGATGGTTAGAAATTAGCTCTGTTTCTAACTTTGAAACATACCAAGCTAATAGATTAAAACTGCGCTTTAAAGATGAAAACGGTAAAAACCAACTAGCACATACTTTGAACGGAAGTTCTTTGGCTTTACCTCGTGTGTTAGCAGGTATTCTAGAGAACTACCAAACTGCAGACGGAATTAAAATTCCTGAGGTGTTAGTACCTTATTGTGGGTTTGATATGATTGATTAATACTAGTTTTTTTACATTACTTTATAGCTTAAAAGGTATTTTGAGCGGTCTGATTGTGTTTACAATTTGGACGAAGATTAATGGTATTATATGTCGATTTTAATTTCTTTTTAAACAGACGGAACTAAAAATTTGAACGGTTCATCGAATTTTTAACGCTCTCAAATAAATTAAGATAATCCCTACAAAGATTAGCAATTGAAAATTGTAACTTGTGCTGACTCACGTTGTTTACTTACAACAAATTCAACCATAATTGCATGAGATTTTGCTTATTATTCTTTGCTCTAACATTTGTGCATTTATCACAAGCCCAGGTTACTCCGGCAGAAAGAGCAGCATTATTAGCCTTTTACAATGCAACTGATGGTCCAAATTGGTTTAGCGAGAATGATGCTGACACAACAGACGATTGGGATTTTACTGGCCTTGTAACTGACGACTGGAAGGGTCTAACAATCTTTGGCGGCAATGTGATAAGTATTAACATGAATCCTAATCAATTAATAAGTGAAGCAAATAATCTAACAGGCACAATACCCGATGAAATTGGTGATTTCACATCTTTAAGGATACTTAATTTAGCAGGCGAAAACCTTTCGGGAAATTTACCTGCCAGCCTCTTTGATTTAACCGAGCTTTCCTATCTCAATTTAGTGGCCAATAATTTATCTGGAGAAATACCAGGCGAGATTTCTCAATTAGTTAACCTGGTGAATTTATTACTTACTGGTAACAATCTTGATGGTGAAATACCAGTTTCAATAACAACCCTTAACAATCTTGAAGCTATAGAACTTTCTGCCAATGAATTAACAGGAGAAATTCCGTTTGAATTGACTAACATGCTTCAACTAGTAACTCTAAAACTTGGCTCAAACCAGCTAACAGGTTTTATATATCCAGAATACGAAAACCTTGTTAATCTTGAAACCTTTTATTTATTTGGCAATTTACTTACCGGGACTATTCCTCCAGAAATCGGTAACATGACAAGCTTAAGGTTTTTAAATATTGGGAGAAACGATTTAAATGGTACACTACCAGACAATCTTGGAAACCTGAGTAATTTAGAGTTTATGGACATTAGTTCAGCTAATATCTCTGGAAGCATACCAGAATCGTTCGGAGACCTTACTCAGTTGCAAAGTTTGCGTCTTTATGTAAATGAACTAACAGGTACAATACCGGCTTCACTTGCCAATCTAACGCAACTAAGATATTTTGAAGTTCTTAACAATAATCTATCAGGTGAACTATCCCCTGACTTTAGTAATTGGACTCAATTACTAACTTTTAAAGCTGGATCAAATGAACTTACAGGCACTATACCTGAAAGCTATGCTAGTTTTACTAATATGACCAATTTCGAAATATCTTATAATAATTTTTCAGGAGAATTATCTCCTCTCTTTTCAAACTGGAATAATATTTCATTTTTAAATATACGTGATAATGAATTTAGTGGCGAACTACCAGATACCTATTCCAGTTGGACTAATCTAGAAATATTCAATATAGGTCACAATCAATTCAGCGGTCAACTATCTCCAGATTTTGCTAATTGGACCAATGCTCAAGGACTTAATTTTCAATACAACCAATTTGAAGGTCCAGTACCAGATTTCACAGCTGTTCTCACTGACGAGATTCAAGGAGAATTCATACAAATAAACAATAACAGGTTTCAATTTGGAGATTTTGAAGATGAATTTGATTATTATAACCAAGAACTTTTTGGGTTTTTCTATAATGATCAAGCCAAAGTAAATGATATTGAAACTTTTGATAATTGCGTAGGTTCTAGCATAACGTTATCAACTATAGTCAGTGGTACGGAAAATGTTTATCAATGGTTCAAAGATGGCTCACCCATATCAGGGGCAAACGATGCAGATTTAATACTTGATCCATTAAGTGTAACAGATGCGGGAGTGTATACTTGTGAAATTACCAGCACCATAGTAACAGACCTAACCTTAGAACGAAATCCGATTACAGTAAGCGTTAACGATAACGCCCCTACCGCCAATGAAATAGATAATATAACAGCGTGTGATTTGGATGGGGACGGATTTGCCGTTTTCCCTATTAATCTAGCGAATTTAGAATCTCAAATAATAGGAAGTCAAACAGGATTGACAGTTTCCTATTTTGATGCTACAGGTAATCTTCTAGCTCTAACCGACGACTTTACCAACACCATACCTAACACACAAACCGTAATCGTTCGTGTTACCAATTCAAGCGGTTGCGAAGATGAGACTTCGTTTAACCTAACTACCACAACACCTGCCACCGCAGAACAATTTGACGACACAACAGCATGCGGAAGTTTTACGTTGCCAGAATTAGATTTAGGCAATAATTACTATACACAACCCGATGCCGAAGGCACTCAATTACAGCCTGGAGAAAATATCACCACAACACAGACCATTTATATTTATGCAGGTGTAGGCGATTGTTCAGACCAAACTAACTTTACGGTCTCCATAGAACCACTTCTAACGGTAGATGAATTGGATGATATTACAGAATGTGGCGTATTTACATTACCACAATTAAACAACGGTAGTTACTACACTCAAAGTGGTGGTACAGGCATTTTAATGAATAGCGGCGAGGCAATAACACAAACCCAGACCATTTTTATTTATGACGAGAATGATACTTGCTTTGCCGAATCTACTTTTCAAGTAACCATAGATTTTATTGCTTGCGAAAATTCTGATGAAGCTATAAAATTGAAGTTTCCCAATTTCTTTACCCCTAATGAAGATGGCGCTAATGATGTATGGGAGGTTAACCAAGACTTCTTCACCCTAGAGGGCACAGTTACCATTTATGATCGATATGGAAAACTCCTCTATCAATTCGACGCCAAAAATGGTGGTTGGAATGGCACTTTTAATGGTAGAAGACTTACAGCAACAGATTACTGGTATAGGTTTGTTGAAAAAGAAGGAAATACAATTGTTACTGGACATTTTTCCCTTATTATATAATTTATAATCATAACTAATTTTTACCTAAAACATTCATTTAAAAAACAACCCATCTTTAAAAATCAAATCACCTAGTGAAAATATTAGTTGATTTATATAGAATAAGATTTCATAGATTACATTAGTAATCCTCTAATAATTAATATTTAAAAAAGACAATTTCAATTATCATTTTATGCGATTATTTATTTTTCTGCTTCCCTTTCTTTTTATTAATGTATTAGTCTCTCAAGTTACCCCGGCAGAAAGAGTAGCACTTCAAGCCTTTTATAATGCTACAGATGGTCCAAATTGGATTAGCGAAAATGATGCAGACCTTACTAATGATTGGAATTTTGCAGGACCAGTAACTGACGACTGGTATGGTTTAACTGTAGTTGGCGGCAATGTTGTTGGCATTGACATGAACCCTACAAATACTAATATAAGCTCAAATAATCTTACAGGAGAGCTTCCCAACGAAATAGGAGACTTGGCTTTTTTACAAGTTCTTGATGTAGGCATACAAAATCTAAGCGGGCAAATACCCGATAGATTAACTGAGTTAACCGAACTAAGATATCTACGATTAAAAGCAAACCAGTTTACCGGTCCTATTCCAGATACTATTGATAATCTTACAGAACTCGTTTTTTTAGATTTTGAAAACAACGAATTTAATGGTGAAATACCGGTAACAATTTCTCAACTAACAAACCTTCAAACATTAAGACTTAGAGGTAATCTATTAACTGGAGAAATACCAATTGAAATTACCGACATGATTAGCTTAAGAATTTTACGTTTAGGCGTAAATCAATTTACCGGTTATGTATATCCCGAATACGGCAATCTTATCAACCTTACAGAACTAGGTCTAGGAAATAATCAACTTACGGGTGAGATACCAATTGAACTTCAATCTTTAGTTGAATTGAGGATTCTAATTTTATCATTCAATGAGCTAACAGGCGGATTACCCGTTGAATTAAGGACACTAGTAAATGCTGAATACATAAATTTTTCAAATAATAACTTAACAGGAATTATACCAACGGAATATGGGGAATGGATTAGTATGATAAATCTTGTTATGGCAGGCAATCAACTAACAGGTCAAATTCCTGAAAGCTTTGAGAACCTTACTAATTTACAATACCTTGATTTGGGGGGCAATGAACTTAGCGGTACCCTTTCCCCTTCTTTTTCAGCTTGGACCGATATCATAACCTTAAACTTGGGACAAAATCAATTTTCAGGTAACATTCCAGATAGTTATGCCTCTTTTTCTAATTTAGAAAGATTGACTTTAAGCGACAATCTCTTTTCTGGAGAATTATCTCCGTTATTCTCTCAATGGTCAAGTATCACTTCTGTCTATTTGAACGATAATGATTTCAACGGAGAAATTCCAGACACTTATTCCGCATGGGTTACTCTAGAGTCACTAGTAATTGTAAATAATCAATTTGGAGGTGAATTATCTCCATCATTCAGCAATTGGTCAAGTGCAAGTTATCTCCATTTTGGAGAGAATTTTTTTGAAGGCAATTTACCCAACTTTACCGGAGTGCTTTCTACAAACGATATTCTAAATATAAATGATAATAGATTTCAATTTGGCGATTTTGAGGATGAATTCGACCATTACGATCAAAATATTCTTGGGTTTTCAGATGCAGACCAAGCCAAAGTAAATGATATTGAATTTTTTGATAATTGCGTAGGATCTAGCATAACGTTATCAACTATAGTCAGTGGCGCAGCCAATGTTTATCAATGGCTCAAAGATGGCTCACCCATATCAGGGGCAAGCGATGCAGATTTAATACTTGATCCATTAAGTGTAACAGATGCGGGAGTGTATACTTGTGAAATTACCAGCACCATAGTAACAGACCTAACCTTAGAACGAAATCCGATTACAGTAAGCGTTAACGATAACGCCCCTACCGCCAATGAAATAGATAATATAACAGCGTGTGATTTGGATGGGGACGGATTTGCCGTTTTCCCTATTAATCTAGCGAATTTAGAATCTCAAACAGTAGAAAGCCAAACAGGTTTGACAGTTTCCTATTTTGATGCTACAGGTAATCTTCTAGTTCTAACCGACAACTATACCAACACCATACCTAACACACAAACCGTAACCGTTCGTGTTACCAATTCAAGCGGTTGCGAAGACGAGACTTCGTTTAACTTAATTACCACAACACCTGCCACCGCAGAACAATTTGACGACACAACAGCATGCGGAAGTTTTACGTTGCCAGAATTAGATTTAGGCAATAATTACTATACACAACCCGATGCCGAAGGCACTCAATTACAGCCTGGAGAAAATATCACCACAACACAGACTATTTATATTTATGCAGGTATAGGCGATTGTTCAGACCAAACTAACTTTACAGTCACCATAGAACCACTTCTAACGGTAGATGAATTGGATGATATTACAGAATGTGGCGTATTTACATTACCACAATTAAACAACGGTAGTTACTACACTCAAAGTGGTGGTACAGGCATTTTAATGAATAGCGGCGAGGCAATAACACAAACCCAGACCATTTTTATTTATGACGAGAATGATACTTGCTTTGCCGAATCTACTTTTCAAGTAACCATAGATTTTATTGCTTGCGAAAATTCTGATGAAGCGATAAAATTGAAGTTTCCCAATTTCTTTACCCCTAATGAAGACGGGTCTAATGATGTATGGAAGGTTGACCAAGACTTCTTCACCCTAGAGGGCACAGTTACCATTTATGATCGATATGGAAAACTCCTCTATCAATTCGACGCCAAAAATGGAGGTTGGAACGGAACATTTAATGGTAGAAGACTTACAGCAACAGATTACTGGTATAGGTTTGTTGAAGCAGAAGGTAACGCTATAATTACAGGTCACTTCTCTCTTAAGAGATAAACCAACCCTAAAAACCACATCTATTTCTTTAAGACCAGCACATTCTAAAAGAATACATTAAAACTGGTTTCAGTTGTATTGATATTGAAAACATCTTTTAAAACTTCACATTTATCGTAACTTCGATAAACATGAAAAAAATTATCTCCCTCCTACTAGTATGTATAATAGCTTCTTGCAATGAAAGTGATGACAACCTCAACTTAGAAGAAATCAATTCTCCCGAAGGTTCATCAAATGCTATTGCCGTTTTCAATCACGCCTATATTGAAAATTACGAAGTAGATCAAGTAGCCTACATTGCTTTAAATGCTACAAATGCATATGTATTAGTTGACCCATTCGAAGATGACGTTGCAGAATCAATAGCTGAAATTAAAGCCAACGGAAATCAATTAGCAGCCTATATCAGTATTGGTACAGGTGAAGATTGGAGAGATGATTTTAATGAACTTCAACCTTTTTTAACTACCGAACAATGGGCTGAGTGGCCAGGTGAATATTTCGTAAACACTACTACAACCGGAATAATCGATGTCATGAAAGCTCGAATTGATAAAATTGCCGATTTAGGTTTTGATTGGATAGAGTTTGATAATATGGATTGGGCATTGTATGATGACACGCGAGAGACATATGGTATAGAAGTTTCGAAAGAAGAAGGAATTGCCTACTATCAAGAACTTTGCAATTATGTACATGAAAAAGGAATGAAGTGTATGGCTAAGAACTTCGTTGAAAACGCAGAAGATTTTGATGGTGTCACTTATGAATCATACAACGATGAGAAAAATTGGTGGGATACCTCTGGAGCTCAAAGTTTTTTAGATGACGAAAAACTAGTCGTTATAATTCATTATAACGAAAGTAATTGCAACCAAGTTTATGCTGATTACCAAGCGATTTACAATGAAGATCTTTCATTTATCTGCGAAGACACCACAACAAAAAAGTACCTTCATTACAATGAATAAATAAAAGAGAATATCGACCTTTACTTTTACTAAATCTATACAATTATGAATTGGGCACTATTAATAATCGCCGGTCTTTTTGAGGTAGTCTTCGCCTTCTGTTTAGGCAAAGCCAAAGAAACTACAGGCAATGAAATGTACCTGTGGTATATTGGGTTTTTAATAGCACTCGCAATAAGTATGATACTATTAGTGAAAGCGACACAAACATTACCAATCGGTACTGCATATGCCGTATGGACAGGGATTGGTGCCGTAGGCACAGTGTTAGTCGGTATATTCGTATTCAAAGAACCAGCTACTTTTTTACGCATACTTTTTATTACCACATTAATTGGTTCTATCATAGGTCTTAAAGTAGTATCGCATTAATGAGATAGTCATTACAAGTTTCGCTCACTAAAAATTAAAATTATTATCACATAAAATCAAGTGCTTGTTAGCATCTACTTAACAACAACTTACTGCATTCTATGTATATTTGATTATGCGCTTCATCTTTTTCCTAATAACATATTTAGCACTGTCTACATTCGCCTTTGCCCAAGATGATTTCTTGGCTAAGCAATATTTTGCTGATGGTGATTTTGAAAAAGCTGTTGTTTTTTATGAAAAGCTCGTAGAGAAAAACCCTAGAAGAACGGAATACGTTCAAGATTTGGTTGCTTGCTATCAGCAATTAGAACGCTACCAAGAAGCTGAATATTTTTTAAACCAACGTCTAAAAGACCGAAATCCCTACCCAACATTATTAATAGACTTAGGTTACAATTATGCCCTTCAAGAAAAAGAAGAAATGGCACAAACCTATTATGACAAAGCCTTAGATATCATCTCTAAAAATCCTAATTATGGATACGCAATAGGCCTACAATTTCAAAAATACAGTCTTTTAGACATGGCTATAAAAGCCTTTCAAACATCAATGAAGCTAAATCCGGCATTGAACTTCAACTTTCAGCTTGCTAGAATTTATGGGGAACAAGGCAATGTAGAAGCGATGTATAATTCATATCTAAATCTTGTTATTGATGGTAAAACATCTAAATCGAATATTCTAAGAAGTATTGATGATTTCATTTCTGAAGATGCGGAAGACAAAAACAACATCCTATTAAAAAAAGTACTCTTAGAGCGTGCACAAAAGAATCCTGATATTCTTTGGAACGAACTTTTAAGCTGGCTGTTCGTTCAGCAAAAGCAATACGGCAGTGCGTTTAGGCAAGAGAAAGCCATTTTCAAACGCATGAACGGTAGCTCTACCACTCGCTTAGAAAACTTAGGCAATGATGCCCTAGATAATGAAGAACATGAAGTTGCCAAAGATATTTACAGTTATATTATTGAAAATACAAGTAATAAAATAACACAGTTAGATGCCGAATTGAACCTTATTGATATTGAACTATTAAATGCTTCTGGCAATCAATTAGATGCTATTCAAAAAAAATACGATGCTTTAGTAGATGAGTATGGCTACAAAACGCAATCGTTACAACTTCAAGTAGCCTATGCTAATTTTCTAACGTTTACAAAGAACGATCCGGCACCTGCAGAAAAATTACTGAAAAATAGCTTAGAGTTACCATTAAGCGACAGAGGTACCGCGTATTTAAAATTAGCATTAGGTGATATTTTGGTCTATGACAAAAAGTTCAACGAAGCACTCATCTACTTCTCACAGATTCAGCAAAAACTAAAGAACGATGTTCTTGGTCAAGATGCCCGCTATAAAGTAGCACAAACTAGTTTCTACAAAGGAGATTTCGATTGGGCTTTAACACAATTAAAGGTATTGCGAAGTTCTACCTCGCAACTAATTGCCAACGATGCCATGCAGTTGAGCTTGTTGATATCAGACAATTCACTTGAAGACTCTACGCAAACTGCTTTAAAAAAATATGCAAGAGCCGACTTTTTAGCCTACCAGAATAAAACCGATGAGGCAATAACGGCATTGGGCGATATTTTAGAAAATCATAAAGGAGAAAAAATTGAAGACGAGGCGCTTTTAAAACAAGCGCAATTATTTGAGAAGCAAAAGAAATACGAAGATGCACAACTAAACTATCAGAAAATCATCACATTTTACGGTAATGGAATTCTAGCTGATGATGCCTATTATGCTTTGGGTGAATTGTATAGAAAAGTATTGAACGACCCTCAAAAAGCAAAAGAGCAGTACGAGAAGATTATTTACAATTATCAGGACAGTTACTACTTTCCTGAAGCCAGAAAGAACTTTAGAATTTTAAGGGGAGACGCCATAAATTAAAATCGCACGTTATCGAATTCATTATAAGACCTAGTTGAACTAACTTTGCATTTCAAATAGAACTTGATATAACCCATGTATATATATAACGTTACCACGAATATAGAAGAAACTGCACATGAAACCTGGTTGCAGTGGATGAAAGAAACTCATATTCCACAAGTGCTATCAACTGGTAAATTCTTAAGCGCAAAATTCTCAAAAGTATTAGTTGAAGAAGATATGGGCGGCTTCACTTATTCGGTACAATATACTGTAAAAGACAAAGCTACCTTAGAAAGATACTATGAAGAAGACGCACCTGCGCTAATAGAAAGTATTCAGAAGAAGTTTGCTGGTCAGCTGGTATCTTTTAAAACCGAATTAGAAGTGGTAGATGAATTCTTTGTTCAAAGAGCAACTGCCACACACTATCTATTTACATACGGAACTTTACAAGAATTAGAAGTACAATTGGGAGTTTTCGCAAGACCTTTAAACGGATTCGAAGACGAATTACCTTTATATACATTATCTGACATAAAAGTCGCTGACCTCTACCCTACTTTACAGCACACAGGAGTTAAGGAAGATGCCATAAAAGGACAAGTTTATACCCTATCTCATCAAGAATTACAAAAAGCAGATAGGTACGAAGGTGAAGCTTACGAGAGAATTGAAATTCAATTAGCTTCAGGAAAAAATGCTTGGGCATATATTGCAAAATAAGGCACCGTTAAATTAGAGCTATGGGAACGAAAAGAAAGAAGAATAAAGGTGATAAGTATGCGCATAAAAAGCAATACGAAAAAGGTCCTGTAAAAGCAAAGAAATACCTAGGTCAACACTTCTTAAAAGATGAGGACATTGCCCGACAAATAGCCGAAACACTATTACAACAAGATTATAAGAATGTAATAGAAATTGGTCCGGGTACTGGGGTGCTTACTAAATACCTTCTTTTAAGAGATAGTAATTTAGTGGCTATGGATTTAGATACAGAGTCTATCACCTACCTCAACGAGAACTTTCCGTTAGAACACCCAAAAGCATTTGAAGGTGATGGCACTTTTAAAGTCATTGAAGCCGATTTTTTAAATTATGATACCTCAACCCTTTTTGGCGATGAGCAATTTGGTATAACTGGCAACTTTCCATACAATATCTCTACACAGATAGTTTTTAAAATGTTAACCCTTAGAACTCAAATACCTGAATTTTCGGGGATGTTTCAGAAAGAAGTTGCGCAACGTATTTGCTCACCAGAAGGCAGTAAGGCATACGGCATTCTTTCGGTTTTGGTACAAGCTTTCTATGAGGCAGAATATCTTTTTACCGTTGAACCAGATGTTTTTGATCCTCCGCCAAAAGTACAGTCGGGCGTGCTACGATTAACCCGAAAAGCAAATTTTGAGCTTTCTTGCGATGAGCAACTTTTGTATCGTGTGGTAAAAACTGCATTTAATCAACGTAGAAAGACATTACGTAACAGTTTAAAAACATTTACATTATCAGATAAGTTAAGAGAAGATACTATATTTGACCTTCGACCAGAACAATTGGCGGTCGACGATTTTATAGCATTGACGAACAAAATAGCAGATGACACCCTTTAAGCTAACCAAAGAATTTGTAGTAGAAATAGAGCAGCTCATTGAACAGAACAATGATGCTGAACTTAATTCTATGCTAGGTGCTGTACATTATGCCGATGTCGCCGAAATCATTAATGAATTAGATAAGGAAAAAGCTACCTATCTAATAAAGTTATTGGATAGTGACAAAACCTCAGATGTACTTACCGAGTTAGATGAAGACGTTCGTGAAGCTATATTAAGTAGTCTTTCTACAAAAGAAATTGCTGGTGAACTAGAAGAATTAGATACCGATGATGCTGCTGATATCATTGGCGAGCTACCTAAGGATCAGATACAAGACGTTATCTCTAAAATTGAAGATAGGGAACATGCGAAAGACATCGTTGATCTATTAAGATATGCAGACGATTCTGCTGGCGGACTTATGGCAAAAGAGCTTGTAAAAGTCAATGAAAACTGGAATGTGCTTACCTGTGTAAAAGAAATGCGGGCACAGGCAGAAAATGTTACGCGTGTACATTCTATTTACGTAGTCGATGACGAAGACAAGCTAAAAGGAAGATTATCGTTAAAAGATTTACTGACCACTTCAACCAAATCTCATATTAAAGACGTTTTTATAAAGAACGTAGATTCTGTCAACGTCAACGAAGATCCAGAAGAAGTGGCGAGAATAATGAGTAAATATGACCTTGAAGCCATACCTGTAGTTGATGAAATAGGCAGACTGGTGGGTCGTATTACCATTGATGACATTATAGATGTTATAAAAGAAGAAGCTGAACGCGATTACCAAATGGCAGCGGGTATATCACAAGATGTAGAAGCAGATGATAGTATTTGGGATCTTACAAAAGCACGCTTGCCGTGGTTAATTCTAGGTCTTTTTGGTGGTGCAGGGGCAGCGGTAATTATGGGAGGTTTTGAAGAAATGTTTCGCGAATATACCGTGTTATTCCTTTTTACTCCGCTTATAGCCGCAATGGCAGGCAACGTTGGGGTTCAGTCTAGTGCTATTATTGTTCAAGGTTTGGCAAATGATGATATTAAAGGAAGTATAGGTAGCCGATTGATTAAAGAAATGCTTTTGGCTTTACTTAACGGATTTATTCTTTCGTGTTTATTATTGATTTTTACATGGATATGGAAAGGAGATTTCCCTACCTCATTGGCAATTTCAATTTCGCTAATTGCAGTAATCGTAGTAGCAGGATTCATTGGTACTTTCGTTCCTTTATTTTTAGACAAAAGAGGTATAGATCCTGCCATAGCAACCGGACCTTTCATTACAACCAGTAATGACATATTCGGTATTTTAATCTACTTCTCTATTGCAAAATTGATTTTAGGCATTTAATAAACAGCTCATCTTCTTTTTAGAATAGTAGTGCTTTGCGTATCTTACTATATCAAATTTTACATTCACAAAAAACAAACGACCCTTTTATCCTAAAACAGGATAAAACGAACACACATGAAAAGTATTAACCTAAGAGAAAAGTATGATCATGTAAATGATTTTTGGCATCCACACCAAATAGGTATTGTTGACAATATGCAAGTGCTATTGGCAAAAATCAAAGGTGAGTTTGTGTGGCATGCACATGAAAATGAAGACGAACTTTTTCAGGTTGTAAAGGGCACGCTTTATATGCAGTTTCGAGATCGCACAGAAGTTGTTCAACAAGGTGAAATTATTATAGTACCCAAAGGTATTGAGCACTGCCCCATGACCAAAAATAATGAAGTGGTACAACTCATGTTATTTGAAAAATTAAGCACCGCACATACCGGTAACGTTAAAGACGAAAAAACACAAACAGATTACCCCAAAATATAATTAAGCATAAATGAAAGTATTACACGTAGATATAAATCACCCACTAATAATTGAGCAATTTTCTGAATTAGGTTTTCAAAACGATGAAGATTATAGCTCTACAAAAGAAGAAATCGAAGCCAAAATAGAAGATTACGACGGACTCATAATTCGCAGTAGATTTTCGATAGATGCTGCATTTTTAGACAAAGCAAAGAACTTGAAATTTATAGGCAGACTAGGCGCCGGGCTAGAAAATATAGATACCCAACACGCTAAGTCGCTTGGTATATTTCTTGCTGCCGCACCCGAAGGCAATCGTAATGCTGTAGGCGAGCATGCTTTAGGTATGCTTTTATCGCTGTTTAATAAACTGAACGCAGCAGACAAAGAAGTTAGAAGCGGAAAATGGAATCGTGAGGGCAACCGTGGCATTGAGCTAGAAGGCAAGGTTGTTGGTATTATCGGCTATGGTAATATGGGTAAAGCATTTGCTAAAAAGCTAAAAGGTTTTGACGTAGAAGAAGTAATTTGCTACGATATTAAAGGTGGTGTAGAAGATGAAAATGCGCGTCAAGTAGGTATTATAGAATTTCAAAATAGGGTCGACGTCATAAGCTTACATGTACCGCAAACAGAATTAACTATAGGTATGGTCGATTCAGAGTTTCTTGAGAAATTTAAAAATCCGATTTGGATTATTAATACCGCCAGAGGTAAATGTATTATAACTACAGATTTAGTAGATGCCTTAAAATCTGGTAAAGTTTTAGGAGCAGGATTAGATGTGTTGGAATATGAAAAAGCATCTTTCGAAAATATGTTCACAGATGATAATTTACCTGAAGCATTTCAATACCTAATTAAATCTGATCAGGTAATACTATCACCCCATGTAGCAGGGTGGACGGTTGAAAGCAAAATTAAATTAGCACAGACTGTAGTAGACAAGATAAAAGCTAAATTTTTGGAGTAGCATGAAATACGAAGCCAAAACACCAGATGAATATATTGCTCAACTACCACAAGAACGCAAAGTGGTAATTGAAAAGCTAAGAGGTATTATTTCAAAGAATTTACCCGTTGGTTTTGAAGAGCTATTAAGTTATGGCATGTTGGGTTATGTAGTACCACATTCATTATATCCGACAAGGTATCATGTGCAAGCAGAACTACCGTTGCCTTTTATTAATTTGGCTTCTCAGAAGAACTTTATAGCACTTTACCACTCCGGTATTTATGCAGACACTGCTCTAATGAACTGGTTCAAGAACGAATACCCAGTTCATTGCAAACACAAGTTAGACATGGGCAAAAGTTGTGTTCGGTTTAAAAGTATGCATGATATTCCCTATGAATTGATTGCAGAACTATGCACTAAAATGACTCCGACAGAATGGATTAGTTTATACGAGAAGAATATCAAAAAATAAATCGATATGAAAAAAAGAGTAACAGGTTTAGGTGGATTCTTTTTTAAAACTAAAGATCCTGATCAATCTAAAAATTGGTACAACAAGCATTTAGGGCTGAATACAGATCAATATGGCTGTACATTTTGGTGGAAAGACAAAGAAGGAAATGATTGCTCAACACAATGGAGTCCCATGAATGCTGATACTGATTATTTCAAACCTAGCCAATCTAGTTTTATGATGAATTTTAGGGTTGAAAATCTTGTAGAACTATTAGAGGTACTAAAAGAAGAAGGAGTTACGGTGGTCGGTGAGATGCAAGAATTCGAATATGGAAAATTCGGATGGATTTTAGACCCCGACGGAAATAAGCTAGAACTTTGGGAACCAATTGATAAAGCATTTCTATGATGTTTAAATAATTACTACTTTTAACACCTATAATAACCACCAAACAACAAAAAAAATGTCAGACGAGAATAAAGATTTTGGAGATAAGGCAGAAGAATCTGCTAAGGAATTTAGCGAAGGAGCTAAAAAAACAGCAAATGAATTTTCTGCAGGAGCTAGAGAAGCTTTCAACGGAGGTCCAGGAGGAGAAAACAAAAAAATGCTTGCTGGAATCTTAGCAATAGTAGTTGGTTCTTTAGGGATTCATAAATTCATTCTAGGATACCAAAAAGAAGGTATTATAATGTTAGTTATTACGCTAGTATTAGGGGCGGTAACTTGTGGTGTCGGTGCATCTGCAATGTGGGTAGTTGGTATCATTGAAGGTATCATATACCTAACAAAATCAGATGAAGAGTTTTATAACACCTACCAGGTAGGCAGAAAGCCTTGGTTCTAAATAACCTAAGCCAGATAAATTATTATCTGGCTTTTTTTATAATATTTATTATCGTAATATTCGAATATATGAATACGAAATGGGAGTTACTAAAACACAAATATTTAATGTAGAACAGAATCAGTTGGCGATTATATTCAAGGTATTGTCAAACCCTGCACGTATTGCCATTTTACAATATATAAGTCAGCAAGATGCGTGTATTTGTAATGACATCGTTGATGAAATTGGTTTAGCTCAGCCAACTATCTCGCAGCATTTAAAAGAGCTCAAGAGTATAGATTTAATTAGAGGTGAAATTGAAGGTAAAAAAGTATGCTATTGCATAAATATACCAAAATGGACCGAAATACAAACGGTATTGAATTCTTTCTTCGACAACACTAAAAGCAACTGTTGCTAAAAAACTTCAAAATGAATGCTATAACTATTAGAACAATGTTACCGACCGATTGGGAGTTCGTTGCCAATATTTACAAAGAAGGCATTGATACTGGCATTGCCACTTTTGAAACCAATGTACCCACTTTTGAAGCTTGGGACAAAGCACATATGAGCACCTGCCGTTTTGTTGCCGAAAGCAATACTGAAATTATGGGCTGGGTTGCGCTCTCCCCCGTTTCTAACAGATGTGTATATGGTGGTGTCGCAGAAATAAGTGTCTATATTTCCAAAAATAGCCGTGGCAAAGGTTTAGGCAAATTATTGTTAGAGCATGTTATAACGGCGAGCGAACAAGAGGGCATTTGGACGTTACAATCTGGTATCTTCCCTACCAATTATGGCAGCATAAAAATACATGAAGCTACAGGTTTTAGAAAGATTGGCAAACGCGAGCGCATTGGTAAATTACACGGTAAATGGGTCGATAATGTGCTTTTTGAAAGACGTAGTAGTGTTGTAGGTATAGATTAAATTACTCCTCAACATCAGTATTTTGAGATTCATGTAATTTTCGCTCTAATTCTGCCTGAAACTCTTCCATAACTGGCTTTACGGTACTTTCCGGTAAATCCGCAATTTTAATATACATTAATCCGTCGACCGAGTTATTGAATAATGGATCCACATTAAACGCAACCACTCTCGCATTCTGCTTAATGTACTTTTTTATTAATACCGGCAAACGCAAATTACCTGGTTCTACTTCATCTATTAAACGATCGAACTTATTTAAATCTGCCTGGGTTTCATCAAAAACAAACTCCTTATCGGCATCTTTCAATTTTACCTTGAATTCCTTTTTAGGTCTTATGTATTGCGCTACATAAGGATCCCAATAATTAGACTTCATAAATTCAATCATCAACGATTTTGAGAAGTTTGAAAACTGATTACTGATACTTACTCCGCCTATTAAATACTTATGTTCTGGAAATCTTAAAGTCGTATGCACAATCCCCTTCCAAAGTAAAAATAATGGCATTGGTTTTTGCTGGTATTCTTTAGTGATATAGGCGCGACCCATTTCAATAGAGTGCTCCATCATATCATACAACTCAGGTTCTACCCTAAAAAGATCTTGAAGATAAAAACCATCAATGCCATGTTTAGGGAAAATTTCAGAACCCATTCCCATTCTATAGGCACCTACAATACATTTAGCCTCAGAATCCCATAAAAAAAGATGATGATAATAACTATCGAAACTATCAAGGTCAATCGCTTTATTCGTTCCCTCACCAATGGCTCTAAAGGTTACTTCACGCTGTCTTCCTATTTCTTTCAAAATAAAAGGCATATCCTTTTCAGTAGCTAGAAAGACTTCATAATTTTTACTCTGAAGCAAGCGACAATCTTTCTCCCTAAGTTTTTCTATTTCTCCTTCCATAACCTCTTTACGAACCGCATCTGCAATTTTCTTAGGTTGCTTAGGTATTTTAAGGGAAGTCGGTATTTGATCTATTAAACGCTCTTTCTCATATGCGTTAGACAGCATATAGGTTTTACGACGCAGAAGATCTGTGTATTCTTCTAAACTCTGTTGTTCTTTTTGGGTAGCGACAGAAATCGGCTGCCCTATTCTCACCTTAATTGGTCTATTTCTTTGCGAAAATACCTGAGAAGGAATCATTGCCGTTCTTAACGAATCTCCTAATTTAGAAATACGGTAAAACAACGAACTATTTTTGGCATGAAAATAAATAGGAACAACAGGCACATCTGCTTTTCTAATCAATTTTATGGCAGCTTCTTCCCAAGGTTTATCTACAATGAGCTTACCATCTTTATGGGTCGAAACTTCACCAGCAGGAAACACCCCTAATACATGACCATTTTTTAAATGCTCTAAAGTTTTTTTGAATCCGGCTAAATTACTTCTGGCATCTTTATGTTCGCTAAACGGATTTACCGGTAAAACAAAAGGCTCTAACGGCTTCATTCTTTGCAATAAGAAATTAGCCATTATCTTATAATCTGGTCGTTGCTTCACCATTAATTTGAACAACAAAATACCATCAATAGCACCCAACGGGTGATTACTTATAGTCACATACGGACCATCTTTCGGCAAACGTCTAAAATCTTCCTCAGGAATTTCATAATCAATTTCGTAAAGCTTTAGAATAGCATTGGCATATTCTTCACCTTCTAAATGGGCAATGCTATCATAATCTCTATTAATTCGAGACAAACGTGTCACCTTCAGTAATACCCAGCCTATAAAAGTACCAAACACTCCGTATTTGGAGAGATTGATAGCATTGGCAATTTCCTTGGCGGTAACTAAACCCATAAATCATCATCGATTAGACTGTAAATATAGGAAAATAGCCTTTGTAGCTACCTATTAAAAATTATTGAAATGACCTTAAAATTACTTCACAACCAACTGTACCGTTTCTGTACCACGTTGTTCTAATAATAACTCATGACCGTTCTGCAACGATTCTAACGCTTTAGTATTAAAATGTCTAATCGTGTATAGGGAAACATTCTCATGATGAGCCACTTTAAACTTGCTTTTTAGTTGCTGTAGAAGTGCATCTAAGCCTCCAAATTTATTATCGATACAAACTGAAAAGCTAATAGCAGAATTTTGAATTAAACCTACCTTTATTTTATGTTGATGAAATAATTTAAATAGCTCGCTAATACTATCTTCAACTATAAAAGAGAAATCAAGAGAAGATAACTTCATTAAAACCTGATTCTTCTTCACTATAAAACAAGGTACTTTTGGCTCTATACCAACACCTTTGCCAACCGTAGTTCCTTTACCTGTAGGATCAATAAATGATTTTACATGAAGCGGAATCTCTTTTCGCTGTAAAGGCTGTAATGTTTTTGGGTGAATTACAGATGCCCCGTAAAATGCTAGCTCAATAGCTTCTCTATAAGATATATTATTAAGCAATTGCGTTTCTTTAAAATACCTAGGATCGGCATTTAAAACACCCGGTACATCTTTCCAAATCGTAACAGAATCGGCATTTAAACAATAAGCTAATATTGCAGCAGAATAATCTGAACCTTCACGACCCAATGTGGTAGAAAAATTATTATCATCACTACCCAAAAATCCCTGTGTAATATTCAATACTTTTTGATCGATCGTAGTAACGTTCTTTTGAGTACGCTCCCAATCTACCGTAGTATCTCTATAATTGCTATCTGTTTTTATAAAGTTTCTAACGTCTAACCAATTATTGGCAATACCTATTTCTTTAAAATAAGCACTGATAATCGTAGTAGAAATCAATTCTCCGTAACCAACTATTTGATCGTAAACGAAGTTATAATTGGGCGATTTATTCCAGACTAAGAAGCCGTTGATTTCATCAACAAGCACCTTTATTTCTTTATAAATAGCATGTTGTGCATTCGGAAATAATTCAGATACAATATCTAAATGATAATCAACCATTTCGGCTACCTTAGATGGTATATCTTTTTTATCATTGAAATAAGCATTTATAATATCTTCCATAGCATTGGTGGTTTTACCCATTGCCGATACTACCAATAACGTATTTTCATACCCTACCTCTTTCAAAACCTCAACTACATTTTTAACCGCATTTGCATCTTTAACCGATGCTCCTCCAAATTTAAAAACTCTCATATATTATTGCTATCTAAATTTTATAGTCCTTTTTGAATTAAGCTAATGCGCTTAAATACTCTTTCATGCCGGTTTCATCTAACTGAACAACATCCCAATCTCTCATTACATTGGCTCCTTTACTTTCATAAAAACCAATTGCCGGTTCGTTCCAATCAATCACTTCCCAACTTATTCGCTTTACACCTAACACATCGCCGTATTTAACAACCTCATTTAAAAGAGCCGTACCTAAACCACTACCACGCATTTCTTCTGTTACAATTAAATCTTCTAAATGAATAACTGGTCCTTTCCAAGTAGAATACCTAGGGTAAACCAAAGCCATACCTACAATTTTATCATTCTTTTCTGCAACAAAACAGTGAAACAATTTCTGTTTACCAAAACCATCTTCCTCTAAATTCTGCACACTCACTTCTACGGCATCGTCTTCCTTTTCAAAAGAGGCGAGTTCTTGAATTAAGTGAAGCACTTGCTTCATATCTTCTCTTTGGGCAACCCTAATTGTATAATCCATAATTGTTACAAATAAAACACAAAGTTATAAATTTAAAAAATGTAATTAAAACGAAAATTGAACGTTTAACAAAATACACGATATTTGTATAAACCATAAACTAAAAGATGTCTCCAAAAAGAAATCAGACCCTAGGGGAGTTTATTATTGAAAATCAAGATTCATTTCAATATTCCTCAGGTGAATTATCAAAGCTTATCAATGCTATTAGATTAGCTGCTAAAGTTGTTAACCACGAAGTGAACAAAGCAGGTCTAATCGATATTTTAGGCGGAGTTGGCGAAACCAACATTCAAGGTGAAGATCAACAAAAACTTGACCTTTTCGCTAATGACAAATTTATTCAGACTTTAAAAAACCGAGAAATAGTTTGCGGTATCGCCTCTGAAGAAGAAGATAGTTTCATTAGTATAAATAGTAATGACGACAATCACCAAAATAAATATGTAGTACTTATAGATCCTTTAGATGGGTCTTCTAACATTGATGTAAATGTTTCGGTTGGTACTATTTTCTCTATTTACAGGCGTATAACTCCCGTAGGTACACCCGTTACCATGGAAGATTTTTTACAGCCAGGTAATCAGCAAGTTGCTGCAGGTTATGTAGTGTACGGTACGTCTACCATGCTAGTATATACAACTGGTGATGGTGTAAATGGCTTTACATTAAACCCGGCATTAGGTACTTTTTATCTATCTCACCCAAATATGAAGTTTCCTGAAAATGGCAGAATTTACTCTGTAAACGAAGGAAATTATGTGCATTTTCACCAAGGGGTAAAAGATTACATTAAGTATTGCCAAATGGAAGAAGACGACAGACCTTACACTTCTAGGTATATAGGTTCTTTAGTTTCTGATTTTCATAGAAACATGATCAAAGGTGGTATATACATGTACCCAAAAAGTAGTGTAAGTCAAAGTGGAAAACTAAGATTGTTATACGAATGTAACCCTATGGCTTTCTTAGCCGAGCAAGCAAACGGAATAGCAATAGGCGGTAAAAATCGTATTATGGATATTCAACCAACAGAACTCCATCAACGGGTTCCGTTCTTCTGCGGAAGCAAAAACATGGTCGAAAAACTACAAGAATTTTTAAATAAATATCATTAATAAAAAAAGGGAGCCTTTAGCTCCCTTTTTTATTTCACTTTTATAAAAGCTTAGTGTTTTACTAAGTATAGATAATCATCGAAATCTATTTTACCACCAAAAATAGCTACAGAACGCTCAATAACAGCATCTGCTTTTTCGTCTGTAAAACCAAGACCAATAGCATATTTCTTAATTAACAATCTTTCTTCATTGTCAATTTCATGATCAGAATATACAATTCTAAACAAGTCGTATAAACGCTCTAATCGTTTCTCAGAATCTGGTGTAGAATCGATAGGATATTTATTTTCTTTCTTAAACACCTCTAAATACTCAGAATCAGTGATATCTAATTTAGTAGCGAAACGGTCTAATAATTTTTTTTCTTCAACGCTAATTTCACCGTCAATAGACGCTAAAGTTGCCAAAGCTGCAAAATGAGCTAAGTTTCTTCTGTGCTCACCGCTACTATATAAATCTGCAAAAGACATATCTTATTTTTTAATTATTGAGCAAATATAAATTTTTTAGAGGTCATAGTTTAGTTTGTCATCAACTTTGTTTGCATGCGAAATTTGTAACTTGTTGTCGCTATGAAAACTCCTCTATTACAATTTACTGCCAATGGCATTTATTGCGAAAAAGCCAAGGTCTATCTTGACCCGTGGAAACCAGTAGACCATGCCATTATTTCGCATGGTCATGCCGACCATAGTCGATACGGTCACAAAAAGTATATTACTCACCATAGAAATGTTCCAATTATTCTACATCGATTAGGTGAAATTAATGTTGAAGGAAAAGAGTGGGGCGAAACTTTTATAATAAATAACGTAAAATTTAGTCTGCACCCAGCAGGTCACATAATTGGCTCATCTCAAATACGAGTTGAGCATAAAGGTGAGGTCTGGGTATTTACAGGCGATTATAAAACAGAAAACGATGGTATCTCTACTCCGTACGAACCTATAAAATGCAACACCTTTATTACCGAATGTACTTTTGGGCTACCAGCTTTTAAATGGACGCCACAAGCAGAGGTATTAGAGAATATTAATAACTGGTGGGCAGAAAATAAAGCTGAAGGCAAAACATCTATTCTTTTTGGGTATAGCTTAGGGAAAGCTCAACGCTTATTAAAATATCTGAATACAGACATTGGTGAAATATACACTCATGGTGCCATTGAGAATATGACCGAGGTATTGCGACCATTAGTAGATTTCCCTAAAACGACTCTTATTACTAAAGAAACGAAAAAAGAACAACTACTTGGCAATATCGTTTTAGCACCACCAAATGCACATGGCAGTACATGGATAAAAAAAATGGTGCCGTATGTAACTGCTTCCGCAAGCGGATGGATGACCTTTAGAGGCGCCCGAAGACGAAGAGCAATTGACAAAGGTTTTGTATTAAGTGACCATTGCGACTGGTCGGGACTTCTAGAAAGTATTGAAGCTACAGGCGCAGAAAAGATCATTACCACCCACGGATACACCGATATATTCTCAAAATATTTACGTGAGCAAGGCTATGACGCCCGTACCGAAGCTACACAATATGGCGAAGAAGATAGTTCATCAACATCGGAAGAAGAAAAAGTACTAATAGAAACTTAAGAATATTTATGCTGAAAATAAATTTAATTTATAATCCAATTAAATACCCCCTTTGGGGGAAAAGGGGCTCATGAAAAATTTTGCTTCACTCATAAAAACATTAGATAGTACCAATAAAACTACGGTTAAGGTACAGGCATTGACAGACTACTTTTTAAAAGCTAACGATGCTGATAAAGTATGGACCATTGCAATTTTATCTCATCGTAGACCGCCACGACCTGTTAATACTACCCTTCTAAGAACTTGGGCATCTGAATTGGCGAATATTCCGCTGTGGTTATTTGAAGAAAGCTATCATATTGTAGGAGATTTAGCAGAAACTATTGCCTTGGTCATACCTGCAGCAAATCAATCTTCAGATAAAAGTCTGACCGTCTTTCTAGAGGAAATGATTGCCTTAAAAAAGAAAACCGACGAAGACAAAAAAGCATATTTATACGAAAACTGGAAAGTACTTAACTATTACGAACGTTTTGTATTTACAAAATTGATTACTGGCGGATTCAGAATCGGAGTAAGTCAAAAACTAATGACCCGTGCATTGGCAAAAGCCACTGAAATAGATGAAGATATTTTAGCCTATAAACTAATGGGTAATTGGGACCCGAACACTATTTCGTTTCAGCAATTGGTACTTGAAGAAAATGAGAGTGATTACCTATCAAAACCCTACCCATTTTACTTGGCTTATGCAATTGAAGGCGAAGCTTCAGATTTAGGTGATGTTGAAGAATGGTCGGCAGAACATAAATGGGATGGTATTCGTTCACAGGTTATTCTAAGAAATGATGAGCTATTTGTGTGGAGTCGTGGCGAAGAATTAGTAACAGATAAGTATCCCGAATTTGAGAAATTCGTTAGCATTATACCTAATGGAACTGTTATAGATGGTGAAATTCTTCCTTATCCTAATGGAACTATTGGCACTTTCAATGACTTACAAACTCGAATTGGTCGTAAAAATATATCCGCAGCATTATTAAAGAAAGTTCCTGTTATTTTAAAAGCTTATGATATTTTAGAGTGGGAAGGAAAAGATATTCGTCAAACACCTTTTATAGAACGCAGACAACTTTTAGAAAAACTATTTAAAGGTGTCACTGAGCGAAGCCAAAGCGAGGTCGCTGAGCGTAGCCGAAGTGTGATTTCGGCTACGCTCAATCATCTGGATTCTGACAAAAAAGACAATAAAAATGTTGACACTACTGAGCGAAGCGGAAGTGCGGTCGCTGAGCGGAGCCGAAGTGATATCCCTCTTCACCTATCCGAAACAATGCATTTTAATTCTTGGGATGAATTGGCTCAAGAAAGAGACCGTTCTCGCGAAATGCATAGTGAAGGACTCATGCTCAAAAGAAAAGATTCTCCCTATTTGGTAGGACGAAAAAAAGGCGATTGGTGGAAATGGAAAGTAGATCCATTAACTATAGACGCTGTATTAACATATGCGATGCGGGGACATGGTAGACGAAGTAATCTATTTACAGATTACACATTTGCTCTTTGGAGAGATAATGAAGAAGGGGAAAAAGAACTGGTAACGTTTGCAAAAGCATATTCCGGATTAACAGATGCCGAATTCAGAAAACTAGATGCTTGGATAAAGAAAAACACTTTAGAGAGATTCGGACCCGTACGAAGTGTTACTCCGCATCACGTGTTCGAAATCGCCTTTGAAGGTATCGCGTTATCAAAGCGTCATAAAAGCGGAATCGCAACTCGTTTCCCAAGAATGTTACGATGGCGAAAAGATAAGAATATTCATGAAGCAAATACACTGGAGGATTTAAAGGCTCTAATACCTAATTAAACAATACTAAAAACTAACTTATATAAACAGATTGCTTCGCTTTACTCGCAATGACTACAAGACAAGAACTTTACGATATCGCCGAAAATTGGTTTCAAGAACAAGATTGGAAACCATTTAAATTCCAAAAAGATACTTGGAAGGCCTTTTTACAGGGTAAAAACGGACTTCTAAACGCTCCGACAGGTAGTGGAAAAACCTATGCACTTTGGTTTCCTATTGTGTTGAATTACATAAAAAACAATCCTGATTATAAGACAAAGCACAAAAAGGGATTAAAAGCTATTTGGATTACTCCGCTACGTGCATTATCCCAAGAAATAAAACAATCTGCAGAACGTATTACCTTAGATTTAGGCACACAAATGACCGTTGGTATTCGCTCTGGCGACACGACTACCAAAGAGCGGGCGCAACAAAAAAAGCAAATGCCCGATTTGTTGATTACTACTCCCGAAAGCTTGCAACTATTACTAGCCACAAAAGGATATGAGAAAATTTTCAAAGATTGTACCGCTATTGTAGTAGATGAATGGCATGAAATTTTGGGCACCAAAAGAGGTGTGCAAATGGAACTTGCTTTATCACGTTTGAAAAATATATCGCCACAATTAAGAATCTGGGGCATATCTGCAACCATTGGTAATTTAGAGCAAGCACGAGATGTTCTATTGGGCATAGAGTCACAAGCACTTGACAACTCCGTTCTCATCAAAGCGAACATTAATAAGAAGATTACGGTAAAAAGTATCATTCCTAAAAAGATGGAAACTTTCCCTTGGCGCGGTCATTTGGGGCTTCATTTATTGGAAGAAGTGGTGCCAATTATAAATAACAGCAAAACTACTTTACTATTTACGAATACCAGAAGTCAGTGCGAAATTTGGTTCCAAAAAATTCTTGAAAAGCACCCTGAGTATGCAGGTGAAATGGCAATGCACCATGGTAGTATTAATAAAGAAACCAGAGTTTGGGTTGAAAATGCCATTCGTAATGAACAGCTAAAGGCAGTTGTTTGCACCTCAAGTTTAGATTTGGGAGTGGATTTTGCTCCCGTAGAAACTGTTATTCAAATTGGCGGACCAAAAGGTGTAGCTCGTTTTTTACAACGTGCAGGGCGTAGTGGTCACCGACCAGGCAAAGAAAGTGTTATCTATTTTCTACCAACACACGCCATTGAACTTATAGAAGCATCAGCGTTACAAAAAGCGGTAAAAATGAATACGGTCGAAGATCGTATGCCCTACCTCAACAGTTATGATGTGCTATTACAGTACTTGACCACTTTGGCGATTTCTGACGGGTTCTACCCAAAAGAAATCTATAAAGAAATAAAACAAACGTTTTGCTATCAAACGCTTACTGAAGAAAAATGGCAATGGTTATTGAACTTTTTGGTAATTGGCAGTCAGAGTTTACAGAGCTACGACGAATACAAAAAAGTAGAGATTGAAGAAGACGGTAAATTTAAAGTGAACAATCGTGGTGTTGCTATGCGGCACCGTTTTCAAATCGGCACCATTGTTGGCGATGTCAATTTAGCCGTCAAGTATCAAAAAGGCGGATATATAGGTTCTATTGAAGAGTTCTTTATTTCAAAATTGAACAGAGGTGATGTGTTTACCTTTGCTGGTAGAAATCTAGAATTCATCAGGATAAAAGAAATGACGGTTCAGGTGAAAAACTCGAACAAAAAAACGAATAAAATTTCTAGTTGGATGGGAAGCCGACTCACCCTATCTGCTCAAATGTCTGAGTTATTGAGAAATGAATTGTATAGTTCTAGCGAGCCAATTAAAAATCAATCTGCAGAAATACGAGCTTTGAAACCTCTTTTTGACCGACAACGAAGAGATAGCATTGTACCCAAACCATCAGAATTTTTAATTGAAACTTTTAAAACTCGAGATGGTTACCACCACCTATTTTATCCTTTTGAAGGTCGTTTTGTACATGAAGCCATGGGCAGTCTGTTAGGATATCGCATTAGCTTGCTCTCCCCTATTACTTTTTCATTGGCATTTAACGATTACGGTTTTGAGCTACTATCAGATCAACCAATAGATATTCAGCAAGTGCTGGATAATGATTTGTTCACCACAGATTTTATGCTCGACGATTTACAGAAAAGTCTAAATGCTACGGAAATGGCGCGCCGTCGTTTTAGAGATGTGGCTATTATAAGCGGTATGGTCTTTACCGGATACCCAAAAAAAGGTATTAAAATGAAGCATCTGCAAAGCAGTTCTCAATTATTATTCGATGTTTTTAGAGATTACGAACCAGATAACTTATTGTTTCAGCAAGCATTTACCGAGACTTTTGAGCACCAATTAGAAGAAGGTCGTCTACGACTTTCATTAGAGCGTATTGCTACACAAGAAATTGTTTGGAAAGCGTGCGAGCAACCCACACCATTTTCTTTCCCTTTGATTACGGAACGTGTGGGGCGCGAAAAACTATCTAGTGAAAAATTGGCTGACCGAATTAAAAAAATGGCTGCATTGTTGATGAAGAAATAAATAACCTTGCCCCCTAACCCCCAAAGGGGGAATTTTTATTCTTGATGTCTAAATGAATTTTAAATCGGGACTTTCTTGTAATTTTGCATCGATGACCCATTCCATTATCCTACAAAATCAAACTTTTGAAATGCACTTTTCTGGAGCCCTATTTTGGGCAGAGAAATCAATGCTATTAATTAGCGATGTGCATTTGGGCAAGGTATCGCATTTTAGAAAATATGGCGCCGCAGTTCCGCAACAGGCAGTGCAGCAAAATTTTGATTCATTGACCTCGGTAGTGAATCATTTTAAACCAGAATCAATAGTTTTTTTAGGCGATTTATTTCATTCTTCATTAAACACAGAATGGCTTCTTTTTGAACAATGGGTGCAGGCTACTCCAAAAGAAATCATTTTAGTAAGTGGTAACCACGATATAATCTCTCCGCTGAAATATGAAGAATTGAATATTAAAGTGATTCCCGAAATGATTGTAGATTCTTTTCTACTCACCCATCACCCAGAAGAACGAGATGGTTTATTCAATTTTTCAGGACATATACACCCTGCAATTAAGCTTAGCGGACTAGGAAGGCAATCTGTTCGGTTACCTTGCTTTTACAAAACGGAACATCAAATGATAGTACCCGCATTTGGAGAATTTACTGGTACATATACTTTAGAACCTTGCGATGGTTGTGAGATTTTTGTTCTCTTAGGCGATGCTGTACTACCAGTTCCTATAAAAGAGGTGAAAAAGAAGCGTAATTACCGAAAATAGTTCGTTTAATGCGCTAAAGAGCATAACTTTATAAGATAACCATTATAGTTTTACACGTATGAAAAAGAAACTATCCGTTCTCAATTTAGCATCTGTAATTTTAGTCATTGTAGTCAATTACATTTCGCAAGCATTTTCGCTAAACGATACTACAATTGGAGAAATGAGCGCAGAGTATGCCAATCTGTTTACTCCCGCAGCATATGCTTTTGCCATTTGGGGTGTAATCTTTTTAGCATTGTTGGGCTATGGTATATTTCAAGTAAAAAGAGCATTTTTTAGTGATAAACCAAGTGAATTTATTGAACAAACTGGCTATTGGTTTGCCTTAGCGAATATTTTAAACTGTTGCTGGGTAATTGCCTTCATGTACAACTACACTGGTTTATCTGTAGTTATTATGTTCGGGATATTGCTATCATTGATTAAGATTATTCTAAATACCAATATGGAACGTTGGGATGCCCCAGTAACTGTAATTGCTTTTGTTTGGTGGCCTATTTGTTTTTATAGCGGATGGATATCTGTTGCTACTATTGCAAATATTTCTGCTTTTTTAAGCAAACTTGATTGGAACGGCGGAGTACTATCAGAACAAGCCTGGACAATAAATATGATTGTAGCAGCTACTATCATTAATTTGCTAATGATTTGGAAAAGAAATATGCGCGAATTCGCTCTTGTAGGCATTTGGGCATTATTCGCAATTTATGTAAGACATAATGAATCGAATATTTATATCGCATACGCAGCAATGACGGGTACTCTAATTCTATTTATCGCCATTGCCTTTCATGCGTTCAAAAACAGAGAAACTAGTCCGTTTAAAAAGCTACAAGAACGATTACAAGAGAAATCTTAGACCATACTTTTTATATCATTACCCCAAGACGGATAAGAGAATATAGTAGATTTTATATTCTTATCTGTCATTTTATTATTGATCGCCAACATAAATATATTAATAGTTTCACCGGCATCAGGCCCTAGTAGATGCGCACCAACAATTTCTCCGGTTCTATCGTTCATAATCACTTTGTACACATACAATGGTGCATTTATTCGCTTTGCATTAAACCAGTCGGTTGCGACCTCAAAATTTACTCTTATATTTTTATAACGGCTACGCGCTTCTTCCTCAGAATACCCAACCGTAGCCAAGTTCGGAGAAGTAAATACCACAGATGGAATTACAGGAGCCTCTAACACTTTATCATTTCCATTTATAATATTTTCTGCAACCACATAACCTTGTCTACCCGAAAGCGGAGTCAGTGGTAAGTTCTTATCAGACACATCGCCACAAGCATAAACATTTGGGTTGCTAGTACTTTGTAAATAAGCATTGGTCTCTACACCTTTATCTCCAAAATGAACATTCCCTTTTTCTAAATCTAAACCTGCTAATGCGGGTACACGACCAGCGGTATTAAAAACAGCTTCGGCGTCAATAGTTTGTTCCTTACCCTCTAACTCATAACTTAGTGTGAGTTTTTTTCGTTTCTTTTTCAATGCCTTTGGTGTAGCCTCAAAAATGAAATTTATTCCTAAAGATTCAGAGTGCTTTCTAAGTTCATTTACCAAATCTGCATCGAAAGCATGCAAAGGTCTATTTCCTGTATCGATTACGGTGACCTCGGCACCAGCTCTTGCTGACATATGAGCAAACTCCATCCCGATATATCCTCCTCCAACAAAAACAATTTTCTTTGGTAGCTTTTTTAAATTTAAAAAATCATCACTTTCTTTAAAATGTTTTGCTCCAGGCATCGTTAAAGTTCGTGGCACTAAACCTGTGGCAATTACAACTTTCTTGGCAACAACTTTCTTTCCTTCCACCAACAAAGTATTCTCGTCTAAAAACGCGGGAGATTGATGAAATAACGTAATTCCCAGTTCCGCCAAATTATGTTCTGTAGATGCAGGTATATTAGCGGTGAAATTTCGTTTGAACTTTTGCAATTGCTTCCAATCAATTTTCGCAGTCTTGCTAATACCTTTTCCCTTCAAGTTATTACTTAACTCATATGCTTCTATTGCACCAAGTAGTATTTTCTTAGGATCACAACCTCTATTTGCACAAGTACCACCAAATTCACGATTATCGGTAATGGCAACTTTTAATCCCTTTTCAGTACAGGCTTTCGCGACCGTTTGTCCGGCAATACCGCTTCCTATTACAAAAACATCAAACTCATTATCTTCCATATCTCTTTACTTTTTCTACAATACTCCAAGGTGCAACTTTTTAGAGGTAATTTGTAACCCATATTCGATAATAATGAGTCGTATCCATTTCTTAGGTATGCGTATATTTGTAAAAATTTTAAACTGTTGAGTCATTCTTCTATCCAACAACGGTATAATCAGTCTCCCCAGATAGGGAAACTGCAAAATACTATTGCCGATTCTGAAAAATCAGGATCCCAAAACATTCAATTAAAAGGTCTTGTAGGCTCATCACTTTCATTTGTGCTTACCAGTATATTCAATGCAGAAGACCGACCATTCTTGGCGATTTTTAATGACAAGGAAGAAGCTGCCTATTATTTAAATGACCTAGAACGCCTTATTGGCGAAGACAAGGTACTTTTCTACCCAGGTAGTTACAGAAGACCCTATCAAATAGAAGAAACAGATAATGCCAATGTACTTTTACGTGCCGAGGTTTTAAACAGAATCAACTCTAGAAAAAAACCAGCGGTAATAGTCACCTACCCCGACGCACTTTTCGAAAAAGTAGTCACCAGAAAAGAGTTAGACAAGAATACCCTAAAAATGAAATTAGGGGACACACTTTCTTTAGATTTTTTAAATGAAATTTTATTCGAATACAAATTCAAACGAGTAGATTTCATAACAGAACCTGGGGAGTTTTCGGTTCGTGGTGGTATCGTAGATGTGTATTCTTTCTCGCACGATGAGCCTTATAGAATAGAGTTTTTTGGCGATGAAATAGACAGTATTAGAACCTTTGATGTAGAAACACAACTTTCGAAAGAAAAGGTAAAATCAATTACCATTGTGCCAAATATGGCTGACAAGTTTTTGATTGACAAGAGACAGAGTTTTTTGACCTACGTTGCATCAAATACACTGGTCTTTGCCAAAAACACAGATTATTTATACGACAGATTAAATGATTTCTTTGAAAAGGCAAAAGAAGCATTTACCAAATTATCAAAAGACATTAAGCATGCCGAGCCCGAAGAGTTATTTATGGGCGGTGCTGAATTTAGAGAACAACTTTCTGGCTTTACACTTTTAACGCAAGATGCTAAGCGAGATGCTATTGACTTTGTCGAATTTCACTCTAAACCACAACCTTCTTTTAATAAGAAGTTCGATTTATTAATTGAGAATTTAAATAGTTATAAAGACAAAGGCTACACCAATTATATCTTTTGTGCCAGTGAGCAGCAAGCCAAACGTTTTCATGACATTTTCGAAGAGGTCAACGAACATGTACATTATCAAATTATTGTTTCTCCGCTATTTCAGGGCTTTATAGATGATGATCAAAAAGTCGTTTGCTATACCGATCATCAGATTTTTGAACGTTACCACAAATTCCATTTAAAGAACGGTTATGCCAAAAAGCAAGCCATTACACTGAAGGAAATTAACAAACTAGAGATTGGTGACTACGTAACCCATATTGATCATGGTATTGGTAAGTTCGGCGGATTACAGAAAATAGATGTTGAAGGCAAAAAGCAAGAAGCTATTAAGTTAATGTATGGTGAGCGTGATATTTTATACGTTAGCATACATTCATTACATAAGATTTCAAAGTTCAATGGTAAAGATGGTGCACCGCCAAAAATTTACAAACTAGGTTCTGGAGCTTGGAAAAAGATTAAGGACAAGACCAAATCGCGTGTAAAGAAAATTGCGTTTAACCTTATCAAAATTTATGCAAAGCGTAGACTAGAAAAGGGATTTCAATATAACCCAGATAGTTATTTGCAGAATGAACTAGAGGCTTCGTTTATATACGAAGATACGCCCGACCAAAGTACCGCTACCGAAGATGTAAAAAGAGACATGGAAAGCGAGCGACCTATGGATCGTTTAATTTGTGGTGATGTAGGATTCGGAAAAACAGAAATCGCAATTCGTGCAGCATTCAAAGCAGTTGATAATGGCAAACAAGTAGCAGTTTTAGTACCTACAACCATATTGGCATTTCAACACCATCGTACTTTTACAGAACGCTTAAAAGATATGCCGGTAACGGTAGATTATCTGAATAGATTTAGAACAGCAAAAGAGAAGAAAGAAACTATTCAACGATTGGGCGAAGGTAAGGTCGACATCATTATTGGTACACATCAGCTTGTAAATAAGAATGTTCAGTTTAAAGACCTTGGCTTATTAATTGTTGATGAAGAACAAAAATTTGGGGTAGCTGTAAAAGACAAATTAAAGTCGATTAAAGAAAATGTCGATGTTCTTACATTAACAGCAACACCGATACCGAGAACGCTTCAATTTAGTTTGATGGCTGCTCGAGATTTATCAACTATCACTACTGCACCGCCAAATAGATACCCTATTGAAAGTCAAGTCGTACGTTTTAATGAAGAAATTATAAGAGACGCCGTTAGTTATGAAATTGAACGTGGCGGACAGGTATTCTTCATTCATAATAGAATTGAAAATATTAAGGAAGTTGCCGGCATGATCCAAAGGTTGGTGCCCGATGCAAAAGTAGCAGTTGGTCACGGTCAAATGGAAGGTAAAAAACTAGAAGCTTTAATGCTTGGTTTCATGAATAGCGAATTCGATGTTTTGGTATCGACCACTATTGTAGAAAGCGGATTAGATGTTACCAATGCCAATACTATTTTTATAAACAACGCCAACAATTTTGGCTTGAGCGATTTGCACCAAATGCGTGGTCGCGTTGGTCGTGGAAATAAAAAGGCATTCTGTTATTTTATTACTCCGCCTTACGAATCAATGACCAATGATGCCCGTAAACGAATTGAAGCTTTGGCTCAGTTTACAGAACTAGGCAGCGGCTTTAATATTGCCATGAAAGATTTAGAGATTCGTGGTGCAGGAGATTTATTAGGTGGCGAACAAAGCGGATTCATCAATGAAATAGGTTTTGAAACATATCAAAAAATATTAGCTGAAGCCATCGACGAATTAAAAGAGAATGAATTTAAAGACCTTTACGAAGAGGTAGAAGGTAAGCATGAGAAGATTTTTGTTAAAGAAACACAGATAGATTCTGACTTCGAATTGCTCTTTCCTGATGATTACATCAATAATATAACAGAAAGACTAACGTTATATACAGAGCTGAACCAGGTAAAAGACGAAGCAGCGCTTCAAAAGTTTGAAGTACAATTAGTTGATCGCTTTGGCGAATTACCAGAAGAAGCTCAAGATCTATTAAATTCTGTTCGAATAAAATGGATAGCAAATAGCATTGGTCTTGAGAAAATAGTGATGAAACAAGGTAAAATGATCGGGTACTTTTTAAGCGACCAACAATCAGAATTTTATCAGACTTCAACATTTACTAGGGTTTTACAATATGTACAGTCGCATGCACAGCAATGTAAAATCAAAGAAAAAAAGACCCGAAACGGATTACGCTTATTATTGGTTTTTGAAAATATAAGATCTACTGATAGAGCATATTTGGCATTAAAGCCTTTTGAAATTAAAGAAAAAACAACCGCATAATGGAATTTGAAATACCAGAAAAATTAGCGATGGTTCATTTAATCGATTCGGTTATTGTAGCCGATGGCGAAGTGCATAAGGGCGAAATTAATGCACTAACAAAATTGATGACGATCATTGATTTTGATAGTAATTTCTTGATTCAGGCACGAAGTATCGATTTAGAGCAAAGTGTAAACATCTTAAAAGATATGCCTGAGGAGAAAAAAAGCAAACTCGCCGAAATATTAAAAGACGTAGCCATATCTGACGGTTACATTCATGAAAAAGAAAGTGATGTAATACGACATGTATTCTCTGAAATAGGGCTCTCTAAAAAAGCTTAATAAATGTTAAATGTGTCTGAGCAAATATCTTAGCTTCACACATGATAACAGCTACTACTCATAACTTTTAACAATGTTGTAAAACTCCTTTGACAACCTTATTAAAAAGTCTTACCATTTTCCTTATCTTTCAACTCCAAAAATAAAAAGTATGGAGTTTGAAGAGTTTGTAAAAGCAGCCTTTGTAAAGATGATTTATGAAGTTATAGAGGCCGACGGTGAAATTCATCCTGCAGAAGTAGAAACCTTAAATAAACTTAAAGTCAAAATTGGTTTTGACGATGCATTTTTAGAACGCGCAAAATTATTAGAGTATGATAATGCTTTAGTGACACTTTACAATTTACCACACGAACAAAAGAAGGCCTTAGCAGAGATTCTAGATGAAGTTGCTATAGCTGATGGTGCCATCCATAAAAAAGAAATGGATCTTATTATAGAGACCTTTATTAATATTGGACTTGGAGAAGAAACAGAGTAATTAAGAGAATGATAGATTTTACAAAAGAAGAGAAATTAGCTGTAGTAAAAATGGTAGACTATGTTATTCTAGCAGATAGCAAAGTAGACCCTGCAGAAATGCGATATCTTACGCAACTAATGGATCGTTTTACTTTTGATAGTTTCTTTGTAGGTCAAGCTAGAAATTTGAATAAAGACAAAGCTTTTCAAATTCTTAGCCAAATGACTTTACCTAAAAAGAAAGAAGTTGCCAAACTTTTAAACGAGGTGGCTATTTCTGATGGTTTTCTTCACGATAAGGAGCTTGTAAAAATAGCTGAAGCACTTGGTCATATGGAGATCAAAAAAGAATTTTCATAAGCTTTTCAAAATTAAAGCCCACAATTGCTTTCTGAATATTACTTTTATTGTCTTTATAGTACACTTCATTACATCAGCGCTTTATGTGGATTTCTAGAAACATAATAGTACACTTTGTAATTAGTACAATACATATTGGTCCGATAATTGTTTTAAAAAAAGTATGAAAGTTCTTATTAGTATTTGCCTCCTATTTATTTCATTAAGTATACAAGCCCAAGGTTCAATTGCCGGAAACTTTTCTCCGCCTAAAGATTTTAAATGGTTGATTGCCTATGAGCTAACACCAAATGGTGAACGTTATAGCGTTGACAGCGCCGTAAGAGATGGTTCATTTAAGCTAGAAATGCCTTTAACCGCTCAAGCAGGTATGTATAGATTGGTATATGCCGTACCACAAGATGAGTTTTATATCGATGTCATTTACAATAAAAAAGAAGATGTAAAATTCAATTTCAATCTTAAAGATGGCTTGACCATTACCAATTCTGAAGAAAATAAGTGGTACCGAGAATACTTTTCTAAAATAACTGCTGCCCAGGATAAGCTTATAGAGTTTTACGAAACCAACAACGAATCGAATAAAGAATATACAAGCATTATAAAAGAATTAAATGCGATACAGACCTCTTTTGAAGAAAAGCATGCTACAACTATTGCCCATAAATTCATTAAGGCCAACAGAAGTTACATTCCGTCAGAATTTGAAGGTTTAGAAACCTTTCTTAAAAATAAAAAGCAACATCATTTTGACCATTTAGTAATTAATGATCCTGTTCTACAAGGTTCTAATTTCTTAACCGATAAATTCGCTAGTTATGTTTTTTCGGCACTACCTACCGATATCACTACAAAAGAGCAATTAGCAATTGAGGTAAACAAAAACGTAAAGACCACAGCTGAGTTTATAAAAACTACTCCGATTGGTTTTCAAGAAAGGGCTATGCATCAATTATGGAAAATAGCCGAAGTAAATGATATGCCTGCTGTGCAAGATTATATTTTCAAGAACCATTTGAAGAAATTGGCAATAACCAATAATAATCAAAAATTGGTCGATGAGCTAGAACTGGCATCTCGATTAAGAATTGGAGCAGTATCCCCAGATATTACTTGGCAGTCAAATGGTAAAAAACAATCGCTTTTAGCAATGGAAGAAGCCGAGAACTATTTGCTAGTTTTCTGGAGTAGTACTTGTTCGCACTGCTTAAAAGAGCTTCCTGCGTTACATGAAGAAGTCAAAGAGTACGACAATCTAAAAATTATCGCTGTAGGGCTAGAAGATGATAATGTAAACTGGAAAGAAGTTTCTGCAACATTACCAGGTTTTCATCACGCCATAGCATTAGGTAGATGGGAAAGTGAGTATGCACATACTTTTGGCATACAAAGCACACCTACCTATTTTATATTGGATAGTGAAAAACGATTTTTGGCAAAACCAACATCTGATAAAGAAGTTGTAGAGTTTTTAGAAAACTAAAGCCCCTTTAAATCCTTTATTGTCTTAAAGGCAATATCTACTTGAGCATCATTTACTAGAATTGTAAATTCATTTGTGGTTGAAATTACTTCGTAAAGAACAATGCCTTCCCAAGCTAATCTTTGAAAAATAAAATAGTAAATACCAGGTACTGAAACATTTTCTGCAGGTAATTTTACGGTAATCGATGAAAGCTCTTCCGCTTTTTGAGTGCACTTTTCATCTTTAAACAGTCTCTCAACTGTTTTATCCATCACATTACTAATTACTATGTTGATTTCGTTTACACCACGGCTAGAGGTATAAAAAACATCTTGGTTATTATTAATCTCTTCGAGCAACTTAGCTTGGTGCACCAATATTTTATCTGAAGCTAAAAAAGTATAATCAGTAAGTGAAGATCTTACGGTTATCTCACCAATATTCTTCAACACTTTTAGAATTTTATGGGTAGCCCTAAATTCCAAATCATCAGACAGGCGTTTTAATGCCATTACAATTGCGCCATTACGAATGTCTTTACCTAATTCATGCTCAATCTCTGGCTTCACTATTCTAGATAGCGATGTAAGATTGATGATACCCTGTGCTAGAGCACTTTGTAAAAATGGCTTTTTCTTAATGTACTCTTCAACGACTGATGATATTGTTTTCATTTTACTGTATGGTTGTTGTGCAAATATAACAACTTGTTATAAATAAAACAAAATGTTTTTTAATAAATCTACTCTTTTAGTAGATTACTCAGAAATGGTAAAAGGCAGATTCTAAATGTTCTAACTCAAATTGGCTCTTATTTTTGAGTATGGTAATGATGTCAAAACGTACCTCAACGTCTAAATTATTATCAGTAACATAGTGGTCAGCCGCCATAACCAACAGCTTAATTTTTTTAGGTGTAACCGTCTCAGCAATATTTTGAATAAAATCTGAACTTCTTGAACGCACTTCAACAATTGCCAATACATCTCCTTTTTCAGCTATAATATCAATCTCGGCTTGTAGATATCTGTAATTTTTATATTTGATGGCATACCCGTTTTTTTTAAGATAATCTACCGCTATCTGTTCTCCTTCTTTACCAAATTCATTGTGTTTTCCCATGATATAGTTCGCAGATTGTGTAATTCATCGAAAAAACAGGAATTTCATCGCCATTTTATCAATAAATATCGTTATTTGAAATCTGATTATCGAAAATAGATAGTTTTAAATACTATACCAAATTTCGAGACGTTTAGCATAGAAGCCCCAACTCTACGAACGTAATACAAATGCCTATTTAAGAATATGGAATATTTCATTAATTGTAATACTTCTACTCTTGCTCCGTATACAGCTAATTTAGATCAGCTGAGAGCAGCTCATTTATACCGCCGATTAGGTTTTAGTGCCTCAGTGGCCACTATTAATCAAGCAACCGGTCAATCTGCCGCTGCATTGGTAGATAGTTTGGTAGATGAAGCTTTGAATATGCCTGAAATAGCTACACCTGCATGGGCGAATTGGAACAATGACAACTACCCTGCAGATAGCGACGCAAGCAATCAACTAAAGAGAGATCAAAAATCTGAATTTCAATTGGCTTATGCCAATGGTCTTTTGAATAACAATTTAAGAGATCGTTTAAGCTTTTTCTGGAGCAATCATTTTGTTACTGAATTAGATGTTTATAATTGTAATTCTTTTTTATACCAATATATAGACTGTCTTCAACGCAACTCTTTAGGTAATTTTAAAACCTTTACTAGTGAAATTGGCTTAACCAATGCCATGTTATATTACCTAGATGGTGTGTATAACAATGGTAACAACCCTAATGAAAATTATGCTCGTGAATTATATGAGCTATTTACTTTGGGTGAAGGCAACGGCTATACTGAAGAAGATATCATTGAAACAGCAAAGGCCTTAAGTGGTTATGTAGAACGTGGCGAAGTTGGTTGTTCACCTGTAGCCTTCGATGCTACCAAGCATGATGAAGGTTCAAAAACCATACTAGGACAAACCGGTAATTGGGATTATGATGATGTTATCAACATACTCTTCGAACAAAGAGCTCCCGAAATAGCAGAATTCATCTGCCGTAAATTATATGAATTTTTTGTACATCCAGATTCTAAAGATGATGCGAATAACGCACAAATGATTATTGACGGCATGGCTGCCACATTAGTAACCAGCGACTTTGAATTAGCACCAGTCTTAAGACTATTATTTAAGAGTCAGCACTTTTTCGATGATGAAGCTATTGGGGTAATTATAAAGAGTCCGGTAGATTTCTATTTTAACGCACTAAACGAATCAGGCTTTAGCTATACAGACACGAATGTTGCCGAAATGGTCAATTACAGTGCCTTATTAAGCCAAGAAATATTTGAACCTTTTGATGTTGCCGGTTGGCAAAGAGACAGGTCTTGGATCAACACCAATTTTATGATTGGGCGTTGGCTTACCATTGAAAGCATATTAGAAGAATTCTATATGGCCGACAATGAGCAATTTAGAACATTCGGACTCGAAATATCAGGAAATGCAGGTTTAACAAGTTCAAACCCCGACGAGGTTGCTAGACTAATTATAGATTTCGTTTTAACTAAGGGACTTCTAAATGAAGAAGAATATGCCAAGGCATTTTCTATATTCAGAGGTGATGTAGAAGATGTTTACTACGAAGGTGGTAATCAAGAATCTTGGACGTTGGCTACTTGGCAACAAGGTCCGTTTCAAGTATACCTCCTTTTTCAGTATTTAGCTAGACAACCTGAGTTTCAATTAAAATAACACCTACTTCTTATGTGCAATACACACCACTCCCCATTCAAAGGCCTACAACACGAAGGTCATGATGAAGAACATAAAACATGGAGCAGACGCTCTTTTTTACAAGCAATGGGCATTGCGGGCTCTGGCTCAATGATGCTAGGTGCAAATATGTTATCGGCTTCTGCCCCATCGCCATTATCGGCAGGCATATCAGCTGCCGAAACAGATAATATCTTAATCTTAATTCGCCTATCTGGTGGTAATGATGGTTTAAGTACAGTAATACCTATTGAACAATATGATAGTTATGCTAATGCCAGACCCAATATATATGTACCAGAAAGTAAAGTTTTAAAATTGACTGATGAATTCGGTGTACCATCGTATATGAGTTCTTTGGCACCAATGTGGGAAGAAGGTCAGTTTAAGGCCGTACATGGTGTAGGTTATGAAGGTCAAAGTTTATCACACTTTACAGGATCAGATATTTTTGCGAATACAGATATAGAGACAACAGGATTCAGCGGTTTAAATACCGGATGGATGGGTAGACATTTTGAAAACATGTACCCAGATTATTTAGTTAATCCGCCAGCTGCACCAGCCGCTATTCAAATAGGTCAATTTGGTAGTTTGGTTTTTCAAGGAGACGAAACTAACTATGCTTTTGTAACTTCTAATGTTGATCAACTAGAAGAAATTGCAGAATCGGGCGTTGTATATGGTTTAGATGATACCTTGTTCAACGACTGTATGTACGGTGACCAGTTGAAGTTTTTAAGAGGAGTAGCAAATACAACATATGAATATTCTGGTATTATTCACGATGCTTATACACGTGGGCAAAATCAAGTAGAATATCAAGACAATAGCTTTGCCCGCCAATTGGCACTTATTGCAAGGTTGATAAAAGGAAACTTAGGTACTAAAGTATTTATGATTTCAATGGGTGGTTTTGACACTCATGGTAATCAACCACAGGCACATGCCAAATTAATGACCAATTTATCTGTAGCGGTAAACAATTTCTATGAAGATCTTGCCTTTACCCAACAAGATGATAAGGTATTGAGCATGACCTTTTCTGAATTCGGACGACGAATTTTTGAAAATGGCTCTAATGGTACCGATCATGGTAAAGCAACACCTACCTTATTTTTTGGATCAGGTTTAAATGGTAGTGCATTTGTTGGCGATCACCCAACCCTAGACGACCCAGATGGACGTGGAAACTTAGAATACACAATGGATTTTAGAGATCTTTACGCCACCGTTCTTGCAGAATGGCTATGTGTAGACATACCATTGGTTGAAGCGCATTTATTAAATTACAAACCGTATGTACCAGTAGACTTAGGCTTTAGTTGTAGTGGAGAAGCTTTCCCTGATATTGTATATAGCGATGGTGAAGTTACACCACCTGTTTACCCAGATGAAGAGGCAGAAACTCCTTTTAACCCAGACTTAATAAATGCTGTTGTACACAAACCTTTTTATCCTACGGATAGTACACCGCATATTTATTTAGAAATGCCATTTTCGGCACATGTAGATATTGAACTTTTTAATATTCTTGGTCAGAAAGTCGGCACCGTTTTTAACGAAATGATGTTTGAAGGTTCTACCGAAATAAATATACGAGAGCGCATGCCCGAACAGCTATCAACAGGTAAATACATTTATCGTATTAATGTACAAAACCAAAAAATGAGTAAATCAGTGATGGTAGCTTAATCTGTTTCCCACTATGTAAAAAGCCCTATTCAAGTAAATTGAATAGGGCTTTTTAATTATGCTAATTTAGTATTGTTCATTTTAGACTCAAACCGCAATTCTTTTTTTACTCGATGGTTTTTATCCTTATACAGAAGCACAACATCTTCTTTAGTACTTTCTTTGTCTTTAATTTCTACATTAAGCTTCTCTAAACTATTATCAAGCTTTAGCTTTTTTGAATTACCAACACCCATATCTTTATAAGATTTAGTTAATAAATAGGTTTTTTCTTACAATAGAACAGATTTTAAACCGTTTTAGTATATTTTTTACTGGCGTAAATCGGTTTTACATCGATCTTCTTTAAAATATTGACCAAAATTAGATTTTAGAACAAGTTACAATTGCGAAGTAATTAGTTATTCTCCCTTCAAATTCAGTATTTTTGTAGCTTAATTTATTTTGATGTCCGATATTAAATCACCCTCTAGATATACGATTACTGCTGCATTACCATACACAAATGGTCCAATACATATTGGTCATTTAGCCGGTGTTTACGTACCAGCAGATATTTACGCTCGTTACCTAAGATTAACAGGTAAAGACGTTGCCTTTGTTTGTGGTAGCGATGAACATGGCGTAGCCATTTCAATGAAAGCTAAAAAAGAGGGGGTTACCCCAAAAGATATTATTGATAAATACCATGCTATAATTAAGCAGTCTTTTGTGGATTTCGGTATAACGTTCGATAATTACTCGAGAACATCTGCACAGGTTCATCATGATACGGCTTCAGAATTCTTTATAAACCTTTATGACAAAGGAGATTTTATTGAGGAAACTACCGCACAATTATATGATGAAGAAGCACAGCAATTTTTGGCTGACCGTTTTGTAATCGGTACATGCCCAAAATGTGGTAATGAAGAGGCATACGGAGATCAATGTGAAAATTGTGGGTCTAGTTTAAATGCCACTGATTTAATAAATCCGAAATCAACTATAACTGGTACTATACCTACAACTAAAGAAACAAAACATTGGTTTTTACCTTTGGATAGATACGAGGACTTTTTAAGAGATTGGATATTAAAAGGACATAAAGACGATTGGAAACCTAATGTATACGGACAATGTAAATCATGGATCGATGGCGGATTAGAGCCAAGAGCCGTAACTAGAGATTTAGATTGGGGAATACCCGTACCTGTGCCAGGTGGTGAAGGCAAAGTATTATATGTTTGGTTTGATGCACCTATCGGATATATTTCATCTACCAAAGAATGGGCTGCCCGTGAAGGAAAAGATTGGGAACCCTATTGGAAAGATGAAAACACAAAATTAGTTCACTTTATCGGGAAGGATAATATCGTTTTTCACTGTATCATTTTCCCATCTATGTTAAAGGCAGAAGGCAGTTATATACTACCGGAAAATGTACCGGCAAATGAATTCTTGAATTTAGAAGGAAACAAGCTTTCTACTTCTAAAAATTGGGCAGTGTGGCTACATGAATACTTAGTCGATTTTCCTGAAATGCAAGATTCGCTTCGTTATACTTTAACGGCGAATGCACCAGAAACCAAGGATAACGATTTCACTTGGAAAGATTTTCAAGCACGTAACAATAATGAATTAGTAGCCATTTTAGGTAATTTCATAAACAGAGTTGTGGTATTGACCAACAAGTATTACGATGGTAAAGTACCCGCTGCAGGTAACTTAACCGATGTGGATACTGAGACACTTGAGCAATTATCAAAATATCCAGGAATCATTTCAAGTTCTATTGAACGCTACCGTTTTAGAGAAGCAGGTCAAGAATTAATGAATCTTGCTCGTTTAGGTAATAAATACTTAGCCGATGCAGAACCATGGAAAGTGATTAAGGTTGATGAAGAACGTGTAAAAACAATCATGAATATCGCTTTACAAATAGCAGCAGGTTTAGCTGTTTTAAGTGAACCATTTTTACCGTTTACATCTAACAAGCTTAAGAATATTCTAAATATCGATTCAAACTCGGAGACTGAGCGTAGCCGAAGTCTAAAATGGGATGATGTTTCAACAAAAGAAGCATTGATACAACCTGAACATCAAATAAACCAAGCCGAGCTATTATTTAGAAAAATTGAGGATAGTGAAATTCAAGCACAACTAGATAAACTACAAGCGACCAAAAAAGCGAACGAATACGAAAACAAAAAACTGATGCCACAAAAAGATACCATTACATTCGATGATTTTTCTAAACTAGATATGCGTGTGGGTACTATTATCGAAGCTGAAAAAATGGCAAAAGCAAAGAAGCTTTTAGTTTTAAAAGTAGACACAGGCTTAGATGTTAGAACTATTGTTTCCGGTATTGCAGAAAGCTTTAAGCCAGAAGATATTGTCGGCAAAAAAGTAACTGTATTGATCAACTTGGCACCAAGAGCATTACGTGGTGTAGATAGTGAAGGTATGATTCTAATGACTGAAAATGCCGATGGAAAATTGGTATTCGTTAATCCAGATGAGGATAGTGTTGGTAATGGAGAAGGAATCAACTAGATAACAATTTTAATTAATTAAAGAAGCCTTGGTGAATATTCACCAAGGCTTTTTACTTTTAAGTAGACCCCTGTTATAGCCGTAATCATGATATTAAGTTTTACAACGGCATCGGTAAACCTTCAAAAAAGAAAAGAAAGAATACTAAAATCTACACAAATACCTTCTACTGCTTGATTTCATTACCTAATAATGGGTATTTTTAAAAGTTCTAAACGATTTTACATGCAATTACTGCCCTACATACTTAAATATACCCAGCTACCTGAGAAGGGAATTCAAAATACTATTGAGCTTTTAAATGCTGATTGTACCATTCCTTTCATTTCTAGATATCGTAAAGAAAGAACTGGTAATTTAGATGAAGTACAAGTTGGTGCTATCGTTCAGTTTAAAGAACAATTTGAAGCATTAGAAAAGAGAAAAAAAGCCATTATAAAAGCTGTTGATGAACAAGGCGTATTAACCGCTGAGCTAAAACAAAAGTTTGAGAATTCTGAAGACCTTACTCAGTTAGAAGATTTATACCTCCCTTTCAAAAAAAGTAAAAAAACAAAAGCTGAAGTTGCGCGCAAAAACGGATTAGAGCCTTTAGCAAAAATCATTATGGCACAGCGTAATGATGATATCGAGTCTACAGCCTCTAAATATCTTAGCAAAGAGGTAGAAAATGAAGATGATGCTTTAGAAGGAGCGCGCCATATCATTTCTGAGTGGATCAATGAACGTACAGATATAAGAAGTTCAATAAGATCTCAATTAGCGCGATTTGCCATTATTAGCACCAAAGTAATTGGCACGAAAAAAGATGATGAAAAGGCTCAGAAATTCCGTGACTATTTTGAGTGGAGCGAACCGTTGAATAAATGTCCGTCCCATCGATTACTTGCTATTTTACGTGCCGAATCGGAGAAATTCATCCGGGTTAAAATTGAGCTAGATGACGAACGGTTACTCGATAGAATCGAAAACAGAATTATAAAAACAAATAATGCCTGCGGCAAACAAATTGAACTTGCCATTGCAGACGCGTACAAAAGGTTGCTTTTTCCATCCTTATCCAACGAACTATTAAAAGCAGCCAAAGAAAAAGCAGATGATGAAGCAATTGCAGTTTTCTCTAACAATCTAAGACAATTGTTATTGGGCGCTCCATTAGGGGAAAAAAGTATTCTTGCCATCGACCCAGGTTTTAGAACAGGTTGTAAAGTGGTTTGCTTAGATGCACAAGGTAACTTGGTACATAACGAAACTATTTATCCGCATGCGCCACAAAATGATGTTGATGGCGCCATAAAGAAATTGAGTTCTCTGGTAAATGCATATAAAATTGAAGCTATAGCTATTGGTAATGGTACAGCATCTAGAGAAACAGAACAGGTGGTAAAGAAGGTAATCTTCAATAATCCCGTCGAAGTATTTGTGGTAAGTGAAGCAGGGGCATCTATTTATTCCGCCTCTAAAATTGCTCGAGATGAATTCCCAGATTACGATATTACTGTTCGTGGTGCCGTTTCTATCGGTAGGCGTTTGGCAGATCCTCTTGCCGAACTGGTAAAAATTGATCCAAAATCTATTGGTGTTGGGCAATACCAACATGATGTTGATCAGAGCAAATTAAAGAACTCTCTAGATACGGTTGTTGAAAGTTGTGTAAATTCTGTGGGAGTGAACATCAATACAGCTAGCGTTCCGTTATTGAGTTACGTTTCTGGTATTGGTCCGAAATTAGCCGAGAATATTGTTGCTCAGAGAAAAGAGAAAGGTGCATTCAAAAGCCGAAAAGATATAATGGATGTTCCGCGATTGGGCGGTAAGGCATTTGAGCAAGGTGCAGCTTTTTTAAGAATAAAAGATGCTAAGAATCCGCTTGATGATTCTGCCGTACACCCAGAAAGTTATGGCATAGTCAAGCAGATGGCAAAAGATAAAGGAACAGAAATAACATCATTGATAGGGAACAAAACTGTACTTAAAGAAATTGATCTTCAAAAGTATTGTACCAATGAAGTTGGGCTACCTACCTTAGAAGATATTCGCTCAGAGCTTGAAAAACCAGGTTTAGACCGTAGAGAAAAAGCAAAGGTATTTACCTTTGACCAAACCATTAAATCGATTACAGATTTACATAGCGGGCAATTGTTACCTGGCATTGTAAATAACATTACCAACTTCGGTTGTTTTGTAGATATCGGCATTAAAGAAAGCGGACTAATACATGTTTCTAACCTGTCTGATTCATTCGTAAAAGATGTAAACGAACATGTGCATTTACATCAGCAGATTATTGTAAAGGTTTTGGAAGTTGATGTTCAAAGAAAACGTATTCAATTAAAGCTGCATAAATAATTGAACCGATGCTAAAAATAGCGAATCATCCTATATACAAACATCCATTGCCAGAGGGACATCGCTTTCCTATGGAAAAATATGAGCTATTACCGCAGCAATTAATTTATGAAGGTACATGCACCGAAGAAAACTTCTTTGAACCAGAAATACCAAATGACAAACATATTGTAGCAGTTCATGATCCTGAGTATTTCTACGATTTGTTGAATATGATGATTTCGCCAAAAATGGCACGTAAAATAGGTTTTCCCTTATCGGAAGATTTAGTAGAGCGCGAACGTATTATTGCCGACGGAACGATAAAGGGATGCGATTTTGCATTAGAATTCGGAATTGCGATGAATATTGCAGGCGGAACACATCATGCCTATAGCGATCATGGTGAAGCTTTTTGCATGTTGAACGACCAAGCAATAGGCGCTAGATACTTATTGAAAAAAGGTCTTGCAAAGAAAATTCTCATTATCGATTTAGATGTGCATCAAGGAAACGGAACTGCAGAAATATTTCAGAATGACGATGCAGTTTTTACATTCTCTATGCACGGAGAAAGTAATTATCCGTTTAAAAAAGAACAGTCAGACTTAGATATTCCCTTACTAAAAGGAACTACAGATGAAACATATCTTTCTATACTAAAGGAAAAATTACCCAAATTAATTGATACCGTAAAACCAGATTTCATCTTTTACCTCTGCGGTGTTGATATTCTAGAAAGTGACAAATTGGGCACACTTAGTATGTCATTGGAAGGATGTAAAAAACGAGATGAGTTTGTCTTAACAACCTGTCACAACTTAAATATACCGGTACAATGTAGTATGGGTGGTGGCTACTCGCCAGACATTAAAATCATTGTTGAAGCACACGCCAATACTTTTCGATTGGCACAGAAACTTTATTTTTAGGGCTATTTCAGACTTTTTGAGCAAAACAAAATACCTATTTGATTCTATTTTAAACTAGTATAACTTTAAATTTGCAATATGAAAAATCTAATAATCCTCTTAGGCATAACCTTTTGTATTTCATTAAACGCTCAAGACTCCGTTAAAGATTCTACAGAAACACGGTGGAATATGTTTAAGTATGATGTTGGCAGTATGTTTAGAGGTGTAGGTCATTCTTATGCGAGTCCGTTTCATTGGAAAGGTGATCAATGGGCTCAATTTGGTGCTGTTGTAGCTGGTACAGGCTTAGTTTATTTAGTAGATGATGAAACATCGAGGTTTATAAGAAATAACAGAGAAGGCGTACCACAGGTTGTTCGAGATTATGGTGAATTCTACGGTAGTCCAGAGAATAATTATTTAGCGACATCAGGTGTATACGCCGTAGGGTTAATTACCAAAAACGAAAAATTAAGAAGAACGGGAGTATTATTAATATCATCAGCTACTTCAGCCGGACTTCTTCAACAAGTATTAAAATCTGTAGTAGGTAGAGCAAGACCTTTGGCAGATTTGGGGAAAGACACCTTTGATCCTTTTAATTCAAGCAGAAACTTTCATTCGTTCCCATCTGGGCATGCATTACTTGCCTTTACCAATGCTTACGCAATTGGTAAACAATTTAAAAATCCGTGGGTAAAAGCAGGTATTTATACTTTAGGTGCAATTCCTGGTATTTCTCGTGTTTGGGATGGTCAACATTATTTAAGTGATATGGTATTCGCTTTTGCCATTAGTATTGCAACTGTGGAATCTATAGATAGGTACCTAGATAAAAGGTATGATGAGAAATACAACGACAAATCAAAAATGGTAAGTTGGAATCTAAATTTTGGACCTGGTCAATTGGGCGTAACGGTTAATTTTTAATAAAGTTAATTTTACACCTATCCCATTTTCTTTTAGAATAAAATAATAACTCGCTCTCTTACAACTATATACTAATTAGTTTCAGGCTTCATACTGCTTTTTGAAAAATTACGGATTACTCATCTTAATCTTCCACATCTAAAGCCTCAATTTTTTGAATAAAAACGCATTTAACTAAGTATTGAAAATTTTGTTAGGCAACAAATATTGATTTAAATTATTATAAGTTTTTTCCTACAACTAAATTACAAAGTTTCATAGTCCTTTTCTTACGTTTTACAACAATTATTAGAACATCATAACCAATATATTGATATTTGGCACCTACTATTAGTTATGCTATGATATCGTATAAAACTTATATATTAATTACCTTTTTTCTAACTATCACTTATTGCTCATATGCACAAGTGAAAATTGGTGATGATGTAAGTTCAATTCACAATTCTTCGCTTTTAGAATTAGAAAGTACTTCTAAGGTCTTAGTTCTATCTAGAGTATCTAATACGCAAATGCTACAAATAACACCATTAAACGGTGCTATGGTCTACAATATAGACAACCAATGCGTTTTCACGTTTAATGGTACTCAATGGATAAACCTCTGCGATACTAATTCCAATACAATATCAATCATAGATAATGAAGATGGTTCATTCACTATTACATCAACAGATGGCACTTCGTTTACTTCTGGTGATTTAAGTGGAGCGCAAGGAGAACAGCAAAATATAGTTATTATAGCAAATAATGGCCAAAAACAATTTAATACTCCCCTACCCATTGTTGATATCAGAAAAATAGCAATTTATAGAAACGGGGTAAGAATAGACTTTACTACCATAAATGACAACACTATAGAATTAGAGAGTGAAGTCATATGTTACCAAAATGATAAAATACGAATTGTACAAATCTTATAATTAATAATCATGAATACATTTTTTAACCTAATAAACTCAATAATTATGCTTACAAAACAGAGAACTAAAAATTATAAAACACTTGCTTTTGGTCTATTAATGCTTTCAGGTATAGCTGTTAGTGCTCAACAAACTACTGGTGATGTAACCAAGCTAGCCGACGTTAACCCGGGTACAACCACAACTGCAGGCGCAGTTCGAGTCATTGATAATAAAGGAACAATCAAATACCTACAATCACAAAATGGTATTACCATGCTATCGAACACCACTGCTGACGTAACCACAACCACATGGCAGTTGGGTGGTACACTTACAGACGATACTTTTATAGATGTGGACGGAAATATTTTCGGTCTTAATGGTATAGAATTAATTAGTACTGAAACCGCTTCTACCGATGCAACAACTGAATCTGATGCAGGCACTGGTACCGGATATACGATACTTGTAAGAGATGAAGCAACGGGCGCAACAAAAAAATTACTTGCATCTGACCTTATTAAAAGCGGACAAGAAGCTTTTACCGCTACCCCTGCTCAAACAGCATACGCACTTACAGGAGCACCTGTTTTACCTTCATTTAGTCAAGTTTGGGTTTATAGAAATGGAGCCAAACTAATTGCCAATGTAGATTATACAGTAACAGCTTCTACTGTAACTTTAGTTGAAAACGGATATGCTATATACGCAGGAGATATCGTTGAAGTTCAATATATCAAATAAACCATTTGTACATAATTTTAATTTATTTGTAGTCAAAAAATACAACTCGTACATGCTTTTAAACTTTAAAAGTTTAGTGGTTATTTGTGCAATGATGATCAATTTTAACGTCGTTGCTCAAATAGCTAAAGCCATCTATAAAAAAGAAAGCGTTGTCACTGTAAATAATAATACCGTCACCAACGCTTCTGCAGCGCCCATTAACCCCATCCAAAACGATGTATGGTACTATACTTCAGATTCAGAAAATAGTATACCAAAAATTTGGAATGGCATTATATGGGCAAGCATGGTTTACACAGGTACACAAGAATCTATTTTCTATACAACAACAAATAAATATCCTTCTCAAGATAATGGCAATCTTTTTTCAGATTGCACTAATTCGCGCCTAGGTTTAAAAACAAATTCTGCGCATGCGCGGCTAGATGTTGCAAGAAGAACCGTTAGACTATCTGATTATGGCACAGGCACCATTAGTGGCATTGCAACTAATATCTTGGCTGTTGAAGCAGATGGCGATATTGTTGAAGTTGACCTGTCAACTTTTATAACAAACAATCAATCGTTATCAACTGCAAGCAGTGCAGGTAATGTTTGCATTAGTAGTGGCAATGAGATTACTTTAAATGTCGAAGATGATGACGATTCTTTAAACGAAACACAGACAATTACCAAGACAGGAAATACAATTACTTTAAATAAAAGTGGAGGTAGTGTTACAGAAATAAAAAAGGCAATATATCAGAATATTGGTGCGGCAATCATTTCAAATAGTAGTGAAAATGGAACTAAGACATTTAGCGTTGCCATAGTTCAAAGATTAGTTACAACTAATTATGTAGACAGAACCAGCTATTTCACAATACTTAATTTTTAATATCATGAGAAAAGTCATACTCCTCATAATTTTTATTGGTGTTGTTACGCAAAAATCAGAAGCACAGAATATTAGAAATTTTGGTGATCTAAGAATTCATCACTCTGGTCAAATGGGTTTTTTTTCTTCACTAGAAAATGATGGCTTATTTAATAATTCAAAAGGACTTGTCGGTTTCTACGGAAATTATCAAAATATAATTTCTGGTAGCATTTCACCCAATTTTTATGATTTTGAAATTAATAGTGATAAAGGTATTTTTCTACAGATGCCAATTTCAGTAAGTAATAACACCAATTTTGTATACGGAAACATCAGCACCTTAAAAACCGATAATTCGAATTTTTTAGAACTTATTTCAACTTCTTTTTACAATGGAGAAACTAATTTCTCTAAAGTGAATGGATTTATTTCTATTTCAGATATTCCAAATTTTCTTTTTCCTATCGGTGATGAATTCTACTTACGACCTTTAGGTATTGACACACAATCAACAAACACATCATATAAAAGCGCATATCACTTTGAAAATGCAACCCAAATCTATTCTAATAATATTCAAAAAAATACAAATTTGCTATTTGTAAACGAGAACGAATATTGGGTTTTAGAAGGTAAAAGCCCTACACTAATTACCATAGGTTGGAATGAAAGAAGTGAATTACGAAATTTCACCGACGATATCAGTAAAATAACCATTGTTGGATTTGACAAAGAATTAAAACTGTGGATAGATATGAGCACAGTTGAGCGCACAGGAGATTTAGAAGAAGGGTTTATCACTTCAAAAGAATTCAATCCTGATGATTTTAGCGCATTAACTTTCGGTATTTTAAAAAATAACTCGCCTATTTCACATAAGGGATATCACTACCTTGTTTCTCCAAATGGTGATGGTATAAATGATTTTCTTTTTATACCAGAATTAAGCGATTTCGAATATAATCACTTACAAATCTTTGACAGAAACGGACTTAAAGTTTTTGAACAAGAAAATTATACTAATGAGTTTGATGGTGAAGCAGGTTCTAATTTACTTGCTATCAAGAAAAAAAATGGTTTACCTCAGGGAATATATTATTATCTCATTACTGTAGGCGATAAGAATTTGACCATTCAAGGGTTTTTATATTTAGACAGATAATTTTGAGACTTTTAAGAATCTAACATATACAGGGCAAACTTAATTTTCCAATACGGCATTTTTTCTTCAAAGAATTCAAAATAGTCTTTTAGACCTGTAGCTTCCGTAAGTTCAGATTTTGCTTTTTCTATCTCAGCAATCTCTTTCGAATCAACAAACTGATTTAAATCAAGATCTTCACCCTCGGCATGCTTTTTCATTAGATGTCCGTATATCGTATTCTCGGACAAATTTCTTGATGTAGCGATTTCAGAAACCGTAGACCCATTATTGAACAATTCAAAAGTCTTGTCATGAGTCGCTTTTTTTGATTTTTTAGCAGGAGCATTTTTAGTGATTTCAGCAATAAACACATCTGCGTACTTTTCTAACTTCGCCTGCCCTACTCCAGAGACTAGCATAAACTCTTCCCTGTTTTTAGGTAGTTTAGCTTCCATATCTTTTAAACTCGCATCACCAAAAACAACATAAGCAGGTACATTCTGTTCTGTTGCGATTTGTTGTCTAAGTAAACGAAGCTTTTCGAATAAATTGGTTTTCGTAGTTCGTGATTTTGCTGCAGCCTTTTTCTTTTCTGCTTCTTTTTGCAACACTGCTAGCTGCACTTTTTTTCCAGAAAATAAAACTTCTTTTGCCTGTTCGGTTAATCCGAGTCTTGCACCTTCCCTGAAGTTAATATCTAATACACCCTGATTCAATAGCTGAATAACATATTGCTGCAGGTCTAACCAAGAGACATCTTTTATAGCGCCATAGGTTTTTATGTTCTGATACCCTTTTTCTAAAACATGTGCATTCTGCGCACCTCTTAAAACATCGATAACCATACCCATAGGTTCTCGCTCCTTTAAACGAGCAACCCCAGAGCATACTTTTTGCGCTAATAACGTAGCATCGAAATAAGCAGGTGGAGAATTACAGATATCGCAATTGCCACACCCTTCTGTTACTTGTTCTCCGAAATAATTTAACAAAGCGATTCTACGACAACTCAATGCCTCTGCAAATTGCTGCATACGATCTAATTTAGCGTATTCAACATCTGCATTTTCACTTTGATTGATAAACCTACGTAACTGAGCTACATCGGCAAAACTGTAAAATAGTAAAGCGTGAGCTGGGAGTCCGTCACGACCACCACGACCAATCTCCTGGTAATACCCTTCTATATTCTTTGGAAGATTATAGTGAATAACCCAACGTACATTACTCTTATCTATACCCATACCAAAAGCAATGGTTGCTGCTATAATAGGCACCTTATCAGTAATAAATTCTTCTTGAACAGTAGAGCGGTCATCTGAAGACATACCTGCGTGATAGGCCTTGGCTTTAAAACCAGCATTACGTAATTTCTCGGCAATAGACTCCGTGCTTTTTCGACTAAGGCAGTAAATAATTCCACTTTCGTTCGGTCTATCATCCAAGAAATCGAGAATATGTTTTATTCGATCTTGAGCAGGTTTTACATCCAAATATAAATTAGGTCTATTGAAAGATGCTAAGTGACGCTCAGCATTCGGAATTTGTAATTGATCTGCAATATCGTCTTGGGTAGTCTTATCGGCAGTAGCCGTAAGTGCCATCACCGGAATATTCGGGAATCTTCTTTTTAGTCCGCCAAGTTGAGTATATGCAGGTCTAAAATCATGCCCCCAAGAAGAAATACAATGCGCCTCATCAACAGCAAAAAGACTAATCTTTAAGTTACCAAGAATGTTATTAAAAAAGCCTAAACTCTCTGGAGCCACATAAAAAAGTTTCAACTCTCCTCTTTCTAATTTACCAAGAATCTCCTGTTGTGTTTCTTGAGTCTGAGAACTGTTATAATATTCAGCTGCAATTCCGTTAGCTTTTAAGACATCTACCTGATCTTTCATTAAAGCAATTAACGGAGAAATCACAATTGCAGTACCTTCTAAAGCCAATGCCGTAAGCTGATAACAAAGCGACTTACCACCACCAGTAGGCATAATAGCCAAAACATCTTTTTTACTAAGTGCATCTTCAATTATTGATAATTGATTCGGCTTAAATGAATCGTAACCAAAATGCTTTTTTAATAATGGTATTAAGTCTTTTTCTATTGTAATCATGTTTTGCAAAAATAGTGTTTGAAATTGTCTTTATTAAAGGTTTTAACAAGATCACGTCTTTGCGAGGCACAAAGCAATTTGCCAAATTCGAGTTCCGAACATAAAGATCACTTCGTCGTACTTCCTCGTGAAGACGTTCATAATAAAAAACTTAACTTTTAAGTTCAGATGATTCAACCCAAACGTCTTTGCGAGGCACGAAGCAATCTGCCAAATTCGTGTTCCATACTTACAGATCACTTCGTCGTGCCTCCTCGTGAAGACGTTAAAATAAAAATCAATACTATAAGTTCAGAAAGTTCAACCCAAACGTCTTTGCGAGGCACGAAGCAATCTGACACATTTGTGTTCCAAACTAACGGATCACTTCGTCGTGCCTCCTAGTGAAGACGTTCATAATAAAAAACTTAACTTTTAAGTCCAGATGATTCAACCCAAACGTCATTGCGAGGTACGAAGCAATCTGCCAAATTCGTGTTCCATACTTACAGATTACTTCGTCATGCCTTCTCGTGAAGACGTCTAATGACAGTCAAATATCCAACCATCCGACAAATCATTCCAATTTGGATTTAATTTGTTAACTAGTTCTTCCTTGGTTTTCCTATTACCCGACTTGAGTTGTTTCTCTCTAGCAATCGCCAAATTGACATCTAAAAATTCCTCAAAATAAACCAGTTGATCACAGTTATATTTAGATGTAAATCCTCTATATGACTTTGATTTATGTTGATATATTCTTTTTACCAAATCACTCGTCACTCCAATGTATAAAACCGTTTTATTCTTATTTGTGAGAAAGTAAATAAATGATGTGTTCATTGATTTTAATTGTCATACTTCAAGTAATAATGACTCAAGTTAAACGTCTTTACAAGGCACGAAGCAATCTGTCAATTTCGTGTTCCAAACTAACAGATCACTTCGTCGCACCTCCTTGTGAAGACGTATCAACCTACTTCCCTAACATCAACAACTCATTACACCTAACTTCTGTAATATATCTTTTCTCACCTTCTTTTGTTTCATAAGAACGGTGAGTGAGTTTACCTTCTATGGCAACTTGTTTTCCTTTGGCTAAATAGTCTTCTACAATCTCAGCCGTTTTTCCCCAGGCTACAATATTATGCCATTGGGTATCATCAACTTTTTCACCTTTCGCGTTTTTATAACTATCTGTAGTGGCGATAGAAAATTTAGCTAATTTGGTACCACCTTCTAAGTTTATGATTTCTGGGTCTTGCCCTAAATTACCAATCAACTGTACTTTGTTTTTTAATGCGTTCATCTCTCTAAATTTTATGGTTTAACAGTTCATACTATCAAGCCATTGTGACTCGACACTGCAAACCTAGAACCGCATTGAAAGATTAATCGGTTTGCAAACGCTTACTTTCGTTTGTTATCGTTTACAGTCGTTTATAAACTTTTATAATGCTATTATACAGTTATTTAAAAATATATCAAAATGAAATAAAAAATAGAATAATCTATTAAATAGTTGAAAAATGCAGAAAAAAATCCGGAATGTTAACCTTAGAAAATGAGATTAATTAAACTTTACGATACAACCACCAGTTCATATCTCTGGTTAATTCGTATCCTAATTTTTGATAAAGTGGTATAGCCAAATTTCCTTTATTGGTATGCAGAATAGGTGTTTTATTTACTTTTAAAATCTCTTTTGTAGTATGCGCGATAAGTTGTTTTGCCAATCCTATTCTGGTATAATCTGGGTGAGTTACAACTGCACTTACTTCTATAAAAAGATTGGTCTGCATTCGTTGACCGGTAATAGAAACCAATTTACCATCCTTAAAAATTCCGAAGTATTTACCCATTTCAAAAGTTCTTCTACGATAATAACCAGGCATTACCAACCAGATTAAGTCATACACCTCATTAATATATTCATCGGTCAGTAAGACAATATCTTCTGTTATTGAAACTTCTGGTAGTTGATTTAATACCATTTGGCAACCATCAATTTTCTTCTCTAGAGCAATTTTAGCTTCATCAATTAACGGAGTCTGATTCTCTGAAACGAAGAAGAAACTATCTGTCGTTTTTATATATTCATCAGAAGCTTTTTCTGTCTTTGATTCATCGAAAAAAGACCCAAAAGTGCAGACCGCTTGATCATAAAATTGCACACCGTCATATACAACAACAAACTTTTTATGTGTTTCATTTAAGGAATACCAAACCGGATTCTTAAGTTGCTCTTCTAAGTTTACCATTTTACTACGAATCAAATTTTGCGCAAATTATTCAATCTTAAAACAATATCGCATCTTACTAAATATAAAAATGAATTTAATACTTATATAAAAAGAAGCTTACCTAACATTGGCTCATTCTCAATAAAAAATTCTAAATTCAGAGAGAAGAGATAATAAAAAAAACTTCAAACCAATTCTATATACGTAATCAATTGATAGCTTTTAAATGGATATATTTAATTATAAGCATTTTACCACCATACTATTTACGTCCATTTACGGCGTTTTTGGTATTTACCACTTATTGTCTTATATAGTTTTAAGACACAAAATCTTACTCTACTATTTTATTCTAATCATCGGGTTGACTTTACATTATAGTCTCATTTTTATCCATGATGCTTCATTCAGTGAACAAGTAAAGTTAATGGCTTATAATGTATCCCCCATTACAGCAATCATTACCACTTTTGGTCTATTAATGTTCACAAAGAGCTATTTTAACATATCACCAATTAACCACCGAACACTATTTTCAATTTACAAAGTGCTTATCTTAATTTTAGCAGGTTTACCTGTAGTATACATATTAAATCATTTTATAATCAAGCTTGAATGGTTACGTAATATTCTAATAATAACAGCTGCAATTACGGCGTTATCAACTACCTTTCTTTGTCTATTTTCAGGATTTCGACTTTACAACTCTGAAAAATTCAACAAGTATTATTTGTATTCTTATACACCTTACCTACTCGGTTCATTCCTTTATATTGGAGCATGGTTTTCACAAAAGTATTTTAATGTAGATACCGACCTTGTTATATTACTAACCTCAATTCTTGTGACTTTTCAATTAGTACTTTTCTCTCTATTAATTAGTTACAAGTACAAATCTATTGAGGATAATACTATAAAAATTCAGGTTGAAGCCAATAGCAAACTTACTACAGAAGTTGAGAAACAAACCAAACATCTACAAATAGCAAAGCAAGATTTAGAATATCAAAATGAGGAACTTGAAAAAGTAAATAAGCTGAAAAACAAATTATTCTCACTACTTACCCATGATGTAAGAGGACCTCTTAATAATGTGGGTACGATTATAGAAATGATTGAAAGTCAGTTAGAGGAAAGTGAACTAAAAGAGATTACAAAAAAATTAAAAAATGAAGTAACCGATAGAATTTCTATGGTTAATGTATTGCTTGATTGGTCATATAATCAACTAGAAGGTGTCTCCTTAGACAAAAAATTATGCGATTTAGATACGGTATTTAATTCCATAAAAAAGGAATTTGAAAGGATGGCAAATGATAAGGGTATAGAAATAGAACTGGCAATTTCTTGTCGAGAACTCTTTATTGATGAAAACATGTTAAAGGTCATACTTCGTAATCTGACCTCTAATGCTATCAAGTTTAGTGAGAAAGGTCAAAAAATAATATTGTCTTCTAAATGCACATCTGATATCGTTGAAATAGGAGTTAAAGATTTTGGATTAGGAATGAATACCGACTGGCAAAACACATCTAAAAGCAATAACGCCCCAACAGTTAGAGAAGGTACAGTTGGTGAAAAAGGAACTGGATTTGGTTTAATGATTACTAAAGATTTCGTAGAAATGAACGGTGGTACAATAAGTTGTAAAAGCGAGATAAATAAAGGCACAGAGTTCATTTTAAGCTTCAAAACCGCAACAAATGAGCAGGTAGCACCTAAAATATAATTAACAGACATATTATTTAATTCTCCTTCTAAACCTCTCCGTCTAGTGACATTAATCGTTGAAACTCGGCTACAAATAAACCTACTTCATACCCATCCATTAAAGCATGATGTACATGTATTGAAACAGGCATAGATCTATGCTCACCTTCACCAGTCATTTTACCAAATGAAATTTTTGGGCAGCTATCTGCAAATTCAAAATGTCGTGCATGAGAAACCGATGTAAAATCGAGCCACGGCATACTAGAACAATGTAATACGTTGATACCGCATTCGGGTAATTCTAGTCCCGTTGACTTTTTAACCACTTCAATCACTTTATTAGCTGCGTCTCTAAACTCAGTAAAAGACTCTTTATATTCTATATAAGAAAAACCAAATGTGCCATTATCCCTACCAATGGTTGGCGATGCATGCACATGATCATACTCGAACACCTTACCATCTTCAATTCGATATTTGAATGGAGTTACGGCATTAGCAGCCTTTAAAGTTCTATGTAAATAAACTAGAAAGAAAGAGTTGCCAGACTGTTTTGCATAATCATAGGCTATAGAACAGTTCACTTTTACGGTTACCCCATGAAAAGGTTCGCTGAATTGCGAAAAAAACTTAAAATGACCTACCCTATTCCATTCCTCAATATTTAATTCCTTCTTCATTATTCCGTTATCTTAATATCAAATTTTAACTGGTTTCTTAAAGCAATAAATATACAACCTGCAAGTCAAATTATAAAACGAAGTAACTAGTTCGATACAGTATTACCAAATGACACTATTTCACAATTCGATGTCAACATGCCAATCAAAAGAAACATTTTTTTCCTACCTTAAAACCTTTAAAATATACAGGTCCAATTAGCATAAGGTGAAATTGACACAAAAGAAGATACCATCAGTTTTGTCGTTACGTAATTTCAGAAAACAAACCATTTTGCGATGGATCTAATAGAAAAATAGAATTTATCGGATAACAAATCAATAGTATTTAACAATGGAATTAGCCATACATAATTGGATGCGTGCCGAATCTCTTGAGCACACACTCAATAGAATCAACAAATTAGATTACACGCACATAGAAATACAAGGTGCACCTGAGAGTTACGACATTAAAAAAACGCAACTGCTTTTAGATTTGTACGGTATAAAATGTTGGGGTTCCGTCACCTTAATGTTAGAGCAACGAAATTTACTTGCGAAGGATCCAGCACAACGAAAAATGTCGGTTCAGTATGTAAAAGACGTTGCAAAAATGGTCTATCAATTAGGTGGCAATGTTATTTCATTAGTGCCAGCTACCGTTGGTAAAATTGTACCCGATGCCAAACAAGACGAGGAATGGGAATGGGCAGTTGAGGGAATACAAGAAATCTATAAATACACCGAAGATCACGGTCTACAAATTGGTATAGAACCTATAAACCGTTTTGAAACTTATTTCATTAACCGTGGTGAACAGGCATTGGCGTTAGCTGAAGCTGTGGGTCCTAATTGCGGAGTCTGCTTAGATACCTTTCATATGAATTTAGAAGAGGTGAATATGTACGACACCATAAAAAAAGTTGGTAAGAGACTAGTGAATTTTCATGTTGCAGACAATAACAGAATGGCTCCGGGTATGGGTCATTTAAATTGGTCTAAAATAATTGACACGCTTAAAGAAATCGAATACAACAAAGTACTATCCGTAGAATTTTGTGCTCCTTTAGATAGAACTCCCGCTAATCCGTTTCAGAATTCGGTTGAAGCAAATCCCGAAGGGTTAACTGCCGAACAGAAGAAATTCTTGGAAGACCATGGTAGTTCAGCCACTACCGATGAGTTTTATACGATGCTTACCAAAAAATCTATTGATACCCTAAAAACACTTATCTAATGAAAATCACCAATATAGAAGCATTTTGGTTACGCTGCCCTATACCTAAAGAAAAACAACACTTTTCTGACTATGGCTTATTGACAAATTTCGATATGACTTTGGTCGTTGTAACTACAGATACCGGCATACAAGGTTTTGGCGAAGCAAAAGCAGCAGTGGGTTCATCGGGTTCATGCGCATCTATCGTTAGTTGTATTGAGAATGAATTAAAACCTCAACTTATTGGTAAAGACGCCCGCAATATTTCTCGTATTTGGGAACATGTCTATAATGGCACCAGAGACCACTATTCACTTTCTAGAGGTAGAAAATTTCCGATTTTAGGAAGAAGGGGATTGACCATTTCTGCCATGAGCGGAATTGACACTGCTCTTTGGGATATTAAAGGAAAATCGTTACAAACTCCCGTTGTTAACTTGTTAGGTGGAAGCTGTCGCGATAAAATGCCAGCATATGCAAGTGGCGGATGGGCAAAAGCAGACGCCATTGGTGACCAATTATTAGGCTACACCTCTAAAGGATTCAGCGGAGTAAAAATGCGTGTTGGCATTATGGACCAAACCGTTGCTGAAAGTATAAAACGGGTAAAAGCAGCTCGTGAGGCTTTACCTGACCATATAAAATTAATGACTGATGCTCATGGTACTTTTAGTGTGCCCGAAGCAAAACAATTTACCAAAGGCGTAGAAGATTGCAATCTTTATTGGTTCGAAGAACCTATTAGTCCCGATAACAAAATAGGCACTGCCGAGGTTCGTGCAAATACTTTTATACCCATTGCGGCAGGTGAAAGTGAGTACACCGCTTTTGATGTTCGCGATTTAATAGCCGAACGTGCTTTAGATGTATTGCAACCCGATTGTGCTATTATTGGCGGAATCACTGAAGCCATGCGCGTATCGCAATTGGCACATACCTATCAGTTAGAATTGGCACCACACTGTTGGGGGTCTGCATTTTCTTTTATGGCAGGTCTTTCAGTTGCCTTCGCTTCACCGTCTGCAAATGTTATTGAGTTCTCTTTAGGAGGAAACCCAATGATGTATGATTTGGTTCAAGAAGACATTACGGTCGACAAAGAAGGAATGCTTATAGCACCCGATAGACCAGGATTAGGATTGACTCCGAATTGGGATTTTGTAAAAGACTTTAAACAATAAATTATGGCAAAGGCGGTACATATTAATCACGTTGCTTTGGTAGTAAGCAATTTAGAAGAGGCATGTAAATTTTATGAAGAAGAATTGGGCTTAGAAGCTATTCCTGCATTTTTATTTGATTACCCAACAGCCTTTTTTAAGTTTAACGAAGAGCAACAATTACATTTAACCGAGTGGGAAGATGAATTTTCATTCAGAGGTCATATTTGTGTCCAAGTGGATGATATTAATTCGATGTTCTTTCGGATGAAGGAGCTTGGTGCTATCGATATTAAACCCTGGGGCAATGTGCGTCAATTACCAGATGGCGCCATTCAAATGTTTGTTCGTGACCCATCGGGAAACTTAGTAGAGCTTTCTTCTGTACCTGGTGACTATATAGACCCGAAGATTTTTGAAGACGAATTGTTTAAAGAAGGTATTTATGTGTCGGGAAGAAATGATTTCCGCGGATACAAATCTAAAGACGCTACCCTTTACCATAAATCAAATGAGTAAGAATATCCTTTTGCTGGAAACGGTTGCCGATGATGCAATGCGCATGTTGGAAGAAGCATTAGACATGAATATTTTAACTGGATATGATGAAGAATCACTAAAAAGTCAAATTCAGAACAACAAGGTTGATGCTATCATTACACGCGGTAAAGGTCAGGTACGAGATTCATTAATGGAACAATTATCTGACTTAAAAGTAATATCACGTTGCGGTGTTGGCTTAGATAATATTGATGTTTCTGAAGCTACCAAAAGAGGTATTAAAGTAGTAAATGCACCCAATTCTAATGCGGACACAATAGCTGAACATACCATTGCGCTGTTACTAATGCTTCAGCGCAATTTATATACTGCCGTAACCATGGTCAAAGAAAACAGATGGACAGATCGAGGCACATATGTTGGTGATGAAACCCACGGAAAAACCTTGGGTATAATCGGTATGGGGAATATTGGTAAAAAAGTAGCCAAAATCGCTACAGCCTTGGGTTTGAATATAGTATATTGGAGTTCTAAAAAAGAAGATGTTCCTTACTCGTTTGTTGAATTCGACCAACTTTTAAAAATATCAGACAGTATTAGTTTACACCTTCCCTTAAGTCCCAAAACAGAAAATCTTATTAATGTATTGGCATTTGCAAAAATGAAACCTTCAGCTTTATTAATCAATACAGCTAGAGGTGGAATCATTGACCAGAAAGAATTACTCAACGCGTTACAGAATAACAAAATAGGGGGCTTTGCAGCCGATGTTTTGGCTCAAGAACCACCTGCTCAGAACGAGCCCTTATTACAATTAAACAATGTTCTTGTTACTGCCCATTTAGGTAGTTTAACAAAAACTACGTACACCAAAATGTGTACAATGACAATTGCGAACACATTGGCAATTTTAAGAGATGAAGTCCCAATGGCGAATTGTATTTTTAATAGAAATGAACTAGGAATAAGCTAAAAATAAATATGAGAACTTTTAAAATCATAATTACCCTAATTTTAATTATTTGTCCATTATTGAGTATAAATGCTCAAATCTCGGTGAATCAAGACCGATTGGAAAAACGCATTATGAATCTTGCTCAGTTTGGGATTCAAGAAAATGGCGAAACAGAACGTGTTGCTTTTAGTGATGCCGATGTTGCTGCCCAGCAATGGGTTATTGAACAATTAAAAGCCATGGATATTGAAACCCATATCGATTTTGCTGGCAATGTTATTGGAATACGAAAAGGGACAAAACCAAATATGAAACCTATTTCATTTGGCTCACATATAGACCGCGTTCCACATGGTGGTAATTATGATGGTTGTGTTGGCAGTATGGCTTCATTAGAGATTCTTAAGGCCCTAGATGAAAACAACGTTAAAACGAAACATCCATTAGAAATTATAATCTTCTCTAATGAAGAAGGTGGTGTTGTAGGTAGTAGGGCAATCGCCGGACATTTGAAAGAAAGTGCTTTTACTGTTAAAAATTCAACAGGATATACCATTGGCGAAGGTATGATGAGATTAGGCGGAGATACCACCAGACTAGCAGAAGTGGCTCGTAAAAAAGGAGACGTTGCTGCCTTTATAGAACTACACATTGAACAAGGAGGCACTCTTGAAAAAGAAAATTTAGAAATTGGTATTGTAAAAGGGATTGTAGGACTAAAATGGTGGGATGTTGAATTCAACGGTTTTGCCAACCATGCCGGCACTACACCAATGAATGCTAGAAAAGATGCGCTCTTAGCAGCCTCAAAATTCATCATTGCCGTTAATGAAGTTGCCACTAGTTTTGATGGTGCACAAGTTGCTACGGTAGGCAGAATAAAGTCAGAACCAGGTGCACCGAATGTAATTCCTGGTCATGTGGTTACGAGTCTTGAAATTAGAGATTTGTCTTCTGAAGTTATTGAAAAGGTATATACTGCTATCGAAAAAAGAGCAGAAGAAATTAGTATAGAATCGGGAGTTGAAATTTCCTTTAAAAAACTGGATACTACAGCAGACCCAGCTATTATGGATTCAACCATACAATCTGAAATCGAAAAAAGTGTTCAGTTACTTAAATTGAGTTACAAATCAATGCCAAGTGGCGCTGGTCATGATGCGCAAGACATGGCACTTATAGCACCAACGGGAATGATATTCGTTCCGAGTAAAAATGGAATTAGTCATTCTCCGAAAGAGTTTACCTCAGCAATTGATATGGCAAATGGTGCCAATGTACTATTGCAGACTATTTTAGCACTAGATAAGAAGCTCAAATAATAGTTTTAAAAATCTTTCATCTATCGATAATTCATTTACCTTAAACTAATTAATACTCAATAACTAAATCGCACTTAAGAATAAATGGGTGAGGAAAATTGGGCTTATTTAATCAAAGAAAGTCTACCTCGTTTCCTTCAGAAATCCGATAAATTTTAACACATCGCTTACGCCCTTAAATGAGTACCTTAGTTCAACTAACAAACTATCTTGAACATGAAAAAAGGACTACTCTTTGGTGCATACTTATTATGCGCCACTTTCGGATTTTCTCAATCCACAGAAGACATCGTTAATGCCATTGAAAAAGAAGGCGTTGAAAATTCTCAATTAGAGCAATTGGCTTACGAATTAATGGACCTCAACGGACCACGCTTAGTAGGTACTCCAGAAATGAAAACAGCACATGACTGGGCAATAAACACCTATAAAAAATGGGGGATTTCTGCCGAAAACCAACAATGGGGAACTTGGAAGGGTTGGCAAAGAGGTATTACTCATGTAGACATGGTATCGCCACGAGTAGCATCACTTCACGCTACTCAATTAGCATGGAATCCTGGTACGAGCGCTAAAGGTGTTACTGCATCATTAATTACATTACCAAGCTTTAAAGACTCATTATCATTTGTAAAATGGCTTCCTAATGTGAAAGGAAAAATAGTAATGATTAGTATGTTGCAACCTACAGGTAGACCAGATGAAAACTGGGAAGAATATGCGACAAAAGCATCCTTCGAGAAAATGAAAACGGAGCGCGATTCTATCGAAAAAATATGGAGACAGAATATTAACAATACAGGCTACACGAGTAGAAATATCAATTCTGCATTTGAAAGAGCAGGTGCCGTAGGTATTGCACAATCTAGATGGTCTGAAGGTTTTGGGGCTAATAAAATTTTCAGTGCAGGTACGGATAAAATTCCCGCAGTAGATATTTCTTTAGAAGACTACGGAATGTTATACAGAATGGTAGAACATGGCGCCGATACCAAAATTAAAATAGTGGCGGAATCTAAAGATTTAGGTGTAGTACCAGCATTCAATACCATAGCAACTATACCAGGTACCGAATTCCCAGATGAGTATGTAATTCTTTCTGCTCATTTCGATTCTTGGGATGGTGGAACAGGCGCAACAGATAATGGCACAGGAACAATTACCATGTTAGAAGCTGCACGTATTCTTAAAAAGGTGTATCCGAATCCGAAACGAACTATTTTAATTGGACATTGGGGAAGCGAAGAGCAAGGCTTAAATGGTTCTAGCTCATTTGTAGCAGATCACCCAGAAATTGTAGCAGGTGTACAAGCTGTTTTTAATCAAGATAATGGTACAGGTCGTGTTGTTCGTTTATCGGGACAAGGTTTTCTACATGCCTATGATTATTTAGGGCGTTGGTTAGAAGCCGTACCAGAAGCGTATAAAAATGAAATAGAAACTACCTTTCCAGGTTCTCCTAGTCGTGGTGGATCAGACTATGCATCTTTTGTAGCTGCTGGTGCACCTGCGTTTTCATTAAGCTCTCTTAGTTGGGATTATTGGAATTACACCTGGCACACCAATTTAGATACCTATGACAAAATAGTATTCGATGATGTACGTAACAATGCTATTCTAACTGCCATATTAACTTACATGGCTTGTGAAGACCCTGAGAAAACATCGCGTGAAAAAGCTGTGTTAGGTATTAACCCAAGATCTGGTAAAAAAGGAGAATGGCCAACACCAAGAACACCACAACGCAAAGGTGGTCAAGACGAATAACTAATTATAATTGATTTTCAAGCTCAAGGCTATCCGCTGCTTGTAGTGCTTTCTTTATGGCAGTACTCCACAGTGCATAGCCTTGTTTGTTTAAATGCAATCCGTCAGAAAGGTATAATTCTGGTATCGGTCTATTATCCGTCGTAATCATCTGTGCAAATACGTTAATGTATTGTGCATTCAGTTCGGTAATAAAATACTTAGACAGCATTAAATTAGTTTCCATTATAAGCGGAATCAAAGCTTCTCGCTCTACACTCGGTTTTAAGCTGATCAATGCCAATTCTGCATCAGGATACTTATTAGTTATTAAGCCCACCAATTCCATACAACCAGAAAGTACCTCTTGGGGAGTTTTACCACTATTCAAATCATTCTCTCCTGCGTACAACACAATTTTAGACGGATTAGCTTCGGTAAAAATCTCATCAAAATAATGAATACACCAAGCGAATGTTGATCCGCCAAAACCAAGGTTCACCACATTGAACGGACTCAAATCACGTTTCATATTTACCCACAAACGCACCGAAGAACTGCCGTAAAAAGCAATTAAGTTTTCTTGAGTCGGCAACTTATCAATACGTCTTTTCAATCTTTTGATCTCATTACACCAAATAGCAGGTGGCTCCTCTAAATTGTCGGCACCCGAGCTAGATACATTTAACTGCTCCGCTCTTTCGATAGCCTTTTTCACATACCCTTGATATTCCGCCTGATACTGCTCCATAAAAGCATATAGATCTTCGTTACTTTTAGAAGGTACTTTTTCACTCAGTAAAAAAGGTTCTTTTATAGCACAGTAGTATAAAGACTTCCCTATTCTCTGATCAAAATTCACCATAACCACAGGTATTATATAAGGTTCTGGATCGGTATGTAATGCCAATTTGAAAGCGCCCATTTTAAAAGGACCCGGAGATTCGTCTGTTCTATAAGAAGTGCCTTCGGGACTAATTATTAAATTATAACCTTGCTGCAAATGTTTTGAGGCTTCATTATAGAAGATGCTTCTTGCCTCTTCTTTTCTATTGTTAGAAGTTTCATCAGATTCTTTAGTATACACATTTATATAGCCAAGGTTATCGTAGTAATTCTGATGACCGTATTCTTGCCCTTGCCCTATTCTAACCGTACGAATACCTGGCTCTTCATACTTTTTATGCAAAACCATGGCACTTAGAAAATGTGAATCTAGGGTAATCTGAAAATTATTATTTAAGGTATAATGCGGGTCATTGATTAAGTGGTTATAGATAAAAATATTACCAGTATCGTCAGGTAAGTTTTCCCAACCTTCAACAATATAAGGCACGTTTTTAAACACTTTCATCGTTAGCTCTGCACAGACCTTTCTATTTTGCTTGGCATCTTTACTGTTCTTTTCAGCCACATTCTCATAAATCTGCTGTAAACCGCTTATAAACTCATGCTCCTTTTGATCCTCACCCAATAACTCTAAACTCAACGATGCAATATGGCGTTCTAAAGCAGTCCCTTTTTTTACCAAACTAGTCAACGCATCATAGGCGAATTGCTTAGTCGTATTACTTTTTAAAAGATGCGGCACTTGATGTAAAGGTGAGGATAACAATAACCGCGATTTATTATTTTTGATCAATTGATAGACCGCTTGTAGATTATGTTTACCCAACAAGCCAACATACCTTACAAAAGCAGCATTTAACTGGTTCCCCATTAGCCACAATAATCGCTGATAAAACTGACCTTCAAAAGCATCATCTATCTGAAATAGTTTCATTAACTCGCCATCAGGGATAAAGTAAGCCGAAGTCTTTGTATTCGTTATAGCTGAACAAATATCTTTTTCCTTTAAAAGGCAAGACCATCCAAATATAAATCCGGAATTCTTAATAGAACGTTGTTTGATCTCAATCGTATTCTCTATTCGCTTAACCGTTACTTCTCCATGAATAAGAATAAACAATCCGTTACTTGAACCATCTTGTACATACAAAACTTCATCTGGCTCATATTCTCTACGTTCTGCCAACGCAGCTAACGCCATTAAGTTTTTTTCTTCAAAATAATCAAGAAAAGGAGAACGTCGCATTAATGAAACAATCTCTTCTTGTTCGGCAACGGGAGATATAAAAAACTGTCGATCTTCTACAAAGGGCTGAAACCGTACAGGACTCAACAATTCCGTTTGTTTAGTTAAAGCCGTATGCAAAACACGATACAATTTTGCTCCAATGTTTTTAAGTAAGATATTCTGATGCCCTTTTTTCAAATAGGCATCTAGCTCATGAAATGGTATTTCAAAAAAAGATGCTTTTGGTGAGGCTACGGTTGCTTTATAAGTAAACCGTTTGGGTGTATTGAATCCGTTTAATCCAATAGTAGAAAAAGGTTCTGAGTTTTGGCAAACGAGAATATCGCTCTCTGGGTTGTCAAGTGAAATATAGTAATTGACACTACCTTCTATCAGCCATCTAAAGGTTCTAACTTTTTTATGAATATAACTGATAGCATACCCTTTTTGGTATGTTTTCAATTCTCCGTTCGGAAAGTATTCTTTTAATTTTTCAGTAGTTATTTCTTGCTTTAAATCTCTAGTTTGGTGTATCATACTCCTTCTAACTTAACCAGATAAAAGCGAATAAAGAAGCGGCACCAACATTAAAACCAATTTAGCATTTTAGCAAATTGATATTAGTTAAAACGATAAAAATTAAGCCCTTAAACTTAGAATAAGCAAATTCAATTTATAGACTACCGATTTACAAAGGCTTTTATTATCTTCCCTACTCAACAACAAATCAGACCACACCATGAAAACTATCAGACTACTACTCGTGCTCATCATTATGGCACCTTTAGCCCTACAATCTCAACGTAGAAAAAACAAAATTTCAGAACCGACCATTAAATTAGAAGATTCTCTTTTCACGGGACTAAAATGGCGAAATATTGGTCCGTTCAGAGGCGGGCGCAGTGTTGCATCAACTGGGGTTCTTGGACAACCAATGGTGTACTACATGGGTACTGTTGGTGGCGGAATCTGGAAAACAACGGATGACGGAATCACGTGGAAAAATATTTCTGACGGATTTTTAAAGACTGCTACAGTTGGAGCAATCTCCGTATCTGAAAGCAACCCGAACATTGTAATTGCCGGTATGGGCGAACATGCTGCCCGTGGTGTTATGACCTCTATGGGTGACGGAGTATATAAATCTACAGATGCTGGTAAGACATGGAAACATATGGGGCTTGATGAAACAAGACATATCTCTGACATTATTATAGACCCTACTGATCCCAATATCATATTGGTGTCTGCTCAAGGTGCACAATACGGACCATCATCGCAACGCGGTATTTATAAATCTACCGATGGTGGCGAAACTTGGAAAAATGTTCTGTTTGTAGATACTATAACTGGAGCTTCTGCTTTATCGATGGATATGACCAACCCTACTATCTTATACGCAGCAATGTGGCAACACAGACGCTTTCCGTGGACGATGGAATCTGGAGGCAAAAATTCAGGAATTTACAAATCGACAGATAGTGGTGAAACTTGGGAACAATTAAAAGAAGGGCTACCTAAAGAAATGGGTAAAGCAGGTATTTCTGTTTCTCGGGCCAACCCAGAACGTGTATTTGCTGTTATCGAAGCAGAGGGAGAAAAAGGTGGTGTATACCGTTCTGACGATGCAGGTAAAAAATGGACGCTTATCAATAAAGACCGTATCAATATTACACGCTCTTGGTATTACATGGAGATTTTTGCAGATACCCAAAATGAAGATATTGTCTATGTATTAAATGCGCCTGTAACGAAATCAATAGATGGCGGTAAATCATTTTCACCGCTTTCTACTCCGCATGGTGATAATCACGATTTATGGATAGACCCATTGAACAATCAACGCATGATAAATTCAAACGATGGTGGTTCTAATGTTTCTAATAACGGAGGAAAAAGTTGGAGCACGCAAGAAAATCAAAATACAGCTCAATTTTATAGAGTAATTACCGATAATCTAGTGCCATATAATGTGTATGGTGGTCAGCAAGATAATTCTACTGTTGCGATTGCATCTAGAACAAATGATGGTGGCATAGACTGGAAAGATTGGTATGCTGTAGCTGGTGGCGAAAGTGCCTTTTTAGCATTCGACCCAGATAACCCAGAGTTGATTTATGGTGGAACATACCAAGGTAATATTGACAAATGGGATCCGAATACGAAAGAATCTAAATCTATAAAAGAATACCCAGAATTAGGTTTGAGCATCTCTCCAGAAAATGCAAAATACCGTTACAACTGGAATGCACCGATAATTACCTCTCCACACGACAGAAAAACCATTTACCATGGTGGCAACGTTGTTTTTAGATCAACAGATGAAGGTCAAAGTTGGACAGTTATAAGTCCCGATTTAACCAAAGACGAAAAAGACAAGCATGGTCTTGGTGGCGGTCCGTTTACCAATGAAGCTGCCGGTGGTGAGATATACAATACACTAACTTATTTAACTGAATCTCCGCATGAAGAAGGTGTTATTTGGTCTGGTAGCGACGATGGTTTGGTGCATGTAACCAAAGACGGCGGAGCGAATTGGGCAAATGTTACTCCCGCTGGTGCAAAAGAAGGTATTATAAATAGTATTGAGGTATCTCCACATGATCCAGCAACAGCTTACATTGTATTAATGCGCTATAAGTCGATGGATTTTGCCAACTACATCTACAAAACCACGGACTATGGAAATACTTGGACAAAAATTACTAATGGCATCACAGGCGACAATACATTTACACGAGTAGTTCGTGCAGACAAAAAAGTAAAAGGGCTTCTTTACGCAGGTACAGAAACCGGTTTATTTGTTTCGTTAGATGACGGTTTACATTGGCAGCCTTTACAATTAAACTTACCCCTAACCCCAATTAATGATTTGGTTATACAAGATAATGATTTGGTGGCTGCAACTGCGGGTCGTGCATTTTGGATTTTAGATGATTTGGCGGCGTTGCAAAATAGCAGCACTCCAAAACAAGCATTAAATATCTTTAAACCAAAAGACACCTATTTGTTTAGTGGCGGGTCTAGTGAAAAACCTTTACCAGGATTAGGAAGTAACCCGAAAAGCGGAGTTACTTTTGATTACTACTTGAGTCAAGAACAAGACAGTACCGAACTTAAATTAGAAGTGCTACAAGATGGTAAAGTAATACGTACAGTAACGAATCAAAAAGACAAGAAATTTAAAACGTGGCCAGGCGGACCATCAAAACCAGCTATTCTTGCCTCTAAAAAAGGATATAACCGTTTCACTTGGGATTTTAAAAGGGAAAGCTTACCTGCAGTTGAAAAGGTATTTGTTCTTGGCGGATTAAATGGTTCTACCGTTAGCCCTGGCGATTATCAGTTGAGATTGACATTAGGCGAGCAAACAGCAGAAACTACCGTAACTATTTTACCACACCCAAAGGTGAAAGCAAGCAAGGCAGATTATGCAGAGCAACAATCTATGATGATGACCATAGAAGCTACCGTACTTGAAATTCACAATTCGGTAAATAACATGCAATCGGCAAAATCGCAATTAAAACAGTATGGTAAATTACTTGCAGATAATGAGAAAGCAGAAGCACTATTAACACAGGGCGATTCACTGACCAAACGTATTACCACTTGGGAAGAAAACTTAATTCAGCCTAACCAAAAAACCTTTCAAGATGTCATCAATTTTGAAAATAAGCTGAATTCACAATTATTGAATCTAAGAGGCTATATCGATGCTGCAGAACCGAAAGTTACCGCTGGTGCGAAAGAGCGATTAAAAGACCTATTAGCAATGTGGAATACATTTAAAACTGCGCATGATGAAATTATAAATTCTGAAATGGAGGCATATAATACTATGTTTCAAAGTTTAGAAATTCCGGCAATCATCTTATCTGAAAAACAAAACTAAAAGCGCTTGTGCAAAAACTAATACTAGATAAAACCTTTAAAGGAGAAAATTACACCGCTACTAGATTACCTAGAGCGGAATACGAGAATTGCATTTTTGAAGGATGTGATTTCTCTAAGGGATATGTAGATAACCAAACCTTTTTAGAATGCGAGTTTATTGATTGTAATTTAAGCAATGCCAATATTGTAAATACCACTTTTAAAGAAGTGAAATTTTCGCACAGTAAACTAATGGGGCTAGCCTTTAATACCTGCAATGCCTTTTTGATGGATTTATCTTTTTTTGATTGTAATTTAAGTTTTGCAATCTTCACAGAATTAAAATTAGCAGGTCAAGTATTTACGTCTTGTAAACTTGAAGAAGCTGATTTTGGAGATTGCGATTTAAGCAAATCCAAATTTGATGAATGCAATCTAGAAAGAGCTGTTTTTGGGAGAACTAATCTGCAAAAAGCTGATTTTAGTAGCGCAACAAATTTTAGTATCGACCCTGATAATAATTCTATGGCAGGAGCCATATTTTCAAAAGATAATCTTGAAGGATTATTGCAGAAACACAAATTGAAGATTTTAAAATAAAATAAAACTATGTACGAATATCAATATATTAAAATATCCATAGGAGGAATATTTAAAGTCAAGCCAAAATCAAACTACAAAGAGATTATTGCCGCCAAAGCAAAAGAAGGCTGGCGGTTTGTTCAAATATTTGCACCTGGCACATCAACTTATGGCTCGGCTTCCTATTTTGAATTGATTTTTGAGAAAAAAAATAGATTAAAAAATGAACCAAGAAATAAAATCAAAAATCATTGAAGTCTGTAATGCTAAAATTGCCGCGAAAGGAGAAAATGTAGGTCTTTCATTCTACGCTTTCTTCAAAAATAAAAATGACAATCCTGAACTTTTAATGGAAGTAGCCCAGTGGTGGATTTTAGAACATAAGCTAGATCATTTTGAAAAGGCATTGAAAATAAAAGAGATGATAAAAGTTATCCAATGAAAAACACCATTTTAATTCTATTTCTAATTGGCGTATTGAATAGCTGTGACAATCAAAAATTAAGTCACAAAGAGGCTGTTACTACATATTACAATGCTTTTGATTCTGGTGAATTCAATAAAATTAAAACAGTAATACATGATAGTATTACAATGGTTAATGGTGATTTTTTAACGCCTTTTGACAAGAATAGTTTTTATGAATTTTATAAATGGGATTCCGTTTTTAAACCATCGAATCAAGTAATTGAATTGGTTGAAGAAAACGATGACGTCATTGCAACTATCACTCAAAAGAATATTCGTAATGCCTTTTTAAAGAATAATCCATTACAATTTAAAGTCAAAGTTTCTTTTACCTCAGGTAAAATTTCTAAAATTGAAGAATTAGAATACATAGAAGTTAATTGGAATACATGGGCGCAAGACCGAGATTCTTTAGTGAATTGGATGAAAGTAAATCATCCAAAGCTAGACCGTTTTGTAAATGATTTGACTATACAAGGGGCAATTAATTATGTGCAAGCCATTGAATTTTATGAGGTTCGGGAATAATTAGAAATAAAGTAGGGTTTTATAATTAGTTTTAGAAATGGTTAATTAGATAATAGTGTCACTACCATCAACCTTCAATTTCAACCCAAAATTAGACGATTAATAAATATTAACATTTAAAATAATTAATTACCTTTCGCAAATATTTACATCTTAAATAGTATAAAAACACTTATCAATTAATTGTTAATCAAAACATTAACCATGAAAAAAATCACTCTATTACTAGCCTTGTTTACTATTGGCTTTACGTACGCACAATCACCATTAGAAGAAGGAGCTTTACAAGCAAATGCAGGATTTGGCTTTTCAGGATGGGGAACTCCTATTTACGCAGGATTAGAATATGGGGTAGCACCGAATATCTCTGTTGGAGGCGAATTATCGTATCAAACCTACAACTACGGTAGCGGTTTTGGTGGTGACTACAAGAGTACTATTTTCGGTATTACAGGAAATGGTAATTATCACTTCAATGAAGTTTTCGAAATTCCAAGTCAGTGGGATTTATATGCAGGCGCTAATTTGACTTATTACAGCTGGTCTACCAAAATTAACGGTAGCACTGTAGATGGTGTTGACGTTGACAATTTCGGTATTGGTTTACAAGTAGGTGGACGTTATTTCTTCAATGATAAATTTGCCATCAACCTTCAAGTTGGTGGAGGAAACGTAGTAAGTGGAGGTAGAATCGGAGTCACTTATAAGTTATAAGAACACTTTTTTACAATAATACAGGGGTGGCTTACAAATATGTAAGCCACCCTTTTTTGTTTTACTACATCAACTATCCCTACTTTAAAAGCAACTTGCAAGCTTATATTAAAACTTCTTAATATCTTATATGTTTAAAACAAGACCTGTTAATTAACATTACATGACCTTAAAAAAAGGATTTCTACAACCTGATTCGTTATCCGTTCCAAAATACAAATACCCTATTGGCATCATTTTAGGTCTAGTTCTTGCTTTTTATCTTTATAGTCTACAATATATGACACGTGAAGCCATTCGATGGTTTTCAATTTCAGATAATGACTTATGGCTACTAAGTGATTCTGAAGTAAGTTTCTACAATCTCATATTTGCATTTATTTCTATAATTGTAGGTCAAAGTTTTTGCTTCATTTATTGGTTCCATAGACCCTTAAAAGCACACAAACTAAAAGCTGGAAGACTTCAATCTATAATACATGAACAAAGGTTTTTTAATTGGTACGTTTTAGCTTGGTTTTCAAAAACAGCAACCATGTACGGCATTCTTTTCGCAATGGCAGGTACTGGTGGATATTATGTAGTTAGTATGTACCCTTATAACAACTATGTGTTTATACTTATAGTCATTGTAATGTTTTTTCAAGTTTGGAATTCAATTCTTTTGACTTTTAAAAGAAGAGCCTATAAATGGATAATGCTATCATTTACAGTCGTTTCATTACTATCATTTGGACTTTCAAAAATCAATATTGTTGATTATAAAATTTTAAATAAAAAAGTAGTTAGCAAACAATTAGAAAAAAGATATCAATTACGTCTTCCAACATCTAATGTTTATCAGACTCAGAGTCGTAGATTATATTATGTGCCAAATATATCTTTGGTTAAAACTAAGAATGAAAATAAACCAATCATATTAGTTGATGACAATGAGAATACTATTGCATCACTTACAAATGAGGTTTTAAAAATTAAAAACAAATTACCTCTTGAGCTACAACTTGGAATGCCCGTTAATTTAAAGGTCGATAGAGAAATACCTATGAGTTTTGTTCGCCAAATCAATAAAAGTATGGCGCTAAATGATATTGAAATGATTAGTTATATCGTAATTCCTAAAGAAGCTGAATATGACCATAGATACTATGTTTATAGAGAAAAAACACATTTAATAACCTTTAATCAACTTCATGAAGATTTTAAACTAGAATTATACCTTGAACAAATAAAAGAATATTCAAACGAGATAAATATTATAGTAACTAAAAATGGATGTCAAATTGATGATTTACATATTTCATACGAAGAATTATCGAATGTACTCGAGAAAAGGATAGGTGCAAATAATGATTACGGTATTAAATTTATGTTGAAAAATGAACTAAATTTTGAAACATATTTTAAAGCGATTTCAGGACTTCATGAAGCTGTTTTTATTCTTCGGAACGAGGAATCTTTAAAAAAATTTGCAATCGATTATAAAACTTTAGAAACTAACTATATGAGAGATGAACAGCGCCTAATAGATCGAAAGTATCCTTTACGGTATCTTGAAATATGGGAAGAGAAATAATTTTTTCTTAAGCATTCTTTTACGAATATAGAATATCTAATTTAACTAATACTCTTGTAAAACTCCAAACAACCCAATGAACAAAGTACACCACGCCGCCATCATCTGCTCTAATTACGAAGTTTCTAAAAAATTCTACATAGAAGTTTTAGAGTTAGAGATCATTCGAGAGGTATATCGAGAAGAGCGAAAATCTTACAAATTAGATTTGGCATTGAAAGGTGAATATATAATTGAATTATTTTCTTTTCCTAATCCGCCAAAACGACCGTCTAGACCAGAATCATGCGGATTAAGACATTTAGCATTTGAGGTTGATGATTTAGAAAAGATTATTGCACATTGTAATAAACACGATGTAATAGCAGAACCTATTCGTATCGATGAGTTTACCAACAAGCGATTCACTTTCATTGCCGATCCAGATGACTTGCCTATAGAGTTTTATGAAAAATAAGTGAAGCCGTTTGTAAACGTTTAATTTGTATCTTGTTGCAAATACTAGAACATGAAATTTTTACTGCTTTTCTTACTTTCCTCGACGTGTTTACTACAGTCACAAAATACCGTTTCTTTTGAAGAAGGAATGATGAGTCCCGCTGCGAAATTAAACAATATAGATTGGCTTGCAGGACATTGGAAAGGAGAAGCCTTTGGCGGAATTGCGGAGGAAATATGGAGTCCGCCTGCAGATGGTTCCATGATGTTCTCTTTTCGATTACTTGATAAAGGTGAAGTAAGTTTTTATGAATTCGGACATCTTATAGAAATTGACGGCACGCTAATTCTACAACTCAAACATTTCGATGCTAATTTAAGTGGCTGGGAAGAACGAGATGAAAATATAGAATTTAGATTAGTTAAAATAGAAGAGAACAAATATTACTTTGATGACTTTACTATTGAGCGCATATCTGACAAAGAAATAAACATGTATGTTGAGGTTGGTGAAGAAGACGGAACATCGAACGAAGTCACCTTTAATTACCACAGGCAATAGATGAAAAAGGAATGTTTAGAATGCGGAAAAGAAGTCATGGGCAGAGTCGACAAAAAGTTCTGCAATGATTACTGTCGCAATACATATAACAATAAAGTAAACCCAGATAGCAAAAACCTTATTAGAAATATCAATAATAAGCTTCGCAAAAACTATCGTATTCTTGATAGCTACAAATTAAAAGACGGCAAAACGAAAACCACCCGTATGCGGCTTATAGATAAAGGTTTTGACTTCGACTTTATCACCAATCTATACACCACAAAAAAAGGGACTACCTATTACTTTCTATATGATTTAGGGTATTTACCTCTAGATAATGATTTCTATATGATTGTAAAGAGAGAATAGTTGGTTGTTGGTTGTTGGTTGTTGGTTGTAAACATTATATAAAAAAGTCTCCTTTTAGGAGACTTTTTTTATGAGTTAACTTCTTACTTTGTACTTCTTACTTTGTACTTCTTACTTTGTACTTCTTACTTTGTACTTCTTACTTTGTACTTAATAAAAATCTATTTCCAATTATGACCACTTAATTTAAGTGCTGCCACAACGATATCTTTTCTACTTATTTGCCCTACCAATATTCCGTTTTTCATTACTGGTAGTCTTCTTCTATTATGTTGTGCAAAAATACCTGCTGCATCAAAAATTGAAATATCATGAGGAATCGTTTCTACCGACTTTGTCATGAAATTCTCTACACTCTTATCTAAAATAGGTTGATTAAAATAGCGACTTTCAGAAATCTGCTTCATACAATCTGCTTCAGAAATGATCCCGACCAGAAATCCGTTATTATCTAAAACCGGTCCACCAGATATATGATGTTTGGCAAATTTCTCCATTACGGCTAAAATTGAATCATCTGGCGAAAAAGTGATTAACTTAGTGGTCATATAATCAGCGACCAATATTGGGGCTTCAAATTCCTTTTTAAATACTTTTCGAACACCTTGAAAGCTTTTGATTCCCATGATAGTTTATTTAGAGGTTGATTACTAAAGATAACAAATAAAACGAATTTTACTAATATTTTTCGATGTATACCTATTTATACTCAGTATTTTAGGACTTTTTTAAAGAATATCATAATCATGAGAAAAACACCAACCGTATTAACTTTACTTCTTATTATCCTTGCCACATATTGGAGTTTTAGAGTGTTACTACCACAATATAATGAGGGCGAAACGGTCGTAGAAACTGAGTTTTCTACAGATAGAGCCTTACAACATGTAAAAGAAATATCGAAAGAACCACATGGCGTTGGATTTCCTGCACACACTACCGTTCGCAATTATATTACCGAAGAACTTCAAAAATTAGGTTTAGAAACTTCTTTACAAGAAGGCTACACCGCTGGCGATTGGGGTAATTTGAGCAAAGCCGAAAATGTATTGGCACGCATTAAAGGTAGCGAATCGGGCAAAGCGTTATTATTATTAAGTCACTATGATAGTAATCCGCATTCTTCATTAGGTGCTAGTGATGCAGGTAGTGGTGTCGCTACAATTTTAGAGGGCATAAGAGCTTTCTTGAAAACCAATGTTACCCCTAAAAATGATATTATCATTCTCATATCTGATGCTGAAGAGTTAGGTCTCAACGGTGCCGATTTATTTGTTGATAAACACGAATGGTTGAAAGATGTTGGCTTAGTCTTGAACTTTGAAGCTCGTGGCAGTGGCGGACCAAGTTATATGTTGATGGAGACCAATAGAGGGAACAGCAAATTGATTTCTGAATTTATAGCTGCAAATCCTGAGTTCCCTGTAGCAAATTCACTTGCCTATAGCATTTATAAAATGTTACCCAATGATACCGATTTAACCGTATTTAGAGAAGATGGTGATGTAGAGGGTTTCAACTTTGCATTTATTGATGACCATTTCGATTACCATACGCAAATAGATAATTATGAAAGATTAGACAGAAATACATTGGCTCACCAAGGTAGCTACCTAATGCCATTATTAAGCTATTTCAGCAATGCTGATATCACCAACTTAAAAAGCCTTGATGATAATGTATATTTCAATGTGCCCTTCTTTAAAATGGTGTCATATCCGTTTACTTGGATCATGCCCATGCTTGTTATAGCCATTCTCTTTTTCATCATCCTATTAATCTCTGGTTTCAGAAAAAAAGTGCTGAATGGAAAAGATATTATAAAAGGATTTATCCCCGTACTCTTCACATTGGTGGTTAACGGAGTGTTAGGGTTCTTTAGTTGGCAATTTTTAAAATGGGTATACCCAGCATATAATGATATTCTACATGGTTTTACCTATAACGGTCACGCGTATATATTTGCCTTCACATTATTTTCTTTGGGCACTTGTTTCTACGCCTATTATAAATTTAAAGTGATTAAAACGGCAAATTTACTGGTTGCCCCATTTATTATATGGATTATCATTTGCGCACTAGTAGCGGTGTATTTACAAGGTGCCGCATTTTTTATTATACCAGTATACAGCTTTTTGGTTGCCTTTTACGTGCATATCAACCAAAAGAATCCGAATGCATTTTTACTTGTATTTCTTGGTATTCCAGCCATTTTCATATTCGCACCATTCGTAAAAATGTTTCCTGTTGGTTTAGGTTTAAAAATGTTGGTAGCCACTACCCTATTGACGACATTAATCTTCTTTTTATTACTACCATTGATTACCAAATACAGAAAAAAAGGCGCTTTGGCATTTCTAAGTTTCTTATTATTTGCCGGCTTTATGGCATCTGCACATATGCATTCTGGTTTTACAAATGATAGACCAAAACCTACTAGTTTATTATATGTTTTAGATACTGATGAGAATAAAGCAAAGTGGGCAACTTACGAACATCGCCCATCTGACTGGACTTCGCAATACATCACCAAAAAAGTAGCGGACACGCTACTTTCTAAAAAGACCATTAGCAGCAAATACGGTTCTAATTTTACGTTTACAAATGAAGCTCCGTTAAAGAATGTACCAAAACCAACAATTGAGGTGCAACTAGATACTATTGCAAATAACATTCGCACAGTTCGTTTATGCATTACTCCGAATCGACCTATAAATCGTTTAGAGGTTTTCACCAATGCTGTTGATATTCAAAAGGCAGATGTAAATGGCATTGAACTATCTGAGCATTTTCTTAAAAACAGAAATAGCGGTAGGCTGATTACCCATTACATAAGCGATAAAAATTATACGGATATTACCCTAGAAGTTCCGCAAGATCAAGATTTGGAACTTACGGTTTATGAAGCTTCTAATGATTTACTTGAAAATGGGTTATTCTCGATACCAAAGCGAAAAGAAAATCAAATACCAATGCCATTTGTGTTGAACGATGCTATATTAACTATACAAAAAGTAAAATTTGACTAAGAAAATCGGCGTTATAGGTTGTGGATGGCTAGGCTTACCATTAGCTGAAAGTTTAATTGCTAGTGGTTATACTGTTAATGGAACTTCTACTTCTGATGAGAAAATATCGACCCTAAAAGAAAAAGGTATCACTCCGTTCAAAATGGCTTTATCTGAAAATAAAATTAATGGTGATATCAATGCATTTCTTGATTCGGTTTCGGTGCTTGTTATAAATATTCCTCCGAAATTAAGAGGAAAAGGTCCTAAAGAAAGTTACATCGCAAAGATTAAATTACTGCACGATGCTATTAAAAAGTCAGCAGTAAAAAACATCATTTTTGCAAGTAGCACTGCTGTTTATGGTGATGCAGAAGGTATCGTAACCGAGAAAACGGCACCTCAACCCACCACTGAATCTGGCATACAATTAGTACAATGCGAAGACCTTTTAAAAAACGATAAAAAATTAAATACAACGATTATTCGATTTGGCGGATTAATTGGACCAAACAGACACCCCGTGACTATGTTGTCGGGCAGAGAAAACCTTAGTGGTGGGGACGCACCCGTCAATCTGATTCATTTAGATGATTGCATTGGCATTATAAAAAGGATTATTGAAAGCGACCATTATAATGATGTGTTGAATGCAGTATACCCTGAGCATCCAACGAAAAAAGAATATTATACGTTACAAGCAGAAAAAAGAGGCATACCTGCGCCAAAATACTCCGCAACAGGTAAAAATCAAAAATTAATATCGTTTTGTAGTATTTTTCTTATTAATGACTATAACTTTCTTACATCTATAAATTAACCCTTCACCACACTTAGCTTACCTTTCACAACAAATACCTAAAAACGGCGTTAATATATTGTTGGCTTTCAACTACTTATCGACGTATGACATACCTTTGTTTAACAATATAAAACCATAATATTATGAAGAAAGATAAATTACGGGAGAGGGTTTTAGTTGAATTAGAGAAGCTCATCTCCCTAAGTTGCAAGAACCCAAACGGTTCTAAAAAGTACGAAGAACTACATATTGCATTATTGAAAAAATACTATAATGCAACAAATGTAACTATAGACTATCACCGCCATAGAATTAAAATGGAAGTTATAGAAGACGATAGCCTGTATGACCCTAAAACGGTAAATACTTATTTACCAACATTTTACACAAACTTATTATTTAACAACTTGTGTAACTTTCTAATTTCATGTGTTGAAAAAGACAATAAGAGTATTGGCTTTTATACACAGCTTTTAAATTCTTTTAAAAAATCTAATAACAGATTAGAATTAGCTTAAGAATTTAAAAACTATTGAAGTTTAAAAAAGGCGCCTTGTAGGGCGCCTTTTTCATTTCTAAGATTTAAACCTTTCCTTAACAGGATCATACAGATTAATTTAATAGTTTAGCGCACTTTAAAAAGAACAAGAAAGATGAAAAAATCAGTTTTAATAGTTGTAGCTGCAGTATTATTATCAGGTAGTTATGGATATTCACAGACAAAATCAGAATTACTAAAGCATTACGAAGCATTTTATGATCAAATGCGTTTACAGGGCGATGTTGATGGTGTAATCAATGCATTAACACACTTAAATATCTTATCTCCATCTCAACAATGTAATGATACCCTTGCCTATATTTATGCAAATGACAATCAACATTTACAAGCTTTAAACATTCTCGGAATCGAAAAAGTAGATTCTGATTCTAATTTAGCCATTCAAGTAAAAGCGGTTTCATTAAAAGCCATGAATCAGCCAAAAAGAGCCTTAGAGCAATTTGAAGCATTAAATGCGAGAGAGCCAAATGCATACCTTGCCTATGAATTGGCAGATTTGAAAGTACAAACCGGTGACAACTTAGGTGCTATGAAACATGTTGAATATGGTATTAAAAATGCTACAGATGACATGAAATATGCATTCTATGAACGCCAACAACCTTACGAAGTTCCTTTAAAAGCTGCCTTTATTCATGTAAAAGCACTTATTCAATATGGTATGGATAAGAATAATATTGATCAAGCAATCGCTACTTTAGACGAGGCATTGGCAATTGACCCTAATTTCAACTTGGCTAGTATGAGCAAACAAGCTCTGACTTCAAGAAAAGAAGCTCCTGAAGAGAAAAAATAATAGTATATTATTATTGAAATAAAAAAGGCGAATCTTACAGATTCGCCTTTTTTGTTGATTTATTTTTAAGCGCTTTTAAGAGCAAATCAGTTGGTACAGTTATTAATAATAAACAGTATACCGCTTTCTAATCCCCTTCAAAATTTCTATCATTCAGAAACCTTCATTTGTGCATTAAGCAGCTTATCGAACTAGATTAATTGTCTTTATTTTTAAGTAATTCATCTGGCAAGGTATTATTGACTACTACATTAAATTGGTTTCTTAAATCGTTATAAGCAGTAATCATTTGTTTCATAGATTCCTTCGGATTTTGCATATACTCCAAATCACCCTTAGTTTTTAAGACATAGGTTTTAAATAATTTCTGTCTGCCTTTTATCTGCGGAATGTTGAATTTTTCTGGATACTCGCCATCTTCCATTAGTTTTTGATTCTCTACTAACTCATCTACCACAAACTGAAAATCTTCAATATTTTCAGAAGTATAAATTTTATCAAAACTCTTTTCTAAGGTATTATACTCTAGCCAGTCTTTTAAGATATTCTGTGCTTTAGCATCGACTCGAATTTTAGTAGACAGGCTATCTGTTGTTTCTTCCCAACGAGTTTCTCGAATAGTAGTATTCTCTTGTGCAGCATCTTTACAAGAAGTAACTAGTGTAACGATTAATAAAAAAAAGATAATTTTGGACATAAGCGAATGTACAAATTTTAAGAAAAGGTATCTTTATCTCAAATTCATTTAACGCAAATTTTAATGTCAAAATACATATTGATTATTGGGGCCTGTGGTCAAATAGGAACAGAACTAACCTTAACCCTAAGAGAAAAACACGGTAACGAACATGTTATCGCCAGCGATATTAGAGAAGGTAACGATGAATTAATGCAATCTGGACCTTTTGAAATTTTAGATGCAACTAATTACGATGCCTTAGAAGAGGTAATCGCCTATTACGATATCTCTGAGGTCTACCTAATGGCGGCGATGTTGAGTGCTACAGCAGAAAAATTCCCCATGCGTGCATGGAACCTAAATATGAATACGCTTTTCAATGTATTGAATTTAGCAAAAGACAAAAAAATAGAAAAGATTTTCTGGCCATCGAGTATTGCTGTTTTCGGTCCGAATACTCCCAAAGAAGATACTCCTCAAAACACCATTATGGAACCTAGTACCGTATATGGCATAAGCAAGCAAAGCGGAGAACGCTGGTGCGAATACTATTTTAATAAGTTTAATGTGGATGTAAGAAGCATTCGTTACCCGGGACTTATTAGTTGGAAGACCATGCCAGGTGGCGGAACAACAGATTATGCCGTAGAAATCTACCACAAAGCTCTTACGGAAGGCTCTTATACTTGTTTTCTAGAAGCGGACACTAAATTACCTATGATGTTCATGGACGATGCCATACGTGCCACTTTACAGATAATGGAAGCACCAAAAGAGAACATTAAAGAACGTTCTGCCTATAATTTGGCGGCAATGAGTTTTACGCCCAAAGAAATGGCAGAAAACATTAAGGTCGTGCTACCTAAATTTAAAATAGCCTGCAAACCAGATTTTAGACAAGAAATCGCAAATTCATGGCCATGCAGTATTGATGATACTACAGCACAAAACGACTGGGGCTGGAAAGCTGAATTCGACCTTCAAAAAACGACGCAAGTAATGTTAGAAAATATAAAGGAGTAGTTAAAAACGGAACATTAGCTCGTTTTTGGCATTCTTGTTTTTCGATTTTATACTTTATAGTATAAATTACCGTTATTCACAGGAAACCAACCTAAAATTTAAAATTATGATTTACGGACTTACATTAATTATTCTTGGAATATTAGCAGTGCCTTCATTGCTTTTATCAAAAAAACCAAATGCAAAAGAGCTATTAGACAAAATAACACCTTATCAAGGTTGGATCGGACTAATTTTCTGTATCTGGGGTATCTGGGGTATCATTAGCGCAGTATTAAACCTTGGTATGCTTGGTAGTTTTCCAATTTGGTGGATTACTTGGATTGCTGTTAGTATTGTTACTGCAGTATTAGGCTTCTTATTAGGTTATGGCATGATTCAAGAAATGCTTTTATCTAAAAATGCAGAAGCGATGAAAAAAGGAGAAGAGCTAAAAGCCAAACTTGCACCATTACAAGGCAAATTTGGAATAGCAGCTATTGGTCTTGGTATTTGGGCTATTATATCGAGTTTAATGTTTATGGGATAATCCTATAAATTATGCCCGAACCACTTTCAAGGTTCAACTAATAAAATTAAAAGAGGTTACCTTTTCAGGTAACCTCTTTTTTGTATTTACAATTCTTAAAATTAGAACTTAGTTGATAAACTTCAATCGCTTTTCAATTGCCATAATCATAGCATTGGCGATGTCTTTACCTGTAGCATTTTCTATACCTTCTAAACCTGGCGATGAGTTTACTTCCAACAATAATGGTCCTTTATTAGAACGTATAATATCTACACCCGCAACAGCAAGGTTCAATACTTTGGCTGCTTTTAAAGCTAGCTTCTTCTCGTCTGCAGTAATTTTAATAATAGAAGCAATACCACCTTGGTGAATATTAGCCCTAAATTCTCCTTTTTGAGCTTGGCGTTGCATACTAGCCACTACTCTGCCGTTTACCACGAAACAACGAATATCCTGCCCGTTTGCTTCTTTAATAAACTCTTGTACCAAAATATTGGTGTTTACACTCTTAAAGGCATTAATAACACTTTCTGCAGCCTTATTTGTTTCTGCAAGAACAACACCTTTACCTTGTGTGCTTTCTAGAAGCTTAATAATTAACGGAGCACCATTAACCATTTTGATCAAATCTTTGGTATCCATCGGTGATTTTGCAAATCCTGTAATAGGAATATGAATATCATTATTAGAAAACAACTGAGAAGCGAACAGCTTATCTCTAGACTGCGTAATTGCTTCAGATGAGTTTTGACAATACACACCCAAGTTATTAAATTGACGGATTAATGCACAACCGTAAAAAGTAACTGAAGGTTTAATACGTGGAATAACCGCATCATAATCTTTAAGAATAATACCACCACGATATCTAATTTCAGGAGAATGCGCATCAAGCTTCATATAGGCCTGTTCTACATTTAAGAAATGTATTTCATGCCCTCTAGCCTCGGCAGCTTCCATGATTCTTTTATTACTGTACAAATTAGGATTACTTGCTAAAAGTGCAATCTTCAGTCCCGTTTTTTCTTTAAAATAAGGAGCGTATAATTTGTTTACATCACTATCTTCAAATGAATGCAATTGATAATTTACAGCAGGGTTTACAATAAAACGTTCATTTAAAGCTTCTCTACCTAATAGCATACGAAACTCCATCGTATCTCTATTTGCCAAAGTAACCTCTATTTCAAAAGTATCATCACCCATAGTAACTGGTGTTTTGATGACCAAACGCTCTTCAGATATACCCGATGAACTTTTTACCATACGGCGAGCTACTAGTTTTGCTTCGCATTCAATAGCAATACTGCGGTTTTCTTGTAGCGGACTCACCTCAAATTTCACCCATTCTTGACCACCTTTTGATACCATTTTAATATTGGTAGCTTGTATGGAAGATGTTTTAGCACCTGAATCTACTCTTGCTTTAATCGCAGGTATACCCAAATCATTAAACACACACCACTCTTCACTACCTATAATCTGTAAATTATCCAATTTTATTGTTTTTTTTAGCTCCTGTTATAATGACGGAGTTTTTATTATTTCTTTTTTAACTCAAATAAATCTGTTCTTCTATCTTTTAAATTGCGTACCGCGCCAAATTGATTAAGCTCTCGCAATAAGTCTATATCCACATCTGCGATTAAAATCATTTCTGTATTTGGGGTAGCTTCTGCCTTAATACCATTGGTTGGAAAAGAGAAATCACACGGTGTAAAAACCATCGACTGGGCAAATTGAATATCCATATTCTCAACATTTGGCAAGTTACCTACACTACCAGCAATGGCTACATAACATTCATTTTCGATTGCACGAGCCTGAGCACAATGGCGTACTCTAGAATATCCATTTTGTGTATCGGTCAAGAAAGGTACGAACAAAATATCCATACCATCATCCGCTAATAACCTACTTAATTCAGGAAATTCAGAATCATAACAAATCAAAACCCCTATTTTACCACAATCAGTATCAAAAGTCTTTAACTGCGTACCACCTTGCATTCCCCAAACCTTTGCTTCATCTGGAGTCACATGCAATTTTTCATAGCGCTCCATACTACCATCGCGCCTGCATAAATAACCTACATTATAAAGGCGCCCATCTATCATTTCAGGCATACTGCCAGAAATAATGTTGATGTTATAAGAAATGGAAAATTCAGAAAATTTCTGAACTATGGCTTGAGTATGTTTAGCCAGCTCTCTTATAGCATCGGCTGTAGACATATGATTGTTACCTGCCATTAAGGGAGCATTAAAAAATTCTGGAAATAGCGCAAAATCGGACCTATAACCAGAAACAGAATCTATAAAAAATTCCGCTTGTTGTAAAAGTTCCTCTAAGTCTTTATAAGGGCGCATTTGCCATTGAATCAACCCTAAACGAACAATTGATTTTTTGGTAGCCGCCTTTTTATTAGGTTTTTGATAATAGATATTATCCCACTCCATAAGAATAGCAAAGTCTTGAGAAGCTTTATCACCATCTAAATACCCTTTCATTACTTTAGCAGGATGAAAGTCGTTACTGATTTGAAAACTCAGTACCGGGTCATGAATTTCTTTACGACGAACCTTAGCAATATATTCTTTTGGCGAAAGTTCTGCGGCATGTGAATGATAGTTAGGCATACGACCACCAAATACGATACTCTTTAAGTTCAACTTCTCGCAAAGTTCTTTTCTGTAATCATACAAACGACGCCCTAAACGTAAACCTCTAAAACTTGGTTTTATAAAAACTTCTATACCATAAAGCACATCGCCTTCATCATTATGCGTATCGAAACTGTACTTACCGGTAATTTGTTCGTAGGTATGGGTATCATCAAAAGAATCATAGTCAACAATTATAGACAACGCTACGCCAGCTATTTGCCCATTAATTTTGATAACTACCTGACCCTCTGGAAATTTATCGATTAAAGATTTTATATGTTCCTCTTTCCAATATGAACCAGGCATGTTGGCATAAGCAGAAATCATAGCTGTTTTTAGCTCTTGATAATCATCAAGATCTAAAAACTTTAATTCGATATTTTCAATTTCGTCAATTTTCATTTATCTGTTGTAAGCACAACGATATTTAGTTTAATTTTTATGTGTGATTTATTTATCCGACCTACTAGAAGCAAGCCGGAATTTAAATATGCAATCTTAGTAGTGTATTAGAAGAATTAATCTTCGTCTGTACCATCGACCATATCTTCAGGATCTGGCTCAACTACTGCTGTTGGATCATCATCATCGAAATCTTCATAATCATCCACATCATAATTTTCCATTGTATACTCAAGCTTGGCACTGATTTTTACCAAATATTTGGTGTCTTCAGTTAAAACCTCAACTGCTTCGATACGTTCTCCTTGTCCATTTCTGAAAGAGATGATATTACGATCATCATACCCATCTGGATATCTGTCTACCAAAAGTTTAAGAACCTCTGGCGTCAATTTTTTAAAGTCCACAATGACTCTGTTTAAATGTGCGTTCTTGTCCATAATTACATGTCTAATAGGTAAGCAAAAATTAAAGGTGCAACAATTGTCGCATCACTCTCAATTATAAATTTAGGCGTATTAATATCTAATTTACCCCAGGTTATTTTCTCGTTAGGCACTGCACCCGAGTAAGAACCATAACTAGTTGTACTATCACTTATTTGGCAGAAATAGCTCCAGAAAGGAGTGTCTGTACGTTCCATATCTTGATATAACATCGGTACTACACAAATAGGGAAATCACCTGCGATACCACCACCAATTTGGAAGAATCCGATTCCGTCTTGTGAATTTTCAGTATACCAATCTGCCAAGAAGGTCATGTACTCGATACCAGATTTCATAGTACTAGCTTTCAACTCACCTTTCATTACATATGAAGCAAAAATGTTACCCATAGTACTATCTTCCCAACCTGGGCAAATGATAGGTAGGTTCTTTTCTGCAGCAGCATACATCCACGAATCTTTAAGGTCAATTTCGTAATACTCTTCAAGCACTCCAGAAAGTAACATTTTGTACATGAACTCATGTGGTAGAAAACGCTCTCCTTTATCATCGGCATCTTTCCAAATTTTGAAAATATGCTCTTGTAATCTTCTAAATGCTTCTTCTTCAGGAATACAAGTATCTGTTACTCTATTCAACCCTTTCTCTAACAGATCCCACTCGTCTTGCGGAGTCAAATCTCTGTAATTAGGCACACGTTTGTAATGAGAATGTGCTACCAAGTTCATGATATCTTCCTCTAGGTTTGCGCCTGTACAAGATATGATCTGCACTTTATCTTGACGAATAACCTCTGCAAATATTTTACCTATTTCAGCTGTAGACATAGCACCAGCTAATGACACCAACATTTTGGCACCATTCTCTAATTGCTCTTCATAACCTTTTGCAGCATCAACTAAAGCAGCGGCATTGAAATGTAAATAGTATTTTTCTATAAAATTGGTGATAGCACCTTTATTCTTCGTCATCTTCAAATTTTGAATTAGTGTTAGCTTTATAATCTATGTCAAAAGTATTATCATACTCTTGTTCAAAATCTTGCCCTGCAAATTTATAGCTGAGCATTTTGTAATATAATTTTGCCGCCAAAAAATCTGACGATTTATCATTTTTATTTGGGCATAGTTCAACAATATCGAAACCTACCACATTCTTTTCTTCAAAAACCTGCTTTAAGAATTCCATTGTTTCGTACCAAAGCAATCCGCCTGGTTCTGGAGTACCTGTAGAAGGCATAATAGAAGGGTCAAAAGCATCTAGATCAAACGTTATAAATACGTTTTCTGTCATAGCTTCAACCACCTTATCTGTCCAATATTCATCATTGACCATATCATGTGCGAAGAACGTTTTCTCTTCGTCCATTACCGTCTTTTCAATAACATCCATAGAACGAATACCTACTTGAACTAAATTGGTAGTCTGGCTTGCCTCATATACAGCACAAGCATGGTTATACTTGGTACCTTCATACGATTCTCTTAAATCGGCATGTGCATCTATTTGCAATACCGTTAAGTTATCGAAACATTCATTAAAGGCACGTATAGAGCCAATTGAAATTGAATGTTCACCTCCAAAAAGGGTTACAAACTTGTTACGTTTAATAAAGTCTTTAGTAACAGCATGAACTTCGTTAACCACAGCCTCTGCCGAACTGTTCTCAGTTATAGGCTCGGTTAAGTGTATACCTTGTTTATAAACCTCAGAATCGGTTTCAATGTCATACAATTCCATGTTTTCAGAAGCTTCTAAAAAAGCTTCCGGACCTTTGTCCGCTCCTTTACCCCAAGTACTGGTTCCGTCATAAGGAACAGGTATCAAGATAATTTTCGATTTCTCAAGTTGTGCGAATTCATCGGAAATTCCGGCATAATTCTTAGATGTACTCATGATATTTTAGCTATTATTAAATGGTTTTTTAATACTATTTTCAATTCTATATACGTATTTCTATAACTATCGGTCGTTGTAACCGAACTATTTTTATTCATCTTCAGCGGTAACATCATACCCTAAGATATCTAGTAAGTCCTCTGCCTTTTGCTGTGCCCGAAATTGCTTGTAAGTGAAGTTGCCATTTTCATCTTTATCAATCAATATATGCTTTGGTTGCGGAATTAAGCAGTGCTGTAAACCGCCATACCCACCAATAGATTCTTGATATGCACCTGTATTAAAAAAGCCGATATACAATGGTTTCTCTCTCTTATATTTTGGCAAATAGATAGCATTCGTGTTTTGCTCGCTATTATAGTAATCATCACTATCACAAGTCAATCCGCCTAACAATACACGCTCATACTCATCGTTCCAACGGTTAATTGGTAACATGATAAATCGTTTGTTGATTGCCCAAGTATCTGGTAATGTAGTTATGAAAGATGAATCGATCATATTCCATTTTTCACGATCATTTTGCTGCTTCTGGTATAAAATCTCATAAATAGCACCACCACTTTCACCTACGGTGAAACTACCAAATTCAGTAAAAATATGAGGAACGGGAACATCTGCTTCTGAACACGTAATATTGATCTGATTTAAAATCTCGTTGATCATGTATTGGTAATCGTACTCGAAAGCCAATGAGTTTTTAATTGGGAAACCGCCACCAATGTTCAAGCTATCTAATGAAGGGCATATCTTCTTTAATCGAACATATACTTTTAAACATTTTACAAGCTCGTTCCAGTAATACGCATTGTCACGAATACCAGTATTGATAAAAAAGTGAAGCATCTTTAGCTCTACCTTATCATTATCTTTTATTTGGTTTTCGTAAAACGGAACAATGTTCTTGTACCCAATACCTAAACGAGAAGTATAGAACTCGAATTTTGGCTCTTCTTCTGATGCTATACGAATACCTACTTTAAAAGTATCATTGATAGCATCTGATAATAAATCTATTTCTTCGTAATTATCAATAATAGGCACACAGTTTTGGTGTCCGTTATTGATTAAACGAGCAATATTTTCAATGTATTTTTCGCGTTTGAATCCGTTACAGATTACATACGTTTGATCGGTTAATTTACCGTCTTTCTTAAGTTTTTCTATAATATTGATATCAAAAGCAGAAGAGGTTTCCATATGAATCTCGTTCTTAAGCGCCTCGTGCATTACATGTTGAAAATGCGAACTTTTAGTACAATAACAATAATGGTATTTACCTTTATAGTTATTCTTCTCTATTGCATTTGCAAACCAATTTTTGGCTCTCAGAATATTCTCAGAAATCTTCGGTAAATAGGTAAACTTTAATGGGCTACCGAATTGTTCGACCACCTCGTTTAACGGTATACCGTGAAACTGTAAGTGCTCGCCATTTAAATTAAACTCTTCTTGTGGAAAATAATAAGTTTGATCAATAAGATCAATGTATTTGGTATTCATGAAATTGAATATTATATAATGATGAAATATGATTATGATAAATATAGTAACTAACCTAAAGACTTAAAGTTAAGAAAACGTAACTTTAATAGGCAAGAAATCACACTAGAATTTGCTTCTGAGTAGTAGGTATAAAAAAGTAATCATGCTGACTTTGCATAATTGCAGAAAATGTGTTGGAAGTTTGCTTAATTAATCGGCAACCTATCTGATAAGCCATTTGTGGGAAATACTTCCAATTTCCCTCAAACCCGAACATAGAATAACGATACATAATGTTCAGCTAAAAGCTTGAAATTTCTACTACACAAAGTAGTGTATTAGAACAGGACAAATGAAATCAAAAAAAATGAAAAAACAATGTTTTTTATTTTTTTTACGACCAGCGACAATTTTTTAAATATTTTTATAAAATGAACTAATAATACAATTGTAACTACCTTATTTTTAATACTTTAAAATACATCGTTAAAAATTTATAAAATGAAAAAAATACAATCAAAAAGTATATACATGTCTCTTCTTTTGTTCTTGACCATCAATTTGACAATTTATGGTCAAATTCCACCCGGAATTTATGCAGATACTGTCGAAAATAATGGCACAAAAACAGTACATCAAGTAAAGATAAATGATAACTATTTTATTTATAATGAATATGAAATTGAACCCGCAAATTTTATAAAAACTGTGGGCGGATTTATTCAAATTGAAAACACGGCATCAAACACCCTTTTAGTGGTTCTTTTAGAATTTAATTCTGACTTCGAAAATGATGTGGTAAGGCAACTTTCTATTCCCATTGAAATGGATGGCGAGAAGCTTAAAATAAATTGGTTTCAACAACTAAGTTTAGCACCTATATTTCCTGCAACTCAAGATCTGGACGGTGCTTGGCTATTTGCAACCAGAGGACCAGATACCGGTCAAGAAAGAAGAGGAGAAGAAAATACCAGAAAAACCTTAAAACTTTTGATGGACAATACCTTTCAGTGGATAGCATACGATACAGAATCCTTTAAATTTTCAGGCACTGGCGGCGGAACTTACACTGCTGAAAACGGAATCTACAAAGAAGAAATAGAGTTCTTCTCTAAAGATAATTCTAGAGTCGGTGCACAATTAGAATTCAATTATAAACTTAAAGGAGATGATTGGCACCATACAGGAAAAAATAGCAAAGGCGAACCTATGTATGAAATTTGGAGCAAAAGAATAGTGATGGGGTTATAACTCAAACGATACCATTCATCGAAAATACCAAAAGGAGGCTGTTACCCTGTTATACTTTTTATAGTTTAGCTGAAATTTCCTACTTATGTCTAACTACATTAATCTTTTCGGATTTTTCGCGATTTGTCTAATTGTTGCCTTTTTGGTGGTATTTATTTTTAGCGAGAATAAGAATTAGATCAGTAAGATCTATTCTATTTAAATACATTAGTCATTACTAAATGACAACATAAAAAATTTACTCATAAACCTCAACGACCATTTCAACCTCAACAGCCATATTACCAGGTAGAGACCCCATACCAACTGCCGCTCGTGCATGTTTTCCTTTATCCCCAAAAACGGCAACCATTAAATCTGAATAACCATTAATGACTTTCGAGTGGTCTTTAAAATCTGGTAAGGCATTAACCATACCATGTACACTAACAATTCTTTTCACTTTATTTAGATCACCAAGTTCAGCTTTTAAAACCGACAACTGATTAATACCGACCTCGCGAGCAGCTTGATAACCTTGTTCAATAGTTAAACTATCGCCTAGTTTACCAATAATATTTTCACCATTAGCCTGTTTTGGACCTTTACCCGCTAAAAACATAAGATTATCTGTTCTTACCGCATGTACATAATTTGCAACCGGTATACCTTGATCACGCAATACAATCCCTAAACTATCTAAAACAGCTTCTGGGTTATAATTAGTGTCTACATTAGCACTCGCGGTATCATTTTCTGTCTTAGCTGGCTTGTTTACATCGCCACAACTCAGAACAAAAGCGGCTAAAAGCATTAAAACACAATATTTCATAGTTTTTAAATTAAAGGTGGTTATTAAGACTACAAGGTACCTAATACTTCATTATCAACACAATACCTCTAAAATCGAAATATATCGCATTGCATAAAAAACACCAAAAATTGTATAAACACTATTTTTTGTGCTTTCTGTCGCACTTAAGGTATCATTTTACTAAAAAAGCACTGTTATTATTTCATTTTTATTAGTTTAGCAAATTATGCAAAACAACAACTAAATCAATTTAAATATGGACAGTTCTAACTCAACTTCTAAAGTAAATGCGAATAGGCTCTTTTATGCCAGCTGTTTCGCATTAATTACCACGGCATTCTCTTTTGCCATTGCGGCAGGTATATTAGACCAATTAAAAACTGAATTAGAATTAAGCGCTAGTCAAGCGGGACTAATAACCTCTATGTGGTTTTTAGGTTTCCCAATTGCAATGGTAATCGGTGGCTTAATTTATCATAAAGTAGGTGGCAAAGTAATTATGCAGTTTGCATTTTTTGCGCATGCAGTTGGTATTTTGCTTTTGATTTTTTCTGGAAGTTATATGGGACTTTTAGTAGCTAACCTATTAATAGGTCTTGGTAACGGGTGTACCGAAGCTGCTTGTAACCCTATGATTGCCGATGCTTATAAAGGTAATAGAATGAGTACGATGCTAAACAGGTTTCACATGTGGTTTCCTGGTGGTATTGCTGTAGGTAGCTTGCTATCTGGATTCATGACAGATTTCGGTATCATTGGTCAAAGCCAAGTATGGTTGTTACTAATACCAGCTGTTATTTATGCATTTTTATTTTATGGTCAAACTTGGCCTAAAGCAAAAGTGGAAGAAGCTGCTACCATTAGCGGAAACTTAAAAGGAATGTTTACTCCCCTATTCTTGTTTATAGGAATATGTATGGCACTGACTGCAATTTCTGAATTTGGACCAAACCAATGGGTAGGTCTTATTCTTTCTAAAAGTGGTGCTGAGCCAACTTTAATTTTAGCATTGACTGCAGGGTTAATGGCTGTAGCACGTTTCTTTGGAGGAAGCATGGTTGCTAAATTTAACCAAACGGGAGTTCTATTAGGGTCTGCGGTTTTAGCGACTTTAGGTATCTATTTATTTAGCACACAAACAGGAGCTATGGCTTATGTTGCCGCTGTAATATTTGCACTTGGTGTTGCTTACTTCTGGCCAAACATGATTGGTTTAGCTGCAACAAAAACACCTAAAACAGGTGCATTAGGTATGTCTATCATTGGAGCTATAGGTATGTTCTCATCTTCTATCTTTCAACCGATTATTGGTGGTTGGATCGATGCTGATAGAGCTGCTGCAGAAGCACAAGGATTTACAGGTGATGAATTAGAGTTGATTTCAGGTCAAGAAACCTTAGGTACTATGGTACTATTCCCTGCTATTTTAATAGTTCTATTTACCATTCTATACTTCTGGCTAAAGAATAAAGAAAGTAACGTAGAGGTTGCCGCTGCGTAACCACTACAATTGACATAAAAAAATGCCGAACAATTGAATTGTTCGGCATTTTTTATTCGATTTAATGTCAGTGTTTACTCCAAAAGCAATTCTAACAATTGTATAGCTGCATCACTAATTTTAGTACCTGGTCCAAATACGGCAGTAGCGCCAGCTTCCTTTAGAAAATCATAATCTTGTTTTGGAATTACCCCACCAACAATAACCATAATATCTTCACGACCATAGCTTTTAAGTTCTTTAACCACTTCTGGCACCAAAGTTTTATGTCCGCCAGCGAGCGATGAAATTCCTAATATATGCACATCATTTTCGACTGCCTGCTTAGCAGTTTCTTTCGGAGTTTGAAAAAGCGGACCTATATCTACATCGAATCCTAGATCGGCATATCCTGTAGCCACAACTTTTGCTCCACGGTCATGACCATCTTGTCCCATTTTGGCTACCATAATACGTGGTCTACGACCGTCTTTTTCCGCAAATTGATCAGCTAGCTCTTGAGCCTTCTTAAAACTTGAATCATCTTTTATTTCTCTTGAATACACGCCTGTAAATGAATTTATAATTGCCTTATGTCTGCCAAATACCTCTTCTAAAGCACTACTTATTTCACCTAAAGTTGCTCTTTCCCTTGCGGCATCTACTGCTAAAGCTAATAAATTTTCTTGCGAATCACCATCTTCAAACTTACTTTTAGCCGCTATGGTCAGTGCCTTCAACTTTTCATGAACTACAGCTGTATTTCTACTTTTCTTTATTTCATCTAATCGCTGCAGTTGCTGTCTACGAACTTCTTTATTATCAACCTCTAAAATTTGAAGTTCATCTTCTTCGGTCAATTGATATTTATTAACACCTACAATTACATCTTGCTGACTATCTATTCGTGCCTGTTTTCTAGCGGCAGCTTCTTCAATTCTAGTTTTAGGTATACCAGTTTCAATCGCCTTGGTCATACCACCAAGACTCTCAACTTCTTCCATAAGCTCCCAAGCCTTATGCACCAACTCATCCGTAAGTTTCTCTACATAATAACTACCAGCCCATGGATCTACAATCTTGGTAATATTCGTTTCTTGTTGCAGATATATCTGAGTTTCTCTTGCAATACGCGCAGAGAAATCTGTAGGCAACGCTATTGCCTCATCTAAAGCATTTGTATGTAAGCTTTGCGTACCACCAAAAACGGCTGCAGAAGCTTCTATAGTCGTTCTTGCTACATTATTAAATGGATCTTGCTCGGTAAGGCTCCAACCACTAGTTTGACAATGCGTTCTAAGCATTAACGATTTTTCGTTCTTCGGATTGAATTCTTTCACCACTTTCGCCCAAAGCATTCTTGCTGCCCGCATTTTGGCTATCTCCATAAAGTGATTCATCCCTATTCCCCAGAAAAAGGAAAGTCGTGGTGCAAAATCATCAATCTGTAATCCTGCTTTTATTCCAGTTCTTATATATTCTAATCCGTCAGAAAGCGTATATGCCAATTCTAAATGAGCCGGAGCACCCGCTTCGTGCATGTGATAACCAGAAATACTAATGCTATTAAACTTAGGCATGTATTTACTGGTATACTCAAATATATCTGCCACTAATTGCATAGATGGTTTCGGCGGATAGATATAGGTGTTACGCACCATAAATTCTTTAAGAATATCGTTCTGTATCGTACCCGCTAACTTATCTAAGGAAACACCTTGTTCCTCAGCAGCCACGATATAAAATGCCATTATTGGCAATACCGCCCCGTTCATGGTCATAGAAACCGACATTTCGTTTAGGGGAATACCATCGAAGAGTACTTTCATATCTTCAACGCTATCTATAGCCACACCTGCTTTACCCACATCGCCCACTACGCGTTCATGATCACTATCGTAACCTCTGTGGGTCGGTAAATCAAAGGCGACCGATAATCCCTTTTGACCTGCCTTTAAATTTTTTCTATAAAACTCATTACTTTCTTTAGCCGTTGAAAATCCAGCGTATTGTCTAATCGTCCATGGGCGTAAAACATACATGGTCGAATAGGGTCCGCGTAAAAATGGTGGTATACCTGCAGCAAAATTTAAATGCTCAATATCGGCTATATCTTCTTTAGCATATTTCTTTTTTAATGAAATTGTTTCTGCCGTAGTAAATGTTGATTCTTCTATTTCTGAGACAACATTCTTCTGATTATTACCTTGAACTCGAGAATCATTCAATTGAATATGTTGCAAATCTTTTCTACTCATGTGACAAACGGTTTTGCTCTAGTTCTTCTGCCAATCGTTTTTCGATAATCGGAGTAATCAATGTTTTTCGAGGGTTCTTTTTTACGAACGGATACAATTCTATTTCTTGTGCCATTTTATCATTCTCATTCTGAAATGCATTAGAACCAACCAAAACTGTTTTCTTAGTATTGAATTTCTCTTGTTGCTTTTGAGCACTATCAGCAATTCTATTCTGAATTGTATGATTTTTTAGCTGTTTTAAGAATCCGCCATCCTTTTCAATTGTCTTAAACAAAATCAACGCTTTCTCAGCTAATTGCGTACTTATTGTTTCAATATAATAACTGCCTTCTGCAGGGTTTTCTACCTTATCAAAATAGCTTTCTTCTTTCAGTAAAATAAGCTGATTAAAAGCTATACGTTCTGCAAAATCATTATCTTTTTTATATTCAGAATTGTAATTTAAATTAAATACAGCATCAGACCCACCTAGCACGGCCGACATACACTCGGTAGTAGTTCTAAGCAAGTTTACATTATAATCGTAAATGGTTTTATTTCGTCTAGAAGGTTGTGTAATAATATGACATGGAATAGAAATATCATATGCTTGTGCAAGAACACTCCAAAGATTACGCAACGCTTTTATCTTAGAAATTTCAAAGAAATAATTACCACCTACAGCTATCTTAAAATCTATACTTTTAAGTTTAGAGAGATTTCCGCGCTCTTGTAAAATATTTAAATATTCATTGGCATGAGATAAAGCATCTGCCAATTGTTGCACCATGTCTGCACCAGCATTTTGGTAAAGAGAAACATCTACACTCAATAAATTATCAATATTAAGTGTCGCTAAATCATTAACTAGATTAATATCTGAAGGCATAGATTCATACCAATTTCCAGATCTCGCCAAATTACCAATAGGATCAACTTGAAAATGTATCTTATTAGCATCGGTAACCTTATCTAGAGTTTGAGTAATGTAATCTTTAGACAAAAATTGCATATCAAAATAAACATTGATAGCATTTAGATCAATATTGTTCAAAACAACTGAAGTATCTACTGCACCGGTCGGTATAACAAAACGAATAGCTTCTGCCCCTTTTGCTATATATTTCAGTGCTTTTTCATTAGCCATTATAGCATTACCTGCGTAGATAACCTGACCAATATTCCAAGAAGTTATATTTGAAGAACCAACTGTTATGTGCTCTAAATCTTCGGCATGGTAAAAAGGTTTTACCTTAATACCTTCAGGAGAATTCCATACCACTTCTTCATTATAATCTTTCCCCTTTAAATCATATTGAATTTTCTGTTTCCATTCTTTTTCAGAAACGGGATTGAAATTTTCGAATAAGGTCTTACCCTTCATACAAGACGGAGTTTAATTAAAAAACAAGTTTGCTTAATGTGCATTGAAAATGTATCAAACGCAGTCTTTCAAAGATACGATAAGTAAATTGTGTTCTAAATAGGGCCTACTCTATACCTTCCGCATTAAGATTACGAACATCTTCTGTTTCTATTCTAGACAACTCTTTCAACTCTTCTTTTTCGAAAAGAGCTGGAAGCTCTTTTAGTGGAGTACCAACAGGAGCTTCCCAATTAATATAATCTTGAAAACGAATACCGTCGATAGTTCTTGGGTTATATGCACTTCTAAAACGTACACCCCCATTATTAGTACTATAACTGTACGCTAGATAATTTATATAGTTTGATTTTTTATTTACCCAATACATAAAAATATCATCGTGGTCTTTACCACCACCCTCTTTACCGAAAGTGACCCTTATAACATCATAATCTTCACCTTTAATAACGGTTTCACCAACATCTTTTTTATGTACTGCCTTATCGTTTAGTTTATGTGGTAATGTAGCAAAATAGATAACCGAGTTTAAGGCATTACTATGTATTGAAATATCCTTTTCAGAGAGGTCGACTATTTTGTCATTAATAGTTCTACTAAATGAACCATTTTTAAAATTATCTTCAATTCTATTGCCTAGACTATCTTTAAAATTAACACGATAAGCAGAACCGCCAGCATTATTAAACATGTATAATTTATCTCTAAATACAAATTCATAATTGGCACTATCATAGCGACCTCCGCCATGTGCTTTAATAGTATTTTGCACTATTGTCGCTGCGCTTTCCTTATCTAATTCTTGCGTAGATTGTTCACTTTCCCCTTCACTATTATTACGTTTATCAACATCTTTACAACCAACAATCGATAAAAAAATAACTCCGAAAACAATACTTAAAAACTTATTCATATTATAAATAATAAAATTAAAAATGAATGATAAATATCTATTGAACACTTAATGATTTGAAAAATAATAGTCGAATGAGATAGTTATACCTAACGCGCCAAAGTTATTATATAAAAGAACGGCTTAGCAGTTCGGTTATCATAATTAATGTTAATAAGAAACTAATTTTCAAATATAGAAAGTTAGCAATAAAAAGAAACCGCACTAAGCATCATCTTGTGATAATGGTTAGTACGGTTTACCTGTCTCACCTATATTAATATAAGCAAGACTATATGCGATATGCGATAAGCGTTATTCTTGATTTACAACAAAAGCATGAATTACACCTGGCAGCCATGCTAACATGGTTAATAGTATACTAATTAACAATGTTGTACCAATACCATGCTTTAGAAAAACAGCTAATGGTGGTAATAATATATTTAAAATTATAGTGAGTAATGACATATTTTTAATTTTTAGGTTCACCCAAAAATACTAGAGTTAAGCCGTTTAGCTTAACTCCATTAAATAGTATAATGACCTAAAAACAATAACACACCTCTTAATAATTTAATCTTTCCGTTCTTCTAATAAGTCTTCAATAATAGTTTTCAACCTATTTAAACTAATTGGTTTTACGATATAATCTGAAATTGCACTAATTTTCTTTGCTCTTTCGATATCTACAGGATCTAATGAAGACGATACCATATAAATAGTAATCTTTTTACCTACTCTAGGCTTAATTTTTATGTATTCTTCCATGAACTGAAATCCGTCCATAATTGGCATATCAATATCCAAGAAAATAACATCTGGAAAAACAGAATCTTGATCAAGATTATCAAGCATAAAATCAATAGCCTCTTCACCATCAGAAAACGCCATGATTTCCATAGGCAATTTCGTCGATTCTAGTGCTTTTACCATTGTAAAACGGTAAATAGAATCATCATCAACAATACATGTTTTTAAAACATTATTCATAGTAAGCTTCATTAAAAAATTATTGTAAAAGTTGTGCCAACATTGACTTCACTTGTGGCGGTAATTGTACCACCCATAGCCTCAACTTGAGTTTTTGTTAAAAATAAACCAACACCTTTTGCATCTGGGTGTCTGTGAAAGACTTTGTTAAGTCCGAATAACTTATGACCATGTCTTTCAAGATCAATTCCCAAGCCGTTGTCTTTAAATGTAATGATATTTCTACCATTCTTAACTCTAGATTTTACTATTATTTCTGGCGTTCTGTCCTTTGCCCTGTATTTTATAGCATTTCCAATTAAATTCAGGAAAATACTATCCATATATATTCTATTGTAGGTTATAGTTGGCACTTCTGTAAAATCTCCTTTTATAACAGCTCTAGAAGTTAGTATTGAACCACTTAATGTTTGGGTCGTATCTTCAAAAATATCATTTAAATCTACACTTTCCAATTCTTCTTGAGTATCGCTGATTTTGGTTTTTAATGCCTCTATCAATGTATTCAATGTTAAAGTAAGACGATCTATTACGGTATCGAATTTACTGAATATATCTAGGCGTTCTTCATCATCATCTGTTAGCTTATAAATCTCCATTAACGAGTTTAAATTCGCTACAGGAGCTCTTAAATTATGTGAAGTTATATGTGTAAAATCTGCCAGTTGCTTGTTCTGATACGAAAGTTTTTCCGCAACAACTTCTAATTCTTCTTTAGCATCAATCAATCTCTGTTCAGCTTTTTTCGATTCGGTTACATCTTGGCAAGTACCAATCATTTCTACAATTTCATCCTTTTCATTAGTAAAAACTTTTCCTAAAAGCAGAATTGTTTTAACCTTACCCGAAGTGGTAATAATACGATGTGTGAATCTTTCCCACTTTTTATCCTTCTCTACCTTCTCAAAATGATTGTTAACAATTTCGATATCTTCTGGATGAACAAACCTATAATACGAGTTAAAATTAAGTTCAATTATGGCTTCGTCAAGTTCTAGAATTTTATAAAAATTTTGTGACCATTCAACTTTATCGGCTACCGTATCCCATTTCCAATTGGACATCATTGAAATCTGTTCGGCAAAATTTAAAAGCTGATTTTTTTTCAGCAATTCATTCTCAGCAGCCTTTATTTCAGAAATGTCCTTTGAAATTGCTATATATCCTTCATTATCTTTGTCGCTATTTTTAATAGTCGTTAATGTAGAGAGTACAGAAACTGGCGTACCATCTTTTTTGTAATAGGTCCATTCACGGGTGTCGTTTAAACCATCTTCGGATATATTTTTATAATAATCATATGTAGATGGGTCTTTACCTCTCAGAACTGCAATATCATTTCTGAACTTTACGATTTCGTCATTGTCAACATATTTTCGAGGTTTTTCTATTCCAACCATTTCAGCCGCAGAATAGCCCAATAACGACTCCGCACCATGATTGAAACGATTTATGATACCATCTTTATCTGTTGTTACAATTAAAATGGAATCTGAATTAAATATAGCCTGCAATTCAGAATTGGCTTTTTGCAAATTACGTTCCACCATTCTAATTTCGGTAACATCTTGGCATGTGCCAAACATTTCGACCATGTCGCCTTTTTCGTTCGTGGTAACCTTACCAACTAAGTGAATGGTCTTTATGACACCATTACCAGCTATAATTTTGTGACTAAAGCTGTAGAACGTACCATCTTTAGCTGATTTATCAAAGTACTCGGTAACCAAATCTTTATCTTGAGGATGTACAAAACTAAAATAGGTGTCAAATTTTAAATCAACTACATTTTCTTCGAGCTCAAAAATTGTATAAAGATTCTGAGACCATTGTACTTTATCTAAAACAGAATTCCATTGCCAATGCCCCATTAAACTAATATGCTCGGCTAAAGTTAAGAGGTCGTTTTTTCTACGCAATTCATCTTTTACTTCTTTAATTTTCGAAATATCGGTTGCTACTGCAATAAAACCTTCATTTTCACCTTTCTTGTTATTAACTGCTGTTAAAGTCGATAATACCGGGAACGTAGTGCCATTCTTTCTTTTATAGGTCCATTGTCTAGTATCATTAACATTCTCGTTTCTATAATTAAAGTTTATATCAGCAGCATTTTTACCAAATTCTTTTATCATATCTTGTTTAAACTGCTCTAATTCTTCTGAGAGCAGATAAACTTCTGGCTTTTTCAAACCAATCATTTCTGCGGCAGTATACCCTAACAATTTTTCAGCACCACTATTAAAACGATTAATGATTCCGTTTTTATCAGTGGTAATTATAGCGGTAGATTTAGAATTAAAAATTGCCTCAAGTTCTGAATGTGCCTTATTAAGACTTTGTTCGGTAAGCTTAATACTACTTACATCTTGTAAAATACCATAAAATCTTGTTGGCACTCCAGATATACTTTCTACTTTACCTAAAATTTTCGCCCAGATAGTATTCCCTTTTGCAGTAAGCATTTCTACATCCATATCTACAGCAGAACCATAATCAATTGCATTTTGAATTGCAATTTTAGCAGCTTGTTTATCTTCATCATATTTAAAAAATTCTAATGCACCATCTACTGTTGGTCTATAATCATCTGTAACTTCATAGATTTTATAAGCCATCTTACTCCATAAAAGTTCTTGAGTAGAAAGGTTTATCTCCCAAGTTGATATACGTGCAATTTCGCTGGTATCATTTAAAATAGATTCAACACGTTTTTTCTCAAGTTCCTTTTCTTTTTGCTCTGTTATATCACCAGTATGCATTAAGAGTCCGCCAACTTCACCACTTGAATTATACCACGGGCGAACATCCCAATAAATCCATTGAATAGAACCATCTGCACGTGTGAATGGTGCTTCATCGCAAATATCGATTGCTCCATTAAGACATTCTTGATTTTTAGTTTTCCAATCATCCCCTATTTCTGGAAAAATATCATAATGTGACCTTCCTACAATATCCTCATCCTCAAAAACGAAATCTTTTATCCATCGTTTTGAAACTGCCAAATACACCATGTTAGTGTCTAACATAGCAATTGCTGTTGGCGTTTGTTCAATAAAAATTTGGTGGTGCTTTTCTAGAAGCTCGGTATTCTTAGGGTATTGACTCAATCTATTAATTTTAACAAGTATTTAAGTTAAAAATAGTAATAAAATACTGATATGTAATGAAATGACGATAGGATGCATAAAAAAGTAATCTGTAAAAATATAATCACCTTTAGTAATACGAAGAAATTATGTCACACATATTAATTCAAAATTAATTCAGGTTTATAATATCATAAAATGCTTTTAACAAATGAATTAAGTTTACATAATGGCATTCGTAAAAAATCAACTTCTTATTTTCAATAATCTATATAATTGATATGATTATTCGAAAAATCACATTTTGTGATATTATTCTTTTTCATACCTTGTAGGAATCCAACCAACCACCATGACCGAACAACAAAATGATAATTGCCTTTTGCCGTCAATTATTGTAACTACTTCGCCCTCTAACACAATTAGACTTCATAAATATCTTTTATTATTTCTTCTGTTTATTATCGGAATTTCAAATACCTATTCTCAAGAATTACCAACAATTAATGGTCAATATGCTGCAATACCATTAGAAGAAGTACTTGTTGATATTGAGAAACAAACAGATTTTGAATTCTATTTCATCAAATCGTGGATTGACGGAATTACCGTTACTGAAACCTTTGATAAAGAAAATATCAATAGTGCTTTACAGTCCATTTTCGAAGACACTTCACTAAACTTCTATATTATAGAAACATCTAAACGAATTGTACTTTTAGAAAACACTATTGTATATGATGAACTGCCAAATGGTTTTTTTGGGCGTGAAGAAAAAGAGCAAGTAAATACTATAGCAAAACAAAAATCAAATGTTCCGCCCCCTACTTTTTACAACACCACAAACCAAAACAAACGAAATTATAATGTTGCGAAAGTAGGTAAGAGTGACCCAAACAATCTTCAAGAAACCTATCAGCTGACCGGTAGAGCTATAAACTCAAAAACAGCAGATGCCATTCAAGATTTAGCTATTCGTGTTAAGGGATCTAATCAAATTACGGTAACCGATACCAGTGGAAATTACAATTTAACATTACCTGCAGGTTACAATGTTTTAAGTATTCGCGCTATGGGTATTGAATCTACAGAACGAGAAGTAGTCATGTTCAACAATGGAAACTTAGATTTATTGATGGAAGAAGGGCTGCAACAACTAGATGAAGTAGTGGTGGAAGCCGACGCTTATAAAAATGTAGAAGATGCTATTACAGGTAGCGAACAAATAGATTCTGAAGAATCTAAAAACATTCCTTTAGTATTGGGTGAACGAGATATTCTGTCTGTTGCCAAAGCGTTACCTGGTATTTCTTCTGCAGGCGAAGGCGCTATGGGCTTAAATGTACGTGGTGGTAAAACAGACCAAAATCTAGTATTGTTAGATGACGCCGTTATCTACAATCCGCAGCATTTTTTCGGGATTTTTCAGGCTTTAAACCCTTTTACTACTAAAGGAGTCGATATTTACAAAGGCGCAATACCAATGGAGTTTGGTGGGCGACTTTCATCTGTTTTTGACATTAGATCAAAAAACGGGAATGTTGAAAAACTTTCTGGTGAAGGATCAATTGGTCCTGTTACGGCAAACTTGGCATTAGAAATTCCGCTAGAAAAAGAAAAATCTTCTCTTATAGTAGGCGGGAGAGGCGCCTACGCAGATTGGATTTTAAGATCCTTAGACGACGAAGCCTTAAGTAATAGTAATGCCTCTTTTTTTGATGGCATTATTAAATATCATAATAAAATAAATGAGAATAATGAGGTAAAAGCTACGGCGTACTACAGTAGAGATGCCTTTAGCATTACTTCAGATTCTTTGTATAATTATGATAATCGTCTTTTTTCTGTTCGCTGGGATCATAGAATAGGTAACAAAACAAATAGTGCGCTTATCGTTAATAACAGTAATTATGGATTCGGAATTGATTTTGACGGCGAAACAAATACAGACTTCAATTTAGATTATAGCATAAATGAAACCGAATTAAAATATAAATTACGCACCTCGTTAAACGATAAGCATACGCTTGATTATGGTGGTTCTGCGAAGTATTACTCCGTAAATCCGGGAAGTATTGAACCTGATAGCGGAGATTCAGATATTAATGCATTGTATATTGATAATGAACAAGCCGTAGAAGGAGCCCTTTTCATAGGCGATGAAATAACATTAAATGAAAAATTATCGGTTAACCTCGGTGTACGTTATGCCTTTTTCGCTGCATTAGGTGAATCAACTCAGAGAACTTATCAAGATGACATGCCAAAGAATGAATCTACCGTTCAAGACACCATCTCTTACTCTAGCGGCGAAAATATAAAAACTTTTGGCGGACCAGAAGCTAGAATTTCTGCCAGGTATTTATTTACGCCAGATTTTTCAGTAAAAGCAAGTCTTAATAATTCATATCAATTTTTACATACCCTTTCTAACAATACTACAGTTTCACCCATTGATACGTGGAAACTTTCTGATTTAAATATTGACGCTCAAAAAGGATACCAAGCTTCTTTAGGTTTCTATAAAAATTTTAAGGAAAACGAGTATGAATTAAGTATTGAAGGGTATTACAAGAAGATGGAAAATGTGCTAGATTTTAAAACCGGTGCCAACCTCTTCTTAAATGAAAATGTAGAAACACAAATATTACAGGGTGATGGAAAGGCATATGGAGTAGAATTTCTATTAAAAAAGAAAAGTGGTAATTTAAACGGATGGTTAAGTTATACCTACTCTAGATCTTTGTACAGATTCGATAGTGAATTCAGCGAAGAGCGTATTAACAACGGCAAATTCTTCCCTTCTAATTTCGACAAACCACATGACGTTAGTGTCATTACCAATTACCGTTTTACAAAGAGATACAGCTTATCGGCAAATTTTGTTTATCAAACCGGTAGACCAATTACGTACCCAGTAGGTACTTTTAGGTTCAACAATGCCGATTTTGTAGCATTTAGTGATAGAAATGAATTTAGAATTCCAGATTTCTACAGATTAGACTTAGGTCTGAATATTGAAGGAAATCATAAGAAAAAGAAATTGGCACATAGTTTCGTGACTATATCGGTGTATAATGTACTAGGCAGAAACAATCCATACTCCGTATTTTTTGTAACTGATGATGGCGAGGTCAAGGCATTGCAAAGTTCTATATTCTCAGTTCCTATTCCGTCCATTACTTATAATTTCAAATTTTAATAGTACTCGAAAAAAATCATTAGTAATGAAAAAGTTTATTCTATTTATAATTTGCATTTCCGCCTTCATTTCTTGTATTGAGGAGGTTGACCTTGGCATTGAGTCAGATGATGAAGTTCTAAAAATTCTAATTGTGGAAGCTACGCTGACCAATGAAATAAAAAACCACAAAGTAACCTTAAGCAGAATGGACACCATAGTAGATTTAGGTATCGATTCTGTTTATAGTCCGTATACCCCAATACGAGATATCAATAGAGATTTGGTACGTTATGAAACTAATGCGACCGTATCTATTGAGAGTGATAATGGAACTACATACTCATTTAATGAAACAAGTGCAGGTATTTATGAATCAGACCTCGAATTTGCAGCCGAAATAGACAACACTTACCAGTTGAGTATAAGCACATCTGATGGTAAAAGGTATTCTTCAACTAAGATGCAAATTGAAGGCCTAGCAAGTATTTCTAACATTTATGCAGAAAAAACAACTAGTGAATCTGGAGCACAAGGTATTGGTATTTTTGTTGACAATACAGTAGCATCTGGCAATGTGCAAAACTTACGCTATACCTATGATGAAACTTATAAAGTTATTGCACCAAATTGGACTCCAGAAGCTTTTAAACTCACTAATTATGAACCATGTGCCCTGCCCTTAGTTACCTATGATTTAGAAATTGTAGAACGAGAAGAAGAACAACAAGTTTGTTATGGCAACAATCTTTCCAACACCATTATTCAAGCGCAACAAAGCAATTTAGGCAGTAATATTAAAAAGTTTATGGTCAGGTTCATAGATCAACAGAACTTCATTATTAGCCACAGATATAGTGTTGAAATCGAACAATTAGTATCAAGCGCTGCTTCTTTTAGTTTCTATGATCAATTAAATAATTTTAGCCAAACAGGTAGCATCTTTTCTCAAGTACAACCTGGTTTTTTACAAGGCAATCTTTCTTCAGATGATGGTGGTCAAGGAACTGTAATCGGTTTTTTTGATGTGCTATCTGTATCTAGAAACAGAGTGTTTTTTAATTATACAGATTTTTATCCTGAAGAAGAGTTACCGCCATATCCTTTTAATTGTAGAGAATTGACCGCACCAGAATCTCATGTATCTTTTTGTTTCTCTGGTCCAAGAGGTCCAAATCCGTGTCCTCAGTCGGTTATTCAACAAATAGACCTCAATTTAATTAGTTACGTAAAACCAAATGTGAATGACGTTGTATGCGGCGGACCCCACATATTTGTACCTAGAGTTTGCGGAGACTGTACGGTTTTAGGTGGTAATGTAAAACCTGACTTTTGGGTAGAATAAATAAAAATTATGAAAACAACACAAATACTTACTTTACTTCTCGTTTTCATTTCCGGTCTTGGTCATGCTCAATATGTAATCAAAGATGGCTCTGAACTAATGAACCTAAAAAAGGTGCCTCAAGAGAAAGCTTATATAGATCATAATGGTCCTTTAGTGCTATCTGGTGAGTATTTATACTATGCTATACATTGCTTCAATGCACAAACTAATAACCTTACAGACGTTAGCAAAATTGGATATGTAGCCCTCGTAAACGAAACTAAAGAGTTTGTTTTTGAGCATAAAGTAAAATTAGAAAAAGGACAAGGTTATGGCGATTTCTTTGTGTCAACAGACATACCCTCTGGTAGATATAAACTTTTAGGTTATACCCAATGGATGAAAAACGCTGGTTTATCTCAAGTTTTTAAAGATGATATTATCATCATTAATCCGTATTTGGCTGATCAGTCTGTCTTATTGAACAACCCTGACTTAGGTTTATCTGCAACATCTTCAAAAACCAATTCCATTTCAGATTCATCAATAATCACACTTTCAACAAATAAAACTACCTATACACCAAGAGAGAAAGTCAACCTCAATATTAAAAATTATAAGGGCACTTTGGGTCATGGCTCTTATACTATTAAAGTAAAAAGAAAAGAAGAAATAGCTACCACCACAGCGATGAGTTCTATAGCTTATGGCAAATCATATTTTAATGCAGATAAAGAAATAAAACAAACCATAGGTGATAGCATTTTTCTACCCGAACAACGAGGAGAACTTTTTTATGGTACTGTAAAAAATAGTACGTCAGGCACACCTGCTGAAAACATACCCGTTACCATTTCTATACCTGGTAAAGAATCTCTATTGAAGTTCTCTAAAACAGACCAAAACGGAAATTTTTACGCTTATTTCCGTAAAGACCGTAAAGACCCTAGGGCAATTATTCAGATTGAGGATCAAGAAGAAACATATACAATTGAAAAAGGCGAGCCACGAAATATTGATTTAACCGAGTTGACATTTTCAGATTTTTCATTATCAAAAGAACAAGCTGAATACATTAAAAATAGAAGCGTTTTAAACCAACTAGAGAATCAATTCTTTGGTTCAAAACCCGATTCTATCTTGCAAAGCAACCCAATAGATATATTTAATGGAGGAATACCCGAAGTAATTATTCTTGATGAGTATACTCGTTTCCCAACCCTTGAAGAAACTTTGGCTGAAGTGGTACAATTTGCTGGATTTAGAAAAGCAAACACAAATGATGCTTACATAAGAATAGGACAAGATTTTAAATCTTACAAAGAAGAATATAACGACTTCCCTGCTATTGTTTTAATTGACGGAGTTTTCATACCCAACCACGAACAAATTAGAACCTATGACGCTCGAAAGATTGAAAAAATAAGTTTAACGAGAGACCAATTTCGTTTAGGCACAAAAGAATATCAAGGTATTATCGCTATAGAAACTATTGACGGCGATTTCCTTGAAACCTATACTGCTAAAAACAGTTTAATAGTACCATTCGACCAACCTATGGTTAAAAAGAATTACTTCGTACAAACATATCAGCCAGAAGACAATTCTTTTAATAGAATACCTGATTACAGAAGAATGATATACTGGAACCCGAATTTAAATATTCAAGATAGCTCTTATGATTTTGAGTTTTTTACTTCTGACTTAGAAGGAACCTATGAGGTTATTTTAAACGGATTCACTTCTTACGGTAAGCCAATACATGTGGTTAAGGAAATTACGGTGAGCAATGTTGACCTAAATTAAATAGATTAATTAAAGTTATGCTAATCTTCGATTTTTGTAATAAAGGGTAATTATCACCTCAATAACCTCGCAAAATTATACGAAGCATTGACAAGATTTTCCCTGCTATTTTCCATCGCCTCGCTTAAAGTAGAAACACCTCTTACTATTGAAGAAACATAGGCTAGTCCGAATTTTTTCTGCTGTACTACGCTTATACTTACCGAGCCGCACAAGGCTGCAACAGGTATATTTTTGGAGGATGCCGAAGTAACAACTCCGTCAATAGTCTTACCAGAAAGGGTTTGTTCATCTAGCTGACCTTCGCCAGTTATAATCCAGTCTGCATCTTTTATGGCGTTATCAAAATCTGCTAGTTCTTTTACTAAGTTATTACCTGAAATTAATTCGCCATTTAGAAAAACAAGTGCGCCACCACCAACACCACCAGCTGCACCGGCGCCACTTACTTTTTGTAAATCGATTTGATACCGATTTTTAATTATGTCGGCAAAATTGCATAAACCTTGATTCAGTAAAATAATCTCATTTTCAGAAGCTCCCTTTTGTGCTCCATAAATATAGGCGGCACCTTGTAATCCATAAAACGGATTGGTAACATCGCAGGCAACCTTAACAGTTATACTATCAAGGCGATTATGCTTATTAGAATCAACTATTGATTTCACCTTATTGAGGTTCTTACCAATAGGACATAGTTCTTGATTGTTTTTATCTAGAAAACGATAACCTAAAGCATTTGCCATACCCATACCACCGTCGTTGGTAGCACTACCACCGATACCTAAAATTATTTCTGTCGCTCCTTTCTCTAATGCATCATAAATAAGTTCCCCTGTACCAGATGTGGTAGTTTCCATGCAATTAAACTCCTCAACATTCAGCAGTTTTAATCCTGATGCTTCAGCCATTTCTATGTAGGCTATTTTGGTTTCATCAGAATATAAATAAGAAGCATTAATGGGTCTAAAAAGCGGGTCGTTTACGGTTACAGTAACCGTTTCTCCTTTTATATAATGTTTAGCGACTTCCATGGTACCATCGCCACCATCAGCCAAAGGTCTTTTTATAATTTCAGCATCTTTAAAAACCATTTTTATACCCTCTTCTACCGCATCGCAAAATTCGAATCCGGTTAAGGAACCTTTAAACTTGTCGGGAGCTATTACGAATTTCATCGGCATATTTTTAATTCAAAATATTAGGTAATGAAATACTGAACAATACAATGATTACAAAATACCCTAATAATATTGCCACCTCTTTTTTACCAGAGTAATAGGTAACCTCTAAACCTTCGTTCACTTTTCTTTTTACGGTATAACTCACAGCAAGAGCAACTAGAATTGTTACCAAACAACCTAAAGCATTCCACCAGAACCAAAATATTTGTGGCACGTATAACCATAAATAAATATTGAACAACACCCCTACTACGATACCGATATTGGCACCAAGTGCATGTGTTCTTTTAGTAAGAATTGCCAAAATAAAAGCTGCTAAAATAGGTCCGTAAAAGACAGAACTAATTTTATTAATTACTTCTATAACCGTACCTTCTATATTACCTGCAAAAAATGCAAAGAACAGACATACCAGACCCCAAAAAATAGATAGTAATTTTGAGTAGGTCATATATTTTTTATCGGGCATGTTTGGATTGAATCTTTTTACAAAATCTTCCATAGTTACCGCAGATAAAGAATTCACTGTAGAACTCAACGTAGACATTGCTGCGGACATTATAGCGACTATCAATATACCTATCACTCCATTAGGAAGGTATTTTATGATAAAAACCGGCACCATTAAATCTGCTTTTTTACCTGCTAGAGAGCCAATATTTGCTTGATACACCGTTTCCATCTGCTCTTGAAAAGTTACATCTTGCAATAATAATGTACCCAACACAAGACCCATAATACAATAGGTCAATGTAAAAGGAAAACGAAGGAGTCCGTTCGCCATCATCAACTTTTTCAGGTTCGGCATACTACTAGATGACAACAATCGTTGCGATTGCGTTTGATCTGTACCGTAATAAGAAGCGTAAAGAAAAAATCCACCAATGACCATAGGCCAAAATCCGAATTCATCATTTCCATCGGCATTATTGAAACCCCATTTACTGAAATCAACCGCAGTAATTCTATCGGTATCTACATGAGCTAGAAAATTATCTACTCCGCCGAGTTCACTAAATCCGAAATACAAACAAATGATAATACCGATAAATAGGATACTCATTTGAATGACATCTCCCCAGATTACCGCTTTCATTCCGCCTTGAAAAGAATAAACCATGGTTATAAGACCAATAATTAGAATAGAAATCCAAAACTCTAAACCGATAGTAGCTTGTAAAATTAACGCCATGGTATAGACCATAACCCCTGTAGCTACCGATCTACTAATTTGAAAAACAAAGCTTATTAGTAATCGAGAAGAAGCATCGAATCGTGTTTCTAAGTATTCATAAACACTAACAATACCTGACTTATATAACGTTGGCAGCACTGCAATTAATAAAAATGCCATTGCCAAGGGTACACCTAATTCATAGGTAAGCCATTGCATACCACCACCTTCTTTTAGACCAACGAATGCAGGTGCAGAAATAAAGCTAATAGCAGATAATTGGGTAGCCATTGCAGACAAACTTAAAGGCAACCATGATGTTTTACGACCACCTAAAAAATAATCTCCACCTGTGTTATTATCCTTGAACATGAAGCCCAAGCCTAAAAAACCCACTAGGTAAACGACAATAATAATATAATCAACGTAATTCATATCCTAGTTTTTATTTTTTTTAATCAAGAGACCTACTCCTAAAATACCCATTATGTAAAATCCGATTAAAAAATAATCAATGTAGTTCATTTTTAAATCTTTAAATCAATTTATAACAAAGCACTATGGCGTATTTACCATATCGATAAACAAAGCGGCACTCCAAGAAAAATTATTTCCACCATAACCAGGCGTATTATCTTCACCAGTGTCTTTTCTACAATCAAAGTATTCGTAGAAGCCATATTTCTCGATTAGCTCTATGCTATCTTGCTTCATACGTGCGGCAACATCAGTAAATCCGTAATTCTTAAGTCCTAGAAAAAGCATCCAGTTCATATTGATCCAAACGGGACCTCTCCAGTATTTTTTAGGATTAAATCGATCGTTTGTAGGATCAAAAGAAGCACATAGGTATTTATCGTCTCCACCGAATTTATCCATCATTGTTTTAACTAAAATTTCAGCTCTTTCTGGAGAAGGAATGTTTGCGAATAATGGTGAAAAAGAAGAAGATGTTATATGACGAATAGGCTTTTCATTTCTTAAATCGTAGTGTACATAAGCACCTAATTCAGCATCAAATAACTTTTCATTAAAGCTTTTTATACTTTTAGCTTGCCATTTTAAGATGGTCTTAATTTTTTCTTCATTGCCACCAATTATTTCATATAATTCAATTAATGCTTGGTTAGATTTTATCAGCATTGCATTAAACAAGGGATCTTGAACCAAAAACGGGGAAAGCTCTGCTATTTTGGCATCATCATAATTGTTTTGCTTAGCAATATCTATGATATGTAAATAGTGATCATACTCTCTTTTAGTCGGACGCTGAGAAGCGTCTACATGGGTAGTATCTTTTCGAACAAAAGTATATTCTGGCGGATTCATGGTTTTCCAGATATCATCCCAAACAGGGGAGTTATCTGTACCAGATTCCCAGTTGTGATAGATGTATACCAAACCTTCATTTTGAGGGTCTCTATTTTCATAGAAATACACATGATTTTCAAAAACTTTATCGATATCCTCTTTGATGTAGTTGAGCATATCTTGCTTATCTTCTGCAATACGATACATTTCTTGTAGCACAAAACCTGTTACCGGCGGCTGGGTCATACCTGTAGACCTATATTTTTTGGAGGACAAGGGATGCAATTCAGATTGATGAAAATCTGCCCCTGGAAAATAAGAATCGTTCTCTGTATGAAAAACGATATGTGGTATAAAACCATTACCCCATTGCGCATCTAGCAAAGTTCTCATTTCAGTTTTTGCCTTTTCAACATCGTAATGAGCAAAACCTATAGCAATAAATCCAGAATCCCACTTCCATTGAAAAGGATATAAACCTGCACTAGGTATAGTAAAACCACCTTCTTGAAAATTTGCATCTAAAACTGCAATTGCTTTTTTATATAATTCTTCGTTCATATTATCTAGTAAATAACCTCGGGACAAGCCCGCGAGGCATTAAATTGAAAACATAATTACTATTTCGACGCATGCGTCGGAGCATTTAATTCTCGATTATCGAGTAAAAAAAACACATTGGCAATTCTTCAACGACCAATGTGTTCATCAATTAAACTTAAACTAACAACAAATACTTTTTAGAAATTGAAGGTTGCCGTAACAAACAATCTTCTAGGTAAAATTGGTCTACCAACAAAAAATTGAGATTCTGTTTGACCAGCTGAACCTGCTCTAGGATTACCTTCTGTGATACCATCACTATCGAATAGGTTGAAAACTGACACCCCTAAACGAACCGAATGGTTGTTATCTTCTTTTGAAAATGTATAACCTGCACCTAATCTGCCAATTGTTATGGCATCTAATTCTATATTATTGGTATCATCTGTAAATTTTGCACCAGTGTAGTTGAATCCGAAATTTGCATCGAAAGCAGCATTATCATAATACAATCCTAATCCGCCTAATAAGTTTGGCTGTCTTGCCAATTCGTTACCAACATTAGCTTCTGTAGAAGTACCATTTACTAAATCGAAATCGGTATTTTTTGTAATCTCATGATCTTGATATGTTACATTACCACGAAGATTTAAGTATTGTGCAATAGAATAATCTCCAGTAGCTTCAATACCTATTGTTCTTGTATTTTGCTCTGCTCTTGTTTCATCTATTAATTGACCACCTACAATTGCTTGGCGAATAGATACACGATCTTTAAGACCTACATAGTACCCTGCAACAGATCCTGAGAATTTCTCGTTACCGAATTTGGCACCAGCTTCAAATTGAATAATATTTTCAGCATCGTAAGGACTTTCAGAAATACCAGGTACCGGAGCAAAACCTCTTAATTGTGGAAAGAAATATCCTTTAGAGAAGTTAGCATATAGGTTGGTTGTTTCAGTTAACTCATATAAACCAGCTAAAGACAATGCCCAAGCACTCGCATTTACTTCTGTTCTTAAGAAAGAACCATCTGCAGTTTGTACATCACTAAGTTCTGTAGTAATATCTGGAGTAGAATAAACGTTTTCGCTCATAATACCACCACGACTGTTGATACCATCTGTATGTTCCCATCTGAAACCAACATCAAAACGCCATCTGTCTAAAATCATCTCATCTGTAACATATAATGCCACTCTATTTTGAGAAAGAAAGTTATTAGCCGTCTGACCAATACGGTTATAAAGTCCGCCTTGCGAATACACTACATTATCGCCACCAGCATCGGTATAATTTAAGTTTACCAATTGTGGGTTATTGTTGAATTCTGTCAATACTCTGTACTGATAGTTAACATCTTCAGCCTCTGTACGAGCGATATAAGAACCAACAGTAATGTTATGGTTACCGCCGTTTGCCGTTTCAATAGATTTTGTAAGGTTGATCTCACCAGAGTAATCTGTCATTGGGCGTAAACGATCTACATGTAAATTATCGATTACTAAATCATTACCATTAATTTGAGAACCTGATCCACTTTGGTAAGCAGCAGTATACCCTAAGTTACCAGGAGCAATACTTTCTACATAATTATCTAAAGTGATAGGGTTTCCGTTATTACCGTTACCACCAACATATAATGCGAAATTGTGTTTGTAGTTAGCATATTTAATCTTAGAAGTCAATTTAAGATCATCGTCAAATCTGTAATTGAAATCTCCCATAATGTAACCACCTGTAGTTGCAACACCATCTGCAATCGGACTATTATATGTTCCACCAGGAGTATTGAATGAAGTATTCGCTAAGTCACCAGATAACAATTGTTCAACTGGGTTACCATCATTACCGTTTATACGCTCTCTACCACCACCACTTAGAGGTATAGGAAGATAAAATTGTGCCTTATCGTCAATAAACTGTCCGCTTAAAGTAAAAGAACCGTTATCGAATTTCTTTTTAATATTACCTCTAAATTGAACACCTTTAGTTGGAAGACCCACGTCTATAGGACCTCTATCATGACGTACAAAACCTGTAAAAGCATAGTACGTATTAGAATCTTCGCCACCTAGTTGACCACCAGAATAGAAATCTGTTTTAATTCTACCTTGGTTGGCAACTTCAATATTAATAATGTTACCAGGGTTTGTATCACCCGTTTTACTTGTGTAGTTGATAATACCGGCAACAGAACCAGCACCATATAATACAGCTGCACCACCACGAACAAATTCAACACCTTTAAAACCTATATCTGGTCTTGCATACACATCATGCGCAGAAGAATTTAGTCCGAAAGAACTAATTAAAGGCATACCGTCATACTGTAAAGGGTTAAAAACATACTGACCACCAGAAGGTAAACCTCTAACGAATATGTTACTTGCCGTTTCACCACCACCACCTTCAGCGGTAATACCAGGTACACTTCTAAGAATATCTGCCTGACTATTAGCAGAAAGCTTAGTAATTTCTTTCATTTTAACAGAGCTAATAGATAAAGGAGCCTGCTTTTGAGAACGAAATGTACTAGAAGCTGTTAAAACAACTTCATCAAGTTGCTGACCACCTTCTTGCAACACAACATTTACAGTTTGTGCCGTACCGTTTAAATCTAATGATTTGTCAACAGATGTAAACCCTATATATGATACACGTAATATTTGAGCACCGGTAAGGTCTGTTGAAAAAGTAAAATTACCATCAAAATCTGATGTTGTACCCGATGTACTACCTGTAATTAAAATGTTAGCACCGGGAATTGGCTCTCCTGAATTGTCTGTTACGGTTCCTGAAATATCGGTCTGTGCAAAGGAGCCTGCACTGATAAGAAGTCCGATTACCGCAAAAATAATTTTCTTCATAATGTTTGAGTTTTTTTTAAGTTGAGTCGATTTAAATTATCAAATCGTTGATTATGAGACCAAATTATATGAATATAGCATTCTGTTAACCAAATATTAACGAATTTTCTATGCAAACGTTTGCACAAACGTTTGCAATTTATTTTGTAGTATTGTATTTCTGATAAAATCATCATAATTCACTGATTTTCAATTATGAGCAAAAAGAGAAATACCACATTAAAAGAGTTATCTAAAGAATTGAGTCTATCAATTTCCACAGTTTCTAGGGCACTCAACGATCACCCCGATATTAGCCAAGGCACTAAAGAGCGGGTTAGAAAGCTCGCTAAGCAAATGAATTATGTACCCAATTTATTTGCTAGAGGCTTTCGCTCGCGTGAAACTCATATACTTGGTGTAATTGTACCGAACATATCTCATTTGTTTACCTCAACTATTTTGAAGGGAATTTTAGAGGAAGCCGAGCTACGCGGATATCGTGTTATTATTTCAGAATCTAACAATAATGAAGTAAAACAGGTGGAGATGCTGAATACCATGACCCAATTTGGTGTAGATGGTGTATTGATGTCTTTGTCTAGAAAGACAACCAATGTTGAAGAAATATTAAAAATATTAAATCGCATACCAATCGTGTTGTTCGATAAGGTCTCTAGTAAAATACCCTGTACACAAGTTGTAATAAATGAAGAGGAAGCTGCATTTAATGCCGTTGAGCATTTAATTGAACTGGGTAAACAGCGTATTGCTATCATTAAGGAAACAGAGAATTCTTATAATTCTGAAAAAAGGTATGCTGGTTATTTAAGAGCCTTAAACCAATATGGTATACCCGTGCGTGATAAACTTATTTTAAGCACAGAGGATATTTCTTTAGGAAACGGAAGACGATTGACCAATATTCTATTAAGCATGAAGAAGCGCCCTGATGCTATTTTCGCAATAACAGATAATGCTGCCATCGGCGCAATAAAGGCACTACATAAGTTCAAGGTAAAAATACCCGAAGAAATAGCTGTAGTAGGTTTTAGCAACTCCATTAACTCCACCATCGTGAGTCCCGCTTTAACCACAGTAGATCAACCAGGTGATAAAATAGGTAGAACGGCAGTACGTTTTTTAATTCAAGAACTTGAAAACCCTACCAATGATGTAATCACAAAAACCGTTGAGATCAAAACCAGCCTTATCGTTAGGGATTCTTCTTTTATGGTGTAACGTTGCGGGACTTCTTAAAATAAATAGGTATGCGCTTTTAAAAGTCGAACATTACAACGGAATATTACCATGCTTCTTCTTTGGTAAAGTAGCTACTTTATTCTCGAGCATTGTATATGCTTTTATAAGTTTTCTTCTGGTGTCTTTTGGTTGAATTACTTCATCTATAAACCCTCTTTGTGCAGCGCTATATGGGTTAGCAAATAATTCTGCATATTCTGCTTCTTTTTCAGCCAATTTCGCCACAGGATCATCAGCTGCACTTATTTCTTTCTTAAAAATAATTTCACTTGCTCCCTTTGCTCCCATCACTGCAATTTCTGCACCTGGCCAAGCATAATTTAAATCCGCTCCAATATGTTTAGAGTTCATTACATCATAAGCACCACCGTACGCTTTTCTAGTAATTACGGTTACTTTAGGCACCGTTGCTTCACTAAGAGCATATAATAATTTTGCGCCGTTAGTTATAATCCCGTTCCATTCTTGATCAGTACCGGGTAAAAATCCTGGAACATCTACCAAAACTAAAAGCGGAATATTGAAACAATCGCAAAAACGAGTAAAACGTGCTGCCTTTTTAGAACTATCAACATCTAAAACACCAGCCAAACTAATAGGCTGATTGGCAACAATGCCAATACTTTTACCTCCAAGTCTTGCAAAACCTACAACGATGTTGTCGGCATATGCTTCATGAATTTCAAAGAAGGTATCTTCATCGATAATTCCGTTGATTACGTGACGCATATCGTAAGGCTGATTTGCATTCTCAGGAACAATATCTTCTAATACATCGCGAACCTCATTACCTAACTCAAATGGCAAATCTGATGGTTTATCTTCGCAGTTTTGAGGTATATAGATAATCATCTGTTTAATCTGATTGATACATTGAATATCGTTAGCAGCCGTTAAATGTGTAACTCCAGACTTGGTCGCATGGGTCAACGCACCACCAAGCTCTTCTGACGTCACCTCTTCATTGGTTACCGTTTTTACCACATTCGGACCTGTAACAAACATATAACTAGAGTTCTCTACCATTAAGGTAAAATCGGTCATTGCAGGCGAGTAAACTGCACCACCGGCACAAGGTCCCATTATAGCAGAAATCTGCGGAATTACTCCCGATGCCATTACGTTCTTATGAAAAATATCAGCGTAGCCGCCTAATGAACGAACCCCTTCTTGAATTCGAGCACCACCACTATCATTTAAACCAATCATAGGCACACCTATTTTCATAGCCATATCCATTATTTTACAAATTTTTTCGGCATGGGTTTCAGAAAGCGCACCACCAAAAACTGTGAAATCTTGTGCAAAAACGCAAACTTGTCTTCCGTTAATAGTTCCGTAACCTGTTATCACTCCGTCACCATAGAAAACTTGTTTTTCCATACCGAAATCTTTGGTACGGTGTGTAACCAAAGCGCCCATTTCTTCAAATGAGCCATCATCTAACAAAAAATGAACACGTTCACGAGCAGTCAACTTTCCTTTGGCGTGCTGTTTATCAATACGTGCTTGACCACCACCTAATTTAGCCAATGCCAGTTTCTCTGCTAGTATCTGTTTATTATCTTTCATTCTAATTTTTCAAATCAATTTGCAATTTTAAGCTCTACTCTTCTTCCAATTCGAAGAAACCTTAGTCGGAATTTTTACTATTTTATCATTTTCTAAATACAGCTTTAAGGCTACTAATGCTGCTATTCTTCTTTCTTCAGCATATTGCTTTTCTAAATGCTCTGGAGAATAGTAGTTTTTGACAAAATGTGTATCGAAATTTCCTGATGTAAAAGCTTCATGTTCACATACAAATTTGCCAAAAGACAAAGTTGTGGCAACACCTTCTACTTTATAACCATCAATTGCCTTTATCATTAATTGTATGGCTTCCTCCCTATTTTTCCCATAGGTAATCAACTTAGAAATCATGGGGTCATAATAAATAGGAACTTCCATACCTTCTTCGAAACCATCATCAACACGAATACCTTCTCCAATGGGAGTTTTATAAGTAGTTAACCTACCGATACTCGGCATAAAGTTAGCTAACGGGTCTTCTGCATATACACGAACTTCAAGCGCATGACCTGTTATTTTTAAATCCGCTTGGGTAAAAGCCAACTTTTCGCCACGAGCTACTTTTATTTGTTGTTCTACTAAATCAATACCAGATATTAACTCAGACACCGGATGCTCAACTTGCAGCCTAGTATTCATTTCTAAGAAGTAGAAATTCTTTTTTTCGTCCAGTAAAAATTCCACCGTACCTGCGCCAACATAATCGCAAGCTCTTGCTACCTTAATAGCAGCTTCACCCATAACTTTTCTAATTTCTGGGGTAAGCACTGCTGAAGGAGCTTCTTCAACTACTTTTTGATGCCTTCTTTGCACACTACATTCACGTTCAAATAAATGAACAATATTACCATGTGTATCGGCAAGTACTTGAATTTCTATATGTCTGGGAGAGCCTACGTACTTTTCTATAAAAACAGAACCATCACCAAATGCAGCTAGTGCTTCACTGATAGCTCTGTCCATTTGTTCTGGTAGATCTTTCAAGTTTTCAACCACACGCATGCCTTTACCGCCACCACCTGCAGAAGCTTTTATTAAAATTGGGAAACCTATTTGCATAGCTACTTTTTCAGCTAATGCAACATCGGTTATAGCTTCTTCAATACCTGGCACCATAGGAATATCATAATCGCGAACTGCTTCTTTGGCGGCTAGCTTATTCCCCATCACCTTAATAGCATGAGGTTTGGGTCCTATAAATACGATGCCATTATCCTCAACCATTTGCGCGAACACTGCATTTTCACTTAAGAATCCGTAACCCGGGTGAATACCTTCTGCTCCGGTTACTTTAGCTGCATTAATAATTTTCTCCATTACCAGATAAGATTCTGATGATGGTGCAGGACCTAGTAAAACCGCTTCATCGGCAAATTTTACGTGTGGCGAATGACGATCAACTTCTGAATAAACGGCAACTGTTTTAATACCCATTTTCTGGGCAGTCTTCATTATTCGCAAAGCTATTTCACCTCTATTGCCTATTAATATTTTTTTCATTTAAAACTTAATTTACTCGATAATCGAGATTTAACTAATGGGAACTTTTCTCGAATATTTAAGATATTCATATTCTAAAAACCCATAAGGATGCCTTAATATATTTTCTATTCCATTTCAATAATCACCTGTCCTTTCTCTACAGCGTCGTCTTTCTTAATCTCAATAGATTTAATAATTCCCTCACCTTGGGCAAGAATAATATTTTCCATTTTCATGGCAGACAAAACTAATAAGGGAGTACCCTCTACAATCTCTTGACCTACCTTAACCATTACATCAACAATTAACCCGGGCATTGGAGCTTTTACCTCATTCAATTTCTGAGTCGTTACTGCTAGTAATCCCATTTTTTTGACCTGCTGATCGTACTCATCTTCAAGTTTAACTTCGTAAATATTTCCATTGATAGACAATGACATCGTCTTGTTCATAAAATCTGAATGCACTATCTCCACCTCAAAAGCAGTATTATTATCTAAAACATGAAGGGTTTGTGCATTAACATTTATGCTATCTAAAGAATCAACATCGCTACTATTGTAGTCTAGCTCTTCTTCGTTTACGGTAATTAAATAGTTTGGCATATTTTATATTATAAAACGACTTATAGTGTGTACCAAAGATATTGAAAAAGTTTGGCGATGATTTTCACCTTGTAAAAATGACCAACTCTTTTATGACTTATAAAATTATCAAGTTCGCTCCTAGCACATTTATACTATTAAGAAAGACAAAAAAATACTGACTTAACTAATGTAATTGTACTACCCTTAGTATCTTTCACCCCAGTTTTCATTTAAATACTTTTATTATGACTTCAGCCAACTCTGTAAAAGATGCAAAGCAATCTTCTCTTGAACATCATTTCGCCAAATTTAAATCTCACGTAGTAGGTGAAAATGCAGTATTTGAGACGGTTTACGGCACTCAAAATCTACTTTATGCAGACTGGATCGCTAGTGGTAGACTATATGGACCCATTGAAGATACCATGAGAAACAAAATAGGCCCGATGATTGCCAATACGCATTCATTTTCAAGCGAAACCGGAAAAGCCTCTACCTATGCCTACAGACATGCCAGAGAAATAATTAAAAAGCATGTACATGCAAATGAAAACGATGTATTAGTAACGGCTGGTACAGGTATGACTGGGGTACTCTCTAGACTTCAGCGTATTATGGGACTCAGGTGGCCAGACGCTATCAAAAACAACATAAAGTTACCAGAAAACGAACGCCCTGTTGTTTTTATTTCTCACATGGAACACCACTCCAACCAAGTCCCTTGGATGGAAACCATTGCAGATGTAGTGATTGTACCTTCGGATGAAAACAACCTTATTTGTCCTGAAAAATTGAGGATTGAGGTTGAAAAATACGCAGATAGACCTCAAAAAATAGGAGCTTTTACAGCCTGTTCTAATGTTACCGGAATAATTTCTAGATACCATGAACTAGCAAAAGTAATGCACCAAAATAAAGGTATTTGTATTATGGACTTTGCCGCTTCTGCGCCATACGTAGAAATAGATATGCACCCTAGAGATCCAGAGGCATATTTAGATGCTGTTTTGTTTTCGCCACATAAATTTTTAGGAGGGCCTGGTACTTGTGGGGTATTAGTTTTTAATAAAAATCTTTATAATACCGATTGCCCAGATGTACCTGGCGGTGGAAATGTAAAATGGACCAACCCATGGGGTGCATACAGCTACCATACAGACATTGAAACTAAAGAAGATGGCGGAACTCCAGGTTTTCTTCAAGTAATGCGTACAGCGCTTGTTATACGTCTTAAAGAAAAAATGGGAACTACCAACATTGAAAAACGCGAAGAAGAATTATTAGCGCAATGTTTTACAGCTTTTAACAAAATTGAAGGCTTGTTTATCTTAGGAGAAAATGATGCAAAACGTATAGGGGTTATTTCTTTCGGAATAAAAGGGGCGCATTACAACTTAGTAGTCCGCTTACTAAATGACAGATTCGGAGTTCAAGTTAGAGGAGGCTGGTCGTGTGCAAGTACCTATTGCCATTATTTATTTGGCATGGATACTAACTCGTCTACTACTATGACCAAAGATATTGAGAATAGCAATTTGACAGACAAACCAGGTTGGGTTCGCTTATCGCTACACCCGATCACTTCTAACAAAGAATTAGTCTATATCTGTGACGCAATAAATCAAGTTGCCCAAAACTTTAAAAAATGGGGCGAAGATTACGTCTACAATCCAAAAAGCAATGAATTTGATTTTAAAAATAGCGGTGACCAGAAGATTATTGAAGAAGTAACAGATTGGTTTACCATGTAGTTCAATCAAAACACTATCTATAAAATAATAAAGAAGGCTACTTATAATTAAGTAGCCTTCTTTATTATGTGCTATTTCTTCTATTTAAAAATTCCCTAACCTAGATAATTACCTTATTTTAATAATCAAGAGAAACAATTATTTTAAATTCTGATTTAAATAATAAGATACCCGCAAGTTTTAGTGGAATACCGAATAGTACACCGAATTTCTAATAATTACTTTGAAAGAGATCCTTGTATTGGAAAGTAGTATTTCAGACTAAACAGTGCGAAGCCGCACCAGCATTGACTGAAAACAAAAAATCCAACCTAAATAAATAGATTGGATTTCGCTTTTTGCTCCCCCTCTTGGACTCGAACCAAGGTGAATAACTACTTATTTTCCAAATATTTATCAACTCACCCACAAAATGGGTATCCGAATTGTATGCCTAATTTTAATTTATTTTATATAAAAGTAATATTAAATTATTTCTTAAGTATTTCAATTAAAGAACTTACATAATCAATTCTTACTTGTTCAATTTTCGTATTTTCAAAATACTTGATATAACTTCTTTTTGATTTTTTTAATTTATCAATCCAGTATCCATCGCATTCTCTTTCGTTTTTCAATATATAAATACTAACAGAATTACATTCGCCAATTAATATATCTAAAATCCATTCTTTAGGTCTCTTGTCAAAAAGTTCAAGATAATATTCAATAGATTCATTACTGTATTTTAAAGCTTCATCATATTCCTTAATTTTTAAATAAAAAACAGAACGTTGTCTATTTAATAAAGCCATATATTCCAACTGTTCATAAACAGATAACTCATTGGCTATCATTTTTTCAAGTTCCGAATAGTTTTTTTCAATTCCTATTCTATCGTAAGTGCCCGACCTAAACTGAAATAATGTATTGTCTAATACAACTGGAATCAGCAATTTGAAATATGCTACTGGGGAATTCTCCTTATAATAATCTAATATCATATATATGGCGCCATAAAGCTCCAGAATATATTCCTCATCCCTTTCTGGATTTAAAGTTCTAATAGCATTTTTATAAAGAAATATCAATTTACTATTAATATGGCCTTTAAAATTTTTACTGTTTTGAAAGAAGATATCTAATTCTTTTGTATCTATATAGAGATTAATAGCAGTACCAAAAATATTTCTTGCTTTATTAATATCTTTAACTTGATCTCTCAAAAAAATACCATAGCTATTAAGAAAATCTATCCTTTCATTAATATTATTTTTTTTACCATGAGTTTCATATAAAAATTCAATTTTCTCATAGTAATCATTAATTTCCGTTATACTTAAATTTACTCTTGAAATTTTAATGTAGCTTAGAATAGCACCTATATATGTGTCATAATAATTTTCATTGTTTGAATTAAATAGGTCTTCAGATATATCTAATGCTTGTTTTATATATTGACCCGCCACCTCAGGATTGTAATCTTTGTTATAATAATATAATACTGACAGATTTATAAGAGTATGTATATAATTGCCTTTTGCTTCATTTTTATAATAAAGGTCTGCCCGAATATTCTTTGCTTCCAACAAGAAACTTTCCGCTTTCTTGATTTCCCAAATTGTAGCGTAATAAGCCCCAAGATTATTTAGAGCACAGCTTTTAAAAAACAAGTCACTCTCATTTTGATACACATCAGTATAAAGACCAATTAATTTTTTATTATTTAAAATTTGATAAACAGAAGCAAGTTCAAGTTTAAAAGTTAAGTTATCTGGGCTGAATTTTATCCCAGATTCATAATCTGCTATAGAGCCGTTAATATCATTTTTCAATAATTTTAATCTTGCTTTCTCAAGTAATATTAATAAGTCCTCTTCAAACTGTTTAGAAGCCTCATTTTTAATTTTGTTTTGATTGGATATATTATTCTTAGTGATTTGAATTGTTACTTGGTTTTTTCTTAATCTTGATTCTACATCAAGTTTTTCAAATTCCTCAAGCGCTAAAGCAAAGTCACCATTTTTTATAAATTCAAAACCTTCTCGATAAGAAGATGACTTATCATCCAATATGGTTCTTGCCCATTTATTAGCAATTAAAGATATAAGATTATTTTTATTGGACAACTGAGTTTCTAATTCTCTGTTTTCTAATGATTCATCTATAAACAAATCACTTAATGCTGTAATAACACTATCTTTAATTTTTATAGATTTTTTATGGTATTCTTTTGAAATATAGTTTTGAAGATTATTTTCATATTTCAATCGGTTTCTTTCTAATTGAGCTTCTGTAGAAAGAGTTATTAAAACTTCATCTTTTTGTCCTAAAATGAGATTTAATTGGCTTTCATCAACTATAGAATATCCCGGTTTCGTAACTTTTAATTTAACTTTTGAAAACAACGGTTTGTCAGAAACAATAAGATGAAATTTACCATCTGAATCGGTAAGTTGAGATTTGCAATTACCGCTAGGACAATCAATTTCTATTAGAGAACTTTCTATAAATTCGTAATTTCCGCTTTCATATTTGCTATTCATTACTACTACCCTTCCAAAAATAGATGTATCCTCTTGTGAGTTCATCCTTGTTATAACAAAGGTGAATAGAATTAATAGTAATGTTAATCTCATTCTTTAATTAATAAAATGTCCAAACCTTGTTTTGTATGTACAGGAACATTTCCTTTTACAATTGCTTTATATCCATTTTTCTCAAAGCGAACATCTTGAAATTTTTTCCGATATTTATTTGGGATTTTTAACTCATAATATCCAAATTTATCAGAATAAGTTGAAACATTTCTGATACTTACCCTAACACTATCTAGACCCTTATTGTTTTTAGAATCAAAAATGCTTCCGTAAATCGAATCAGTTTCATATAATTTAACCTCTAAATAAATAGAAGATTTATCATTAATTGTATATAAACTGTCTAGTTTGGTCGGTCTATATGGTTGTTTATGATTTATAATAATATTCACTTTTTTATCCTTAAAAACTGATGGTATTTCCTTAAAGGTAGCTTCTCCTTTTTCATTTATGGTAGCCTCTCTTTTATCTGATTTAAGCAGTAAAACAACTTTACCTTCATTTTTTAAAATTAAGTCGTCTAATCCTTTTTGACCATGAACAAAAACTGTAAAATCAATTGAATTTGTAGCTTGAAAATTAAAACCTGAAAAGAATAAATTAATTGAAAGCGCTATTATTATCATGGGTATCGCAACAAATAATCGGGTTTTCCAATCATACCTTAATTTTTCAACAAAAGTTGGATGGGTCTTCAAGTATGATTTTCCTTCTACAGTTATTTTTGCATGAATACTTAAGTTACGTAAATCTACTGGGATTGACGTTTCTGGAATTGAAGTAAATTTTAATTCGTTACTGTAATTAAGTAAAGCAAGATTATTATCCTCAAAATACTTTATTAATTGTTTAGCCTGATGTCTATCAAAACCTTTTTTCAAGAGAAAAGGAACAATATCAACATAGTCAAGTTCATTTAACTTCCTTAATATATGATTTATCTTATTGTCAATTTTAGTCATAAAGGTTTACAAATAAAAATTACCTAAAGATAAAGCTAACAAAATAAAAGTGTGATTTTAAAAACACCCTCTTTATATTTTTTATTCACTTTTTATATTTCCATAAATACCCGCCACTTTGTTTTCGTTCACCTCTACAACATCGAGAAATACAAGTTTTGGATATTCCTGTAATCTTTGATGCTTCAACTATTGATAGATAAGTATAAATCAAAATATTTTCTAGATTATATTGACAAACTGTTTTAATTCTATCATCTGTTTTAGCATCTAAATTATTAACCTCTTCATAACTCCAATAATATCCTTTATAGGTTTTATTATAACCAAGACACGCATTTGAAATTGAGGTTGAATTACCTAGAACTGTTAAAGCAGCCCAAGATAGAGAAGGCCATTCACCAATATTACAACCCCAATCTGTATACTGATATACTTTCTTTCTAAAACCCCCTCCAACGTCTTTATTATAGCCAATATCAATGGTGTTATATGCATAGATTCTTTTAACGCTAACTCATTTAAATCAGTAGCAGTATCAATAATCTCCCATTGGAAAACTTCGGGACCATATGTCCCGATTGCTTGATGAAAAAAACTCCCAGTACCTATATTTAATTTAGAAATATGGTCAGCCCTTCTTTCTTCAATATTCTGAGTCGTGGAACAAATGTAGAGCTTGCGGTACTCGATATTCATCACTTTGTATATTAAACCTGTTTATTTCAATTTTTCAAACTTCATTTTAATTAACTTATGTATAAACACCTTGTTCAATTACCACTAGATCCATTACCTCTTTAACCTGTTTTCGGTATTTGATTTCTTTCAATAGAGAGTATCGTATACGTATAGCACATAAAAAAACCTAATAAGTTGACTTTTTTATTGGAAAAAGAAGAATCAAAATAAAACAGTGCGAAGCCACGCCAAGATTGACTAAAAACAAAAAATCCAACCTAAATAAATAGATTGGATTTCGCTTTTTGCTCCCCCTCTTGGACTCGAACCAAGGACCCTCTGATTAACAGTCAGATGCTCTAACCAACTGAGCTAAGGAGGAAAATAACCCGTTTTAGTTTCCTAAAGCGGCTGCAAATATAGTAGTTTTTTGAAACTCCCCAAAAAAAGAATTAAGTTTTTTTTATTTAAATATCAATTTATAGACATCATTACCATTTGCGAACAGCAAAAGCGCTATTAAAATAAAGAATCCTGTTACTTGAGCGTACTCTAAAAATTTATCGCTTGGCTTTCTACCTGTAATAATTTCATAAAGCAAAAACATTACGTGTCCGCCATCTAATGCAGGTATTGGTAGTATATTCATAAATGCTAGAATAATCGATATAAACGCAGTTGTACCCCAAAATTGAGGCCAGTTCCAAGTATCTGGGAACATACCACCAATAGCTGCAAAACCACCAACCTCTTTATAAGCACCTGTATCAGGGTTGAAGATCTTCTTCATCCCTTTAATATAATCTGTAAGAGTCTTAACACCTTTGTTCCAGCCCGCTGGGATAGATTCTATGAAAGTGTATTTTAATGTTTCTACTTTGAAATAGCCTTTTTCAGCATAATCCTCTTCATTATCCAAACCAAGTGAAACTCCCATCTTACCTTCTTCGGATATTTTAGCCTTTAATGGTACATCAACTCCATCACGTTTCACGATAACATTAATGGTATTACCCTTATTACTTTCTAACAAAGGTCTTACTTGATCTAAATATTCTACAGGAGCTCCTTCAACAGCTACTAAAGCATCGCCTTTTAGAAATCCTGAATTTACATTTGGAGAATCTTCAGGAATAGTATTTATAATAAAAGGATTTCTTGGACTAATAAACCTTACGCTTTCCTTATTCTCAGAAATTGTTTCAATAAAATCAACCGGAATTTCTTTTTCTATAGTATTACCGTCGCGTTCAATAGTTATGTTTTCACCATACACGATTTCAGGAACAATACTATTTATCGAAACAATTTTCTTGTCATCTACAGCAATAATTTTATCACCTGTTTTGACTCCCAATGCATCACCCAAAGTAGTATCAGTAATCCAAACTCCGTCTTTTAAACTGTCATTCGCAATATATTTTTCTCCATAAGCATATGCCAGACCAATGAAAATAACAACGGCCAAAATGAAATTTACCGTTACGCCGCCCAACATTATAATTAAACGTTGCCAAGCCGGCTTACTTCTAAACTCCCACTCCTTAGGCTCTTCTGCCATGGCTTCTTTATCCATGCTTTCATCAATCATTCCAGATATTTTTACATATCCGCCCAATGGCAACCAACCGATTCCGTATTCGGTTTCCCCTATTTTCTTTTTGAAAAGCGAAAACTTCACATCAAAGAACAAGTAGAATTTCTCTACTCTTGTTTTAAAATATTTTGCTGGTATAAAATGCCCTAACTCGTGTAGTACTATAAGTATAGAAAGGCTTAAAAAAAATTGTATTGTCTTTATTATAATAGGGCTCATTCTTTTTTCCTGAAAATTAAAATCGCACAAAAGTACATTTTTACAACCGCTAAAAAAAAGAAACACTCTGAGGTAGTGGTATTTTATGAATAATTTATCAGCTGACAGGGTCAATTCACTTGAAAAGTAAATAGCCCTAGCGTACCTTTGTAAAAAATTCTTATGCGGTCTTTTTTCGCTAAATTCAAATTATTTGGCCTAGTACTGATACCTATTTCTGCAGTTATCATGTATCTTTTTTACAACGCCCTGCAACCTGTAAAGCTGCTACCGGTATATTCGCCTGCTATGGTAAATGCAGAATTGGTTTCTGAAGAAATACAGCATGTTAGAAAATACCATACGATCGCAGATTTCTCTTTAACGAACCAAAATGGAGAAACTATTACCCAAGATAACTACGAAGGTAAAATTTATGTTGCCGATTTCTTCTTTACTACCTGCCCTACTATTTGCCCAATAATGACCAAAAACATGGTAGATCTACAACAATCGCTTGGTAATGATTCTGATGTAATGTTATTATCGCATTCGGTAACGCCAGAAATTGATTCTGTTGCTCAATTAAAAAAATATGCCCTTGAGAAAGGGGTTGACGATAGCAACTGGAATTTAGTTACTGGTGATAAGAAACAAATCTATGACCTTGCCCGTAAATCGTATTTAGCCGTAAAGACCGATGGTGATGGCGGACCATTTGATATGATCCATACCGAAAACTTTATTTTAGTAGATGAAAAAAAGAGAATTCGGGGTTTTTACGATGGTACCAAAAAAGAGGATATTGAGAAATTAATGGAGGATATTAAAATACTTCAAGAATCTCATAAAAAGTAAAAATCCCCCATACACATAGTACAGGGGACTTTATAAGTATAACTATTCGAACTTATTTACACTCGTTTGAATAAGCCTTTGCAATTTTTATCTGATCTTCTTCAGATACTGAAAACTCACCACCTTCAATACGGCTTGCAAGTGCCGGACAACTAGCAAAAAATTCTGCACTAGCTGTTTCAGCCTTTTTAACGCCATCTATAGCAAAGTAATACGTATCAACACCAGTAAGGTCTTTAAATAGCGTTATACCTGTACCACTGTGAACACGTTCCATAAAAACGGTAGTGTTCAAATTAAAACCAGACAAGCCAGCGTCAGAGGTTTTAAGAACACCTTTTTTAGGGTTTACAGGCTCAAAAACTCTGTCTTCAATAACGATTTCAGATACCTCTTTACACTTCAATGAAGCGTTTTTGGTTTTACCTTTTGCATTTACATAAGTAACTGTTACCCTTTTTGCAGTAGTATCGCCACTTATGTCCATAATATTACCGCCTTCTTGTTCTTGAGGTGAAAAACGCATAGAAATTTTACCTTCCATCTTTTCACCATCATCTTTTATTACATACCCTACTGCCTTATCTACATTATTGCCTTGAATAGCTTCTTTTTTGGCGATTTTTGCTAATATTGGATCAACAGTATACCCTTCAGAATAGATACGCTCTCCAGAATCTTTATCATAATTTAAAACATACCTTTCGTAATGTTTATTAAAATCATTTCGTTTCCCTTTTGTTATCCATTTCTTTTCTTCGGTCTCCAAAGCCATATCTATATACTTAGATGCAGCTTCAAAATCTTCTTGCATCAAAGCAACATTGTATAGGTTCATAATTAAACCCCATCCAGCTTTTTTACCTGCTTTACTTGACAAATCGTAAACAGCTAATTTTTCTTCCCAATACGTTCTATAAGATTGTAATTGTTCTTTACCTGCTCTTAATTGTTCTAAATTGGTAAAAGCAGTAGACATTTCTTCAAAGTCTGCAACCTTGGCTTTTGTTTCATCTTCTAGACCTTCGGTCTTCTTATCTTTTATAAAATAGAATTTTTCAAAATCTGTATTCGATCTAATATCATAATCCTCATAAAGTACAGGCGCCAATTTTTCGGTCAAAAAATTATCACCAAGGTTTACTCTTAAATATTCTTCAACCAAATAGGGTGTACCCTTTGCCTGTTCATCATTTGCAAAAGTCAAATATTTCTCTTCTTCATCGAACGTAAAATCAAGAACTACAGGAATAACTTTTCCTTGCGAATCTGCCTTTGGAAGAACCGCAATACGATTGTAATGCACACTTTCACCATTTAACATGGTCAATATCCCTATTGCAGCATCCGCTTTAGGTACAATAGACACACTATAAGTTTCATTCGCCTTGCTTCGAGATATTGTTAAGTTTAAATCTTTTATCGACAATCCGTTCAAGGCAAATAGAAAATCTGGCGTTCCGTTCTCATCTGTCAATTTTGTGAAATCTTGAAATTTCAAAGCATTTTTAAAAGCTTCTTCAGTAAAAGGTAAAGCAGCATTCTTTGAGTTTGCAAACCCACCCATATACGTATTTACATTCTGGGGAACAGGTTTTTTTGCATAACTAGGAATTGCCACTTTAATATTCTTGCTTTTGGTTGATTGCCCAAAAATGGACACCGTTCCAAAAAGGAATAGCACTAATAATGGTTTTTTCATAATTGGTTATTTATGTATTTAATTAAGTTGATTACTCTTTTTTGGTCTTTTAAGGTATTTGGATTGCGCTTTTTTTTAAAAGCACAGACATGTATAACCACAAGGCAATTCCGAATATCTCATTAAATCAATCGTATAATATTAATATGTAAATAAAATACACATTATCAACGGTATAGTTAAGATAATATTTCACAGATTTTAATCTGTAACGACATCGGTTTGCAAAACCATTGATTAGCCTAAACATTAGCCGTTAATTATGCTAAAAAGTATAGGGAATAATATTATTTCCATTACTTTTGCCTTACTTATAATGAATCTAAATAAAGATTGGAAACTACAGTCGCACATTTAAAAAGAGGTCAAAAGGGGATTATAAAAGAATTCACTGAAAACCTACTACCTATTAAACTGCTAGAACTAGGTTGTTTACCTGGCAACGTTGTAGAATTGGTGCAAGTAGCTCCACTAAACGACCCTATCTATATCAATGTTAACGGATCACATATTGCCATTAGAAGAGAAATGGCTTTACATATAGCACTTGATATTATTGAAGATAATACGGTTATATGAGCAAACAAATTAATGTAGCCCTTATCGGGAACCCGAACACCGGTAAAACTTCGGTTTTTAATCAACTTACCGGGTTAAACCAGAAAGTAGGTAACTACCCAGGTATTACGGTTGAGAAAAAAGAAGGAATCTGTAAACTGCCCAGAGGTGTAAAAGCCCATATTTTAGATTTACCAGGTACATATAGTTTAAACACGACTTCGTTAGATGAAAGTGTTGCCGTCGAGTTGCTTCTTAATAAAAATGACAAGGATCACCCAGATGTCGCTATTGTAGTTTCTGATGTAGAGAACCTAAAAAGAAACCTACTACTTTTTACGCAAATAAAAGATTTAAAAATACCCACCATACTAGTCATTAACATGGCAGATCGTATGTCGCGCAAGGGTATTACTATTGATATAGAATTATTAGAAAAGAAATTAAACTCAAAAATTGCATTAGTTAGTACCCGTAAAGAAACTGGTATCGACAAGCTTAGAGAGTTAATTGCCGATCACAAGAATTTACCAAAAACTCAAAATGTAGATATTTCTGTAATTGCACCAGAGTATTTTGAAAAACTTGCTACCGCATTCCCAAAAGAAGATGTGTACAAATTGTGGCTGGTAATAACACAAGATGTCAATTTCATGCCTCTTGAAAAGACGTTATTTAAAGACGCCTCTTCGTTTGCCACTAAATCTAAATCTGAATTAAAACGTCTTCAACAAAAAGAAACGATTTTAAGATACCAGTTTATTAATGGCATTTTAAAAGAGACTTATAAGGTCGACGTTAATGCTGCCAAAGGTTTTAGAGCGACGCTAGACAAGGTTTTAACGCATAAAGTATTTGGCTACCTTATATTCTTTCTAATACTGTTGACCATATTTCAAGCGATTTATGGGTGGAGTGAATACCCGATGGATTTAATTGACGGATTCTTTGCATCAGCTACAGAATGGGTAAAAGACACATTGCCACCAGGAGTATTTACAAATCTGATTGCCGAAGGTATTTTAGCCGGTATTGGTGGTATTGTAATTTTTATTCCGCAGATCGCTTTCTTATTTCTATTTATAGCCTTGTTAGAAGAAACAGGCTACATGAGTAGGGTTGTATTTTTGATGGATAGGATAATGCGTCCGTTTGGTTTAAGCGGTAAAAGTGTTGTTCCGTTAATTTCGGGTACCGCTTGTGCCATACCAGCTGTAATGGCTACCAGAACCATTGAAAATTGGAAGGAAAGATTAATTACTATTCTTGTTACTCCGTTTACTACCTGTTCTGCAAGATTACCAGTATACCTAATTATCATCGCCTTAGTCATACCCGAGGGTAGCTTTTTGGGTTTGAGCTATAAAGCACTAACCTTAATGTCATTGTACTTAATGGGCTTTGGAGCTGCTATTTTATCGGCAGTAATCTTAAATAAAATACTTAAGATTAAGAGCAAATCTTTCTTCGTGGTAGAAATGCCGAATTACAAATTACCATTACTTAAAAACGTTGGCTACACCGTTCTTGAAAAGACAAAAAGTTTTGTTTTCGGAGCAGGTAAGATCATCTTGGCAATTTCAATAATCCTATGGTTTTTAGGTTCTAACGGATCTTCTGACGAATTTAAAAACGCAGAGACCATTGTAAACAACCGCGTAGAACAAGAAGGTTTCAGTACTAGTAGTGAAATTTATTTTGAGACCCATCAAGATGGTTTAGATATAAATGCCCCTAATGCTTCAGACCAACAAAAAGAACTTGAAGAACGCGCATTAGCACAAGAAATAGCAGGGTATAAATTAGAGCATTCTTATATGGGTCATATGGGCAAAGCAATAGAACCAATTGTTAGACCACTAGGTTATGATTGGAAAATTGGTATTGCCGTCATCACCTCATTTGCAGCTAGAGAAGTTTTTGTCGGTACATTGGCAACTATTTACAGCGTGGGTAATGATGAAGAAGAAACCATAAAAAACAGAATGGCTGCAGAAGTAAACCCTAGAACTCAAAAACCACTATTTAATTTGGCTTCTGGTGTTTCATTACTTCTATTTTATGCATTTGCTATGCAATGCATGAGTACACTTGCCGTGGTAAAAAGAGAAACAAATTCTTGGAAATGGCCTGCAGGTCAGCTAGTAATTATGAGCCTATTTGCTTATATTGTAGCTTTAATAGCATATCAATTATTAAAATAAAAAACACATGATACAACACATCTTAGTTTACATCACTTTAGCTATTTCTGTTGGTTATATAGTTACTAAATTTTTTATTCCAAAATCTATTTGGTCTAGCAAAAAAGAGAGTTCAAAGGCTTGCGGGCAAGATGGTTGCGGCTGTCATTAAGCTTTAGATTTTTGTTAAAATTTATTTAAAACGTTCACAACAGTTTCTAAAATTGTAACGTTACTTACATTGGTTCGTCTAGATTGCGTAAGAATAATCGAATCTATGAACACTAAATTACCTCTTCTAGCTTTTTTCACATTTCTAATTTTCAACCTATTTAACGCCAATGCACAGAGCTTAAGTGCAACTGTCATAGACAGTGTTAGCCAACAACCTATACCTTTTGCTTCAGTGCAATTAAAAGATAAGTGGGCTATTTCGAATGAAGAAGGTAGTTTCAATTTGGTATTCGGTGATGTCATAAAAGAATCTGACTCTCTTATTATATCTATAATGGGGTACGAGACCTTGTCTAAACCCATTTCTGAATTTACTACAACCAAAATTGCACTTGTACCTAAAGCTATAGAGTTAAGAGAAGTTATCGTCTCTAACAAGAATTATACTGCAGATGAGATTATGGATTTCGTTGAGGATAATCTAGAAAAGAACTATTCTAATGATCTCTCGAAAAAAAGACTTTTTCACCGAACATCAAATTTTGATCGTTGGACGAAAAGTGATTTTAAGGTCAAAAAATCTTCTATCGATGTATTGAATCAACAATTTATAGATAGCATCATTACTACGGTTCCAAAAAATGATAGTTATTATTCTGAAATCGTAGGAGACCTATATGGCAATCATGACGAAGAACTACAAAAATTTAATTTACTGAAAGCCTCAAAATTATATGACGAAAGCACAGAATTTGATTATGAAAAAATCGAAGAAAGATTAAACGACATTTTAATAGAAAACGTAAAACCTGGCTCTTATTTTAAAATTAAATCTGGCTTATTATCCTTCAAGATAGATTCTGATGAAGTAAGCACACTCTTTGAAGAAGATGTGGATTCTACCGATGTAGCAGCTGTTAATAAAAAGCTTGAAGAGAAAAAGAAAAGTAAAGAAGAGCAGCAAAAAAATTATGGTAATTGGAAAAGAGGTCAATTAGCAAAAATATTTAGTGGTTTACCAACACAAGAAGGTACAAAACTTAATTTTATTGAGAAGCAAAGAAAATACGATTATACACTTCAAGAATTTACCTTTTTAGGCGATAACCCGGTCTATGTAATTTCTTTTAAACCAGACGGATCAGCAGACTACGAAGGGACTTTATATGTAAATGCAGATGACTTTGCAGTAATACAAGTGGACTACTCTAATGTTAAACCTACTAGTAAATTTAGTCTACTGGGTATTTCAACTAACAACTACCTATCCAAGGGGAAAATAATTTACAACAAGGGTAAAGATGGCTTTTATGGTGTACGTTACTATGAATCTGAAAATGGTATGCGGGTCGGCGTTAGAAGACCACTAAAAATTATTGAAAAGAACAAAATCGTTAAAGGTCGAAATAAGCAAAACGAATTAGCTGGAGATATGGATTTTGTTATTATTAGTACAGAAAAGAACGAAATGATTGTATTTGAGTCCGAAAATATTAATCAGGCTACCTTTGACGGTTTTACCGAAAACAACACCATATCGCCTACTTATATGCCTAAATACGACCCAACTTTCTGGGAAGGGTATGCTATTATGGAACCGAATACAGCAATTAAAGAATTTACAGCTGCCTCTGCAGAGTAAGTTAAATCAAGTTTTTAATAAAACTATAGAATAATAACCCCCAGCCTACTACTAAAAAGAGTCCGCCAAGAGGGGTTATAGGACCCAATATTTTTATTTTATTTCCTTTGGATGCAGAAATGCATAATCCGTAGATACTGAAAGAAAATAGGATGGTTCCAATAATAAGACAATAGATAATAGCTTTTTCAAGACCCGTTTCTAGATTAAGGTTAAAGCTCAGCATTAATATTAATAGCGCGTGATACATTTGATATTTTACTCCCGTTTCAAAACTATTCAATTGATCAGCTGTAAATGTTTTCTTAAGTAAGTGTGCACCAAAAGCACCAAATACTATAGCTAACAAACCCAACAAAGCTCCTACCAATTGCGCTACTAAAACCATATTTTTTTATTTCAAAGATACTGTCATCTCCTTTTAATTCATAAATTACAGAAACCATTATCCAACAAAAATGAAAACCTATCTATCTCTTTGCTTAATAGCCGTACTACTATGTTGTAGTTGCGGACCTACAAAGAGTACAACCAAAGACAAATCATCATTAGATACTGAATTAAGAGAAAAGAATAGAGCCAATATTTCGCTATTACAACGTATAAGACAAAAACCAGGAATAGTGCTACAAAACAATGTTCCCATTTTAAATAAAACTTCTAACTCGTTCGATTCTGGCGGAAATCAAGAACCATTATACGTTTTAAATAATCAAGTAATCGGAAATTCGTTTCATTCTGTAAACGAACTGATAGATAGTTACAACGTAAAGAAGATAGTAATTCTATCTGGCGCAGATGCTGCAGGTTATGGCACCCAGGCTTCTAATGGCGTAATTAAAATAACGAGTTATTAATTCAAACTAATATTCTCCAATTAAAAATGAAAACACGTTTTAAAATATTAGCAATAGTTTTATTTCTGTTTATGTACAGCTGTACTTTTAAAGACGAGAAGGAAGAACATGCCTATATATTAATTCAAAAGGTCGAAAGATTTAAAAAGGAAAATGGAAGATTGCCAAAAAACATATCAGAAATTGGTTTGAAAGAAGCTATGGACAGTCCTGCTTTTTATCAGATAGAAAATGACTCAACTTATATTGTTTGGTATGGATTAGGTCTTGGGGAATCCAATACTTACAGCTCATCAACAAATAGTTGGACTATTGGAGGATAAATATAAATTCTAGTTTAAATTTCCTGATTTATTTCGACTCAAATCAATAAAAAATTAAGTAACTTAATGGGAAGGAAATATTTGATAAGATTTGAAAGCTCTATTGCAAACTAATATTCATCTCCATATTAGAATTTACGGTAAAGACGCATTCCTTATATTTTGGCGGACCGAACATTTTCATTTTCCCTTTTGAAAAAGCAATTTGCTCTTTTGGAATGCCTAGCATATTAGTGTCTAAGTTTTTATTTCCATTGGCATCATGAAAAATAGCAATAGCATAATCACCTTCTGGTAAATCTGTAATATCAAAAGATGTTTTTCCCTTAAGTGCTTTCTCCGACCCAGATTTGTAGACTTTATCGAACTTCAAAAAAGAACCTTCATCATTATATACCGCAAAACAGATATTCCCTTTCTCAGAGGCTACTCCGTCAATATTTAAACTAACATTATGTTGTGCGAAAAGTCCGGTAGACATTAATGATATGATAAATAATACAAATAGATTCTTTTTAATCATGGGTGCTATTTAAAATCAAAAATAGTTTCAATAGTTATACCAAAAAGGATTGAATACATTAAGGTTGTTTTTAAATTTTAGTTTATTCTCACCTAATTAGGTACACTTAAAGCTCCTGTTTTAGCGCTAAGTTTTTGAAACAATTGAACAGTTTCAACGGAATCTTTTAGGTTAAAGTATACATAGCTAGAATCTTTATAAACCAACTTTACTTTATTCTGATTGATGTTATCTACAAACACATGCACCTTCTTGTCGGTCAAAGAATCTTTAAACTCCCTAAAGACACCCTTCTCCTTTTCTAAAGCAGAAAAACCATGTAAACGCTGCATTGGCGGAATTCTTTCTACGAATACCACACTATCTAATTCACTTAAAGGGATTTCAACGTTATAAAAGCCCGAGCGTAGACCAAGACTAGTATTATCACTAGTAACCCAGTTCTTTACGTGAAGCATTAAAACAGCTGCACAAAAAATAATCGTTAAAATCAACGTAATTGTCCAGATCCAATTTTTCTTAGAAGAATGCATAAAAATTTAAAGTATCAAGTTAACAATACTATTGCCTTAAACGCTAAAATTGGGATTAAATTATTACATCACAAAAACACTTCAATTCTAACCTAAACCAACGTCTAAGGTCATCATAATTATGAAACCGCCAATGAAGCCCATTGTAGCTATATCGGTGTATTTATCTTGTTGTGTTTCTGGTATTACTTCCTCTACCACAACAAATATCATTGCGCCAGCAGCAAATGAAAGCGCATAAGGTAAAATAGGTTGAAAAGTCATGACTGCCCATGCACCTAAAACAGCAGCAACAGGTTCTACAAGTGCAGATGCCTGACCGAACATAAAACTCTTCGTTCTACTTAAACCATGTCTTCGTAACGGCATAGCTACAGCGAAACCTTCTGGAAAATTCTGTAAACCTATACCTAGTGCCAATGCAACAGCACCACCAATAGATGCACCGTCAAAACCAGCGGCTACACCACCAAAAAGAACACCTACGGCTAAACCTTCTGGTATATTATGCAATGTAATCGCTAAGGTTAACAAAGTGGTTCTGTGCCAAGGCGTCTTTACCCCTTCTGCTTCACTTTCCTTAAAATTAATATGTAAATGCGGTAAAATTTTATCCAATCCGAAAATAAACATGGCTCCTAGAAAGAAACCAATCGCTGCAGGTATCACTTTTACGAATCCTTCACCTGGGCTCATTTCAATACCAGGTGCCAATAAGCTCCAAAAACTAGCCGCAACCATCACTCCACCAGTAAAACCTAACATACCATCTAAAACAGCACGGTTCATTGTTTTAAAGAGAAAAACCAAAGCAGCACCGGCTGCAGTTAGTCCCCAAGTAAATAATGTCGCATAAAACGCAGCCAACACTGGGTCTATCGATTCAAAATACGCTATAATTTCATCCATAATTTTAAAAATTAATCAGTTAAAAACTACTCTTCATCTACTATCTCTAAAAATAAATTTGTTGCAATTTGTTTGGATATTCTGATAGACCCTGACCGCGTAGAAATAGTTACGGAACCATCAAACTCTTCAATTTCCAATATTTTAAAAGTATCGCCCAAGGCAATTTTATTCTTATCTAAAAACTTCAAAAAAGCTGCCGAAGAATCATTGACCCCAACACAAACCCCTTGACTACCAACAGGTAATTCGCTAATTAATTTCTTTACAGATTTAGTAAATACTCCGTCTTTATTAGGTATCGGGTCTCCGTGCGGATCCACTTTTGGAAATCCTAAATGGGCATCTAATTTATCTATTAAAGCATCGCTCTTTATATGTTCTAATTGTTCAGCCACTACATGCACCTCATCCCAAGAAAAATTTAATTTATCTACTAAAAATACTTCCCATAAACGATGTTTCCTAATGATAGAGAGTGCTACCAACCTACCTTCTTCTGAAAGCGATACACCTTGGTACTTTTTATAGTTCACCAAAGACTTTTCAGCCAGCTTTTTAATCATGTCGGTAACCGACGACGGCTTCGTTTTCATCTGCTCGGCTATTGCATTGGTAGCAACAGAGGTACTATTGAACTCGCTTAAATGATAAATAGCTTTTATGTAATCTTCTTCAGATAATGTCATGTTAAAACAATATAAACACAAAAATACATTTTTATACATAAAAACAATTATTTAGATTTGTCTAAAATTAAATTTAGATGATTAAAATAATATTTTTCGCTTGCTCTATTTTATCTTTCGGTATCATAAGCGCGCAAAATTCTACGATATCTGGCACTGCTTCATCAAAAGACGGTTCAGAAGCCTATGTAAATATTTACTTGAAGGGAACCGAAATAGGTACTGCTTCAGATGAAAATGGGCAGTACACTTTAAAAAACATTCCATCAGGAAAATACACACTTATAGCTTCTAACATTGGCTTTGAGAAATATTACAAAACAATTACAATTGCCGAAGGCGAAGACAAAATTGTTAATATCAGCTTATCACCCTCTACCGAATCGTTAGATGAAATGGTCGTTACCGGTACATTAAAACCTGTAAGTAGATTAGAGAGTCCAGTTCCTGTAGAAGTATACAAACCCACATTCTTTAAGAAAAACCCAACGGCTAGTATTTTTGAAGCTTTGCAAAATGTAAACGGTGTTCGCCCACAAATAAATTGCAATGTCTGTAATACAGGTGATATTCATATTAATGGTTTAGAAGGTCCGTACACATTGGTGCTTATTGACGGTATGCCTATTGTAAGTGGCCTAGGTACTGTTTATGGATTATCTGGTATACCAAATTCGCTTATTGAACAAATTGAGGTAGTGAAAGGTCCTGCCTCTACACTTTATGGAAGTGAAGCCGTTGGCGGACTCATTAATATCATCACAAAAAATAACCTGTCTGCACCTGATTTTTTCGCGGATAGTTTTGTTACCTCTTGGGGAGAATTCAACCTTGATGTTGGCACTAAATTCAATATTGGCAAAAAGACTAATGTGCTCTTAGGAGTAAACTATTTTAAATTTGATAACCCAATAGATAATAATGGAGATAATTTTACCGACCTAACCTTACAAGACCGAATTTCAGTCTTTCAAAAATGGAATTTTACTAGAAAAAACTCACGTATTCTTTCTTTAGCCGGGCGCTTTTTTTACGAAGATAGATGGGGTGGCGAAATGCAATGGACTCCCGACTTTAGAGGTGGAGATGAAATTTATGGAGAAAGTATTTACACCCGTAGATGGGAAGTTTTAGGTAAATATCAATTACCGGTAGAAGAGCAATTAATGCTTTCATTTTCATATAATGATCATAAACAAAATTCTGTTTACGGCGATGTTCCCTATTTAGCTGATCAACGTATAGGGTTTACTCAATTAACATGGGACAAAACTGTTGGTAAGCACAGTCTTTTAGCAGGTACTGCCTTACGTTACAATTACTACGATGACAATACACCAGCTACGTTGAGTACTGATGGTAATCAGCCAGACGAAGTTTTAATACCGAGTATTTTTGTACAAGATGAAATAGCCTTAAATAAAAAGCACTCTTTATTATTAGGTGGTCGATACGACTATGACGACCGCCACGGTAACATTTTTACGCCCAGAGGAGCATATCGTTTTAAATTCACTGACAATGATATTATTCGTTTAAACGCTGGTACTGGGTTTAGAGTAGTAAACTTATTTACAGAAGAACATGCGGCTCTTACTGGCTCGCGAGATGTTATTATTGCCGAAGAATTAAAACCAGAACGTTCATTTAATGTAAACCTAAATTATTTGAAGAAAATTTATGGTGACAATGGCACTTTTGTAAGTTTAGATGCCTCTGTATTTTATACAAATTTTCAGAATGTAATTATCCCTGATTACGATACAAACCCAAATCAGATTATATATGATAATTTAAACGGCACCTCTATTTCAAAAGGAGTGAGCGCTAATGTAGATGTTTCATTTTACAACGGTTTAAAATTCATGCTAGGTGGTACTTTACAGAATGTGAGCAATACTGAAGACGGAGTAAAAGAAAGGCAAATTCTTACAGAAAGTTATTCTGCAAACTGGAGTGTTAGTTATGATATTCGCACTTGGGATGTAAACATTGATTATACAGGAAATTTATACGGACCAATGCGTTTACCTACTTTAGGCGAAAACGACCCTAGAAGCGATTTTTCACCGGCATGGAGTATTCAAAACATTCAATTCACTTATGATGGTTTAAAGAATTTTGAATTCTATGGCGGAGTGAAAAACTTATTAGATTGGACCCCAAATAGAGGAAATCCGTTTATAATAGCACGTGCAAACGATCCATTTGATAAAGAAGTTACTTTTGATACTAATGGCAATGCTGTAGCCACACCAAACAACCCAAATGGGTTGACTTTTGACCCTTCATATGTATATGGACCAAACCAAGGTATAAGATCATTTTTTGGGTTACGTTACACCTTGAATTAAGCACAAAAGACAATTGCTATTTCGTATTTTTGAGATTCTCAGCATTTGTACACTGAGCAAAGTTTCAAAAAATCATGAACGAATACGATTATATCATTATTGGAGCAGGTGCATCTGGTTTATTACTAGCTGATGCCATGCTTAATGATTCGTTTTTTGATCATAAAAAGATATTGATTCTTGACAAAGATCCCAAAAATAGTAATGATAGAACATGGTGTTTTTGGGAAGAGGGCGATGGTCAGTTTGAAGCTATTATCCATAAAAGATGGCATTCTATTCACTTTCAAGGTGAAGACATTCTAAAAAGAACAGATATCAATCCGTATTCTTATAAAATGATTCGCAGTATTGATTTTTACAATCATTACCTAGGTCGAATAAAAGAATCATCGAACATCACTTTTGTTCAAGAAGGTATGGTAGACTTAAATGAGTCCGCCACCGAGGTTACTGTAAAAACTACGAATAACACGTATTCTGGCAAGTACATATTCAATAGCCTTTTTGACTATAAAATGGCAACTGGGCAAAAAAAATATCCGGTATTGCAGCAGCATTTTGTGGGATGGGTGATTAAAACTGAAAAGCCTATTTTCAATGCCAATGAAGTTACTTACATGGATTTTTCCATCCCTCAAAAAGGAAATACCCGTTTTATGTATGTACTACCCTATTCAAATGACACCGCGTTAATTGAATACACCTTGTTCTCAGAACAATTATTACGAAAAGCTGAATATGAAGCTGCTATAACAGCATATATAAAAGATCGTTTTAAATGCGAAACTTATGAGATTATTGAAAAAGAAGCGGGTAGCATACCAATGACAGCGTATGACTTTCGAGAACACCACACCAAAAGAATTAGATATATAGGTACCGCAGGCGGATGGGCAAAACCAAGCACAGGCTACACTTTAATGAGTACTGCAAATAAGATTCCGAAATTAATTGAACTTATAAAACAAGGTAAGCCGCTTCAAAAACTGAATTTAAAAAATAAGTTCTGGTTTTATGATATGCTCTTTTTAGATGTTTTACATCATAATAATGGTAACGGACATGCCATTTTCGAATCTATTTTTAAATCTTTAAAACCGCAAATGGTATTTAAATTTCTTGATGAAAAAACAAGTTTAAAAGAAGATATCATTTACATAAATTCTTGTCCGAAAGCTCCATTTATAAAAGCGTTGTTTAGAAGGTTATTTTAAACCGTTCTATTCATAAGGTTTTCGCCGAATTGTTTTAACAAATCTTTGTTTTCCTGCTCTATCTCCATTTCATCCAATACTTCAAATGCCTTGGCGGTATAGTCTGAAATAGCAACTTTAGTCGCCCTATCGGCTTCTGTTTTCTCAAAAATTGAGCGTACAGCCTTAATCTTAGATTCTGATTCTTTTGGCTGAATAGAGTATAAATGCTCTAATTCTTGCTTCATTATTTCAGAACCAGAATTCAAAGCTTTTAGATATAAATACGTTTTCTTATTCTCAATAATATCGCCACCTACTTGTTTACCGAACGTTTCTGGATCCCCGAATACATCTAAATAATCATCTTGCAATTGAAAGGCAATACCAAGATTTAATCCGAAATTATACATTTGTTCTTGCGCAGTATCTGAAGCACCGGCAACAATAGCTCCCATTTTAAGAGCTGCAGCAACAAGAACAGCAGTTTTGTACTCGATCATTTTTAAATATTCAGGTAACATTACATCGTCTCTTGTTTCAAAATCGACATCGTATTGTTGACCCTCGCAAACTTCTAATGCTGTTTTACTAAACAATTTGGCAAGATCTCTAAATACATTAGGCTCATAGTTTTCAAAAAGCTGATACGCCATAATTAACATCGCATCACCAGATAGAATACCAGTATTTATATCCCATTTTTCATGAACGGTAGTTTGCCCTCTACGAACAGGAGCATCATCCATAATATCATCATGTACTAAAGAAAAATTATGAAAAACCTCAATAGCTACTGCAGCATCTAAAGCTTTTTTAAAGTCACCTTTAAAAATCTCAGCAGTCATTAATACTAGAACCGGTCTTAAGCGCTTTCCACCTAAACCAAGAATATAAGTAATGGGCTCATAAAGGTTTCTAGGTTCCTTTGTAATTTTCATTGAGTCCAAATACGCAATAAACTCTTCTCTATATTCAGTAATAGTATGCATTCCTCGCAATTTTTTTCAAAAATAGAACAAATAAGATTGAATTACCCCCTTTTTACTCTCGAAGGAACAAATCTCTAAACCCTATTATAATCAAGAAAATTAAGATTCTAACCTCAGCGTTAAATTGAAGTAGAATAATGTTATAAAGAAGCGCGTTTAATTAACCTTGATGGCATAATTACCTGAGTAACACTTTCATTTTTTATATGTCTAGCTGCTGCCTTGGCCATTTCATTAAAATCTGTAGAAATAGTAGTAATACCACCAAAAACAATCTCTTTCGAAACATTATCATTCTGTGAAAGTATACCGATATCCTCTCCGATCACTAACTTTTTACGCACAGAATCACGTAAAATATGCCATAGAATAGTATCACCTAATGCAAAATAAAGGTTGCCCTTAGTAGCAGAACCGATAGTATAGTTCTCTTTAACTACACCATCGATTGAAAACTCCTTTAAAAATTTCTCAAAAGCTTTTTTAATGGTTAAGGGAGAATAATCACTCTCTTCATTAAAATAAAGTATAATCTTATTATATTTTTTGATTTCAGGAAGCAATTGCACCAAAGAAGAATAAATAACATCTTCGAATTCTTGAGAAATATAAGAAAAAGACTTTCCTAAATTCAAATAACGATCTACTAGCAGTAATTTTTTAGGCTCAATATTCTGCAGTAACTGAGCAGTTTTTTGATTTTGAATAGGCGCGACAACATACATTCCATATTTACCGTTAATATTGGTCATAATAGTCTCGAAAACGGTCGGATTATTATGATGAAAAAAAACATCGATTTGAAAACGTTTACCCATCTCTTTTCGAAAGGTTTTGTAAAATTCTTCTTGATAACTTTGAAAAGCGAACAACAACAACGCCATTCTTTTAGTAATGTTAGTTGCTTGGCTAATAACAAAATACCCTTTTAATTGTCTAGACTCAATTAAGCCCCTATTTTTAAGTTCTTCATAGGCTTTAAAAATAGTTTTTCGAGCATAACCAATTTCTTCGACCATAATATTTATAGAAGGTAAGCGGTCACCGACGGTCAATTCTCCTCCTTCAATTGATTCAATAACTCCCTGAACCAATTGCTCGTGTTTTGTAAGGTTATTATTGTGGGTTAGATTTAAAATTCTACTAATAACCGGCATAAATTATAATCAAATTAAGAGCCGTCAATATACAATTTAATAAAATATACCAAAATTTTACCATTTTCAACTTCACTCTCAAACGGTAATTCAGCAAAGAAGAATTAATAATAAATCTGTGATTAGGCGTAATTAAAAATGAAGTTAAGCTTTCAAGCGAAACTTTTTTAAAAATTTTTTTTGATTGAAAAAAAATCATATCCAAACGAAAACCCCTACAAATAGGGACTCCTAATAAAATGTTAACGATAACAGATCCTTAATATTTTGTATTTCAAATATCATATTCTAAATATATACAAGCAAAATTTATTAAATTAACATTAATTTATATATTTGTCTATAGTAGCATAGTGTATCATAGTCTTTTTATCTCAAAATGCTTCCATGAGATTATGATTCCAATGCCAACAACAATAACTAACAACTGTAACAACTAACTTTATGAATTATCAAAAAAACTTTCCTAAGTTTTCCATGATTCGAAATCATGTAGGCTTAACGATGATTTTATTTTTTAGTGGATTTCTCTTGACCAGTCTCCACGCACAAACAACTGTTTCAGGTACTATTACATCAGCCTCAGACAACATGCCGTTACCGGGTGTATCTGTCATTGATGCAAATAACCCAACAACGGGAGTACAAGCAGATTTTGACGGTAATTTTACCATCACCATCGATGATGGCAATTCTAGTTTACGATTTAGCTATATTGGTTTTAAAGCTGTTGTAGTACCCGTAAATAACAAAAGTACCATCAACGTTTCTCTAGAAGAAGACGTTGCCAACCTAGACGAAGTAGTTGTCGTTGGTTATGGTACACAGAAAAAAGCAACTGTAACAGGTGCAGTTACTGCGGTACAAGGTCCCGTTCTAGAAAGTTCGCCCGCAATTAGTGTATCGAACTCGCTGGCAGGTAGACTACCTGGGGTAGTAATCGTACAAACCAGTGGTGAGCCTGGTAATGACGAATCTACTATTAGCATTCGTGGTACAAACACTTTGGGTAACAACCAACCATTAATTGTAATTGATGGTATACCAGATAGAGATGGTGGTATAGGTCGTATTAATGCAGATGACATTGCTAATATTTCTGTACTTAAAGATGCTTCGGCTGCAATATATGGAGCAAGAGCTGCAAACGGTGCAATTATAGTTACCACTAAAACTGGTAAAGTTGGCAAAATGCAAATAAACTACAAAGCCGATTTCGGACTTACAAGACCGACAAGAACTCCAGAAATGGCTAGTGCTGTAGAGTACCAAACCATAATGAACGAACTGGCAATTTACAATAGTAACATACCAGCATCGCAATGGGGTACAGCAAATACTGCATTTCAAAATTCTGGTAGCTATACAATACCTGGCAGCAGCCCTGCAGAAACTGTAAATGCAGCTTTTAGTCCAGAGACAATTAACAACTATAGAACTAGTGCAGATCCATGGTTATACCCAGACACAGATTGGTTCGGTGCAACTTTTAAAGATTGGGCAGAACAACAAAGACACAATCTATCTATTAGTGGTGGTAATGAAGATTTAAAATATTATGCTTCTTTAGGCTATTCTGATCAAGGTGCTATCTATAAGAATTCTGCTAACAGGTATCAGCAATATAATTTTAGATTAAATACCGATGCTAGAATTAACGACTACATTTCTACAAAGTTGAGCATGTCATACAGGAAGGAAGATAGAACTTTCCCTACTGAAGGTGCAGGTGCTATTTTTAGAATGTTAATGAGAGGTAGACCAAATGAACCTGCAATATGGCCAAACGGATTACCAGGACCTGATATTGAAAATGGTCAACAACCAGTTGTTGTTACAACCAATGCTACTGGTTATGACAAACAACCTACAGATTACCTACAATTTACTGGTTCGGTTGATATTACGAACCCATGGGTTGAAGGTCTTAAATTAAATTTAACCGCAGGTGTAGATCAAAGCCAGTTACGTAGAAAATTATGGCAAACACCATGGACACTTTATTCATTAGACCGTGCAAACTACATTGCAACAGGAACTCCTGAACTAAGCGGATCTATTCGTTCAAATTTTACAGACGCAAGATTATTACAATCATCTAATAATGTACTAAACACTAACCTTACTGGTATATTAACTTATGATAGAACCATTGGTGAAGATCATAACATTGGTCTTTTAGCAGGTATTACACGTGAAAATTTTCAAGGTGAGTTTTTCTCAGCATTTAGAAGAAATTATCTTTCTACGGCAGTTGATCAACTTGGCGTTGGTGGTGAAATTGCACAAGAAACAGATGGTTATGGATATAACCGAACTCGTTTAGGCTACTATGGTCGTGCTCAGTACAACTACAAAGAAAAATATTTGGCTGAATTTATTTGGAGAGTTGATGGTTCTTACATCTTCCCAGGTGATGATCGTTTCGGTTTCTTCCCAGGTTTATTACTTGGTTGGAACATTAATAACGAAGATTGGTTCAATGTAGATTCAATCAGTTACTTAAAACTTAGAGCTTCTTACGGTGAAATGGGTAACGATCAAGTTTCTTTTGACTCCAATGGTGATGGCGAGATTACAGATGACGAATTACAGGAATATGCATATCAGTCTATTTATGAGTTCGGACAGTACCCTGTAAATGGTCAAGTACAAACTACATTATTCGAAAACTTATTGGCTAACCCAAGCTTTACTTGGGAGCGTGCTAAAAACTATAACATTGGTTTAGATGGTATAGTGCTTGATGGCAAATTGAGTTTCACCTTAGAATACTTTTTAAACAAACGTGATCAAATTCTAATTCAGAAAACAGGTTCTACACCAGGTTCTTCAGGTATTTCTGCCCTTTTACCTCCAGTTAATGCTGGTAAGGTAAATAATGAAGGTTTTGAATTTGCTTTAAACTATTTCGGCGGTAGTGTTGATGGTTTTAAGTGGGATGTAGGTGTAAATGGTGGTTATGCTCAAAACAGTGTTGAATTTTTAGATGAAATTCCTGGAGCTCCAGACTATCAATTACAAGAAGGAAAGCCAATTGGTTCGTACTTAGTATATGAGTCAGATGGTGTGTTCATTGATGAAGCAGCCGTAAGCGCAAATACATTAGACTATAGTGCTGTTAAGCCTCAATTAGAACCAGGTGACATGAAATTTAAAGATGTTAATGGTGATGGTGCTATTAATGATTTAGATCAAGTAAGACTAACAAACAGCATCAATCCTAATTTCAACTTTGGTGTTACCTTCAATGCTTCTTATAAGAATTTTGACCTTTCACTTTTATTACAAGGTGCAACAGGTGCCAAATTATTCATTCAAACAGAATCTGGAGATATCGGTAACTTCTTAAAGTATAGCTACGATAATAGATGGAGTCCAGATAACCCAAGTAGTGTACACCCAAGACTAGCAAGTCGAGGAGATACGTATTATACAGGTGGTGATTATGGAAATAATACATATAACCTTTTTAGTAAAGATTATATAAGACTTAAGAATGTTCAACTAGCATATAATTTCCCGTCAGAAATGATTAGTCAGTTCGGACTTTCTAAATTCAAGGTATACATGAGCGGCCTTAACTTGGCTACATGGGCAGCTCAAGATATCTATGACCCTGAGTCGACTAGTAATAGTGGTCAGTTCTACCCACAACAGTCAATTATTAACACAGGTTTTAGTTTAACATTTTAAAAAAAAATCATGAAAAAAAGAAAATTAGTACTCTTAGGCTTACTAACGCTAGCGTTAGTACCTATTTCGTGTAATGAAGATTTTTTAGAAACTTCACCATTAGATGCAATTTCCGCAGATGCTACTTGGGCAGATGGGGCTTTATCAGAAGCTTTTGTATTTAATGTGTACTCATCTCTAGGCTATGGAGGATTTGAGGAAGAGGGTTTATCTTCATTAACGGACGAAGCAATGTTTACCCACTCTGGTAGAGGGGTTAATGTAATTAACGAAGGTTCACTTTCACCGTCAGGTACGGGGAATGTAAATATCATTCCGCAATGGAACGAGTTGTATTTAGCTATTCGTAAAGCGAATATCGCAATACAAGAATTACCAAATGCTGCTTTTGATGACCAAGCACTAAAAGATAGATTACTAGGTGAGTCTCATTTTTTAAGAGCTTATTACTATCATCAACTAATGCGCTTTTATGGTGGTGCACCATTAATAGATGCTCCTTATGGTCTTGACGACGACTATACAATAGCTAGAGGAACATACGCTGAGAACGTAACTTTCGTAACTGATGATTTAGACAAAGCAATTTCATTGTTAGACGGTAAAGACGTTACACCTGGTAGAGCATCAATGTTAAGTGCTATGGGTTTAAAATCTAGAGTACTTACATATGCAGCAAGTGATTTACGCGACGGCCCTACAGCTAGCGCAAAATCGGCAACATTGGGTGGTTACTCAAATCTAGAATTAGTTGCTTACACTTCTGGCGATAGAGATGCTAGATGGACGTTAGCTAAAACTGCAGCCAAGGCAGTATTAGATGCAACAACTGGTTACAAATTAGATTTAGCAGCGCCTGCATCTGCAGAAGAAGCTGAACAGACTTATATCTCCATTGCTATGGGAGGTGGAAGTGCTGTTGGTGATGCTGCTGCAAGATCTGAACTTTTATTTGAAAGAACACACTCACCATTATTTACAGCTGAGAGTAACTGGCCTTTAGGTGGTATTCACCAAGGGATTAATAACGGTCCAAACGGTTACCATAACTGGGCAGGTAATACACCTATTCAACAATTGGTAGATGATTACCAAATGATGGATGGTTCTGATTTCGATTGGAGCAATCCTGAGCACGCTGCTGCTCCTTATGACAACAGAGACCCAAGATTGACTGCAACTGTTCTTTACGACGGTGCTGCTTGGAAACCAAGACCAGATGATGTAGCTGCTATTGATCCTTACAATGAAATTCAAACAGGTACTTATGCAGATGGTAGTGGCGGAATTATTGCAGGTGTTGACATGCGTGATTCTCCAATTGAAAACTGGAATGGAAGTAGAACAGGATATTACGTTCGTAAATTTATTGATTCAGATCCATCATTAGTAGACAATCAATCAAGTGCACAGGTAGTGCCATGGCCGTTTATTCGTTATACTGAAGTTATATTGAATTATGTAGAAGCATCGATTGCACTTGGTGATGAAGGTGAAGCTAGAAATTGGCTGAACAAGATTCGTTATAGAGCAGGTATGCCAGCAATTGAATCATCAGGCACTGAGCTTTTAGAAGACTATATCAACGAAAGAAGGGTTGAATTAGCTTATGAAGAGCATAGATACCATGATGCCAGAAGATGGATGATCGCTGACCAAACATTGGGTAGAGGTATTAAAGTAATGAAAGTTACCGCAGCCCTTAAAGCAGGTGCTACACCAAGAGCTCCTTATCAATATGACACAACAGTATATGATTACACCTATACCGTTGTTGATAATAATGATAATGAAACTAGAACTTGGGATGACAAAATGTATTTCATGCCTATTAGTAGAGATGAAATCAACAGAAATAACCTATTGATTCAGAATCCGGGTTATTAGTTAAGTTTAAATTGAGTTAATTTAAAGATCTATCCCCTTTTGGGATAGATCTTTTACTTTTAAGCAAATGACAAAAAATCTAACTCTCTATTTTCTTATTATATGTACACTTCTTCAAAGCTGTACAGAAAAGTCTAAAAAAGATGAAGTAACGGCTACTATAGATAAGCCAGAAAAACCATCTTTATTTACACTGTTATCTGACAGTGAAACGAACGTAACTTTTCAGAACACATTAAAAGAGGGGCTAAATGCTAATGTATTGGTATATGAATACTTATATAATGGTGGTGGCGTAGCTACAGGAGACTTTAATAATGACGGATTACAAGATTTATATTTCACCTCTAATATGGCTGAAAATAAGTTCTATTTAAATGAAGGCGATTTTACTTTTAAAGACGTAACCGCAATTTCAAAAGTCAATGGCAGACCAGGACCCTGGAAAACAGGCATTACTTCTGCAGATGTAAATGGTGATGGTAAATTAGACCTATACCTATGTTATTCAGGAGCATTACCAGATGCTAAGCGTAAAAATCAACTTTTTATCAATCAAGGTAACGACGATAATAACATTCCTATTTTCAAAGAGCAAGCTGAAGAATATGGTTTGGCAAGTGCTGCATTCAGCAACCAAGGTTATTTTTTTGATTATGATAAAGATGGCGATTTAGACATGCTGTTACTAAACCATAATCCGAAATCATTACCAGTATTAAATGAAGTTAGTACAAAAGCATTTTTAAAAAAAGACGACCCGTTTCAAGGTACTCGCCTATTTGAACAAAGAGATAATAAATTTTACGACATTACCGAAAAAGCAGGCGTTAGCGGTTCTGCTTTAACCTACGGATTAGGTATTGCAATAAGTGACATCAATAACGACGGATGGCAAGATTTCTACATTTCTAATGACTACACCGTGCCAGATTACTTGTACATTAATAATCAAAACGGAACATTTACAGACCAATTGGGCAGCCAAATGGGACATATAAGTCACTTCTCTATGGGAAATAATGTGGCGGATATTAATAATGACGGCCTACAAGATATTTTCACTTTAGATATGTTGCCAAAAGATAACAAACGCCAAAAGCTACTTTTATCTCCGGATAATTATGAAAAATTCGATTTAAATATAAGAAGCGGATTTCATCATCAGTATATGCGAAACATGCTACAATTGAACAATGGCGATGATACCTTTAGTGAAATTGGACAACTTTCAGGTATCTCAAATACAGATTGGAGTTGGGCTCCTCTATTTGCAGATTTTGATAATGACGGATTTAAAGATTTGTTTATTTCTAACGGATATTTTAGAGATTACACCAATTTAGATTTCATCAACTACATGGATAGTTACGTTCAATCTAAAGGCAGGTTACAACGACAAGATGTTCTTGAACTCATAAAAGAAATGCCAGCCTCTAACCTAACCAATTTCTTTTACAGCAATAAAGACGGCGTAAATTTTACAGACAATACTAAAAGTGCTGGAATAGATCAACCCGCAAATAGTAACGGAGCCATATATACCGATTTAGATAATGATGGTGATTTGGATTTGGTGGTAAATAACATTAATAAACCCGCTTTTATTTACAGAAACGATTCGCCAAATGAAACCAATAATTATTTGAGTATAGAACTTAAAGGAAGTGATAAAAATACAAATGGTATTGGTTCTAAAGTAAGTATTTTCAGTAATGAAGAAACACAAATAATTGAACAGATGCCTACTCAAGGTTATCTATCAACTGTTTCGCCCATTTTACATTTTGGATTGGCTGATAATACTACAATAGATTCCCTAGTAATTAATTGGAATTCGGGTAACACAGAAACCCTCACACAAGTTTCTACAAATCAATTATTGGTACTTGAAGAAGGTAATGCGAAAAAATCAGTTTTAGTAAAAGACAAATCAGAAGTCTTATTTTCAAAGGTCGCAAGTGCTATTAATTACCAGCACCGATCATCATCAGTAAATGACTTTAAAAGGCAATCACTTTTATTAAAACAAGTATCTCATGACGGTCCGCCAATGGCGAAGGGAGATATTAATAATGACGGATTAGAAGATATTATCATTGGTGGTGGCATTGGGCAAGCAACAACCATATTTTTTCAGACCAACCCTAAGAAATTTACTAAAAAAGTCAATGCTAGTTTTGATGTAGACAAAGAAAGCTTCGATTCAGACTTCGCACTTTTTGATGTAAATAATGATGGTAATTTAGATATTTACATTGCTAGTGGCGGCTACCATAACTTTGCCCAAAATGACCCTTTATTACAAGACCGAATTTATTTAGGTGATGGCAAAGGTAATTTTGTAAAATCTGAATCTGCCTTACCAAGTATACCAACAAACACAGGTTCAGTTGCTTTTTCAGATGTGAACGATGATACCTTTTTAGATATATTCGTTGGTGGATCTATTACTCCCGGCCGTTTTCCTGAATCATCTAGAAGCTATATTCTAATAAATGATGGCAAAGGAAATTTTACGGACAAGACCGATGCTATTCAGCCAGAACTGAAAAATTTAGGGATGACCACCGATGCCGTATGGGCAGACATGGACGGTGACCAAATCGATGATTTAATAGTTGTTGGTGAATGGATGCCTATTTCTATTTACCTCAATAAAAATGGTAAATTAATTAATGAAACCAATCAGTTTTTTGAAGAGCCTTTATCTGGATTATGGACAAGTCTGCAGATAACTGACCTTAATAAAGATGGCAAACCAGATATAATTGCAGGTAATATAGGTAGCAATACTCAATTTAAATTGAGCAACGATACTCCCGCTGAATTGTATTATTCAGATTTTGACAATAATGGTTCTGTAGATCCTATTTTGAATTTTTATATGGATGGTACTAGTTACCCCTATATCACAAGAGATGAGTTGCTAGGTCAACTTTCAGGTAAACGACAACAGTTTAATAGTTATGAAAAATACGCCAATGCAACTTTAAAAGACATTTTCACTGAAACCGAATTGCAGAAGGCCAATAAACTAACCATAACACATCAAAAAACTACCGTTTTAATGAGCAACTCAAATGGCAAATACCAAAACATACCATTACCTGTTGAATCGCAATACGCCCCCGTTTCAGAAATTATAAGTTCAGATTTCAACAATGACGGGATTGTAGATTTGCTACTTTTAGGCAACAATGATTTTTATAAACTTAGAATAGGGAAGTTTGATGCCAACTACGGCACAGTACTTTTAGGTGTCGGCGACGGTACTTTTAAATATGTATCGCAACCAAAATCTGGACTATCAATAAAAGGAAGCAATACCCATGCAATATTGATAAATGATGAACTTATATTGACTAGTTACGGCGCAGCAACTGAAACCTATAAACTTTTAAAATAGCTCTTAATTTAACGATGACTAGTACCATAAATAAAACACTTATAAGAATTTCTACCATACTGTTGTTGCTACTGCTTATAATGGCATGTTCTACAAAAGAGCAGTCAAAAATGAGTGATAAAGAAGTTGCTTTAGAATGGGCAAATATGACCTTGTTCATTACCAGATATACACCCTCGAATTCCCCCACTTTTGCATCTAGAGCATTTGGCTATACCGGTCTTACCATGTATGAGGCTATTGTACCAGGTTTTTCTGATTATAATTCAATGAATGGGCAATTAAAGGATTTAGATAAGCTTCCTATTGCAGATGATTCAAAAGAATATAATTGGGTACTAGCATTAAATGCCGGGCAATCAGAAATTTTAAAGAATATTTACGTTCAAACATCCGAAGAAAATATTCAAAAAATTGACTCCCTTGAACAAGTAATATTTACACAATTTCAAAACGGATTAGATAAAGAAACCGTTTCCCGTTCTGTGGCTTTTGGTAAATCTGTAGCACAAACTATCTTCGAATGGTCAAAAACAGATGGCGGACATAGAGGGTATTTGAAAAATTTTGACAAAACTATGGTACACCCAGAACGACCAGGTTCTTGGAAACCTCCATTATTCGCTCAATCGTTCAGCCACCATCCATTACACCCACATTGGGGAGAAAATAGAACTTTTGCGTCCACAAATAAAGAACTCGAAGACCCAAAGATGATTCCGTATGATACAACTGTTGGTTCTCCATATTACAAGCAGTTTGAAAATGTATATCTGAAAGATTTAGAATTGACACAGCTAGAAAAAGAAGCTGCTATTTGGTGGGGCGATGATCCAGATGTTAGTTTTACGCCACCAGGGCATTCTTATTATTTTGCCACCTTAGCTATAGATGGGCATGATATCTCACTTATCGAAAGTGCCAAAATCTATGCTCAAGTAGGGATGGCAGTATCAGATGCTTTCGTGAATTGCTGGAAATGGAAATATCAGTTTTTTACAGAACGACCAAACACATTTGTACCAAAATATATTGATGAAGAATGGGAATCTTTCTGGCCTGACCCACCTTTTCCTTCCTTTCCATCTGGGCACGCGATTCAAGCGGCAGCAGCCGCCACAGTATTAGAGCATAACTTCGGAAAAGAATTTACATTTACAGATAAAGCTCATGAAGGCAGAGAACGCGACGAACTCAAAGAAACCGATTTTGTAATTCGGTCATTCGATACCTTTTGGGATGCCGCATTAGAAACTGCAGATTCTAGATTTTATGGCGGTATACACACACAATTAGACAACGAAGTAGGTTTAGAAAAAGGAGTGGAAATTGCAAAAAACGTTTATGCTCTTGAATGGAAGAACAATGATAAAAAATAATTCAGCCCTTATTAAAATAAGCAGTAGCATTTTCTTTCTGGTATTCGGATTGATGAGCTATGCGCAACAAACCTTTACCGATGTATCAGAAGCTGCTGGTATCGCTCACCAATACGAAGTCTATGAAGGTACGTTTGGCGGTGGTGTTACCGTTTTTGATGTCAATAATGACGGTTACGAAGATTTATATATAACGAGTGGTATAAAATCTGACCGACTATACCTTAACAATGGTGACGGTACTTTCAAAGATATTTTTGATGGTTCTGGTTTACAAATTACCAATGAATATGTTACCCAAGGTGTCGTAAGTGCCGATATTAATAAAGATGGATATAGAGATTTGTTCATCACGACCATTACTACTACCGATGGTAAAAGCGTTATACCAAGGGCAAAAAATTTACTCTTCTTAAATAATGGAGATTCCACCTTTAAAGATGTTACGAATGAATATGGCTTAGAGGACTTAAACTCCTTCAGTACAGGACCAAGTTTTGGTGATTTTAATGCAGATGGATATCCTGATTTATTTGTAGGTAATTATTTTCAAGAATTTACAGGCAAATTGGGTATTATAAAAGATGCTACCATAGTTAGCGCAAACCAAACAGCTAGAAGTTATTTACTAGAAAATAAAGGAGGTAAAAGTTTCCAAAACGTGTATGATGAATATGGCTTAGGGCATAAAGGTTTTGGTTTTGGTGGGGTTTTTACCGATTATGATAATGATAATGACCAAGATCTATTGGTAAATCAAGATTTTGGTTATAAAGCTGTTCCTAATTTTCTATACCGAAATGAGTATCCTGATGACCATTTTGATGATGCCAGCAAGGAAACCGAGATGGACTTGAAAATTAACGCCATGGGTGCGGCTGTTGGCGATTATAACGGTGATGGGTGGATGGATTATTATATTACCAACATCAAGTTCAATATGCTAATGGAGAACCAAGGTATTGGTAAACCGTTTGTTGACAAGGCAAAAGAATTAGGTACTTATAACTTAGCGATTAGTTGGGGTGCGAATTTTGCAGATTTTGATCATGATGAAGATTTAGATCTGTTTGTTTCTAACGGAGACCTGAATCCGAATTGTACACCTATGGGCAATTTCTATTTTGAAAATAACAACAATACTTTTACTGAAAAAGGAAGGGAATTAGCCATTAACGATTATGGAATTGGTAGAGGATCAGTAATATTTGACATGGATAATGATGGTGATATGGATTTACTAGTGGTAAATCAACAACCTATTTTAAATTACCCCATAGCATCTACCACGCGACTTTTTAGAAATGATCTAGAAAAAGGTAATTGGTTAAAAGTTGCTCTTAAGGGTTTGGATTCTGAAGCAAATGGCATTGGCTCTCGCGTAACTGTAGTTGCTAATGGAAAAAGAATTATAAGAGAAATTGATGGTGGTGGATCTAGTCATTTATCACAAAATTCGGTGATCGCACACTTTGGTTTGGGAGCTAATACTGCTGTTGATTCGGTAATTGTAAACTGGACAGGCGGTAATACTCAAATTCTAACCAATATAAAGGCGAACCAACAGTTAGAAATTGTCGAAATCAATCAACCGAAAAAGGAAACTTCTAATATATGGTACTTAATTGGTGCTTTATTATCACTTGTTGTTCTCTATTTTGTAGCAAAAAGGAAAAGGCAATAAGCTTATTTTACTTTACTAAAGGCCATTACAATCTATTTGTTTTAGAATACCTACTTCAAAATACATCAGTATTCAATACCTCACCTTTTCTAATTAATACATTTTAAAACGCTTTTATACCCTCTATGTATAATAGCGCAACCTGGTTTTTTCAAAAAACCATAGTTCTAGCTACAAGTCATTAAAGCTATATATAGTTAGTTACGAATCCTCAAAAATTCGTTGAATAACCACCGAACATTAAAAAATTGTAAAACTTTGGAAACTTTTTTAGTTTCTAAAGTTTCCTGATGTATATTTGCAGCCGTTATGAAAGAAAAAATTAGGGATACAGCTTCACAGCTTTTCTTAGAGCGTGGTTTTAAGAGTATTACCATGGACGATATTGCCAATGAAATCGGCATGTCTAAAAAAACCATATACAGCGAGTACAGTAATAAGACTTCGTTAGTGGAAGATTGCGTAATGAATAAGTTCTGCGATTTAAGCAATGGTATTGACTTAATTATAGCGATGAAGAAAAACGCTATTGAAGAATTGTATGAGATTAAAAAGTATGTAATGTCTCATTTAAATGATGAAAAGAGCTCTCCGCAGTACCAATTAATGAAATACTATCCGAAAATTCATAAGAATCTTAAGCTAATGCAATTCGATAAAATGCATAAGTGCATATTATTAAATGTTGAAGGTGGTTTAAAACAAGGCTTGTTTAGAGATAACATAAATCCGGAGTTTGTTGCTCGTATTTATTTTACCGGTCTAAATAGTGTAAAAGACCAAAACATGTTTCCGTTAGAACAATTTCCGATAGGGAAACTAATGGACTCATTTTTAGAATATCATATTAGAGGTATTGTAACACCAAAAGGGAAAACCATATTAAATAATATCATCAATTCAAATCAAGAATAAATGCGAAATCAATTAGTAATCTTAATCACTATTCTAAGTATTAGTTTAGGATATTCACAAGAGCAAACCTATTCGTTTACGTTAGAAGAAGCGATTCAATTTGCATTAGAAAACAACTATTCGGCGATTAATGCGAATAGAGATATCATAGATGCCCAAAAGCAAAAATGGGAAACTATAGCAGACGGACTTCCACAAATTAACGGATCTATTGGGTATTCTAATCAATTAAAACAACCTGTAACACTATTACCAGCAGAATTGGTAGGTGGTGCAGCAGGCGAATTTATACCTGTAGTTTTCTCTCAACCACAATCAGCAACTGCAACTGCAACATTGACCCAACAAATATTTGATGGTTCATACATTGTTGGTGTGCAAGCAACAAAAACATTTTTAAGCTATAGCGCAAACAACAAAGAGAAAACAGAACTAGACGTGAGAAAACAAGTAGTTGAAGCTTACGGCAATGTACTTTTAGCAGAAGAAAGTATAGAAATATTAGAAAAGAATAAAAGCACACTCGAAAAAAATCTTTTTGAGACTTCTAAGTTATTTGAAAACGGCCTTGGAGAAGAAGAAAGTGTTGACCAACTTCAAATTACCCTATCATCTGTAGAAAATCAATTACAAAGTGCTCTTAGACTAAAGGATATTACATTACAAATGTTGAATGTAAGTATGGGTCTAGACTTAAATGCACCAACACAATTACAAGAAAACCTAGAAGATCTTACCATGTCAAAAATGGACTTAGGTATTCTTGGTATCGACTTCAATATTAATGATAATGTAGATTACAAGCTTGCCGAAAATTTAAACGAACAACGTTATTTTGAATGGAAACTAGCAAGAAGTCGTGCGCTACCTACTTTGAATGCTTATGTAAACTATGGTAGTTCGGCTTACTCAGAAAGCTTCGATTTTTTCAGCGGAGATCAACAATGGTTCGATTCTTCTATTTTAGGTTTTGACCTAAATATTCCCATTTTCAGTTCATTTAAAAGAAGTGCCAGCACCCAACGCGCTAAAATTGCTTTAGAAAAAGCAAAAACACAATTAACCGAAGCTGAACAACAAATTAGATTACAGTTAGAGAATGCTAAAAATAATTATACACTAGCTATAGATAATTACGAAACTGCGAAGCAGAACCTAACACTATCTGAACGTATTGAAAATAAAAACCAAATCAAGTACAAAGAAGGTCTTGCCACTAGTTTTGAGCTAAGACAGGCACAAACACAATTGTATAGCACCCAACAAGAGTACTTACAATCAATGGTAGAGGTAATTAATAACAAGACCGAATTGGAAATCATTCTAAATACAAAAAACTAAATAATCAATCATTAAAAATACAATCATGAAAAAAATACTAATTTTATTAATTGCGACCATTGGCATATACTCATGTGGCGGTGGTGAGCAATCGGTAGCAGATATTATAGCGCAGCAAAATCTAGAGGCAATAAGAGCTAAGAAAAATGATATTACCTCACAACAAAAACTGATTGATGCACAACTAAAATCTTTAGATTCTGCAATAGCCGTTTTGGGTAATGAAGAGAAATTACCATTGGTAAATACATTGACAGCTAAAAAAGAGCTATTTAATCACTACTTAGAATTACAGGGTGATGTATCTACTAAACAAAATGTATTGATATACCCAGAAATGGCAGGTACCCTACAAAGAGTATATGTTAAAGAAGGTGACAAGGTTTCTAGAGGGCAGGTATTAGCAACCATTGACGATGGCGGTATGTCTAGCCAAGTAAGTCAAATGAAATCTCAAGCTGCTTTGGCAAAAACTACTTTTGAGCGTCAAGAGCGTTTATGGAACCAGAATATAGGTTCAGAAATTCAATATTTACAAGCTAAAACCAATTATGAAGCTGCAGAAAATATGGTTTCTCAAACGCAGAGCCAGTTGGGAAAATCAACCATAAGAGCACCTTTCTCTGGTATTATTGACAATGTAATTAAAGATCAAGGTACTGTAGTTGCCCCTGGTCCAGGTTCAGAGGTATTTCGTATCGTAAATCTATCTGATATGTATATTGAGGTAGAAGTACCAGAATCATATTTAGGTAGTGTCGCAAAAGGTAAAGAGGCTTTGGTATATTTTCCAGTATTAGGTGATAGCATCATTACTAAAATTAGACAAACAGGCAACTTTATCAATCCTTCGAATAGATCTTTCGAAGTTGAAATACCTGTACCAAATAAAGAAGGTAAGATTAAACCGAATCTTTCTGCTAAAGTCGCTATTAACGACTATACAAGTGAAGATGCTATATTAATACCAACTAGTATAATTTCAGAAAATGCAGATGGCGAGCAGTATGTATTCGTTGCAGAAGAGCCGAATGCAGATGGTGAGGCTTTGGTAAAAAGAAGCGTAATTATTACTGGTAAAACACAAGGTGCGAATATTGAAGTATTATCTGGTTTAGCAGATGGCAACCAAATTATTAAAGAAGGTGCTAGAAGTGTAAAAGATGGTCAAAAAGTAAAAATCAAAAAATAAAGAGCGATGAGCAAAGTACAAAAGAACGCCGATAAGGAATTCGGTTTATCGTCTTGGTCCATTGATAACCCCTCGGTTATTTATGTGATGATTGCCATTTTTCTTTGGTTGGGATTCAGCGCCTATATGGCGATGCCAAGAGAAGATTTTCCTGAAATTATAGAGACCAAAATCTACATTAGCACACCCTACCCAGGTAACACTGCTGAAGATATTGAAAAACTGATTACAGATCCTTTAGAGGATCGGTTAAAGAACATTAGTAACGTAGTAGAAGTTACCTCAACTTCTCAAGAAGATTACGCTATTTTAACCGTTGAGTTCGATGAAGAAATTACTGTAGAACAGGCAAAGCAAAAAGTAAAAGATGAAGTAGATAGTGAAAAAGCGAGTGAAGACTGGCCTACTTTTAACGGTGCTAAAGTAGAACCGAATGTGTTCGACCTGAATTTCTCAGAAGAAGTGCCTATTATGAATATCAATTTTACAGGAGATTACCCTGTAGAAAAGTTGAAAGAGTTTGCTGAATATTTACAAGATGAAGTAGAAGACTTACCAGAAATTAAACAAGCAGATATACGTGGTGCACAAGATTTAGAAGTTGAAGTCGGTGTCGACATTTACAAAATGATGGCTGCAAAAATTAGCTTTCAAGATGTGATCAGTGCTATTAGTAATGGTAATATGACGATGTCTGCCGGTAACTTAAAAACTGTTGGACAAAGACGTACCATTCGTATTCTAGGCGAAGTAGAAGATCCTAAAGAACTGAACAATTTTGTGGTTAAGTCTGAAAACGGTGCTGTTTACTTAAAGGATATTGCTACGGTTAACTTTCAAGCAAAAGACAAAACTACCTATGCTCGAGAATTCGGGAATAATGTAGTAATGCTCGATGTTAAAAAGAGAGCCGGTAGAAACTCCATTTCTGCAGCAGATAAAATAAAGGAATTGGTAAAAAAGGAGAAAGCCGATTACTTTCCGCCAGACTTAAATATTTCTATTGCAAATGATTCTTCTACTAGAACACTGAATCAGGTTGATGACTTAGTAAACAACATCATCTTCGGTATTATACTCGTAGTAACTGTTTTAATGTTCTTCTTAGGCTTTAGAAATGCATTATTTGTAGGTTTCGCGATACCAATGTCTATGTTTATGTCATTTGTAATATTATCATGGCTAGGTTATACCTTAAATACGATGATCCTTTTCGGAATGATTATGGGGCTTGGTATGTTAGTAGATAACGGTATTGTAGTAGTTGAAAATGTATACCGATTAATGGATGAAGGTTTGTCAAGAACCGAAGCTGCTAAAAAAGGTATTGGTGAAATTGCCTACCCTATCATTATATCAACCGCTACTACTGTAGCAGCGTTTGTACCATTAGGACTTTGGCCTGGTATTTTTGGGCAGTTTATGATCTACTTCCCTATTACACTTTCTGTAGTATTGGGCTCGTCATTATTCGTGGCAATTTTCATGAACTCTATGTTGGTTTCTAAATTTATGAGCACCGATGAAAAAGAACTGACCTTAAAACAATTAATTAGAATGAGTGTTATTCTAGGTGGTCTAGGAGCATTAATACTAGTTTTTGGTGGCGCTATGCGTGGTTTAGGTTCTGTATTAATATTAACCGGAATAATGTTCTGGGCTTATAAATACATTATTAAAGGCTCAGCTATTAGATTTCAAAAGAGAACCATGGCTCGTTTTGAAAATTGGTATGAGCGTCGTTTAAAACATGCCTTAAAAGGTGGCAATGTATACTGGTATTTTGGTATCACTTTTTTAATGTTGATCGGTGTATTCATGCTATTTGGTATGTCTGTTGGTAGTGGTAGAACTAAAATTGAATTCTTCCCTGATAACAAACCAAATGAAATCTATGTGTATGTAGAATACCCAGAAGGTACTTCTATTGAAAAGACCAACGAGATTACCAAAGAGGTAGAAAACCAAGTGTACGCTATCATGAATGATGATATGTACAAGAATGAAAAGGGTGAAAACTTTATGATGGCATCTGCTGTATCAGTAGTTGGTGAAGGCGCAGGTAATCCGCTTACCGACGGTGGTTCGTCTGCCGAAATGCCTCACAAGGGTAAGGTAACCGTAAACTTTAGCGAGTATAAATTTCGTAATGGTTTAAATACCGAAGATATTCGTGGTCGTGTACAAGCCGCATTACAGGGTATTTATCCTGGTGTTGCCATATCGGTAGAGAAAGATGCCAATGGTCCGCCAGCAGGTTTTCCTATTAATATTGAACTTGAGGGTAATGATTATGATGAACTGATCAATACTGCTGAAGACATTAAAAACTTCATCAATACTAAAAACATTGCTGGTATTGAAGAATTGAAAATTGATGTAAACAAAGGCAAACCAGCTATGCAAGTAATTGTGGATCGCGAAAAAGCGGGTGAATTAGGTGTTGCCGTTGGTCAAGTCGGTAATCAGTTAAGACGTTCTATTTTTGGTGAAAAAGCAGGTGTTTATAAAGAAGACGGTGAAGATTATGATATCAACATCCGATTCAATGAAGATTTGAGATACAATAAAAGTGCGCTATTCAATCAGAATATCATTTTTAGAGACCCTTCTAACGGACAGATTAAGGAGATTCCGATTTCTGCTGTAGCAACCGAGAAAAACACATCAGGCTTTAGTGCTATTAAACACCGCGATGGTAAACGTGTAGTTACTATTTATTCGGGATTAAAACCTGGCTTTACAGATGCAGGTGCAATTGTTGCTGAAATTCAAAATGAGATGGGAAGTTTTGACGGAGCTCCCGCAACCGTAAAAATTGATTATACAGGTCAATTAGAAGAGCAAGCAAAGCAACAAACTTTCTTAGTAGGTGCTTTTTTCTCTGGATTAGGATTGATTATGCTTATTCTAATCTTCCAATTTGGTGGTATTTCGAAACCATTAATTATTATGATTGCAATTTTCTTAAGCTTTATCGGTGTATTTGGAGGAATAATGATCACCGGATGGTCTTTCGTAATTATGATGACTATGATGGGTATTATCTCACTTGCAGGTATTGTGGTGAATAACGGAGTGGTACTCCTCGATTACACCCAAATTCTGGTCGACCGTAAAAAGATAAGACTTGGTATGGAAGACAGTGATTTGTTGACAATTGAAGATGCGACCGATTCTATGATTGTTGGTGGTAAGGCAAGATTACGACCGGTAATATTAACTGCCATTACAACCGTATTAGGATTGATTCCGCTAGCGATCGGATTAAACATTGATTTCTTTGCGCTATTCTCAGAGTTTAATCCACATATTTATATTGGTGGTGATAACGTGATTTTCTGGGGACCATTAGCATGGACGGTAATCTTCGGATTAATCGTTGCGACCTTCTTAACCCTAATAATTGTACCGGTACTATTCAATATAGTATACCGTATAAAAATAAAGTTTAGCAGTTTTGGCGGAAATAGTAATGAAGAAAATAAAGAATTAGAACATGTAGCTTAATCTAAAAAAAACTGAAATAAAAAAGCCCCGTATCAAATGATACGGGGCTTTTTTTATTATTGTTGTATTTGATTGAGATTATTTATTCGTTACAACAGGATCTTTAGCTTTTGCTTTAGAAACACTAGCGATTCTGTTATTGTCAAAACTTACTTCACTTTTTACATCACCTTCCCAAAATAACCACTTACCGGTTCTTACACCCTTATCATAATTACCCATAGCAATTTTATCTCCTTTTTCATTGAACATTTTCCACTCCCCTTCTAACTTCTCATTTAAAAAGAAACCTTCTTGAGACTTTTCTCCGTTTGCATGAAAGTAGGTTGCTTTTACTTTCTCACCATCTTTTTCAAAAGTAGGATCAACTTGAGCGTAAGCTCCGAAAGACAATGCCATTACGGCTATAATTAGTATTTTTTTCATGGAGTATATTTTTTAAATTAATTTTCTACTTAACAGTAACGCTACAAAAATACATTTATTTCTTAATTAATCAATGATTTGGTAACTTTTAGTTTACATTAACTTTACATTGTGACTATAACTAGCTATATATTAATAATTTAACATTTTTAGATATATATCATTGACTAAACCGGTCAGCGCATAAAAGCTACCTGTTATATAGAACTATAATGAAATAGACTTCTTAAATTTGCCAATTCATTAAAGCAAGTACTATGTATAGAAGCCATTCCTGCGGGGAGTTAAGAGAATCACATATTGGCCAAACGGTTACCCTATCTGGTTGGGTAGCAAAAACAAGAGATAAAGGTTTCGTAGTTTGGGTAGATTTAAGGGATCGCTATGGTATTACACAACTAGTACTTGATGAAGACCGCACAAATGCCGAGCTATTAGAGCAGGCAAGAAATTTAGGTAGAGAATTTGTTATTCAAATAAAGGGTGAGGTTATTGAAAGATCTTCTAAAAACGCCAACATCCCAACCGGTAATATAGAAGTTTTAGTTTCTGAACTTACTATTTTGAACGAATCTAAGACTCCGCCTTTCACAATCGAGAACGAAACAGATGGTGGTGAAGATCTTCGTATGAAATACAGGTATTTAGACATCCGTAGAAACCCTGTAAAAAACAATCTTATTTTTAGAAGTAAGGTAACTATGGAGGTTCGTAAGTTTTTATCGGGCGAAGGCTTTATAGAGGTGGAGACTCCGTATTTAATAAAATCTACACCTGAAGGTGCTAGAGATTTCGTTGTACCAAGTCGTATGAACGAAGGGCAGTTTTATGCCTTACCACAATCGCCACAAACATTTAAGCAGTTGCTTATGGTTGGTGGTATGGACAAATACTTTCAGATTGTAAAGTGTTTTAGAGATGAAGATTTACGTGCCGACAGACAGCCAGAATTTACACAGATAGATTGTGAAATGGCTTTTGTTGAGCAAGAAGATATACTTAACGTATTCGAAAACTTAACCAAGTACCTTTTAAAAGAAGTGAACGGTGTTGAGATCGATTCGTTCCCTAGAATGACTTATGATGATGCCATGTCTAAATATGGTAACGATAAGCCAGATATTCGTTTTGGAATGGAATTCGCTGAATTAAATAGTGTTACCCAGCATAAAGAATTCGGAGTATTTAATTCGGCAGAGCTAGTAGTAGGTATTGCCGTACCAGATACTGCCTCATATACTAGAAAAGAATTAGATGCTTTAGTAAACTGGGTGAAACGCCCGCAAGTTGGTGCTAACGGAATGGTTTACGTAAAATGTAATGAAGACGGAAGCTTTAAATCTACCGTAGATAAATTCTACGACCAAGACGATTTAGCAAAATGGGCAGCAGCAACTGGTGCCAAACCAGGTGATCTTATCTGTGTACTTTCTGGTGATGCCAATAAAACAAGAACACAATTAAGTGCCTTGAGAATGGAAATGGCAACGAGATTAGGTTTAAGAAAACCAAATGAATTTGCACCATTATGGGTTGTTGATTTCCCATTATTAGAGCTTGATGAAGAAACTGGGCATTATCATGCCATGCACCACCCATTTACTTCTCCAAAACCAGGTCAGTTAGAATTATTAGATACTGATCCAGGTGCAGTACGTGCAAATGCATACGATTTGGTATTGAACGGAAACGAAATAGGCGGTGGATCTATTCGTATTCACGATAAAGATATGCAAGCAACAATGTTTAAGCATTTAGGTTTTACACCTGAAGAGGCAAAAGCACAATTCGGATTTCTAATGGATGCTTTCCAATACGGCGCACCACCACATGGCGGATTAGCATTTGGTTTGGATAGACTTGTAGCTATTTTAGGCGGACAAGAAACCATCAGAGATTTTATTGCATTCCCTAAAAACAACAGTGGTCGCGATGTAATGATTGATGCACCTGCACCGATTGATAATGCTCAATTGAAAGAATTGAGTTTGAAGTTGGATATAGATTTGAAATAAAATCTTTTTGATATAAAAGTAAAAATCCCGCCTAGTGCGGGATTATCTTTAGCAAATCTCTTTTTATCATTTAATAAAACTTTCTAAAGTTTGGTTATGTTTTATTTTCTCGAGGAAGAATCTACTATCCTCGCCGCCTATTCTTAAAGTACTATCAGACAAAATAGTCAAAGAACCCTTTCTACTAGTTTGTCTTGCTTAAAGTTTTCCGGAAATCAAAAATTCTTACTTTACAACCTTAGAGGGAATTAAATGGTTTTAAAATAAAAATCACAAATGGGCATAAAAAAAATTTACTGTTTTTTAATAACAATAATTTTTCTCTCTTGTACAAGCCAAGATTCAATAAAATCTAAAATTCAAGGTAACTGGTATTTAACTTATGAAAGCGTATCAGACCATTATGGTGAATTTTTTATAGATAGCAACCGTATTTGCTATTATCACGAGTTTAAAGAAAAATACGAATGTAACGGGTATATAATAAAAGAAAACAAGCTTTATTTAAAAAGAAAAACAAAAAATGACAGCTTGGATTATATGGGTTTAATATCAATCAAAAACAATCTTTTAGTTATTGACAATACTGATGGGGGCGGTAAGTTTTCAAAACAACTTTTAAAACCTAATCTTGAAGATTTAATACATCAAAAAATTAAACTTTCAGTTTTTTACGAGGGTTATACAATTAGAGCAGCTAATTGGGAAGAAAGCAAATTGAAATCACTGAACCAATAACTAAGTTCTTTTATTTATTACAGCAATGACTATTTTAATAATAAGGGATACACGAAATTTATCTTGAAGATTTAGAGGAACTTAAATTCAAAATCATAGCAAGTAATTAAATACCTTTGATGCCTATCATTGATTTGGCTCAACCATGCCCATCCAAAGGAATAACATTTTAAAAAGCATTTACAAATGGAGATATAAACATATCTCTCAAAAAACCTTCATTTACATCTTAAGTGTAATCGTTGGTCTATTGGCTGGTTTGGCATCTGTTACCCTAAAAAACATCACTTATTTTATTGAAGCATCTCTTGAAAAAGGGATTATTTTCTCAAGCAATCAGCTCTATTTCATTCTGCCTATTATTGGTCTTACGTTGGTATATCTTTATGTAAAATTCATTCATAAAGAGAAATTAAAGCATGCTGTTTCTTCTATTCTATTTTCCTTATCAAGAAACAAGGCAAATATTGATGCCAAGCAGATGTACACCCAACTTATTATTGCGCCGTTAACCGTAGGGTTTGGTGGATCTGTAGGGCTATTAGGTCCGGCAGTGGCAACAGGCGCAGCATTAAGCTCTAATTTAGGTAAGCTTTTTCATATAAATTCTAAAACGCGGTCTTTACTAATTGCCTGTGCATCGGCAGGTGCGATTTCTTCTATATTTCAATCTCCGATTGCCGCTATCATTTTTGCTGTAGAAGTATTTAGTTTAGACTTGACCATGATATCGATGTTACCCTTATTACTGGCTTCGATAAGCGGTGTACTTACCTCCTACTTTTTTATGGGGAACGAGAATCTTTTCAATTTCTCGATTACAGAACCATTTGAGGTTAAAGACACCTTGTTTTACATTCTATTAGGGGTAGGCACGGCTATAGCCTCAATTTACTTTACAAAAATGTACTTTGGTATTATTAATCTTTTTAAGCCCTTAAAGAGTCCTAAATATCGATTACTCGTTGGTGGTCTTGCTATAGGTATAATGCTATATACGATTCCTCCACTGTATGGTGAAGGTTTTTCCTTTATCAACGACCTTTTAATTGGTGATCATATTAAAGCTTTGGGTAAAACGCCTTTTGATGCTTATATTGGTAATATTTGGGTTGTAATTGCACTTTTGGTCGGCATTACTATTTTCAAAGCGGTTGCGATGACCACTACTTTGGCTGCCGGTGGTGCTGGTGGTATTTTCATACCAACAATGGTAATGGGTAGTGCCTTGGGCAACGTAGTAGCAAAACTGATCAATAATTCCGGATTAGGATTTTCGGTATCCGAAAGTAACTTCACCCTTATAGGCATGGCGGGTCTTATTGCGGGTGTGCAACATGCACCGTTGACCGCAATTTTCCTTATTGCTGAAATAACAGGAGGCTACGCACTTTTTGTCCCACTAATGATTACCGCTTCCATATCATACATCATCACCAAAAACACCGTAGATTATACAATTTACACTAGAGAATTAGCAGAAAGTGGCGATTTATTGACACACAATAAAGATCACGCTGTACTTACCATTATGAATATTGATATGGTTATAGAAACCAACTTTAAAATCGTACACCCAGATATGACTTTGGGTGAAATGCTACACGATTCGGTTGCTAAATCAACACGAAATATTTTTCCTGTAGTAGATGTAAATCACATGTTTTTGGGTATTATTTTATTAGATGATATAAGGGAATTCATGTTCGACACCAAATTGTACGACACTACAAAAGTGGAAACATTTACCCATAAAGCACCCGATCACATTTATTATGGCCTGGACAGCATGCAAATTGTAATGCAAAAATTTCAAGATAGCGGTGCTTGGAATTTACCCGTAGTTAAAAACGGAAAATACATGGGGTTTGTTTCTAAATCAAAACTATTAACCGCTTATAGAAGAGAGCTTATAAAATTTACCAAGTAAAAAATAAAGACATGAAATATGTAATAATCGCCATAGTTTTAATCTCAATCGGACTAATTATCTACGGATTCAATTTAGATGCTAGTGAAGTTGCGCTATCTCACAAATATATAGGCTCAGGCACTTTATTACTATTTTTAGTTGCTATGCCGCTTTTTCTAATCAAAGAGAGCAAGGGTAAAAAATTCAATGATTACATGCTTACCGATGAAAATGTGCGAAAAATGCAAGGCAAAGAGCCTAGAAAGACTGATAATCAAGACACTCCGTAAAATTAATAATTGAATTCTCTACCAATGAATCGTAAAATATTGTAAATTAGAATGTTAACATTAAAATTTCAATACAATGATTGGTACCGTCAAATTTTACAATGAATCTAAGGGTTATGGATTTATAACCAATGAAGAAACTGGGAAAGATATTTTTGTTCACGCCACCTCTTTACACGGCACCGAACTTAGAGAAGGTGATAAAGTGAGCTATGAGGAGGAAGAAGGAAAAAAAGGTACAGTTGCCGGACAAGTACAGGTACTTTAACAATGTTCTCTTTTTAAAAATAATTAGATAACCACGCTCTTGCGTGGTTATCTAATGATACGCAATATCCTATTTTCTTTTCTTTGCAAAAAACTGAAGCAATAAACTAGAAGCTTCATCTGCGAGAATACCACCAGATATTTTAGTTTTAGGGTGAAGTGTAGTTCCCATAACTCCGCAACCTCGCTGTTCATCTGTAGCGCCATATACAATCTTCCCAATCTGGCTCCAATACAACGCGCCAGCACACATTTGACACGGCTCTAAAGTTACATACAACGTACAATCTTTTAAATACTTACCACCTAGAAAATTAGCTGCAGAAGTAATAGCCTGCATTTCGGCATGTGCCGTAACATCATTCAATTTTTCGGTTAAATTATGAGTTCTTGCAATAATCCTGTCTTGCACTACAATAACTGCACCTACAGGCACTTCACCAGCTTCAAGTGCATATTCTGCTTCTTGAAGTGCCTTTTTCATAAAATAAGTATCATCGTAAGGTAAAACCATAGCCTCAAAAATACGATAGTTTCATTTTTAAAAAAGTATTTTTGTGCCCATTATAGAGACAATTTGAAATCAATTCTAGAACATATCAAATCACCTAACGATTTAAAAACTTTAACTGTAAAGGATTTAGAGCAACTAGCTGTTGAATTACGTGAGTTCATTATTGATATTGTATCGGTCAAAGAAGGGCATTTAGGTGCTAGTTTAGGTGTAGTAGAATTGACCATAGCATTACACTATGTATTCAATACACCCATAGACAAGCTAATATGGGATGTAGGACACCAAGCATACGGACATAAAATACTGACCGGCAGAAAAGAGGTTTTTGAAACCAATAGACAATTAGGCGGCATAAGTGGTTTTCCAAAAATGGAAGAAAGCGAATACGATGCTTTTGGCACGGGGCATAGCTCTACCTCTATTTCAGCTTTGTTAGGCATGGCTTTGGCTGCACAATTACAAGAAAAATTACAACGACAACACATTGCCGTTATTGGCGATGCATCAATAGCCAGCGGTATGGCATTTGAAGGCTTAAACCATGCTGGTGTCACCAATGCAAATATTCTTGTCGTACTCAACGATAATGCTATGGGTATAGACCCAAGTGTTGGCGCATTAAAAAAATACTTGACCAATGTAAAAACAGGTACCGCAAAAGAAGAAAATATCTTCGAGTGCCTAAATTTTAATTATACTGGCCCTATAGATGGTCATGACTTGCCTGCTTTAGTAAAAGAATTAGAACGTTTAAAGCATATTGAAGGCCCTAAATTATTACACGTAATCACCACGAAAGGTAAAGGCTTACAAAAGGCAGAAGAAAATCAGGTTACTTACCATGCACCTGGTAAGTTTGATAAACAAACTGGTGAGCTACAAAAGAAAACTAACACCATTGAACCTCCTAAATTTCAAGATGTATTTGGTAAAACTTTAGTAGAACTTGCGCTAAAAAATGAAAAAATAGTAGGGATTACACCGGCAATGCCAACGGGTAGTTCTTTAAAATTTATGATGGAGGCTATCCCAGATCGGGCTTTCGATGTTGGTATTGCCGAACAGCATGCGGTAACCATGGCAGCAGGTATGGCAACCGATGGTTTAGTGGTATTTTGTAATATTTACTCCACTTTTTTACAACGGGCATATGATCAAGTTATACACGATGTAGCCATACAAAACCTACCCGTAATTTTCTGTTTAGATCGTGCAGGTTTGGTTGGTGAAGACGGACCAACACATCATGGTGTTTTTGATATTTCATACTTAAGATGCATTCCTAACTTGATTATTTTTTCTCCAATGAATGAAATAGAGTTAAGAAATATCATGTACACGGCACAATTAGGTTTAGACCATCCTATTGCTATAAGATATCCTCGTGGTCGTGGAAAAGAAGTGAACTGGCAAGTACCGATGAAAAAACTCAATATCGGAGAAGCACAGCTTTTAAAAGAAGGAACCAAAATTGCCATTTTAAGCACAGGACCCATCGGCAAAATGGTTTCTGAACTAATAAATGAATTGGATAGCAACCCCGCAATCGCCCATTATAACTTCCCGTTTATAAAACCTTTAGATTCAACTTTATTAAAAGAAATCTTACAGAAATTCGAGCATATTATTACAATTGAAGATGGTGCTGCTACTGGCGGATTTGGAAGTGGTTTGTTAGAATTTGCAAATAATATTGGAATCCATAAAATAATTAAGATATTTGGCATTCCTGATGCCTTTATTACACACGGTGCTACCGAAAAACTGTATATAAAAGCAGGGATAGATAAGATGTCCGTAAAACAATATGTACAACAATTTCTATGAAAATAATGGCTTCAAAATCGCTTAAATTCTTACTTCCGTTACTACTTTTGGTAATGTCATTAACGTTTGGTCAAGATACCATACCGGCACCTATTATTTTAGATAGCGTTACTGTAGACAGTGTCGCAGTAGACACTATTGTAATTCGTAGAACAGTAGATAAAATTTATTCCCCTAGAAAAGACGTAAACCTGCAAATACCCAAAATTGACTTCAAAAAAACAAAAACCCTTCAAAAAGGTTTTCAACGTTTTAGAGTACCATCATTTTGGGAAAACGAAAATAGTTTTGGTATCAATATTAGTGAAGTTGCCTTTGTAAATTGGAATGCGGGTGGTGATAATGCTATTAGTGGCTTGGGGTTTTTAAAATTTGCACGAAAATATAAGTTCAGTAGTTTTCAATGGGATAATAATCTAGAATTACGTTACGGATTAAATGCTCAAGAAGGTCAAAAACTAAGAAAAACGGAAGATGTAATTCGTTTAAGTTCTAACTTAGGTTTTAAGAAAGACAATGATAGTAGGTGGTTTTATTCCGTACAATTAAACTTTAACACCCAATTCTCTAACGGTTACAAATACCCAGATAGAGATACGCCAATTTCAAGGTTTATGGCACCTGGCTATTTATTATTCGGTGCGGGTACATCGTATATCAGTAAAGATGAAAAATTCAATCTTTACCTATCTCCACTGACCCAGAAATCAACATTTGTACTAGATCAAGATTTAGCTGATAATGGATCTTTTGGTGTTCAAGAAGCCATTTTAGATGCAGATGGTAACGTTATTACTCCTGGAGAGAATCATTTATTGGAGATTGGCATACTTATTACTAATAATTTCAACTATACCGTTGCAGATAACATAGAATTAAAAAGTAGACTTAATCTTTATTCTGATTATATAAAAAGCTTTGGTAACATTGATGTTGATTGGGAACTGACCATTAACATGAAGGTCAATAAATTTATTAGTACAAGTTTAGGTACACAAATGATTTATGATGACGATATTCTTTTTGATATCGTTAAAAACGATAACGGCACCATTGTAAACCCTGGTATACCAAAAATACAGTTCAAGCAAGTACTAGGCGTAGGTATTCTTTACGGCTTCTAAAGCGTTTTTCCTTTTATCTTATTGTGAATATGTACTGCAGCACTATCAGAAAGGCTTGCTACGTAACAACACGTATTCAATACAATTTGATAAAGCGATGCATTTGTATCTTGATAAAACCCTGGTAAGGTTCTTAAAATAAGTTTATGATAATTAGAAGCTTTGTTATTCTTCTTACCGATCAAGGCATCGATGTAAACATCTAAAATATCAGAAATAATAGTATAACCCGCTATCTCTTTTTCTACCACTTCTTGAGATTGATAAATTTTCTGAACACTTAGACTAATGATATCTTCGATTTGAGCTTTAAATCCGCTTTTATCTAATAAGGAGACTTCAAAAGTGCCATTTAAGATACTTTCCTCGTTCTCGACGAATATAGAAACTGCATCTTGTATAAGTGTATTAATGGCTAAAGCTCGCAAGTAGCTAAGCCTATCTTCCATATACTCTAAAGAATTATACTTCTTGGTATTTATGGTGTCTTTAACTAGTTTTATCAGGTATTCTAAGGCATAATCTTCAGAAATAAGTCCTAAGTTGATTCCGTCCTCAAAATCAATTATGGTATAGCAAATATCATCTGCAGCTTCTACCAAAAATGTCAACGGATGCCTACCATAAGAAATAGTACCGTTATTACTTCTTGTCGGTAATCCTAAATCTTTGGCTACTTCATCAAAAGTGTGCTTTTCACTCTGAAAAAATCCGAATTTCTTATCACAGATATGGTTACTAGGTTTTTTAGGTAACGATTCTTTCGGGTATTTCATGAAAGCACCCAAGGTAGCATAGCTAAGACGCAGTCCGCCAGAAACCCCTGCCCTATCTTGTGTCATTAATCGAAATCCGTTTGCATTACCTTCGAAATCAATAATATCTTGGTATTCAACTTCAGAAAGTAGCTCTTTGAACTTTAATCCGTTTCCGGTTTTAAAATATTCCCCGATAGCTTTTTCTCCACTATGACCAAAAGGTGGATTTCCAATATCATGTGCCAAAGCCGCAGCAGCTACAATACCTCCAAAATCATTGAATTGATAGCCATGAACCTCTTTTAGATATGGATGTTTTTCAATAATTTTTTTACCGGCCAATCGACCTAAACTTCTACCTACAACTGAAACCTCTAGACTATGGGTTAATCTAGTATGCACGAAATCGGTTTTTGAAAGCGGAATTACTTGAGTCTTATCTTGTAGACTTCTAAAAGCCGATGAAAATATAATACGATCGTAATCAACATCGAAGCCTAAACGGGTTTCATCTTGTTCATTACGTAATCTTTTATTTTTATCACCTTGTCTTCGTAAAGAAAGTAATTGCTCCCAATTCATGTTAATCCGATTTTACAGGCTGCAAGATACATTTTTGATATCTCATTGTAGAGTTGATAAAATCAATTTTAGCATTTTACAAAACGATATGTTAACAATTAATACATGCTTTAATAATCCGCACCTAACATTAACTTAACCTAGCTGTAGTTTCTTTGTAAAAGAAATTAAAACCTTAAATGAAACATTTAATTTACATTTTTACTTTAATGATTTGCTCTTTTACTTTTGGGCAAGAAACAAGTGCTATTCAAGGAAATATTTTAGATGGCGAACAATTCAATGAGCCTTTGTTAATGGCCACTGTTTCTATCGAAAATACCGAATTAACGACACGCACTAACTTTAGAGGAAATTTTGAGTTTGACAATCTTACTCCGGGTTCATATAATATAGTTGTTCGATTTGTTGGTTATGAAACCATTGAACTTCCTATTATTGTAGCTATCGGAAAAACAAGTACCATACAAGCTAGTCTTAAAGCTAAAACCATAAACATAGCAAGCTTAACAGCTTCGAAATAACTAAGCATACGGTTCCATTAATAATCGCGCTTAAATAAAATTAAATATTACTTAATGTTAGCATGATATTTAAACAATGAATAATTGTGATTTTGGTCAGCTTCATTAGACAATCAGATTTCTCTCACTATTAGTTTTTGTCGACTAGGTTTTGAAATCTTAAAGCTACCTTTTATAAGGTAGCTTTTTTTGTAATATTTTACACAAGCAAAAACAACCTATCTGCCTAATAATCAGCAATAAATAAGTTTATTTAAAAGTTAATATTAAGAATACGTTAACTTAACATACAATCAAGACTTTTGCATTCGACAAAAACTAATAACTTGATGAAAATCAACTTCCCCCTGGTATGCCTATTTTTTTTAGTTTCCTTTGGCGCTTTAAGCCAAGAAACAAATGCTCCCTCTTTTGGTAAAGGCTTATTCAACTTAGTTGGAAAAGACAGCACCTGGTCTATGAATGTAGGTGCCAGAATGCAAATACTGGCAACAAGTAATTGGGATGCAGTTGATGGTAGTTTAACCAACCCCGAACAAAGTTTTCTAATAAGAAGGGCGAGACTTAAATTTGATGGATTTGCCTATTCTCCGAAATTAAAATATAAAATAGAACTGGGACTTTCGAACCGAGATATTTCAGGTGCTTCAGAATTTACAAGCAACGCACCACGCTATATATTAGATGCTGTAGTAAAGTGGAATTTTTATGAAAATTTTGTTTTATGGTTCGGTCAAACCAAACTGCCAGGAAATATAGAACGTGTAATTTCATCTGGTAACTTAATGCAGGTTGACCGTTCGCTTCTAAATAGTAGTTTTACTATTGATCGAGATATGGGTTTTCAGTTAAGACACCATATTTATTTATCCGATAAATTTTTGGTTAGGGAAATTTTCGCTCTCTCTCAAGGGGAAGGAAGAAACATAACCACAGGTAATTTAGGTGGTCACCAATATACGACTCGTTTAGAATTATTACCTTTTGGAAAGTTTTTAAGCAAAGGCGAGTATAAAGGGAGTGATCAGAAGAGAGAACAGACGCCTAAATTAATGATTGCAGCAACTTTTGACAGCAATCAAAATGCCGTAAAAACAAGAAGTAATCAAGGGTCTTATATGGTAACTGACACTGGTTTTTTCGAAACTGACATTAATACATTGTTTATAGATACCATGTTCAAATACAAAGGTTTTTCATTTATGGGAGAATATGCTCATAGAACTGCCGATAATCCTATTGCCATTAATTCTGATGGTTCACTTACGGGTGATGCGGTACAAGTAGGAGATGGTATAAATCTACAAACAGGATATTTATTTAAAAGTAACTGGGAGGTTTCTGGTCGTTTCACAAATATTAAACTTGATGAAGAAATAACAAGTAGAAATCCGCAATCACAATACACTATGGGGCTTTCAAAATACATTGTAGGTCATAAATTAAAAGTACAAACGGACTTAAGCTACCTTTCTGAAGATGCTGGTCAAGATGGATTAATGTATAGATTACAAGTAGATATTCATTTTTAACAAATAATAACCTTTAGGTAACATTACCGCAGTTTTCGATAATGATATTTGCAAATTCTTAGAGTAATAAATTATGGACAATATTTATTTTTTAATGCTTATCGCACTTGCCATTTTGGCTGTAGCGGATCTTGTAGTGGGTGTGAGTAATGATGCTGTGAATTTTTTAAATTCGGCAATTGGTTCAAAAGCCATTTCATTTAAAACTATAATGATAATTGCCAGTTTTGGTATTGCGGCAGGAGCACTTTTCTCTAGCGGCATGATGGAGGTTGCTAGAAAAGGAATCTTTAACCCAGGTGAATTTTATTTCGATGAAATCATGTTCATTTTTATGGCGGTAATGATTACAGACATTTTGTTGTTAGATTTCTTTAACACCCTTGGTATGCCAACATCGACAACTGTTTCGATAGTTTTTGAGCTTTTAGGTGCAGCTGTAGCCATGTCATTAATTAAAATTGGCGCAGATAATGGAAGTTTTACCGATGTAGTCCACTATATTAATAATGACAAAGCCATTCAAATTATATTCGGAATATTACTCTCTGTTGTTGTTGCCTTTTCGATAGGTGCATTGGTACAATGGGTTTCAAGATTACTTTTATCTTATAACTTTGAGAAAAAACCAACCTGGGTGGGTGCTCTTTTTGGCGGGTTTGCTTTATCATCTATAACCTATTTCATATTAATGAAGGGTATAGGCGGAACCACTTTTGCTGGCGAAAGCTTCGATATTATTGGTGGTATTACAATAAAAGAATTATTAGAGACTAAAGTGTTAATCTTAGTACTCATTAACTTTGTAATTTGGTCAGGGGTATCTTATCTATTAATGACATTTGCCAATACAAATATTTTTAAATTAATTATTGGAGTTGGCACATTTGCTTTGGCTTTAGCTTTCGCAGGTAACGATTTGGTTAATTTTATTGGAGTCCCAATCGCTGCATGGCAATCATACGAAGCATGGATGGCATCTGGTGTTGCTGCATCAGAATTTAGCATGGGTATCTTAGCAAAAAAAGTACCTACACCTACATTGTTATTATTTATAGCAGGTATGATAATGGTGCTTACCCTTTGGTTTTCAAGCAAAGCTAAAAGAGTAGTAAAAACGTCTTTAGACCTGTCAAGTCAAGAAGACACAAAAGAAAGGTTTCAACCAAATTTTCTATCGAGAGGCTTAGTACGATTTGCAATATCAGCTTCTGAGTTAATTACCGCCATTACACCAAAATCTCTTCAAGATAAAATTGATAATCAATTTAGTAAACCTGTAATTGCTTTGTCTCAAAACAAAGTTCATGAATTGCCTGCTTTTGACATGGTTCGTGCTGCAGTAAACCTTATGGTTGCAGGTATTCTAATATCAATAGCAACGTCATATAAATTACCATTATCAACTACGTATGTAACATTTATGGTTGCCATGGGTACATCTTTAGCAGATAGAGCTTGGGGTGCTGAAAGTGCTGTGTATAGAGTAGCAGGGGTACTGAACGTTATCGGCGGATGGTTTGGTACAGCAATAATTGCCTTCATAGCATCTGGAGTTATATTGTCTTTAATTAGTTTTGGTAAAGGTGCGGCCATAGCAATACTTTTACTACTTGCGATATTACTACTTACAAGAAACTATATTTCACATAATAAAAAGGCGAAAGAATTACGTGAAGAAGATTCTTTAAACAGAGCTGAAAGTAGCTCTATACAAGGTGTAATTATTGAAAGTGCTCAAAACATTTCTAATGTTCTTAAAAGAACAAATAAAATTTACACAAACTCTATTAACGGTCTTGCGAAACAAGATGTTAATTTATTAAAAAAGAATAAAAAACAAGGCGAGAAACTTTCAAATGAGATTGATGATTTACGTGACCATATCTTTTACTTTATTAAAAATTTAGATGAAAATAGTGTTGGCGCCAGTAATTTTTATATTAACGCTCTAGGGTACTTAACTGATATTGCTCAATCATTAGAGTACATTGGTAAGGTTAGCCATAAGCATGTCAATAACAATCACAAAAAGTTAAAATACAACCAAATAAAAGAGTTGAAACAAATTGATTTAAAGTTAGAGGAGATTTTAAATCAGACACAAACAGCTTTTGCCAATCAATCTTTCGAACAAATAGGTTTAGTTTTAGATCAGAAAGAAGATTTATTCGCAATGGTTTCTGATAAAATTCAGACACAGATAGCAAGAACAAGAACAGAAGAGTCTAGTCCTAAAAACACAACACTTTACTTTTCATTGCTTTTAGAAACAAAAGATTTAATAACTTCTACAATGAACTTATTGCAGCAATACCATAATGAACATGATGGTTCAATAACACCAGCTACAATAGATCAGCCTAAAAAACTGTAACTGTATTTAAAATCTTAAATTATAAGTACCTTGTCATCACAAATTAAAATGATGATGAGGTACTTTTTTTTATTCTTAGCACTATTAGCTAATACTTTTATTTTTGCACAAGAAATTAGCAGTGAACAACTTCTTGAAAAAGCCATAGCGTTTCATGACCCACAAGACAATTGGCCTACCTTCAAAGGCAAAATGCTTATAGAAATGGAAAACCCTAAGGGCAGTCCACGCAGTACGGTCGTTGAAATGAAATTGCCTAGTAACTATTTTAAGACTACGGTGAAAAAAGATAATTATACTGTTGAGTCAGAGTTAGATAATGGTGAATGCACCTTAAAACTAAATGGCAGCACATCTATTTATCCGAAGATAAAAGATAGCATGAACATTAGCTGTGATCGTGCTAAAATGATGAAGAACTACTATACATACCTATATGGTCTTCCTATGAAATTGAAAGATCCCGGGACATTGATAGCTGACAAGGTGATTAAAAAGACCTTTAAAGGAAAAGAGTATTTGGTATTAAAAGCTACTTACGAGAAAGAAGTAGGTAATGATACTTGGTATTTCTATTTCGACCCTAAGACCTATGCGATGGAAGTATATCAGTTCTTTCATGATGAAAGCAAAAATGACGGTGAATACATTCTACTTTCTGAAATGATAACCGTAAACGGAATTAAGATACCTAAAGTACGTAAGTGGTATTACAATGAAGGTGATGTATTTTTAGCTACTGATGATCTGCGTAAAGCGAATGTTATAGATTAGCGATAAAAATTCATTTCATCCATATATTTCCATACTTCTGGCGGTAATAATGGCTTAATGTTTTTACCATTTTTATGCTCTTTTCTAATAAAAGTCGAAGAGATTTCCATGATAGGGGCGTTTACACGATGAATCTTGTCGTGCTCCTTAAATTGATGCTCTATTGCACCTTCAGATATTCTTGGATATACATACAAATGATGAAGATCTAAGATAGCTTCATAGTTCTTCCACTTATGAAGTCCTTTTAAGTTATCCTCACCCATTATCAATGAAAAATCATATCCTTTTGGGTATTTCTCCCCTAAATGAACAAGCGTATTTATCGTGTAATTCGGTTGTGGAAGGTTGAACTCAATATTACTAGGCTTCAAATTGGTATACTCCTTTGTAGCTTCATATACCATTTCAAATCTTTGGTGATTGTCCAGAAGCGTTTTCTTGGTCTTAAAAGGGCTTTGAGGCGTTACTACAAACCAAACCTCATCTAAGTCTGAAAACTCTACCATATGGTTCGCTATGACCAAATGACCGATGTGAATAGGGTTAAAGGTACCAAAGTATAATCCTACCTTCTTCATGTGCACTTATTCTTTATCGTCAGAAATGAAATCTGCTACTAGGTCTATTGATTCTTGTAAAGCAACATCAAGGTCATAATTTTTAATAATCTTATCGAACTGTGGTGCAGTTGCCAATTCTACAGAAGCTTTGGCGATACGCATGTTTATTTTGTCTTCGCTTTCGGTACTTCGTTTTTTAAGTCTAATCTTAAGTTCATCGACACTAGGTGGCTTTACAAAAACAGCCAATGTCTGTTCTGGGAATTTCTTTTTTATTCTTAATCCGCCAACTACATCAATGTCAAAAATTACATTTTTTCCCTCTGCCCAAATACGTTCTACTTCACTTTTTAAGGTACCATAAAAATTATCTCTATAAACCTCTTCCCACTCTAAAAAATCATCATTCTTGATATGATTTTTAAACTCAGAAACAGACATGAAATAATAATGTTCTTTATTCTTCTCTTTACCTCTTCTTGGTCGTGAGGTAGCAGAAACAGAAAAAGCTAAATTTAATTCTGGTTGTGCCAATAAATGGCGTACAATGGTTGTTTTCCCACTTCCTGAGGGTGCAGAAAAAATGATTAGTTTACCACCTTTCATCTATAATACGTTTAACATTTGTTCTTTAATCTTCTCTAACTCATCTTTCATTTGCACAACAATCTGTTGCATTGGCGCAAAGTTTGCTTTAGAACCGATTGTATTGATTTCACGACCAATTTCTTGAGAAATAAAGCCTAATTTTTTACCATTACTATCGTCTGACTGTAATGTTTTACCGAAGTAGTCTAAATGATTCGCTAAGCGGACCTTTTCTTCAGTAATATCATACTTCTCTAGATAGTAAATAAGCTCTTGCTCAAATCTATTAGCGTCAACATCTGCTTTTAAATCTTGTACCGCTTTTTCTAGACGTTCACGAATGGTAGCTTGTCTATCGGGATCAATACTTATAACCTCATCTAACAAATTCTTCAACGATGTTATTCTATCAAGAAAATCTTTTTCTAATACACTACCCTCTTCTGATCTAAACTCATTAATTTCTACCAAAGCACCTTGCAATGCTTCTTTGATAGCTTCATATTCAGATTCATCTATATCTTCCTTATCGGTCTTCATAGCATCAGGAAAACGCAACGCCATTTCTAACAACCTTAAATCATCGCCATCGGCAATGCTCTTTAATTGGTTCATGTATTGTTTTACTGCAACTTCATTTACCTGGGTTGAAGTTGTATCGCCTGTAAGCTCAACGTATAGGTTAAAATCTACCTTACCTCTCAACAATGAATTAGCGACCAATTTTCTTAGTTCTAATTCTTTTTCGCGATAACTTGAAGGCATACGTGCATTTAAATCAATGCTCTTACTATTAAGCGATTTTATTTCTACCGTAATTTTTTTATTAGGCAATTGAACTACATGCTTTCCAAAGCCGGTCATTGATTGAATCATAAATACATTTTAGATTAAGACAAAGGTAAGGTAAATGAAAATTTCAACGATAATCATCTCACCTTACGTAATTAATAAAGGAGTAAACAGAAAAATATCTTGTTTACTCCTTAAATTCTAATTGATAAAATATTAAAGTTCTCTAACCCAAATATTTCTAAAACTAACGCGACTATCGTCGCCGTGATCTTGCAACATTAATGGACCTTTACCATGAGCAGGGTTTTTAGGCCAACCAACATAAGGGGTCGTACCTTTTAGCTCTACATGATCTTGAACCAAAATTCCGTTATGAATTACGGTAATATCTCCTGACTTTATCTTGCCGCCATCTACATTAAATACTGGTGCATGATAAATAATATCATACGTATTCCACTCGCCGGTTGGTACAGAAGCCATAGCTAAAGGCACATGTTGTTTATAAATAGAACCTACCTGACCATTAACATACGTCGGATTGTCATTTTGATCTAGAATTTGCACTTCATATATGCCGTTTAGAAAAACACCGCTATTTGCTCTATTCTGATTATCTCTCTGCACTGGCAAAGGAGATTTCCATTCTATATGCAACTGTATGTCTCCAAAATTTTGCTTGGTTTGTATATTACCGGTTTTGTCATTTACCGTCATACTACCATCTTTATTCAAATGCCATTTGGCAGCTGTACTATCATTGGTACTGATCCAATTCTCTAAGCCTGCACCATTAAAAAGTACAATGGCATCACTTGGAGCAGCATTAGAAGTAGCAGGTTTAACAACGGTAACTTTAGGCTCATAAAACTCAGTTCCCTCAGGGGTAGTCGGTTCTTCGCCCATGTATTCTTCATAAACGATTACACTATCTTTTACCGCTTCAATGCGACTATCAGCATCTACCGTTACTTTTTCTTGACAAGATATTACTGTTAAAGAAGCAGCTAACAGTACTAATGAGTATCTATTTTTCATACCTAAATACAATTAAAGTTGTTTAATTTTTATGTTTCTAAATGACACTACATTATGGTGATCTTGCAATCCGATTTTGCCTGTAGTATATTTTCCAAATCCGTCCCAACCTGCAAATTTAGATTTTGCAACCATAGCATCCCATTCTTCATTAGCTACAGGAAAAGTTACCATTACAGTTCCGTTTAAAGTTACACTACCTATGTGCGCATTGTGATCTACTGTAATTACCATAGTGTTCCACTCCCCTACTGGGTTGGTAACATCGGTAGCTGGTGAAACCATATCATACAAAGCACCGGCTTGATGCGTTGTACCTGCTTTAGCATCTGGGTGTTTATCATTATCTAAAATTTGAATCTCGGGACCTGTCTGGTAACCTGTACCAAATTTCTCATCTTCACTTACACCCCAAAATACACCACTATTACCAGCTTCAGATATTTTCCAATCTAAACTTAATACAAAATTGGTATACTCTTGTCTTGTTACAAGGTCATGGTTTTGATTCTCTTCACCTTCTGCAGGTGGTGTATACACCAATGCATCACCATCTATTTTCCAGGCATCACTAACTCCGTCAGTTTTGAACTCTTTCCATTGATCTAATGAGGAACCATCGAATAATACTTCCCAATCATTTTCAACAACCGCTACTTTTTCAACAACGGCAGTTTGAGTAGTTTCTTTTTTCTCTTCTTTACATGCAACGAATGCCAATAAACAGGCGACACTAGCTATAACTTTCTTCATTTGTGTTCTATTTTAAAGTCCTAACATTTTCTTCAACATTTCTTTATCGATTTCGGCACCTGCGAAATCATCAAAAGTCTTTTCAGTAGCTTCGATAATATGGTCTGAAATAAATTTTGCTCCTTCACGAGCACCTTGCTCCGGACTCTTAATACAACATTCCCATTCCATAACTGCCCAAACATCACAACCGTATTGTGTCAATTTAGAAAATATGGTTTTGAAATCAATTTGACCATCACCTAATGAACGATATCTACCCGCTCTATCTCCCCAATCGTTATAACCACCAAAAGCACCTTTTTTACCTGTTGGGTTAAATTCAGAATCCTTCACATGAAAAGATTTTATAAACTCATGATAATGGTCTATGTACGTGATATAATCTAATTGTTGCAATACAAAATGGCTAGGATCATAAAGAATATTCACTCTCTTATGATTACCAGTAGCTTCTAGAAAACGCTCGAAAGTATCGCCATCATGTAAATCTTCACCAGGGTGAATTTCATAACAAACATCAACACCTTCTTTATCAAAATGATTTAAAATCGGAGTCCATCTTTTCGCCAATTCTTCAAAACCCATTTCCACTAAACCAGCTGGTCTTTGCGGCCAAGGGTGCATTGTATGCCATAATAATGATCCAGAAAAAGTAGCATGAACATTTAACCCTAGTCTTCTACTTGCGGTTGCTGCTTTTTTAACGGTTTCTATTGCCCATTCTGTTCTTGCTTTTGGGTTTCCATGAACATTTTTTGGAGCAAAAGAATCGAACATTAAATCATATGCTGGGTTTACTGCAACTAATTGCCCTTGTAAGTGTGTAGAAAGTTCTGTTATTTCTAAACCGTAAGAGTTTACTTTGGCTTTCAGCTCATCGCAATAGGTCTGACTTTCTGCTGCTTTGTCTAAGTCAATTAAAAAAGTTTCCCACGTCGGAATTTGAATTCCTTTATATCCAAGATCAGCTGCCCATTTACACATTCCGTCTAAAGAATTAAATGGAGCTTTACTGTCTACAAACTGTGCCAAGAATACGGCTGGTCCTTTGATTGTTTTCATAAAAATATACTATCTGTTGTTGTTTGAATTTGTTGTTGAATTTGGGATGTCACATCTCTCAAAAAATCTTATATTTAAGAATTGTATCAGGTTCTTCTCAATACTTTGGAGATTTGCTATAAATATAAGGATTACCATCAGAAAAAGATAAAATTTCAAGCATGAATGAAGATGAAATATTCGACGCAATTGTTGTCGGAACAGGAATAAGTGGTGGCTGGGCTGCTAAGGAATTAACAGAGAAGGGCTTAAAAACGCTTGTTTTGGAACGCGGTCCAATGGTAAAGCATGTAGTAGATTATCCTACGATGAATGATGACCCATGGGATTATCCTTTAAAAGGTAAATTATCTAAAGAAGACGAGAAAAAATATCATGTACAAAAACGGGTAAATTGGGCTCCGACAGAAGACTCAAAGCACTTTTTTGTGAATGATCTTGAACACCCGTATGTAGAAACAAAACGTTTTGACTGGATTCGCGGCTATCAAGTTGGTGGTAGATCACTTACTTGGGGGCGACAAAGTTACCGATGGAGCGATATTGATTTTAATGCGAATAAAAACGACGGTGTTGGCGTAGATTGGCCTGTTAGATATAAAGATATTTCGCCTTGGTACGATAAGGTTGAAGAATATATTGGGGTAAGTGGCGAGGCGTTAGGCTTAGATGTATTGCCCGATGGCATATTTCAACCCGCTATGAAATTGAATTGTGTTGAAGAGGATTTTAAGAAAACAACTGCCGATAAGTTTGATGATGGTCGTTTAGTTACCATTGGCAGAACAGCTCATATTACAGATCCTAATGCAACTTTTGAAGGTCGTGGTACATGCCAAAATAGAGACCGTTGCTGGCGCGGATGCCCATTTGGCGGTTATTTCAGTAGTAACTCATCTACATTGCCAGCTGCAGAACGTACTGGTAACATGACTTTAAGACCAAATTCTATCGTGCATGAAATCATCTATGATGATACTACAAAAAAAGCAACAGGCGTACGAATTATTGATGCTGAAACCAATGAGAAAATTGAATTCAAGGCAAAGGTGATTTTTCTATGTGCATCAGCAATGGCGTCAGTTGGTATTTTATTGCAATCTAAATCTGAGCGTTTTCCTAACGGATTAGGTAATGATTCTGATGCTTTAGGAAGAGGTATAATGGACCACCATTACAAACTTGGAGCAACTGCTAAAGTTGATGGTTACTTAGATAAGTATTATAAAGGAAGACGTGCGAACGGATTCTACATACCTCGATTTGTAAACCTTAACGAGAAAACAAAGCGTGAAGGATATTTACGTGGTTTCGGTTACCAAGGTACTGCAAGTAGAGGAGACTGGTCTAAAGAAATTGGTGAATTAGGTTACGGCAAAGAGCTAAAAGAATCTGTACTAAAACCAGGAAGTTGGACAATAGGTGTAACAGGGTTTGGCGAGTTCTTACCATATGACGATAACCGAGTTACTCTTAGCCCTACTGAAAAAGACAAATGGGGATTACCACAATTGGCTTTTGACGTTGAGTTTAAAGAGAACGAGTATAAAATGCGTGAAGACATTAAAAAAGAAATTGTAACGATGTTCGAAGAAGCCGGTTTTAATGATGTTTCTTCTTATGATGAACCTAGCGGACCAGGCTTAGGTATTCATGAAATGGGTGGCGCAAGAATGGGACACAGTGCTAAGACCTCGATTATAAATAAAAATAATCAAGTACATTTAGTACCGAATGTTTACGTAACCGATGGTGCTTTTATGTCATCATCTAGCTGTGTAAATCCGTCATTAACCTATATGGCTTTTACAGCAAGAGCAGCAAACCATGCAGCCGAACAATTAAAAGCAAGTAAATTTGCTTAGCATTAAAATTAATTACCAACTATAACGTTTATTATATCCTATAGCTTAAAGAAAATATCAATTTATGGAAAATGCTTCAGCCAGAAATATGTGGGGTGATTATTTAAAAAATCACCTCGAAGATGTCTTTCACGAGACACCGAAAACAATGTATTTTGGCGACAATGAACAGGATGCCAACGAAAACGCTAGATTAATACAGAGCGGAGCTAGAAAGGCAATTTCACATTCTTTACTAGGCTTACAAAACCGTAATGAACCTTTACCCAAAATAGGAGATTATATAGTAGTTACGAATTGGAGTGGTGAAGCACAATGTATAGTAGCTACCACCGCCGTTTCTCTTAAACCGTATTTTAGTATTGATTCTTCTTATGCTCAATTAGAAGCAAATGGAGACAAATCATTAGACAGCTGGAAAAAATATCATTGGGAATTTTTCACCAGAGAATTACAAGAATTCAAAAGAGAACCAAGAGAAAGTATGATCGTTGTATGCCAACATTTTAAAGTGGTAAATTCTTAATTATCACTTAAAGTTTATAAAACAAAAAGAGCCGCAAATTGCGGCTCTTTTTTATTCTCTGTAATAGCTGTTTAGTTTTCTAAAGCTACCCAAGTATTTCCGCTTTTATGCGAATCTACGGTTGCTTCAATAAAATTCATACCACGAACACCGTCTGTCATAGTTGGGAATTCGCCATCATTGTATTTTTCACCTCTAATAGCTCTTGCAACACCTTTATAGATGTTCGCCATAGAATCAAAAATACCTTCTGGGTGACCAGCTGGTAGTTTAGTACCATCTAAAGACAATTCAGAATTATAAGCATGACCAGGCTTGTAAATCTGAGCAGGCTCTGTATCACTTAACTTGTAAAGGAAATTAGGTTTTTCCTGTTCCCAACGGAAAGCACCTTTCTCACCATAGATTGAAATGGCTAATCCGTTTTCTTCACCAGTAGCTACTTGGCTACCTCTAATAACACCTTTTACGTGATTTCCCATACGTATAAGAACAGTACCATCAACATCCATTTGGTTATCTTCATAAAGGTAGTTGAAGTCACACAACAGTTCGTTTATTTTAAGCCCTGTAGTATATTCTACGAGGTTAAAAGCATGAACACCTATGTCACCCATACAAGAGCTAATACCCGCTTTCTTTGGGTCTAATCTCCAAACAGAAGATCTTTTCTCTTTGTCATGAATAATAGTGTTGATCCAACCTTGGTAATACACGGCATCTACTTTATGTATTTTACCTAAAGCACCTGCTTTGATCATTTCTCGCATTTGGCGTACCATTGGGTAACCTGTATATGTATGCGTTAAAGCGAAAACAGTACCTGCTTTTTCATGGGATTTCTGCAAATCTTTTGCTTCAGCTAAAGTAGTGGTCATCGGTTTTTCACAGATAACGTGGAAACCATTTTCTAACAACTTCTTTGCCATTGGGTAGTGCAAAAAGTTAGGGGTTAGTATAGAACACACTTGAATACGTTCATCTTCTGGTAGTTTTAACTCCTCCTCGATTAAAGTGTCAAAATCTTTATATATTCTATTTAAAGGGACATCTATTTCTTTAGCGAATGCTATACTGGCATCATAATCAGGATTAAATACAGCTCCTGTTATTTCATAATTATCATTAATGAATGATGCTACTCTGTGCAACACACCTATTAATGAATCTCCACCTCCACCTAATATTCCTAATCTTATTTTCTTTGGCATTTTGTTGTTGTTTTTGTTGAAAATATTATTTTTAAAATCCCTTCGGATTTATAGTTGTTTTAATTTCCGAAAAAAATTACCCCATTTAACTACTAAAGAACAGCTATAGTATCTAATGAGTAACAATTTTCAGGCGTTTAAATTAAAGAATTTATCTAAGACTGATATTCTATTTTCTCGGTTTTAAAGAAAATGGCGAACAATATAAATACAGCCAACGCAAAACCAGCCGGATACATCCAAATGGTTTCCCAAATGTGTTTACCGTCATCTAATAAATAAGCCGTTGATATTTTTCCAGCGACCCAAAACCCTATTAACATACCCACACCATAGGTTGCTAAAGTTATAAGTCCTTGTGCTGAACTTTTGAATTTCTCACCAGCTTTACTATCTGTATATATTTGCCCTGAGACAAAGAAAAAATCATAACATATACCATGCAGTGCTATACCGATGATGAGCATAAACCCAAGTTCGTTGACATCACCAAATGCAAATAGTAAATAACGCACTACCCAAGCTAACATAGCCAAAAGAATAGTTTTCTTGAATCCGAATTTGGTAAAGAAATAAGGCAGTAATAACATAAAGGCAATCTCAGAAATTTGACCTAATGTCATTTTACCGGTCGGGTTATCCATGCCGATTTCTACTAGAAACGGATTCGCATTTTGGTAGTAAAATGCCAGCGGAATACATATTAAAACTGACGAGATAAAGAAGATTAGAAAATTCTTGTCCTTGAATAAACTCAAAGAATCCAAACCTAAAATTTCTTTCAATCCTAGTTTTTCTGAACTAGCTGCTTTAGGTGGTGTTTTAGGTAATGTAAAGCTGAAAAATCCTAATATTAAAGATGCTATCGCAGTCATTAAAAAAGTGTTTTTCAATAAACCCTGCCCTATATTTTCACCTTGGTCCCAGCTAAAAACGTAGCTAATTGAAAGACCAGCAATTATCCATCCTGCAGTTCCGAATACTCTAACCATAGAAAACTCCTTGGCAGGATTTTTCATTTGATTAAAAGATACGGAGTTTACTAAGGCTAAGGTTGGCATATATAAAATCATATATACTAAAACCAAAATATAGAAACTATCGAAGGCGCTACTTTGGTACATAAAATACATAAGAACCGCACCTAGAAGATGTAAAATTCCTAAGATTTTCTCTGCATTAAAATATCTATCTGCAATTATTCCAATAACAAAGGGAGCAATAATAGCTCCCCATGATTGTGTTGAAAATGCCAATGCTATTTCGCCATCTGTTGCTTTTAAATTGTTTCCTAAAAATGTACCTAGAGTTACGAACCATGCACCCCAAATAAAAAATTCTAAAAACATCATGAAGCAAAGCTGTGCTCTGACTTTATTTTTCATCTATCTTTTGTAATAAACATAATCTGAGCTTATAGGTGTTTCATCATTATTTCTAAAATCTACAGCAATTTGCCCTCTATGACTTGTAGAATGATTGATGATATGAAAAAGAATATCCTGCAAGGTATTGGTAAACAATCGCCCTTCGGTATTCTCATAATCTATACGCTTATCAAAATTATCGGCATTAGTAACTATTTCGAACGAACTACGTTGATTTTCATAATGAATATCTGCCCAGTCTTTTACATCATGTTCTTGCCAAACCTCGTAATCACTAGGTTTATTTAAAATTCTAGCGTTCCAAAGATGATGCGCATTTAATACATGGCTAAATAAGCGCATGGTTTCTGGCGGCACTACATTTAGTGTCAAACACTGTTCTATAAGTTTCTTGTTACAGTGAAAATTATAATCGAATATTTCATTAAAAAAAGTCTCCATAAATCATACTCTTGATTATTTTATTTCTTTTGCTGCTTTCAACAAAAGATCTCTAGTAGCAATTATACCATCTTCTTCACTAATTTCAGAACCTTCGTATTCTACTCCAATAAATCCGGTATAACCTTCTTCTTTTACAATTTTTAGCATTTGTACGTAATCAATACCTGTATCATATCCGTCAGCATCAAAATTGTTAGATTTTGCACTTACTGCTTTAGCATATGGCATTAATTCTTTCACGCCTTTGTACTTATCATACTCCTTTAAACAATCTCTACTTTCTGGCTTACGTTCAATACAGAAGTTTCCAAAATCAGGTAAGCTTCCACAGTTATCCATATTAACAGTTTTCATCACCTGAGCATGTAATTCTCCGTTAGATGATAATCCGCCATGGTTTTCTACCAATACATTAATATTCTTAGTTTTTGCATAAGTCGCTAATTTGGTAAGTCCGTCAACAGAATTCTTGATCCATTCTTCTGGAACGTTACTGCCATTGAGGTTAACTCTAATAGCATGGCAACCCATTGCTGCGGCCGCATCTACCCATTTTTTATGCTTCTCTACAGTTTCGTTTCTTTCAGCCTCATCATTGACAGCTAAATTACCTTGACCATCGATCATGATCAACACATTCTTCATTCCGTATTTTTCAGCCTCTGCATTAGATTTTGCAACAAAATTTGCCATAGCCTCTTCAGAATAACCTGCTTCTTCTAATTCAGGATTATATAGCTGACTTACATATTCTAAACCGGTAAATCCCCAATCTTTAGCTTTTTCAGCAAAAGAATATGGATCGACGCCATCTTCTCTGATCATTTTATGCATTGACCATTGTGCTAGAGATAATTTAAAAAATGGGGCAACATTACTGTCTTTTGCTACGACTTCAGAATTTTCCACTTTTTCTTTTTTAGTTTCCTTACACGCGTAAGTTCCTAATAACGAGATTCCAATACCCACAATAGAGGCAATTCGAATAAAACTTTTTCTTTTCATTTTTGGTAGTTTGTTGTTGTTTGAAATATAACCCTAACTGTTGACGTTAAAATTATGAATTGATACATTATTCTAACTTAACGTTAGTAATAGCGAATTTCGCAAGAATAATGGACTTTAAATGTATAGAATTAATTTTATATTTAATAAATTTAGAGATTAAACAACTTTTATGAGCAAATTTTATTATAACGAAGAACAAGAGTCTTACGACGCAATTGTTGTAGGTACTGGAATAAGTGGTGGTTGGGCCGCAAAAGAACTATGCGAGGCAGGCCTTAAAACCCTAGTTTTAGAACGTGGTAGAATGGTCAAACACATTGATGACTATGAGACTGCTAATAAAGACCCTTGGGATTTCCCAAATGCGGGTCAACCGACAAAAGAAATCATAGCGCAACAACCAAAGCAAAATAGAACAGGTTACACCACAAACCAAGCAAGTAATATGTGGTTTGTAAATGACTTAAAGCACCCATACAACGAAACAAAGAGATTTGATTGGATGAGAGGGTATCACCTAGGTGGTCGTTCGCTACAGTGGGGTCGTCAAAGTTATCGTTTAAGTGATATTGATTTTGGAGCAAATAAAAAAGAGAACATTGCCGTAGATTGGCCTGTTCGTTATAAAGACATCGCGCCTTGGTATGATAAGGTTGAAACCTTTATCGGTGTAAGTGGCGAAAACCTAGGCTTAGAACAATTACCTGATGGTCAATTTTTACCAATGATGGACCTGAATTGTGTAGAGCAAGAATTCAGAGAAAAAGTTGCAGAGAATTTCGATGGGCGTGTAGTAACTGCTGGTAGAACAGCACACCTTACAGGTACCAAGCAATTTGACGGAAGAAGCAAATGTCAATTTAGAAACAGATGTATAAGAGGGTGTCCTTTTGGAGCTTACTTCAGTAGTTTGTCTTCGACATTACCAGCAGCTGAGGCTACAGGTAATATGACTCTTAGACCAGATTCTATTGTACATGAGGTTATGTATGATCCTAAGACAAAGAAAGCTACAGGTGTAAAGGTAATTGATGCCAATACTAAAGAAACTTTTGAATTTAAGGCAAAGGTTATTTTCTTATGTGCATCTACTATTGCATCTACTTCTATATTAATGCAATCGAAATCAGAAACCTTCCCTAACGGTATGGGTAATCAATCTGACCAATTGGGCCGTAATATAATGGACCACCAACTTCAAGTAGGAGCTTCTGGTAAATTTGACGGATTTGAAGATAAATATTATAAAGGAAGAAAACCTAGTGGAATCTACATTCCTAGATTTAGAAACCTAGGCGGAGATTCTGATAGAGAAGATTACATAAGAGGATTTGGTTATCAAGGTAGTGCCTCTAGAGGTAACTGGGAAGAATCTATTGCCGAACTATCTCACGGTAAAGAATTAAAAGATGCTGTTTTAAAGCCAGGCGGATGGACGTTTGGTATGATGGGCTTTGGAGAAGTTCTACCCTACGAAAACAACAGATTTACATTAGACTACGACAAATTAGACGATTGGGGTCTACCAACGGTTACTTTTGATGCTGAGCTTCAAGAAAACGAACTTAAAATGCGTAAAGACATTTTAGAGTCGGCTGTTGATATGTTAGAAAAAGCCGGACTTAGAGATGTAAAAGGATATGATAACGAGAGTGCTTTAGGTTTAGGTATACATGAAATGGGAACTGCCCGTATGGGAAGAAACAGAAAAACATCTGTTCTTAACGGAAACAACCAATTACATGATGTATCTAATGTTTATGTAACAGACGGGTCATTTATGACCTCTGCTAGTTGTGTAAACCCATCACTAACTTACATGGCCTTTACGGCTAGAGCTGCAGACCATGCAGTTAAAGAACTTAAAAAAGGAAACATATAATGGATAGAAGACGCGTATTAAAAAATATGGGTATGTCACTTGGATATATGGTGGCCACCCCAACTTTATTATCAATTGTTCAAAGCTGTAAAAGTGAGCCAGCCCTTACTTGGACACCTGAATTTTTAGCTCAAAATGAAGGGTCTGTTCTTTCAAAATTGGTGAATCTTATTTTACCAAAAACAGATACTCCTTCTGCTACAGAAGTACAAGTTGATATTTTTATTGACAGGTTTGCCAAAGATGTAATGGAAAAGGAACAACAAGATTTCTTTAAAATGTCTATGAACAAATTTATCGATAAAGCCTTGGCCGATTCTGGTAAAGAAAAAGCTGAAGATTTAACTGCTGAAGATTTAGAACCAGTTTTAGCAAGCTCTTTGAAATACAATAAGGATCAACAGACTGAAATGTTTGAGTCTATTAATAACTACACAAAGGCTATTACCGATGGCGGTACTGCTAAGTTAGATGACGAAGTTTCAAGATTTGCATTTGCCAATAACCTAAGAGGTATGACTATTTGGGGCTATAAAGCTTCTGAATATGTAGGCGAAGAGGTTTTAGCTTATTTACCTGTACCAGGAGAATATGTACCTTGTGGTGACCTACAAGAGCTTACTGGCGGTAAGGCATGGTCCTTATAACCAAATAATATTCTAACATTTAATAGCCAAGAGCATGATTTATTATCGCTCTTGGCTATTTTCATTTAAAATACACAACTCATGAAAAGAAGAAGTTTCATTCAAAAATCTGCATTAACTACCGGCGCACTTTCAGTAGCAAGTACTGTGTCATTTGCCAATACATTAACCAATAATACGGCAGCGCATAAATACAATTTAAAATATGCACCACATATTGGTATGTTTAAACACCTTGCCGGAGATGATCCTATTGATCAATTGAACTTTATGGCAGATCAAGGTTATACTGCTTTTGAAGATAATGAGATGCGCAAACGACCAATTGAGCAGCAAGAAAAAATGGCGGCAACCATGAAAAAACGTGGTATTGAAATGGGTGTTTTTGTAGCACATGAGATTCATTGGAAAACACCGAACCTAGCATCTGGAGATTTAATTAAACGAGAAGAGTTTTTAAATGATATAAAAAGCTCAATTGAAGTAGCCAAACGAGTTAATGCAAAATGGATGACCGTAGTACCAGGTCATTTAGACCTAAAACTACGCATGGGCTACCAAACTGCCAATGTTATAGAAAGCCTTAGGCAGGCATCTGCATTATTAGAACCACATAATATTATCATGGTTTTAGAGCCATTGAATTTCAGAAATCATCCCGGGTTATTTTTGACCGACTCACCTCAAGCATTTGAAATATGTAGAGTTGTTAATTCACCTTCATGTAAAATTTTATTTGATATCTACCACCAACAGATTCAAGAAGGAAACCTAATTCCGAATATGGAGGCATCTTGGTCTGAGATAGCTTATGTTCAGATAGGTGACAATCCTGGTAGAAATGAACCAACTAGTGGTGAAATCAATTACCATAATGTGTTTAAATGGATACACGAACAGGGTTTTACAGGAGTATTGGGCATGGAACACGGAAACTCAAGAGACGGAAAAGAAGGCGAACAGGCCGTTATAGAAGCCTATAAACAAGTGGATAGTTTTCTATAATTAGCATTTAATACATTTATAAGAGATCAAAAGATGCATTTCATCGAAAATATTATAACTATTCGATGAAATGCATTTTCATAATGTAAGAATTTACTTACTTATTCGTTCTTTTGTATATGTCCCAATACCTACACACATTACTCGTCTATGCCGTTTTGCTTTTGGCATCAAAAATATCTTTTTATATCTATAAAAAGATAAAGTCAAATTCGTTTGAATTATTTCAAATGCGACTACAATATAAATGGTTCAATTTTAAAAGTACCGTTAAACTAACTTATTATAGTCTTTTTAATGATACCATTCATTTTCCATAATCCAAAATCGATTTTCATGCGTATATAATTTATACTCTAATACTTAAGCTATGGAAAACTACATCACAATATTGATGATTTACGCGGCAGCGTTGTTATTTTCGACTGTATTAAAGCCGTATATCAAAAACGACAAATAAGATTCCCCTTACTTAACCTCGGCTTAGCCGTATATAAAAAAGACCCCATTAATGGGGTCTTTTTTATTTCTTATTCAATAATTATTTTCCTACTACTTCTTAAAGTTTAGCAATCAAATTATTGTAGATGTAAATTTGAATACTACAATCTTCCTTTTCTATAAAACTCACGAATAAAAAAGCTACTATTTAAAATTTAGCAACAACGGTAATTTTTATAACCGTTACAAAAACATATTGAAGATTAAAAATAGGTAAGTAGATTGACATTTTATATAAAAATGTACGGCCCCACTAATGCTTCTATTATGAAAAATGCCCACCAAGCCTAATAAAGGTAGTTCCCCCGAAACCTTTTCTTAGAACGTAATCATACGACGAATCGTAGTTATACTTATTTTGGCGCTCAAACATTAGATATAAGATAACATACACTACCTTATAAAGAACCGTACTAAATTTAAATTTTTATTTCTGCATTAAAAAAACCTTCAACATTCAAAGATTCTCCGTCAGCATTTTTTAATTGTACTTCTAACTTGCCATTGACCTTGTTAGAAAAACTTTCGGTGATTGTAATATCACCAGATTTAATAAAAAAAGGTAGTTCACTAATACCTCCCAAATCTGCAAAACCGTAAACACCGTTAAACTTATTAAGCAAACGATCTAAATTCTTTATTTTATGTACACCTACTGGTACATCATGACTCATTTTTGTTTTGGAAGCTATAATAAACTCTAAAGTTTGTTTCTTCCTATCATTTCCAGAACTAAAACTCAACAACAACTTGTCTATTGTATTACCGAATTTGTCCTCTTCAATTTCCTTTGTAAAGCTGGCTATGCCATTTAAATGAAAACTTAATTCACCATCAATATTAAAACTACATGTACCTTTTTCAACTCTTGTGCTTTCAAAATCACTTTTTGTTCCTCCTGAAAGCAAAATAAAGGGTACAATTCCGAAAAAAAATATTTTTAAAAACTTAGCTATAAACTGAATTATCTTAAACATAGTTGTAAGAAAGAGTTATAGTCAAGGTTTAACAATATTTGGTTTCTGAACCTCCATTACCACCGTCATATTTTCATTCACCCCATCTTCATCTTGCATAAATTGCGAAGCGACCATTAAGACCACAATAAATAATGCTAACATTAGACCGCACTTTTTCATGTCAATTTGATTTATAACATACTGAAGTTCTTTGCTAAAGATAATTTTAAGCTGAAAAAGCATAGGTCTATATTGTATAACCTGTCTCTTTTTATGTATAATCGGAAAACGAAATTCTAACACAACGAACAAATAAGATGATTTGTAGTCTTTTTCTCTCTAAAAACAAGGGTTAAGACATTATTTACCCCTTTGCTACTTTAATATACCGATTACACTAAAATATCATCCATTGATACAAATTCGATTATGAAAGCCCCACAAACCCGTAATTTTTCATAACTTTCTAACTTGATACCCGATCTTTTATGTTACAAGCTGTAATAGTTGATGATGAAATTAAAGCCCTGCAGAGCCTAACGTGGGAGCTTACCAACTTCAGCGACGAAATCAATGTTATCGCCTCATTTACGAATCCGAATGAAGCACTTTTATACTTAGAAAAAAATACTCCTGATTGTCTTTTTTTAGATATCGAAATGCCTACTATGGATGGCTTTCAGTTTATTAAAAAACTCACCAATAAGAATTTTCCTGTAGTAATCACCACCGCTTATAATCAATATGCCTTAAAAGCTATCAAAAGTCAGGCTTTAGACTATCTATTAAAGCCGATAGATACCGATGATTTAGAAGAAACCATTGTTAAGATCAAAAAATTTAATAGCAAGAATTTTTCTGTTGAGAAATTAGAAATGGCACTTTTAAATTATAACTCTAGGTCAATACATAAACGTATTACATTAAACACCGATGGTAAATTATTATTTTTGGAGAGCGATGAGATTCTTTATGCCGAATCTGACGGTAATTACAGCACCATATTTTTAACCGACGGTCAAAAAATAGTACTTACCAAGAAACTAAAGGAAGTCAATGAGTTGCTTCCGGCAGATTCTTTTTTTAGAATTCACAATTCATATATCATCAACCTAAATAAAATAAAGGAATTTTTAAAGACTGATGGTTACGTGGTTTTAAAGTCTAATCATAAAATACCTGTCTCAAGACAAAAAAAATCAGATTTTTTAGATATGTTGTAGCATTACAATAGCAAGTTCAATAACCAATCTTAAGCTTATATTTAAATTCTATAGTGTATAAATTCAAGTTCAAATTTCTATTTTTCCTTCTGTATACTTTAGTACCACAACACCATAGTTATTCTCAAGATATACCCGAAAATTTAAAAGAAATAGTAGATACTCTTTTATCTAAAACTCCGAAAGAATGTCAAGAAATACATTCGCTCTTAGCCACCTACAGTAATGACAGTACTGCGTTACGCTATATAGAAAACAGGGCTACAAACAATAAATATCTATTAGGTGAAGCGTACGCCTTAAACCAACTAGGAAATCTCTATCGTGACTTATCAATTTACCCAAAAGCAATAGAACTTTATCAAAGTGCCTTAGAAGCATCTATTAAAGCCAATAACATTGAAATTAGAGTACATAGTTTAAATATGCTAAGTACAGTTTACAGGAACACTGATGCAATAAAATCTGCTTTAGATAGCAGCCAAGAAGCATTAGAGTTAGCTGAAAATGTGACCGAACCAAATGATGGTGTAAAAAGAAGCATAACTGTATCTTTAAACAGTATTGGCGGAATATATCAAATGCTAGAACAGTATGATCTGGCCATTGAGAAATATGAAAGGTCGATGATCCTTCAAAAAGAATTGGACGACAAACAGGGGCTTGCTATTAGCCATAAAAATTTAGGCGAGTGTTATGAATATCAAGGAGAACTTGAACCTGCTTTAAAAAACTTTCGAAGAGCACTTGTTTACAATGAAATCATTAATTCTAACCGCGGAAAAATAATATGCAATTATAATATAGCACACGTGTATGTACACATGGGCAAAATAAAAGAAGCAATTTCTATTTTAGAAAACAATTTATTAAAAGCCATTTCTATTAATGACCAAAAAATCATAACCACTATTTATATAAACTTAGGGTGGTCATTAATACGGTTTGGCGATTATGACGCGGCAGAAACTAATTTAGAGTCAGGTTTAAGCTTAGCTACATCTAACGAATTCTATGCAGAAATAGCCGAAGCGAATAAATTTTTATCTGAGCTTTGGATCAAGCGAGATGATTACCAGAAAGGCATGCGCTATTTTAAAGAATCTAGAAAATACGAAGAGCGCATTACCAACTCTCTTAATCTACGATACGTAAATGACATGATTTTACGATACGAATCTCAAAAGAGAGCCAACCAGTTAGATCGTCTAGCCAAAGAAAATGAAACGGTACGCTTAAAGCTAAAGAAAAATAGAACCATGCTGACTATCATTGGCATCTTCTTAATTCTACTTGTAGGTATTTTGTATATTCTATACCGACAAAGTCAATTAAACGCAGAGAAAAAACTATTGACATTAGAGCAAAGTATGCTACGTAGTCAAATGAATCCGCATTTTTTATTCAATTCTCTAAACTCGATTAAATTATATATCATAAATAATGAGAAAAAGAATGCTGTTCATTATTTAAATAAATTCTCGAAGCTAGTACGCAAAATACTAGAGGCGTCGTCTCAACGAGAAATCTCTTTGGCAGATGAGCTAGAAACAGTAGCGCTGTATATGAATATAGAAAACATAAGGTTTTCTAATGAAATCAACTTTAACATTCATATTAAAGACGACATAAATACGCATAACATAAAAATACCTTCGCTTATACTTCAACCTTTTTTAGAAAACGCCTTGTGGCATGGTTTGTCATCAAAAGAAGGAGCAAAGAATATAGACTTAGAAATAAAAAAGGGTAAAAGTGGCTTTATTGAAATAATCATTACCGACAATGGTGTAGGTAGAGATGCTGCAGAAAAAATAAAGGACAGTAAGGTTCTCAAGAGAAAGTCGGTAGGTATTGATATTACCAAAGAACGACTAGCAAATTTTTCTCGTGACTATGAAAACTTTTTTCATGTAGATATCATTGATAAGTTTGACGATGATACCAACCCTATGGGCACACAGATAGTAATCTATATACCTACTATTTAAGATGGTCTTTAGCAACCTCTTCTAATTCGTTATACCAAGGTGCACCGAATTTTCTAATTAAAGCTTCTTTAACGAATTTATAAACAGGCACTTTTAACTCTTCACCTAAAGCACATGCTGGGTCGCAAATTTGCCATTTATGATAGTTAACTGCAGTTAGTTCGGTATACTCACGAACTCTTATTGGGTATAAATGACAAGACACAGGTTTCTTCCACTTAATTTCCCCTTGGTTATAAGCTTCTTCTATACCACATTTAGCTATTTTCTTATCGTCGAAAATAACGTAGGCACATTCACTTCCATTTACTAATGGGGTTTCCCACTCACCATCTTCACCCTTAACAAAAGCACCTTGCTCTTCAATAACAGCAACACCTTCGGGTCTTAAAAATGGTTTAACTTTAGCATAGATATCGACCATAATTTCAGTTTCTGAATCTTCAACTGGCGCACCTGCTTCGCCATCGACACAGCAACCACCTTTACACGCGCTAAGGTTGCAAACAAAATCGTTTTCTATAATCTCTTCAGATACTATGGTTTTCCCTAATTGAAACATGACCTAATTTAAAGGGCGCAAGATACATTTTTTAAAAAGTAATGATCTTAGAAAATTTTAAGAATAAATATCTAAGTGCATATTTATAAGCGTAAATTTGCAAAAAATTTGAAGTATGGAGTTTCATTTTGATTTAAGAGAGATTGCAACCGCTAGTATGGTACTATTTGCCGTTATTGATATTTTAGGCAGTATTCCTATTATTATTGGGCTTAGAAAAAAAGTAGGACACATTCAGTCTGAAAAAGCATCTGTTGTTGCGGCTGTAATCATGGTAGCCTTTCTGTTTCTTGGTGAAGAAATTTTAAATCTTATTGGCATCGATGTAAATTCATTTGCCGTTGCCGGTGCGTTCATCATATTCTTTTTAGCCATTGAAATGATTTTAGGTATTCAATTATACAAAGATGATGAACCAGAAAGTGCTTCTATTGTACCTATTGCCTTCCCATTAATTGCTGGTGCTGGTACCCTTACCTCTTTACTTTCGTTGAGAGCAGAGTACTTTGTTGAAAATATTATTATAGCTATTATTGTCAACATTGTCTTCGTTTTCATAGTACTTAAATCATCTGTGAAAATCGAAAAAATGCTTGGTAAAAACGGAGTAAATGTAATTAGAAAGGTATTCGGAGTAATTCTTATGGCAATTGCTGTTAAATTATTCGCTGCTAATATTAATGAGCTTTTCTAGACCGTAAGAAGGTTGTATTTTTATAAAAACAAGTTTATGAGCAAGACGTTATCCATAATTTTCATAGTAATTGCAGTAGCACTTATAGCCTACAATGTAACCCTAGTGAATTTTGCAGACCCTTTTGAGAAAAATAGTACAATAGCATTAATCGGAATTATGGCGTCGTTGTGTGCCATTGTACTTCTTTTGGTATTTGTTACCAGCAGAAAGATTCAAGATAAAATAAATAAGGATTAATTATTGGCTTTAATCTCGCCAGATTCTTGTTGCTGAATTCCGCCGCCATCTAATTCTAGTACCTTTTGAAGCATAAGATCTTCATCTGCTTTAATTTTGGCATGTATATTAGTATTGAATAGTTGCTCAGCGATATTAGCTTTCAAAAATCGTTTGATGCTCTGCTCATATTCATAGAAATTCATTCTTAGATTTCTGTCTACCGAATATTGTACAAATCTTTCAAAGAGAATATCGTCAACTTTAAAATCGTTCACAAATTCTTCTTGTGTGTATTGAGCATATCTTTCTCGATCCTCGTCTAAATGTTCAAACACAAAAAAGGATAAGAAGCCTAAATTATCCATACTCTCAACAGCTTCTTCTTCATTACTTCCGATCGGCACAAATACATCTGGTATAATACCACCACCGCCATAAACTACTTTTCCTTTAGGTGTGGTAAACTTTAATGAATCTGCAACTTTAATACTATCTACAGAAATCATTTCTCCACTATGGAATCTATCTGTAAAACGTTGATAGTAATCTTTTGTCCCGTTTGCATATGTCTTTTGAATACTTCTACCTGTAGGGGTGTAATATCTAGAAACCGTAAGTCTAACTGCCGAGCCATCACCTAAAGCCATTTCTCGCTGCACCAAACCTTTACCGAAAGATCTACGACCTACAATAGTACCTACATCATTATCTTGCAACGCACCAGCAACAATTTCACTAGCCGAGGCAGATCTTTCATTTATTAAAACATAAATAGGTTTATCTTCAAAACTACCTTCATCGGTAGCAAAGCTCTTATTGATTTTTCCCTTTTTATTTTTAGTGAACAATATAAGTTTACCATCTTCTAGAAACTCATCTGCCATTTCTTCTGCCATGCCTAAATAGCCGCCAGGGTTATCTCGCAGGTCAAGCACTAATTTTATAGCACCTCGCTTTTGTAACCGTACCAAAGCATCTTTAAACTCTTTATAAGTAGACTCAGCAAAGCGATTTACTTTTATATAGCCGATATCTCTATTAAGCATATAAAAGGCATCGACACTTTTTAAAGGTACAATACCACGCTTCACCTTTACATTGAACGTTCTGTTTTCTGTTTTTCTAAATACGGTAAGATTAATAAAAGAACCTTCTTGACCTTTTAATTTCTCTACAATAACTTCACTGGGGAAGTCTTTGCCATACAGCGTATCATTATCTGCCATTAGAATACGATCACCTGCTAAAATTCCTTTTACAAAACTTGGTCCGTCTTTGACAGTTTTTATAACTGCAATAGTATCGTTATAAGAGTAAAAGTTAATACCAATACCCACAAAATCGCCCTTCATGTTCTCGGTTACACCAGACATTTCTTTTTCTGAAATGTAAACAGAATGTGGATCAAGTTTTTCTAGAATACTGTTCACAGTAATATCAACAATGCTATCTGTATTTACATCATCTACATATTCATAGTCAATGTAATCTATAAGTCTGTTGAGTTTGTCTTTCTTAGAATTTGTAGAAAAAAGACGTTCTGGAGAGTCATTAAAATTCAGTTTTCCGCCTATAAAAAACCCTAATGCGAGCGCAATAGCGATAATTAAAGGAAATAGAGCACTGTATTTTTTATTCATCATTAGTGTAAACGTTAGATAGTAACATTTATTTCTGGCATATGTTGTAATTCAACCCCTGCTTTTGCCAAAAATTGTAATCCCGAATCATCTTTGTATCCTACTTGGTACACTACACGTTTAATGCCAGACTGATGAATTAACTTACTACATTCTCTACAAGGCGATAATGTAATGTATAAAGTAGCACCTTGGCAAGATTGAGTAGAACCTGCTACTTTTAGAATAGCATTGGCCTCGGCATGCAAGACATACCATTTCGTATACCCTTCTTCATCTTCGCAATAATTTTCGAATCCGGTTGGTGTACCATTGTATCCGTCAGAAATAATCATTCTATCCTTTACGATGATGGCACCTACTTGCTTACGCTTACATGAAGAAAGCATACCCCATTCTTTGGCCATTCTTAAATAAGCCCTATCATACTTTAATTGTTTTTCTTTCTTCATTTACAGTACGCTTTATATAAGCACTTAACCCTAAGGTACCTGCTTTGATTAGTACCGACTATATCTTAGGGTAAACTTTAACAATCTAAAAAGGAAATGTTTCATATAACAACGGTAGCGTAACCAGTATTATGATAATGCTACCGACCATAATAAATAAGCTTTGCTTGACTTTTAAAATGCTTTGAATTACATAAGCCAAAATCAACACTAATAGAACAATAACTACCTGAGACAATTCGATCCCGCCAGCAAAACCTAATAAAGGTGCTAATTTATCTTCCTCTCCCATAATCATCATTTTAAAATAGTTAGAGAATCCGAATCCGTGTATTAGTCCGAAAAAACCGGTAGCTAAAACATGAAACCAAATAGTTCTATTTTCATTTTGATTTTTATAATCAATCGAATTAAAAATAGCGGTTGCCAGTATCGTTACAGGTATCAAAAACTCTATCCAACTGGCTTCTATCTCTAAAATCTCGTAAACGGAAAATACTAATGCCAAGCAATGTGTAAAAGTAAAAACGGTTGCTAAAAGCAATACATTCTTCCAACTTTTAAATGTAAAAGGAAGTGCCAGTGCAGTTAGAAAAAGTATGTGATCATATGCATTTATGTCTAAAACATGATGCAGACCTAATTCTATATAAAACCAAAACTCTTGCATGCTACTATCTTAAAAAAAATTCTTCTAATTTAACCCGCGCTCTTTTTGTATCGTCTCATAAGCGGCTTGCACCTGCTTAAACTTCTCTTCAGCACCTTTTTTAATAGCTTCATCTTTCGTATTCACCCTGTCTGGATGATACTTTTTAGCCATTTCTCTATAGGCTTTCTTTACCTCAGCATCTGTTGCTGATTTCTCAATATCTAAAATTTTATAAGAATTGTTCGCCGATTTCACGAACATAGCTTTTATACTTTCAAATTCATTAAGCGAAACTCTAAGGTAACCGGCTATTTCTCGAATTTTTTGAATTTCGGGGTTACTGATGCTACCATCTGCTTGAGCAATACCGAATAAAAAGTGCAATAACTGCAAACGAACTTCATAACGGGTGCGTTGAGCTAAAAACGTACAAACGTTTTGTGCAGATATTTGTCCTTTCTTATTTATTTCATTGAAACTTCTAAAAATAGCATTCGCCTTGTCTTTGCCATAGGTGCTAACAAAATACTGGCGTACATAATCCATTTCTGACTGACTCACTTGTCCGTCTGCCTTAATAACAAGTGAACATAACGATAGTAAGTTTAGCTCAAAATCTGCCGCAGTTACATTTGGTCGTGTATAATCTTCGAACACACTTCGCGCACTACCTTTACTAGATCCAAAAAAGCTGTCTATAATACTACCAGCAAAGAAGCCTAAAACCGCTCCAGATAAACCTCTCAAAAAAAAGCCTACTACAGCTCCCAACCATTTAATCATTTCGTATTCTCAATTTTGCCAAAGATAAATTATTACCAATAGAAAGTTAGACTAATGAAAAGTTAAGGTCTGAAGCACTGCTGCGACTAATTGATTATCTTTGTAATAGTTTAATTAAAATAATAACAATATGTACCCTGCGGAATTAGTAAAACCAATGAGAGATGATCTGGCTTCTGCCGGATTTGAAGAATTATATACAGCAGATGCAGTAGCAAATGCCATCAATAAAGAAGGAACAACTTTAGTAGTTGTAAATTCTGTTTGTGGTTGTGCTGCGGCAAATGCAAGACCTGCGGCTAAAATGAGCTTGCAGAACGATAAAAAACCAGATTTTGCAGTTACTGTATTTGCTGGTGTAGATAAAGAAGCTGTTGACGCGGCAAGAAACCTTATGGTTCCTTTCCCTCCTTCTTCTCCTTCTATGGCTTTATTCAAAAATGGCGAGTTAGTTCACATGATCGAACGTCACCATATTGAAGGTAGACCAGCTGAAATGATTGCTCAGAATTTAGCACAAGCTTACGACGAATTTTGCTAGATTTTATAGCATAAGCTATTTTCTTACAAAATAATAGGATTAAAAAACCGCTCTAATAGAGCGGTTTTTTATTTTTGTACTATGCAGAAGTTGCTTTCTTACATTATAACCCCCTTTTTTTTCGTCGCATTTGGGCTATGCCTCCTTATTTTTCATCCCATTCAATGGATCGGATTTAAGATATTTGGATACAACGGATTAAAACCATCAGTCAGTAAATTGAACTTTTTTTTAATGCGTAGTACCAACATTTTAGGTACAACTTATCGCTTTACAAATAACTTTGATTTACCAACAGACAGACCATTAATTATTGTAACCAATCATCAAAGTATGTACGATATACCACCACTTATTTGGTATATGCGTAAACACCACCCAAAATTTGTTAGTAAGAAAGAATTAGGAAAAGGCATACCTAGCGTATCATTTAACCTCGTTCACGGTGGCTCTGTTTTAATTGACAGAAACGATGGTAAATCGGCAATAATGGAAATAGGAAAACTGGGTACCTATATTGAAGAACATAAAAGAAGTGCCGTAATTTTTCCGGAAGGAACTAGAAGTAGAGATGGACACCCAAAGCCATTTAAACCGATGGGACTTAAGATGCTACTAAAAAAAGCTCCATCTGCATTGATTGTTCCTATTAGTATCAATAATTCATGGAAATTGGTTCGCTTCGGGCAATTTCCGATGGGATTAGGTGCCAAAGTTCGATTAGAGGTTCAACAACCTTTAGAAAACACAGGCGACTTAGACGAACTAATTACACAAATAGAAGCATCCGTAGTTAGCGGTATAAATTCCTTTAAATGACCAATTCAGAAATTGTAGAAGAAACCATAACCTTTGTCAAAGAGACTTTAAAAAATGCCGAAGGTGGGCACGATTGGTTTCATATACAGCGGGTATTCAATAACAGCATGTTAATCGCAAAAGACGAAGATGATGTAAACCTCTTAGTCGTTAGTCTTGGTGCGCTACTTCATGATATTGCAGATGCTAAATTTAATGATGGCGATGAAGCCTTGGGCCCGAAAATGGCAGAAGATTTTTTATTGAGTCTTGGTGTACCTAAAAGAACCATCAACCATGTTACCAACATCATCAAATACAGTTCGTTTAAAGCCAGTTTAACCGACGGTAAGATGAAGAAGAAGCTATTCTCATCTAAAGAGCTTAAGGTGGTTCAAGATGCCGACCGTTTAGATGCCATAGGTGCTATTGGTATTGCCCGTGCTTTTAATTACGGCGGATTCAAAAATCGTGCACTTTATGACCCAAGTATACCTCCAAATTTAGAAATGAGTAAAGAAGAATACAAAAAGTCAAAAGCACCTACTTTAAATCATTTCTATGAAAAACTCTTATTGCTTAAAGACAAAATGAACACAGAAACCGGTAAGCGATTGGCAGAAGAAAGACACCAATATATGATTGATTTTTTAGAGCAATTCTATCAAGAATGGAATCCTTTAAAAAATTTAAGTTAAGTTTACAGAACAATTCAACAACATCAAACCATTAAAAAAGGGTCTCAATTTACATTGAGACCCTTTTTGCATTTTATATAGTATTCTACTATTTCTGTGGCAACTCTCTTGTTAACCAACCGCTTCTACTTGCTGTTACAATTGCATAAGGCGTAATCCAGAAAAGACCGAACGTGAAAAGCACGCTGTATGAATATGCCCAAATAGACTCAGATAACGAGTATCTTTTAGCATAGAACAATACAGGGAAAGTTGATAAAACCAATATACTTACAAAAGTAGAACTTAAGAATAATAATGGGTGTGTAACTACGAATACCAGCATAAACAATACAAATGGGTAGCATAATACGATTCTTGAGAATTGGCTAAAGAATAATAATCTTGTACCTGTTTTTGGACCTTTTCTAAAGTTAGTAAATACGTATTTAGACATTTGAATATTCTCACGTACATTACTTCTTCCCCATCTAATGAACATTTTGTAAAGTCCTTTATACTTTTCAGGAACATTAGTATAAGCAAATGCATTTCTTTGGAACAAAACGTGGAAACCTTGCTTTAAGATCATATTCGTCATAGCTCTATCTTCACCAATATCTGAAGCTTGACCCATAAACGTTTGATTGATCCACTCATCTAAACAAGCAAAAACCGCAGTGGCTCTATAAGCTGCTAAAGCACCTGGGGTACATAAAACAGAATTCAATGTGCTTTCAGAAGAACGTACAAACTCAAAACTAAGTGCAAAACTTACGTCTAGCATTTTAGGTAGAATCTTGTCATTATTTAATACACGAATATTACCTGCTACAGCACCACAGTTTTCATCAACGATGAACGGACTAACTAAATTTCTTAATGTGTCTTTATCTACGATAGAATCACTATCAACGGTTACGAATATCTCACCTGTACCTTCGTTAAAACCTCTGTACAATGCGTGACGTTTACCCATGTTCTTAGGTTGCTGACAAATAGAAACTCTATCACCTAATTCTTTTTTGGCTTCTAACATCCAGTTCCAAGTATCATCTTTACTACCATCATCGATAGCCAATAATTGAATTTTTTCTTCTGGGTAATCACTTTCAGCTAAACTCTTTAACGTAGCCCAAACTTGTTTACCTTCATTATATGCAGGTACAATAACCGTAACTGTTGGTAATTCTTTATCAGAAACAGATGGTATTGCCTTATATCTTAAAAATCTTATAAAGGTGTAAATGAAGAAACTCAATTTAAATACAAAAAAAGCAGCTGCTACGATCATGAAAATAAATCCGATCATGGTGCTTCTTCTCTCTAAGTGTAATTGAGTAAAGTCGTTTTGTAATATGTATGCTAAGTAAGCTGAACCAAACATTAGCACGAATGTGCTACCCATTACAAAAATACCCCATGCATTGGCATTTTCAATTAGATGTTTAATTCGTGAAAAGAAAGGCTTCTTTTCAGTTTTTTCGGTATTGTTTTTTAATGTTTTCATTTCGTTTTTGGTAGTATTCTTGGTTTTCAGAAATAATGCTCTTATTTATTTCTTCTCCCTATCTACGCTTAGAAGTATCTTTTGGATTTTATTTTAACAAAACTTTTTAAAGAAAATTTTTACCTACAACTATTGCACGCTTTTAAAAATTCATCTACTAATTTAAAAGCTTAAATTTTTGACTTATTTACAATATTTATCTCGTTTTCATACAGTTAGATCGATCAATTAAGAAATAGCCATATTTAACCTATATTTAAATAACTAAAATAAATTTTCATGAAATACGCTTTTCTATTGCTACTGTTCACCCTCACCTCTAGTTACGCACAAACTGATGAAGAGGCAATTATTTCACTTTTAGAGAAAGAATCTTCAACATGGCGTTCAGGTGATATAGAAGTACATGCTTCTTGCTGGTCAATTCAACCTTATAGTAGAATTTTTGTTTCTATGGCAGATGGAAATAGTATGGATGTACCACCAGAAATGATGATCACCCCTCCAGAACATATGGTTGGTAAAGGCGGTACATCTAAAAATTCTAATTATAAGATGAACATAAGTGACAATCACGCTTGGGTAAGCCATGATGAGGAATCTACCAATACTGACGGAGTCACCAATTATACTTACGAAATGCGCATTCTAGAAAAAATTAATGGCAGCTGGAAACTCGTAGGGCAATCGATACACCCAAGAAAAATGGAATAATAATTTACAACCTCATCCTAAGAGTACGAGGTAAGCCTCAGGGAATTAAACCATAAACAGATATTAAAATAACTTTAACTGCCCATCTTTATAAGATTCGTGCAAAGTAGTATTTAGCTTTGGGAATGTTTTGCCTTCAAAATATTTACGCTTTGCCAAACGCACCATATCATGAATTTGCGTGGCTATGATACCCTCACCCCTACTTCTTAAACCGAACCTGCTATCGTTTAATCTACCGCCATGACATTCTTGAATTTGATGTAATACCTTCTCTGCTTTGTCGGGCAGTGTTTTGCGGATCCAATCTGTAAATATTTCACCTATTGCCCCGTTTAATCTAACTACGGTAAATGCCATAGATAAAGCACCATGCTCTGACACCGCTTTTGCCAAACTCAAAATCTCGTGACTATTGATACCTGGTATAATTGGCGCCAGCATTGCATTTACAGGGATTCCATTTTCAGACAAAACACGTATAGCTTCCAATCTTTTCTTAATGGTCGTAGTTCTAGGCTCTAATATTCTTCTTGTTTCTTCGGATAAAGAAGTAACGGAAATGTTTACTCCTACTAATCCATATTCATTCAGTTCTTTTAGAATATCTAAATCACGCAAAATCAAAGCGTTTTTAGTAATGATACCTACCGGATGCCTATATTTCAAAAAAATCTCTAAACACTTACGGGTTATTTCAAATTCTTGCTCTACAGGCTGATAGCAATCTGTATTACCAGAAAGCACTATGGTACTCGGCTTCCAGCTTTTACTTCTTAATTTAGCTTCTAATAGTTTAGGCGCATCGTGTTTTACCAAAATCTTTCGTTCAAAATCCAATCCGGCACTATAACCCCAAAATTCATGTGCATTTCCGGCATAGCAATATATACAACCATGTTCACAACCTTGGTACATGTTCATGGAGTAACTCATACCTACATCAGGACTAGTGACTTTATTGACTATCGTTTTTGGAAAAATAGGAAGGTATTGGGTCTTATTTCTATCAGCAACTTCGCCTTCTACACGGCAGAATTCGAGAAAATCGTCTCTTGTTTCGTAACTATATGCAGAAAATTTATTGCTGGTATTTTTTTGGGCACCTCTTCCTTTCACCGAAGAATTAGTATTCATTAAATAGGATTTATTCCAAAATTATGGAAATAATCCTAATAATATACTATTTTAAAACTTGTAGTTGATTATTGTTTAAATTAGTCTAATGAAAAACCTAAGCGTTCTAATCGTTATTTTTCTGAATTTTTATGGCTTTAGCCAATTAGGCTCACCAAGTCTTTATGGTGAATATGATGTATTTATTGATGAAGAATTTAACAAGAATACGTATCATAAAATAACTTTCGGCACTGAATTGACTTCATTCAAATTTATTGCTCCTGAAGTTGATGTGTCTTACTATTACGGTATAAATTCACGAGAAAAACATTTCGCAGAACAAACGGGACCTTCCACATATGATGCTTATTTAAACGAGCATTTTGAAGGATTTATATGGGGTTTCTCACCCAAGCTCTTTTATGAAGAAGAAGGTACTCGGGTTGTTTTAATACCGAAATATCATTTCGGAAAAATACGTGCCAAAGGTAATTTCTTAGATTCTGATGATGTAGCTATAAAAAAAGCTATAAAATCGAAAATGTATTATTGGTCTTTTGCTTTAGGTATCGAAGAATCTAAATGGTCTAACAATGCTACATATGGGTTTTATCTTATATATAACGGTTTAAATGCCGGCAAGGCACTAGACCAACTCGATTATAGTCCGCAGCAATTCTCAAATAAAAATTATAATACTAGAACCATAGGGCTTGGCATTAGAATCTCTTATAATTTTAAAACACGAGATCAGATTATTTAACACCCACTTGAACCAATTGCTTTTTTGTACCTCTTTTAGCGTAGAACCTTAATTCATCGTTCTGGTGATCAATGTATGGTACAGATACCATTAACGGTAAACGAGCCTCAGTATCATCAATAACCTTGCTGTATTTCATATGTCCGTTTTCATCCAAGCGAATTAAGAATACATTTCTGTTTCTACTTAAACCTTGTTTAAACATAATACGATCATCGCTCAGTTGTTGCGGGTTTTCTGAAGACGTACTTATAAAAAAGTATGTAGTATTGTTTTTGGTATATGAGCTATAAGATGCATAAGCACCGTCACCTTGTGTAACCTCTGTTTTATTTATATTTCTAGCCCAAACCAAATCTCCGGTTGCGCTTAATTTTGCACTGATAATATCATTATGGTGGTATCTAGTAACCATAACGCGCCCACCACTAGAGTTAGATTGTACACTATTACTTGTAAAATATTCTTCGGCATTAAATAGAATGTTCCCCTCTTTGGTGATATCCATTCCTTTAAACACTAAATCTTTTATCGCCTTATCATCTTCACGCCCAAACTTATCCATCATAAACTGTTCAGAAAAGGGATTAAATTTTTCAGTCTTCATCTCTAAAGATTTCGGGTCTAAGTTGAAATAAGAAATTCCGTTATAACGATTATCTTTTCTATCCGCATAAAAACCGATACAAAGCAATTCATCACCTCTAAAAATAGGCTTTAAAGATTCAGGAAATTTACCCGGAGTATAAAAAGACTGAACGCTTCTGCCGCTGTTAGAAATTCGAACCATTTCATATTGAAACTTACGCTCTGTAGCATTAAAACGTTTCTTTTTAAAGTATGCCTTACCTACCAAATACACATTCTGTAAATCTTTTGAAAAGGCGATATTTTCAAATGCATAGTTCTTTTCTTCTACCTCATCAGAAAAATCATGTTCCATTAACTTATTTAAGTTGGCATTGAATACATGAATTTTATGCTGATCAACTTTTCTTTTCTTGTAATGCGTAGTTATGGCAAAAGCCGATTTATCATCGTTGAATAAAATTGAGGTAGTAAAGCCAGATGAGAAGTTTCGATTATAAAAATTACGGTCTAAAGGCTGCTCTACCGGATCAGATGCAATAGACAGAATTGTTTCTTTTGTAAACTGAAATTGTGAAAACGGACTTCTATGCACCTCATACTGGTAACTCTTATTTTTATAGCTATACTCTAAAAACAATAAATACACTTGACCGTTACGCACGTAAGCATCTATAAAGTTGGCATCTTTCAACTTATAATTATATTCAGATACTAGTTCTAAATCTTTATTATAATGTTCAATAAAATACCCTTTTGGTCTTAATATAATACCTGTATAATAAGCACGTACCACAACAGTACCCTCGCTACCATCATCTGCGATAGCAAGCATATTAGAGTATCTATATTTATCGTGAAATTTTTCGCCAATAGTATATGAGACAAGTTCTTCTTGCGCAAAAGAACTAACTACATTAATCAGGAATAAGAATAAGAATGCGCTACGTTTAAACATAACCAATTTGGTTTATGTCATGAACCCGGAAAATTTGCCTTTCTTTTTTCTAAAAATGCAGTAGTACCTTCGGCAAAATCATCTGTACCGAAGCAAGCACCAAAGGCTTCAATTTCCTGCTCATAACCATTTACAGTATTCTTAAAACCAGCATTTACTGCTTTTATTGCATGAGCAATGGCTACAGATGAGTTATTGGTTATTCTAGATATAATTTTATGGCATAAAGGCAATAATTCTTCTTGGGTAGTTACATGGTTTACCAAGCCGTAAGCATGTGCTTGTTCTGCAGTAATCATACCCGCGGTCATAATCATTTCCATAGCTCTACCTTTACCTACTAACTGCGGTAAACGTTGTGTACCACCATAACCAGGTATAACACCTAAAGAAACTTCTGGCAGTCCCATTTTGGCATTATCACTTGCTACTCTAAAATGACATGCCATTGCCAATTCCAATCCGCCACCAAGAGCGAAACCATTTACTGCTGCAATAACAGGCGTATCTAATTTCTCTACAAAATCAAATAGTTGTTTTTGACCTTTCGCGGCTAATTTCTTTCCTTCTTTTTCACTGAAATCAGAAAACTCAGAAATATCTGCACCTGCTACAAATGCCTTTTCGCCACTACCGGTTAAGATGATAGCTTTAACGCTTTTATCTTTTTGTAAATCTTTAAAAGCTTCATGTAATTCACCAATGGTTTCTTTATTTAAAGCATTTAATTTATTCGGACGATTAATCGTCACAATTGCCGTTGTATCTTCTTTACCTATAAGAATTGTATTGTATGACATAGTTGTTGATTTGTTGATTTATGTATTCTCTTTCGGAAACTTTACACAGAAAACCGTACCCTTACCTAAATGAGACGTAAAGTTGATAGATCCCTTATAAGTTTCCACAATATTTTTTACCATTCCTAAACCTAATCCCATACCACTAGTTTTAGTAGTAAATTTCGGTTCAAATATTTTTTCTTCATTATCCTTTTCAATGCCGTAACCATTATCTGCCACTGATATTTTAACCATATCACCTTCTGATGCTACACTGACCAAAACTCTAGGCGATTCAACATCTGGTACTGCTTGTATGGCATTTTTAACCAAATTGGTTACGACACGTATTAACTGTGTACGGTCTAATTTCGCAATAATTTCCTCTTCATCGGCTATGAAATGTATATAATCTTCATTGAAAATATCTATCGCCAATTTTACAATTTTGACCACATTTAAAGTTTCGTTCTGTTGCGCAGGCATTTCAGCAAAATTCGAGAAAGCAGAGGCTATACTACTCATGGTATCTATTTGCTGAATTAAGGTATTTGAATATTCCTTTAATTTTTCATGAATCTGAGGGTCACTCGGATCAAATTTGCGCTCAAAACTCTGTACGGTTAATCGCATAGGTGTTAACGGGTTTTTGATTTCATGCGCCACCTGTTTTGCCATTTCGCGCCATGCTTGTTCACGCTCGCTACGTGCTAATTTTACAGCACTTTGACCAAGTTCATCAATCATAGCATTATAGGCGGCAATTAGCTTTTCTATTTCTTCCCCAGGGTTATCTATATAAATCTTTTTATTCTGTTTGTTCAAGTTTGTTTTCCCCATCATCGTAGAAATCGTTTCTAAGGATCGGGTAATATACTTCGATATAAAAAATGCAAAAGCAATTGCCATGAGCAACATCAATAAATACACACCAGATAAGCGAAATAAAAACTCTTTTAATTCATAATCGTTGAATGAATTATCTTCGAAATATGGTAGATTAAGAATACCAATTGGTTTAAATTTTTGATCCGCGATATAAGAGAAAGATGCTTTGTATTTATCTCCTGCCAAAGCGTTTTCGCGTACGTAATGCTTATTGGGGCTAATCTCTAATTTATTCAATATTTCAGAATCCAAACACATAGAAATAGAATCATTGGCAAACTTTGGGCGTGAACTTTTTATTAGCTCCCCATCTAAGCTATAGATATTGAAATTCATGTTTTGCACCACTGCAATCTCATAAATTTCATTTTTAAATATAAGGTCTAGATTTTCGGTAGTAACCGGATAGGTCGTTTTCTGAATGGCAAGATCAATACTTTGGCGTATTTGCTCCTCTTTACGCTCCATTCTATTCTCATGGTAATCTTTAGACTGCTCACGATATTGATACACCGTAACACCAGCAATCAAAACCGATGCTATTAGCACCAAAAATATCATGGAAAGGAAAATGCGTGACCGTAAAGATACTCTCGTTAGCAAGGTTCAATTATTTCGTTTAAAGTTAACAAATATCGAACCAAAAGATTCAATTTTACAAATCACGTCCAAACTAAAGGTTAAAAACTATTTTACACTTCAAAAAATTATCTCAAAAAATTAATATTTGAAAGTAATTTCTTACTTTTATTTGCGTTAGTAACATGTTATTATTTATGACATAACTAAAATAAAGGCATGCTTTCTAAATTCTTCCTAAACATATTCACCGTACTCATTGCCCTTAGTACACCTATTTTAGTACAATCTCAATACGCTGAATCGCTTACTTTTCAGCATATTCAAGACGGTATGTCTCAAAGTAGTGCAACCGTACTTTTAGAAGATAGTTTTGGTTTTATTTGGATTGGCACCAGAAATGGACTGAACAGATATGATGGAAAAGATTTTGAAATCTACACCAAAAGCTTAGATGGCAAAACTGGGCTCAACCATGAATACGTTGTAGCTTTATATGAAGATGGACAAAATATTATCATCGGTACAAATGAAGGAATAAGTCTTTATGATCGTAGTTTAAATATTATAACGCCTTATCCTTTAATAAATGAAGGTGAAGCTATCAAAAACGAAGTATTTGAGACTATCGTTAAGAAAGATGGCTTACTCTGGTTAGGATCAGAATCTAGTGGTCTTTATAGTTACGAGATAAAAACCGGAAAAGTAAAACATTTTTCTCCACCTAATGAATACATTAAAGTTGAAAACCCTCGACTTAATAAAGTTGTTAAAATTGATGTTTTAGATGCTAACCGTATTCTTGTTGTTTTCACTTACAATACCCTCCTACTAAATTATGATATGGAGATTATTAGTGAAGTATTACAAACAGAGGCATTCATCACTGGCATAAATTCATCAGAAAATAGTTTATTATTAGGTTCTGGAACTGGCTCACTATTTAAGTTGGACATAGCAGAAAATTCAATTAGTATCTCAAAAGAAAAAGAGGTCAGCCCAGGTTTTGGTATACGCTCGTTAGAAAAAACACTAGATAATGAATTGTGGATAGGCACCGAAAATAATGGTTTACATATTTACAATGAAAATCTAGATTTTATAAGACATATTGAGTACAGTGTAACAAGACCCAATTCCATTTCTGGTAATTCTATATGGGCATTATTATGTACACGAGATGGCACAATGTGGATAGCGCCTTATAAAAGCGGGCTAAATATTTATGATAAAGAATATTTTAAATTTAAACATATAAATTCTGACCCATTCAACCCTAAATCGCTTAGTAATAAATTAGTGAATTGCTTTATTGAAGACGATAAAGGCAACCTTTGGATTGGCACAGATGGCGGAGGAATTGATTACTGGGACCGTTCTTCAGATATATTTGAAAACTATTCACTAAATAACAAAACATTTGCCAGTAATGTAGTTCTTTCCTTATTACAGACCAAAGATGACGAGTTGTGGGCAGGAACTTGGACAAATGGTATAGCCGTTCTCAATACAAAAACTAAAAAAACGAGCGTACTGACGTCTGAGAATTCATTTTTAAAATCAAATATAATAATTGACCTTTTAAAGGATAAAAAAGAAAGAATTTGGATAGTAAACTACTTTTCAGGAGTTCAAGTGTATGATCCCAAATCAAAAACTCATCAAAATATAATACTCAATTCAGAAGTTGATGATAGTATAATTAACTCCATATACCAAATTTTTGAAGATAACCAGGGCAATATATGGGTAGGAACATTGAACACTGGTCTATTTAAATTGACAGAAAATAATGGTGAATGGACATCGGTTCATTATCATACCAAAAATTCTTTAAGTAATAATTTTATCAATGTTATCATTCAAGATAATGAGGATACCATTTGGGTCGGAACCCAAGGCGGACTTAACAAATATAACCCAGCTACCGATTCATTTTCAGTAATCGCCAAGAGTGATGGTTTAAAAAATGACGCCATTAAAAGTATTATAGATGACCAAAATAGCCATTTATGGTTGAGCACCGAAGAAGGTATTATTAGGTATAATACCAATACCGGAGAAACAATTAATTATGATGTAGGCGATGGTCTTCAGTCAAAAGAATTTATTGCAAGTTCATCTATAACAACTAAAAAAGGCGAATATATATTTGGCGGTATTAACGGCTTCAATATTTTTACTGCAAGCGATGTTGAAAAACGAAAAGACACACTTACCCTATTTGTCTCCGGTTTAAAACTTTTTAATCAACCAGTTTTACCGAATGATGATTTTGGGATATTAGAAAAAGATATTAGTCAAGTAGACTCCCTAACCTTTAACTACGACCAATCTGTAATTAATATAGACTTTAAAGCCCTTACTTTTCGACATCCAGAAAGTGTTAATTATGCATTTTACCTTGAAGGTTTTGAAAAAGATTGGAATTATGTCGGTAATAATCCTACAGCGACATACACAAACTTAAATCCTGGAGAATATAAATTAAGGATAAAATCTACCAATTCTGATGGTGTTTGGGTCGATAACGAAATAGACCTTTATATTACCGTGACACCACCCTACTGGCAAACTTGGTGGTTTAAGGCATTAATGATTGTGCTTGTCTTGTTATTATTCTATATCGCGCAACATATTAAATTATTAAATATTCGAAAAAATCAACGAAGATTAGAGTTAAACGTCGCTGAACGAACTAAAGAATTACAATATCAAAAAAACAAACTTGTTGAAGCTGCAGACAACTTAGCATCTAAAAATGAAGAAATTCAACGATTTACGTATGCCGTTTCTCATGATTTAAAAAGTCCGTTAGGGAATATCAAAGGTCTTGCAAGTCTGATCCCTTTAGAAGTTTCTTTAGAAGACCACCCAGGTCTAGCCGAATACTTGAGTCTTATCGATGTTTCTTGCAACAATATGAATGAATTAATTTCTGATATTACAGAAATTGCCAGACTAGGTAAAATCGACAACAAAAATGAGTTACTAAAAACCAACGAACTATTAGACCTATCAAGAAATTTAATTAAGGGCAAATTGAAACAGCTCAATATAGAACTTATAATTACTGAGAATATGCCCGATATTTTTGGCGATCGCAATAGAATAATTCAAGTTTTTGGTAATTTCTTAGATAATGCTATTAAGTATATGGGCGACCAAGAAAACCCAAAAATAATAGTCACGTATGAAAATAATGGTGACACGAACAGCTTTATGGTCATTGATAATGGATCAGGAATGAATGAGGGAGCTCTAAAAAAACTATTCACCCCTTTCGAACGTTTTCATGATAATGTAAAAGGTACAGGCTTGGGGCTCTATATGGTAAAACAAATTGCCAATTCGCATGGCGGCACCATTATAGCAGAATCAGAAGGTGAAGGAAAAGGAGCTACTTTTAAGCTAGTTCTTCCAAAAGCTAAAATCGCAGCACAAAATGCTAGAAAATCTCTTATCTCTTAATTTCTGAAAAATTAGAATTAAACATTAATATTAAGACAGTTATGCCTCGGGGTTTTTATTTCGAATTCTCTTATATAGCTTTATTCCTAGCATTAAAAGTACACCTAAAACTATAATACCTACCACTCCAAAAATCCAATTAAAGGAGCTTTTCAAAATCACTAAAAACACAATAGCGAATAGAATCAGCGTAGCACCTTCATTCCATATACGCATGAATTTGGAGGTGTATTGAATATCATCTTGTTGAAACTTCTTGAATATTTGATGGTTTTTAAGGTGATATAAAATCAGTAACAATACGAAACCTAGTTTTATGTGCATCCACGGTTGGGTAAGCCAACCAGGATAAATAATAAGCAACCAAATAGCAAAAAACACTGCTAATACAGCCGATGGCCAAGTGATAATATACCACAGCCTTTTAGTCATCAACTTCAATTGCTTAGAAAGAATTTCTTTCTCAGGTGATGGTTTTAAGTTGGCTTCTATATGGTAAATGAATAATCTTGGAATATAAAAAAGCCCTGCAAACCACGTTATTACGAAGATGAGATGCAGGGATTTTATATAGTTGTAATATTCTGTCATAGGGTAATAAAAACAAGTTCAAGTTCAAGAGACAAGTGCAAGAAACAAGTTCAAGTTCAAAATTCAAGCTCAAGCTCAAAACACAATTTCAAGTGCAAAACTAATCTCTCAGTTCTCTTTTCTCAACTCTCTTTTCTAAATTCCAGTCCTAAACTAAGCCCAAAGTTAGCAAAAGCGGATAGAACTTATCTTATAATCTTATCGCACCAACTCCAGCGTCCCATAACGTTTTATTATATGCAGGTATAGCTATATTGATGAATTGGTTGCCTTTGGCTTTTAAACCGGTCCATTGTGCGTCTAATTCAGTCTTACGGTCTTTACTCCCCTTGTTCAATCTTGGAATACCACTATTCGTCTGGTTAATCATAAATATATATTCTGCAGAAAACTTGTTAGGGAAATTCTCTACATCATCATACGCTTGCGATTTACGCTGTACCATATCACCATCCCATGCTTTCATGTCTGTCAATAGTTTTTCACCAGCAGCTTTCGCAGTAGGATCTGTTACCTTTTTCAACACTTCGGCTAAATCATTTTGAGCAGCATATAATTGATTGATCATATTATGCATTTCGGTCAACTCTGCTTCTGCAGTCGTCATAAAAGCATCATATTCTTCGTACTGACCAGGTTTTGTTTCATAGGTAGGCACTTCATTAATTGTACCTGTAGTAGAAACTGTTTGTCCATCAACCTTTAATTTAAAAGTATACGTACCCGGAGAGACTTTATGTCCGCTAAAACCTGCTTCAATATACACACCTGGTATACCTGGCATTATCGCATTTTTCATATCCCATACAAAACGGTTCAACCCTGTCTTCTTACTCAACACTGGTGCTGGTGGCGCACTACCGCCATTATGTGGCTTGTAGGTTGGGTCTTTTTCTGAACTAATTGTTCTAATCACCTTCCCTTTAGCATCTAAAATTTCTAAAGCAATAGCCGTACTATCTTTTAATTTAGGAAGCTCATAGTACAACACCACTCCGTTTGCAGGGTTAATACCTTCAAAAGTATCGCTACCTGTAAATTTATCAGAATTACCACTCAACGGACTTCCCCAAGAACCATTGTAGGCATCTTTAGGCTTCAAAATTTGAAGTCCCGTTTTAGAAGGCTGATACTGCCCAAGAGCTACAACATCATCAAGAATCCAGAAAGAACGACCAGAAGTAGCAACTACCATATCACCTTTATGCAGTTTTAAATCTGTAATAGGTGTTTTCGGTAAATTCAATTGAAAAGGCTCCCAAGATTTACCACCATTCCATGATGCATAGATTCCTTTCTCCGTACCTGCGTATAGCAAGTCTTTCTTAAACTCGTCTTCACGAACTACACGAGTAAAAGCACCATAAGGAATTCCGGAGTTGATTGCTGTCCACGTTTTACCGTAATCGATTGTTTTGTAAAAACCAGGCGTATAATCATTAAACTTATAACGTGTTGTAGCGATATAAGCAGTTGCTGGATCATGCGGAGAAACCTCAATTGCATTAATCAAACATTCTTTTAATCCTTTAGGCGTTACATTTTCCCAAGTTTCGCCACCGTTTTTAGTTAAGTGTACTAATCCGTCATCACTACCTGTCCAGATGTATCCTTTTTCATGCGGAGATTCTAAAATATACGCTAGCGTACCATAATTCTCAGCACCAACAGCTTCGTTCGTATATGGTCCACCACCATTGCCTTGTTTTGCATCGATATCTCGAGTAAGATCATCAGAAATTTTATCCCAAGTAACACCCATATCACGAGTTCTAAAAACATATTGCGCTCCGTGATAAAACGTACCCAACTCATGTGTAGAAGCTATAATCGGCGCGTTCCAATTAAACAAGTATTTCATATCTCTTGCCTCGCGACCTAAATATTGAATTGGTGCTTCCATGATTTGAGTTGCTGCTTTCGACTCCATATCCATTACCTCAACCGTACCCAAATATTGACCACCCATTACATACCTTGGGTTGTCTGGGTCAAAAGCTAAAAAAGCACTTTCACCACCTGCAGAATCGGTCCAATCTCTAGTAGTAATACTTCGGCTACCCGCAGAAAGACTAGCGATTTTAACAGACCTATTATCTTGTTGACCGCCATAAATATTATATGGAAATAAGTTATCTACACTAATTCTATAAAACTGTGCAGTAGGCATATTACTTTGTGTAGACCATGTTTTAGCATAATCAAAAGATACAGATGCACCACCATCATCTGCTAAAACCATATTTTTAGAATTGTTAGGGTTGATCCATAAATCGTGTGTATCGCCATGGGCAACCTCAACATTTTCCCATGTTTTTCCACCATCTTCAGAACGTAAAGCCGGAGCACTTAAAACATACACCGTATCTTCATCATTAGGATCTACAAAAACCTCAATATAATACCACGCACGTTGCACCAACCTGTTATCACCACTAACCATGGTCCAAGAATCACCAGCATCGTTAGAAACAAACAATCCACCTTTATCGGCATCTGAATCACTTTCAATAAGCGCATAAACTTTGTTGGAATTCGACGGACTAACAGCTATCGCCATTTTTCCTTTCTCCTCTGGTAGCCCTTCATGAATTTTTTTCCAAGTATCTCCTGCATCAGTAGATTTGTATAATCCGCTACCAACACCACCACTAACCACCATATTCGGCTTACGTTGATGTTCCCACATGGCAGCATACATAATTTCAGGATAACTAGCATCCATAGAAAGTTCAGAAGCACCCGTTAAATTGTTTACAAACAAGGTGTTTTTCCAAGTTTTACCACCATCAATTGATTTATAGATACCACGTTCGGCATTGCCTTCAAAAAGAGCTCCCTGTGCAGCAACATAAACAATATCAGGATTTGTAGGATGGATGATAATACGAGAAATATGTTGGGTTTTTTCAAGTCCTACTTTCTTCCAAGTTTTACCAGCATCGGTAGATTTATATACTCCGTCTCCGTAAGATGTCATTACCCCACGTGGAGCGTGTTCGCCCATACCTACATAAACGATGTTTGGGTTAGATGCCGATACAGAAACTGCGCCAACTGAGCCCAATTCAAAAAAGCCATCAGAAATATTCTCCCAACGTTGCCCTGCAGATTCTGTTTTCCACACTCCGCCACCAGTCGTACCCATATAATAGGTCATGGGATCACCAATAACTCCCGTAGCAGTTACCGAACGCCCACCTCTAAACGGACCAATATTTCTAAATTTTAAAGGATTAAAATAATCATTGGCTGTCTGCGCAAAAGTTATGGTGGTTGCAAGCACCGCCATAAACAAGAGTAATTGTTTTTTCATGATAGTTTGTTTGGATATTGTTTTGGTCTTTATTCAAAATATGAGTGCAGTCGAGAACCAAGAGTTATAGAACCAAGGCATTTCGACTGCGCTCAATGTGACATTTAGTAATGACAAAAATTTATTTATTTACTTACTTTCATCAATGAACAAGTAATTTAATTTAAGCTCGTTAAAACCTTTATTAAATTCTTGAAGCTCTGATGATATTACGTTATTAAAAATTTCAAGTTCCTTATTAATTTTAGTCGTCAATTCGTTCTTCACAGCAACATCTTGCTCTGTTGGCGGGAAATCACCAATGGAAACCAAACTATTTAAATGACCCAATTTATTGGTCAATTTAATAGGGAAATTCAACGGATCTTGACCACTTCTGTTCTGAGTTTGGTACAATGCTTTTTCTACTTCGCCAAGTTTGTCTTTCATGGCTTTTGCCTTTTCGACCAAATCTTTAGTTCTGTCATCATCTTTATACTGCTCAGTAAACGAATTCAGTTGCTTAGAAACATTTCTAATCTTCTTAATAGATTGATGCGCATTCTCAATAGTCGTATTTATATCGGTAATAAAATCGAACTGCTCTTGCATTTGAGCTACCGAACTTTCTGCTCTTGGATCTGGTAAAATGGTAAATGTTTCGCTGCTATTAGAACCATTCACATTTAGGTGAACTTTATAATTACCAGGTACCGCTTTAGCACCGTCAAAACTAGCCCACCAGAAAATCATTCCTTCTAGTTTCTCAGCTCCTTTACCACGAGTATCCCAAACAAAAGTATTACCGCCTTTCTTCACTTCTAACTTCTTGTCTTTTTTCTTAGCAGCAGTACTATAATTTGCCAGTGTATCGCCAGCCATACTCGTATACGTTAACTGAACCGTGTCTTTCTCAGTATAGTTTTTCATTAGAAAATGAGTAATTACACCATTCTCTAAATTCTGACCTGCAGTTTTAGAAGGTTTTTTGGATGCTCTACCTTTTGTGCGGTACGAGTCTTTTGGTTTGAACAAAACAGTATTCGAGTTCTTTTTACTTTCATCTAATTGATGAAGTACTGTTAAGTCATCGATAATCCACAGGCTACGACCTTGAGTAGCTACAATTAAATTATCATCTTTAATGGTTAAATCAGTTATAGGTACAATTGGTAAATTCATTTGAAAAGGAGACCAACTGGCACCATCATTAAAAGAAACATACATACCTGTTTCTGTACCTGCGTATAATAAACCTTTCTTTTTAGGGTCTTCACGAACGACTCTCGTAAAATGTTCTGAAGGAATACCGTTCGTTATTTTTGTCCACGTTTTACCGTAATCAGTTGTTTTGTATAAGTATGGTTGAAAATCGCCTAACTTATATCTCGTAGCAGCTACATAGCATGTACCCTCGTCAAAATTAGAAGGCTCGATACTGTTTATCATATTCCACTCTGGCATATTCGAAGGTGTAACATTGTCCCAAGTAGCACCAGAATCTTTAGAAACATGTATTAATCCGTCATCACTACCTACCCAAAGAATACCTTCTTTCAGCGGACTTTCATTTGCCGTAAAAATGGTACAGTAGTACTCAACACTCGTATTATCTTGCGTTATTGGTCCGCCACTAGAACCTAATTTTGTTGGGTCGTTTCTCGTTAAATCTCCACTTAAAACTTTCCAGCTTTGCCCTTCATTTTCGGTAACATGCACGTAGTTAGAAAATGTGTATAATTTCTTCGGATTATGTCTACTGAAAAGAATAGGGAAATTCCATTGAAAGCGATATTTCATTGCTTCTGCACCAGCACCCATTGGGTTGTCTGGCCAAACATTTATACCCCTTACCGTTTTCTTCTTGTGATTAACTCGAGTTAAGAATCCGTCATAACTACCACCGTAAACTATATCATTGTCTTTAGGATCAACAGCAATCCACGCAGATTCACCACCCGCAGTTTCTTCCCAATTACCATCACCAATACTATTTTCATCACTTCTGTGGTCAATACGTAATGTAGAATTATCTTGTTGTGCCACGTATATTCTGTACGGGAAAGAGTTATCTGTAGTTACTCTATAAAATTGAGCCGTAGGTTGATTATAATAGGTACTCCAAGTTTCGCCACCATCATATGAAATTTGGGCACCACCATCATCACCAATAATCATACGTTGCGAATCTTCTGGAGAAATCCATAAATCGTGATGATCACCATGTGGCGCGTTGAAGGTATTGAATGACTTACCGCCATCGGTTGACTTATGATAATTTACGTTTAGCACATATACTATATCTTCATCTTGTGTATCGGCATAAACTCTAGTATAATACCAAGCACGTTGGCGAATTTTACGTTCTTTATTTACCAAAGACCATGTTTTACCACCATCTTCTGAACTATATAAACCACCCTTTTCTTTATTCTCTACTATTGCCCAAACCTTTTCAGAGTTTTTAGGAGAAACGGCAACACCGATAATACCTAAAGTATCTTTAGGAAAACCTTCATTTTTCGAAATCTCCGTCCAGGTTTCACCGCTGTCCATACTCTTCCAAAGTGCAGAACCATCACCACCACTAATTAAGCTGTAAGGCGTACGTTGTGCATGCCATGTAGAAGCATATAAAATTCTTGGATTGTTGGGATCAAAAGTTAAATCAACAGCACCTGCTTGTTCATTTACAAACAAAACCTGCTTCCAATTCTTACCACCGTCTGTACTTTTATAAATACCACGGTCTTTAGTTGGCTTATAAATATCACCAAGTACGGCAGCGTAAACCGTATTATAATCTGTAGGATGCACGCGAAGTCTTGGTACATGTCTACTGTTCTTTAATCCAGCAGAAATCCATGTTTTACCTCCATCTTCGGTTTTCCAAACTCCGTAACCAGAAGACACGTTACCTCTTAGAGTCTTTTCACCACCACCAACGTATATTACATTTGGATCGCTTTTCGCTACCTCAACAGCACCAATACTTCCGCCGAAATATCCGTCAGATATATTATCCCACGTTCGTCCGCCATCCAAAGTTTTCCAAACTCCACCACCAGCTGCGCCGAAATAAAATAAATTTGGCTCACCAGGCACACCTGTTACTGCGGCAGAACGGCCACCACGATATGGACCTATAGAACGATACTCTAAACTAGAGTATAATTCTTCTGGGTAGGTTGGTGATGTACTTTGAGATTTACTTCTTCTCTGAGAAAGTAACGATAATGGCAATAGAAAACATACCAGCATAAGAATGCCAGCATTGGTAAGGTGCTTTTTCATTTTGATAGTTTGATGTTAGTCTTCTCTAAAATTAAACATTTTGTTGTCTAAATGTTGATTTTAAGATTTTATTAGCATTTCTAAACAAGCATAATTATCAAATTGAGAACCAGTTATACATTTCAATATTTAATTCTCAGTAGTGGTCGATAATTCTATGTATTAAAGAACAAGCAAGAGTAGCATCCTTTAGAAAAATACTTGTTCAACATATTCAACAGAAAGTGCTAATTATTTAAAGTATTCATATATTTTAGCCAACAAACTAACAATTATGAAATTTAGAACGCTATTATTTTCGGCATCGCTAATTGCCATTCTTTTTAACGGATTGGCTATTAACTCAATAAATGCCCAAACCCAAGATTTTTTATACGGAGACCAAATGCCCGATGCACCTGAATTAAGTGCTAGAGGCGAATATAAAGTCGGCGTACAAACAGTAAACTTAGTGAACCCAAATCAAGTTGATATTTTAAACTCAAAAGAAGGCAAAGACCCAACTTATGATAGACCAATTACTATTGAGGTTTGGTACCCTGCAAGTGTAAGTGCTGATGCAAAAACGGTAGTTTATGATGAAGTAATGGGCACCAGAGGAGATTCGCTAAGACCATTAACACCGTTTACTTTTAAAGGAAGAGCTTATAGAGATGCAGAAGCACTAAAAGGGAACAAATTCCCTTTGGTGGTAGTATCTCACGGCTATGTAGGATCACGTTTTTTAATGACATACTTAACAGAGAATTTAGCGTCTAAGGGATACATTGTTGCGGCGATCGACCATACAGATTCTACATTTAAAGATGCCAACGCATTTCAAAGTACACTTTTAAACAGACCAAAAGATATTCGTTTCGTAATTAATGAAATGGAAAAATTAGGCGCCAAAGGTTCTAAGAATAAAATCGAAGGATTAGTAGATGCGAACAACACCGCTATTATAGGATATTCTATGGGAGGCTACGGAGTATTAAATGTTGGCGGAGCCGGATATAGCGCAGGCTTAGGTCAATTTTTTACTGGTATGACCGGTGGTAGTTCTGCAATATCGGTAAATACAGCAGGTAATGCAGAATACCAAAAAATGGCTGATTCTAGAATTAAAGCCATCGTAGCTTTTGCACCATGGGGAATGGAACGTGGTGTTTGGGATGCAGAAGGATTAAAAGGATTAAAAACTCCCACTTTCTTTGTTGCCGGAAGCCAAGATGATATTTCAGGATATGAAAAAGGTATTAAAGCAATTTACGACGGTGCAGTAAATGCAGATAGATATATACTGACGTACCAAAACGCAAGACATAATGTTGCTCCTAACCCACCGCCTGCAGAAGCATTGGCTCCAGGTTTACATATTGATGAGTATTATAGATATGCAGAGCCATCATGGGATCAACGTAAAATAAACAACATAAATCAGCACTTTGTAACTGCATTTATAGGCAAGCATCTTAAAAACCAAGACAACGCTCAATTTTTAGATGTACAAGAAAATTCAAATGAAAAAGACTGGACAGGTTTTAAACCTAGATCGTCTACCGGAATGGAGTTATTACATGCACAACCAGCCAACTAATATTTAACCTTAGATACTTTTACAGCATTTTCCTTAAGTAGTTTTATATAGGTGTTTTGATTGTTTATCAATTCTTTAAGTTTCCATGCTAATAGAAATATAGCAACGGCAATTAATTGTGATAAAATAAAATTCATAACAGTATTCTTTAGTGTTTCTAAAGCTACTTACGGAAAATGTTTTTTGAGGTTTGGTTTTTAGAAAGATTAAACCAAATTCTTATTGATCTCTTTTCTCAAGTAATACCCAGTAACAATAGTTGCAAGTACATCTGCAATGGGGAAGGAAATCCACACGCCTAATTCACCAAGGTAATTAGGTAGTATTAAGATTAAAGGAATAAAGAAAAAGCCTTGTCGGCATAAGGTTAATAACAAAGCTGGTACAGCCTTACCAATTGCTTGAAAGTAAGCGGCACCAATAAGTTGTAGTGCAATGATCGGTGTTGCTGCAAACACCCAACGCATGGCTGACGGAGTGTTTTCTAGAACAAAGGCATTCGTAGCAAGTTCTAGCGCAGTCATATCTGGTTTATTACTTAAAAAGAGTCCCGCAATATCTGCCGGAAAAATCATGAGTCCCGTGAAAACTACCGTCGCTAATATAGCAGCATATTTTATGGCAGTATATATAGATTCTTTTACCCTATCATACTTTCCCGCACCGTAATTAAATCCTGCAATAGGTAAAAAGCCTTGTGTAACACCAAATACAGGAAAAAGGGCAAACATCAACATTCTGCCTATTATGGCGTAAACAGCTACCATAGCTTCACCTCCTAAATCAAAAAGAATATTGTTCATCAGTAAATAAATGACGCTTACTACTGCTTGTCTAGATAAGGTTACAAACCCTAAAGAACTAATTTCCTTAATAATCGAAAAGTCGATTCTGAAATACTGTGCATTCAGTTTTAATTCTGAATTCTTAGAAAGAAAAAAGTATAAGATATAACTGAAACACAAAAAGTAACTTATTGTAGTTGCCCAAGCGGCACCTTCCATTCCGTAGTCCAATACATTAATAAATAGATAATCTAAGACCAGATTACCAATTGACGGAATAATCATCGCTATCATGGCAAACTTAGGCTTGCCTTCTGCTCTAATTACAGTGTTACCCATCATGTTAAGTGCTAAAAACGGCACACCATACAATACAATTACATAGTAGATTTTAGCGAGCTCGAAAATAGAACCTTTACCACCAAAAGCTGGTATTAGGGTATCTACGAAAGTTAGCCCTACTGCCACCATAATGACAGTAATCAGTATGGTAAACGAAATTTGATTACCAAAAGTTCGCAGTGCCTTTTCTTTATTATTAGCACCTAATGCACGCGAAATAATACTCGCACCGCCAATACCAATTGCCATACCTAAAGCACCAATAAAAAAGGAAATTGGCAGCACAACATTAATTGCGGCAATGGCAATAGAACCGATCCAATTACCCACAAAAATGGAATCTACCAGAACATTCAACGACATTACCAGTATGCCTATACTGGCAGGTAGCGCTTGTTTTATAAGCAAACTTGATATAGAATCCGTGCCCAGTTGTTCTGCGGAAACGTTTGCCATCTTTTAAATTTTATTTATTTAATTCTACTTCACTTCAAAAAGCAAAATATCTAAGCGTTTTATGAGACTAATAAACTACTTTAAACAATACGCTTTATGTGCTTGGTGCTACATCTAACTTATCAGTAGTTTGCCAATCATTAACCCACTTCGCCATTACCTTCACCCAAGTGTCATTATCGTTCATACATGGAATATGCTTGTATTCAACACCACCAGCTTCCATAAACTGCTCTTTACCTTCCATTGCAATTTCTTCCAATGTTTCTAAACAATCACTTACAAATGCAGGTGTTATAACGGCTAACTTTTTCTTGCCTTCTTTTGCTAAGCGCTCAAATTCAAAATCAGTATAAGGCTTCAACCATGGGTCACCAGCTAAACGTGATTGAAATGAAGAACTCACTTGCTCTTCTTTTAATCCTAAATATGCTTTTACCATTTCTGTAGTATCATAAACTTGGTGTCTGTAACATGTATTATGCGCAACAGAATTTACGTTACAACATGTGCCATCAATTTTACAATGAAAACTGGTAGGGTCACTTTTACGAATATGACGCTCAGGAATACCGTGATATGAAAACAAAATATGGTCGTAGTCAAAACCTTCTAGTCCGTCTTTTATACTTTCTGAAAGCGCTTTAATAAACTCCGGATGCTTATAAAAAGCGGGTAGCGTCGTAATTTTCATTTCAGGAAAGCCTTCTTTTTGCTCTTCTAACACTTTTACAACTACCGTTTCAAAACTAGACATCGCATAATGTGGATATAACGGAACTAAAAGTACATCGTCAACACCTTTATCTTTTAATTCTTGCATTGCCTTTTTAATAGACATGGTGCCATAACGCATACCTAAAGCCACTGGCATTTCGGTCTGTGTTTTTAATTTATTAGAGAAACGCTCTGATATAACCACTAACGGAGAACCTTCTTCCCACCATATTTTAGCATACGCTTGGGCAGATTTCTTTGGTCTAGTCTGCAAAATTATTCCTCTTACCAGAATAGTTCTTAACCATTTAGGAGCGTCAATTACACGCTCATCCATTAAAAATTCATCTAAATAGGGCTTAACATCTTTTGCTGTAGGACTTTCTGGAGAACCCAAATTGACCAATAATATACCTTTCATAGCGTATGTGTTTATTATTTGATTGCAAAAATAACACATGCAAATCGATGATATTTTAATTTTTGGCAATAGTTTTTCTATACTCTCATAAAGCAATCTAATAACTGACCAATTAATTTTTAGTACTGTTTAATTTTAGTAAGTTGTAATTCGTCAAAAACTATAACACTTTTACAATGAATACTTTTTTTGATACTGTTCCTAAAAGTGCCCTATACTTATTTCTAGCTACTACCTTAGGTGTTCTTATTGCATATTGGATTGTTTCATACTTTATTAAAAAATATGGCAAGGATCCAAAATATCTATTGCCCAATGGAGCGTTTAGAAAAATTAGTCGACCCATTTTATTTATATTCCTTTCAATATTAATTCGCTCACAATCTTTACGTACGCTATTTCAAGTAGAACATCATGAATATTGGTTTAAAAAAGCGAGTACTATTCTATTTATCATCTCTGTAACCTGGCTACTGCTTAATTTATTGAAAATAGCAAAAAGTATAGTCGTCAAAAACTATGACGTCAATGTCAAAAACAATTTAAAAGCACGTCAAATATACACGCAGTTCAATATTCTAGAGCGCATATTTATGATTACCATAATCATATTAGCAGCAGGCGCGGTATTAATGAGCTTTGAAAGTATACGAGAATTGGGTGTAAGTATTTTTGCATCGGCAGGTGTAGCGGGTATCATTATCGGTTTCTCTGCACAAAAAATGATTGGTACTGTATTGGCAGGTATTCAAATTGCCATTGCGCAACCGATTAAAATAGATGATGTAGTTATTGTTGAAGGAGAATGGGGTCGTATTGAAGAAATAACATTGACCTACGTGGTAGTGAAAATCTGGGACAAAAGAAGGTTGATTGTACCCACGCCCTATTTCATTGAAAAACCCTTTCAAAACTGGACCAAGACTTCATCTGATATTTTAGGGACTGTGTTTCTCTATACCGATTACAACGTGTCTTTTGATGCTTTGCGAGAAGAATTGACCAAAATCTTAGAAAATACAGATCTTTGGGACAAAGAAGTAAACGTACTACAAGTAACAGAGAGTAAGCAAAACTGTGTTGAAATAAGAGCTCTTATGAGCGCAAAAGATTCCCCTACCGCTTGGGATTTACGTGTACTTGTTCGTGAAAAACTGATTACATTTTTACAACAGAACTACCCAGAGAGCATTGCGAGAAATAGGGTTTTACTTGAAAAATCTACAGAAGAGAATAACAATTCATAATTTAGCCGCACCTTCTGTAATTTCAAAAAAATAAAACACTTACGTTTTTAAGTACTAAATTCATATTTAATTAATCATTATTCCGTGAATAACCATACCAACCCTACAACAATAACACCTCAATTAATTGACACTTTAAAAATAGAAGGAAATAAAATTTTAAACTCCTGTAAGGCTTTAAATAGAAATACAAAATTTAGACCAGGTGTAAAATCGATCACTCATAAAGAATACCATAATATTGACTACACTGCTCAAAATATTATATTATTTGACCTTCTAAAAATATACCACTTCTTTGCTTCTACCAACGAGAACACCTCATTAACTAGCAAATTCATATTAATTTACATCTATGAAAAGCTACAAGGAAAAGATCTTTCTGAGAATTATAATTCTAAGATTCTTCAGCAGCTACCCTCATCTAAACTCTTCGATAAAAATATTGAGGTAATTGAAAATATTTCTTTTTTTCAACCTATAAATGACATTAACGAAGAATTTTCTTCAAGTATAATATTAAAAAAAATAAACAGTAATGAGTTTCTAAATATTGCATCGTTTTTAAATAGAATGGCATTATTAATGGCTCAATCAGACGGTAAAGTTTCTAAAGAAGAAAAAGATGTACTCGCTACTATTTCAAATAAAATAAACAACCCTAAACTACATATAGCGAATTCAAAATATGAAGATGTGCCAATCGATGACACATTAGAAAAGGTGATGACCGAGCTACATGAGCTTATCGGACTTGAGGCTATTAAAGAAAATGTCGAGAATTTAACCAACTTTTTAAAAGTACAAAAGTTACGTAAAGAGAACGGACTAAAAGTAAGTCAAAACTCCTTACACACCGTATTTATGGGACCTCCTGGAACAGGAAAAACGACCATTGCTCGAATGTTAGGTAGAATTTTCAAGCATTTAGGATATTTAAAAAGAGGTCATTTAGTGGAAACTGATCGATCAGGTTTGGTCGCTGGTTATGTTGGGCAAACTGCAATTAAAACTGATGAAATTATAAGCGCCGCTACCGATGGCGTTCTATTTATAGACGAAGCATATTCCCTAACTTCTGGAGGATTAAATGATTTTGGCTCAGAAGCAATCGAAGTACTCTTAAAACGAATGGAAGATTTAAGAGAGAATCTAGTTGTAGTAGTCGCGGGTTATCCCGACGAAATGGAAACCTTCATTCAATCGAACCCTGGTTTACAATCTCGATTTAATAGATATTTTACCTTCGAACATTACAAACCTGAAACATTATTAGAAATCTTCAAATTAATCGCTAACAAAGCCGATTTTAAACTTACAGAAGATGCAGAAGATAAAATTTCAGAAATTATTACCAGAGTATATGAAAAGAAACATCGTGGGTTTGGTAATGCCCGTACCATGCGTAATCTTTTTGAAAAAATAATTGAACAACAAGCAAATAGAATTGTGCTTCTTGATTCGATTACCGAAAATATTTTAATAACCATAACTGAACCAGACGTTCCTGAAATTTTAAAAACGGTAAAAGACATCCTTGTTTTTAATGATTGATAATTAAATAAAAAAAATGACCACACAAGACCTAATTGATTGGTTTGGTAACAACCATATTTTCGCTATCGCTTATTTTGCAGTAATAATTATAGTTGCCTTACTATCAAATGTACTAGTAAATAGAACTAACATTTCAAATGTTAAATATGTAATGTCAGTTTTGGTTTATGGTGTTACCATCCCTGGTGTTTTGGCAATTTTACTCATTCTTTATAGTATATTATTTTTAGGTGCCAGTATACTAAATGTAAATATCGTTGCTCACTTTTTACCAATAGTAGCAATGATTATCACCTTATTTATTTTAAGTAGAAAAGTAAAAATGTCTCAGCTACCTGGTTTTGGTAAACTATCGAGCCTTATTATATTAATTTCTATAGTATTCATGTTGATTTTTGTACTTCAGCGAACTTATTTCGGAGTTATAATTTTAGGCGGCTTTACCCAAGTACTTGTAGTTTTTGCCGTTTTATTTATTATTCTAAAAATAGCATGGTCCAAATTGAGTAAATAACAGGCTAATTGTAACAAAAATTCATTTGAGGCTACATATAATAGTAACAACTATTTAGCGTTAGCAAAGTACCAAACGTTATTGAAAGACTATAATTACTAAAAAATACATAAATTTAGACCTACATTTCTTGTAAGGGAAAGATTTTATCAACCAAACCCGTTTTAATGGCAAAAGAAAAATTTAATTGGAAAGCACTTTTTGTAAATGATGAAAATTCATCAATAGAGAAAGAAATAATTCCTGAAGAAGAAGAGAAAACAATTTCCTTTCCATCGGATTCTAATCCCAAACCAAAAAATAAATACCCACCCAAACCTAGAACACAAACGGCTGTAGACAACTCAATACTGGGCAAAGTAGTTGAAATGTATGAATCTGGTTTTGACTCTTTAAACAAACCCGGATACGACTTTTACGAATTTTTCAAAGCAATAAAGTCAGTAGGCAAGAATGATTCTTCTGTTTACCAAATGGCCTTTTCTATGGCTAAAGGTATCGATGCGAATGTTTCGAAAGAGTCTCTTTTAGAACAGTCTAACTTTTATATTCAAGAAATAGACAAAGTTCATCAGCAATATCACGGTAAAGGGCAATCTAAAAAAACCACTATCCAGAATGGTTTAAAGAGTAAAAAAGAAAGTCTAACTTCTGAAATTTCAGAATTAGATAATAAAATTTCTGAATTACAGATACAGTTAAGCAACAAAAAAAATCAATTACAATCGATTGATTCTGATTTGATAAAAGACATTTCAGATGTAGAACAAAAAATCGTGGCTAACAATTTGGCAAGAACCAAAATTCTTGATACAATCAATGTAGTAATTGAAGGAATAAAAAACAATCTATAACAGAATAGAATGAACACAGCAGAATCAAAAAGTCACATTCTCGATTTACCGATTTTAAAACATTTCGATGATGAAAAGGGTGAGATTTCATTAAACCCAAATAATTGGCGTAATGGAGAAAAAGGCTTAAATGCAGCTTTAAAAATCGCTTTATTTGCAGCACTTGGCTACGGTGCTTGGGTATATATACTACCTCCGCTATTTACAGCACTTGGGCAGATCATTGCGTTAGCCGGCGTAGCAGTTTTTGTCATATTTTTTATTATGATGCTACCCATTATTCTTAAAGGATTAAGAAGAGCAACAAGAAGCATTCATAAATCTTTAATACGTTATGACCCTTTTGGAGAATTACAGGAGCAAAAAGTAAAGATGCTAAAAAACCGAAAGGTTTTTAAAGAATCTAAAGCAAAGATAAAGGCTCTAAAAAGCAATATGGAAGCGGAGTCTTATAAAGCTGAAAAAGAGTCAAAAGAATATCAGTCCAGAGTAGTTTCTCTACAAAAACAAGCCCAGAAGTTAAAAACTGAAATGGAGCGTATAGTAGGAGAGCGCGGGTCGGCAGGCAAAGACACTGATGAATATGTTGAGTTACATAGTAGTTTAGCAAAAAAGTTATCAGAATCGCAACGCGTAACGCACCAGCTAGAGCAGAGTAAAAGTTTTATTCAGAAATATGGCAGTAGAGCACATGTTATGGGTAAACTAGACCGTAAGTTAACTTTGGCCGGCACTGCTATTGATATTAAAATATCTGATTTTGAAGTTACTATTCAAATGTTAGAAAAAGAGTATGCTTTCGCAAAATCTGCAAAAGAAGCTACTGAAGGCGCAAAATCTGCAATGCATTTTACAAAAGATTGGGAACTAGAATACGCTTTAGACGTTATTACAGAGACCATTGCTATGGATATTGCCAGAACTCAAGAAAACCTATCTGACATTGATATGCTAACCAGCAAATACGATGTTGATAGCGATGAACTATATTCGCAACTTGATACTTTAGCCGATAAAATTAAAACGGGTAAAGATTATGTTCCAGATTCAGGTAAATACAACAACCCGAATTACAAATTAACTACTGAAGACAAGCAAGAAAGCGGTGGTTTTGGAAAAATGTTTGACTAATCATAACTATATAAATACAATTAAAAATGGGTAAAATTTTAAGGATTAAAAAACTTACTACGCTATCAGAACTTATTATCGCTGTTATACTATTAGGCGGTATTTTAGGTGCAGTATACTACTTTGCTCCTGGCTTAAGAGTTGGTGAAGCCAAAGTACTAGAAGGCATTAATGTTGATAAAAAAGAAGTTAACAATGTTATTACTTCTGCTAAGATGGAATTACCATCTAAAAGTGAATCTAGTGCTGTAGAAGATCAACCTTTAGTGCGAATTGCAGCATATGCATGGAACGCACAATCGGGTATCATCGTAGCTAACGGAGGACCAAAAACAACAAAAGGTTCTTTAATGGAACAAAACGGAGTTAACCTTGAAATAATTCGTCAAGATTGGCTTTCTGAGCTTCGTAACATGCAAATGAAATTTGTTGAAGAATACGACCGAGGTGAAGAATTTCCTGATGCTGACAAAAGTGCATTTGCTATCATAATGATGGGTGATGGTGCTCCTTTCTATATCAGTACAATGCAACAAGCATTAGATGATAAGTTTGGAAAAGACAAGTATCATGTACAAGTAGTAGGTGCTGTAGGTATTAGCTATGGTGAAGATAAATTAATTGGCCCACCAAGCTGGAAGGTTGATCCTAAAAGCATGAAAGGTGCTTTAATATCTACTGTTTTAGGTGATGGTGACTGGGTTACTGCATTGAACTATGCTTTTGCAAACGGACTTAAAGTGAATCCTGATTCTAATACGTATGATCCAGAAGCGGTAAACTTTTATCCTTCTCAAGATGATGATTATATCAAGTCTGCAGAAGAGTTGATTAAATCTCAAAAATCTGGTTGGACCGTTCCTTTGAAAGAAGTTAAAAACGGAAAACTTACTGGTAAGACTATCAACAAAAAAATCGATGGTTGTGCTACTTGGACACCTGGTGATAAAATGGTTTTTGATGCCTTGAGCGGATTTACTGATATCGCGTCAACTAAAGAATTCAACAACCAAATGGCTACTACTGTTATTGCAGTTAAAGAATGGTCAGTTGCGCATCCGAAAATTGTAAGTAATATTTTGAAATCTGCACTTACTGCTTCTAATCAAATGAAGCAATATGACGAGTGGCAAGTAAGAGCTTCAGAAGCTGTTGCTGAAACTTATGACTTAGAAACACCAAAATACTGGTACGATATGTTTAAAGGTCAAAAAGGCAGCAAGAATGGTATTGACTATAACATGGGTGGATCTAGAGTATTTAACTATTCTGATGTAATGCAGTATTATGGTATTACAGATGGTACAAATAGATACAAAGCAGTTTACAACCAAGTATCTAGCTATTTATTAGAGTTGAATCCTTTTGGGTTTAATGAATCTGTAAAACGAATTGTACCTTATGATGAAGCAGTTAATCTGTATTTCATTAAAAACATCAACGATATTGAGTCGGGTACAGCTTATAAAGCCGATTACACGAAAGAAGCAACTGAAGTTTTAGCTTCTGGTGAGTGGAATATTAGTTTTGATACTGGCAGTGCAAATATCTCTGCTTCATCTGCAAGCACTTTAGAAAGCATCTATAACTTATTGGTACAGGCAGAAGACACGAAATTAAAATTAGAAGGTCATACAGATGATACTGGTTCTGCTGAAGCAAACTACGATTTATCTCAAAGACGTGCACAAGCTGTTGTTACCTTCTTAAGAGGTAGAGGAATTCCACAATCTCGTTTCCAAACCGTTATTGGTAAAGGGGAAGATGAACCTGTAGCTGCAAACACTAGCAATAGTGGTAGAGCTAAAAACAGACGTGTTGTTATAGAATTATTAAAATAACATTCGCTTATTAAGATTTAATGACCGTCCCAAGAATGTGAAGAACATTGATTTTTTCCTTTTTGGGACGGTTCTTTTTTATAGAACTAGTTTATCATAAATCAAATGAAGAATTTATTTATTCCTTTTGAAAATATTGGCAAGAAACCAAGGCTATTAATTGCTGTAGGTTGGGTAGCACTGGTATTTGGTATTTGGTTTCTTTCAAGCATGGGAGATCGACACTTATTTCCGTCTCCACAACAGGTTTTGCAAGGTTTTACTGAATTATATAACGAAGGGCTAGTCGTACATATCGGCAGCTCGTTATTACTTTGCTTTTCAGCAATTGCTATTGCTATTGTAATTTCTTTAGTTATCAGTTATTTATCTACTGTGCCTATTCTTAAGCCTGTTGCCATTACCATTAGCAAACTAAGATACCTTCCTTTAACAGGTATTACATTTTACCTAGCCATTCTTATAAGCGATGCCAGATCTATGCAAATATGGGTTCTGGTCGTTTTTATGAGCACCTATTTAACGACTTCGTTGTTAAGTATGTTAAATGCAATTCCGCAAGAAGAATTTGACCACGCAAGATCATTAGGTTGTAGCCGTTGGGAAGTTCTTTGGGAGGTTGTTGTAAAAGGCCGCATAGATTATGTAATTGATGTAATTAGACAAAATCTTGCTATAGTATGGATGATGTTAGTTACCGTAGAATCGATTCTTGTAGCAGCTGGAGGTCTAGGGTTTTTGATCAAAAACTCAGACAAGTTTATGAATCACGGTAGAATTATAGCATTACAAATTGTTATACTCGCAGTAGGTCTTTTTATTGACTTCATTTTAAACTACCTAAGAAAAGCATTTTTCAGATATTCTAAAATATAATACCATGGCGTACGATATGCAAAATACCTTATTATACGTAGAAGACTTAAGTGTTGCATACGGTGATAAGACAATTATAAAAGATATTAACCTTACTGAAAAAGATGTCGTTCGTGAGGGCAAAGTTACGGGTCAAGTAATCGCTATTGTTGGTCGTTCTGGGCGAGGTAAGTCTACATTATTTAAAGCGCTTACCGGTTTAGTTAAACCCACATCAGGCAAAGTACTTATTGCAGATACCAACACAGGTACTGAAAACGATGCCAAAGAAGTAAACGAAGGTGATATAGGCTTTGTAGACCAAAAGTATACCTTGTTTCGAAATAAGACTGTTTATCAATCATTGCTGTTTGCACTACGCAAGAAAAATATGCCGAAAGAGCAAAAGCATAAACAGATAATGACGTATTTAAAAGAGTGGGGACTAGAAAATGAAAAAGACAAATACCCTAATGAATTGTCTGGTGGCCAAAGACAACGAACTGCAGTAATTGAGCAAATTTTCTGTTCTGGTCATTATATGGTTTTAGACGAACCTTTTTCGGGTTTAGATATCGGAAACATTGAAGATGTAAAAAAGGCTTTTAATCTAATTACCTCTTCTCATGAATTCAATACAATCATTTATTCAACGCACGACATAGAGTTAGCCGTAGAATTGGCAGATAGTATTTATGTCATAGGATACCCTACAATTGAGGGCAAAAAAATGGATTACGGCACTATAGTAAAACATTTTGATATGAAAGAAATGGAACTCGCTTGGAAAGATTTCGGACTTGATCATATTGAAGTGGTAAAACAAGTTAAAAACAGCATGCTAAGTTCTTAGTGTATTAATCCATGTTATGAAATATTTCTCTTTAATACTCTTTTTCCTTTTAGCTACTAACAGCATATTAGCGCAACAAATCACCTGCTCACCAAAAGACAAAGCAGCCGTTGAGAGCAAACTAGCTGAAATTGACGGAATGTATAATGGTGATTTCGGCGAAACTATGGTGAGCGTTGGTAAAACGTTTATGAAAACGCCGTATGTTGCCAAAACACTAGAGATTGGTGATACCGAAACATTGGTCGTTAACCTACATGGTTTAGACTGTACCACATTCGTTGAGAATGTATTAGACTTTTCTAAGTTGTTGAGACAAGATAATCTGTCATTTGATGCATTCGTTAAAAACCTAGAGATTATTAGATACAAAGATGGCGAACTAGAAGGTTACGCATCGCGTTTACATTACTTTTCTGAATGGATTGCCAACAATGCAGACAAAGGACTTCTAAAAGATATAACTGGTGAAATTGGTGGTACAGAAATCACAAAAGATATTGATTTTATGAGCACGCACCGAGATCTATATCCGTTTTTGTCGGATGATGCTAATTTCTCAAAGATCAAAGCTTCTGAAAACTATTTAAACAATCAGGCTATATGTGTATTGGCACAAGACGAAATTGCCAAGAATGAGCATCTTATTCAATCTGGGGACATTATAGCACTTGCTACTTCTATAAACGGATTAGATGTTACCCATACCGGTATCGCTACGCGCGAAAAAGATGGTAGAATTCACTTACTACATGCATCGACCGGATCTATGCAAGTTGAAGTTTCTAAAAAACCGCTCGCAGCATATTTAAAAGGCATAAAAAGCAACACAGGTATTATGGTTGCAAGACCACTATAACTTTCTAACTACCCGCTAACGCCAATAGGTATTTTTTAGGTGTGGTATTATACTTCTTCTTAAAGGCAGCTATGAAGTGACTAGAGGTACTATACCCTACTTTGAGTCCGATTTCATTGACATTATACTGACCGGTTTCTAAAAGACGCTTGGCATACTCCATCTTATGGTCAAATAAAAAGCTGTAGACCGAATCACCATAAATTTGCTTAAACCCTTCTTTTAGGCGTTTTAAACTCAAACCAATTTCACTTGACAGCTCAGCCAATGTTGGTGGCTCTGCCATATTCGCTAGAATAAGTTCTTTAGCTTTTTTAATCTTTTTTACATTTTCCTCATCTGCTAAATAAGGGCATTGTTCTATATCTGCATTGGGGCTTCTATTAAAATACAAGGCTATTAATTCGTAAATTTTACCTTTTACATAAAGTGATTTTATAGAAGGATGTAGATTATAGTTCACGATCTGACTCAAGATAACTGCTATCGAAGGTGAAAATGGTTCTTGAGAATAATACTTCTTCTCTTTATTATCTGAACTTAAAAACGGAATATAATCTGCCTCTGCAGTAAATAAAGAATGAAACTTTCGCAAGGTCATTACTACAGAAACCAGCGATGATTTTGGGCTAAGACTTAAATTCAACGGCAAGTCTAACTGTGTGTTATATAGCAACAAAGAATTCTCTTCTTTGACATCTAAACTATAATTACCCTGATTAAAGTTATAGCTACCACTACCCTTTAAACAAAAATGAATCTGAATAAATCGTTTATTGATTTCACGGGTGTACTGCACCATAGTATCCTCTTCATTCTGAAATTTGAGTATGTAAAATCCGTCTTCAATTAAAACTTCGTCGTATGACCCTTGAGCGTTACTTTTTACCTCCATTTTATAAAATCAATTTTATATCTATTTAGAAAGCATCTAAATAAAACAGTCCGTATTCATTCAAACCATCATAAAATTATGGCTAATAAACTGATATTTATCATATTTTGACTAAAAATTCGGCAGACGATACTAATTGTACCGCTAGCGTTGTTTTTATTGAGTGGATGCTCATATTTTTGTATCCGCTTTATGAAAGACTATCACATTTCTAAACATAACTCATTTTACACCATTGGTCTTAACTACAAAAAGGCTGATGCTGAGGCTCGTGGTAAATTTAGTTTAGACGAAGTGGCTGTAAAGTCACTTTTAATACAAGCTAAAGAACAGGGCATTGATGGGTTATTGGCAACATCAACATGTAACCGAACAGAGTTACATGGCTTTGCGCAACACCCATTTCAACTAATTAAATTATTATGCGACCATTCTAACGGAACCGTTGAGGCTTTTCAGGAAGTAGCATATGTGTACAAAAATAAAGAAGCTATCAATCACCTATTCAGAGTAGGTACAGGATTAGATAGCCAGATACTTGGCGATTTTGAAATCATCAGTCAATTAAAGCAAAGTTTTAAGCGTTCTAAAGAATTGGGTATTGCCAATCCGTTTATCGAAAGACTTTGCAATAGTATTATACAAGCGAGCAAGCGCATAAAGAATGAAACTGAAATTTCATCTGGCGCAACATCTGTAGCATTCGCATCTGTACAATACATTATGCGTAATGTTGAAAATGTTACCGACAAGAATATTCTTTTATTCGGAACCGGAAAAATTGGTCGTAATACGTGCGAAAATTTAATAAAGCACACTAAAAATCCGCATATCACCCTAATCAATAGAACTAAAGATAAAGCTGAGCAAATTGCAGGCAAGTTCAACCTTAAGGTTAAAGATTATGGCGATTTACAATCAGAAATAAGAACTTCAGATATTTTAGTAGTTGCAACAGGTGCACAAAAACCTACGATTACCAAAGAATTAATCTATACGAACAAACCATTATTGATATTAGATCTTTCCGTTCCAAAGAACGTCGATGATTCTATTTCAGAAATGGATAATGTTACCGTAATTCATTTAGATCATTTATCTCAAATGACCGATGAAACTTTAGAGCGTAGAAAGCAATTTATACCAGATGCAGAGGCTATAAACGAAGAGGTGAAAAATGATTTTAACCAATGGTTAGAAACTAGAAAATTTGCCCCAGTAATTAAGGCGCTAAAGCAGAAATTGAAAACTATTAAGGACGAAGAGTTAGACTATCAATCTAAAAAAACGGTCGATTTTAATTCGCACCAAGCAGATATAGTTACCAATCGCATCATTCAAAAAATAACCAAACAATTTGCAAATCATCTAAAAGATGACACGGTAGATTCCAATTCAAGTTTAGAATTTATCCAAAAAGTATTTCAATTAGAATTGGACGAACAATGAGTAAAGTAATACGATTAGGAACACGCGATAGTGAATTAGCGCTATGGCAAGCGAAAACCGTTAAAAGTCAACTTCAAGCATTAGGTTATAAAGTAAAATTAGTTCCTGTAAAATCTACAGGAGACCTAATTTTAGATAAACCCCTATATGAATTAGGAATTACGGGAGTGTTTACCAAAACATTAGATGTTGCCATGATCAATGGTGATATCGATATTGCCGTACATTCTATGAAAGATGTACCTACTGCCTTACCAGAAGGTATTGTAAAAGCTGCGGTTTTAAAGCGTGGTAATTACATGGACATTATGGCATTTAATGATAATGAGGAGTTTTTAGGTTCTCGTGATGCCGTTATTGCCACTGGTAGCTTACGTAGACAAGCGCAATGGTTAAATAGATATCCAACACATACGGTTGTCGATTTAAGAGGAAATGTAAATAGACGCTTAGAAAAACTATACGAAAATGACTGGAACGGTGCAATTTTCGCCGCTGTTGGTCTAGAACGTATCGGTTTAGAACCAGAAAACACAATCGGACTTACCTGGATGTTACCAGCCCCTGCACAAGGTGCTATTATGGTAGTTGCGATGGAAGATGACGAAGATATTCGTGAAGCTTGTGCACAGCTAAATCACGAAGAAACGGATACCTGTGTTACTCTTGAAAGAGAATTTCTTAGAGAATTAGAAGGTGGTTGTAGTGCACCGATCGGAGCATTATCATATATCAACAAAGAAAATATTGTTACCCTAAAAGGTGTATTATTGAATGTTGACGGTAGTAAAAAACTGGAAGCAGAATTAACCGCACCACTTGGTAAGCATCAAAATTTGGGTATCGACTGTGCTAAAAGTATTTTAGCGAGAGGTGGTAAACGATTAATGACCGAACTGGCAAATGCCGGATTAGAAGTCAACATATTTTCTACCAAGAAATTGACTCCACCACAACAATTAATGCTAAACATATCGGTTAATGCCGATTCAGATGATTTTATAAAAATTAATCCGAATCGTATTTCTCCTATTATCTTGAAACAGCCACATAAAAATGTTGTTTTTACCAGTAAAAATGCGGTAGAAGCAGTATTGGCAAGTAGAGATGTTGCTGAGTTAGACTTTGAAAATATCTATTGTGTTGGCAGAAAAACACGTAGATTAATAAAAAACACTTTCGGTAAAGTGACACATTATGAAAATAATGCAAAAGATTTAGCGAAGCATTTAGTAGAGTTTATTGATGGTAGTGAAGTCACCTATTTTCATGGTGATCTAAGTTTAGATGTACTACCAAGTATTTTAGCAGAAAATAATATTGAGGTAAACGCAATAGAAGCTTACCGAACTAGACTTTCAGGTAAAGCTATACCAGCAAGCGCAAAAGGGATCATGTTCTTTAGTCCATCGAACGTAGAAAGCTATTTAAAAGAGAATTCTACAGACAGAGTAGCCTATTGTATTGGCGAAACCACTGCAAAAGTAGCTAGAGAACATTTCAAAGAAGTTAAAGTTGCCAAAATACCTACTGTAGAAAGTGTTATTGAGTTGGTGAATGGAGATTATCTAGATTAGCTTTTGGCTGTTGGCTGTTGGCTGTTGGCTAAAAAAATAAAAATTAACGTCTTTGCGAGCATAGCGAAACAATCTGTTTCTTAGGAACACCAAACAAACAGATTGCTTCGGAGCGAAAAGGCTCCTCGCAATGACGAACAACATAAACTATGAGCTTAAAAAACGACTTATTTCTAAAAGCCTTAAAAGGTGAAACGGTAGAAAGACCACCAGTGTGGATGATGCGTCAGGCAGGTAGATATTTACCTGAATTTATGGCCATCAAAGAAAAATATGACTTCTTTACCAGATGTCAGACTCCAGAATTGGCATCAGAAATTACGGTTCAACCTATTCGTAGATACGGAATGGATGCCGCTATATTATTCAGTGATATTTTGGTGATCCCACAGGCAATGAATATTCATGTGGAAATGAAGCCAAATTTTGGCCCGTATTTACCGAACCCGATTCGTAATCAAAAAGATTTAGACAGTGTTATTGTACCAGATGTTCACGAAACATTAGGTTACGTAATGGAAGCTATAAAAGCAACTAAAGAAAAACTGAACGACGAAGTTCCGTTGATCGGTTTTGCAGGTTCCCCTTGGACGATTTTATGCTACTGTGTACAAGGTCAAGGAAGTAAAACGTTTGATAAGGCTAAAGAATTATGCTTTACGCAACCCGTTGTTGCACACGAATTACTTCAGAAAATTACAGATACAACCATTGCATACCTTAAAGCAAAAGTTGCTGCAGGTGTTGATGCGGTACAAGTATTTGATTCTTGGGGCGGCATGTTATCGCCTACCGATTATCAAGAATTCTCATGGCAATACATTCAGCAAATTATCGATGCTTTAAAAGATGAAGCTCCGGTTATCGTTTTTGGAAAAGGATGTTGGTTTGCTTTAGGTGATATGGCAAAATCTGGTGCTGCGGCATTAGGTGTAGACTGGACCTGTTCTGCTAGAAATGCACGTTATTTAAGTGGTGGAAAAATTACACTACAAGGTAACTTTGACCCATCGCGTTTGTTGTCTCCACCTTCTGAAATCAAGAAGATGGTACACCAAATGATCAATGAATTTGGCAAAGATAGCTACGTGGTTAATTTAGGTCACGGTATTCTACCTAACATACCTGTAGAAAATGCCAAGGCGTTTATTGATGCAGTAAAAGAATACAAGCAAGACTAACCCTAACAGGTTTAAAGAGAATTAAAGTAGCCGATATAATAATCGCATAATGAATTCATTTCAACTACTAGATTTCGAAATAAATCCGATTTCAGAGAGCGATGGATGGCGTTTATGCGATTTTATATCTGCCAATGCAGACCACATAAAGAGATACTTCCCGAAAACGGTAGCTGCAAATCTTAATCCGACCTTATCCAATATTTTCGTTCTTGAAAAAGTATCCGATTTTCTATCTGGTAAAGAGTACTTATTCACACTTAAAGAACCAGAAAACAGAAAAATTATAGGTCTGGTTTATTTAAAAGAACTGAAACGAGCAGCAAAAGAAGCCGAAATTGCCTATTGCATATCATACGACCTCAACAATAGAGGTTTTGCTACACAAGCAGTTAAAACCATTTCAGAATGGGGCTTTAACGAGCAACACTTACAGCGACTTAGAATCATAGCTCATAAATCTAACCTTGGTAGTATTAAGGTAGCAGAAAATTGTGGTTATCTTTGGAAAGAGACACTATTGAAAGAACACACACCGCCTAACGAAGACCCGTTAGATATGGAACTTTATGTTTTACAGAATGAAAGATAAATTTTACGCCTACATAGAACAACTTCAAGATACGATTACTTCTAAATTAGAAGAAGTAGACGGCACAGCCACTTTTAAAGAAGATATTTGGGTACGCCCAGAAGGTGGTGGCGGTCGTACTAGAGTAATCGAAAACGGAGCTGTTTTTGAAAAAGGTGGTGTAAATATATCAGGGGTACATGGAGAGCTTCCACATAGTATGAAGGCATATTTCGGAGTGGAAGATGCTAATTTTTTCGCCTGCGGATTAAGTTTAGTACTGCATCCGAAGAACCCTATGGTGCCAACAGTTCACGCAAACTGGCGTTATTTTGAAATGTATGGTAAAGACGGTGAAATTGTAGATCAATGGTTTGGCGGCGGTCAAGACTTGACTCCCTATTACCTATTTGACGAAGATGCCGTTCATTTTCATCAAGTTTGTAAAACGGCTTGCGACAAACACAACTCCACATTTTACGACACCTACAAAAAACGCTGCGACGAGTATTTCTGGAATACCCATAGAAACGAAGCACGCGGACTCGGTGGTCTATTTTTTGACTATTGCAAAGCAACTCCAGAAATGGATATGCAAGACTGGTACAACTTCGTTACAGAAGTTGGCAATAGCTTTTTAGATTGTTATGTACCAATCGTTATAAAAAGAAAAGACCTTGAATACACTAAGGAACAAAAGGATTGGCAGGAGATTCGAAGAGGCAGATACGTAGAATTTAATCTAGTTCATGATAAAGGAACGCTATTCGGATTAAAAACAAACGGACGTATTGAAAGTATATTAATGAGCTTACCGCCACATGTGCAATGGCATTATGACCATCATCCAGAAAAGGGTAGCGAAGAAGAACGCTTAATTGATGTATTGATGAAACCAAAAGAATGGGTGTAAGAATAATTCTATTTTTGAGTGTGCTATGTTTTATGCAAGTAACTATTGCACAAAATTCACACTACAAAGAAGCCTTTCCTGATAAAGTTACTGTAAGGCTGTCTTTACAGACCACTTCTAATAGTTTTACGCTTAGAGACAAGATAACACGCGCTAAAACAGAGTTTATACCGAACGACAAAAGTTATTTAGGCTTATCGGTTCTATTTCGCTTTTTAGAAGTTGATTTTGGGTATGCACCTAACTTTCTATCGGAGAACAAAGACAACGGAGATTCTAAATTAATCACCTTCAACATTCGTACATTTTTTGGTCAGTACATGCAGACCTTAGATATTTATAAGCAAAAAGGATTCTTTGTTAGAACGGCAGATTTAACCTTACCTATCGATGATTTAAAAACTTTTAAGATTGGAGGAACATCTAGTTATATTTTTAATGAAGATTTTTCATTTCGTGCTATCGGATTTCAAAACGAATGGCAAAAACAAAGTGTCGGTAGTTTTATTCCTAGCATATCGTACTACTACACCAAGTTTAAGTTAGAAGACCCAATTATCGATAATCAATTGGAGAAATCTTTGAAGGTTGCTATTGGTCCTGGGTATTATTACAACTGGGTTTTCGATGAAAATTACCTCGTTTCTGCTGGTGCAACTGGCGGATTAGGTTTTAACTATTCTAGCACAGACGGAGATACTTCGTTTAATGGTTTGGCGCAACTGATTTTTAGAATGACGGGAGGCTATAATTCAGAAAATTTCTTTAGTGGGGTAAATATCAATACGCAACTATTGAGTCACACTTCTGATGAAAATTTCATTTTAGACGACTCCATAAGCTTTCTTGAGTTTTATGTAGGTTATCGATTTGATGCACCCAAAAAGTGGATTCAAAAAGCCGATGAGATAAGTCGTAAATTCGGACTAGAATAAAAACCACAGAGTAATCGCTAGATGCATTCGTTTTAGAATAACTGTAATTTTTTAGTCAAGCGTCAAAGCATTTTAATCTCGAATATCGAGTAAATCTCAATTCCATGAAGCAAAAAATATATCAAATCGATGCGTTTACCTCTAAGTTATTTGGCGGCAATCCGGCTGCAGTTTGTATTCTTGAAAAATGGTTAGAAACCGATTTAATGCAAAAGATAGCTGCTGAGAATAATTTGGCAGAAACAGCTTTTGCGGTTATGAATAATGACCATTATGAGTTACGATGGTTTACCCCAGAAATAGAAGTGGACTTATGCGGACATGCAACACTTGCAACTGCCTTCGTGCTCTATAATTACTACGGTTACAATGAAAATACCTTACGGTTTATTTCACCGAGAAGTGGAGAGTTATTAGTCCAAAAAAGTGAATCGGGATTGTTAACCATGGATTTCCCCACAGATGATTTAACGCCTGTATCAGAACAAATCAAAATATCAAAAGCAATTGGCAAGCAACCGTTAGAAACTTATAAAGGCAAGACCGACTATATGCTTATTTATGAATCTCAAGTGGAAATCGAAAACATAAAACCTAATTTTCATTTATTGAATGAATTAGATTGTAGAGGGGTTATTGTTTCGGCAAAAGGCAATGATGTAGATTTTGTCTCACGCTTTTTTGCACCGCAATGCGGTATTCCAGAAGATCCGGTTACGGGTTCTGCGCATACTACTTTAACACCCTATTGGTCAGAGAAATTGAATAAAAAAGCACTAACTGCCAAACAACTATCTGAACGTGGTGGCGATATACAATGCGAATATCTTGGAGACCGCGTAAAAATATCCGGTAATGGAGTTTGTTACTTAATTGGCGAAATAGAAATATAGAATTTTTATCACGCTATTTAAACAATACAGCCTATTATCAAAGTTCTCGAAAAGAAAAAACCTGTCCGCTTTATGACAATTGCCATTAACGAACAGGTTTATACTTAAACTCTTCTTAACTAATTTGAAAAAACTACTCTTCTACCGTTTCTAGATTATCATCAGAATTACGATCGATCAACTTATTATAAGGATCAATACCCGCTTTTAAAGGTTTTTCATCAGTAACAATAGTAAATGTATTATCACCTGCAGAAAGCCACTTTAATTCAAAGTAAAATGGATTCTTGATAGTTACCCCATCGTCACCGGTAATATCTTCGCCAAAGAGCCCAATGTCAACTAAGTTCTTTTTATCATCAATCAGCTTTTCCTTACCAGTATCATCATAATAAATCTTTTTAGAGTTAACTGTGAATGTGGTTTCCCATTTGCCATTATCTAGCTTTTTGGTTTTAGCATCCATCACACGATTTTCGTAAAGAACTATCTCTTTGAAACCATCGTCAACCTTATATTTTAAGGAATCTGGAGTAACATTATAAATAGCTTTATAGAAATCTTCAGAAGTGGGGTATACTCCTTTTTCAAAATACTTGTATTCATTCAAGAATGTTTTAAGTCCCGCATTTATAACATCTTCACCAATGACATCTTGCAAATCATACATAATCATAGATCCTTTTTGATACCAAATATGCTGACCAGTTTCAACATCCATCAATGTACGCTCAGGTTTAAAGCTCATTGACCTTCTAGATAAATAAATATCTAATGAAGGTTTTAAAAACCCTTTAATACCATTTTCGCCATATTCGTGTTTCATTGCCATTAGTGAAACGTACTCTGCTAAGGTTTCTGAAATTATGTTAGCCCCTCTGGTATTACTTGGCGTTACAATATGACCCCACCACTGGTGAGCCATTTCGTGAGCAGTTGTACTAAAAGCGTGATTAAAGCTTTCTAGATTGGAATAATCTGACACAAAACCAAAATCTTCAGAAAAAGGTATTGTAGTCGCAAAAGACTGCGCGAAAACGGTATGAGCTGGAAACTCGATAATTCTTACCACAGAATAAGGATATTCATAAAAATTAGTAGAATTATAATCCAACGAAACCTTGACACCTTTTATAAAGTGCTCTAAGTTATCTTTATGCTTCGGAGAATGATAAATCTCGATAGTTACTTTTTTACCGCTAGGCGCTGTCCAAGTATCTTTTTCGATCTCATAAGTTGCAGAGACAAAACTGAAAAAGTAATCAGACTTCTCTTCCATCTTATAATTAAAATAGCTTCTGTCGTCATGATCCCATTTTTCAGTCAAAACACCAGGTGCAACAGCAATCTGACCTTTAGACGTACTAACAGTAGCTTCAAAATTCATAAAGTGACTATCTTCATTAAAACCATTTTTCTTTAAAGCAACACTATCTGTTCTTGGCGGATAGATAAAATCTAATTCTTCTAAACCATATTTCTTACGAACACCATTATCTATTATTGCTTTTTCATAATGAAAAGCAGGAAAAATTCCATCATTAAAAAAAGTACCGTTTCCTAAAATATCAGTTTCTCTATCCATAGCGAAACCATGAGTACGTGCTTTTGTCTCAATAATTAAGTTGGCAGTATCTTTTGGTTGCAATGGTTCTGGAAGTTTATATAGAAAAAATCGATAAATAGAATCGCTAAATACTGGCTTAATCACCTTACCATTATAAATTACATTGGTAATCTTTGTATCAGTTATAGAAAATCTAACCTCCATCATAACTGTATCTATTGGTACATTTGAAGGGTTGATTACTGTAAAGTCTCCTTTTGCATCAACACCTCGTGATTTTGGAAAAATATCAACATCTGCTTTTAAGTCAATAATTTCTATGTGAGGCTTCTCACTAAACCTACCATACTTTTTTTCTGCATCAGCATTTATTTGCTCCCAATAATCGCCATCTTGTAAACTATTTAAAACTTTAAGGTTATAATAACTGTAGGCACCTACAGAGAAGAAAGCAAATACAAACAAAAACGTATACCTTATTGTTTTACCGCTGAACCTATCTTTAGCTATAGATAAACGCTCTTTTGCAGAAGAAAAGAATCCTCTACTCCAAAACAAACCACCAATACTTGCTAAAATTCCGGTAAAAAGAATCCAATAAAGACTTAACCAAAATTGTCCTGTCAAATAATGTCCAAATCCGTTTAAATCACTTAAAAAGCTTGGCGTTGTTCGTCCAAATATTAGTAAAGGATTATTACTCTTAAATGCAAGATTTAGAATTAATGGTAAACCAATGTATATAATAACCACTAAAAAGTGACCTAAAAACTTGTTATTAACCAACACATGAATGAAAAAGGCCAATAAAACTATAGCCAAATAAAATGGGAATATATCTGTAAGATTATATATTAAGTACATGCCCAATTCAAAATTGAAATACCCATTACCTATTTGATATAAAATACCAATTACAATATTTACTAAAGCGAGTACTAAAGCAACCCCAATAAGTGATATTATTTTTGACAAATAAAGTGTTGTATTGGTTACCGGTAAAGCATCATAAAATTCAAATGTTTTATTACTACGAGTTCTATGTACCGCCTCACCTGCATAGATAATTAGAATAATAATAGAAAACATACGTAAAATGCCTCCAATATTAGTTACCATAAATCGCGTAAGTGGTAACGAAGGCGTGCCTTCCATCTGGTTAGCTTGATACGTTGAAAAGCAAGCTACCAATACACCGATTATAATAAGCACTAAAAAAACTGGCTCCTTTACTACCGACAAAAATTCTATTTTACTTAATGACCACAAGTTTTCTCTTTGTGCTTTTTTACTAAAACTTTGATTTACGTTTACAATTTCTGAGACTTCATAAACATCGTCGTTTTCCTTTTTACTCTTCTTTTTACTTGAAGTCAAAAAGCCCTTATATGAAAATTTTAATAAGGTAAATGTGAAAATTACAATACCAACACTTAACCATAATAAACGATTAAGCATAAACTTACCCGTTAAAGCCAGTTGATTTGTATTTAATTCTGATACAGACCAATATTTAGTAATATATCCATAAGCAGACTCACCAAAAGGGTCTACATAAATACTTAACCATTGCGTATCTAATGATACCATTAATTGACTTGCTATCGTAGTTATAATCAAAAGTAAAATGCCACCTAAATACAATATGGACATACGCTTAAAAAAGGTCATCAAACAAAAGAAGATACTACCGATTAAAAATGCATTGAACATTAAAAAATATAAAAACGGAAAAAAGTAGGACCAAAAGTTAAAATCGGTGTAGGTACCATAATCAGGTCGATCTAAAATTGCACCTAGTACATAACCAAACATAGCACCAAACATAGCTGCCAAATTCATTATAGTAACAATAGTAAAGCTTCCCCAAAAACGACCAAGAATATAGTTCTTTTCTGAAATTGGAAAAGAGAAATAAGTCTGGGCTGTTTTATGTTCTTCATCCCTATATACAGGCACACCCATTATGGCCGCATAAAAAAACAATGCAATAATACTTATTACTCCAATTACACCCACTATATCACTGGGGCTATTGGTAAACTGTGCTGTATTAGATTTATCGAATACCGCAATTAGTAAGGGTATTAAAAACATGATAAATATGTAGATATAAGTGACCGGTCGTCGAAGCCTATACTTTAGCTCAAATAAGAATATTTCTTTCATATTAAACAGTTTGAGGTTGGTTAATACTATAGAAATAGAAGTCTTCTAAATTATTGGCAACTTCTTCAAACCCTTCACCTGGCACACCTTCTGCGTACACATTTACATATAGATTGCCACTACGTAAATAAGTGGATAATACATTATATTCTGACTGGTATTTTTCAACCTCTTCTTTAGCAATATTTTTGCGGAATACCTTATTATTCAATGAATTTGAGAGTTCTAACGGATGCCCTTGCACCACTACACTACCCTCATTAAATACGGCCATATTGGTACATAGATTAATAACATCATCTACAATATGTGTTGATAGTATTACTACGGCATCTTCACCAAGTTCACTTAATAGATTATGAAAACGATTACGTTCTAAAGGATCAAGACCAGCTGTTGGCTCATCTACAATAATTAATTTAGGGTTGCCGATCAATGCTTGCGCTATACCAAAACGTTGTCGCATACCACCAGAGTAATCACCAAGATTACGCTTACGGAATTTGTAGAGATTTACCTTATTCAATAAATCGGCTACATACGCCTTACGATCTGTTTTACTTTGAATACCTTTTATTTTTGCAATATGATTTAGCATCATTTCTGCAGATACCTTTGGGTAGACTCCAAAATCTTGAGGTAAGTAACCTAATACTTTTCTGATCTCATCGGGTTCTGCGAAAACATCGATATCGTTAAATTCAATATGACCACTATCTGCCTGTTGTAATGTGGCAATAGTTCTCATTAAAGAGGATTTGCCTGCACCATTCGGACCAAGTAAGCCGAACATACCGGTACCAATTTCTAGGTTAACATTGTTTAAGGCTTTTGTACCGTTTGGGTACGTTTTATTCAAATTTGTAATCGAAAGCATATTATTTAAAGTTTGATGGTTAGCATTCAGTTTATTTATAAGTATTCAAAAATTTAGAAATGTTACATTTTTTGTAGTTTCTTCCGCAAATAAAGTGTAATTAATAACTTACAAGCAAGTAAAAGCATTCCATATTTATAAAAACCAGGAAGCCAAAATAAATACAACAACTTAGCTATTAGATAATTAAAAAATATAAACATAACGCTAGCTTAAAAGTGAGGTTTTATGGAAAGTTTTTTCTTATTAGTTAAAGCTATTCAGATAATTTATAGATCTGAATAGCTCTATTTGATGACTTGTTTAGAAGTTTACAAGCTGTTTAAATACCCAACTACTTCTGTTGCTCCAGAGACTTTAGCATAATCTAAGGCTGTTGCACCAATTTTAGATTCTTTTGCGGTACTTGCACCCTCTGCAACTAGTATTTTTACAATATCTAATTGGTTGTAACGAGCAGCGTACATTAAAGCTGTCATTTGAGCTCCGGTGTTAGATACTTGCTCTATATCGGCCCCATAAGCGATAAAACTTTTCACAACCGCTACATCATCTTTAACAATCGCTAATACCATTGGCGATATATGCGTAATATTTGTTTGGTTGATTTTAGAGATTCTATTTCCTGAGTCAGTGTTTGCACTTACTGTGTTAAATACTGTACTAACTAAAATGCCGAAAACGATAATTGATTTTTTCATGATTTAAAATTTAAGATTAACTATTTGTAATTATTGATTTAAAAAAGGACTCCGAACTTCTATTAAAATATTAGCTTAACACGATCGTATAATTTTAAAAGTGAACGGTAATCTTTTTGGTAAAGAAAGGGCTGTTTCTCTCTTTAAAACAAGTCATACTACCCTAAATTTATAAAAATAGGGTGCTCGAACTAATTTTAATTATTTGATTATCAGGTATTTATTTTAAATGAAGCGATAAAACATGAATTACTATCAACGCTGCATGAAAAGTGGCATTTAACCCTTTTTATTGATATTTTTTATAAAAGTAGAAGGCGACAAACCGGTGCTTTGCTTAAAGTATTTGGAGAATGAATCGGCACTTTTATAACCAATTTCTTCGGCAATTGCTTTCACAGAATACGAACGCAATTGCTTGTTTATTTTCAACTCATTAATGATATAATCGATTCTTATATCATTAACAAAAGCTGAAAATGTAGTACCCAAATTATTGTTAATGATTGTCGAAAGGTAAGAAGTATTGGTTTTTAATTTCTTTGCTGTATTATGCAAGGTTGTCTTTTGTTTTAGAAAAAAGCCTTGTTCTTGTAGTTCTTTAATTTGATGAATCAATGCCTCGACCTTTTCATCTTTTATTTCAGTAGTATTCGTACTTGGTTCTAGTGAAGTGTTAAGCGGTGTTTTGTTCTCTGTTCTTTGCATTAATGCATCAAACTTTTTCTTTTCTCTTTTTTGTTTCCATAGCGTAAAACCTATGAAGCACATAACTATTGACCCCAAGGAAATCCACAAATAATTTAATGTACTCTTATAATCGTTGGCTGCATTGGCGTTCTCTATTTGTATACGCTGCTTGTCAATATCATAAAGATTATCAAGCGTATTAAATTTAAACGAGTTATAGGTTTCTAGAGCTTTATAATATTTCTGCTCATATTCTTTTCTTAAATCATCTTCACCCTTCTTTTTATAAATATCTATATATAGTTTATAGAAATCTGGGGAAATGGTTTTTTCTTGCTTTTCAAAAATTGGTCGGCTTTTAATCAAATTTAAATTGTTCAATGCGCTATCCACTTCACCCAAGGCTAGATGGGCTTTACTCTTTTTAATAAGCCCCGGAGAGTCATATTCTTTGAGCCTGTTAAAATACCAATTACTATAAACTCTATACTTGTTAATAGCATTAGAATAATCTCTTTCATTAAAACTTATATTAGCTTCATTTTTTATCAGAAAATAATGTTCCACAGAAGTTTCAGGATAATCTTTAATAGCTTGTTTGAACAAGTCTCTATAATAATAAGCGGAGTCTTTTATTCCCAGTTCATTATATAAATTCGACATATCTAAAAACTGATTATAGTATTCTGGACTCCAACGTTTTTTTAAAAAGTCTCCTTTTGTTTTAACAATCTTAAGTCTTATGTCTAATGCATCCCGGTATTTACCAATTATCTCATAAAACAATGCCATATCAATTTCAGATAGAATAGCCAAATACTCATAATTACTATCATTAATTAATTGAGCCAGCGACTTAAATAGTTCAAAAGATTTATCGTATTCATAATTCTGTTCATATGCCAAGGCTAAATAATAATCAGAAAGCACAGTTTCATAAGCAAAACCATTTTCTTTAGCCATATCATGTGAGATATGGCAGTTAATGATAGCTTCATCATATAAACCTTCAGCAATTTGAAAATCGATTAAAACAAGGTATATAGCTACTTGCTCTTTTACATTATAGGTATCAATATTCTTATGTATTTTATATATGCCAGATAATGTTTGCTCACTTGTCTCATAAATTTCACTATAGAATTCTTGAAGATTAGTTAATAAACTATCTGATATACCCTCTAAATCTTGTTCAGTTTGTGCTTTCCCTAAAAAACAAAAGAGCATTAAAAAAATAGAGATGAACTTTAAGTTCTTTCTTAACATAAAATATTTACAGCTTTGAAAACTCATTTAACTATCCTTATTCAATTTTTTAATATACGATGATGGCGATAACCCTGTATTTTGCTTAAAGTATTTGGAGAATGAATCGGCACTTTTATAACCAATTTCTTCGGCTATTGCTTTCACTGAATATGAGCGTAATTGCTTATTCGTTTTTAGTTCGTTTATGATAAAATCGATTCTAATATCATTCACAAAAGCAGAAAATGTAGTGTCCAAATTATTGTTAATGATCGTCGAAAGGTAAGAAGTATTGGTTTTTAATTTCTTTGCTGTATTATATAAGGTTGTCTTTTGTTTTAGAAAAAAGCCTTGTTCTCGTAGTTCTTTAATTTGATGAATCAATGCCTCTACCTTTTCATCTTTTATTTCAGTAGTATTCGTACTTGGTTCAAGTGAAGTGTTAAGCGGTGTTTTGTTCTCTGTTCTTTGCATTAATGCATCAAACTTTTTCTTTTCCTTTTTTTGTTTCCATAGCGTAAAACCTATGAAGCACATAACTATTGACCCCAAGGCAATCCATAGGTAATTTAATGTACTCTTATAATCGTTGGCTGCATTGGCGTTCTCTATTTGTATACGCTGCTTGTCAATATCGTAAAGATTATCAAGCGTGTTAAATTTAAACGAGTTATAGGTTTCTAGAGCTTTATAATATTTCTGCTCATATTCTTTTCTTAAATCATCTTCACCCTTCTTTTTATAAATATCTATATATAATTTATAGAAATCTGGGGAAATATATTTTTGTTCCTTTAAAAACATTGGACCGCTTTTAATAAGATTTAAGTTGTTCAATGCGCTATCCACTTCACCCAAAGCAAGATGGGCTTTACTTTTATTGATAAGCAAAGGAGAATCATATTCATTGAACCTATTAAAGTACCAATGATTATATATTCTATAGTTATCAATAGACTTTTTAAACTTTTCATCTTTAAAATCAATATCGGCCTCGTTTTTTAATAGTAAAAAATGTTCTAGCTCATCCCCAGTAGACTCATCAATATTGTTTTCATATATCTCTCTATAAAACAAGGTTGAATCTTTCATTCCCAGTTCATTATATAAATTAGACATACCTAAAAACTGACGATGGTATACTGGATTCCATCTATTTTTTAAAAAGTCTCCTTTTGTTTTAACAATCTTAAGTCTTATGTCTAATGCATCGCGGTACTTGCCAATAATCTCATAAAACCATGCCATTTCTATTTCAGATATAATAGCCAAATACTCATAATTACTATCATTAATTAATTGAGCTAAAGATTTAGATAGTTCAAAAGATTTATCGTATTCATAATTCTGTCCATATGCACTAGCCAAATAAAAATCAGAAAGTACCGCTTCGTACGCAAAGTCATTTTTCTCTGCCATTTTACGGGCAATATGGCAATTATTAATAGCTTCATTATACAAACCATCAGCAATTTGAAAATCAATTAAAACAAGGTATATCGTTACTTGTTCTTTGATATTATATTTATCAATATTATTGAATATTTTATTCATGTCAATTAATCTCTGCTCCCCTTTCTCATAAGGTTCATTGTAGATTTTTTGAACATTGGTAATCAAGCTATCAGATATGCCTTCCATATCTTGCTGAGCATGAATTTTCTCAGTAGACCCAATAAAGATTAATAATAGAATAATGATGGATTTATACCATTTTAAATTTTGAAAACTCATTTAACTATCCTTATTCAATTTTTTAATATACGATGATGGCGATAACCCTGTATTTTGCTTAAAATATTTGGAGAATGAGTCCGCACTTTTATACCCAATTTCTTCTGCAATAGCTTTTACCGAATACGAGCGCAACTGCTTATTCGTTTTTAGTTCATTTACGATATAATCGATTCTTATATCATTTACAAAAGCTGAAAAAGTAGTCCCGAGGTTATTATTGATAATATTAGAGAGGTAAGAGGTGTTTGTTTTTAGCTTCTTTGCGGTATTATATAGCGAAGTTTTTTGTTTTAAAAAGAAACCATCATTTTGTAGTTCGTTTATTTTATAAAGAATGGAAGTTACCGTTTTATCTGCCAAGTTTACATCTTGAACTTCGGTTGTATTTTTAATAGTCTGGTTAAACTCGATACTACTCCGCTTCATCAGTTCGTCAAACTTTTTGGCATCTCTCCTTTGCCTAATTACCAAAAATAAAGTGGCTATTAATATGATTACAACTACGGCTACCCATAAATATTTAATGTATTGCTGAAGTTTTGACTTTTCCACATTTTCCTTTACCTGAACCTCTTTTGTTTTTAAATTATGTAATTCGTCAATTGTTTTAAAAGCAAATGTGTTTCGTCTTAGTTGAGCTTGGTCATAATTTTTTAAATATGCACTTGCTATTTCCAGCTGACCTTTAGTAGAATAAATATCATAATAAATTCTATAATAATCAGGGTTCAAATACCGTTCAAACTTCGAAAATTCATCCATTTCTTGAATTGCTTCTAAGGTTATTAAAGCACTATCAAGTTTTCCTAATTCCACATAAGAGCGACCTTTTCTTATTAATATCTCCTCATCTTCTATTCCAAAATCAATCTTAATAAGCTCTTCATATTTCTTGTATTTATTTATAGCCTTTTTAAAATCATTGTTATAGAAGGCCAAGTTACCCTCATACCAAGGAATATAATCAGTAACTAAGCTCGGTTTATGATTCTCAGTTAATTTATGATATTCTCTTAAGTATATTTGAGCTGAATCTTTTTTATCGAAAAAATTATAGAGATCAGCAATATCAAGCGAAACACGCTGCCAATACACATTATTAATTGAATCTTTTCCTAATTTATAAGAGTCAATATATAATTTTAAGGCTTGATCCTTTCTTCCGATTATTGAATTCAAATGGGCAAAATTGCTCATTGTTGCCCATTTATAAGAGTGGTTATTTGGCAAAACACTATACTCCTCTGTTGTAATTATATTTGAATACACATTAAATGCATTTTCATACTCATAACTAGCTACATAGGCTTTAGCAAGAACTAAATTAGCTTGCAAATAAAGTTTGTTATAACTTTTTTCCTCACTTAAGGTTATCGCTTTTTTAAGATTTATGATAGACTCTTTAATTTCACCATTAAATAACATCACATTACTGGTAACCAAATAAATTTTTACTTTCTCTTGTGGTTCTTTAAAATCATCTATCTCTTTAAGTAATTTTTGAGATGCGATAACACTCTTCTTATAGTCCGTTACGCTTAATTCGTAGATGGAATCTATTCTTTGTTCCAATTCAATATTTACAGATTGAGCAGAAAGATTATATAGCAATGAGAATAGGAATAAGGTACCCAGCCAAACCTTTCTAACTCGACTCTCTTTAATCAACATTGCAATCAATTTATACTCAAATAAGAATTCGGCTACAAATTATAGCTTTAATTTGAAAACAGCGCCTTTTAACAGGCTTCTCTTATTTGCACAATAGAACTGAAATAGCATTTTGTATAGGGAATCAAAAACTAAAAAAACCTATATCTACTCTGCCTTCTAATACTTAAAGCGGGTGTAAGAACCCATATAGACTTTCATTAGGCATTAAGAATCTTTTAACCGCTACCCCATAAAAATAAGTACTAACGACTGTAGCTATTATTCAAATTCACGTATTTTTGTACAACTACATTATACATATGCTTTGATCACGTAACGTCTACACTTTACAGCGGAAAAGCACTAAAGCGTTTGAATCTAAATATTCAGGTATGGCAAAAAAAGGCAAGGCTAAAAACACAGTGAACAAAGCAAAGCATACCAAGCTAATGGATAGAAAGAAGAACAAATTGAAAAAGGAAGCTGCGCTTAGAAAAGAACGCTTAAAAAGCATTATCAAAAAAAGTCAGGAATCTGAATAAATATTGAAATAAAAAATAGAATTATGTACCCACTTATTAGAAATAGAAGACTTAGAAGTTCAGAAGCTATACGTAGTTTGGTAAGAGAAACTATAATTTCGCCAAGTGATTTTTTAGTCCCGCTTTTCGTTGTTGAAGGTAAAGGTATTAAAGAGGAAATCGCCTCAATGCCCAATTACTACCGCCTTAGTCTTGACAACCTGACTAAAGAGGTTAAAGAACTTTGGAAAATGGGTTTACGTTCTGTTCTACTTTTTGTAAAAGTACCCGATAATTTAAAGGATAATCAAGGTTCTGAGGCATTGAACGAAAACGGATTAATGCAATTGGCAATTAAGACGGTTAAAAATGCTTGTCCAGAAATGTTGGTAATGACCGATGTTGCCCTTGACCCCTATTCTTCTTACGGTCATGATGGTATTGTTGCAGACGGACAAATTCTAAACGATGAAAGTGTAGAAGTTTTGGCAGAAATGAGTGTTTCGCACGCCAAAGCAGGTGCAGATTTTGTTGCCCCAAGTGATATGATGGATGGTCGTATCCTCAGTATTCGCGAGGCTTTAGAAGATGAAGGTTATACCAACACCGGTATTATGGCATACAGTGCCAAATACGCAAGTGCATTTTACGGTCCGTTTAGAGATGCTTTAGATTCTGCTCCTGTTGATATTAAAAATGTACCTAAGGATAAAAATACCTACCAGATGGATTATGCGAATAGATTTGAAGCTATTCGAGAAACGCAGATGGATATCGAAGAAGGTGCAGATATCGTTATGGTAAAACCAGGATTATGCTACCTAGATATTGTTCGTGAAATCAAAAATGAGGTTGATGTGCCAGTTGCGGTGTATCAAGTTTCTGGTGAATATGCCATGGTAAAAGCTGCCGCTGAAAAAGGATGGTTAGATCATGATGCGGTAATGATGGAACAGCTGACTGCAATCAAAAGAGCTGGTGCAAATATCATCGCAAGTTACTTCGCTAAAGACGTTGTAAAATTCTTAGGATAAAAACAACTACTATTTCATCGAATGAATAAATTAATTTTTATACTATTTGGTTTATTAAGTAGCATTCTTGTTTCGCAAGAAGCTACGACAAAAACTTTATTGCTTCCGGTTGGTTCTAGTTTGCAAGCATCTTCTTTGGCTGCTTACGAGCTAGATTCTGCTTTTGTATATCGCAAAGTTGACAGTATTGTAACAACTGGTATAAAAAATAATGCTTTCCCCGGTGCTCAGGTTTTAATTGCGAAAGAAGGGAATATCATTTTTCATGAAGCTTACGGATTTCACACCTACGATAGCATTCAGCCCGTAGCAGAAAATGACATTTATGATCTGGCATCGGTCACCAAAATTTTAGGTCCGCTGCCTGCAATTATGAAATTGGTTGATGAAGGCAAGTTAGATTTAGACGTTCCTTTTAGCACCTATTGGAAACCTTGGAGAAGTCACAAAGACAAAGCAAATATTACGCTTCGCGAGATATTGGCGCATCAAGCCGGTTTAGAACCTTACATTGTTTTTCTCAATAAAACTTTAAAAAATAACGGTCAGTTTAAAAAGAGATTCATCCGCAGTAAAAAGAATAATAGATTTAGTAACGAAGCTTTTGAAGGTATCTATGTAAAAAATAGATTTAACCGAAAAATGTACCGCATCATAAATCGTTCTGAAGTATCCGCAGAGAAAAAATATACCTATTCGGGACTCACATTTCTAATTTTTCCGGAGCTCATTACTCAAATTACAGGTGTTCCATATGCAGAATATATGGCGCAAGAATTTTACAAACCACTTGGTATGAAAACCTTCGGTTTTCTGCCGAGTATCAAGAATTTCAGCAACAAAATTGTACCTACAGAAACAGATACTATTTACAGACATACGCTCACCCAAGGTTGGGTACATGATGAAAACGCATCTTTATTAGGTGGCATTTCTGGCAACGCAGGGCTGTTTGGTACTGCAGATGATTTGGCAATTATTATGCAAATGTTCATGCAAAACGGACTATATGCCGGCAAGCAATACATCGCTGAAAATACCATTAAAGCATTTTCAAAAGTTCAATATCCCGAAAACGAAAATAGAAGAGGTTTGGGTTTTGACAAACCCTATTTAGAGAACAACACTTTTAAAATTGCCGATGCCTACCCTGCTCCAGAAGTTGGTGCATCAAGTTTTGGGCATAGTGGTTTTACAGGCACATTTGTTTGGGCAGATCCCGAAAACAAATTAGTTTATATATTTCTATCAAATAGAGTGTATCCTACGAGAGAAAATCGCAATATTTACAAGCTGAATATCCGTTCATCAATCCAACAAATATTTTATCAGGCATTTGATAACGCAAAACAGCACCAACCTTAACGTTTTTATTAATATCTTCGATTCATAAAATAACCCCATGGGACTACTACTTTTTTACGCATTCATTTCTATTTTCTTCTCTTTTCTGTGTTCTATATTAGAAGCAGTACTGTTGAGCATTACCCCTACTTTCATCAATGTAAAAAAGAAAGAAGGTCATGCGTATGCAACAACACTAGAAGCACTTAAAAAAGATGTCGATCAACCTTTAATTGCTATTTTAACTATAAATACCATTGCCCACACGGTTGGTGCAATTTTGGTAGGTGTACAAGCGAAAGTTGCCTATGCCGAGTTATACGGTAGCGAAACCAAAACAATACTTGGCGTTACCTTCACCGAAGACTTAATGGTCGGTGTGGTGTCTACTTTAATGACCATTCTTATTTTGGTGGCATCTGAAATTATACCAAAAACAATTGGTGCAACGTATTGGAAACAATTGGCTAATTTCTCTACCAAGGCTTTAAACATTATGGTTTTGGGCTTAAAATATACGGGTCTGTTATGGATACTTCGTCTTTTTACCAAAATGGTAGGCGGTGGCAAACACCATGGTAGCGTTTTAAGTCGCGAAGATTTTCATGCGATGACCGATATGGCACATGAAGAAGGTGTTTTTGAAAAATCTGAATCTACCATCATTAAAAACTTATTAAGGTTCGATGAAGTATTGGTGAAAGATATTATGACGCCAAGAGCGGTTATGAAAGTAGCGTCAGACGAGAAAACGATAGCCGATTTCTTTGCTGACAATCCGAAATTGCGTTTTTCTAGAATTCCTGTGTACACCGATAATATGGATAATGTTACCGGTTTTGTTTTAAAGGATAATGTGCTAGAAGAAATGATCAACCAGAACGGAGAAATTCCGTTGAAAGATATTAAACGTGAAATTCTAGTAACCCGTAGAAGTACGCCGATCCCAACATTATTTGAAATATTCATTGCAAAACGTGAGGCAATTGCCCTTGTAGTTGACGAATATGGTTCTGTAAGTGGTATTGTAACGATGGAAGATGTTATTGAAACCCTTCTAGGGCTCGAAATAATGGATGAGAGCGACAATGTTGCCGATTTGCAGAGTCTTGCTCGTAAAAATTGGGAAAAACGCGCTCAGGCAACGGGAGTAATCGAAAAGCCTACTTCACCAGACGAATAAATAGCAAGAACAATTATGGAGGATGTTGCTTACATAAATACACCCCTCGGAGTTGCCAAAATTATTGGCGATACTGACGGACTCTCCGAAGTTACTGTTTTAAATTCTGATGCCCCACTTACCGATGTTATACCAGAATCTTTAGAGGATGCCGTTTATCAATTAAACGAATATTTTGAAGGACTAAGAACCGAGTTCAATTTAAAACTGAACCCACACGGTACCGAGTTTCAAAAGAAGGTTTGGGTAGAATTACAAAACATACCCTACGGAAAATCTAGATCCTATTTAGAGCTTGCAAAGTTATTGGGTGATCCCAATGCCACCAGAGCTGCCGCATCTGCAAATGCCCGAAATCCGTTATGGATCGTAGTGCCTTGCCATCGAGTTATTGGTACCGATGGTTCACTTACCGGTTACGCTGGTGGGCTACACAGAAAACAGTGGTTATTGAACCACGAAAGCCCCGTGAAACAGCAAAGTCTATTCTAAAACAGCTCGTTTATTTTATCAAAAAACAAACCACTTAGTTTGTTCAGTGCTTAAAACACTCAATTAACTCCGAACACCTTGCATTTTATCGATACAATTGCGATTGCTGTCGTTGCTTTCCAGCACTCTTAACTCAATTTACAAGTAAAAAACCGACTGGTTGGTCGGTTCGCTGTTTTTAGCCATTTCTTACCTAGACTTAAATAATTTATGGTGATTATGGTTTCCCGTAATGGAGTGTGAAATGATAATTGTAGGTTTATTCTTTAGTGGTATATTAGTGTACTGATAAATTAACAATTACATATACTCAATGATATTTGGGGATATATGTAATTGTACACATATACCATTGTTGTATGTAAGCTGAAAAAAAGAAATTGCATTTGAAAAATATTTTAAATCCCACAAAAAAAATTCTAATACTTTTTGGAATTTTATCGATGGTATTACTGACATTATACGTTTGGAATTATTCTTTTGCATGGGAATTTGTTTTTGGAGTAACGCATTATATAGTGTTGTTATTAATTGTTCTAATTATTGGAATTCTGATTTCATCATATATTGACAAAAAAAACAAAACAAAACTCAAGTATTATTTTATAATTTCTCTAATTCAACTATTGATTATTTGGTCAGTAGCTAATCCAATACGAGAGTGGCAAGTTGAAAACGCAAAAAAACAAGGATTTCAAATAGTAAAACTAATTGATAAGTACAAATTAGAAAATAAAGAAAATCCAAAATCGTTGATAGAGCTTGAAAAAGAGCAAAATGTTGACATTCCAAAAAGAACAAAAATTGGAACTAAATACGCGTACAAAGTTTATGAAAACGGGAGTTATGGTCTAAGCTTCAAATCCTATTACGGATACGATTTTAACTATGACAAGGATAGTAAAAAGTGGATTTCGGCAGACTGAAAAGCCTACATACAACAATACCTATAATTAATGCGGGCTTAGGTTTTAAAGCCAAGTTCTGTGTATATTTATGATGTCGCTAAATCTTTGGGATTTAGCTTTGGACAAAAAAAATAAAAGCGAAACCCAAAGTTTTAGCTTTGTGCGTAGCTGGAAATCTGCTGGATTTCCGCCCCGCACTAATCATAGCTTTGGCGTTACCTGCAATATGAAAAACCACGATTATGCTAGATAATAAGAATGAAGCAACAATAGACGGAGACGGAAATATTGTCGTACAAAACGTAACTGGTTCGACAATTACAATCAATCCGAATAATTCCGAAGAATTAAAAGAATTTCTAATTGATTTTAGTAAAAAAATATCTGAATTACCACTTGAAGTAACAAAACTCATTGAAGAAAAATCAAAAGGAATGGATAAAGAATTTGAAAAAGGGGCAAATCTATACTTAACGATTTTAGGAGAGTTCAGCAGTTATCAAGGCGTTGGAGTTTCTTTTGGAACAACCATTACAAATCTGACAAGAGAAATCAGGTATTTTAATCAGCCGTATTTCAAGGTTTTTCCAAAATTCAAATTAGGAAAGGGAATTGAACACGATACTTTTTTTATGAAGCAGCGTGACCATTCACCAACTCAATATCCTTATCGTTTGGAGTTTGGACAAACTGTGGATAGTGCATATCCAATAATACAAGGCGGATACGAAATGTTTTTGGAAAATGTTAGTGAAGAAGCATACATTCAAGCTTTTGTAACAACAACAGTTGGAGAAATTTATAGCTCCAGAAAATATATGATTTCTAAATTAATTTCTGAATACCAATCAATAATCAAGTGAAGACAAAGATAATAATCGGACTTAATATTGTCGCTTTAATAATATCAGTTATTTGGCTTATAAACTCAAATTACGATTTTGAGCCAATTATTTTATGCGTAACATTAATGGCAACCCTATTAGGTTTAACAATAAAAGATAAAATTATGGGCAAAAATGATGCTAAAATCAAAGGAGATGAAAATGAAGTAAAGCAAGGAACAAAAAAAACTAAAAGTACCGATAACAAAACAGTAATTAAAGGAAACAAAAACAAGGTGCAGCAAAAATAATACTGCAGGTAACAACGTATATAAAAAATAGCGCGAATCTTTGCTATAACGAAGGTTCGGGCATTTTTAGGAAGTCGCCAAATTTTTAAATTTGACAAATTTCGAAAAATAAGATAATTAGTAAAATTTAAAAATTCGGCTTGTATTTAATCCGAAATGTTATCGCTTACTTTCAGCGATAACTTTTCATATACGGAGCCGTTAGCATACATATGAAAAAAAACTACATATTAACAATTATACTACTTATTTTCATCCAACTTGGTTTCTCTCAAGATTATGAAATTGTTAAAGAAACAAAAAAATTAGTTGACACTCGGGATATTTATCTAAATGGAGGAACTCGGTCTCAATTCGGAGGAAAATCAAGAACTTATATTAAGTTTGACTTACCACCAAATACTGTGCATTGGTATTATAGTTTTGCCACTACTAAAGGACAAAGTGGGACTGCTAACTTAAACTTAGCTGTTCAGTTAACTGGAATGATTGCTGACCCAAGTGGAATTACATCAAATTCACTTTCTGCGATAAATGTTCCCGAAGGAATTGCAACTGCGGACTTTTATCTACTTGACCATACCAATTTACAACCATTTATAAATAAAATTGATTACCAGCATTATACCGAAGGTATGGCTGAAAACACCAAACAAGCTGTTGTAAAAGTAGATGATATAAAGACTGGTAGTTGGTATTTAGGTATAAAAAATCCAAGCTCATTAAACGGAATTAATCTTATCGTAGAAATTGTCGCAATCACAGAAACAAGAATTTTAATTGCTAAATCAGACAAACAACAAAAAGCGGAATTATACGGTGGTTTAGGTTGGACGAACTTTGAAAGTGGAGATTATGAAAAATGTATCGAATATTGTGATAAAGCAAATGCGGAATTTGAATTAGGTTGGGTACTTGCAAATAAAGGCTTAGCTGAATTAATGACCGACAAAGAAAGTAATGCAATGGAAACATATATTCAGGCAATTACTCTAATAAAAAAACAACCCAATCCTACCTATTTTTTTAAAGAGATGATTAAAGATATTAATAATTCAAAAAAAATAAAGCCGAACTTAACAGGAGCGGACGAAATTAAACAACTAATTGAAATGCAACGTGAATAAATACGGGCGTCTACAAAAACCTAAGTTAAAAAAGAGACGAATTATTTCTTAATCTGAGACAATGTTATTCTAGGCTCATAGATTCTAAAATCAGATTTTTTGAGACCAAATTAATAATCAGAATACGTTCGTAACCGAGTTTTATAACTTTACAATGAGAAAACTTCAATGCTATCTTTTTATTCTTTTGCCCTTTCTAGCCTTTTCGCAAGAAAATAACGACTGCGACGAAAAAACCATGCCCTACTGGGCTAATAATATTAATAGCAGAATTGAAGGCGAAAACCCCACACTGCGAAAGGTATTTAAAGAAATTCAACTAGCTGAAACCAATATAGCACCAAGTAGCGGTTTTATAACCTTGAGACTGTACATTACCAAAACAGGTGAATTTTGCGAAATGGAAACATTTCAAATAGACGAAAATTACGAACCTACCGTATTCAATAATGGTGCATTAATAAAAGAATTGGAGACCATTGCACTGAGTTTAACCGATTGGAAAAGGGACAAAGAGTATAAGACCTACAACCTTATACGATTAAAAATTAAAAACGGAAAAATTGAAGAAATTTTTTAAATACCTATTCATTTTTTTGGGGTCCGTAATTCTATTTGTGGTTATTGGATCAACCATTTGGTGGCAAATAAAACCAGATACCGAGAAATCGAACTTTCTTGTGGCTGTTCATCAATATGAAAAGGCACTAGAATACGACCCAGAAAATAGCGATGCTTGGATGGAGCGTTCCGTTTCATATAATAAAGCCGGAGATTTTAATAAAGGGTTTGAATATTTAAATAAAGCTGTTGAAATGGACCCTATTAAACACTTAGGGTATCGTGGGTGGATCAGATTGCGTAAAATGCGTGATTACGACAAAGCCCTACTCGACTTTGATAAACTTGATAACCTTACCCCAAACGTCTCTGACGCACCCTGGGGCGAGGATATTGACTTTTTACGTGGAGAATGTTATTTCGGCAAAAAAAACTACCCAAAAGCGATTGAAATGTTTAACCGTAACATTAAAACTCAAAAAGAAGATTGGGTAGATATACATACGTTCGTCTACCTAGGAATTTGCGAATATGAATTGGGTAATTACGAAAAAGCAATAACCGAATTTCAACGCGCATTACAGCCATCGGAAAGCGTACCAGAGTCCCACTTCGGCATTGCAAAAGCATATCAAAAACTTGGAGATTTGGAGAAATCCAAAGCCCATATTCTTAAAGCAGAAAGTAATATAGCCTTTAAACGAGACGATTATTACAACGAATATTTAAATGAAATCTACCTATCAGAAATAGTAGATTTTAAAGATGCTTTGGAGAACTAACAGGGCTATAGAAGCGCAATAAACAGTAAAATCAGTTCTAAAATTGCTTGTTTAATCCTCCAAAAAACAAACCACTTGGTTTGTTAAGTGCTCAAAACACCCATTTACCCTCACACTCCTTGCATTTTGTCGATACAATTGTAATTGCTGTCGTTGGTTTCTACAATTACCTGCTCCTTTTACCAATAAAAAACAGACCGGTTGGTTGGTTTGTTGTTTTTAGCCATTTCTGTTGAATGTGATTTTATGATTGTGGTTTTCCTGCGGAAAGCCGCTTGTTAATTGTAGGTTTATTCTTTAGTGGTATATTAGTAATACGATCAATTACATATACTCATTGATATTTGGGGATATATGTAATTGTACACATAGCCATTCGTTGTAGCACATTTAAAAACATGACAAACAGAATCATCTTTCTTCTTTTAATTGGTTCTATTGTGACTGGATGTTCAAGTTCAAAAAGATTGAATTTATGGACTAAACAATCGAAGGTTGATGAAGTAAAGGGATTTGAATCTAAATTAAATCCAGATTTAAAGCTTTTGGAAAAGAATGTTAGTTTATCTGAAAGTATCTTTCCTAAAGTAAAGGAATTTGAAATGTCAAACCCATTAATTGTTCGCAGAGAGAAAACACATTTATTACCAATTTACGCCGAGTATTTTTACTCGAAACCAGATTCGACTTTAAGGTATGTAAGTTACGATTGGGAAAATAATCGTTACGGAAATTACAATAACGACCAAATAAAATGGGAAAGCGAAGCTGTAAAATTAAACGCATACAAAACGGAATATGGGCGAATTAAGAAACAGTTAGTTAAACAGTTCGGACAACCGACTAAGCAAAGCGAAGAACCTGTAAAAACTATAAATGACCATGGTGGACCAAATTTTCTATTTCAAAATACAACGTGGGAAACTGAAGAAAAATTGATTAAATTAAATATGATTTTTGGAGCTTCCACTTATAGAATCAGACTGAACTATTATTGGAAGTAAGCGCACAAAAAAAACGTGCTACAACAAAACCTATAAACAATACGGGCTTAGGTATTGAACGCTAAGGTTTGCGTATTTTTATATAGTCGCGAAATCTTTGGGATTTCGCTTTGGAACAAAAAAAGAAAAAACAAAACCAAAAGATTTCGCTACGTGCGTGGCGGAAAGCAAACGCTAGTTTTCACCCGTACTGTTCATAGCCCAGCCGTTATGCACAATTAGACTCAGGTTTTAAAAAAATGAAGAAAATACAAATTGTAATAGCTGATTATAATTCTGGAAGTCAAACTTTTTGTGAGAAACTAAATGAGATAAACTCCTCCAAAAATATTGATTTAAGGGAATTAATTAGAAGTGAGATAAGAGAAAAATCTGTATTAGGAAAAGAGATTAAAGACTGTATTGATAAAGGGAAACTTTTAGATACCAACCTTATTAATAAACTAATTACTAAAGAGATATCTAAATACCACTCTGATATAACAATACTTAATTATCCTAGAACTGAGGAACAATACAATTCTTTGATTAAAATTATTAATATTGATAAATTTTGGCATCTAAAACTGGACAACATAGATTACCTAGCCAAAAAAGAATATTTAAAAATCGATAAAAATTATTCTGCAAAATATGATATAACCATTGAAACCATAAAAAAGAAAATAATTACTAAACAAAATGAATATCAGTTGATTGTAGACATAATGCAAAAAGATTTAAATTATACTTTGATAAGCATTGACTACGGAAAGGAATCAAGTATGATTGATTACTTTATAGACAAAATAAAAAGTGCATAACACGGTGTATGAAAACATAGCTAATAAGTGCTAAACCGAAAGGTTTGGGTTTTATTTGCTTAGACCACCAAATTTTTAATTTGGCTTTAAGAACTGAAAAATTAAATCAAAATATAAAAAATTGGCTCTGTGCTAAACTCAAAATGTAGTATCTTTTTTCACGCTACGTTTCATACACTAGACCGTTAGCAATAATTAGAACAACACTTGCTCTACTCAAAAGCTTAGTACAAAAATTAACCTCTTGAATAATATGAAATTATTAACAACCATTTAAAAGTTAAATATTATGGAAAAAAAAATTGATTACACAAAAGCAGACGCAACACATATTGATTTCCCTGTAACAAACAGAGAAGAACATTTTGATTGGTGGTACTTTGATGCACATTTTGATAACGGAGATCACTTTGTAGTAATGTATTCTCTTAACGATACTAGGTTAAACCCAAGACAACCGTCTGTTAGATTAAATATATATCCACACGGACAACCAGAAATTAGTAAGATAAAACTATATAAAGAGGAGGATGTGACCACTAGTTATGAAAAGTGTGATGTTACACTTGGTAAAGAGTATTGTAAAGATTGTGGCGATCATTATGAGCTTTATACTATGATTGATGGGTATGGTGCTAAATTAAAATTAAAGAAAAAGAATCATCCATTTACAACAGAAGGATATCCAGTGCCAATGCATTGGACAGTAGCTGTTCCATCTGGACCAATAGAAGGAGAGCTATATAAAGGAGGAAAAGCGATTAAAGTTAAAGGTATTGGATATCATGACCATAACTGGGGAGATAAAAGATTAGCAGGTGTATTTAAAAATTGGTATTGGGGAAAAATCCATACTGAAGACATCTCAGTTGATTATTCAATGATGATAGGTTTAAATGGCGATATCGCTACATCAGGAGCAGTTGTTACAGACGAAAACAGTTTATTAATGTCACCTATTGATGCACCTGAAGGACCCAATGCATGTAAAGTAGAAGGTGTTATACATGAGACTATGACAGAAGAAACAATGGGATATACCTTTGCCAAAGACTTTACATTAAAAGGATCAAAAGGTGATTTCAGTTTTATAGCAAATATCAAACTGGAAAAGATTGTAATGATCGAAAAATCTAAAATAGATAAAGGTGAAGACGCTTATAGATACCTTGCAAAAGAAAAACTAATTGTAACTAGAAATGGTGTTACCAAAACGTATCATACAGATGGTTTACATGAAATAGTCTATTTAAATCAATAGAAGTAGATTATTATAATGAAACAATTACTATCATAATCCTCTCATGAAAAATGAAAGGATTATTTTTTTAATTTCTAGAAAAAATAAAAAAACTATTGCTAACAATGTATAAAAAAACATAGGGCTTTTGTGTAAACTCCAAAGTTCTGTGTTTATTTACAAAGTCCGCCAAACCGAAACGGAGTGCATATCAACTGCCCTACGTTCCTTATACTAAACGTTAGCAGTAATTTAATTGAACTCAGAAAATTAATATTGAATATGTTAGAGAAGTTTATTGCATTAGCTAATTCTGAAAAAAACAATGAAAATTCTTTTTTCGAATCTAAAAATGATTTTCCAGAAGAAATCAATTTTTTATTTAAAAACTACTCTAATGCAACTTTTATAGACGGATATTTTTCCTTGGTAAATTCAATCGAGTACCAGGAAGTTTTAAAGGAAGTTTACACTCCCTTTAAAGAACCTTCTAATTGTTTTGCTAAAGATGCTTTTGGTAATTTATATGTTTGGGAAAATGAATCTATTAAATTAATTAATATTAGATATAAGGTTTCCGAAATTATAGGTAGAAAGCCTTCTGTGTTTTTTAATTTAAAAATGACCGATAATGGTTTTTTAGAAAAAAGATTGAAAATTAATATGTTTTATGAAGCTAAGAAAAAGTTAGGGGAATTAAAACAAAATGAATGCTATGGCTACGAACCTCTTTTAACTCTTGGTGGCTCAGAAAAAGTAGAATTTCTTAAAAAGGTTAAAATTAAAGAACATATTTCTATCATTGCTCAATTAACAGGTAAAATAGAATAAATATAGTACTTAAAAACTACTACCAACAATACCTATAATTAATGCGGACTTGTGGTTTTTACGCCAAGGTCTGTGTATATTTATAAGGTCGCTAATCCCGAAAGTTATCGGGAATGGATATAGCTTTAGAACAAGAAAAAGCAAAACTAAACCCGCCCGTACCGATAAGGCACGTTCGGGCGGGCAATAAGCTTTAGCTATGTTGGCAGACGGAAACCAAAAGTTTCCTTGCCTCCGCACTACGCTTAGCCCAAACGTTAGCACACATATGAAAAAAACGTTAACATCAATATTCACACTCTCGATTTTGACCTTGTTTTTCTGTAATTGTAAAAAAGAAAAAGTCATAAGTGATGCCGAGTTTGAACAAACTGTTTTCTATGAAATATTCCCTGCTATTTTAGATTCGATTTACTACGATCAACGACTTCCTCCGCCCCCTCCACCATCATCTGAGTTTTTCGCCAAAGAAGAATACAAAAACGACATAGATAAAGCTGTAGAAGATTACATGAAAAGTGACAAGTTCAAGAATCAAATGGAAAAACGGAAAAGAAAAAAAGATTCTTTGAAAAGCGATAAGGCACCAATATTTATAGTTGTTTCCGACTCTGCTAGTGCATATGAAAAAGATGATGCAACTAAATTATCTGACCATTTTAAAATTCAAGATTCCATAAATTTAAAGCTAGGACTAAACTATAGAATTGACTTAAACATGCTAATATCTAACGATGAAAAGATAAAATTTAAATATCGTTCGGAATTTCCAAAAGGAAGGGAGTTTTGGAAAACAGAATATGATTATTTTATTGCAGCGAACATTGGATTTAGTCGAATATTATTTGATGAATCAAAAACTTATGGAGTGCTAAATGGAGGCTATACAACAGGAATTCTAAACGGAAATGGATTCAGAATTTTTATTAAAAAAAATGAAAACGGTAATTGGGCAATAGATAAAATTATAGGAACCTGGATGTCTTGAAAAAATACGTGTGGTAACAAAACCTAAACGCAATGCGGACTTTAGAGTAAAACCGAAAGGTCTGTGTATATTTATAAGGTCGCTAATCCCGAAAGTTATCGGGAATGGATTTAGCTTTGAACAAGAAAAAATAAAACTAAACCCGCCCGTACCGATAAGGCACGTTCGGGCGGGCAATAAGCTTTAGCTTCGTGCTCAGACGGAAACGAAAGGTTTCCTTGCCTCCGCACTAAGCTTAACCGAGACGTTACCACACATTTATGAAACCAAGAATAATACTGACATTTTTGACTCTAGTTTCTGGACTATCTGTTTTGGGACAATTTAGTCGTGAAAATATTGAAACGGATTCATCTGAAATTGAAATTATCAAAAATTCAGTTTATCATATATACCAAGAGAACTTCAAAAACAAAGATTCTGTATGGAGAAGTGTACACTTTATAAAAGATACGACACGATTAAATACGGAAGGTTGGACAAAACAAAGTGGAAAACGAATCGGAATTTGGAAAGAATATAACTTCAATAAACAATTATTATTCACTCGAGACTATGATAATGCAATTTGTGAAGTGAATAGAAAGCTATTTCCTTACCACGAAATACTTGAGAAAATGAAAAAAAAGGCAGATAGCTTGATTATTTCTAATTATGGTAAGGATTTTTACGACAATCAAGTGCGCTTTGATTTTAACAATTCAGCTTATGACAAAGATGGTTATGTTGGTAATTGGACAGAACCTATGAAAAGAAAACCAACAGAGTTTCTTTTTCGGTATCAAGTGAGATTAGAAAACGCAGATTGGCAAAGCGAAATGATTGGAATTAACCTTGACCAAAAAGGCAATTACGATCCTAGTAACGACAGATTTAACAACAATGGATTTGAAAAAGTAGATTCGAATAATACTGCTTTTAAAATTAACAAAACCGAAGCTATTTCAGTAGCAAAAAAACACGGCTTACAAGCAGAGGATGTTTCTGAATTTTTAACATGGGAAAATTTTGATAAAGCAGTTTTTTATAATGGACAGTTTAGATACTACATTACAGAATTGACAAACCAAATAGATGAAATAAAAAAAGAAGGTCGTTCGAGAATAACTTACAAGTTTAATGTTTACTCATTTAACCCATGGACTGGACATTTTTTAGAGATTAAGAAAATGAAACAAGTTAAGGAATGGGAAAAAAATAGTGGATTTACATCTGGATTATTACCTGATGAATAAAAACGTGTTGTAACAAAGCCTAAACGCAATGCGGACTTTAGAGTAAAACCGAAAGGTCTGTGTATATTTATAAGGTCGCTAATCCCAAAAGTTATCGGAAATGGATTTAGCTTTGAACAACAAAAAATAAAACTAAACCCGCCCATACCGATAAGGCACGTTCGGGCGGGCAATAAGCTTTAGCTTTGTGCTCAGGCGGAAACAAAAAGTTTCCTTGCCTCCGCAGTACGTATAGCTCAGGCATTAGCACAAATAGAGATGAAATACACTTTAATTTTACTTATTACAATTTTCATATTCACATCTTGTAAATCCCAAAATCATGAAGATTTAGTTGGGACTTGGAAATATTCATGGGAATTTAAGCCAAAAAGTGAATATACTTTTGAAACAATGACAATTCAAACGGAAACGGAAAATGGTACAGAATACGAACAAATTAAATTGGAAAAACCAAAACGTGAAATAAGAAATTTTTATTTGGTTTTTGGAGGAGAAACAACGTACACGGAATTTAAAAGTGGAATTGGAATGAAATTCGACTTTCGGGTTTCTAATGATACGATTTATCAAATGGACAAACCCGAATTTAAAATAGTCTCAATTGACTCTGGGGAATTAATCCTGAGAAAAATTGACACCGGTAAGGAACGTGTATATATTAAATCGAATGACGACCTGTCTAAATTTAAAGTACACTAAAACTACTTGTGCTAAAAAAGAACTAAGCTGAAAAAAATCTAGCTCAATCTACCCACATAATTTCTAACATAACCTAAACCTGATTTAGCTATTCATTAAGCTTATTTAATCAATTTGTTATAGACTGAAATAAAGCCAGTTTTTGTTCTTTGCTTTTAAAATTATTCTGCCATAAAATACTTTGAATTAAGGGTTATGGAAACTAGCAATATATCTACACAGAAAACAGTGGTTATTGAATCATGAGAGTACGTTTGAACATCAAAGTTTATTCTAGAACAGCTGTTTTACCCAACTAAAAAACAAACCACTTGGTTTGTTGTGTGCTCAAAAAAGCCTTTTACCCTCACACACCTTGCATTTTGTCGATACAATTGTAATTGCTGTCGTTGGTTTCTACAATTAACAGCTCCTTTTACCAGTAAAAAACAGACCGGTTGGTTGGTTTGTTGTTTTTAGCCATTTCTATTGAATGTGATTTTTATGATTGTGGTTTTCCCTACGGAAAATGATACTTAATTGTAGGTTTATTCTATAGTGGTATATTAGTGATTCGATCAATTACATATACTCATTAATATTTGGGGATATATGTAATTGTGCAGATAGCCATACGTTATGTGTGATGAAACAACCAAAAACACCGAAAATATAAAAAACTAATTAATGAAACACATATTTATTATTGCTATTTCTTTGCTGAGCATTGCCTGTAATACTAAAAATGAAGATCAGAAAAAGTTAGATTTTGTGGAGTTTGACTTTCATTTTGATACAGAGTCAAATGAGATGCCGTACAATTTTTCTTCATATTGGGATACCTTTCCTACAAATGTCGATAGAACAGCATGGGAATTTGCCAAAATCGGAAACATAGAAAGGATGCATGAGATTTGGGATACGAAAGAATCAATTGAAATTGGACTTACGCAGGAACAACGAGATAGTTTTGTCCTCTACAAAGCAATGGATGCAATAGATTACATATTGAATGAAGCTGAAGAGCACCAAGTAGTCATCATAAATGAAGCTCATCAAATGCCCCAACATCGAATTTTTACCACTCAACTACTTGAAGGACTCAAAAGAAGAGGCTTTAAGCACTTAGGAATGGAAGGATATTTTAATACGCCTCAAGCAGATTCAATTATGCAAGCCAATGGTTATCCTATTCTTGATTCTGGATATTCTACACAAGAACCTCAATTTGGCAATTTAATAAGAACTGCCTTTGATATGGGGTTCAATATATTTGGGTACGAAAGCAGTGGACATGCTAATGGGAAAGAAAGAGAAATTAATCAAGCCAGGAATATTGAATCCTATCTAAATCGATACCCCAACGAAAAGATATTAATTCATTGTGGTTTTGATCATGTGTACGAAGGAGATATGCCTAACAATTCCATGGGTTGGGGAAAGGCGATGGCAGGGAGGTTGACAGAATTTACAGGAGTCGACCCATTAACCATAAATCAGACAATTTATTCTGAAAAGGGTAATAGGGATTACGAAAACTCGTATTATCAGATTACAGATCTAGAAAGACCTAGTGTTTTTGTCAATGAATCTGGTGAGCTATTTGGTCAGCAACGAAAGAAAACCTCTATTGATTTACCTCCTATGGGCACATTCAGGTATGACATAGCAGTTTTCCATCCAAGAAGTAAAAAGTACGATCGTCCGCAATGGATGGTGTATCGTGATCGTAAAGAAGTGGAAATATCATTTGTTGAAGAAAATATCCAGTGCCCATGTTTGGTACTTGCCTACAAAAAAGGTGAGAAAGTCGGCAAAGCCGTTCCTTATGATATACAAGAGACGGATGATAAGAAGGTTACATTAGTTTTAGATAAATCCGACTTTGAAATTATCATATTGAATCAGAAGAATATAGCCCTAAAAGCTGAATTTAACTAGGCATCATAGCAAAAACTTTATTTTCACATAGATAACCAAAAGATTTTTATGGGATGGGAGATATGGTAGAATAGATGAATTAATCCAAATGAAGAATAGAGTCACCACACATAACAATGTATATAAAAAATAGCGCGAGTAATTGCTAACACAAGGGTTCGGGCATTTTTAGGAAGTCGCCAAATTTTTAAATTTGACAAATTCCCAAAAATAAAATAATTAATAAAATTTAAAAATTCGGCTTGTGTATCATCCGTAAAGTTATCGCTTATTTTCAGCGCTACTTTTCATATACGAGACGTTACCACACATTAGACAAGACCAATGAAAAAAGGAATTTTAATAACAATAATTGGAATTATAATTATCGGAATTTCTTATTTCGGAATTGAAATGTATGGCTTTGCAAAAGGAGTTAAAGAAGATGCGAAAAAAGAAAATCTGAATGCGGAATTAAATGCTCAAACTCAATTTTCTGGTTATCCGACTTCTGACAAAGTTGAATTTAATATTAAAGCGGGAAAAGAATATTATGCTGGAGAACCAATTGAAATAAAACTGATTTGGAAAAACGAATCTGATAAAAACGAAAAAATAATGATTAGAGATTATTGGGGACATCCAATCGGAACTGGAGCATCAATAATGGATTTAAAAAATGTGGAATTAACAAGCCAAATTTCAAGCCATATTTTAAGTTCTCAATTATTTTCACCAGATGACTTAAAAGAATATGAAATTGAACTCAAGCCAAACGAAACAAAAGAATATTCTGTTGATTTATTAAAAATTCCAATTTTAAAACAAACTGAATCTAATCTGAAAAGCACTTTACCGAAAGGAAAGTATAAAATTCAGGTGTTTTACCCAAAAGTTCTGGTCTATTTGCAAAGTCGCCAAATCTTTTGATTTGGTATTAAAAGAGAAAAATTAAAACAAAACACAAAAGATTTGGCTTGTGGCTTAACCGAAAATAATCGCTTGTTTTCTGCCCTACTTGCCATATATTTAACGTTGTAGTGCATTTAAGAAATCAATGAACCGAGAACAAACAAACTGCGCAGAATGTAAATCCGATTATTTTAAAGATAGTTCGGAAATGAAAGAATTATGTCCGGATTGCGCTCATAAATTGTATGGACACTCAAACTGTGAGCACGAATTTGAAAACGGGAATTGCTCAAAATGTGGTTGGAATGGAAGGACATCAGAATTTCTAAAAAACAAGACGGAATAGTATGGAAATTAAATATTGCTGGAGGTGCAAAATGGAAGTTCCAATGCTGAATAAAGAAGAACATGCCATAGCCTCTAAACTATATGCAAAAGGCTTTAAGGTCTTAAAAAAAGACAGACAAGAACGTTTCAAAGAGCTTTTGGACTACTACAATGATTTGACTGGATTTGGAGAAACTGAACCGAATGCAATAGCGCACCATTCTCTTGGAATGATTGGACCAGATTGCGAGAATTGTGGAAAACCGTATAGAACGCCGAAAGCAAAACTATGTGCTGCCTGCGGAAATAAAAGAAACATTACGGAATAAAAACGCACTACAACAAAGCCTAAACGTAATGCGGACTTTAAGGTGAAACCGAAAGGTCTGTGTATATTTATTGTGTCGCTAAATCTTATGGATTTAGCTTTGGATAAAAAAATAAAACTGAACATTAAATACTTTTAATATTCTTTTATGGAATTTAAATTTTTCCTTAAAAAGTGTAACATTTCGATTTATTGTGCTACTAATTTTACATACCTAAAACAATTAAATTATGAAATTTTTTAAATATTTATTATTAACACTAGGAGTAATAGGAATAATAGCATCCATTTATAACTCCATAGTAGAAGGCTCCGTATATTCCAATAAATGGACATTTATTGGAAGTGCAGGACTAATCTGGTTTGCTTTTAAAAAAGATTTTCCTGGGAGATTTGTTAGCAAATGAATCTAACAAAATTCTGTATGTAGTAATCTCAAAAAGGACTTTTGAGCAAGTTCAAGTATATGGACTTTACTCAAACGTTACTGTTACGTCCCGACTTCTAACTCAGACGGAAAAAACAAATACTAACTTAGGATGGCTATAATTAATACGGGCTTTGGTGCTTAACCAAAGATTAGTGTATTTTTAATAAGTCCGCCAAATCTTTTTATTTTACTTTAGAACAAAAAAAAATTTGGCTAAGTGCTTAATCGGAAATTAATTGCTTTTTAACCCCGTGCTAACCATAGCTTAAGCGTTACAAAACATTAACACTCACTAAAACCTAAGAAGTAATATAAGCATCATAAAAATATGGTGCTAGCAATGTGAAAGATGAAACTTCATATATAACTGGCTTCGATTATAATGACACTCTAAATCAAATTCAATCTGACTATAATAATGGATGGGATATTATAATGATGATAGATTCTGATATGTTAGACGATGAAGCTAGTATATTTGGCTTCCTCACAAATTATCATTGGATTGTCTATGAAGATGACTTGAATATTGATAATTCAAAAAAAGAAATAACTTTTTGATATTGGTGCTGGAATAAAATTAATAACAGAACCTTTAGCAAGAAGGTTTTTAATTCAAATTTTTATGGATACATCAAATACAAAAAATAGATATTATATAATTCTATTCCTTTTAGTTTTATTTAGTTGTAAGAAAAAAGAAGTATCAGATAAATGCTTACCTCTTTATCAATTCAATCAAGAGATTACTTTTGATGGTTATACAGATGACGAATTACAACTTGCAACAGTAAACTATAATAATTCAATAACTGGTAAAATTTCTATTGATAAAAATTCTAAAAGCGTAAAAAAATATGGTCGAATATATTTTGATTCTATAAACGATACAATATGCAAAAAAGACACTTTGATTTTGAATATTGCTAATAAAAAATATCTAATTACTGAAATAGTTCAGAAATCAGTAAAAGTATCTCTAGGCAATGATAGACCTGCTTTTATTAACTTTAAAATTAACAATAAAGAATTCAGAGGAAAAGGTGTAATAAAAAAATAAAAAACGTTTTGTAACCATGTATAAGAAAACATAGGGCTTTTGTGATTAAACGAAAGGTCTGTGTTTATTTACAAAGTCCGCTAAATATAAAATTTGGCATTTAAGTCAAAAAGATAAAAGCAAAAATATTTAATTGAGCTAAGTGTTAAACCCGAAATGTAGTGCTTAAAAACTGCCCTACGTTACATATACTGAACGTTAGCACAAATTAACCAAGATCAATGGAAAATCTAATCACTAGAAATGACATCATGGAAAATCAAACATTTTTTTGGTTTTCATACTTTTCGTGGTTTAGAGGTTTTGATGAAATTAATGAACTAAACATTGACGAAGCTTTAGCAAATGTTATACAAGTTGACACTGATAAAATTAACAAGTGGTCAGAAACTTTTTTTTCATCAATAAATGGAAAACAAAGGTTTATTGGCGGAAAATTGTCTAAAAATCTATCCTTTCAAATAGAATTTCTTGAAGAGGAAATCACGTTTTATATAAATGAGCAATATATTGGAAACTTAGGCGGACACTTTGAAGCCTGGTATTTGACTTTAGACGAAATCAGTGTTTTTGAAAAATATGATTTTATTTTTCTATTGTTACTACCAATGGTTGGTATTACAAAAAATGAGCTTGACTTTACAAAAGAGCTTATCAGTAAAAATTTAAAATCAATACCTAAATTTAAAAATCAAAGTGAATACATATCCGAATGTATAGCTAACGGTTTAGTTATGCATGGGGAATTTTATACTGATGAAAAAATAGGGATTGTAAACAATCAAAACCATAGTGTTAGAAACATAAATAAATATCCTGATTACAGGGAAAATGTGCTAAAGTTGAATAACACACTAAAATAATTACTGCTAACAAAGAACTGAGGTGAAAATCAAACAGATTCTTGCTTTACCTGAGACGTTACACTTCAAGATTATCTAATCTTTATTGTCAAACAATTCATAAATGCATAGAAGAAAAATTCTCTTTATAACACATGCAAATGTAGTAGTTGACCCAAACAAACCTGTACCCGAATGGGGTTTATCGCAAAAGGGAAAAGAACGCCATTTATTGTTCAATTCGAATACTGAAACAAAGAATATTACAGCAGTTTATGCTAGTTACGAGCAAAAAGCCATTGACGGCGGTCTCATTTTATCTAACCATTTAGGTATTGCATTACAAAAGATCGAATCTTTAAAAGAAAACGACAGATCATCTACAGGGTTTCTATATGAAGAAGAATTTCAAGCCACAGCGAACGATTTCTTTGCAAATCCAAATCAGTCCATTAGAGGCTGGGAAAAAGCTATTAACGCTCAAAACAGAATTGTTTCCGCCATGAAAAATATAATTTCAACAGATAAGAGTTCTGGCGATATTGCGGTGGTCGCTCATGGCGGTGTTGGAACATTACTTTTCTGCTTCTTGGCAGGTAAAGAAATATCAAGACAATACGACCAACCACCAAATGGTGGCGGTAATTTTTTTACTTTTTATATAGACAATTTCGAAATCATACATGATTGGCGAGACATTGGTTTAGCAGACTAAACTTAGCAGCATTTTGCATAAAAAACAGCAAATTCTGTTCTAAAATGGCTGCTTTTCCCACTAAAAAAACAAACCAGCTAGTTTGTTAAGTGCCTAAAAGACTCCTTTAACTTCGTACACTTTGCATTTAATCGATGTTATTGCGATTGCTGTCGTTAGTTTCAAAAACTCTTCACTCATTTTACCAGTAAAAAACAGACCGATTGGTTGGTTTGTTATTTTTAAGATAATTCTCTTCTGAGTTCAATTAATTTCTAATTAGCACCAAAAATTAATGTTGATTATGGTTTTTTGGTTGCGGAAGTTGATAGTTAATTGTAGGTTTATTCTTTAGTGGTATATTAGTGAGCAGACGAAATATCTAATTGCACAATGGCTGTAAGTCAATACCCAAAAAACTAAAATGAGTATACTAAAGAAAATATTCGGGAATAAATCTACTCCTAAAAAAACCAAATTAAGAAAACAATATCTGGCTGGCTGGGAGGTAAATTTAGATGGTAAGGAACATTGTCTCAGTTTTATCGAAACACAAATAACAGATAAACAAACAGCAGAAAGTATGTATTCTCATATCATTTTGACTTATGATGAAAATAACTTTTTAGAGTTTGCCGAATCCAAAGATGAGGATGGAAATAATGAAGAACTGATCATAAAAGACGACCAAATAAAATATAGGGATTTAAGAATTAACAAGGTTTTCAATTTTGAAAAAACTGAAAATGGAGAAAATTGGATTGGTGGAAATATACCATCTGACTTTTCAATTCCGGCAAACAATTGTCCAGGCTCTTTTCAATATCTAGGAAAATTAAGTAAAGAAAGTAAAGCCTTTGATTGGCTTCCATTTGACATAAACCTTATTTGCCCAATATATTTAGATTTGGATAAAATATGGCTAGACTATTCTGAGCCGAATTCTCCCAAAATATTGAATTTAGAAAAAGTAAACTCTCTTTCTACAGCTTATGACGATTTAAAATCAGATTCATTTATAGAATACAATAAAATCCGTTTTACAACAAAAGAGGATAAAGCTATTGGTTATGGAATTGGATTTTCAGGAATACCTAATTGGATTCAATTTTCGGATATTCCAAAATGTCCAAAAACACATAAAACAATGAGGTTTTTATGTCAATTACAAAGTAGTGATGAGATAAAAACTAAAAAAACCAATATCACACCAGCTGATAAATGGTACATAAAATACTTTGAGAAAATGAATTTCTGGGGAGATGGAGATTTATATGTGTTCTTTGAGCCCGAATCAAAAATTGCTTGTTATATGATTCAAAACACTTAAAAATAAACGCCTTACAATACGGTATATAAAATATAGCTAATAAGTGCTAAATTCAATGGTTTGTACTTATTTGCAAAGACCGCCAAATTTTCAAAATTGGCTTTTAAAATTTATAAGTTAAAAACAAAATATAAAAATACGGCTCTGTGTTTATCCGAAAAAAATAGTGTGTATTTACAAGATACCTTTCATACACAAACACATTATCAAAGTTCAAATAAAAGATGATATTAAAAAGAATTTTATTGATAGCTATTTTTGGAGTGGTATTCTTAGGTTGCGAAACGGACTCGCTACCTTGTGAAGATGGGTATATAGAATTACCAGGTCAAAATGGACCTGTTTGCGTGCCTAAAGAAGAGGTAAGAGCTGTTAACATGTCAACACCCTTAAGTTAAAATAAACGATAAATTATATGCTCGTAAAAAATGTCATTTCTAGAGAAGACCTTGAAACCATTAAAAAGTGTAAAGCTTCAATGGAGCATATAGGTTGGGCTATAAAAGGAGTTAATATTATTGGAAACTCTTTAGAAACAGGAGCTAGATTTATTCCTGAAAAAGCGCTAAATGTCCTTCAAAAATCTACAGAAAAAATATTGCTGGGATTATTAAAGGCTAATCTCCTTACCATTTCAAAAAACAAACCGTTAAAAGAACCTTCTAGTATTACGTATAAAGCTATAGTTATTGGCTCAGGAACTGTTGGTGGTTTTTTTGGCTCGACTACGGGTATTGGAACAGCCATTTTCGCTTCTGAAATGACCATTACCACAAAGTACATTTTACGCAGTATTATGGATATAGCTAGAAGCCAGGGTGAGGATATTTATTCCCTTGAAGGGCAAATGCAATGTATGGAAGTATTTGCGTTAGGCGGTAAGTCAAAAGATGATGATGGTATGGACACAAGCTATTATGTAGCACGCGCTGCTTTGTCATCAACTTTAAAGAATCTTACTTCGGCTAGCTTACAAGCGGCTATTAAGACTGCAGCAAATAGTTCTGTTGTTTTTGGTTCTAGTGCTATGAATAAATTCATCACCCAAATAGCAGCGAGATTTAGTGTATTAATTAGCGAGAAGTTTATGGCACAAGCTGTTCCAATTGCCGGAGCACTAGGTGGCGGTTCTATGAACTTTATTTTTATCAATCATTTTCAGAAAATGGCGACTTCACACTTTACACTAAGAAGGTTGGAGCGTAAATATGGTGAAGATGCTGTGAGGGAGGCATATTCAAAAATCTAAAAAAGCTTTAAAAATAATAATAAACCGGAAGATGAATTTCCCACTCAGTCGTAAATGTTACGCCGGACTTCTAACTTGGATGAAAAATAACTTAAACGGAAAACAACGTTGGGTATCAATTACTATGATTAATACGGACTTCAGGTTTTTCGCCAAGGTTTGCTTAATATAAAAGATGCAGACACTATTCATTTTTATTGGAGTTTTAAGCTTTCCACTTTTAATTTATTCAATTAAACTTGTCATAAATCAATTGAAATTGAAAGAAATTTCAGTTTTCGATTTAACTGAAAAAACTAAAGATTTTGAAATAACAAAAAACGGAATTCACGCCATATGTATGCTGGGTATTAGTTCTGACTTCAAAATTTCAGGTCTTGAAGCTAGTATAATTACACCAAATGGAAAACAAATTAACCTGACAGAAAATTTAATTAGGTATAGTTCTCTAAGAAAAAGAGTAAAAACAGTTGAGCAATGGAAGTTTGAAACAAATCAAAACGGAAAACATACATTGTTTATAAAAAATCTAGATGATTATATATCAAAAAATCCAATTCTGAAATCTGGAAAACCATTTAGCAATAGAAAAATAGAAACTAAATCACTCAAAATATTAGTAAAACAAAGTGTTTCTACAAAACATCGATTGATTTCAATAATTGGTTTAGTACTTGGAATAAACGGATCATTTTGGGGAATTATGCTTGGAATAAACCCTAATCTTTTTGGGTAAAAACTACACACAAAAACGTTTTAGCACATATGATGAAACCTATGAACAAAATTTTAACCTTCCTATTTTTATCAATTATAACAGTTTCTTGCAAAAAGGACATCGGCGTAACTGAAAAAGAGGTGAATTCAGTACAACAAGTACTAAATTTTTATGGCGGCGAATGTCGAAGACATAAGGGGTTTGACTCTGAAAACGGAGAAACTAAAACCTACTTTGAACTTGAAATGAGTAAAAGCACTTTACTTGAAAACAATTCTCAAAGGTTAATGCCACATTCTGGTAATATTGCTTATTTATTTTATTCAAGTTTAGACAACGAAAAATCAAACTATAATCAAGTTAGGGTTAAAATAAATCTGGATAACGGAACTAGTTCTGAGTTTTCTTATTCAGACAAAGAAATAGAGGAAATCGAAAAACTAATGCCGAATATAAATCTGATATCTGAATTATTGGCAGGTAAAAAATATACAAACTTAAAAGACCTATTCGATAAAAGTATTGAATTAGAACCAGAAGATTTAGCTCAATTATTCAGTAATCTCGAAAATGAATACGGAATTATAAAACAATCTCAATTTCAAGGTTTTGAATTTAAGGACACCAATAATTTCGGTCAAGTAATAAAAGTAAACGTTGTGCAAATTAGAGAGAAGGTTGCTTTGACAATGGCTTTAGTTTTTAACAAAAATAATCAGAATTTAATAGCTATAGAATTTGAATAAAATACTTGATAAAGCAAAGAGCTGAGCTGAAAACCGATTAACATCTAACTCAATCTACCCACATCATTTCTATCATAATCTAACCCTGTTTTAGCTATGCCGTAAGCTGGTTTAATCAATTTGCTACAGACTTCGATCAAGCAATTTTTTTGTTCTTTCCTTTTAAAACTTTGCTGTCATATAACACCTAGCATTGAGGGCTATGGTTATTAGCTGTTAACTGCACAGCAAACAATGGTTATTGAACCATAAGAGCCCGTTTAAGCAACAAATTTTGTTCTAAAATGGCTGCTTTGCCCACTCAAACAACAAACCAGCTAGTTTGTTTACTACCTAAAACACCCATTTAACTCCGTTCGCTTTACATTTTGTCCATACAAGTGCAATTTCCGTCGCTATTCTCAGTGTTTTACGACGCATTATAGCAATAAATAACCGACCACATGGTCGGTTTCTTGTTTTTAAGACCATTTATCTTCTAAGAGCCATTAATAACTAATTAGCCCTCTACAATTAAAAGCAATCATTGTTTTTCGCAATAGAAAGTTCTAAGCTAATTGTAGGTTTATTCTTTAATGGTATATTAGTAACTAGACGACATCAACAATTACATTTATACGATTGTTGGCGGTAATTTTAAAAATATGGGAACTTGGAGTGCTGAAATATTAGGCAATGATTCTGCGATGGACGTTTATGGTTTTTTTGAAAAACTGTATAATAAACAAGAGCTTAGCATTGATGAAATTAAACGAGATACTCTTTCTAAGTTTGGGTTATTTAATGACAATAATGAACCCGTTTATGGCAACGAAGAATGGCTTGCCTATGCTTTTGCATGTTGGGAATATAAAGCGATAGACAATGAGACCATAAAAATTGTCGCCAATATATTAAATGATAAGGATGACATAAAAGAAGATTGGGAAGAATTAGCAAATGAACGCATAAAAGAAATTGAATTATTCTACATTAAAATTCAAACGCCACCTAAGAGGAAAAAAAGAATTAAAAAAGAGTACATCGTTGAAATACCTTTTAAAATAGGAGATTGTATACTTACAACCTGTGAAAATGGAAAATATAGTATTACAATTCTTTTAGATATCAATAAAAAAAAGGATAGTCAAAATATGTGGACTTATTATTTTGCAACTACTCGTATTTATTCTGAAGACAAACCAACACCAGAGACCATAAAAAATAGTCATTTTTTAGTGGTTAATTATGGAGAAACTTGGGAAGGAGAAATTACAAACTATTACATAGAAAATCCTACTGTATGGATTAGAGGAAGTTTTATGGGCTCCATAAAAAATGAAACAGAAAAGCAAGAAAAAGAAAAAGAATTACTCGGTTATGAAATTATAACGAATCTTAATTTTACAACAATACCAGAGTTACCTAAATCTTTTGGGTATTTTAGATTAGACAGTGACTATTTTATAAAAAATCAATCAAAATGGGAAGAACAAAATACAAACATTATAGATTTATCATATCCCATAAAAAATTACCTTGAAATACCAGAAATCGTAAAAGAAAAACCTAAGAAAAAGAAATGGCAATTTTGGAAATAACTACCATCGCACCGGCTATAATTAAAAGTGCCATATTCATAGGTTTATGAATATTTTCTTGCCTGCCCCCTACTTGGCATTGCAAAACGTTATCAAAAACAGCTCAATATTTTCTGTGATTTATCTAGTAATTAACTACCTTTTTAAGCCATGAAACATTTATTACTACTCCAAGCTTTAATCCTTTTATTGATATTAAATTCATGCAAAGAAAATATTGATAAAAAAGAAGAAAATGAAACCCTAATTCAAGAAAAACCAATTACAAGAAAACTAGAAAATAGTGCTTGTAAAGCTTCTTTTGACACAATAGGTAATTCTCAAGCACCAGTAGAACTAATTGGTTTGTATGAAAATATTGTGAATACAAATGACCATACTTATGGTTACTCATTAAAACTATGGAAATTAGAAGAGCAAATACTAGGTTTTTTCAACGTCTATGAAAGCAGCCTTGAACCTGATAGAAGTGGAGTAATAACAAGCGGCTCTTTAGCTACTAATGATAGCTTATACATTGAGGCATGGACTAAAGAAAGTAAAGGTTTTAAGGATTGGCAACAATCTGATGTACATGTTTTTTCATTTTCAGGAAAACTGAATGACAATAAATTAACAGGTACATTATCTACGCTTAACTGCTCAAATAATACTGTGGAATATGTTCAACAACTAGAACTAAGTTATTCTGAGATGTGGCCGTTAGAAAGTTATGCAAACATTGAAGATTGGAAAGAGAACTATTCTAATGACCTTGATATGGCAAACTAAAATCTACTTAAAACAGTGGTTATTGAACCATAAGAGTTCGTTTAAACAGTGAAATTTGCTCTAAAATAGCTACTGTTCCCAACCAAAAAACAAACTACTTGGTTTGTTGTGTGCTCAAAACGCCTATTTAACTTCATACGCTTTGCACTTTGTCGATAAAATTGCGAATACTGTCGTTTTTTAAAAGAATGCTTACCACATTTTAGAAGCAAAAAACCGACTAATTAGTCGGTTTGATGTTTATAGCCATTTCTATTGAATATGATTATTATGATTGTGGTTTTCACTCATGCAAGGCGCCTTGTTAACTGTAGTTTTATTCTTTAGTGGTATATTAGCTAGGTAAGTTTTAATAACAAAAGTGGTAGATAAACGTAACTCTGGTTTATTTATATGTACGTTAACACCAACTAGAAAAAACAGAATGAAGAAAATTTTAGTCATAACAATTCTATTGATTACAACGCAAAATCTAATTTCTCAAACAGCAGAAGAACTTAACTCAAAAGGAATTGAACTTGCTAAAAAAGGAAAAATAGACGAAGCATTCTTAATTTTTGAAAAAGCAATAACTCTTTATCCAGATTCACCAGGGCCATATTCAAACAGAGGAAATGTTTATCGAATGAGAAAAGAATATGACCTCGCAATTAATGATTATTCTAAATCTTTGGATTTAAATCCTGATAATTTAAGTGTCCGTTATTCGAGAGCTGACACCTATATGGATAATGGAAAGTTTGAAATGGCTATATCTGACTATTCTAAAATAATCGAAAAAAAACCTACTTTCTCTGATATTTACTTTGATAGAGCTTATGCAAATATCAGGTTAGAGAAATATGGGAATGCCAAAATAGATTTAGAATCACAATTAGAAATAACACCAAAAGATTTCAAGTCATTAGCGAATCTGATAAACATAAAAACTAAATTAGAATTGTTTGATGAAGCATTAGCAGATTATCAAAAAATAGTGACTGAATTTCCAAATCAGCCAAACCTTCACATTCTTTATAACAATTGGGCAAGTCTTTATAGAGAAATTGAGAAACCAAAAGAAGCATTATTAAAAATCAATAAAGCTTTGAATTTGAAAAAAAGCTATGATATTGGACTTTTCAATCGAGCAGGTATTTATTTGGAACTTGGTGAGGAAAAAAATGCTTGTAAAGACTTTAAGAAAGCACTTATGTTAGACCTTGAAAAGAATAAGCATTTCGAAGCTGATGAAGATTTTGAGAAACTTAAAAAATTATGTGAATAATTCATTGCTAGTTAATGCTTACTTACGAAAGTCCTCGCGGTATTTCTATCTGTGATTCATTTGCTAACTTTTTGCTTAAACTCGCAACGAAATCATACACTAGAAGGTTATAGCCAAACTGAAAGCAACCCTTTATTTTCTGCCTATTCGCCATATAATTAACGTTGTAAAACATAATGCTGTCACCAAAATAAACAATGAATCTAAAAAATATTGCTAAGGCTATTCTTGTTTTTATAACGCTATTAATAATTACTTTTTCTCCATTCTATTTTTTTACAATAAAAAAAGAAAGTAAAGAACTAATTCATAAAACTGAATTTGAAAAACAAAAAGTAAAAATAGATTCCATTGACATTCAAACTTCAAATATTGACGGAGCAGGAAAAGCAAAACAGTACTACATCTATTATCATAATAAAAAGGATCATATAAGTTTATTAGACTATCGAGATGTAGTTTTTTCGACCAAAAAACAAAAAAAAGATTTCGATCATTTCTTATCTCTAACAAAAAGTGATAGCACATTTTATTTACCAAGCAATGATTCTATATGGATTTGGCATCATCCGATTTTAGAAGATAATTATGGAACTGAAAATGAAACACATTTAGATGTTTCAAATAATATTTTATTAATAATTGTAAATACGTTATTACTTATAATCTCAATTTCCGCTTTGTTTTGGCAAATTAAACAATGGACCAAAAAAAAGCTTAATGATTAATTTTAAACAATTTATAGACTAAAAGAAGAGGAAAAGTACAATCGGTATTATTTTTAAAAGTAACGTTTTACAACACAATCAAAACACAAAGCCGACTTCAGGGCTAAGCAAATAAGTCCGTGCCTATTTATTAAGCCGTTAATCTCGAGAACTACCGAGATTGTAGAAACCTAAAGAGGCATCGCTCATGGTAGCCTTAATGCTCCCTTTTGTTCTTCCTGATTAATACTTAAAATCACCTATTTTAATAAAAGTCAAACTAAGCTGTAAATAATTTATGGCCGTTGTTCTGCTATAACAAACACGCAAATTTCTACATATATAAGCTTATCACACACAACTGACCAAAGTCATTCTTTATCATTTAAACTAAAACTAATTTTGTTTAAAATAAAGTACGGTGACACGTCAAGGGATCTAATTAATTGACTGAGTCTGAGTTTTTAGAAAGTCCTGAAAAATTTGTAAGGGCGGGTTTATTCTTACAAGATTAGTAGCAAAACAATCGAAATTTAAACTACCACTACTCTTAAACATAGTAACACTTTAATCAACAAAATTTTAAACTATGAAGGATTCTAATATTTATTTAAACGGCTTAGGATTAAGTTCTTTATCAGTTGCTGTCTATTTAATTCAGAAAGCCGGTTTTAAGCCGGAAAATATTCACATTTTTGAAAAAAACCCTGAGACAGATTTAGTTGGAGGGTCAATGGATGCATCTGTTGAAATGATCGATGGCAAACCCGTTTACCTTATGCGTGGAAGTCGCATGTACGAAGACAAAGTATATTGCTGCACAAAAGAGCTGTGGTCATTAATACCTTATGACGAACTTGGGTCTTGTTTAGACGACTATGAACGTAATGCTGCAGAATGCAATATGAACACCGTGGTTAGACTACTACATGCAAACGGTGAGAAAGATTCTGGACATGACTTGGGCTTAGGTACTAAAGAAGCTCTTGAAATGGCTAGATTAATAGAGATACCAGAATCAAAGATTCCGGCAGACGCCAAAATCACCGATTATTTCAGCGAAGATTTTTTCAAAAGTAATTACTGGTATATGTGGCGTGCGCTATTTGCTTTTCAGCCATGGCACTCTGCGATAGAGATGAAACGTTACATGAAACTATTTTACCACCGTATGTCTGATATGGAGAAAATGACTTCTTTAGAACGTACACGTTACACAAACTACCACTCGTTCGTACTACCTGCTATTAAACTCATCACAAAAAAAGGAGTTCAAATACATTATAATACTTGTATTACAGATGTAGACTTCAAAGAAAGTGATGATAAACGTTGGGTAGAACGCTTACATTTAAAAAATGCAGATGGTAAGGTATTAGATGCAATAGAGCTTAGACCAGAAGACAAGGCATTCTTGACAATCGGCTCAATTGTATCAAATCACTCTTACGGTTCACATGATAAGCCTGTAGCTACAACAGCAGTAGAAAAACCAGGCGAAGCATATGAATTATGGCAAAACATCGTATCAAAACAAGCAGATTTAGGCAGACCAGACCGCTATTTACGTGACGTTTCTCTTTCTAGAATGATGCACTTTACGGTCACTTTTAGAGGAAACCTTTTTGAAAGAAAATTTCAATGGTTAGTTGAACGGCCAATGGGAGTACAAAGTCCCTTGCCTTTGACACAATCTCCATGGATATTGCACGTACATACCTATCGCCAACCCTTTTTCCCTGGGCAAGCAGAAGATACTTGTGTAATTTGGGTTTCAGCATTGGGTGAAGATAATCTTGGTCAATTTGTAAAAAAACCAATGTACGAATGTACTGGAAAAGAAATTTTAGAAGAGCTTTTAGGGCATTTATGGGGAGATCTAGATGAGAACGAGAAAACAGAACTTCTTGAAACATCGTACTGTGTGCCTTGTAGACTACCATACGGCATCTCTCAGTTTCTACCTAGAACCGAAGGTGATAGACCACCTGTGGTACCAAAAGGCTCGCAAAATTTTGCGCTCTTAGGGCAATTTGTTGAAATACCAGACGGTATAGTTTTCACGACTGAATATAGTGTTCGTGGAGCAATATTAGCGATTAACGAATTAATTGACCCATCAATAGAGCCACCTGAAATGTACTTTGGTCAACACCATATATGGGATAATTTAAAAAATGCAAAAGCAATTTTAGGTTAACTATCAAACTTTACAATCTTCAAATCAACGGGGTTATATCCGTTGATTTGAAGATTTCTCTTCTCCGTATTATTTCTAATTAGTTCTAATCAATTATTGCATTTGTAGTTTTCCATAATAGAAAGTTACGAGCTAATTCTGTATTTATTCTTTAGTGGTATATTAGTGTCTAGACGAAATCAACAATTACATTGATGCTATAGCTTTGTGTAAGTAAAAAATGAGCAAATCTAAATGAAAGAAACAATACTGAATAGAATCATAGAACTTGGAGGAAATATCGATAAAGTGAAAGGCAAGTCTTTAGAAGAAGATTTAATTTCAATTACATTTAACACAGTTTTGTATCAAAAACCAACTGATTCGCCTTGGGCAAAAGCCGAAGATGAAGAACCTATTTATGGAATAGGAGATTTTATAGACCAAAATAAAGATTTATTAAAATCTGACAAACAATCTCTTTACGATAAAATTATTGAAAAGTATTATTGTTTGACGGAAGAAGGATTTGGACAAATGTTTTGGAAAGCAGAATTATTTACACCTTATAAAAAAGGAACTGAAGATTTTGACGAATGGAATAGTGATTTTAAAGATTATGATGAAGTTGACTTAAAAGAGATTATAGAATTAACAAATAATAATGAACCTGATTTCATACAATTGTTTTACAGCTATAGTTTTCCTGACAATTTTTATATAGTTCTATCTGACCCAAATCCTGAAAATCCAACATTATTTGGAACTGACCACGAAGTCTTTTTTAGAGAAGTAACTAACGAAGGTGCTTTAGAAGATTTAATGAACACTTTTATGACCAAAGAAGAATTATTAGAAATTGTAAAAAGCAAAGTGGAAAAATAATTACGGTTTAGTGCTTAATCAAGGGGCGTTGTGTGCAATTTTCAACAATTGGTATATTTATATCAAATAGCTTTGAAATGAACAAAAACACATCAGTATCTCTCGGAAATTATTTTGACGAATTTGTGTGAAGTAATACGAGCAGGACTAAGACTTTTAGAAGAGGAAGAAAACAAAGTAATTGCATTGAAACAAGCAATTCAAGAAGGAATAGAAAGCGGAATAGCTCACGACTTTGACCCAAAGACACATCTTGAAGCTTTAAAAGCCAAGAAGCACTTGAATGGCTAAATATAGGTTAACAAACAAAGCTGTTGAAATAACTAGAATAGTACACGAAAGAATGAACTTGAAGAAAAGAATGACGGAATAATAACTAAGGCAAAATAACCACTATAAATATTCATCTGCTATCAAAAAAAGAGCTTCTAATTAATGAGCACCAAATCACCGACCAAAAATACCCTAAAAAAAGCCTGGCACACCTTTGTCAGTAGCTCTGCATGGCGTTGGTTTAAGAAAGTAACTGTATTGATTATTTTCTCTTTGGTAATAAACCATTTAGCAGAGCGTGAAAGTTTTCCTGGTAGTGATTCTTATAGCTTTCCCATTGAAGGTTTTTTGTCATCTATTATTTTATGCATTCTCATTGGTATTATAACCGAGGTTAATTTTCAATATTACAAGAAAAAGCATTTCTCCAGAAAAGTTGAAATGGCAACTATAGCATGGTTCATGGCTTCAACGCTAGGCTATATTACCCTCATGTATATTCCTATAAATTTTATTTTTAGTCTAGTCGTAGACGGTGAGATTGAGTTCTACTATTTACTAATAGGTCTACTCATTACCTTACTATTAAGTTTTATTCTTATTGGGGTATCGTATGCTCAAGATGTATACAATTTATATAAGACATCATTAAAAAATGCTGTTGTAACTATCGAAAGCGGTGCAAAAACTACAAAGCTCGCTTATGAGAATATTGCATGCTTTTACAGTGAAAACAAAATTGTATTTGCTGTAAAAAATGATGGCACAACTATTAGTACCGATTTTATATTAAATGAGCTGGAAGAAAAAATAAACAATCAATTGTTTTATAGAGCCAATCGGCAAATTATTGTTCATAAAGATGCTGTAGAAGTAATAGAGAAAATTGAAAATGGTAAACTACGTATTCAATTAAAAGCTGTTATTGAAAATGATGCTACTAAAGAAATAAACATCAGTCGGTACAAACGAAAAGAATTTATGACTTGGTTTCAATAATAAACACCGACTATTCAGTTATTAATCTACTACCATTCAGTAAGAACATCAGTAATTAAAAGGGGTCTCAGCGTTTTTGTTCATTAATTCGCTTAGAATTTAAAACCAACAATAATGAACAAAGTAACCTTACGCCAAATAGTAATTCCATTAATTACCATTGCAGTCATCTGCTATATATGGTTCGGACCACTCAATTTAAGTTATATAGAAAACATCGTTGTTTCTCTATTAATCATCTTATCAAATTATATAGAATACAAGGGAAAACCATTTTCAGCTCTAGGCTTTCGACGCGAAAAATTTACGGTCAAAAACATCTTCGTATTAGCGCCATTAGCAGCACTAGGTCTCTTTAGTTTTTATGTCTTTTTATTGGTTCCTGGAATTACAAAACTCACCGGAGTCCCGATAGACTATTCAAGTTTTAAAGAATTAGAAGGAAATCTTTCCGCTTGCTTAATTGCCGTAGTAGTCGTGTGGGCTACTGCCGGGTTTGGAGAAGAAATTATCTTTCGTGGTTATTTCATGAGACAATTTGTAAAATTCTTCGGAGAAAGCAAATTCAGTATAGTTCTTAATATTGTCTTGTTAGCTTGTTTTTTCGGATTTATGCATAGTTACCAAGGCATTACCGGACAAATTGTTGCAGGTACTATTGGAGGGCTCATAGCTTTGATATTTTACCTGCGTAAATACGATTTGTGGTTTGTAATTGCTGTACATGGTTTTTTTGATACCATTTCTTTGATTTGTATTTACTACGGCTTGGCTTGATGGTAATTGGAAACCATACCTCATCTTAAACTCACCTGATTAGAAGCTAAAAATATTTATGAAACCATTTACTATTACAATTGTTGTGGTACATTAAAACACACGCTACAGAAAACTTAATATGAGTAAAATTTATTAAATTATTTTTTCTTAAATTTGTATCCAAGTAGATACACTATTTATGTTCTTTATTGAGAAAACATCTGAATTTGACAAATGGCTGAGAAAGCTTAAAGACCTTAGAGCTAAAGCTAAAATCATATTCAGAATTCAAAAATTAGAAACTGACGAACATTTTGGCGACTGCAAACCAGTCGGTGACGGAATTCGAGAAATGAGGATTAATTTTGCCAAAGGTTATCGCGTTTACTTCAAGGAAAAAGATGGAAAAATAATAGTACTACTGATTGGCGGAGATAAATCTACCCAACAAAATGACATTGCGAAAGCGAAAAGTATTTGGAAAGAATTAAATAAATAAAAAATGGGAACTTCAAAATTTGAAATAGCTGATTATTTAGAAAGCAAAGAAATGATTGCAGAATATTTAAATACGGTTTTAGAAGAAGGAGATAATTCAGATGTAATAAATGCAATCGGAAATATCGCAAAAGCGATTGGTATGACAAAAATTGCAGAGGAAACTGGCTTGAGTAGACCGAGTTTATATAAAGCATTATCAGATGGAGCAAAACCTCAATTTGCCACAATTATGAAAGTATTAAAAGCGATAGGAGGACAAATTCAAGTGAATCCGACGTCTGTCTGAAAAAATAACATACCTCAATAGTGTTTTTTCACACACTAAGTGTCAAATACAGAGATGTTCCGCCACATATAAAAGCTCAAAACTTTAGCCAAATCAAGTAAAGATGTAAGTACAACAACAGCGAAATTGTGTTAATTTCCTACTTATTAGTATCTTAACCTTCTATGCCTGATAAATTACAATTAGACACCATCCTGTTTTTGGATATAGAAACCGTACCTGAAAAAAGTTCTTTTGACCAATTAGATGAAACTACAAAAGAACTGTGGGCACACAAATCTCAATACCAACGAAAGAACGATGTAACTGCAGAAGAGTTTTACGAGCGTGCCGGCATATGGGCAGAATTCGGTAAAATCATTTGTATATCTGTTGGTTACTTTACATTTCAAAAAGAGGTGCGTAGTTTTAGAATCACCACGTTTTATGGAGAAGAAGCTAAACTTCTACAAGATTTTAAAGAGCTATTAAACGAGCATTTCAATCATGCAAAAAATGTACTCTGTGCACATAATGGTAAGGAATTCGATTTCCCCTACATCGCTCGTAGAATGATTATTCATGGTATATCGTTACCTCAAAAGCTAGACTTATTTGGCAAAAAACCATGGGAGATTCCGCACATAGACACCATGGAACTGTGGAAATTTGGCGATTACAAACATTATACTTCTTTAAAACTTATGGCACATGTGCTGGGCATACCTTCACCTAAAGAAGATATTGACGGTAGCATGGTTAGGGTTGTGTATTATGAAGAAGATGATTTAAACCGTATTGTTACCTATTGCGAATTAGACGTATTAACCACTGCACAGGTCTATTTAAGATTAAGAAATCAAGCTCTTTTATCCGATAATGAAGTAAAGAAAGTAGCTAATGAATAGCATCTTGTTAAAATTAGCATCCACCGATATAAAAACAGGACTAATGATGTAATTTTGTTAGTAACGACATTTGTTCTAAACGAGCCATACCTATGAAAAAAATCATCTTATTATTCTCTGTAGTTTTAGTACTGGCAAGCTGTATTCAAGAAAAGGAAATAAGCTCTATACATCCAGAAAACTGGTCTAAGAGAAAAATTACCATGAAAGTTCAAGATTCTTTAGAGCATGGTAAGTCTTATTTATCTATCTATTCTCAAATTTATAGTAGTTCTGAGCATAAGACCCATAATTTAACGGCGATGGTTAGTTTACGAAATACAAGCGATGTCGATACTATTTACCTATCTAAGGCCGAGTATTTTGATACTCATGGGGTTTCGTTAAGAAATTACTTTAGCCATCCTATTTATTTGGCACCTTTAGAAACAGCAGAAATTATTATTGACGAGATGGATGTTGAAGGCGGTACCGGTTCGAACTTTATTTTTGAATGGCAAGCACCAAAAGATTGTCCAGAACCATTATTTGAAGGTATTATGAATTCTACCGTTGGCCAACAAGGACTTTCATTTACGACACAATCTAGAAGAATAAAATAAGTTTCTAGTACTTATAGAATTTCGTACTCTTGCTTACATCAGCATCTTGAATTTGTAAAATATACAAACCTGAAGGTAAATCTGAAACGTTTATTCTAGCATCTGAAGCTTTATCCATTTTTAACGCTACACCACCTGTACTCATTATTCTATAGGTAGTAGTATCAGACGTTTTTACATTCAATTGAATTTCATCTACCGCAGGGTTTGGATACACGCTAAACGCAATATCAGAATCTGCACTTAAAGCATTTAAGGTTTCTAACTCCGTTTCCTCACCTTTAAAAGTAAATGTTGCTACTTCACTAAATTCAGAAGCGATGTTTTGTGAGCAGAATGTTCTTAATCTGAAAGAATACGTAGTATCTGTCAACAAACCCTTCCAGCTAAAGTTGTTTACAGAAATATACTCTGTAGACCATTCTTGTTGGTGAACTTCTTTATACTGAATTTCATAAAGTGCATCTTCCGAAGCATTCCAAGCTAATTTTACGGTAGACATTTCAGCTTCATCAAGACCAACTTCTGGTGCATTTATAGAACACGTAGTCATAGCAACACCTGAAACGATCAATGAAAAATCTTGCATATCGTTTACAAGCTCTCCTTTGTGAGTAACCGTAATTGTATACGTACCGCTAGCATTAGGAATTTCAACTCTTTCGAAAGGATCAACCAAATTATCTCCTTTAGTTGCATCACTTTCTGCCTGCGCAGGGTTCAATTTCCAAGGTAAAAATGTTTGTCCGTTTTTAGTAACTCTAATATCAAGATCGTTTACCAGTGCTGCAGTCGTATTATTCAATTCACCCGAATTAATAAAACTAGATTGTACATCGGTCCAAGAAATTGAAGCAATTAATGTTTCGTTACCTTCTGCAGTTACATCAAAAGAAAATGAATTTCCGTTTTCTAATGTCTCTTCAGCAATGTGGCTAGAGAAATCTTTATTGTTTAAAACCTCAGCAGCGCTTTTCGAATTCATGATTCCCCAACCTAATTTATAATCTGGTCCTAAGGCGTCAACATCATCTGCAGTATGCAAAGCCAAACCTTTTAAAGTGGCTGCTTTCATATATTCACCATATAATTCTTTGTTGTACTGTTGTAATAACAATAATGACCCAGTAACACCTGGCGTAGCCATAGAAGTACCAGAAGAAGTTTCATAACTAGTATTACTAGCCGCATCTGTAGAAAGAACAGCACCACCGTTACCTGCAATGTCTGGCTTAATTCTACCATCATCTACAGGACCAAAACTAGTGTAAGTACATACATCTGCATTTTTTAAATCTCCGTTTCCATCAATCTTAGAATTTGCACCTGCAACGGTAATGTTATTTTTTGAAATGGTGAATCCTAACAATACATCAAAACCATCAGCAGATTGACCGTATGTAGGTTCTAAGTTATCTCTACTCTTTTGTGCATTACCTGCTGCAGTTACCATTAAGTAGTAAGGCGCATTGTACATGATCTTGTCCCAATCTTGAGCTACTTTCGTGTAAGCACCAAAATACCAGTCTGGTACACGACTCGCTTTAATACCATAAGAATGGTTAGAAAGAAGAAGTCCGTCAGCAGCTGCTTCCGTTACTTCAATCTTATCTCTTGTCCAATCATGAGAAACTACTTTAGCCATATTCGCTACACCTTTAGCATCTCTTTTAAGTCCCGTAGAAATTATACTTCCTGTAACATGGGTAGCATGTGTATCAACTTCGGCATTATCATCACCAATAGTAACCCTAGATGTATATTCGATATGATTCTCTAAAGCAACACCAGCATCCCAAACACCAACTTTCATTCCATCACCATCTAAATGAAGTCCCATTAAACCATCTGTATTTAAAGTGCTTGCTCTAGAAACTAGCCCAGCTTGATCAGAATAAGTTTCATAATATAAAGGACTACCATCGACCCCTATACCCTGCAATTCAATTTTTTTACCGTTCGCTAAAGTTTCTTTGATTTTCCAGTTGTTCAGTTTTGCTGCCTCTTTAAGATGAGTTCTTTCAAGAGCATACTCAGAAACCAAATTCGACTTGAAATTTGCCAATTCGGTTCTCTTATTATTTTCTGCAATTTTCAATCGTTGTTGCGAAGTCTGCGCAGTAATAACATTTGTTGCCGAGAACACAAAAAGTATCAGTATTATGATACTACTTTTACGGTAGATTAAGTTGTAGGTAGTCAACATAGGTTTTAAATTGTAGGATTTGGACTACAAACATATTAACCTTGTTGAACGTTTCGGTGAATGACCACTTTTATTCGACGAAATACTTAAACATAATGTTCAAACTGTTGTGAAAGCATCAATTTATGATGTGTAAGATTTTTCTCTCGATATACGGTACTTTAAGAATTGAAGGTAAACATCGCATAAACCGGAAAATGATCGCTATAACCACCCATATACCGATCAGATACAAATGTTCTGTAGGGCGTACCTTTATACTTACCTTCTTTCTCTTTTAAAGACTTATGATCAAAGATTGCTGCATTATCGAAACTATGTGTATTCTTTTCATAATTAAAAAAAGAGTTCGATAACAATATTTGATCAAACATATTCCATTTACTACCATATACAGAAGAGCCTTTACTATTAGGTATATGTATTTTCTCAAAAGGATTAAATAGACCAGCCCCTTCTGCCATCTTTTGAAGACTTGTTGAAGACGGATCATCATTAAAATCTCCCATTACAATAATATTGGGGTCCAATTCGGTTTCCTTTATTAGTTTAATTTTCTCAACTATTTCGTTGGCAGCAATAATCCGCTTGTATTCTGTTTCTACACCACCATCTCTTCTAGATGGCCAATGGTTTACAAACACATGTACCAATTCTTTATTCAATTCTCCCTTTACATATAGTATGTCTCTGGTTGTATCCCTAACTCCGCCAGCATTATCAACTAGTAATAACAATGGTTCTGAGTGTAATACTTTAAAAAAGCGCTTTCGGTAAATAAGACCTGTATCTATACCCCGTTCATCTGGTGAATCGTAATGTATAAATCCATAATCCAAATCATCCATAGCATCGGTATCTAACAATGCTTTAAAAACACTATTATTTTCGGCTTCGGCAACCCCTATTAGTGCAGGTGGGTAAGGGTGGTCTTCTTCACCTATCTTAACTATAGTCTTCGAGAGTTTCTCTAATTTACGTTGATAGCGCTCTACAGTCCACTTTTTTGCACCATTAGGGGTATAATCTTTGTCTAATATTTTGGTATTGCGCTCTGGATCAAATAGATTCTCTAAATTGTAGAATGCAATCGTATAACGCTGTTTTTTTGTCTTTTTCTTAAAGAATGGAAATCGCATGTATTATTTTAAGGAGAAACTAACTCTAGAGAAGCAAAGAGACATTCAACGAGTATTAATTAAATATTCTTTGGAAAGCCTCAGAGCACAAAATCTCGATTATCGAGTCAATAAAAATACGAAATAGCTTATCGGTAAATGCTTAATTTTACACTTTACGGAATTTATGATAGAAAAGAAGAGTATAGATTATGAAAAAGCGGTTCTTATTGGTATCATCAATAAAGACCAGAATGAAGAAAAGGTAAAGGAATATCTAGATGAACTAGAGTTTCTTACCTATACTGCTGGTGGTGAAGTTTTCAAACGTTTTACCCAACGTATGGATATCCCAAATCCGAAAACCTTAATAGGTACTGGGAAAATGGAAGAAATCGAAAAATATGTTGATGAGCATGAAATTGGTTCAGTAATTTTTGATGATGAACTTACACCTGGTCAACAACGTAATATTGAAAAACAATTACGTTGTAAAATTATTGATCGTACCAGTTTAATATTGGACATTTTTGCGCAGCGTGCACAAACAAGTTATGCCAGAACACAGGTAGAACTTGCACAGTATGAATATTTGCTGCCAAGACTAACCGGACTATGGACACACCTTGAGCGCCAAAAAGGTGGTATTGGAATGCGTGGACCTGGAGAAACTGAAATTGAAACAGATAGACGTATAGTTCGTGACCGAATTACTTTACTAAAAAAGAAGCTTAAAAAAATTGATCGCCAAATGGAAACCCAAAGAGGTAACCGTGGTGCTTTGGTTCGTGTTGCTTTGGTAGGGTATACCAACGTTGGTAAGTCTACATTAATGAATGTTATTAGTAAGAGTGAGGTATTCGCCGAAAACAAGCTATTTGCCACATTAGATACAACAGTAAGAAAGGTTGTTATAGGAAATCTCCCTTTTCTATTAAGTGATACAGTAGGATTTATCAGAAAACTACCTACACAGCTTGTAGAAAGCTTTAAAAGTACGTTAGACGAGGTGCGCGAGGCAGATTTACTATTACATGTAGTAGATATTTCTCACCCGCAGTTTGATGAGCATATAGAATCTGTTAACAAGATATTATCTGAAATCAAAAGTTCAGATAAGAAAACAATTATGGTCTTCAATAAAATTGATCAGTACGAGCATGATACTATTGATGATGATGATTTAATTACAGAACGTACCGGAAGACATTTTACCATTAATGATTGGAAACAAACTTGGATGGAAAAAGTGGGCGACCGTGCTATTTTTATATCCGCATTGAACAAAGAAAATCTAGATGAATTTAGAAAACGTGTGTATGACGAGGTAAGAGATATTCACGTAACTCGTTTTCCTTATAATAATTTTCTATATCCAGAACATTTAGACGAGTATTAGAACCCAATTATAATCAAATTTAGGTAGTTCATCGAAGAAATTAAACCGTTGGTAAATCTCACCACAATATGAGATCAGTTCACAACATAAATTGTTTTCAACAAGACCATATGAGTTAATTTTACAGTGTACTTTAAGATAAGTCTTGACCCCAAATCGATATTTAACTTATGAAAACTAAAAAGTAAAATCCCAAATTTTACGATAATACTTAACCGAAAAAAGCCCTCTATGTAGAGGGCTTTTTTATTATATACTATTTTCTAATATAATCTCTGAGACTACAAAGAGTAGTTAAGACCAACTAAGAAGTAAGTCTGTAATTTATTGTCAACATTATCGAATGTAGCTGTTGGATCAGGGATAGCACGTGTTAAAGCATTATTTAAAGCTTCTTGCTTGTTATCACGTAAACCGAATTCAAATCCTAAACCAATACCATTCCATAACGTGTAACCAAATGAGTTGATCCATGTTGTGTTAGAAAGGTTACCGCTCTCATAGCTTTGAAACATAGAAAGATTAGATTTAAAGTTAACCGCTCCGATTTGTCTCGTATAATCAGCAACGATTTTAGCACCTAAAGAAGATTCAAATACAGAATCGCCATTACTAAATACAAAGTTGTAGTTTAATGGGTGAATTACAACAACTAAATCAGCAATAGGAGTCCAAGTAGCACCAACACCTAAGTCAAGGTATCCTGGATCATTAAAGTTATCTAGAATTGTAGTTCTGTACTCAGCTAAACCAGAAATAGCCCATTTTTCATTAAGCTTTCTACCGTAAAGAGAAGAAATATTAAATACATCAGTTCCATTTTTGAAACTGTCATCATCAGTGTCAATACTCTTATCGTCGAACTTTACCCATGCTAAATTTAAGTTACCAGAGTTTCTCCAAAAGAATTTCTCTTCGTTCAAATTAGCAAAAGCATTTACTGTTACACCGATGCTACCAGAAGATAAATCTGGAGTACCTTGACCGTACCAGTTGTTAAAGCTACTAAGGTTTGCACCAATAGTACCGAATGCACCTATTTTCCAACCTGGTAGTGCATCTATTTCACCTTGAATAGCGTCAGCTCTTCCTTGAATAGCTGCGATAGAATCTTTCGCTGCACCTAATTGACCTTTTAGTTCTTCTTCTGTCTGAGAAAAACCAACAGTTGCAACAAATGCAAGAGCTAGAGTTAATACAATTTTCTTCATAATAATTAATGTTTATAATTTATAGTGGCGCAAAGGTAATAATACTTGAGAACTTCTTTAAGCACGATTATGTTATTTTCTTTTATATAATGGTACAGAAGAACAAGCTTCGCCATACATAATAGACTTTGCAACCGGTTTTAAACGCTCTGCGAGAAACAGATAGGCGTTCGCAGGTACAGGTTTTTTACTGCACCCTTTAATAATAATTAGTTGATCTTGATACTCAGAAACGTCAATAGCATCAATTATAGATTGATAAATACTCGTTTCTAAATCTACTAAAGTACCTTGAATAGCTTTTTTTGCGATACCACTAAGCTTAACACTTAATAATAAATATGCCCAACCGGGTACGATAGCATCGGTAGAACAGTGCATAGCAACATAAGTACCCCCGTATTGAGACCAATCATGTGCTTCTACAAAAGCCCTAAATTCTTTTTCCTTTAATATAAAACCTTCAAAAAGCCAGTCTTTAATATCTAGCACGACTCTATTACCTAGCGGATAGTAATCTTCTAGGTTAAAAGTAATCAGTTTGCTTTGGGCAACTTTATTTACAATTTCATCTTGCATAAAGGCATCTTTTAAATTGAGAAAACAATCTAATTAAAGAAGTCCTAATTCTAATTTTGCTTCTTCACTCATTAAATCTTGTGTCCACGGCGGATCAAAAGTAATTTCAACCTCAGCATCTTTAATCGCATTTAAAGATTTCACTTTTTCTTCTACTTCTGCAGGTAAACTTTCGGCAACCGGACAATTTGGAGAAGTAAGTGTCATTAAAATCTTAACTTCATTATCTTCATTTACCAAAACATCATAGATCAACCCTAGTTCATAGATATCTACAGGAATTTCTGGATCATATATGGTCTTTAAAATCTTAACAATTTTCTCTCCTAATTCTGCGCTGTCTTCAGCTATATTTTCATCACTCATAATCTTCTAGTCTTCAATTTGTGTTTGATACGCTACTGCGTATAACTTTAATTGTTTGATCATACTTACCAAACCGTTTGCCCTTGTAGGCGACAAATGCTCTTTTAGCCCAATTTCATCAATGAACTGCGTATCGGCATCTAAAATATCTTGTGGTTTTTGGTTGCTAAATGCACGTATTAAAATGGCAATAATTCCTTTAGTAATAATAGCATCACTATCTGCTGTGAAAACCAATTTATTATCTTCTAATTCGGCGTGTACCCAAACCTTACTTTGACAACCTTTAATAATGTTATCGTCAGTCTTAAACTCTTCGTTAATTAATGGAAGTGATTTGCCAAGATCGATCATGTACTCATAGCGCTGCATCCAATCATCGAACATAGAAAATTCATCTATAATCTCTTCCTGTATCTCTTTAATTTCCATTGCTTTATTTTATGCAAAAATACGATAACAATTGAAGGATTTCAAACCTTAACATTACCTGTTAAACTTTGTATTACAACAACATACTTTTTGCTTTCAAAACACCTGCAACAAGTACATCTACTTCTTCTTTGGTATTATAGAAAGCAAAACTAGCACGTACGGTACCTGGTATTTTATAGAAATCCATAATCGGTTGTGCACAATGGTGCCCTGTACGAACAGCAATACCCAACTTATCTAGAATACTACCTATATCATATGGGTGAATACCCTCGATATTGAATGATATAACAGAAGTCTTATTTTTAGCCGTACCGTAAATTTTGAGTCCGTCTATCTTCAGTAACTCTTGCGTAGCATATTCTAGTAACTCATGCTCATATTTGGCAATTTCATCAAAGCCAATAGCATTCATATAATCTAATGCAGCACCAAAAGCGATACCACCACAAATATTAGGCGTACCAGCTTCAAATTTATGTGGTAAATCGGCATAGGTAGTTTTTTCGAAAGTAACCTCTGCAATCATTTCACCACCACCTTGGTAAGGCGGCAATTTATTTAGCCACTCTTCTTTACCATACAACATACCTTCACCAGTTGGTCCGCATATTTTATGTGCAGAACAGGTATAAAAATCAACATCTAAAGCTTGAACATCTGCAACTAAATGGGGTGCAGCCTGTGCGCCATCAATTAATACGGCAGCACCAACCTTATGCGCCTTTTCTATAATTTCTTCTATCGGATTAATAGTCCCTAACGCATTTGAAATATGATTACAAAAAACCAGTTTCGTTTTATCGTTTAGAAGTTCCTCATAAACATCCATTCGTAATTCCCCTTCTTGATTCATAGGGATTACTTTTAAAATAGCACCAGTACGTTCACATAACATTTGCCATGGCACAATATTAGAATGATGCTCCATCGCAGAAACTAAAACCTCATCTCCTTTTTTGATTAAAGAAGCGAATCCGTTTGCAACAAGGTTGATACTGTGCGTTGTGCCTGATGTAAAAATTATCTCGTAAGATTTAGCGGCATTAAAATGCTTCTGAATCTTTATTCTTGCCTGCTCGTATTTATCAGTAGCTTCTTGAGAAAGCGTATGAACCCCACGGTGAATATTTGCATTGTAGTTCTGATAGTAATCTACTATTGCATCTATAACCTGCTGCGGAGTTTGCGATGTAGCGGCATTGTCTAAATAAACCAATGGTTTACCGTTCACCTCGCGCTTAAGAATTGGAAAATCTTCTCTTATTTTTTTAATATCTAGCATAGTCAATCTTCTTATATACAAAGATACCCGATAATGAAAACATATCGGGTATACTGCATTATCCTTTTGTGATAATATGTATTTAAAGAGATTTAGAAACGAAATCCGACACCGGCTTTTATTAAACCTATTTTTTCATTAAAATCATAAGTATAAGTTTGATTGTTTCTTGTGTTCTCCCCTTTCCTATTAATATTTAAAAAATCATATTGGACTTGTATAAAAAATCGACTCGACAAATCATAACTAATGCCTAAGTTCAAGTTTAATCCACTATCGGTAATTGATTCATCTACCTGAACACCTCCACCATCTTTCAAATACGAATCATCTACAACTATGGCATAACCTAAACCTATTTGAGGCTTAAGTTTGGCCAATCCTGGAATTGCTATTTCCGCGAAAATTTTGGGCTGAAATAAAAACTGTTTTGCTTTATAATCGAATTCAACATTATTACCCTGTTCACTTCCATAAGTAAAATTATCATAGTTTTTTAAAAACGAAGCATTTAAACTTGCCCCTAATTTAAAGGCACCAAACTCTACAAATCGATATTTAATTCCCAAATCTAATACACCGTTCAATTCAATGGGCGTAGTGTTATTAGAGAGGATTAAAGGGTAATTAGCCTCAACACTCCATTTTTGATCCTGAGCATGTAAAACAATAGCGGTAAATACTAAAAATGAGGTAAGTAAAAGTCGTTTCATAAATTTCAAGTTAATTATTTATTCAACGAAAATAACTAATTGACAATGTAAGAAAATACAACGGTTCGTTAAGAATAACCTAACGAACCGTTAATTTTAATTGAAAGTATTTTAAAAAATCGAATATGCTGCAGTTAATTGAAATACAGAATGATAAGCTTTACGGTCAATAAATGAATCGTTAAATAAATTTTTCAATCCTCTATAATATTGTAGACCAATATGTAAATCATCATTTATAACATAGCCAGCTCCAAGTACAGCTCCATAATCCAGTTTAAAATCTCCCGAAGACCTATAGACTTCAGAAATAGATTCAGGCAAATCATCTCCTTTAGCTTTACTTACCGTATTTAAAAGAAAACTTACTTGAGGTCCTGCATTAATATAAAACCGTTCTCCTACGTACCACTTGAATGTTAAAGGAACTGCTAAATAATTATTTTTAGTCACCTGTTTAAAAGAGTCCGCAGTTAAAGGTTCTAAATCAAAACTTCTAAAGTTAAGATCGTATTCATATACAGCACCAATAGAAGAATATAGTAACTCTGGCTGAAAAGAAAATTTAGAACTTAACGGTATCTCAGCAAAAATCCCTGCATGAAATGAAGATCTATACTGACTATTATCACCGTAAAATGAATCATTGGTATCTATATTAGATACATTTAATCCTGCTTTTACACCGAATCTAGATTCTTGAGCCAAAATGGAAGCATTACAAAGAAGAAAAGTAAGCGCAAAAAAGTAGTGTTTATTCATAAAGAAATTGGTTAATGGTTTATTATTATGACGTTAATTTATAGGTAAATTTTTTCATAAAAAAAGCGACACTGATGAAGTGTCGCTTTTTAAAGTTTTATAACAATATGATTTAAGAAAATCGTTCTTATCTATAAATCAAAACCAAGGTTCACCCCTAGCTTCTTAGCAATCAATTTATTTATTCTAGTCTTCAGTTCAGGAATACGAACCGTATTTAAAACATTGTTAGAAAAAGCATACATTAATAAAGCTTTTGCCTCTTTTTTCGGTATACCTCTTGACTGTAAATAGAATAAAGCATCTTCATCTAACTGACCAATTGTACAACCGTGAGAACATTTTACATCATCGGCAAAAATCTCTAACTGAGGTTTCGAATTGATGCTTGCTTTATCACTAATTAGAATATTATTATTCTTTTGGAATGCATTTGTCTTTTGTGCAATTTTATCTACGATAATTTTACCATTAAAAACACCTGTAGAGCTATCGCCATAAATTCCCTTATAATCTTGATGACTTTCGCAATTAGGTTGCATGTGATGCACTAATGTGTAATGATCCACATGCTGCTTTTCCCCTAGAATAGTAACACCATTCATAGTAGAATCTATATACTCACCATTCTGATAAAAGTTAAGGTTGTTACGCGTTAATTTACCACCAAAAGAGAAGGTATGAACGTTAACAACACTTTTGTCTTTTTGGTCAACATACGTGTTATCGATTAATGAAGCTGTAGCCGCATCATTCTGAATTTTATAAAAATCAACGATAGCACTTTTAGCAGCAAATATTTCGGTTACTGCATTAGTAAGTGTGTCGTTTGATGTTAAACTCTGGTGACGCTCAATAATTTGAACCTCAGCATTTTCTTCTACTACAATTAAATTTCTTGGTTGCAATAAAAGAGAAGCCTCATTACCAGTAGAGAAATGTAATATCTCAATTGGTTTTTTAGGCATTTTATTTTTGGGGATGTAGATATAAGCTCCTTCTCTACTAAACGCAGTGTTCAAGGTAGTTAACGACTCATCTTTAGATGCAATTTTATTAAAATACACATCAATTATCTGCTTGTACATTGGCTTTGTAAGCGCTGCACTCATTAAGCAGATATCTACTCCGTCATGCGTAGTTTCAGAAAGGTAAGAGCTATAAATACCATCAACAAAAACAATCTTGTAGGTATCAATTTCGTGAATAAAATAGCGTTTTACATCTTTATATTCCAACGCATTCTGTTCCTTAGGGAATATGCTGAAATCTATTTTTTGTAAACTATTTAATGAAGTATATTTCCAAGCCTCTTCCTTTTTAGAAGGAAATCCTTTTTCCTCAAAGTTTTTTATCGCTGCCATACGAACATCGTGTACCGGATGTTCAACATCCACGTTGTTCTCAAACGCCATAAAAGAGGAAATCAATTTATCTTTTAAATCCATATTTTTTCAGTTGCCAGTTTACAGTAGCAGTCGGCAGTTCGTAATCTCTAATTACTGCCACTGAATACTGTATACTTAATTACACCGCTGTTTCTTGCTTTAACCAGTCGTATCCTTTTTCTTCAAGCTCTAGAGCAAGTTCTTTACCACCAGACTTTACAATTTTACCATTGTGTAAAACGTGAACAAAATCAGGTACGATATACTCCAATAAACGTTGGTAGTGCGTAATTAAGATAACTGCGTTATCCTTACTTTTTAGCTTGTTAACTCCGCTAGCAACAATACGTAAAGCATCGATATCCAATCCAGAATCGGTTTCATCTAATATAGCAACCTTTGGCTCTAACATTGCCATTTGAAAAATCTCGTTTCTCTTTTTCTCACCACCAGAAAAACCTTCGTTCAATGATCTAGATAAGAACTTACGGTCAATTTCTAATAACTCAGATTTTTCACGAATTAGCTTTAACATTTCCTTTGCAGGCATATCTTCAAGACCTTTAGCCTTACGAGATTCGTTAATAGCAGTTTTCATAAAGTTGGTTACAGAAACACCTGGAATCTCAACTGGATATTGAAAAGAAAGAAAAACACCTTTATGTGCTCTTTCTTCTGGAGAAACTTCTTCTAAATCTTCACCACTTAATTCAATTGAACCTTGAGTAACCTCAAAACGCTCGTTTCCGGCAATTACAGAAGCCAATGTACTTTTACCAGAACCGTTAGGTCCCATTATAGCATGTACTTCACCTGCTTTAACCTCTAGGTTTATTCCTCTTAATATCTCCTTATCGTCTACGCTAGCATGTAGATCTTTAATTTTCAACATAATATGTTACTTTAAATATTGTGGCGCCAATGGCGTTTTACTAAAATCTTAATTACTTTTTATCCTACAGAACCTTCTAAACTAATTTCCAGTAATTTTTGTGCCTCTACAGCAAATTCCATTGGTAATTTATTTAATACTTCTTTACTGAAACCATTTACAATTAATGCAATCGCTTTCTCTGTTGGAATACCTCTTTGGTTACAATAGAAAATTTGATCTTCACCAATTTTACTAGTTGTAGCCTCATGCTCAATCATTGCAGTTTTATTCTTTGCTTCGATATACGGGAAGGTATGTGCACCACATTCGTTACCCATTAACAAAGAATCGCATTGAGAGAAGTTACGCGCTCCATCGGCACGGCTATTTACCTGTACCAATCCGCGGTAACTATTTTGAGATTTACCAGCAGAAATACCTTTTGATATAATAGTACTCTTAGTGTTTTTACCAAGGTGAACCATTTTGGTACCTGTATCTGCTTGTTGGTAATTGTTCGTTACAGCGATTGAATAAAATTCACCGATAGAATTATCTCCTTTTAAAATACAAGAAGGATATTTCCATGTTACTGCAGAACCTGTTTCAACTTGTGTCCAAGATACTTTCGCGTTTTTCTCGCAAATAGCTCTTTTCGTTACGAAGTTAAAAACACCACCTTTACCCTCTTTATTACCAGGGAACCAGTTTTGAACGGTAGAATATTTTATTTCAGCACCATCTAAAGCAATTAGCTCTACTACGGCAGCGTGTAATTGATTTTCATCTCTTGACGGAGCAGTGCAACCTTCAAGGTAACTTACATAACTATCTTCATCTGCAATTAGCAATGTACGCTCAAATTGACCTGTACCTGCTTGATTGATTCTAAAATACGTAGAAAGCTCCATTGGGCATCTTACTCCTTTTGGAATATAACAGAAAGAACCGTCGGTAAATACAGCTGAATTTAAAGCTGCATAAAAATTATCTTTTTGTGGCACTACAGAACCAATGTACTTTTTCACTAACTCTGGGTGCTCTTTTATAGCCTCTGAAATAGGCATAAAAATAATTCCCTTTTCTGCTAGTGTCTTTTTGAAAGTTGTTGCTACAGAAACAGAATCGACAACAATATCAACAGCTACATTTTGTAATTTCTTTTGCTCATCAACAGAAATACCAAGCTTACGATACATTTCTAACAAGTCTGGATCTACATCATCTAACGTTTTGTTAGGGTCAGCAGATTTAGGCGCAGAATAATAACTGATTTTTTGAAAATCTGGCTTTTCATAATGCACATTCGCCCATGTAGGCTCTTCCATACTTTCCCAAATTCGGAAAGCTTCTAAACGCCACTGGGTCATCCATTCTGGTTCTTCCTTTTTCTTTGAAATCGCAATAACAATTTCTTCGTTTAAACCAACAGGAAATGTATCAGATTCAATATCTGTGTAGAAACCATACTCATACTCTTTGGTTTCCAATTCTTTCTTTAATTCTTCTTCTGTATATGCCATATATTCTATGTAATAAGTAAAAAGAAAATGAGTTAAAAACTTACTCACATATCATTTTACATATTCAAAACTTATTTTTTACAATGAAAAACTCTCGCCACAACCACACGTTCTTTGTGCGTTCGGATTGTTAAAAACAAACCCTTTTCCGTTTAATCCACCAGAGTATTCCAACACCGTTCCTACTAAATATAAAAAGCTTTTCTTATCTACGATGATACGTACATTATTGTCTTCGAATACTTTATCAGCGTCGTCTTTCTTATCATCGAAATTTAACTCGTATGACAATCCACTACATCCACCACTCTTTACCCCAACACGTACATAATCCGTCGTAGCATCAAAACCTTCTTCTGTCATTAGGTTGATTACTTTCTGTTTAGCCGTTTCTGATACTTCAATCATAATTAACTAGATTTAATCTAAATAGTTTACAAATATACATCATAAGTCCGTTTTTTTCATAGAACCTAACATTATTATAACGTATATATTAATAGAGAAATACTATGCTTAGAAAGAACACCGCAGTTATAATTGAAGAAGAACAACTACTTGTTTTTATTAAAAATTGAACATCGAATAAAACTAAATTCATTCTTTTTCAACACTATTACACTTGCGCCTGTATATACATAGCAATTAAAGGTTATAAAATTTGATTATTCTAAGTATAAATAACATTATTTCATTACTGAAAAAAGCTAAGAAAGTGTTAAAAACTACATCTCAATAAATACTTAATTAACTAATTATCAACTACTAAACTTAAAATTTAGGGTGAATTAAAATTCAAGCCAGCTCTAAACAGGGTTCAATCTAACAGAATTGAGTTACCTTCAATACCAAATCAAACAACAACAACTTATTATGTCAAACAACAAATCAAACGACAAAAACAACACCCGCCGTAAATTCATGAAGAATACGGGTATGGCGGCAGCCGGTTTTATGATTGTACCTAGACACGTTTTAGGTGGAACAGGGTTTGTCGCACCAAGCGATAAATTAAATATTGCCGGTATTGGCGTCGGTGGTAAAGGTCAAAGCGATATTGCTTCTTTTGCCGAGAGTCCGAATGTAAATATCGTATCACTTGCCGATGTAGATAATAGACAAGCAATTGCATCTAGAGAAGCTTTCCCAAAAGCAAGTTATTTCAATGACTTTAGAGAAATGCTAGATAAAGAAGGCAAAAATATTGATGCCGTATCTGTATCTACACCAGATCACAACCATGCCGTTGCAGCTTACCAGGCAATGTCAATGGGTAAACATGTTTACGTTCAAAAACCATTGACGCATGATATTTGGGAAGCAAGAATGTTGACCGAAGCAGCGAAAAAATTCAAAGTAGTTACACAAATGGGTAACCAAGGTGGCTCTGGTGACGGAGTTCGCACCATGAAAGAAATTTATGATACAGGCATTATTGGTGAAGTACATACCGTAAAATGCTGGACAAATAGAGCTATTTGGCCACAAGCATTACAAACACCTACCAAAAAAGACAAAATTCCGAAAGGCTTAAATTGGGATCTTTGGTTAGGTACCGCAGCAGCAAGAGATTATAATAATGCCTACCTTCCTTTTGATTGGAGAGGATGGTCTGATTTCGGAACAGGTGCACTTGGCGATATGGCATGTCATATTATGGATCCTGTTTATAGAATATTACCAATTTTATATCCTGATACCGTGGAATGTAGCGTTTCTGACTCGTTCAGCGGCAATTTTCAGTATAAAGACTACCCGAAAAGTTTTCCTAATTCCAGTAAAATACACCTAAGCTACCCAAGAACAGATGGTAAAGGTAAAATAAAAGTTACTTGGATGGATGGCGGACTGTTACCTGAACGACCAGAAGAACTAGGCGATGACGAAGCTTTAGGAAACTGGGATGGTGGCGTACTATTCATTGGTACAAAAGGAAAATTAATGGCAGATTGTTACGGTGCAAACCCGAGGTTATTACCATTAACCCTTAACGAACAATTTGAAGTAGAACAAACTATAGCACGTGTCCCAGAAGGTCATTATTTACAATGGGTAAATGCTTGTATGGCAGGCTACGGAAATGCAGAAACTAGCTCTTCTTTTGACTATGCTGGTCCGTTTACAGAAAGTATCCTTATCGGAAACTTAGCATTAAAATCATACTTTGAAGTAGACCCAACCGTTGAAAACCAAAGCTTTTGGGGTGGAGGAAAACAATACCACGGCAGAAAACGTTTACAGTGGGATGCAGCAAATATGAAGGTTACCAATTTCGAACCTGCAAACAAATACGTGAAACGTACCTATAGAGATGGGTATTCGGTAGGATAAGACCAAAATATAGTTACAATTTCAATATTAAATCCGAAGCTTTTCAGCTTCGGATTTTTTTATACCATTCATCTTGTTTTACTTCTTATTTTTGCAGCATGCTAGAAGATAAAGAACAAGAAAGAACATCGTTAGAGAAATTAGGTGAATTCGGACTCATAGAACACCTGACTAAAGATTTTAAAATCAAACAAGAATCTACTGTAAAAGGTATTGGTGATGATGCTGCAGTTTTAGATTTTGAAAACAAAAAAACAGTTATAAGCACAGATCTTTTAATAGAAGGGGTACATTTCGACCTTGCCTATATGCCACTAAAGCATTTAGGTTACAAATCTATTATGGTCAACCTTTCTGATATTTACGCCATGAACGCTACGGCGACTCAAGTAACTATTTCAATTGCAGTTTCAAACAGATTTCCATTAGAAGCACTTGAAGAATTTTACGCTGGCGTGGCAACAGCATGCAAAGCATATAATGTCGATTTAGTTGGTGGTGACACCACCTCATCAAAAACAGGATTAATGATTAGCGTTACCGCAATTGGTATCGCAAATGAAGAAGATATTGCTTACCGCTCAGGTGCTCAGCCAAACGATTTACTAGTTATTAGTGGAGACTTAGGTGCCGCATACATGGGGCTACAAGTATTAGAACGTGAAAACGAAGTTTTTAAAGTAAATCCAAATAGTCAGCCAGATCTAGAGCCGTATTCTTATATCGTTGAAAGACAATTAAAGCCAGAGGCTCGTAAAGACATTACTGAACTATTGAAAAAATTAGATGTTCACCCAACATCAATGATTGATATTAGTGACGGACTATCATCTGAGATTTTACATTTAAGTAAAAGTAGCGGATTAGGTATTGACTTATACGAAGACAAAATTCCTTTAGACCCTACCGTAATTTCAGCTTGTGAAGAGTTTAAAATGGATAGCACCCTTGTCGCACTTAGTGGCGGTGAGGACTATGAATTATTGTTCACGATAGACCAAAAAGAATTCGCGAAAATTAAGGGTAATCCAAACTTGACCGTCATAGGGCATACCACAGGAAAAGACGAAGGGGCATTCTTAATTTCTAGAAGTAATACGAAGATTCCATTAACCGCACAGGGTTGGAATTCATTTAACTAAAAAAGGATAAACTAAGCTACTTGTTGCGTTGCAGTAGTCGCAGTATGTCTTCTTTGGTAAATATGTTCTAAAGTTCTATTGATATCTTGTAATTCAGGTGTTAACGCAGAAAGGTTACCACTTACATCGGTAGTTACTTCTTTTTGACAATGAATACATTTGTACTCTTTTATATGAGACGTCACTTTTTTAGAAATTGAATAGTGATGGCCGAAGATGCTGCAGAATATTTTTTTCATGCTGTAGGATTTTATGCAAAAATTTCGATTTGGGTAATCGAGAAAATGCGATTATATATTAGATTGAATTTCAAGGAAATTAACATACGTTTTGTTTCCTTTGGTTAAAGTACAGCATATTAAAGGCCTGTACTAGTAATTGTTGTGAGTTTTACCTAACCTGTTGTCAATGCCCTTTTTTTTGGTGTTTCAGAAAATGAAAAACCTTGCCTTACCTGTTATTTCATAATCTTTCACTTAATTTGTATTCATGTTTAGAAAGAAGGAAACCCTCGTTACGGCTTTTGCATTGTTCTCTCTTTTTTTTGGAGCCGGCAATCTAATTTTACCTCCATTATTAGGCTTTAATTCTGGCGACCAATGGCTCATAGTTACCATAGGTTTCGGACTATCTGCAGTTGCAATACCGGTACTTGGTATTTTGGCACATGCAAAACTTCAGGGAACACTAATAGATTTTGGCAATAAAGTATCGCCAACCTTCAGTTTAATCTATGCCTTTTTCATTTATGCTATTGCTATAGCACTGCCTAGCCCTAGAACAGCTTCGGTAACGCACGAAATGGCGATTCAGCCCTATTGGGATATCTCATCTTGGTTTACAAGTAGCGTTTACTTCGCTTTGGTTTTATTATTTGCCTTAAACCGTTCTAAAATCTTAAACATTTTAGGTAAAATATTAACGCCTGCTATAATTCTAATTTTGCTTTTAGTGATTGGGATTACCGTTTTCTCATTCCCTTTCGAATTCGGAAACACAGCTATCGCTAGTCCGTTTACAAACGGAATACTAGAAGGCTATCAAACATTTGATGCTATTGGTGCTGTCGTTGTTGGTGGGGTAATTATTATATCGATCAATTTAAAATATACCGATGCCTCATATGAAGATAAAAAACTACTGATACGCAACGCAGCTTGGTTTGCAGGCTTATCGCTGTTTTTAATTTATATGGGACTTATACTTTCTGGATCCTTAGTACATTCTGTCTTCGATGCCGATACCACAAGAACAGAAATATTATCTGGTTTAGCCATACAGAGTTTAGGTAATATTGGTAATTTATTTCTAAGTATTCTTGTTGGCTTAGCTTGTTTTACAACTGCTGTAGGTATCGTTACGGGAACTGCAGATTTTGTGGCGTCTAGATTTAAGGACTCCAAATCTATTTACACAATAACAGCAATTCTAGGCAGTGTACTAGGTGTTTTAGTAGGGCAATTTAATGTAGCTTATATTATTGCCGTAGCTATACCATCTTTAATGTTTATTTATCCGATAACCATTATTCTAATATTATTGAATGTAGTGCCAGACAAATATGCATCCGTTTTTGTTTTCAGAGCGGTTACGATTACTACCATACTATTTAGTATTCCAGATTTCTTAGGTAGTATAAGCGCATTATCGCCCGCAGCAGATACCTTCTCTTGGATTCCGCTGCAACAATATAGTTTGGGCTGGGTATTGCCAGCTTTGGTTGTATTTTTAGCAATCAATGTAATAGGTAGAAGAAAGCCTCAATAAATTTTGATATCCCTATTACCTATTTTTTCTCTTTTTCGAATAATAGTAAAAAGCATATGCGATTAAAATCATTACCACCAAAGGTAGATAGGTGCCGATAACGACACCTATCTCATAAGCACTATTGGGTGCTTCTTTAATTTTCTCTTCAATTTCGGAAGCCTCTTGAAGGAATATAAATAAACTCATACTTAAAACTCTATTTCTAAACTGATAGGGCAATGATCACTACCCAATACCTGATCATGAATTTCGGCAGATGTTACCTTATCCCAAATAGATTCACTTACCAAAAAGTAATCTAAACGCCAACCAACATTTCTACCACGTGCGCCACCACGTGCACTCCAAAAGGTATATTTATCGAAAGTTGTAGGGTGTAATTTTCTAAAGCTATCTACCAAGTTAACTTCTTTAAGCATGTGCTCGAATCCGTCAATTTCGACTTGTGTAAATCCCGCTGTTTTATTGTAATTACTTTTTGGGTTTGCCAAATCATTCTCGGTATGTGCTACGTTAAAATCGCCTGTAATTATCAAAGGTTTTGATTTTGATAGCTCCTTTAGGTAGTTGGTAAAATCTTTATCCCATCCGGCACGGTAATCTAAACGTTTTAATCCACTACCACTATTAGGTATGTAGACGTTGATCAAGTGAAAATGCTCAAATTCAGAATGTGTAATTCTTCCTTCTAAATCATGTTCTTCAATACCCATGTCCTTATCGAACTTCACAGGTGCTTGTTTAGATAAAATTCCGGTACCAGAATAACCTTTTCGTTCTGCACTATTGCTAAACAGCTCGTAATCGGTAATATCTTTCAATGCTTCGGCAACCTGATCATCTTGCGCCTTTGTTTCTTGAACACAAAATACATCTGCATCAAAATCTTTAACGATATCTTCGAATCCTTTTTTTACAGAAGCCCTTATGCCATTAACGTTCCACGATACTAATTTCATATTCCGTTTTTATTTGTTCATTAATTCTTCAATCTCATCTGCCTTAATAGGGATGTTCGCCATCAAGTTAAAAGGCTCTCCCTTTTCTTGAATTACCACATCATCTTCTAAACGAATACCCATATTCTCTGCCGGAATGTAAATACCCGGTTCTACAGTAAATACCATATTTGCTTTCATTGGTGTTTTCAATGCTCCGTAATCATGAGTGTTTAAACCAATGTGGTGACTAGTACCATGCATAAAGTATTTTTTGTATGCAGGCCATTCAGGATTTTCATTCTGTACATCTGCGTTATCCAATAAACCGAGTCCGAGTAATTCTGAAGTCATTAATTTACCACATTCTTTATGGTATTCTGCCCAAAGCGTACCTGGCACCAACATTTTAGTAGCATCGTCTTTAACACGTAATACAGCATTATACACCTCTTTTTGGCGTTTGGTAAATTTTCCGCTTACAGGTATCGTTCTGGTTAAATCACTAGAGTAATTCGCATACTCCGCGGCAACATCCATCAGAATTAAATCACCTTCGTTACAAGGCTTATTATTCTCTAAGTAGTGCAATACATTCGCATTATTACCAGAAGCAATAATTGGCTGGTAAGCGAAACCTTTAGATCTGTTTCGCACGAATTCATGTAATAGTTCTGCTTCAATCTCATATTCCATCACACCCGGTTTCACAAAACTAAGAAGTCTACGAAATCCTTTTTCGGTGATATTACATGCAGTTTGCATGATATCAATTTCCTCAGGTTCCTTAATTCCTCTAATTTCCTGAAGGATAGGGTTGCTTTTTGCTACTTTATGTGCTGGATATTGATGCTTATATTTTTCAATAAATCGGTCTTCGCGAGTTTGCGTTTCTACCGCCTGTCTGTAATGCTCATTAGTGTTGAAATAAATAGTTTCAGCCTCAGTCATTAAATCGAAGAAGATTTTCTCGAAATCTTGTAACCAACAAACTGTTTCAATACCTGAAACTTCTGTAGCCCTCTCTTTCGTTAATTTTTCACCTTCCCAAATAGCAATATGCTCATTTGTTTCGCGAACGAACAGCACCTCGCGATGCTTTTTATTAATCGCATCAGGAAACAACACTAAAATAGTTTCTTCTTGATCAGCCCCAGAAAGGTAAAAAATATCTCTATGTTGCTCAAAAGGCAACACACTATCTGCACCTATCGGGTAAATATCATTAGAGTTAAAAACAGCAATACTTTTAGGCTGCATGCGGTCCATAAACTTCTTACGGTTCTTTATAAATAGGGAGTTAGGTATTTGATCGTATTTCATGAATTCTTATTTTGATATAAAATTAAGCATTATGTGTTGTTTCCTCAGAAAATACGGCATCGAATTATCAGATTTACAAGAACACCTTCTCTTATTCTTAGCTACAAATTAGCTAACTTGTATACCTAAACCAAACACAAACAACTCATGAAAAAAATCGCTTACCTATTAATAGGCGCTTTATGCCTACAGGCATGCTCAGAAACCAAAAAAGAAGAAACTCAATCTGAACTTTTTGCACGTATCGATACCGAGATCAAAGCAAACTCTAAAGGTTATAGTTCGTTAAAAGAAGCAACAGAAACTATCGGACACCGACTAACAGGTTCTACTAACGGAGCAAAAGCAGAAGAATACACCTTCAATAAATTTAAAGAATACGGCTTTGAAGACGTAGCCTACCAAACTTTTGAAGTAGAAGCTTGGGCAAGAGGCGAGGTTTCTTTGAAAATTAATGATGAAGACATTAAGGTAGTGACACTTGGTCACGCCCCAATTAAAGCAAACGTTACCGGAGAGATTGTTGACATGGGCAACGGCTTAGATGCAGACTATGCTGCTAACCCAGATGCTGTGAAAGGAAAGATTTCTTTAGTATACATTTCTCTTTTACCAGATAGTGAAGAGGGTTTAAGCAATTTACACCGAAGTGAAAAAACAGCTTTAGCCATTAAATATGGTGCTATTGGTATCATCATTATTAACCAAGTTGACAACGGAGTTCTATTAACAGGTACTGCATCGGTTACAGGAGAGTTGATACCGATCCCCGCTGTGTGTATTGGTAAAGAAGATGGTATGGCATTGAAAGAAACTTTAAAAACTAAAAAGGCTACAGCTAAAATTGACATGACCAATACGAGTGATGTTATCAAGGCAAGAAACGTGGTAGCAACATTGCCAGGTACTGAAATTCCGCAAGAAGAAATAGTAATTGGCGGACATTTAGATTCTTGGGATTTAGCTACAGGTGCTATTGATAATGGTATTGGATCATTTGCTGTTTTAGACATCGCAAGAGCATTTAAAGCAAATAACCTTCACCCAAAACGTACTGTGAAATTCGTAATGTTCATGGGCGAAGAACAAGGACTACTTGGGTCAAAATTTTTAGTAGAACAAGCTATTGAAAACAATACTATTGAGAACATCAAATACATGATGAACTTAGATATGTCTGGCAACCCAATAGGCATGAATGCCGGCGGAAAATTAGATGACGAACAATTCTTTGCAGATTTAGGTGCTGCCATTCAACAACAAGACACTATTTATCAAAATAAGTTTTCAAACAAATCTGGCTTACATAGTGATCACCAACCTTTTATGCTAGAAGGTGTTCCAATTTTATCTGTACACAGTAATTTGGACCGTTCTATTTACGGCTGCTACCATTCTGACTGTGATGATTTTAATTTGGTAAATGAAGACCATATGAAAAACACGGCTCGTTTTGGTACTATGATGCTTTATGCCGTTGCAAATGCAGATACATTACCTGCTACGAAAATGGATAGCGAAACCACTAAAGAATTTATGATCAAGAATGATTTAAAGGAAAAATTAATCATTGGCAACGAGTGGAAATGGGAAGAATAGGTTCACTAAAAAATATAATGAAGCAGGGTATTGTTCCCGCATTACTCTGCTTCTCTTTTTTAACAGGGTGCTCTCAGCATACTGAAGAAAAACCAGTCGATTATTTCGATATTGTTCGTCCAGAAATTACTGGTCAACTCGCTTATGAGACTACAGACTTTGTAGAAGATTATTGGCGTGTTGTGGGTAATACAGGCTTCAATAAAACCATTTACCTTATTGCAGATAGTTTACAAGCTGCAGGTTATGTTTTAGAGGAAAAAGCAAAGGATAGTGATCGATTGACCTACCGTATTGAAAAACGGAAAATGACCCACCAAACATGGGAACCTGGATCTGCTTCATTACAAATTGTAGGAGAAGAAAAGCCTTTGTTACTTTCAGAAACGAATAGGAACATGACCTATTTAAATTCAGTTTCTACTCCAAAAGAAGGTGTGAAAACACAAGTTATTTGGATAAAATCTATTGAAGACTTAAAGAACACTTCAATAAAAGACAAAGTAGTCTTTGCAGAAATGAGTGTTCGAAGATTGTATAAACTAGCGGTTGAAAAAGGCGCTGTCGGCATTCTTACGTATGATAATCCGGATTACTTACAGCCTGAAAAAAACAAGACCTCTATTCAGTTTAGAAGTCTTCCTTCTCAAGATGATGGTAATTTTTGGGGCATTGCACTATCCTACGAAGCGAAAGAGAAATTAATAGCAGAACTTAAAAAGGGTAGTACAGAAGTTCAAGTGAATATTCAAACCAAAAGATATCCATCCGAAGAACTGACAATAGTTGCTAATATAAAAGGTAGCGAATTACCAGATGAGCGTTTGGTATTCAGTGCGCATATTCAAGAACCAGGTGCGAATGACAATGCTACAGGTGTTGGCACACAGTTAGAAATGGCTAAAACAGCTGCTAAATTGTTTGCTGAAGGTAAAATCAGTTTTAAAAGAACCATGACTTTTTTATGGGGCGATGAAATCATTTCTACACAGCGATATATTCAAGAAGATAGCGAACGTGCAAAAGGAATAAAATGGGGAATTAGTTTAGACATGGTCGGTGAAAATACAGCAGTAACTGGCGGTACATTCTTAATTGAAAAAATGCCAGACCCAAGTGCTATTTGGACTCGCGGAAAAGACAAGCACAGCGAATGGGGCGGCGAGGTTTTGAAATTAGCAGATATGAAACCGCATTACCTGAACGATTTTATAATATCTACGTTTAAAAAACAAGGCGAATATGCCAATTGGGTAGTGAAAACCAACCCTTTTGAAGGCGGCAGTGATCATACTCCGTTTTTAAAAGCTGATATTCCCGGACTTTTACTTTGGCATTTTACAGATCAGTTTTACCATACCGATAATGACCGCATTGACAAGGTATCTCAAGAAACCTTGAAAAATGTAGGTACGGCAGCGTTGGTTAGCGGGTTACAATTGGTAAATGCATCAGATGTATTTGCGTATGAACAAATTCAAATTCTAAAAGAACAGGCTATTGTTCGACTAGAAGATGAATCAAAATTAAGTCTATTAGCACTTAAAAATGGAAGCTCCAAAAAGGAAGAAAAACTAGTTATTTCTGCTTGGGAAGATTGGTATATTAAATCTCTCAACTCTATAAACGATATAAGTACCAATAAAAATTCAGCCGTTAAAACTGCTATTTCAAATGCTCAAAATGAAATACAGCTAAAATCGAATGAATTAAAAGAAGCGCTTAAATAAATGCCCATTAGGCTTTATAGTACAATTTGCCAAGGGTATAAGTAATCAGTAACTTACCATCAGTATGATCAAACAAATGAAAATGAAAAACTCTTTCCTGTTATTTCTAGCCAGTATTACTATTGCATCGGCACAAATTCAACCCACTTCTTCACAAAAAGTTGATGAATCTTTAGTCGCAAAAAAAGTGATGAAAACCAATTCTCTGGTTAAAAATATTCCATTAAAAAATATTGGTCCGTCTGTTATGAGCGGTCGTGTTGTTGATTTAGCAGTCAATGAAAATAACCCTACAGAATACTATGTCGCATATGCGTCTGGCGGTTTATGGTATACCAATAACAACGGTAATACTTTTACCCCAGTCATGGATGAAACTCAAACACAAAATCTTGGTGATATAGCCGTTCACTGGCAAAGTGGCACTATTTGGGCAGGTACTGGCGAAAATAATTCATCGCGTTCATCGTATGCAGGTATCGGTATTCTAAAATCTACCGATAAAGGTAAAACTTGGCAACATATGGGTTTAAGCGATTCGCACCATATTGGGCGTATCGTCGTAAATCCAGATAATGCAAACGAAGTTACCGTTGGTGTAACGGGGCATTTATATTCGAACAATAAAGAACGTGGTATCTACAAAACCACAGATGGTGGTAAAACTTGGAAAAATACCTTATTCATAAATGACAAAACTGGTATAATTGACGTCGCCGTTTCCCCTAACAATTATAACATTCAATATGCTGCGGCTTGGCAAAAAGATAGAAAAGCATGGGATTTTATTGGTAACGGCGAAGGTTCTGGTATTTACAAAAGTACAGATGCAGGCAGTACTTGGACTAAAATTTCAACTCCAACAAGTGGTTTTCCTACGGGGGAAGGTGTTGGTAGAATTGGTCTAGCTGTTTTTGATGATAATACCGTTTATGCTGTTCATGACAGTCAGTTTAGAAGAAACACATCCAAAGAAAAGAAAGAGAAGCAAGCCGGCTTGACCAAAAATGATTTTAAAGCGCTCTCAAAAGAACAATTCTTAGACCTGAACGATAAAGACCTAAATGAGTTTTTAAAGACCAATAATTTTCATGAAAAATATAGAGCTGCCAATGTAAAACAGATGGTACGTAGCAATGCTGTAAAACCAACAGACCTTGCTTTGTATTTAGAAGATGCAAATTCTATGTTATTCGATACGCCCGTAGTTGGCGCAGAAGTATATCGCAGTAATGATGGCGGCACTACTTGGGTAAAGCAAAACGAAGATTATATTGATGATTTGTTTTATAGCTACGGTTATTATTTTGCACAAATTACGGTAGACCCAAACTATGTAGATGCCATCTATTTATCTGGCGTTCCTATTATTTCATCAAAAGATGGAGGCAAAACTTACACTTCTATAAATGGCGATAATGTACACTCTGACCATCACGCAGTCTGGGTAAATCCAAATTTATCAGGACATTTAATCAACGGAAATGATGGCGGAGTAAATACTAGTTATGATGATGGTAAAAATTGGTTCAAAAACAACTCACCAACCGTAGGTCAGTTTTATGCCATTGCAGTGGATAATGAAAAACCGTACAATGTTTATGGTGGTTTACAAGATAATGGTGTTTGGATGGGTCCGAATAATGCCGAAGAAAACACAAAATGGCAACAAACAGGTCAATATCCTTGGAAATCTATCATGGGTGGAGATGGCATGCAAGTACAAGTAGATAGTCGCAATGCTAACATCGTTTACACGGGATATCAATTCGGGAACTATTTCAGAATAGATTTAGAGAATGACCAACGCACCTATATTCAACCTAAGCATGAATTAGGCGAGACTCCATATCGTTTCAACTGGCAATCTCCTATTCTATTATCACCCCATAATCAAGATATTTTATATATGGGAAGCAATAAGCTGCATCGCTCTTTAAATAAAGGTGATACTTGGGAAACCATTTCGGGCGACCTAACCCAAGGCGGCAAAAAAGGTAACGTAGCATTCGGAACCTTAGCAACCATATCAGAATCTCCATTCAAATTCGGATTGATGTATACTGGTAGTGATGACGGCTTAATTCAACGTACAGAAAATGGTGGTGGAAATTGGGAAGTGATTTCTAAAAACTTACCTCAAAATTTATGGGTAAGTCGCGTAGTTGCTTCTAAACATGAAAAAAACAGAGTGTATGCAACCTTAAACGGCTACCGCTCAGATGATTTTACACCTTATATATATGTAAGTGAAGACAAAGGTGCCACTTGGAAAAACATTGCAGCAAACATACCTACTGCAGCAGTTAATGTAATTATTGAAGATACCGAAAATGAGAAGGTATTATTTGTAGGTACCGACAATGGTTTATACGTAAGCTTAAATGGTGGTACATCATGGGAATCTCTTCAAAACGGAATGCCCAATGTTGCGGTACATGATTTGGTAATTCAAAAAGAAGCCAAGCATTTGATAGTAGGTACACACGGCAGAAGCATTTACAAGGCAGATATTTCAGCATTACAAACAATGACTCCCAAGGTATTAAAAAAGACATTGCACACCTATCCTTTAGAAAACATAAAGTATTCTTCTCGTTGGGGGAATTCTTGGAGCTCTTGGTCAAAGGCAAGCACACCTGGTTTAGACATCACTTTCTATTCTGATAGCGATGATGTGTACCAAGCTAAGATTAAAACATCTGACGACATCGTAGTTAGTGAAACAGAAATTATAGCGAATAAAGGATTGAACATTCTGTCATACGACATAGCCTTTTCAAAAATCGGAAAGTTGAATTATCTTAAAAAGCACAAAACCATATTGAAGCAAGCTGATAACGGAAGTACTTATCTACCTAAAGGATCATACGTTGTTGAAATTAAAGGAAACGGAACAAGCGAAAACATCACTTTCGAAATAGAGTAACATAATGAAAATAGTAGATTGGAATACACTACCAGATTTAGGAGTAAGCCATAATGCGGAGATTAAAAAAAGAACATTAATCAACCGTGGAGAAATTCCGCAATTGATGATGTATGGCACTGCCGTTTTTAAACCTGGTCAACAAGTAGAATTACACAAACATGATACTATGTTCGAAGTATTTCATATCCAAACCGGTAAAGCAGTTTTTACTATCTCTGGCAAAGAGTACGAAGTAGGCGCAGGAAATTGCATAACCATAGAACCAGGCGAAATTCACGGTCAGCACAATCCTTTTGATAAAGACGTTACTTGGACCTATTTTGGAATTGCAACAGATTAAGAAAAACCAATTATGGAATTAACTTTAGGGATACCAGCACTACTTTTTCCAGCTATTTCATTGACTATGCTAGCATATAATGCTCGTTATTTAGCGATTGCAGCCTTAATTCGACAATTACATCAAAAATATCAAGAAACGGCATCGCAGTCGGTTGGTTTACAGGTACAAAAATTAAGAAAGCGACTTACTATTATAAAAAATATGCAGGCAACGGCTATTGTAAGCTTCCTGTTAGCTGTAATTACCATGACCTTAATTTATGCAGAATTCACTTTTTGGGCTAATTTGGTATTTAGTATAAGCTTATTTGCACTAATGATCTCTTTAGTACTTTCATTGATTGAAGTTCAATTATCGACCAAAGCCTTAGAAATTCAGTTAAAGGATATGGAGAAATAAAGACCACACATCAAGTAAAGAATCCCAACTAATAACCTTACCGTTCGTCGATGTTTTTATTAGCTATTAGGTTAATATCCAGTATCTTTGCCATCCGTTTGAAATTTAGAAATGAAGAGAGCAAAAGAAATTGAATTATACCAACAAATTAAAGAAGTACGAGAGTTCGGATTTGGTATATTCTATTTTTTCAAAGGAGGTATTATTATAGCAGAAATAAAAGATGGCGTTTTTTTTAAACCAAAAGACTCAAGAAAAACCATAAAAGCTGCTCAAGAAATTTACGGCGTAAATTATCCTCTAATCTATATTTCAAATCGGGTTAATCGATTTTATGTATTTCCTTTTGACTGGTATAAATTTTATCAAGACCGTCATGTAATGAAGCATTACGCTATCGTTGGAAAGACAAAAAGTGGCATTACGAGTTTAATTTTTGAGAATTTATTTTTTGCAAAAAAATTCAATCACTTCAATAATTTAGACGAAGCTGTAGATTGGGCACTACATATCTCTAAAAAAGCACATTAAGCAGCCGTACATCAAATCGGTTTTTGTTCAAGAATTCCCATTTTAAACCTAAAAAATCGAGGAAATTCTTAAACACACTAAAAATACATTTTAAAATCAATCTAAATAGACATACTAAAACTGCTTAATTCTTGTTAATAACTAGCTTGTGATGTAAATTCGCATATAAAATTAACGACTAATGAGCGGATTTTTTAAATCTTCGATTGGTAGAAAGTACGCAATGGCGCTTTCTGCTTTCTTTTTAATGTTTTTTCTACTTCAGCATTTTGCAATAAACATCTTATCGGTTATAAGTCCCGATGCGTTTAATGAAGCTTCGCATTTTATGGGCACTTTTTGGGCCGTACAATATGTTTTGCAGCCTGTTTTAATTTTCGGTGTTATTTATCACTTTGTGATGGGTTTCATTTTAGAAGCTAAAAATAGAAGTGCAAGAGTAAAAACATACGCAAAAAACAATGGTGCTGCCAATTCATCCTGGATGAGCCGTAATATGATTTACAGCGGATTAGCTATTTTGGCTTTCTTAGTACTTCACTTTATCGATTTCTGGATACCAGAAATCAACACCAAATTTATTGCAGGAGACATGACTGGTTTACTGCCAAACGGTGAAGGATTCAGATACTATGAGGAATTAGCTCATAAATTTGAAAATCCATTACGCGTAGGTGCCTATGTTATTGCCTTCATTTTCTTATCGCTACACCTTATGCATGGTTTCAGTTCTGCATTTCAGTCTGCCGGTGCATCAAGCATGAGAAAAGAAAAACTACAATTGTTTGCTAAAGTGTATTCGATCGTAATTCCGTTAGGATTTATCTTCATTGCCCTTTTTCATCATTTTAATCATCATTAATACCTATTACTTATGTCTGTATTAGACTCAAAAGTACCTAAAGGTCCATTGAAAACGAAGTGGATCGATTATAAGAACCACATAGATTTAGTTAACCCTGCTAACAAACGTAATATTGATGTAATCGTTGTTGGAACAGGATTGGCAGGTGGTTCTGCTGCTGCAACTTTAGCAGAATTAGGCTATAATGTAAAAACATTTTGCTACCAAGATTCTCCAAGAAGAGCTCACTCTATTGCTGCACAAGGTGGTATTAATGCTGCAAAAAACTATCAAGGCGATGGTGATTCAACTTACCGTTTATTTTACGATACCGTAAAAGGTGGTGATTACCGTTCAAGAGAAGCAAACGTATATAGATTAGCAGAAGTTTCTGCAAATATTATTGACCAATGTGTTGCCCAAGGTGTACCATTTGCACGTGATTATGGCGGACTTTTAGACAACCGTTCTTTCGGTGGTGTATTGGTTTCTCGTACTTTCTATGCTAAAGGACAAACTGGCCAACAATTATTGTTAGGCGCTTATTCGGCAATGAACAGACAAATTGCACGTGGTAAAATTACCCCGTTCAATCGTCATGAAATGTTAGATGTAGTAAAGGTTGATGGTAAAGCTCGTGGTATTATTGCTCGTGACTTAGTTACTGGTGAAATAGAACGCCACTCTGCACACGCAGTAGTTATTGCTTCTGGTGGATACGGAAATGTTTATTTCCTTTCAACAAATGCAATGGGTTCTAACGCTACAGCTGCTTGGAAAATACACAAAAAAGGAGCATTTTTCGCAAACCCTTGTTATACTCAAATTCACCCAACTTGTATTCCTCGTTCAGGAGATTATCAGTCTAAACTTACGTTGATGTCTGAATCTTTACGTAATGATGGTCGTATTTGGGTTCCTAAAAATATGGATGATGTTATGGCAATCCGTGAAGGCAAGAAAAAGCCTACCGATTTGTCTGAAGATGAAAGAGATTATTACTTAGAAAGAAGATACCCTGCATTTGGTAACTTGGTTCCACGTGATGTTGCATCGAGAGCTGCAAAAGAACGTTGCGATGCCGGTTACGGAGTAAATGCAACTGGTGAAGCTGTATATTTAGATTTTGCATCTGCAATTCAACGCTACGGTGTTGAACAAGCTAAGATTCATAACATCTCAAATGCTTCTGCCGATAAATTATATAAATTAGGTGCTGCTATCGTAAAAGAGAAGTATGGTAACTTATTTCAAATGTATGAGAAAATCGTTGATCAAGATCCATACAAAACACCAATGATGATTTACCCAGCGGTACATTATACAATGGGCGGTGTTTGGGTTGATTATAACTTAATGACTACCGTAGAAGGCCTTTACTGTATTGGTGAAGCTAACTTCTCTGATCACGGTGCAAACAGACTTGGTGCTTCTGCCTTAATGCAAGGTTTAGCAGATGGTTACTTTGTATTGCCATACACTATTGGTGATTACCTATCTCACGAAATTCGTACAGGTAAAATAGCAACCGATACTCCTGAATTTGATGCTGCTGAAAAAGAAGTAACAGATAAAATTAATTTCTTTGTGAATAACAAAGGGTCTCACTCTGTAGATTATTACCATAAAAAATTAGGTAATATTATGTGGGAGAAATGTGGAATGTCTCGTAACGCTGAAGGCTTAAAAGAAGCAATGGCAGAAATTAAGGCTTTACGTGAAGATTTCTATAAAAACGTAAGTGTACCTGGTACTGCAACCGAACTTAATGCAGAATTAGAAAAAGCTGGTCGTGTAGCAGATTTCTTAGAACTTGGTGAGTTATTCGCTAAAGATGCTCTTGAAAGAGAAGAATCTTGTGGTGGTCACTTTAGAGAAGAGTCTGTTGAGATTGGTGGAGAACAAGCAGGTGAAGCAAAACGTAACGATGTTGATTTCGCGTTCGTTTCTGCATGGGAATATAAAGGAGAACCTAGTGATGCCGTTTTACACAAAGAAGAGCTTGAGTTCAACGAAATCGAATTAAAACAAAGAAGTTATAAATAAATAGTATTGAGCTATTAAATATGATTTACTTCATAAAATAATACTCATTACTCAATACTTAAAATATGAATCTGACATTAAAAATTTGGAGACAATCAAATGCCCAAGATAAGGGTAAAATGGTCGATTATAAAGTGACAGAGATTTCTGAACATATGTCATTCTTAGAAATGATGGATGTTCTTAACGAACAATTAATTAACAAAGGTGATGAGCCTGTAGCTTTTGACCACGATTGTAGAGAAGGTATTTGCGGTATGTGCTCTATGTTCATTAACGGAGAAGCACATGGTCCAGATAGAGGTGTAACAACATGTCAATTGCACATGCGTATGTTCAAAGATGGTGATACTATTACTATTGAGCCGTTTAGAGCAAAAGCGTTTCCTGTAATTAAAGATTTAGTTGTTGACAGAAGTTCATTTGACCGTATACAACATGCAGGTGGGTACATTTCTGTAAACACTTCAGGTAACACTCAAGATGCTAATGGTATTCCAATATCTAAGCACGCTGCAGATGAGGCAATGGATGCTGCTACATGTATTGGTTGTGGTGCTTGTGTTGCAAGTTGTAAAAATGCTTCTGCAATGCTATTCGTAGGTGCTAAAGTATCTCAATACGCATTATTACCACAAGGTCAAGTAGAAGCAGTAGACCGTGTTAAAAACATGGTAGCACAAATGGATCTAGAAGGTTTTGGTAACTGTACCAATACTGGAGCATGTGAAGTAGAATGCCCGAAAGGAATTTCTTTAGAAAACATCGCAAGAATGAACCGCGAGTTCTTAAGTGCTAACGTTAAAAGTTAGACTTAACAATCATAAAGTTTTTAAAAATCCCGACCGTAAAGGTTCGGGATTTTTTATTTTTAAGATATGTCAAAAGACTATCCTAAAGAAAGAATTAAAGTACCTAGGTTCAATGAAGAATCTGGTTTCTACACTACCCCACAGCGCTCAAAAATAATGAGCAAAATAAAAGGAAAAAATACCAAGCCTGAACTAGCTTTTAGAAAAGCATTATACGCTGCCGGATATCGCTATCGAATAGATTACAAAAAGCTGATCGGTAAACCTGACATTGCCTTGCCTAAATACAAAACGGTCATATTTATTGATGGGGAATATTGGCATGGTAAAAATTGGGCAGAGCGAAAGCCAAAGGTGAAAACCAATCGCGAATTTTGGATTGATAAAATAGAACGAAATATGCAGCGTGATGATGAAGTAAACAGAGAACTTAGTCATTTAGGATATACGGTATTCAGGTTCTGGGAATCTGAAATCAAAAAGAATCTTGATGACTGCTTAGCAACAACCTTAAATCATTTAAATACCGTGCAAATGAGCACAAAATGAGTTTTATAAAGTTCATTTAATAAATCTTTAACCCTTGTAAACCCTTATTTAATATAGCCTTAACGGATATCAGCATGTATGATTATTAACTTAGTGACGAACATAATTATTAATCTAAAAAACTATATAATATGAAGAGGATAGCAATATTAGCTACAAATGGATTTGAAGAAAGTGAATTAAAATCTCCAAAAGAAGCCATGGAAAAAGAAGGCTTTAATGTGGAAATTGTTAGTTTACAAAAAGGAGAAATAAAAGGTTGGGCAGATGGAAATTGGTCTAACAGCTATAAGGTTGACAAAACACTAAGTGAAGTAAAAGCGGAAGATTATAATGCATTGGTTTTACCTGGCGGAGTAATCAATCCAGATTTACTAAGAAGAGAAGAAACTGCATTAGATTTTGTACGCGATTTCTTTAAATTAAAGAAACCGGTAGCAGCAATTTGCCATGCACCATGGACATTAATTAGTGCAGGAGTAGTAAAAGGAAGAAAAATGACATCATTTAATTCCATTAAAGATGATTTAGTAAATGCAGGAGCCAATTGGGTAGACCAAGAGGTAGTAGTTGATGAAGGATTTGTAACAAGTAGAAATCCGGATGATTTACCAGCTTTTAATTCCAAATTAATTGAGGAAATAAAAGAAGGAAAACATGAAATGCAGCATGCATAATTCATTCTAATGGAATTGATAAGCCCAACCAATAGGTTGGGCTTTTTTTATGTCCGTATTTAAAATTCATACATTTACTATTATGGATTATACACCACTTACCAAAGCTTCTAAATTACCCGATATAAAAACTACCATTTTTACAACGGTTGGTAATCTTGCACGTAAACATAAAGCAATTGACCTATCTCAAGGTTTTCCAAATTTTCAGGCTGATAGCAAATTAAAGTCCTTAGTAAGCGAGGCGATTAACATCGGTTATAATCAATATGCGCCCATGCAAGGGTATTATGGTCTTAGAGAAGTCATATCTAGCAAAATTGCAACGCTACACAATTACGAGTATAATCCAGAAAGTGAAATAACGGTAACCGTTGGCGCCACCCAAGCTATTTTTACGGCTATTACAGCCTTCGTAAACAAAGGTGACGAGGTAATTGTCATAAAACCAGCTTACGACTGTTATGAGCCCGCAATTACTTTAAATGGCGGAATACCTGTTTATGTTCAATTAGATGCTGCTGATTATAAGATAGACTGGACAGCCTTTAAAAGTAAGATAACCGATAAAACCAAAATGGTCATCATAAATACGCCTCATAACCCCAGCGGAACAATTCTTACCAAATGGGATATGGAGCAGTTAGAGAAGATATTAAAACCCACCAATATTATTCTTTTGAGCGACGAGGTTTATGAGCATATTATTTTCGACGGACAAGTGCATGAAAGTGCTTCGCGATTTCCAGATTTAGCCAACAGAAGTTTTGTCTGCGCCTCTTTCGGAAAAACATTTCATGTAACCGGTTGGAAAATGGGCTATTGTGTAGCACCAACTGAACTGATGGCTGAGTTTAGAAAGGTGCATCAATTTGCGGTTTTCTGTGTAGACCATCCGGTGCAACGTGCTTTGGCTATTTATTTAAAGAATCCATCGCATTATCTAAATTTGAACAATTTTTACCAACAAAAACGAGATTTCTTCCTTGAAGGAATAAAATCGTCCAAATTCAAGTTCAAACCATCCCAAGGAACATATTTCCAACTATTAGATTATACCAATATTTCAAATGAAGAAGATGAAGTAATTGGAAAGCGTTTAATCACCGAAAACGGCATAGCATCTATACCGATTTCCTCTTTCAATGTCGATAATAGAAATGACCATATGTTGAGATTCTGCTTTGCCAAAAAACAGGAAACTTTAGAAAAAGCAGTAGAAATTCTGTGCAAGCTCTAATACCTACTTACTAAAAAGCAGCATTTACTTTAGTCATAAATTCACCAATTTTACTAGGCTCTAACCAACGAGTTACTACGACAACATCATTCTCTTTATCTATAACAATAAAGTTACCGCCAAAACCGGCAGCATAGTAGATGTTTTCTGATAGACCTTCCCAATGTCTAGCGCCTTTTTTATTTAACCACCACATGTAGCCATAATTTGCATTAGGTGTTGAAGGGGTTGTCGCTTTTTTAATCCAATTCTCTGAAATCAATTGGTCATTCTTCCATTTACCATTATTCAAGAACAACATACCAAAACGAGCCATATCTTCTGCGCTAATGAATATACCCGCCCCTGAGTGTCCGCCGCCAGTAACCGACTTCATTTGAAGTCCGTCAATCTCTGCCCAAGCATCATCATAACCAAACCAACGCCATGTAGAAGATGCATCGATTTTATCCATAATTTTCTCTTTTAAGACCAAGGGCATTGGTTTACGCCATACATGTGTAAGTGAATATGCCAATACGTTTACACGTACATCATTATACTCCATAACAGTACCAGGTTCTTTGGGTGTTGCCAACTTCCAATCATCAATACCACCTTCACTTGGTGGTCTATCTGCCCAATCTTTACCGCCCCAAAGTTCACCAGACCATGCGGAGTTCTGTTGCAATAAATGTTCCCAAGTAATTTTAGAATTATGTTCACCGTCAAAAGTGCCATCCCAAATGTAGTCACCTACCAAATTCTTAGTATCGGTAATTAGCTTTTTATCTTCCGCAAGACCTGCCATCGTGCTCAAAAAACTCTTGGTAACACTGAAAGTCATGTCAACTCTTTTAGTATCTCCCCATTGAGCAACTATATATCCATTTTTAAGAATCATGCCTGCAGGACCGCCACGTTTTTTAGTCGGACCTAATATTTTATGAAAAGGTTCTTTTTCAAAACCTTTTACGATAGCAATACGCAAATCTCTAGAGCCTGAATATTCATTTGCCTCTGCAAAATCTACCGCTTCATTTAGCTTGGCATCTTTAATTTTAAAATCTTTTGGTGATTTTATTTCCCAATCTGCATTTCGTTCTGGAAAGTAATATTCTTGCCCCTGTAGATTTAAAAAACCAAGAAGCGCTACGAAGGTGATAAAATGTAATTTCATGAAAGTTAGTTTGAAACTACAAGGTACTTAAATTGAAACGCATTAACCAATCTGTCTGCTCATCTGAACCTATAAAATAGGGATGAGTATCGAATTTTTGAAATCCGTGGCGTTCATAAAATTTTATGGCGCGTTTGTTCTCTTGCCACACACCTAACCATAACATTTTCTTATTTCGTTTTTGAGCAATAATTTTAATGTGATGTAGAAATTGCTCCCCTAAACCCAAACCTTGATGCTTAGCTAATACATAAATACGCTCTAACTCCATGCTATCATCTTTCTTTAGTTCTGACTGTGCATCATTTACATTCAACTTAAAGTAACCAACAACTTCATTATTAGCGTATACAAAGTAAAAATCACTATTAGGATTAAGAAGTTCTTCTTTAATGGTTTCTAATGGAAAAGCTTTTTCGATATAGGTTTCAAAATCTTTGGGGTCGTTGTCTTTAGCAAAGGCAGTAACAAAAGTTTGTTCCGAAATTAACCTCAATTGATCTAGTTCTTGAAGAGAACATAAAGTATAAGTAAGTACCATACCCCTAAAATAAAAAAAGGAGCAAATTACTTTGCTCCTAACCGGGGGAAATTTTATAAAATGGTTGATTTGGTAACTTTTCTGTTTCTAGTACTGCATGTTTATAACATGCGATAGTTCGTGGGCATTTTTCAATTGCGAACTCTTATTGTTTTTCGGCAAATAATTTACCTTCTGTTCTCATAAGTATTGTTCCTTCATCTGTCTCTTGCATTTTTACGAAATCATTGGGGAAATCAGTACCTGGGTAGCTAACGATATATACATCTCCATTAATACTCCAGTTGAAATCTGTTAGATAGACAACTTGTCCATCTTTATAACCGTGAAAGCGACCTAGATAGACATCATTAAAGATCCATTCTTCATTATCAACAACCATTTTATTCGTATTGGTAGCGGTTTTAACTGTATGGTTCCAAATACCAATAATAGGGTCGTTATTTTCTTCAATTTTTGAACAGGAGGCAACAAGTACCAACAAGATTAGGCAACTAAATACATACTTCATTTTAGGTTAAGTTTTTCAAAGCGATTTGGGATTCACTTTTTATTACACTTCAAATATATGTAGTCTTTTTCTTACAATAAAGTATTTGTGGTAAAACTTCTTAAAATTGTGGTGAACCTAGACAAGTTAGAACATCAAACTAAAGAATAAAAGTTATTAGCATTCTCATTTCCCAAAAAAAGGCAAAAAAAAAGAGCGACTTAATAAGTCGCTCTTTTATAATTTTTTTAAAGTAATTTATAACATAAATAACTTTTTGGTAAGTCTTAGAAATCCACTAAAGAAGTCATTTCTATATACTTGAATTTTATGTTCGTTTGCTGTGTGATTAATTTGAGAATTCATGACGGTTAAGCAATTAATAGGTTATGGGTTTCATTGAGGTCTAAAGATACATCTGTTGTTCTCAAACATGACAATAAATGTTGTGTACTGAATATAACCTGTTGTGAAAAATATAAAAAGCTTATTTCATCGATGATTTACCCAACCCTACTAAACATTCATCTCTGCAACTTCTCCTCTAATTATCAGATTACCTTCAGTAGCAGCTTTAATATCTTCTACAGATACACCAGGCGCTCTTTCTAACAGCAAAAAACCTTCTTCTACCACCGCAAGTACTGCCAAATTAGTTACTATCTTCTTAACACAACCTACCCCTGTTAAAGGGAGACTACATTTCTTTAATAGTTTAGACTCACCTGCTCTATTGGTATGCATCATAGCAACGATGATATTCTCTGCCGATGCTACAAGATCCATAGCACCACCCATACCTTTAACCATTTTACCCGGAATTTTCCAGTTGGCTATATCACCATTTTCAGCAACTTCCATAGCACCAAGTATAGTAAGGTCTACATGTTTACCTCTAATCATAGCAAAACTCGTTGCAGAGTCAAAATAAGATGCACCAGGTAGCGCGGTAATAGTTTGCTTACCGGCATTTATTAAATCTGCGTCTTCTTCCCCTTCAAAAGGAAATGGACCCATACCAAGAATTCCGTTTTCACTTTGAAACTCTACACTAATATCATCACGAACATAATTAGCAACTAGCGTAGGAATACCAATACCTAAATTTACATAATAACCGTCTTCCACTTCTTGTGCAATTCTCTTTGCAATTCCGTTTTTATCTAACATGCTCTTATTTTTGACGTACCGTTCTTTGTTCTATTCTTTTCTCGTAATCTTTTCCTTGGAAAATTCGCTGCACGAATATTCCTGGAATATGTATTTGATTTGGATCTAATTCTCCTTCAGGTACTAGTTCTTCAACCTCAGCTACAGTAATTGTTGCCGCACCACACATACACGGATTAAAATTTCGTGCGGTCCCCTTAAATATTAAGTTACCAGCAGCATCACCTTTCCAAGCTTTAACAAATGCAAAATCTGCCTTAAAAGCTTCTTCTAATATGTACATTTTACCATTGAATTCGCGTACTTCTTTTCCTTCAGCTACTTCGGTTCCATACCCAGCCGGAGTGAAAAAAGCAGGAAAACCAGCTTGTGCAGCTCTACATTTTTCAGCCAATGTACCTTGTGGTGTTAGCTCAACATCTAACTCTCCACTTAACATCTGTCGCTCAAATTCATCATTCTCGCCAACATAAGAAGAGATCATTTTTTTAATTTGATGTTGCTGCAACAATAATCCCAAGCCAAAATCATCAACTCCCGCATTATTAGAAATACAAGTGATGTCTTTTACACCTAATTTGACCAATTCACTTATCGCATTTTCAGGTATACCACAAAGTCCGAATCCCCCTAACATAAAGGTCATTCCGTCTTTTACTCCTGCTAATGCATCGGTTACGTTTGCTACTGTTTTACGTATCATTTTTTATTAAATTATCTAGTCACTAAATTACCCATTTAAAATGGATAAAATAAAAAAAGGTCTTGGTTTGCACCAAGACCTTTTCATTATTACAATAGAATATGCCTAGAAATCTAAATCTTCTAGATCATCTTCAATATCATTATCTTCTTTAATATCGGCTGCAAACTCATCGCAATTAATTTGTATAGACATATTGCTTGGCCTCTCAAAATCTTCTTTAGAAATACCTAACTCCTCATCAGCATAATTCTTGGTCATATACAAGCCCCAAATTGGCAATGCCATTGAAGCGCCTTGACCGTAGGTAATACTTTTAAAGTGAACCGCTCTTTCTTCACCACCTACCCAAACACCCGTAACTAGATTAGGAACCATACCCATAAACCAACCATCACTATTATTTTGTGTAGTACCTGTTTTACCTGCAATAGGATTCGTTAATTTATAAGGATACCCAGTAATAATTTCATCATACTCTTTTCTCCACTTATTATAACCAGTTGTACGTAAACGTGTACCAGAACCACCTTGAGTAACACCTTTCATTAAATCTAAAATAGCGTATGAAACATCTTTACTCAACACATCTTTAGTTTCAGGAACGTATTCGTATAAAACGGTACCATCTTTATTTTCTATACGGGTTACCATAACTGGTTTTACATATACCCCTTGGTTAGCAAAAGCACCATAAGCTCCTACCATCTCGTATACATTTACATCTACAGTACCTAAAGCAATTGCGGGTACTTCTAGAATATCTCCGCTCAAACCTAAGTTACGCACCATACTAACCACAGATTTCGGACCTACCTCATCTATTAATTGTGCAGTTATAGTATTTATAGAATTTGCCAATGCCTTTTTTAAAGTATAGCTATTACCCGAATATTTAAGATTAGAATTTCTTGGGCACCATGGTTCCATATTACCATGCTTACCCGCTTCAATACAGTATTGCGTATCTGGGCGAGTTTCACAAGGTGATAGTCGTAATTGATCTATTGCTGCTGCATAAACAAAAGGTTTAAAAGTAGAACCTGCCTGTCTTGACCCCATAATAACATTATCATACTGAAAATGCTTATAATTGATACCACCGACCCATGCCTTAACATGACCTGTTTGTGGCTCCATAGACATCATTGCAGTTCTTAAAAAAGTCTTGTAATAACGAATAGAATCTCTTGGTGTAAGAATGGTATCTTTTTCTTTAGTCGGACTTTTCCAATCAAAAACCGTCATTTCGGTCTTTTTATCAAACGACTCGCGAATCTCTTTTTCAGATTTTCCGGAAGCCTTCATGATTTTCCAACGATCAGAATTCTTCATGGCACGTTCCATAATACCCTTCGTTTCCTCTGGAGTAATATCTAAGAAAGGTGCTGTCTTATTTCTATCTGGTGTATTTTGATGAAAAAATTCCGCTTGTAATTTTGTCATGTGCTCATTGACTGCTTCTTCTGCATTAGCCTGCATTTTAGAGTCAATGGTAGTGTAGATTTTCAGTCCGTCTAAATACAGATTATACTTATCTGGCTCATCACCTATCGCAGGTTTTGGGTTCTTATTTATCCAACCCTTCATAAAACGTTGCAAATACATTCTAAAGTAAGTTGCTAAACCAACACTATGCGTTTCTGGATTATAATTGATATCCATCTTCATGGCCTGTAGGGAATCTTTCTCTACTTCAGAGATGAAATCGTATTTAGCCATTTGAGCTAAAACCACATCTCTACGTTTCTTCACCATTTCTTCCCTACGCATAGGATTAAAAAGTGATGAGTTTTTGAACATACCTACCAACATGGCAGACTCTTCGACTTTAAGGTCTTTTGGTTCTTTACCAAAATAAATACGAGCAGCAGAACGAATACCATCGGCATTATTACCAAAATCATAGATATTAAAGTACATACTAATGATTTCTTCTTTAGTATAGCTACGCTCTAATCTTATTGCTAAGACCCATTCCTTTATTTTTTGCTGAATAGTTTCTAACTTATTTCTAGAACGAACCCCTACAAAAAGTTGACGTGCCAGTTGCTGAGAAATGGTACTGGCCCCACCTTTACTACCTAAATATGCGAATGCCCTAACAGTACCTCTGGCATCAATACCTGAATGATCTTTAAAACGCGCATCTTCAGTTGCTATTAAAGCATTTACCAAGTTATCTGGTAATTCTTCGAACTTTACATCGGTACGGTTATCATCTAAATAGAATTTACCCAACAAGTTACCATCAGAAGAGATGATTTGTGAGGCTAAATTTGTCTGCGGATTTTCTAAATACTCGTAAGAAGGCAGTTCGCCGAAAAGTCCCCAAGAAGCGGATAGGAAAATTAATGCCACAATAGCAATACCTGACCCAAACAAAATCCAAAACCATAATATGAATTTCGAAAAACTATTCGTTGTTTTTTTCTTTACCTCTTTTGCCATTGTTTACGGGGTGCTTTTTGTTACTTCTATACCTACATCGGTAATACCTTCTAGCCCAATTATACCAGAAACATTACCATTTTTACGCATCGCCTGCGATACCTCTATAGTATATACGCCAGAAGATGAAAAAACGATTTTTTCTTTATACCATAATTTATTTTCTTTGATGCTACCATTACCCTTGCCTAGCCAAGTGCCATCTGGTAACGACATCGCATACTCTAAAGTGTCTTTGGTTACTTCGCCCTCAGGCGTAGTCAATGCTGCAATAATAAATAGATTGCTATAAGGAAAAGTATTGTCATTGCGAACGTTGATGAAAATATCATGAGCCGCAATAGTATCCATTTTAGAAAGTGAAAATTCCAGCACATTATCTTTGTTCCAAACACCGTCTTCTAGAGTTCGGTACTCGGTTTTGATAATATTGCTGTCACAAGAAGCAAAGAGCACTAGTGCTAAAAAACAACAAGATATACTACGCATCTTTCTTCTGATTTCTATTACGATTGCTGTTCTTGTTCTTATTTCGGTTGCGGTTTTTGTTCTTATTCCTATTTTTATTATTGTTTCCGCCACCTTTTGGTCTATCGAAACGTGTAAGGCTATCTTGCCCTACTACATTTTCGAAAACTACTTTTTCTTCAACGGCAATTTCCATTGCGTACATCTCCAAACTAGCTACTTTCTCTTTATTTTTATTCTTCTCTAAAATTTCGTTAACCTGATCTTTAGAAAGCACATGCCAATTAGCAGGATCATCTCTATATGAAAACCATAGCATTTCTTTAAAAATATCAGTTTTCTGACAGAAAGCGAGTCCTTTTTCAGTAGACAATTTTGTGTCTTGAGCAGGAAAATCTTTAAGAGCATCTACATAGACGTCTAGCTCATAATTCAAACAACACTTCAATTTACCACATTGACCTGCAAGCTTTTGCGGATTCAATGATAATTGTTGGTAACGTGCTGCAGAAGTACTTACAGACCTAAAATCTGTTAACCATGTTGAACAACACAACTCTCTACCACAAGATCCGATACCGCCAAGCCTTTGTGCTTCTTGACGATACCCAATTTGACGCATTTCGATACGAATACCGAACGCCTTTGCCATGTCTTTTATCAACTGACGAAAATCTACACGTTCATCGGCTGTATAGTAAAAAGTAGCTTTAGACCCATCACCTTGAAACTCTACATCAGAGATCTTCATTTGAAGCTTTAAAATAATAGCGATTTCACGCGCTCTTTTCTTAATTTCTTCTTCTCGATCTCTACATTTTTGCCAAATATCTATATCTTTCTGACTCGCTTTTCTGTAAACTTTCGGAGCTTCTTCTTCAGTAAAAGATACCTTCTTTCGCTTCATTTGCACACGCACAAGTTCACCAGTTAAGGTAACCATACCTATGTCATGACCTGAAAGTGCTTGTGTGGCAACTATATCGCCAATGGAAAGTGAAAGATTCTCTGTGTTCTGAAAAAATTCTTTTCTACTATTTTTAAATCGAACTTCAACAAAATCGAATGGTCGTTCCCCATTAGGGAGCGACATATTTGAAAGCCAGTCAAAGACTGTCAGTTTATTGCAACCATCTGTACCGCAAGTACCGTTATTCTTGCATCCCTTTGGTTGTCCATCCTTACCGGTAGAACAACTACTACAACTCATATTATATATATTGGTTTGGTCGAATTATATAAAATTCACCAAAAAAGGTTCATAAAAAACTTATAGGTAAAGATACAGTTTTTTTAATGTGAAATAAAAGTGAAATTAGCGGTGAAGGTTTTAAATAGCGACTTTACCAATAACCTAAGAGCATTTTAAAAACATAAAAAGGCAACGAAAAACGTTGCCTTTTTATAATGTATCGTATAGTTTAATGACTTAAACCTTATGGAATCTTAAAGCCTACTTTTTAAACTTCAGCACTTCTGATCGGCCTTTTTTAAATATCTTATTGCTTACAACCTTACCTTTTCTCAACGCTTTTTGTTCTTCAAAAGGTAATTCATGCACTTCTTTACAACCGTCTGAACAGCAATTATTCATTTTTTCTGCACAAGATGGGCATTGAATAAATAATAAATGACAAGCTTCATTAGCACAATTTACATGTTCATCGCAAGACTCGCCACATTGATGGCAGTTGGCAATAACGTCATCACTAATACGCTCTCCCCTTCTGTGATCAAAAACAAAATTCTTACCCTTGAATTTATTTTCAAGATAGTTTTTCTCTACTTGTCGGGTGTATTCAATGATTCCGCCTTCTAGTTGATATACCTGCTCAAAACCTTTGTGCTTGTAATAAGCACTGGCTTTTTCGCAACGAATTCCGCCAGTACAATACATTACCAGTTTCTTATCCTTTTTATGATCTGCTAAATCGCGTTCAATAATATCTAATGAATCTCTAAACGTATCAACATCGGGTGTTACGGCATTTTTAAAGTGCCCTATTTCACTTTCATAATGGTTTCGCATATCTACCAAAACCGTATCTGGATCTTCAATAAGTTCATTGAACCGTTCTGCACCTACGTGAATACCTTTATTGGTGACATCAAAAGAATTATCTTCTAATCCGTCAGCTACAATCTTATTTCTGACTTTCACTTTTAACTTTAAAAAAGAAAGGTTGTCTTGTTCAATGGCAATATTGAGTCGCACATTCTCTAGAAAAGAAATACTATCTAGATGTTCTTTAAAAACATTGAAGTTTTCAGCTGGCACAGAAAGCTGAGCATTTATACCCTCGTGGGCAACATAAATTCGCCCAAGAACATCCATATCGTTCCAGTTGATAAAAAGGTGGTTTCTAAAAATGTTGGTATTACCAATGTGTGCATAGGTATAGAAAGAGATAGTAAGGCGTTCCTTACCCGCTTCTTCAATTAAAGCTGCTCTTTCTATTGCACTTAACGTATTGTACAGTTGCATGCTATACTAATAATTTAAGTCTGCCAACAGGCAGAAGGTTTATAGAAAAATTTTAAAGGGCAAAAATAACTATAATATTGAAAAATGCACCTATTTTATTAAGCTTAACCACTTTACTTCATAAAAAAAGAGCCTTGCTTATTACAAGACTCTTTATCGACTATTCCATTTTTTTCTTTTTCATAGCATTCTTAAAGAATAGAAAAAGGATATAGCCACCTATAATCGCCGACACTAAAAACAGCGATTTATAACCAATGAAGTAACTTCTATTTTATAAAAGATAGTAATTGCCTAAAATGGTTGCGTAATCGATTCAATATTATTCAAATCAAAAAAGATTTGGTAATTTAGCTTTCCAAAAAAATAGAAAATGAGTTCTGAAAAAGAAGCAAAATTAAAAGCATTAAAGTTGACCCTTGACAAAATGGATAAGACCTATGGTAAGGGCGCTGTAATGAAATTGGGAGATAGTGTTGTTGCAGATGTTGAAGTGATACCTTCTGGCTCATTAGGTTTAGATATTGCCTTAGGCGTAGGGGGTTACCCAAGAGGTCGTGTAGTTGAAATATACGGACCAGAATCTTCAGGTAAAACAACCTTGACTTTACACGCTATAGCAGAAGCACAAAAAAAAGGAGGTATTGCTGCATTTATTGATGCTGAGCATGCTTTTGACCGTTTTTACGCTCAAAAACTTGGTGTTGATATAGATAACCTAATTATTTCTCAACCAGATAACGGTGAGCAAGGATTAGAGATTGCAGATAACTTAATTCGTTCTGGAGCAATCGATATTGTAGTAATAGATTCAGTTGCAGCATTGACACCAAAAAGTGAAATTGAAGGTGAAATGGGAGATTCTAAAATGGGACTTCACGCACGTTTAATGTCACAAGCACTTAGAAAACTAACCGGTTCTATCAGTAAAACAAATTGTACTGTTATATTCATTAACCAATTACGTGAAAAAATTGGTGTAATGTTCGGTAACCCAGAAACTACTACCGGTGGTAATGCACTTAAATTTTACGCATCTGTTCGTTTAGATATTAGAAGATCTACACAAATAAAAGATACCGATGGTAATGTTCAAGGTAACAAGACCAGAGTTAAAGTTGTTAAGAATAAAGTTGCACCACCTTTCCGTACCACTGAATTTGATATTATGTATGGTGAAGGTATTTCTAAAGTTGGTGAAGTTATCGACCTAGGGGTTGAATACGAAATTATAAAAAAGAGCGGATCATGGTTTAGCTATGGCGACACAAAATTAGGTCAAGGTCGTGATGCGGTTAAAAACATACTTTTAGATAATCCTGAATTATTTGAGGAATTAGATGGTAAAATTAGAGAAGCCATTGCAGCCTTAAATGCTTAAATTCAGTTTTATTTAAGTAAACATAAATGAATTAACGCAACCATTGTACTTGATTTTCATCCTATAGACAAAACAGTTATATGATGAGAAATAAGATGATGCTGTTGACCTTGGTCATAGCATTTATTTGCAATGGTTGTTCTATTGATGATGATGAAGCCAATTTCCATTTTACAGCATTGGAGATTGTCGATGCAGAAGTACCAGAATCTTTTATTCTTAATGAGACTTATAAGATTTCTGTAAATTATTTAAAACCCGATAGTTGTACATACTATGAAGGTTTTGACGTTGTTAAAGATTCCCTGACCACTAGAAGTGTTGTTGCCATTGGGGCAGTAAGAACTGATATTGATGATTGTATGGAAGAATTAATTCAAGAAACGGCGTCTTTCAACTTCCAGGTAATTTATACCGAACCCTATACATTTAAATTTTACAAAGGCGATAATAGCGACGGAGAAGCAGAATATATGGAAATTGTCGTTCCAGTAAACAACCCTTAAAACAACCAACCATTTGTGAGTCTAGAAGAACTCATACATAATTGCAAAAAAGGAGACCGTAAAGCACAGGAGCTACTATATAGAGCCTATGCCACAACTCTCTATGGTATATGCCTAAAATATTCCAAATCCAAATCGCAGGCAGAAGATACCCTACATGATAGTTTTATGACCATTTATGATAAAATAGGTCAGTTTAAAAACAAAGGTTCTTTTGAAGGTTGGATGAAAAGAATTACCGTGAATACTGCGCTGCAAAAATATAGAAAGCAAGAATACCTTAATGTAGTTACCGATAATACCGAAGAAGAAGTTACCGTAGATAACGTCTATGATGACATCAGCTTGCAAACGTTACTAAGCTACATTCAAGAATTACCTAATAAATACCGCGCTACATTTAATTTATATGTAATGGATGGCTACACACATAAAGAAATTAGTGAACTTTTAGGCACCACCATTGGTACCTCAAAATCTAATCTTGCTAGGGCACGCGCATTATTAAAAGAAAAAATAGAAACTAAGATCACGCAATCAATTGTAAGTATCTTAATTATAATATCAACACACTTTTTATAATCCTCGTGATTATAGATAGAAAAAGTACTAGATGCAGAAGAAGAATATAGACGAATTTTTCCGAGATAAGCTGTCGGATTTCAAGCAAACACCAGACAATAAAGTCTGGCGTGCGATTGATGCGTCATTGAACAAAAGAAAAAAGAAAAGGATCATACCTTTATGGTGGTCATTTGGGGGTATTGCTGCCGCTATAATGATTGGTTTATTAGTTTTTAATCCGTTTACAGAAGAACATACTACCAAGGAAATTCTGGTGGACACTGAAAATGAATCAAAAACCATCATTGATATACAACCAACTACCGAAACTGAAATTTTCATTGATTCCATAGACACGACTACCAATGCTGTGGTTGAACAAAATATAGCTAGTGACAGCGAAATAAACGGTACTGAAAACAAGGCACTGAACAATCAGCAAGAATCTAATAAGATTGCTGCTCAAAAGACTAAAAACAGTTACAACAAGAATATTGAACCTGAGAAAGATGCTATAGCTGAATACAATAAAAATGCTTCAGAAAATAGCAATTCTACGAATGAGGCCTTACTTGCACAAAATAGACTGACAAAAGGTGTTGGCTCTAGTGATTCAAAAAACACATCCATCAGCAATCAGAACACCGAAGAATCAATCGCTACCACAAACAAAGATTCAGATACTCATTTAGATTATAATCTTTCAAAATCAGAAAACACGATAGCTGAAAATAGCAATATTGAAGAAGTTACCGAAGAACTTGAATCGAACAAGAAATCTATTTTTGAGGAGATTGAAGATCAAGAAGAGCTAAAAAAGAAAAAGGTAGCTAGTAATAGATGGTCTGCTGGCCCAAATGTTGCACCCGTATATTTTAATGCCATTGGCGAAGGCTCTCCGGTAAATTCAATTTTTAGTCCTAATGCAAAATCAGGAAATGTAAATATGAGTTACGGAGTTTCGGTAGCATATGCAGTCACCAAAAAATTGACGATACGTTCGGGGATCAATAAGGTAGATTATGGTTATGACACTGAAGATGTTGCTTTTTCATCTTCCTCAATTCTTGCTTCTAATACTGGTCAATTAAGCACTATTGATTATGCAGAAACATCTAACACACTTACCATTTCGAGTAAAATAGTTACATCAGACAAATTCAGCACCATAAGTTCGGCTTTAGATGTTACAGCAAAAAGTCCATCAAGAGATGGCTATATGTCGCAACAGTTCGGTTATCTTGAATTACCTGTTGAATTAAATTACGCGCTTATAGATAAGAAATTCGGCATCAACCTTATTGGTGGTGTAAGCTCTTTATTTTTAATAGACAATGCCGTATCCTTGACTTCTGGTGAACTGACCACTGAAATAGGAGAGGCAAATAATATTAACGACCTAAATTTTAGCGCCAATATGGGTCTTGGACTTAATTACAACTTTTCTCAAAAAGTCAAGTTTAATATTGAGCCTATTTTTAAATACCAACTGAATACCTTTTCTGATGTAAATGGTACTTTTAGACCATATTCAGTTGGGGTTTATAGCGGACTTACTTTTCAGTTTTAAACCAAACTAGTTACAATAAATATGCAGGTCTAACTATTCTTAACCAAGTCATTAAGTATCGTTTCTCTAACACTTGTTCTAAGCTCTGCCGTATCTTCTGGTCGTATTGAATGGGTTTCAACAAATGAATGCACTTTAGCCCTGCATTTACCTGGTCCTCCACTTAAAAATGTAAAAGAGAATCTTTTCTTATTATCATAAAAGGTCATGGGTACTACTGGTATTTTATGGGCAATGGCCATTTTAAAAGCTCCATCTTTAAATTTATCTAACAATACATGTTCTTCTGGTACACCACCTTCAGGAAAAATACAAATACTTAACCCCTGTTGCAACCTTCTTTGAGCCCTTCTATACACACCAGTTCTACTTTGAGTATTGTCTCTATCTACCATTATACATACCCGTTTATAGAAGAATCCGAATAAAGGAATTTTAACTAACTCCTTCTTGCCTACAAATACAAAAGGATTTCTACTTACTACGAGCATCAACATAATATCTAACATACTCGTGTGGTTTGCCACCAACATATAACTCTTTACTTTCACTAAACGTTGTTCATATTTTATTTTCGGAAAGCAAAACATACCATACAGTATAAATCTAGCCCATAGGTTTCTGGCCATCCAAAAAAATTGCGGATACCACGCTTCTCTTGAGGCAAAAAGAACAAGGAATGGAAAAAAGAGTAGAATAGGAATGGCCACTAGAATATAAAACCAAATACGGTATATCGTTTGACCGGTTTGTTTAACCAATTTAAGCATAAATCAAAAGTAGTTATTTAGGATAGTTTTTTCGTATTTGTTTTACCTTTGCTTTTATACAAATTAAGATAATGGCAAGAATTTTAACAGGTATTCAAAGTACAGGAACACCACATTTAGGAAATATTCTAGGAGCGATAAAGCCTGCAATAGATATGGCCAACGACCCATCTAACGAATCTTTTCTTTTTATTGCAGACATGCATTCATTAACTCAGATTAAAAATGGTGCAGAACTACGTCATAACACCTATGCAGTTGCTGCAACTTGGCTTGCCTTTGGATTGGATATTGAAAATACCGTTTTTTATAGACAGAGCGATGTACCACAAACTACAGAGCTATCTTGGTACTTAAGCTGTTTTTTTCCGTACCAGCGTTTAACACTTGCTCATTCTTTTAAAGATAAGGCTGACAGATTAGACGATGTAAATGCCGGACTCTTCACCTACCCAATGCTAATGGCTGCAGATATTCTATTATATGATGCAGATATTGTACCTGTTGGTAAAGACCAAATGCAACACATAGAAATGACACGCGATGTTGCTTCTCGTTTTCATGCACAATTAGGTGAAACTTTTGTAATACCAGAAGGCAAGGTTCAAGAAGAAACTATGTACATACCAGGTACCGATGGTGCTAAAATGAGTAAGAGTAAGGGTAATTTAATTAGTCTTTTTCAGACGGATAAAAAATTACGTAAACAAATAATGGGAATACAAACAGATAGTATCCCTATGGAAGATCCAAAAGACCCTACAAATGATAATATATTCGGGCTATACAAACTACTAGCTAGCCAGCCTCAAATTGAAGAAATGAGCGCCAACTACCTAGCCGGAAATTATGGATACGGTCATGCAAAACAAGCCCTTTATGAAGTGATTGTAAATAAGTTTGAAGAACCTCGTGAGAAGTTCGAATACTACATGAACCACCTAAACGAGATTGATGATGCTTTGGCTTTAGGCGCTGAAAAAGCAAGAAAAGTAGCGGACGGCGTATTAGAAAGAGTTCGTGAAAAGTTGGGATATTAATTAATAACCCAGAAAACATATAAAATTGAAAAACCGACCTAGTGGTCGGTTTTTTGTTTTTATTAATTCACCTTCTGTCATTCATCTATCGATATTAAATTAGAAAATATCGATTAAGTGAGCATTTAATGATGGATTTTAAGCAACACGCATGAAAACCAACCGAGTGGTTTGTAAAATATCAGATTGCCTCAAACAATTTACCTGGCAAAGGCCGTATTACGCCTTTCATTTCCATATTCAATAAGGTAGAAGATGTTCTATAAATTGGCAGTTTACAATCTAAAGCTATACTATCTAGAATTTGCTTGCCGTTATTCTGTAAATAAGTGTAAATATTTTGTTCAATCTCATCTAATTCAATAAAAAGCTGTCTCTGAATGGTCTTATTTTGTTTCTCTGCTATATCCCAATCTAGCAGATAAATTAAATCTGCAGCGGAAGTCATTACATGTGCTTTTTGCTGCTTAATTAGATTATTGCAGCCCAAACTATATTTATCAGTTGTTCTACCAGGTACGGCAAAAACATCTCTATTATAACTATTGGCAATATCTGCGGTTACTAGGCTTCCGCCTTTTTCGGCAGATTCCACAACAACAGTAGCTTCACTTACGCCAGCAATTATTCGGTTTCGTTTTAAAAAGTTTTCGCGTTCGGGGTTACTGGTACTCCAGAATTCGGTGTAGAATCCACCATTCTTTAAAACATCAGCTTGATACTTGGCATGTACTTTTGGGTAAATTTGATTTAGACCGTGCGCTAAGCATCCTACAGTTTGCAAACCATGTTTTACGGCTTCCCGCTGAATACAAATATCTACTCCGTATGCAAAACCACTAATAATGACTGGATCTAGCGGAGCTACTTCCTCAATAAACTGTTCACAAAAAGCCATTCCGTAGCTCGTAATATTACGGGTACCCACAACACTAATCAATTTACGATTCTGTAAATCGATATTTCCTTTCTGAAATAAAAGAATAGGTCCGTCAATACAATGTTTTAAATATTTAGGATAATCTTCATCTAAAAAATAAGTGCAGCTAATATCGTTTTTGAGCACATAATTATATTCTGACTCGGCAGCTTCTAAATGTTCTAAGTCAAATAAATGTCTGATCGTATGGGCGCCGATACCATCGATTTTTAGAAGATTTTGCTTTTTATCTTCGAAAATAGCGGATGGACTCCCACAATGTGAAATTAATTTCTTCGCGAGGATATCTCCTATATTTGGAACATGTTGTAACCGAAGTATCGCAACAAGTTCATCAGCAGTATGTTGTGTAGTTTTCATTTCTTGTTCACAAATAAGGGAAAAAAATATGTTAATAAAAAGTTACCGAAGGTGTTTTTATACCTCTTTATTTTCTTCATATTTGTGATCCGATGGTTTTAGAACACTATATAAGCGATTTACTTTATAGGTACAACTGTGTTGTTGTTCCTGGATTTGGAGCATTCCTTACCCAAAAAAATTCTGCCAAAATAAACGTGGTTACCAATACGTTTAGCGCACCAAATAAATCTATTGTTTTCAATAGACAGCTAATCTCAAATGATGGGCTTTTGGTTTCTTATGTATCAAATGCAGAGAAGGTTTCTTATGAAACAGCATTGGTTGAAATTGAAAAACAAGTGAAAACTTGGCAAGAAGTCTTGATTCAAGAAACTTCTTTACACCTTAAAAATATCGGTTCTTTAGCTAGAAACCATGAAGACAAAATATTGTTTCAACCTGCAAATGAAACAAACTATTTAACCTCTTCATTCGGACTTTCTAATTTTAACTCTATACCTGTAACTAGAGAAATTTTAAAAGAAGAAGTTGTAGAAATAGAAGAAAAAACCCCGTTCGTTATTAGTCCTGAGCGTAGAGAAACTAAAGGTTTTAGACCTTATTTAAAATATGCTGCTATTCTAATGCTAGCATTTTCTACAGGCGTAACCGGTTATCGTGCATACCAACAAAAAAATACAAACGAACAAGTTGCAAGACAAGATGCTGAAGAGTTTGTAAACAAGCAAATACAAGAAGCTACCTTCTTCGACCTTTCGCCATTAGAATTACCAACGGTTACCGTTGAAGCTACTACAACTTCAAAACTAGCTATAAACAAAGATGAGGCAACGCACTTTATTGTTGCCGGCGCTTTTAGAGTTAGAGGTAATGCCGATAGAAAAATCGAACAGCTTAAGGCAAACGGTTTTAATGCAGGTTATTATGGCACGAATGCTTACGGACTTCACATGGTAACTTTTGATAGTTATACCAATGCAAACGATGCTTTAAAAGCATTGCGTGAAATTAAAAGTACGCAGTCTAAAGATGCTTGGTTATTAACCGAAAAATAAACCTACACACATTTTATTAGTACCCTTGATGCCCGTATCTTTGCGGAAAATTTCTAATTAATGGAAGCAAAGACTCCTGCAGCATCTCGTACAACAATGACCGATTTGGTGCTCCCAAGTGAGACCAACGCACTTCAAAATTTATTTGGGGGCGAACTATTGGCCCGTATGGATCGTGCAGCTAGTATTGCTGCCGGTAGACATAGCCGTAGAATTACTGTTACCGCTTCTGTAAACCATGTAGCTTTTAACTTGGCAATACCACTTGGTAGTGTAGTTACTGTCGAAGCAGCTGTTTCTAGAGCCTATAACACCTCTATGGAGGTCTATATAGATGTTTGGATAGAAGACCGCTACAGTGGCAAGAGTACTAAGGCAAATGAAGCTATTTATACCTTTGTAGCTGTTGATGAAACAGGCACGCCAACTGAAGTACCAGAATTAACGCCGGAAACTCCCCTAGAGATTACCCGTTTTGAAGGCGCACTTCGTAGAAAACAATTAAGTTTAGTATTGGCGGGTAAAATGACGCCTGACAATGCAACAGAACTTAAAGCTTTGTTTACGAAGTAAGAAGACTATTTCCTTTATTTTATAGTAATAATCACTATTGAGAATTATCATAAAAATGCAATCTAGGTGTAATGAAAAAATACTTTTATCCGCTTAGAATGTATTTAATGGCCGTAATGATGAATATATTTCCATTCATTCTTTTAGGATTTATAATTAAGCCAAAGGGGGAAGCTGGAATGTTTATTATCTTAACATTAATTGCAGCTGTGACATGGCTGATAGCGTATTTACCTTATGTATTTTTAAGTAGAATTAAAAGCAGAATTCTTGTTTTAATGACCTTCTTTTTACCATCCATTTTTATGTTTGGAATTACTAAAATTTGGACTCATTTTACAGCATTTCATTTTGATGAATTAATACGTTTTCTTTGGATACCATTAATTCTGAATTTGATAGTACAAGCTTTGTTTAGTTTTGGTTATAATAAATATATTCTAAGACATTAAAACAAAATCTTTAATTAGAAGAGAATAAATCTAATTCTTGCTTAGACTTAAAACCAACTTTTTTAAACGATTTAATCACGCTTAGCCAATTGTTAGCAAGTATTTAAATATGACAATACCTAAATCAATATTCCATACATTTTTATTCGCAATTGTTTTGGAATTGATAGGTATGTGGGTTCTTACTGGAATTCACTTTGACATTTTTGAGCTAATACTGAATTCTAAGTTCATTAATTCGCTGCCTCAGTTATTAATTGTTCTCTATTTTATATACAAAGTTAACGGACTGAATGGGTTAACAATATCTGAAACCGCACTTAAATTTTATCTTTTTGCATTACTACTAGGATTGTCCGCCGTATTCTTTCAGGAAATATTACAAATTCTTTATTACCATGAAATACCCGTCAACCTATTCCATTTTGAAATAGACTATAGCAAGCTAATGAAATTGAACTCGATTGCATCTATCCTAATCATTCCTTTTTCTGAGGAATTTTTCTTTAGAAACTATATACAAAAAGGGCTTCAAGAAAAATATTCGCCCATACTTTCGATTTTTATTACATCTTTTCTTTTCGGCATAATACATCTAACTGACTTCATCTACAATGATGGTATGTTAGAGCTCAATTTTTATAAGACTTTTGCGGCATTCTTTTTGGGAATCATAACTGGATTACTGTTTTTCAAATCAAAATCAGTAGGACCACCTATATTGCTTCATATTGTATGGAACCTGACAATTTATAGTACATTAACGTAAAACGACTTGGCAACAAAGCTTAAGCCTTATTCACAATTTTAAAAATTACTTTTACAAACATTTAATGGATAACTTAAAAATAAATCTTCTTGGAAAATCTACTGTTACGCGAAGAAAAGCAGCCATTGAAATTAAGAAAAATAAACTACCCGGATATGCTACTGAATTATTGGAAGCATTAAAAATGGAGTTTGATAAAAACCATAATGCTACTGAAATAGAAATCATCAAAGCTTTGGGTTATTTAGGTAATGAAAACGCAAAGTCCTACATAAAAGAAAACTATATTAATAATGATTTCTTTTTAGCAGATTCTTGCGCTGCTTATCTTAGAATAAATAGCACTATTTCAGATTTTATAGAAATTCTGAGTGAAGAAAATTATTCAAAATCGCGTGGGACTCTTGATGTATTAGGATACGATAAAATAATTCCAACTTTAGAAGAGCAAGATAAAATTATTACTAAATGTTGGAATTTAGGAATAAACAGAAGAAAAGAATTAGGAGACCCTAGATATGGGCTTGCTGCCGCCTGTGCAGGTTGGAAATCAAAAATGACCAAACCATTTCTTTTACATTGTCTAAATTCAGGCGATGTTCCTTTAATCTATGTTTCTGAAAATTCACTAAAAGGAAAATATGTTAGGTTGAGATAGCTCAAAGAATATCTTTTATCATTTAAGGTTCTCTTACCAACCACTTCTTACTAAATAGCCTCTCGGTATAAGTCTTTTTCCAATTCCGACTGCTTTAAATCTACTTTAAAAGTAAGGTCCATTTTACTCTCATTATTCCAAATATAAAGAGCAGCTAAACCAATGCTTCCTGTTATGAAAAAGGCGATGGAATAAACTTACTAATCCGCCGTAGGCTAAAGTCAAACATGTAGCCAAGAAAGTTATAGCTGCAAATATCCCAAACTGCCTTAAGGAAAAGCACTTTCAAGCACAGCTACGTTCTCTCAATATTTGTCTAATGAGCTAAGACACCAGTCCGTTTGGTTAGCAAAGAACTCCCTTAATAGTTATAAAAAACATATTAAAGACGATACACCCAATCTTCTGGGTTAAGACGTGAGGTATCTTGGTATAAGTAGAATTTTAATCGGGTTTGACCATTGTTCTTATTAGTATAAACAACACCAAGCTCTTCCTTACTAGTTACTTTATCTCCTTTTTTGACATATAGCTCAGAAAGGTTATAATAGGTACTAATGAAATTACCGTGTTTAATCTGCACCCCTTTATTACCACCTGGTACAGCCAAAATAGCAATGACTTCCCCTTCAAAAATGGCACGCGCTTTTGAGCCCTCATCAGTAGCAATGATTACTCCGTTACTTTGGTGCTTTATTCCCGGATAAACAGGATCGGCATAGACTCCGAATCCTTGACTTTTTATTCCCTTTTCTACAGGCCAAATTAATTTACCTTTATTTGCAGAAAAGTTATTTGCGATAACAGTAGCTTCCGGAGTTAACACGAACTTGCTAGAATTTTTGGTAGTACTTCCTGTTTTTTTATTGGAAGCAGCAATAGCACTTCTGATCAGTTTTTCAATTTGCTGATCTATTTTTCTAGATTCTTTCTTCTTCTTATCAATAGCACTGGTATACTTACTCTCATTCTTACGAATAGTACCTAATAATGCTTTTTGAGTCTGTATTTCACCAAATAATTGATTTTTCGCCTTTTTGTTTTGAGCCAGTAACACCTCTTTTACTTTACGCTCTTCATTCAAATCTGAATTTAAACGCGAAAGCTCTTCGGTTTTAGTCAATATCTGCGCTCCCTGCTCTTTTCTATAGTCAGTATATTGCTTCATATACTGAAGCCTTTTAAATCCCTGAAAGAAGCTTTCTGAAGACAACAAGAACATTAATCTATTCTGTTTTGATTTGTTCTGATATGACTTCTGAATCATTTTAGCATACTCGTCCTTTACCTCTTGCAGTTCGTTCTTTAGTTTACCTATATTTCTAATATTGGTATTGATTTGCCTGTTCAACAAATTTGATTGTTGATTGGTAACACGAATTAATTGTTGGCGTACGGTAATCTTTTTATCCAACGCCTCCATCTGATCCAAGACATTACCTTTCTCTTTTTTCTCGGCAAAAAGTAATCGGTTGATATCGCGTATTTCAGTTTGCAGCTGCTCGCGTTTTTCCTCTAAGGCTTTTTGCTCACTAGTTTGTGCAAAAGCGGATACCGTAGTGAACAACACTAATAGGAAAAGACCATATTTTAATTTGAACAACATCTGCTTACAACTCTATTTCATTAAACCCTTTTGGTATTGAATAGGGAAAGTTAACTTTTCCGTTCAATTCTAAATTTTTAAACTCAAGGTCAATCGTATTCATCTTATCTTTACTTATAGCCTTTACCATAATCTCATTAGGCAAAACTTCTTTATCTATACTTTGATAATTTTTATACTTAATTTCTAACAAACGTTTGTCTGCAGGTTGGGATAATTGCTGCAAAGCCATTTTAAAATTCTTAGGCTCTATTTGAAACAAGGTTTTGTACAAAGTACCTTGCTGCTTCGGAGTAAGCCTATAATTATCTTCAGATATACCAATATCATACTTCTCATCTCTTAAATCTACTATTGCTTGACCGGTCAGTAAATTTTGCAAAATTGAAAAGTCAACCTCGGTCCCCAGCAAATCGCTTAAATAAGAAAAGTCGCCATCAAAATATTCGTTTTGTAATTTGTTGTAAAACGATACCCTATCCGGAGTAATATAAGCTTTAACAATGCCCAATGGAGCACTCATCCAAATGGCTTTATCTTTTTCCATTCGCAAGCTGACGGAAACACCCTGAGAAGATTCACCATCTGAATAATTAATTTTTACCCTACCTGCCAATGTTTTAAAACCTGCTTCATTTTGGTAATGCGCTTTTATAACCGATTTAGACGATAATTTTGCATCTATAGTACCACCAGAAATCACCTTTGTGCTTTTACAAGATGCCATAAAAACTATCGCAACCATTAGTAAAACATATTTTATCTTCATCATATTCAAAAACTTCGTCATTTAAAATCCTGATTTAATTTTACTAAGGTACATATTTGCTTTAGACGTATTATTGGTCGCCGTATATGCATTTGCCAATTCTTTATAAACAGCATTTTCTAAGGCAGTATCATCAATAATATAATCTAAAGCAGTTTCTAAAATATCTATAGCATCTTTAAATTTCAGCGCTTTATTTAAAGCAGCTCCGTTACCATAATAGAAATAAGGCTGAGAAGGGAAACGCTCCATTGCTTCTTCGGTTGTTTCAAGTAACATATCATTGTCAGAACCAGAACTAAGCAAGGTTTCAATTTTTGACTTATACCCTTCTACACTATTTAAATCTTCAGAAGATTCTGTTCTCTCTACATTTGCTACAGGTACTACTAACTTTTCTTGTTTCGCAATCGAGTCATTAATTTTCTGCTCTAAATACTTTTGTTTTTTAGACGTTTTAATTCCCTTTAAAACAGACTTTGCTGTAACATAATCTGCGTTTAAAAAATAGATTTCTGCCAAATTACCCCTTAGTTCAAGATTACTCCAAGGTAATTCTGCTTTCACCTCTTCTAGTACAGATTTTCTAGCATCAACGATATTAACCAAAGTTTCAGCGTACCAGTAATTTTCTGGTTCTCCGTTCAATGCTTCTAACGCATATTCTTGAGCGAGTATAAATTGCTTATCATACAAATGAAACTTGGCAAGTTCAAAAGTAACAACGGTATTTTGTGGTTGTAGCCGTTTACATTCTAAAAAGTAGGTAATGGCACGGTCATAATTTCGTATGCCCATATGCTTTAATCCCTCGAAAAAATTCTCTTGAAAAGTATCAGAATATTCTTCCAGAAAAACTTCAGCACTTTGCTCTACCTCTAATTCTTGATTTTCTTGCGCATAAGACTGCATTGGCGTATTAAAGACACCAACAAGCAAGCCCAAAAAAATCAACTTCTTCATATTTACAATTTAGAAACTACTTTACGCCAGTACTACCAAAGCCGCCTTCGCCTCTTGCGGTTTCAGAAAGGTTATCGACAAGATTCCAATCAGCACGCTCATGCTTGGCAATGACCATTTGTGCAATTCGCTCTCCGTTTTCAACAACAAAATCTTCACTACCAAGGTTTATCAATATCACTCCGACTTCTCCTCTATAATCAGCATCTATCGTACCAGGTGCGTTAAGTACAGTGACTCCTTTTTTAGCGGCAAGACCACTTCTAGGTCTTACCTGCGCTTCGATACCAACAGGTAACTCAATAAAAAGACCAGTTGGTATTATAGCTCTACCTAAAGGTTGTAATATAACAGCCTCGGTAAGGTTAGCTCTTAGATCCATACCTGCAGAAGCACTTGTCTCGTAATGCGGTAAGTCGTGATTCGACTTATTAATTATTTTTATGTTCATCTATTTAAATATAATTTTTTAAGATTCTGAAACTCCAGTTTATACACCAAGCCTAAGAACAACAATAATAGCGGTATTCCAATAAAAAGATTTCTATCAAAAATGTAAAATGATATTGCAGAAAACAAGATAGATACTACTAAGTAAAAGATAATTTTTCTGAAGTTATATGGGATAGGATAATACATACGTCCGAAATAAAACGAAAGCAACATCATGGTGCCATAAGCTAATAAAGTTGCCACGGCAGATGCCATATATCCAAAATAAGGAATGAAAATTAAATTGACAATTATGGTCAAAACGGCGCCGATCATGGATATATAAGCTCCGAATTTTGTACGGTCTGTAACCTTATACCAAACAGAAAGGTTGTGATAGATACCTAAGAAAAAAGCCGCTAATAAAATTATTGGCACTACAGGCATCGCTTCCCAATACGCTTCATCACGCACAAAAAGAACTTTTAATACATCAGAAAAAACCACTACCGCCAACAATATGATACTCCCTAATACTACAAAGTAATTTGTTATCTGAGCATATGCTTTCTGTGGATGCTTGGTGTCTGAATGACTAAAAAAGAAGGGCTCAATACCCATTCTAAATGCAGTTGCAAATAGCGTCATAAATACAGCTAATTTTACACAAGCCCCGTACTTACCCACTTCATCACTAGCGATTTCTATAGGTAATATCTTCTCGAGCAAAATTTTATCTAACACTTCATTAACGGTAAATGCAATACCTGCCACCATAACCGGCATGGCATATTTTAGCATTCTCTTCCAAATATCCATATCAAAAACATATGGTCTTCGTAGATAAACCCTTAACATTAAAACTAATGTAACAGCACTTGAAACCAAGTTAGAAATTAAGATGTATGAAATCTCAAAATCTGGTTTGTAGATAGAACCTAAGAAACCTGAACTATCTGTTGCTGCAATTTTGGGAAGAAAAATTAAGAAAAAGGAATTCAACCCTAAGTTTAAGACTACGTTTATCAACTTTACTATGGCATAACGCATAGGTCTTTCATTTGCTCTTAACCAAGCAAACGGAATTATAACTAAAGCATCTAAAGCCAATATCCAAAAGACATAGCCTATATACTCATTTGATATTTCAAGAACATCGGATAACGAAGATTTAAACAGAAACCCAATGAGCATAAATAGCAAAGTTGATCCCAAAATGGACAACAATGATGTCGAAACCACTCTTTTTTTATTTTCTGTATCCTTATAGAATCTAAAAAAGGCAGTCTCCATACCATAAGCTAAGAAGACATTGAAAATAGCAAAATATGCAAAAATCACAACAACTTCACCATATGAACCTGGCTTCATTACACCAGTATAAATAGGCACCAATATGACATTAAGCATCCTTGGCAAGACAGTTGCCAAGCCATAGATTGCAGTTTGTTTAAAAAGTTTTTTGAGTGGATTCAAGCACTATACATTCAGGCGATAAAAGTACCTATTAAAAGCCTAGTTACAAAGTTAGTTTTTGGGTGCGCCCTTATAAATTAATGGTTGCTTTTGTTTTATGCCATTTATTTTAGCATATTTCATTTCTCCATCTTCATTATAACTTATAACAGCCTCATCTTTATTTAATTTTAAATCTAATGTTTCAGATGATTCAGGGTTGTTGTTAGGTATTCTAACCACAATCATTTCTTGATTATCTACAGTGTTTACAAGTGCTTTTACTTGCTTACCACGAAAATAAATCTCTTTAATTTCTATGTCAGTAGTATTAAGGAATGACACCGGAATACGTAATTCTGTACCAGAACCGCTTTCTTCTCGTCCACCAACATAGGGTTGACTACTAGCTTTACCGATTTCGAACGGAGTTTCCGTTTGTAGTTTTTTCTGCGAGGTGCAGCTGGTTAAACAAAGACAAAAAAGTATAAAGCAACTAAGTACGTATTTCATTAGACCCATATTATTCTTATAAAGATAATAAGTAATATGGGTTTAATAAGTCATTTAACATGGTGATCACAAATTAATGGCTTAGTCCTCTATTTGTAATTGTTTCAATTTTAAGAGTTCACTCTTTGCTTGTTTGTATAAAAACACAGAGAAAACCACTAAAAACACTACTGATGAGCATAGAATATAGATATAAAATCCGTTTGATAAAGTAGCCTTAAATAATGGTAATAAAATTATAAACCCAACGGTATAAATTCCTGCAGCCAAAGGTGTAACTAAGTAATGTGTATATTTTCTGAAACTATAGTAACTGGTTAAATCGTTGCGAAAAGTATTTGATTCTTTGCTGAAATTAATAGTTCTTAACTTCTTTAAGCTATACAATTCAATAGCTATTCTAACCACTAAACTACCGATCATTAAACCTATACCTAGTAAGAACGTAGTGCTTTTATAACCGGAAACATATAGTAGAAACGCAACCAAAATGATAATCGTAATGGTTAAAACTACGTTACCTGTTCGTTGTTTTTGTTCTATGGATTTTACACTTTTTAAAAGCGCTTGAAATCCGTCTTCGGTGGCAGAAACTGTAGTTTGGTTTTGCCATTTATTCTGTAAATCTTCAAAATTATTCATTATGGACACATTTTGTAAGTTGTTGTTTTATTCTATGTATTCTAGTACGGATGGCTTCATGCTTGATTCCCATTATCTCAGAAATCTCTAGCTGCGGCAATCCTTCTAACTCCAATAATATTATGGCTTTATTGGTACTACTTAATTTATTGATGCATTTGTAAAGCTGAATTAACATATCTTCTTTTTCAGCCGAGTCATCATTAGAAGCGCTAACCTGAAGATTATCAATTTGTAGATTTTTATCCTTTTTACGTTTTCGTCTTATTTCTGCCAGGCATGTATTTACACAAATTCGGTAGATCCAAGTCGAGAGTCCGCTTTCATTTCTAAATCCGTCTAAATTCTGCCAAACCTTAATAAAAGTTTCTTGAGTTAGATCTTTGGCAAGAGACTCATCACCTACCGTATACCCCATGCACAGTCGCATAACTTTGGGGTAGTTTTCCTTATAAATCTTTTGATATATAATTTCTTTAGACCCCATTAGTCGTTCAACGCATTTTTAAGATTCTCGATAAACCATTGTGGCTGATCATACATAATAAAGTGAGATGATCCATTAGCAAATTCAATAGTGTATTCTGTAAGCGCTTTATATTGTAGCTCATAAGTAGATTTCGCCATTTCTAAGCCATAAGGTTCTGTAGCGGCTAGTATCGTAACCGGTGTATTTATCTTAGCCAAATCTTCACGTAAATCTAACTTTAATAAATCGGTATAACCATAGACATAGGTTTCTCGATCTGCCTGAATCATCCAATCTTTTATTCTTTCTAGATTTGATTGTTCTTTAGTCATACTATTCGCCATTTGCTGTACCATAGCTTCAAAATCGGTATCGTTCATAGCTAATAGCTGTTTGTTATATGGAGAATCATAAACCATGTATTCACTTTTAAAATCGGGCATCATTAAAGCACCCGTTGATGGTAAAGCGTCGACGATGATTAGTTCTTTATATGAATTGCCATCTGCCGCCATCCACAATGCCAACGCACCACCTAAACTATGACCTACTAAAACAGCATTATCTAATTTATTCTCTGAAATATATTCTACAACTCTGTCTTTAATTTTGGGTAACCATGGTTTTTCAATAGCGGGTACATCGCCAAATCCAGCAAAGGTAAATACGTGGCATTCATAGTTTTTTGATAGTTCGCTTACAGTTTCATTCCACACATCACCAGTACAGGTAAATCCTGGAAACAATAGAATTGGATCTCCTTCGCCAGTAACTTCAACTTTAAAAGGTTCGGCTTGAGCAGTTATTGAAAGAGAGGAAAGAATTAGCAATCCGAATAGTAATATTTTAATAGTTTTCATCGTAAGAGTTTTTGTTTTGTTCACCCTTTAGATTCAAAAATTAAAAAATGTTACATCCTAAATTGAAAAAAGGTTTTATTCTGGCTCTACATCCATTCTTTTTATAGCTGTGGATGCCAAAATAAAAGCCGCTAAGAGAAATACTGCTGCCAATGCATATGGAGCGCCCGGAAAGTAAATAGAAGCCTCAGGTCGTATAAAATAATAAAATACAGGTGCAAAAATTAATTGCCCAAGTATGGCAGTAATACTAACCAGACCAGTAATGGATCCCTGTAAGATTCCCTGTTCCTTTTCTGAAACTTGATTAGAAATTACACCTTGTACCGTCGGACCAGCAATACCGCCTAATGCATATGGAATTAAGAATGCGTACAGCATCCAAGGTTCTTTCGCGAATGAAAAAAGAAACATACCGACTGTCCAAAGTAGAAATCCGAATATGATGACTTTTCGCTTTCCAAATTTCGTTACAATCTTACCTACCAGATATCCTTGTACAATAGCCACAAAAAGACCAACCACCATTAGCGACAACCCAATTTGTTTCGGATTCCAATCATATCGCTCAATTCCGTAATACGACCATGTTGATGGTAAAGCCTGACCAGCAAGATTCGCTAAAAAGAAAGCAGATATCAATAACAGGATGCCTTTATAGTTTCGTAATGCAAACAAAGAAACCCCCGGAATCATCTTTGAAAAATTAATCTGTCTTCTATTTTCAGGAGCTAAAGATTCTGGAACAAAGAAATAACCAAAAAGGAAGTTGGCAAACGTTAAACCAGCAGCAATGTAAAAAGGAAGTCGAATATTGATCTCTCCGAAAAATCCGCCAATACCAGGACCGATTATAAATCCGATTCCGAATGCCGCTCCAATTAATCCGAAGTTCTTTGCCTTATTTTCCTTGGTACTAACATCAGCAATGTAAGCAGAGGCAACAGTGAAACTAGCACCTGTAATTCCTGCTAAGAAACGACCTAGAAATAACCAAGTAATTGTTGGTGCCCACGCATGAATCAAGTAATCTATACTTAAACCTAAAAGTGCCAAAAGTAATATAGGTCGTCTACCAAATCGATCAGATATTTCGCCTAACACCGGTGAAAACAAAAACTGCATACCCGCAAAAGCCGTAGTCAGCCACATACCGTATATAATTGCCGTGTGATTACCTTCACCCGTTAACTCCATAATCAAATCGGGAATAATAGGAAGGATGATACCAATACCAATAACATCAACTAAGATGGTAATGAAAATAAAAAGTAAGGCGGTTTTGTTCGATTTCATGGTCAAGACAAAAGTCGGGTAAAAAAAGTAAACTAAAAGCAAAAACCCCACTTTTAGGTGGGGTTTTAAAATCAATATATTTTGAAAATTTTAATGACTTCAAAAAGATTGGTCATCAATTACAAAAGCAGTTCTAGCTATTCAATGCTTCTGCACCACCAACGATTTCTAAAATCTCGTTAGTAATAGAAGCCTGTCTTGCTTTGTTGTATGTTAATTTCAATTGATCACGCATTTCTGTTGCGTTATCGGTTGCTTTGTGCATAGCAGTCATACGAGCACCGTGCTCACTAGCGAATGAATCTCTAATACCCTTATACAATTGTGTCTTTAAAGATTTAGGAATCAATTCTTCAATGATTTCTAATTTCGAAGGTTCAAAAGTATAATCTGCACTTGCCGTTTCTTCAACTTCTTCTAATGGAACAATAGGTAAAAATTGCTCGGTCATTACAATTTGAGTTGCTGCATTCTTGAACTTGTTATATACAACCTCAATACGATCATAAGCACCTTCTGTAAAAAGGGCCATCAATCGCTCAGCTATTTCAGCAACATTATCAAAGGTTAAATCGTCATATACATCGCTATGATTTTCAATAACATTAAAACGTTTACCTAGAAAATCATTTGCTTTTTTACCAACAGCAACAAAATCTACCGATTTACCAGCATAAACATTATCTGCTAGATTAACCGATTGCTTTAAAATATTAGTGTTAAAAGCTCCACAAAGACCTCTGTTAGAAGTAACGGAAACAATTAAAACCTTATTCACAACTCTATTATCGGCATAAACACTACCAGCATCACCTTCTAAACTAGCACTTAAGTTCTGTAGTAGCTCAGTTAATTTATCTGCATAAGGTCTCATTGCTGTAATAGCATCTTGCGCCTTTTTCAATTTTGCAGCAGATACCATTTTCATAGCACTGGTAATCTGCATCGTTGAAGAAACCGATGAAATCCTATTACGTATCTCCTTTAAATTTGCCATTTTATTCGGTATTTAGTAAGTAGTACAAAGTAATGAATTACTCCTTCACTTTGTACGTACTACTTAGTGTTCAATACTCTGAACTATTTTTAATAATCATATTTAATTAAAGTCCCATCCATTTGGTATTGAAAATCAAAACTAGTACCACCAGACATAGGTTCTAAAGTTAAAAAGTACTGCATTGATTCAAAATTACCATCATTAGGAGCATTTACTAAAATAAGTTGCACCTTTCCATCAATCTTCTTGTCAGCTTTAAGCTTTGCTTTAGCATCATCTACGATTTTACCAAGAACATCAAACTTTACTTGTTTCCCAACTTGAAACATATAATCTTCAGCTTTTGCACCTTCAGGAACCTCTAGAGTAATATCTGAGTTTTGCTTCCATGAACCTTGAAAGTAAGCCCAATCTGCCATTTTCATTGAAGAAGGGTCCTCAGTATTTGTTACTGTTACTACCGATCC